>NZ_JBKKJT010000001.1:0-1147494 GCF_046614675.1 Chryseobacterium cupriresistens | reverse complement strand
GATAGATTTTGAAGAAAGTAGGGTAAAAATCAAAGACGTTCACCCTACGCAAGCTAACTCAAGGTCGCTTTTATAAATATAAATGTATAAAAAATATTTGGAAGTTAACACAGAATCTAAAGCCAATGGATAATACCTTTTTAAGTATACGGGCTAAAGCCCGTTCCTATTGAATTAAAGCGTAGTATCATAATATTTTACGTTTTTCTGTTGTTGTATGGTATACTATGATATTTAAAAAGAAAACCGTCCTTACAGACGGTTTCATATTTTACCAATTTTTATCAATCATATAAATAATCTGTGTCAAAGCCGTAGCGCCCAGTAAAAGCTCTCTTCGGTTCACCTTTTCAAAAGTATCTTCTTCTGTGTGGTGAATATCGAAATATCGCTGCGAATCCGGCATCAGCTCAGCAGCTGGAATTCCCATGTCGTGAAGCGGATAAAGGTCTGTTCCTGAAAACCGCTCTTCAAAGTTGTAAACTCCGTAGGGAAGAAAAAGATTCGACCAGCTTTTAATCTGATTTCTTTTCGCATAGTCCATATCCAGAGCAATGCCTCTTGGGGCAAAGCCTCCGGCATCGGATTCAATAGCAAAAAGATGTTTTTCGTTTTTCTCTTTTACCGTTTTACCATACTGGATTCCACCTTTTACTCCGTTTTCTTCATTGGCGAAACAGACAACCCTGATGGTGTGGTTATTTTGAATACCCAGCTTTTTAAAGGTTCTTAAAACCTCAATGCTTTGTACAATTCCGGCTCCGTCATCGTGGGCTCCTTCACCTACATCCCAGGAATCAAGGTGTCCACCGACAACAATAACACTCTGGTCTTTTTTACCTGTGATTTCCCCAATAACAGAGTGGGAGAGCTTTTCTCCTTTCATTCCGCAGTTGGAGTTTAGTTTTGCATTAACTTTCTGGCTTTTCAGTAAAGCTTCCAGTTCATCTGCAGTCGTGCTTCCGATGGCTACCGCAGGGATTTTGGAAACTTTGTCTTCATAACGCATTGCTCCGGTGTGAGGTACATCATCAAAAGCAGAGGACAGTGATCTTACGATGGCAAATTTGCCTCCTTTTTTAGCGGTTAAAGCAGCAGCAGTTGTTCTGTATTTGGAAGCATCACCATAGGCTTTGAAAGTCTCTACAAATGACTGGCTGAAAGGGTAGTTGAAGAACACGATTTTATCTTTCACTTTTTCAGGAGGAAGTCTGTCATATTCTTCCATAGATTTTACCATGATGATTTCTCCCGAAACATCTTTTCCTCCTGTTCCTTCAGAATTCCCAAGGGAAAGCATTTTAAGGGTTTTCCATTTTCCGTTGGGAGTCTGGATGTTCAGAGATTCTTTTCCTCTTTCCCAGACAGGAATCATCACTTCCTGAAGCCATACTTTATCAGCTCCGGCATCACGAAGTTTCTGTTCTGCCCATTTTACAGACTTTTCATAGGCTTCGGATCCGCTTAAGCGGTGGCCTATATTTTTTGTAAGCTCTCTAAGCTCTGTATATCCTTTTCCGTTGTTCAGGATTTCTGTAGAGATTTTTCTGAACTGGACTGAATCTTCTTTAGACTGGCCAAATGCAGCCATTCCAAAAAGTAATAATGAAGTTCCTAATATCTTTTTCATTGTTTACCAATTTTTGTCAATCATATAAATAAGTTGTGTCATTACCGTAGAACCCAATAATAATTCTCTCCGGCTGACTTTTTCAAAAGTGTCTTCTTCGGTATGGTGAATATCAAAATAGCGTTGCGGATCAGGAACGAGTTCAGCTGTAGGAACTCCCATTTCGTGAAGCGGGGCAATATCCGACCCTGAATATTTTCCTTCAAAGTTGTAAACGCCATAAGGCAAAAACAGATGTACCCAGCTTTTGATCTGGTTTCTTTGAGGTTCATTCATTTCGAGGGAAATTCCCCGTGGTGAAAAACCTCCGGCATCAGATTCAATGGCGAAAATATGTTTCTCGTTGTTTTCTTTGACCATTTTACCATATTGTTTTCCGCCTTTTGTTCCATTTTCTTCGTTGGCAAAACAAACGGCGCGGATCGTATGATTATTCTGAATCCCTAATTTTTTAAAGGTTCTTAATACCTCAATGCTCTGCACAATTCCGGCCCCGTCATCATGGGCTCCTTCGCCGACATCCCAGGAATCAAGATGTCCGCCGACAACAATAATATTTTGGTCTTTTTTACCTGTAATTTCACCAATAACAGAGTGGGAAAGTTTTTCTCCTTTCATTCCGCAATTGGAATTAAGCTTTGCGGTGACTTTTTGATTTTTTAATACTGCTTCAAGTTCATCAGCTGATGTATTTCCGATTGTTATAGCTGGTATTTTGGAAATACTTTCGTCATAGCGCATGTTACCTGTGTGCGGAACATCATCGAAAGCAGAGGAAAGAGACCTTACGATGGCAAATTTCCCTCCTTTTTTAGCCGTTAATGAAGCGGCAGTTCTTCTGTAGGGGTTTGCATCACGATAAGAAATGAATGTCTGTACATTTTCCTGACTAAAAGGATAGTTGAAAAACACAATTTTATCTTTCACTTTTTCAGCAGGAAGTCTGTCATATTCTTCCAGTGATTTTACCATGATGATTTCTCCGGAAAGATCTTTTCCTCCGGTTCCTTCAGAATTTCCAAGGGAAAGCATTTTTACACTTTTCCATTTTCCATTAGAAGTTTTAATCTGTAATGATTCTTTTCCTCTTACCCAAACCGGAATCATCACTTCCTGAAGCCATACTTTGTCAGCTCCGGCATCACGAAGTTTCTGGGCTGCCCACTGTACGGATTTCTCATAGGCTTCTGAACCACTTAAACGGTTACCTATAGTTTTGGTAAGTTCTCTCAGTTCATTGTATCCTTTTCCGTTGTTCAGAATTTCTGTGGAGATTTTTCTGAACTGGACAGAATCTTCTTTAGACTGACCAAATGCGGACATTCCAAAAAGAAGTAATAAAGTTCCTGTTATCTTTTTCATTGTTACCAGTTTTTATCAACCATAAAAATCATCTGTGTTATGGCGACAGCTCCAAGAAGAAGCTCTCTTTTATTTACTTTGTCAAAAGTATCCTGTTCGGAGTGGTGATAATCAAAATATCGTTGTGTGTCTACCACGAGCTCTGCTAAAGGAATATCGAGTTTTTTTAAAGGTGAAATATCCTGAATGGCTTCTGTCTGGTCAAAATCATAAACGCCATAAGGAAGAAAATATTCTTTCCATGGATACACCAGTCTTCTTCTCTGCGGGGACATATCTAATGAAAACCCACGGGGAGAATATCCTCCGGCATCAGTTCCTAAGGCAAATACGTGTTTTTCGTCTTTCTTTTTTACATATGCTGCATACATCTCACGACCTTGCCCTCCGTTTTCACTGTTGGCATACAAAACTACACGGATGGTGTGGTTATTTTCATATCCAAGTGCTTTGAGCGTTCTTAACACTTCGATGCACTGCACAACGCCAGTTCCATCATCTACTGCACCTTCACCAATATCCCACGAATCCAGCTGAGCACCTAAAACAATTACTTTAGAATCTTTTTTACCTCCAATTTCAGCAATGATATTGGGATTTGTAGTGTCACCTTTTGATTCGGCGGTCATATTGATTTTAGCTGTGACTTTTTGTTTCTTTAAGGTTTTCTCCAATTCGTCTGCAGATCTTACACCAATTGATAAAGCTGGAATTTTAACTTTATCATCTGGTTCGTAGTAAATCATTTTAGCATGAGGAGTATCGTCACTAGCAGTCGTCAGTGACCTTATAATTAATGCTTTTGCACCTGTTTTAGCAATCACAGAAGCGGAAATTAGTTTTGATTTTGCGGCCTGTAAATAGGAATCACTTGTATTAATAATTTTCGGGTCCATAGGAACATTCACAAAAACTATTTTATCTTTTAACTGACCTATTGACATGGCATTCAGCTCTGATGTGGAATTGATTAAAACGATTTCGCCCACCAGATCTTTTCCGCCTGTTCCTTCAGAATTTCCGAAAGAAAGCATTCTGATGTTTTTCCAGTCTCCATTTCCGGCTTTGATTTGTAAAGATTCTTTTCCTCTGATCCAGACTGGTGCTTTAGCTTCCTGTCTCCAGATCATATTAATCCCGATTTCCTTGAATTTTTTTTCTGCCCATTCTACGGCTTTGGTATAACCTGGAGTTGCACTGAAACGTGGACCAATTCTTTTGGTGAGCTCTCCAAGATTATCATAAGCAGTACCGTTAGTCATAATTTCATCTGAAATTTTTCTGAATTCATCGTGATAATTAAATCTGGCAACAGTACCTTTTTTTGCCGGGCCTTTTTGTGGTTTTTTTTGAGAAAATAAAAATCCACTCAAAAAGAGTGGAAGTATAATGAATATTTTTTTCATTTATTATTTACTTATCTTTTCCATTGATAAAAGTAGGAAAAAAATAGTAATTTATTAAGGTTTCATGTCGTACATTAACAAGGCTGTAATTAATTTTGGCTCAATAAATGTACATTTTGGAGGCATGCTTAATTTCAGGTCTGAAATTTTAATCATATCATTAAAACTTACAGGATAAATTCCAAAACCAACTTTACCTTCACCTTTGTCTACTTTTTCTTTTAAAAGATTGATTCCATTGATATTGGATGTTCCTTTCACATAAGAAATAAGCTCAGAGCTGTCCGGATCTTCAATTTTCAGAATGTTTTTGAAAATATACTTATCTAAAAGATGGTGATCCAGATTATCCAGAGACATTTCTTTGGAACGAAGATCATGCTTCACGTGAAGAGAATAGAACTTCCCATCCATATACATTGAAATATGGAATTTTTGAGAAGGATAGTATGATGCTTCTCCTTTTTCGTGAATCAGGAAATATTTCTCAAGTTCTTTGAGGAAATCTGCCGGAGAAATACCATTCAGGTCATGTAAGATTCTATTGTAATCATGAATCTTTATCGACTGGTTGGAAACAATGAAACTGTATACAAAGTTGTAATGCTCTGTACCATTATGTTTCTTGTTTTTCTCCTTATGGTATTTTGCATTGATTGCTGTGGAACCAATTCTGTGGTGTCCGTCGGCAATATAAAACGAATCAATCTGATCAATCACTTCTTTAAATTGCTGTAGCTTCAGACGGTTATCTATTCTCCAGATTTTATGTCTGATACCCATTGAATCAACATGGT
Organism: Chryseobacterium cupriresistens; assembly: GCF_046614675.1. NCBI lineage: Bacteria > Pseudomonadati > Bacteroidota > Flavobacteriia > Flavobacteriales > Weeksellaceae > Chryseobacterium > Chryseobacterium cupriresistens. The sequence continues at coordinate 1,142,299 of NZ_JBKKJT010000001.1, read as the reverse complement.
TGAAGATAGGAACATTTTTTTCTTCATGATTCATCAGCAATTCAATTTTTGAATTGGCAGGGTAGGTAAGAAGTACAGGTTCTGCCTGCAGATTTACTTTTTCAAGGTAGTGAGCCAGTTTCTCCTTTTTCTGCGGGATGGTACTTTCATGTCTTTTGATTTTTCCATTCCAGAAATCTTCGATACTTGCCAATCCCAGAAGTCCTCTGAACATCTGTTTGTTGGGATAGATCTGCTCATAAAGATAGTAAGACGAATTGTCCTGGACCAATTTCTTTTCTTCCAGAAGTTCTTCAAATGTAGAACGGATCTTTCGCAGGTTCCGGTCAATATCTTTAGATTTACTTACAACATAGGGTTTAATCATATTGATGTAAGTATTTTCAACTTGAGCTTTCTCCGCAATCTCTTCCTGGGTGAAATTATCCAGTGGATGGGTAGGGAAAGTACTCTCAAAGTCTCTATGAGGTCTTATTCCACGGAAAGGTTTAAAAACAGGCATATTTATCTTATAGTTTCTTTTTGTAGCTTAATAATTTGTTCTGCAAGTTCGATACCGATTTTCTCTTGCGCATCCACTGTATTGCCTCCTACATGAGGGGAAAGTGATAATGCAGGATTCATCAGTAAAGGCAGTTCCGGATTGGGTTCGTTTTCAAAAACATCCAGTGCTGCTCCGGCTACTTTTCCTGACTCGATAAAATCGATAAGTGCCACTTCATTGATGACACCACCTCTTGCAGTATTTACAATATAGACTCCATCTTTCATTTTTTCAAACTGAGGGGTGTCTATAATATACTCATTCGTTTTCGGCGTATTGATACTGATGAAGTCTGCATCTTTAAGGAATGCATCCATATCATTGGTGGAAGTGATTTCAAAGTTCACAGACTGTCCGTTGAAGAAGTTCAGCGTAAGAACTTCTGTTTTCGGGCTTCTGGTCAGAACAGTTACTTTCATTCCTAAAGCGATTCCTATTTTTACAACTTCCTGGCCAATACTTCCAAAGCCGATTACTCCTAATGTTTTTCCTGAAAGTTCATACGCATTACTGAAAGACTTTTTCATGGCGTTGAAATGAGTTTCTCCTTCCAGAGGCATCAGTCTGTTGGATTCGTGAAGGAATCTTGCCAGTGAAATAAAGTGGCCAAAAACAAGTTCTGCCACTGATTTTGAGGATGCTGTGGGGGTGTTGATTACTTTAATGCCTTTACTTCTGGCATATTCCACATCAATATTATCCATTCCGATACCGCCTCTTCCAATGATTTTAAGGCCGGGGCACGCATCAATCAGATCCTGTCTCACTTTCGTTGCACTTCTTACCAGAAGAACATCCACATTATTATCGTTGATAAAATTAATAACGTGATCCTGAGCCACTCTATTGTCCAGAATTTCAATTCCGGCTTCTTTTAAAGTGTGTTCTCCTGCTTTTGAAATTCCGTCGTTTGCTAAAACTTTCATGAATTATTTGATTTAAAGATTGAAAGAATTGCCATTTCAACATTTTAAAACTGGGGCGCAAATTAATAAATTTTAATGAACTGCCTTTAATTCTTTCAATCTTTGAATTTTTTACTATTTAATTTATTTGAAAGACTTCATTACATCTACCAAAACCTGTACGCTTTCAATAGGCAGAGCGTTGTATAAACTTGCTCTGTAACCGCCAAGACTTCTGTGTCCGTTTAAGCCGCTGATCCCTGCTGCTTTCCATGCATTGTCAAATTCTTCTTTCTTGCTTTCATCTGTAATTTTGAAAGAAACATTCATTAGCGAACGGTCTTCTTTTACGCAGAAAGTTTCAAATAACGGGTTGCTGTCGATTTCATCATATAAAAGCTTAGCTTTAGCTTCATTTCTTTGTTCTGTAGCAGCGATTCCTCCGTTTCTTTCAAGATACTGAAGGGTAAGCAAAGAGGCATATACAGGAAATACCGGTGGCGTATTGTACATGGATTCCTTAGCAATGTGCTGGGAATAATCCAGAATAGAGAACATATTTTCTCTTCCTGTTTTACCAAGAATTTCTTTTTTAATAACCACTAAAGTAACGCCTGCAGGTCCCATATTCTTTTGAGCACCGGCATAGATCAGGTCAAATTTTGAAAAATCCAGCTGTCTTGAGAAAATATCAGAACTCATATCACATACCATCAGCGTATCCACTTCAGGGAAAGATTTCATTTGAGTTCCGTAGATGGTATTGTTGGAAGTACAGTGAAAATAATCGTATTCTGCACCTACCGTATAATCTTTAGGAATAAAAGAATAATTTTCTTCTTTTGAAGAACCTACCACATCTACCGTTCCTACTTTTTTAGCTTCTTTGATGGCTCCTGCTGCCCATGTTCCTGTATCCAGGTAAGCGGCTTTTCCACCTACTTTCATCAGGTTGTAAGGAACCATTGCAAACTGCAGGCTAGCTCCGCCTCCTAAATAAAGTACCTCATAATCATCACCAAGATTCATCAATCTTTTTACAATGGCACGCGCTTCGTCCATTACCGCAACGAAATCCTTGCTTCTGTGAGAAATTTCAAGAAGAGACAATCCGATGCCGTTAAAGTCAAGGATAGCCTGTGCTGATTTTTCAAATACCTCCTGTGGTAAAATACATGGTCCTGCGCTGAAGTTGTGCTTTTTGTTCATATTTTTATTTTTTGGGTGCTTTGGGATTTCAATATCCTTCAGCTTTATTTTGATTTATTGGATTTTGGGTCAAAAAAACCGCCTCACGGAAATGAGACGGAATTTTTTATTCGCCGTGTAAGAATGCTTTTTTATTAAGAAGAGCTTCTTCAGATTCTACATGATCTTCGTCTGGCACACAGCAGTCTACCGGACATACAGCTGCACACTGAGGTTCTTCGTGGAATCCTTTACATTCTGTACATTTATCTGTTACAATGAAATAGACATCATCACTTACAGGTTCCTGTGGTGCATTAGCATCTACAGTAAGTCCGGACGGCAGAGTAATTGTACCTTGAAGAGCCGTACCGTCAGAAGCTTTCCAATCTACAGCTCCTTCATATATTGCATTGTTTGGGCATTCAGGTTCACAAGCCCCACAGTTAATGCATTCATCAGTTATTTTAATAGCCATCGCTAATTTTTTTTAAATTTGCACAAAATTACAAAATTTTACCCAATTTTACAGTAATTATGAATACCGAAAATCAAGTTTTAGGACTTATTAAATTAAGTGATTATATAAAAGCGTTTTTAGCGAAGAAACCAGAAGATCACAATGAAGATGATTCTGATATTGAATTATTGTTGAAAAGGTCAGAAATAGAGAATCCGTGGTTTACTATTGATAATCAGAAATTTGCTTTACAGCAATGGACAGATCTTCTGACTGAAGAAAACATCAAAAACTGGCTTGGAAATTATTCAATCTCTAAAATTTCAAAAAGAGTTGGACTTATTTTAGCAGGAAATATTCCTTTAGTAGGGTTTCATGATGTAATTTCTGTAATTCTGGCCAACCATATTCCTGTCATTAAGCTGTCTTCAAAAGATAAGTATATGATTCCGTTTTTATTGAAGAAATGGAATGAGTTTTCCAATGAAAATGTAGCTTTTGAGTTTGTTGAAAAATTAGAAAATTTTGATGCCGTTATTGCAACAGGAAGTAATAATACAGCGAGATATCTGGAATATTATTTTAAAAATCACTTAAATATTATCCGTAAGAACAGAACTTCTGTGGCGGTGTTGAAGGGAGATGAAACGGATGAAGAACTGCAGTTTTTAGCAAAAGATATTTTCCAGTATTTCGGATTGGGGTGCAGAAATGTAACGAGAATTTTTATTCCGCAGGATTTTGTGATTGACAGGCTGTTTGAGAACTTCTTAGGATTCCAGGATATTATCAATCATAACAAATATGCCAACAATTATGATTATAACAGAGCGGTTTATCTTTTAAATCAGGATAAATTCTGGGATAATAATTTTGTGATGCTGAAAGAGGATGATAAGCTGTTCAGTCCGCTTTCTGTAATTAATTTCAGCAGATATGAATCGCTGGATGATGTGAAACGTTTTATTGCGGAAAATGAAGAAAATATTCAGTGCGTTGTGGCAAAAGAAGAGTTGGGAATGAATGCGATTCCGTTTGGTGAAGCACAAAATCCGGGACTTGATACCTATGCTGATAATGTAGATACAATGAAATTTTTAGAACTGGTCTGATTTTCGTATCTTCCATCACTTATTTCACCAGAACAAAAATGAATACTATGAAAAAATTATTGCTGGGACTGGCTCTTGTGGGCGCACAGTTGATTTTTGCACAGAAAGTAATGGGTGCAAAGGTTGAAAACAGTCCCAAAAAAGAACAGCAGGCTGCCATAAGTAAGGAAAAGATCAGTTTATATAATGATAATTTCCTGAAATTTGTTGAAGCTTTACAGGCTTCTGACCGCAAGACTATTGACGGGTTACTCTCTGAGAAGGTAAAAGAAATCGTAACGGATGATGTTCTTAAGAAGGTCAAAGACGGTATTGATCCCAATAAAAAGCTTGAAATTTTAAAAGCAGGATATTATAAAACAATGGATGGTACCAGTCATCCAAGTATTAAATATAAATACTCAGGAGAATCTTCCAAAGAAGCGATTACAGCGGTATTTGAAGATGACGGTAAGATTCTGGGTGTTTTACCTGCGAAATAGATGGAATTTATTTTCGATTAACAAAAAAATATTAACTATGATGACAGATGTTTTAGTCGCCCATTCTTCAGATGTGGAGAAGGCGAATTTTTACAAGAAGACGTATTTGCATGTTGCTTTATCGATTCTTGCATTTATTGGAGTGGAAACGATATTATTAAAAACGGTTCCGGTAGAATTGATTGCGATGATGTTTGGTCAGAGATATATCTGGCTATTGATTATCGGGGTTTTCTGGCTGGCTTCTGTTTTGGCTTCTAAATGGTCACTTTCACAGAGCAAATCTACCCAATATTTAGGATTAGGATTTTATATTCTGCTGGAAGCGATTATTTTCATGCCGCTGCTTTTTATTGCTACTAATATTGAAGGTGGAGCGAATGTGATCTTCCAGGCTGCTACGTTAACTCTTGCTATGTTTGCAGGTATTTCTGCGGTGGCATTCACTTCTAAAAGAGATTTTTCTTTCTTAAGAAATATCATTGTAATTGGTGGATTTATTTCCATCGGACTGATTGTAGGAGGGATGATCTTTGGTTTTAACCTTGGACTGTGGTTCTCGGTAGGAATGGTAATTTTAGCTTCAGCTACTATTCTATATCAGACAAGCAAATTAAAAGATTCATTTGGAACTAACCAATACGTAGGAGCAGCATTACAGCTTTTTGCTTCGATTATGCTTTTATTCTGGTATATTCTGAGTATTCTGATGAGCAGAAGAAACTAATTGATAAGTTGTCTTAGCTTTAAAAATATAGTCCCGGTGATTTTTCATCGGGATTTCTTTTTTATTTAAACACAAAATTTAAACACAAAGTTCACAAATGTTTTCACGAATAACACGGATGATTGTGTATAATTTATTTGTGCTATTTGTGAAGGAATATTTGTGTTATTTGTGGTTTTTAAAGATTAAACAGAAAGTTCACAGATGTTTTCACGAATAAACACAATTTAATAAGATCAATAGGAAAGGGCTATAATCCAGAGCGTAGACGAAGGAAGCCCGCTTACTTAAAAATCCATTATCCATTGGCTTTAGCCGAAAACTTATAATAATATTTAAATATATTTTTGCCCACAGATTCCACAGATTAACACGGATTGACACGGATGCTTGCGTGTATTTATTTGTGTTATTTGAGGTTTTTAAAAATTAAACACAAATGTCACAAATGTTTTCACGAATAAACACAATTTAATAATATCAATAGGAAAGGGCTATAATCCAGAGCGTAGACGAAGGAAGCCTGTTTACTTAAAAATCCATTATCCATCGGCTTTAGCCGAAATTTATAAGTATCCACAGATTCCATATTGACACCGGTGCTTGCATATAAATGAATTATAATATTGGTGAAATTTGTGAAAAATATTTGTGCTATTTGTGTTTTAAACTAAAAACCCAAAAAATCCTGATGAAAAATATCACCGGGATTTTAATTGGTTATTCTTTACAATATTGATGCAACTTTCAGCCTCATGTGACCGGTTAAAGTCCTCTGAAGTACATTTTACAGTTGAAAAAAAGATTCTAAAGAATAGAAAAAAGTATAGTAATGAGGAGAACCTCAGGTATTGTATAGTTTGTGTTTTTACAGTCTTTAGATTAAAAATAATCGAAAGAAGTTATTTGTCAATTGATCCTAAAACCTTCTGAGCAAACGAGTTTAAAGCATCTTTCTCGCTCATTCCGTTTTGTACATTGGAGTGAACTTCCAGCGCTCCGCAGATGTTGGTAATCAATTCTCCTGCAACATTCAGATCTTCTTCACTTGTTCCTCTGAACTCGCAGAAACTTTCCAGTACTTCTAATGTTTTTTCAAGGTTTTCAGGAGTCTGATTCTGATAAAACTGTCTGATTACGGGTAATTTCATTATGCTAATTCATTAAAAAGGTTAATTAAACTTTCTGCCTGGTTAGATTGAACCTGGTTCACCAGTTCTCCGTTTTTAAAGATGGCGAAAGTAGGTAAGTTGTCTACTTTTGCTAATTTTCTGCTTTCAGGAAGCTTTTCTGCATCTACATATAAAAATGGAATAGAATCATTTTCAGATGCTAATTTTTTGAATTTCGGCTTCATGATTCTGCAGTTTCCGCACCATGTTGCGCCATATTGAACCACTACTTTTTCGTTTTCGTTAACTATATTCTGTAATGTATCTTCGGTTAATTCTGTGTACATAAGTTTATTTTTTTTAAAAATAAACAATGTAACAATCTAAAAAATTGACCAATCTAACAATTCAAGAAATGACTTTTCAAATTGTTATACTGTTAGATTGTTACATTGTTATATTTAAATTAAGATATTAATTTTTTGCTAAGTATTCTGCAGTAGAATTTCTGTCAGCTTTCATTGCTTCTTTTCCTTCTTCCCAGTTTGCAGGGCATACTTCACCATGTTTCTGTACGTGAGTGTAAGCGTCGATTAATCTTAAGAATTCTTTTACGTTTCTTCCCAAAGGCATATCGTTTACCGCTTCGTGGAAAATTTTTCCGGTTTCGTCGATAAGGTAAGTTGCTCTGTAAGTTACGTTAGAACCTGTGAAAACTTCGTTTCCATCTTCATCATATTCAAAATCCTGATCAACAATTCCTAATGTGTTAGCCAATTGTCTGTGAGTATCAGCTAAAAGCGGGTAAGTTACTCCTTCAATTCCTCCGTTATCTTTTGGTGTGTTCAACCAAGCGAAGTGTACTTCGTTGGTATCACAAGATGCACCGATTACTTTAGTGTTTCTTTTTTCGAACTCACCTAAAGCCTCCTGAAAAGCGTGAAGCTCAGTAGGACATACGAAAGTGAAATCTTTAGGGTACCAGAATAAAAGAACTTTTTGCTGGTTGTTTACTGCTTCATCAAGGATGTTGATTCTTAAATCGTCACCCATCTCAGACATTGCGTCAATTGTTAAGTTTGGGAATTTTTTTCCTACTAAAGACATAATTTTTCTGTTTTTATATTTAAATTTCTTATGCAAATATATAAAAGATTCATCTATCGAACAAACTAAAGTTGATAAATAAAATCTATAATTGTTTTTGACGTGTTGTTAAATAAAAAAGCCCTGTTTAACAGGGCTTTTTGTTTATTTTAATAACCAAATATTTCAGTTAAATTAAGTTTTTTTACTTCGCCTAATTTCTGCATATCGGCCTCATTCACTTTGTCCTGAGAAGCGACAAGGCAGTAGGTGTAGTTTTTATTTTTCATCTCTTTATCGTGGAAAGAATTGATATCTGTGAAAGACAGTTTTGGAGCCTGCTCATAAACATTCTTTCTCATATCAAAGTTGTTTCCAAGCTTTTGAGATTTCAGATAAGAGAAGATGATTCCGTCCTGTGTGATTCTTTCAGAGGCAATAGATTTTTTCAATCCGCTTTTCGCTGTTTCGAATAACTGCTCAGATTTCGGAAGGGTAGTCAGGAGCTCATTCATGGCTGTTGTAGACTCATTGAATTTGTCTGCCTGTGTTCCTACATAGGCCATGATCATATCTTTGTCTGTTTTCTTGCTTGGAAGGGCAAAGTAAGAATAAGTGGAGTAGGCAAGCGCCTTAGATTCTCTGATGGTCTGGAAAACAATAGATCCCATTCCTCCTCCGAAATAGTTATTGAATAAACTTACCGTTGGAGTAGCAGATGGATTGTATTGGTCAGAATTTCTTACCCAGAAGATTTCAGCCTGCACCATGTCATAATGGGCAAACAATACTTTGTTCTTGTCTGTCGGGATCTGTGCAAAAGTTTTAGACTTAGGCAGATCTTTCAGGGTTGCAGGAAGTTTGTGGACAGGTTTCAAAGCTGCTACCACTTCATTTCCTGATTTGGGTCCGTAATACAGTACTTTGTGTTTGAAATTGAACAGATCATGAAGAACATTAATTAAGTCTTCTGCTTTCAATGCATCAAGCTCAGCATCGCTCAGTACATTGTTGAAAGGGTTTTGAGGACCGTATTGGGCATAACTTCTCAATCCGGCCATAATTACTCCTTTATTCTGTTTTGCGTTCGCTCTGGCTTTCTTCAGCCTAACTTTGTAAGCATCAAGAGCTGCCTGATCTGCCTGACAGTTTTTGATTAAATCTTCAAATAAAGAAATGGTTTTATCAAAGTTTTCATTCAGACCTTCCAGTGATACGTAAGTTTCTTCGTTTCCTGCACTTACATTGAAGCTTGAGGCAAGTTTATAGAATTCCTTACTGATGATCTCCGAAGATTTGTCTTTCGTTCCCAGGTACTGAAGATATTCTGCTGCCAATGGAAGAATTTTATTGTTCCATTTTCCTGAATCAAAGTGGTAATACATTCTGAATAAAGCATTGTCTGTATTTTTTACAGAAAGTACATCCACATCAGCTAATTTGTTTTTAGCAATGTCTTTGTCATAATTCAACCATACCGGAGCGATAGGGTTTTCAGGCATCTCGTCGATTTTTTTAAGGAAAGGAGACTGGTCTTCTCTGTTAACGGAAACCGGAGTAATCGTTGGTTTGTCAACTTTTACAATGCTCTTGTCTTCGCCTTTTCTTTTGTAAACTGCAACGTAGTTATTGTTCTGAAGATACTTGGATACGAAATCCATGATATCTTTTTTCGTCAGTTTTGAAATTTCGTCCACATATTCCAGCGATGTTTTGTGGTCAATGTCCGAAGTGAATTCATCCATCAGAATGCTTGCTCTGGTTGAGTATTTTTCATCTTTCTGAATGATCCCTTTCTTCTCATTGTTAACGATAGACTGAATCAGGTCGTCCGAAAACTCGCCCTTTCTCAGTTTATCAATTTCCTGAAGAAGAAGATTTTTTACTTCATCCAGAGATTGCCCTTCAGTGGGTTTACCCTGTAAAAGCAGAACGGAGTAATCCTTCAATGCATAAGAACCAGCATATGCACCCAGTAATTTCTGTTTTTTTACCAGATCAAGATCGATCAATCCTGCTTGTCCATTAGTAAGCATGTTTCCAACAAGATTCAGCATTCTGGCATCTTTGGTAGAAGCTCCAGGAAATCTGAAACCAAGCATTACGTTTTCAGGATTCGGTCCTACCACTTCTTTTACAACCGGAGTAGTGATCGGTTTTTCCTGTCCTACCTTATATTCAGGGATCGCCTTAGGCTTCATATAAGAGAAAGCCTTATCAATTTTTGCAATCACTTCATCCGGATTAAAATCTCCGGACATGATGATTCCCATGTTATTAGGAACATAATAATTGTTATAATATTCTCTGATCGCATGCAGGGAAGGGTTTTTCAGGTGTTCAATGGTTCCGATGGTGGTTTGCTTTCCGTAATTGTTGTTAGGGAAAAGGTTGGCAAACATCGTATCAAAAACTTTATCTCCGTCATCATCAAGAGATCTGTTTTTTTCTTCGTATACGGCCTCGAGCTCTGTGTGGAAAAGTCTCAGAACCGGTTCCCTGAATCTTTCTGCCTGTACTGCAAGGAATTTGTCAAGAACATTCGCAGGTACATCTTCCGTGTACACCGTTTGTTCAAAAGAAGTGAAGGCGTTGGTTCCGTCAGCTCCCATACCAGCCATCATTTTATCATATTCATTGGCGATTGCAAATTTTGCAGCCTCTCCGGAAACCCTGTCAATTTCTTTGTAGATTTCTTTTCTTTTGGCTTCGTCCTTATTCTGATTGTACTTTTCGTAAAGAGCATCAATCTGGTCTAAAAGAGGCTTTTCTTTTGCCCAGTCTTTAGATCCGAACTGATTCGTTCCTTTGAAAAGCATATGCTCCAGATAATGGGCAAGACCGGTGTGGTCTGCAGGATCTGTTTTACTTCCTGCTTTTGTGGCAATATAAGTCTGGATTCTCGGATCCTTGTTGGTAGGACTTAAAATAACCGTTAATCCGTTTTTCAAAGTGTAATACCTTGCAGAAGTAGGGTCATTGGTTACGTACCTGTACTTGTAGCCGTTCGAGGTAGCTTCTTTCCACTGGAAATCCTGGCCAAAAGCATATCCGGCAAAACTTGCAGCGGCAATACTTGTAGCGATGGTTAGTTTTTTTAACAGATTCATTGCTGTCGTTTTATTTGGGGTTATTAGTTTTTTGTTAATTGAATTTCTCCAACAAGTCTTTAATTCGTTTCATAGCTTCTCTTAAATCTTCTTCAGAAGCGGCATAAGAGAATCTGATACATTCCGGACTTCCGAAAGAGAACCCGCCTACACATCCAACATGAGCATTTTCCAGAAGGAACATGGCAAAGTCGTCAGAATTTTTAATTTCTGTTCCATCTAGGGTTTTTCCGATATAGTACGAAATATCAGGGAAGAAATAGAAGGCTGCCTTTGGAAGCACTACTTTGAATCCCGGGATTTCTTTGATCAGTTCATAGACAAGATCTCTTCTTTTTTTGAAGGCATCAATCATGTATCTGTATTCGGAAGGATCTGCTTTCAGAGCAACGATAGACGCTCTCTGTGCTACCGTATTGGCCCCGCTGGTCATCTGTCCCTGTACTTTTTCACAAGCTTTTGCCAGCCATTCAGGACATGCTGAATACCCGATTCTCCATCCTGTCATAGCGAAAGCCTTTGACATTCCGTTGATTACGGCTGTCTGTTCATAGACTTCAGGAAACTGGGCAATCGAAGTGGTATTCGTTTCGTAATTGATGTATTCATAAATCTCATCAGAAATGATCGTTATCTGAGGGTATTTGGCAATTACTTTGGCGATGGATTTTAATTCATCATAAGTGTAGTATCCTCCTGACGGATTACATGGCGAGCTGAAAAGTACCGCTTTGGTTTTCTCTGTAATAGCTTCTTCAAGCTGTTCGGCAGTCACTTTGAAATCGGTAACATACGAGGTAGGAAGTATTACGGAAGTTCCACCCATCATTTTTACCATTTCATCATAACTTACCCAGTAAGGTGCTGGAAGAAGAACTTCATCGCCATCATTGATAATAGCTGCCAGAACATTGATGATAGCCTGTTTGGCTCCGTTGGAAACACAGATCTGGGAAGGTTTGTATTCCAGATTATTATCCCTTTTTAATTTATAAGCAATAGCCTCGCGCAATTCCAGAAATCCCGGAACCGGAGAATAGTGGCTGTAATTTTGATTGATGGCATCGAATGCTGCCTGTTTGATATTGTCCGGAACATCGAAATCCGGTTCGCCAAGAGTTAAACTGATCACATCTATTCCGTTGGCTTTCATTTCTCTGGCTTTGTTTGACATAACAAATGTCTGTGAGTATCCTAATCTTTTTACTCTATCTGAAAGTTTATCCATTGTATTTTTTTGAATTTTAACAAATATATAATAAAAACGTGGTGTGGAGGTAATAAAAATAGGGGTCTTTTAAAGATTTTTATCAGGTTTTTGTCAAATTGTCTTCTGGGTTATAAAAATATTCTATTTTGAAGTAAGAGATTGATTTCAATCTTATTTTAGCCAAAAAATCGTAATTCAAAATAAATTATTGCAGGGAATAATTTTGCAGTGTAGGTTTTGTATCTTTAAACAATCTAAGACCGCTTCTATGAAATATTCTGTTTTTTTATTGCTCATTTCATGTTCTTTTTTCTCTCAAAAACATTCAAAAGATGATGAAGTGAAAAAATATGTCTCGCAGGTGAATGAAGATTCATTAAAATCATATATCGGGAAGTTGGTAAGCTTTGAAACCCGGCATACCTTAAGTTCAACAGATGACCCAAAGCGTGGAATAGGTGCGGCAAGGAACTGGGTGATCAGGAAATTCAATGATTATGCTAAAAATTCAGATGGAAGAATGGAGGTGTATCTACAGCAGGAAGATATTCAGCCGGATGGAAAGCGAATTGATAAAATAGTAAACCTTGGAAATGCTGTTGCCTTTCTGAAAGGAACAGATCCGAATGATAAGAGAATTTTCCTGATCGGAGGGCATCTTGATTCAAGAGTTACTGATGTGATGAACAGAACTTCCAAAGCGCCTGGTGCCAATGATGACGGCAGCGGAGTAAGTGCTGTGATAGAATCTGCAAGAATACTGAGCAAATCTTCATTTCCGGCATCTATCATTTTTGTGGCTTTTTCGGGAGAAGAACAATCTTTGTTAGGTTCAAAGCAATTAGCTGAGAAAATTAAAAGAGAAAATGGGCAACTGGAAGCTGTTTTGAATAATGATATGATCGGTAATCCCAAAGCAGGAGAAACAGGAGAGATCAATACCCGTATTCTTCGTGTATTCAGTGAAGGCCTGCCTTATAAAGATCTGGATAAAAAAGCGATGACGATCAGAAATCTTGGTTTTGAAAACGATAGTGAATCCAGACAGCTGGCCCGCTATATCAAAGAAGTTACGGAAGAATATGTGAAAGGGCTGGAGATCAAACTGATCTACAGAAATGACAGATTTCTGCGCGGAGGAGATCACACCAGTTTTGTGAATAATGGATTTCCTTCTGTAAGACTGACCGAGTATTATGAAAATTACGACCATCAGCATCAGGATATTAGGGTTGAAAACAATAAGCAGTACGGTGATCTTCCTGAATTTATCGATTTTAAATATCTGAAAAAGAATGTAGCAGCCAATATTGCTGTTCTTGCCAATCTTGCAAAATCTCCTTCAAAACCGGAGAAAGTTGACATGGATGTAAAGGAGCTGACAAATTCCACTACTTTACATTGGGAAAAGCCAAAATTCGGAATACCAGCAGGGTATTATGTGCTGGCAAGGGAGACAGACAGTGCGGTGTGGCAGAAAAAGATATTCACCACAGGACTTTCTATGAAGATTCCGCTTTCTAAAGACAATTATATTTTCGCCGTACAGAGCGTGAGCCCGTCAGGAAACCTGAGTGTCCCTGTTATACCGGGAATTGCAAAGTGATGGATTGTGCTGGAAACAAGAATTTACATCAGGACCAGGAAAAGTTGATTTGAATACAAGAGAAATAAAACTTATTTTTGCGGTTTATAATAATTCACATGTCTGCATCGTTACTATTAAAATATTTCCCGGATCTTACTGAAAAACAGAAAGAACAGTTCTCCAAATTGGAAAATCTGTACAATGAATGGAATGAAAAGATCAATGTAATTTCCAGAAAAGATATGGAATCACTGTATGAAAAGCACATTCTGCACTCGTTGGGAATTGCAAAAGTGATGGAATTTGCACCGGGAACCAAAGTTTTGGATATCGGAACCGGAGGTGGTTTTCCAGGGATTCCTCTGGCGATCCTTTTTCCTGAAGTAGAATTTACCCTGATTGATTCTATTGGAAAGAAAATCAGTGTAGTACAGGCTGTGGCAGACGGAGTTGGATTAACCAATGTTACCGCTATTCATGGAAGAGCAGAGAAGCTGAAAGAAAAATTCCACTTTGTAGTCAGCAGAGCAGTAACCCAGATGCCGGAATTTTTAAGATGGCTGAAAGGGAAATTTGAAAAAGAACAGTTTAATCCTAAACATAACGGAATTTTATATTTAAAAGGCGGTGATCTTGCTGAAGAACTTGCCGGAATTAAATGTGAGATATTCAATCTTAAACACTATTTTGATGAAGAATTTTTTGATACCAAGAAAGTAGTTTATGTATCAAAAGGTAATTTTAATTCCTGATTTTTATGTAAATAAGGAATAATTTTTGCTAATATTTGTTAATAATCAGAAAAGTAAAGGTTATGAAAAAACTTTTAAATATTGGATCTTCAGTATTCCTGTTGGGCGTGCTTCTGGTTTCGTGTAATGATGATGATTACCATACCATCGAATCTATTGATAAAATCAAGATAGACAGCGTAAAAATTGTTAATGATACCATGGACGTTTACGCGATACAGAGCATAAAAACGTATTCCACCTATCCGTCTCACTGTGAAGGCTTTTACGGATATGATTATGTTTACAATAATAACCTGGAAAGAACAGTTACTTCCTATAAATATATTACCAACGGCCCTTGTACACAAGGGAAATATGTGGGAGCAAATCAGATTAATTTCAGCCCGCAAAGCAAAGGAACCTATACTTTTAAATTCTGGAATGGAGGAAACAGCTGGATTACAAAAACCATTGTAGTAAAATAATGAAGTTGACTTTCGTATTGTGTTTACTGGCAGCGCAGGTGGTGTACGGGCAGAAAATTTTCTGGGAGGAAGGCAAAAAGCTAACCTGGGATAACTTTAAAAGTCCGGTTAACAAAAAAAAGAATCCTGATGTAGCAGCATATACCCATTGTGGCTGGGAATTTTATGCTGAAAAATCTTCTGATCCGAAGGCTCCGGTTACGATTACCATCAAAACCCTTTTTCATGAGGATAAATCATGGAAAGATGCCAAAAGAATGAATGATTATATTCTCCTTCATGAGCAGAAGCATTTTGATATTGCAGAATTATTCGTGAGAAAATTCAGAAAGGCTGTTGCTGAAAAAATTAAAAATTCTGGAGATTATAATAAATATTTCAAAGCCATTTATGACGGAATCGCTATTGATTATAAAAACTTCCAGATGTCCTATGACGGCGAAACCCGTCATGGAATTGATAAAGAAAAACAAACCGAATATAATCAGTTGATTTCTGAACAACTAGATAACTTAAAAAGCTATAAAACCCTTTGAAATTCCTCAATAAGATCATCCACGAACTGCTGGCACAAAACACTGACCTTTCTGCGTTTAATATCATTCTGCCCGGAAAACGTCCCATTGTGTTTATCAGACAGATCCTGGAGGAAAATAACTATTCGGGGTTTCTCCCCAATTTTTTTACGATTGAGGAGCTTATTAATAAAATAGCAGATCATCAGACGATTCAGGGGATTCCGTTATGGCTTTTCTCGTTTGATGTTTACAGAAGCCTGAATCTTATTCCCAGAGATGATTTTTCCGATTTTCTGAAATGGTTTCCCACCTTACAGAAGGATTGGGATGATATCCTGAAATTCTCAGATAGCGACCAGGCAGTTCTGCAGTATATGTTTGATGAAGAAAGAATCAAAGAATGGGCTCAGGACCTTGGTGAGGATGACGATGTTCCAAGAAAGAAGTTTCTTAATTTCTGGCAGAATATGAATGTTTTTCTCCCGGTTTTAAAGGAGAGACTGC
The DNA here is from genome assembly GCF_046614675.1 of Chryseobacterium cupriresistens. NCBI lineage: Bacteria > Pseudomonadati > Bacteroidota > Flavobacteriia > Flavobacteriales > Weeksellaceae > Chryseobacterium > Chryseobacterium cupriresistens. Next base: position 1,126,534 of record NZ_JBKKJT010000001.1, on the reverse strand, counting down.
AGGAGAGAAACTGGGCTACTTCCGGAATGATTCATGAGGCGGCTAAAGCCAGAATTGCTGATTTTGCGAAAAATACCAAAGAAGAATTTGTTTTTTGTGGCTTCAATGCCTTTACTCCGGTAGAAGAAAAGCTTGTAAGAAGCCTTTTACAGTGGAATAAAGCGCAGTGTTTCTTTCAGGCAGACCGTTATTATTTTAATGATGAAAGACAGGAAGCCGGAAAATTCCTTAGAAATCATAAAACATGGAAAGAATTTGATGATAACAGAGCTTTTCAATGGATAGAAGACGATTTTAATCAACCTAAAAAAATTAAGGTATACGAAGTGTCCGGGAATGTAACCCAGACCAAAGTACTGCCTGAGATCTTTAAAGAGATCAATAATAAAACCTACTCCAATACGGCAGTTGTACTCCTGGATGAAAACCTTCTTCCAGCCAGTCTTGATGTGATGCATGGTGTTGATAATTTGAATATTACAATGGGATTTCCGTTGAAAAATTTGTCTTTCTCCAATGCAGTGAAACGTCTTTTCTACCTGCAGAAGCAATTGGAAAAAAACAAACTGTCTTATTATTACAGAGATGTCTTTCCTATTTTGGAAGAACTGCCGAAATCTCTAGAAGATGAACAGATTATCAATGAGTTTAAAGCTAAAGTAGAAGAGCGGAATATCGTTTATATTTCCAGAAAACTTTTACATGAACTGCTGAGCGGACTGTCTTATTATGGTCTTCTTCAAAAAGCAACTGGAACCAACGGCTACCTGGATATGCTTATTGAGTTCTGCCAGCAGGTAAAATGGCTCGAAATAGATGATATTCAGTATGAGAATGTCTCTCACTTTGAAAATGCATTCAGAATCATCAAAAACCAGCTGACTCCCTACAATATTGAGATCAAAATGGAAACGCTGGAAATCCTGATCAACCAGCATATCAATTCTGAAAGTATCGATTTTCAGGGAGAACCTCTGAGAGGACTTCAGATCATGGGATTACTGGAAACGCGTCTCCTGAACTTTGAAAACGTTATTCTGCTTTCTGTGAACGAAGGGAAACTTCCTCTTGGAAATTCCCAGAATACCTATATTCCTTTTGATATCCGAAGGTTCTTCGATCTTCATACTTTTCTTGAAAATGACAGCATTTATGCCTATCACTTTTACAGACTGATTCAGGATGCGAAGAATGTACATTTACTATACAATGCTTTAAGTTCCGGAGTCAATACCGGAGAGAAGAGCCGTTTCATTACACAGATCGAAATGGAAAGTTCTCATGAGATCGAACATCTCATTATTGAAAATTCCTCTGAACCTATTGCCACCAAACCGATAGAAATTTCCAAGACACAAATTGTACAGGAACGTCTTCAAAAATGGAAGGAAAAAGTATCTGCTTCCCACCTGACGAGTTATCTTTACAATCCGATTGATTTCTACCTTTCCAAGATTTTAAATACTTCGGAAACGGATGAAATTGAAGAAGAACTATCGATAAAAAATTACGGAAATCTGGTTCATTATTCACTTCAAGAAGTGTATGAGGTGTTAAAGGGTAAGGTTTTAAAAGAAAGTGATTTAAAGAATTCAGTTAAAGCAGTAGATGAATATATAAATATTGCTATTGAAAAACTGAAACACCAGCCGGAATTTTATGAAAAAGGGATGAATTATATCCATAAGGCCATTGCTAAAAAGGTCATTGAAAATGTGCTGAATCATGATCTTGAACTCATAAAGCAAGGTAATAAACTGGAGATTATTGATATCGAAAGAAGGTTTGAAAACATCGATTTTCCTCTTGATGGAAATGATAAAATTTCTTTTTTTGGATTCATTGACCGGATTGATAAACTGAACGGTACTCTGAGAATTATTGATTATAAAACCGCCAGGACTAAAAATCTTACTGTAAAGATAGATCAGGATAACGTAGATGAATATTTCCATAACAGCGACAGGAAGCAGGCCCTTCAGCTTTGTATTTATCATTACGTGGTACAGCACCTTCCTGAGTTTTGGGGTTTCCCGATTGAAACCGGAATCTGGAGTTTTGCAGATGCTAAAAAGGGAATGGTTGCCCTGCAGTTTGATAAAGGAAATATTGATGATGCCATGAAATCAGTTAAAAGTCTTATTCTTGAAATCCTGAATCCGGATATCAATTTCGTGGAAACGATAAAAACATATTAAAAATTTTAGTCTTAGTATATTTTTTCTCTCTGTTTATTCTTAATAAATAAGCTGGCTTAGAATCGTTTACTTCACGAAATGTTGTGATAAAGCAGGTAACTTTTTGTGTATCTTTACTACTTATTAAAAACTTATAAAGTTTAAATCAGATACATTAAGCAGCACCAATGAAAAAGATCCTGATATTTTTAGCCATTGCTTTTTCTCTCATTATCAAATCTCAGCAAAAGAATGATTCCCTGAATATTGTGCTTCAGAATGTAACCAAAGATACTAAGTTTGGCCTTGCGCTCAGTGGCGGCGGTGCGAAAGGATTTGCCCATATCGGGATTTTGAAAATGATCGATTCATTGGGAATTAAAGTAGACTACATTACAGGAACCAGTATGGGAGGAATTCTTGGCGGATTATATGCGATGGGGTATAATGCTGACCAGATGAAGCATACCATTTATAAAATGGACTGGAACAGAATTCTGAGTAATAAAATTCCTTATAACAAAGTCAATATCAGTGAAAAAGATGAATATGACAAGTATATCCTTGAATTTCCTGTAGTTAGAGGGTTTCCGACTCTTCCAAGCTCTTATATTGAAGGGCAGTACATGGGAGAAGTTCTTAATACGCTTACTTTCAACGCAAAGCATATCAACGATTTCAGTAAACTGAGAATTCCTGTGCAGCTTACATCTTCCGATATTGAAAATGGCGGTCTGGTAATGCAGAAAGAAGGATCATTACCACTGGCTATTCGCTCTACGCTGGCTATTCCTGCCGCTTTTGCTCCTGTTTATATTGATGGAAAGCTTTTGGTTGATGGCGGTCTGGATCGTAATTATCCGGCCAATGAAGTTCGTGAGATGGGTGCCGGTTTTGTGATCGGAGGCTACACCGGATTCAGACTTTTTACGAAAAAAGAGATTGAAAATCCGATGAAGATGATCTATCAGACTCATGCCATCCGCTCTGTAGAAGATTTTAAACATCAGAAAGAATTATCAAATATTCTGGTCGACTTTGTAGATCCACTGGGAGAAATTACAACGAAAGATTTTGCCAAATTCAGAAGGATCATAAAAATAGGAGAGATGGAGGCGAGAAAGCATCTTCCTGAGTTTGTCGCCCTGGCAGAAGCTCAGCGCAAAGCCGGAATTAGGTATGAGCATACAATGATTGAAGAAGTGAAACTGCCTACAACAAAATTTACTTTTAACGAAGAAGACGGAACACCCATTACAGATGCTGCAGAAATTGAAGTGCTGAAAAAGCAGATGGGGCTTACGGAAGGGAAGTATTACGATGTAAAAACCATTAATGAGGCTATAGACAGGGTCTTCGGAATGCGGCAGTATGTAAAGGTGTATTATACCTACACGAATGTAGACGACGGTCTTGTGATGAATGTTTTTGTGAAAAGAGCAAAAAAGGGAGCATTTAAACTGGCGTTGCACTATGATACGGAACAGTCCGTCGGAATTATTGTCAATTATACGTACAGAAATATTCTCCTGAACAGATCCAGGTTTCTGGCAACAGTAGATATTTCCGAACGTTTTAAAGCTAAAGTTGCTTACCAGCAGTTTTTAGACAGTGGTGAACGTTTATGGCTGGATCTGGAAGCTAAAATGGTTCATCTTAAAAGTAATGACCTGAACTTCAGGTTATATGATATAAGTGAAGATGGCGGCGACCGTTTTCCGAACCATATGTACCGTAACATAACCGGAAAAATTGCACTGAATTATAATATCAATCCCAATTCTTACCTGTCTCTGGGAACGGAATTCAGTACGGAAAGAATGTACAGCTTACTGGATAAAGTAGATCAGTCAAAAGTAGATAATTATAGCAAAAAGCTCTATAATCACAGCAATTTCAATACTTTCCTGAAATTTGAACAGAATAATCTTAATAAAAGGTATTTTACAACCAGGGGGAATCATCTTCAGGTGAGCACAAGATTTTACTATGGAGATCAGTATGAACTTTATGATCTGAATACAGTACAGCCTCTCCTTTATCTGATTCTTAATCCGAAAGAGTCTTACTATTTTGAACCTAAAAATCTCGTTTCATTTACACTGAATGAGAACTTTTTCTACCCCATCACAAGAAGACTGACAGTAAAAGCGAATGTGTTTCTAGGAACGAGTTTCGGTTCCAAGAAAGAAGATAAGGTTCCGTATTTGTTTTTGAATCAAAAGTATAACCTGGGTGGGAGTGAATATAATTATGATCTGCTAAGCCCCGAATTCAACGGGCTTCGTCAAAAAGAACTTCCGATGACTTCTGTGGCTAAGGCTGCTGTGTCATTTCAGTACAGAATTATGAAAAAACTCTATCTTACTCCTTCATTCAGCTATGGAAAGGTGAGTGAAGAGTTTTCTCCTTTTAATGACAGTTTTGATATGTTTGGGTACGGATTGAACCTGGGCTACGAATCGCTTATCGGTCCTATCAGCATGAATATTTCCAGAAACAGTCAACTTGATTTTTCAAGAATATATTTTAGTGTCGGATTTAAGTTTTAAGGATATGCTCCATTTATAATATTTAAAAAAGGCACTTCATCTGAAGTGCCAAAAATTAACTTGAAATAAAGATATAGAGGAGTGATTGATTTATAGTTTTACTTTTTTACTGATGATTCTTTCATTAGAAAGAGTGACTTGTACAAGATATACTCCTGATTCTAAGTTTCTGGATTCAAACACTGGTTTATTAACGTTCTGCTGAACGATCAGAGAGCCAGATATACTGTAAATAGTAATATTTTTAATATCATTGGTGGATGCAGCTACAATTTGTTGTCTCTGAGTATAAATATTAGTACTGTTTTCCGATGATATTGTTCCTCCCACCGATTTACTGAACTGAAGGTTATAGTATGGAGTAACAACTTCAAACGTATAGTTTTTGCTTTCAAGATTCTGAATATTGATTCCTCCGGTTTCCCGATACTGTTTTTTGGAAATACTTTTGATCAGGGTTTTATTTTCATCAAAAATATGTACAGCAGTAAGTTCCTCCTGATCTACTTTTAATTGCAAAAGGGATGCATTCACAGATTGTACAATTTCGTTTTCGGTAACTTCCTGAGGTGTGTTTTTGATGTATGGAATTATTTTATTTTCATTGTTTTCTGATACTTTCAATAAATAAACTCCATCTTTTAATGTTGATAAATTTTGATCATCGGCTGTTCTGCTCTGTGCTTTTTCTTTATTGAAATCTGTAATTTCAACCAGCTGCATACTGCCCAGGTCCGGTTTTATCTGTGAAGACAGTAGGGAAGGGTTTTCAGAAGTTTTCTCCGGTTGCTTACCGAAAATTGAACCTGCAATAGCCCATTCATTAAGAAGGCCGCCGCTTCTCAGGGTATTGAATTTCGCATTGGAAGCTAAAGTGAAGGGCAGAATTCCTCCTACATGTCCTAATGGGCCCCAATAAAAGGAATCCAGTTTATATTTATTCAGATCCCACCATGGATAATAACCACGCTGAACCTCAATAGTTTTAGAAGTGTTTTCAGGCGGAATCGCTAGATCGACAGTTGAATGACCCAATGTCATAGGCGTTTTATTATACCAGTCGTATACATCCTTAGGTTTCATACATAGCCTTAGCTTGTTATTGGAATTGTTGGTAACATCATTGACGAAACTGGTGGTAAAGAGCTTTCTCCATATAACAGGGCCCCACAAAAGTCCGCCGTTATCCTGAACGACATGATAGTTGTATTTGTCCAGATATTCTGCAGAAATAACTTCTGAAATGTCATTATTATAGGTTTTATATCCCGTATTGTTGCAGGTATGAAGGACATTCGCCAGGAATGAGGTGAAAGGATAAATATCTTTTTCAAGGACTCCTTTATTTAAAGTTACTCCTGAAAAATCATATGGCCCATCACCCATGTAAGCATATTTGAATTTAATATTACCGGGATTTGAAATGCTTAATCTTTTTAAAGTAGACATAGCAGCGTGGGCGCCCTGAGAATATCCGGCTAAGAAATATTCGTCATAACGTTTAATATTGAGTTGTGCCAATACTTTATTCGCTGCGGTTATAAAATCTATGGTAGCACCCGCTTCTGTGGCATAATCTACATAAGGGTGAGTACCATCTCCAGTTCCCATCCCTACGTAGTCGGGCGCCATCAAAATATATCCGTTGAGTACATAGGATAATTCAACAACAAATCCTGCTGTTAAAGCCCCTTTGAAATTAGACGGAACATTGTGCCTGCTGTCTGTAGTTCCATGGTCAGATACTACTGTTGAGAGTTTGAAAGGTACGTTAGGGTACATCAATAGTCCTGTAGCTTTTACAAGAACATTGTTTTCATTTTTGGTGTAATAAGTGATTTTGTATCCTTTCAGCCCGATATTGAAACTGTTCAGGTAATTGGCAAACTCAGGAGCATTCTGATCGCCAAGATTATTGGCTATAAAATTGATGACTCCCTGTGGTGTTAAATCCAGTTTCTGTTCGGCACTTACAACATCACCCGCCTGCTGTGCAAAGTAAAATGGAGCTGTAAGACTTAGTAAAAAAGTTGTGATTTTTTTCATATTGTTTGTTTTTGCGTGGTATTAAAGTAATAAATTTAATAAAACAACAAAAACTTTATAAGATCAATAATTATTCATTGAATATAAAATCCCTGCAAAGTGAGTAAACAAAAGAGTCTGACCATTGGCCAGACTCTTTATTATTTATATTGGTATATTTTTTAGAAAGCGTTGATTCCTGTGATGTCCAATCCAGTGATCAGTAAATGAACGTCATGTGTTCCTTCATAAGTAATTACAGATTCCAGGTTTGCGGCATGTCTCATCATCGGGAATTCACCCATAATTCCCATACCTCCTAGGATTTGTCTTGATTCTCTTGCAATGTCAATTGCCATTTTCACGTTGTTACGTTTAGCCATTGAAATCTGGGCCGGAGTTGCCTTATGGTCGTTTTTAAGGTTTCCTAGCTGAAGACACAGTAACTGAGCTTTTGTAATCTCTGTTAAGAATTCAGCTAATTTTTTCTGCTGAAGCTGGTAAGAACCGATTGGTTTTCCAAACTGTTTTCTTTCTTTGGAATACTGAACGGCAGTACAGTAACAGTCAATAGCAGCACCTATTACTCCCCAGGAAATTCCATATCTTGCAGAATTCAGACAAGATAAAGGTCCTTTCAGTCCTGTTACTCCCGGAAGCAGGTTTTCTTTGGGAACTTTTACGTTGTTAAATACCAGTTCTCCGGTTTTGGATGCTCTCAAGCTCCATTTATTGTGAGTTTCAGGAGTGGTGAAACCTTCCATACCTCTTTCAACGATCAATCCCTGTACTTTGCCTTCCTCATTTTTTGCCCATACTACAGCGATGTCGCATAAAGGAGAGTTGGTGATCCACATTTTTGCCCCATTTAAAAGATAATGATCTCCCATATCTTTAAAATAAGTTTCCATAGAACCAGGATCAGAACCGTGGTTAGGCTCAGTCAATCCAAAAGATCCGATCATTTCTCCCGCAGCAAGCTTTGGAAGGTATTTCTTTTTCTGTTCTTCAGAACCGAATTCGTTAATAGGGAACATCACCAATGAACTCTGTACCGAAGCAGCAGAACGTACTGCAGAATCTCCTCTTTCCAGCTCCTGCATAATCAGACCATAAGAAATCTGGTCTAATCCTGAACCGCCATACTCAACCGGGATATAAGGTCCCAATGCTCCGATTTTCCCCAATTCTCTCATAAGATTAGGAAGATCTGTATGATTTTGAGCGGCCTGATCTATCTGCGGCATTACAAAACTTTCAACCCAGTCTCTCACAGATTGGCGGATTAGTTTATGTTCTTCAGTAAGTAAAGCATCAATTCCATAATAATCAGGGATGCTTGTAAGAGGATAATATGACATGATTTTTTGATTTGGTTAAAAGTAACATTTTTCGTGATGTTCTGAAAATTTTTTTAAAAACTTGTTTTACTATTGATTTTCAGGGGGCTACTGCTACTTTGTTGATAATTTGAGTTAAATTTATATTTTTATGATTCCTCATCATTAGAGATGGGATACTGATTGGTAGAATTATGAACTTTAGTTTTAAATTTATACAGATAAGGAGCTTTATTGGCCGAGCCGTCATAGAGTTTTTCCATTCTGTCCAGAATATTTAAACTTAAAATTTTCCGCTGAAAATTATTTCTTCTGAATTTCTGTCCTAAAATAGTTTCATAAAGAGCCTGAAGATCTTTCATGGTAAATTTTTCAGGAAGCAGGTTACTTGCTGCAACCTCTGTATTGATATTCATTCTCAGGTATTCAAGACCTGTCTCTATAATTCTGTCGTGGTCGAATGCCATTTTAGGCAGGTTGTTGACTTCAAACCATTCACAGCTTTCATTGAAAGCATCAGGGAAAGTATCAGCCAGTGAAAAATCAATGAGGCTGCAGTAACCTACTGTAACAAAACGCTGGAATATCCAGTGATCTTCAGGAACGGTTATTCCTTTATTTTTAAGAAGGATCTGATGTACATTATTCTCCGTACGGTCTATTCTTCCAAAGGTGTGAAACTGTTTCAAAAATAATCCTTTAAGATGGGTTCTTTCAAACAAAACCCTTTCAGCAGCTTCTCTCAGGTCCTCATCATTAAAAACAAAACCACCCGGAAGTGACCATAGATCCAGATCATGATATTTTAAAAGCAAAACTTTCAGAATGTTATTATGAAAGCCGAATATGGTGCAGTCAACGGAAATATGCGCTACGAAATCTTTCGTGTCAATGAGTTCCTGTAGCGTTTCTTTACTTTTTGTGTCTTTAATTTTCATGGCAGTAAAAATAAAACTATTTTCTATTTGTGACAGTAAAATATATAAAACTAATCACAAAAAGCAGAATTACAGAAGATAAGATGTATAATGGATAATAATTCAACAGCTGTTTTTCAAATAAAACAGCCATAATGATAGAGCTTACAGAGCTGCCCAGAGAAGAAAAAATAACAATAAGCGAGGTGAAAAGATTAATCTTGTCTTTATCCACCTGTGCAATCATTTTTGAGTTGATTACAGGGTAGAGGGGGGAAAGAAACAAACCAATAACCGGAAATAAAAAAAGTAAATAGCTGGAATCCTCCGAATCAAAATACTGTATCCCCAGTATAATAATCAGTAAGGTGATAATAAGAGCCATACATGTAATATAATATCTGGGCAATGAAAACCTTTTGATGATATTGGCAGTAACCGTTCGTCCGGCATAAGAAAAGACGGATAGAAAAGAAGTGGCCTGAAGCGCAAAAAAAGAATTGACCTTTAAATGGTTTTTATAAAAAGAAGGAAGCCATGAATTGAATCCCTGCTCTACAAAGACGATAAAAAAGATCACTCCTAAAAATAAAGCTACCGTAGGTGTGGTAAACCCGGAAAGTTCTGAGAGAATGCTTTTGTTTTCCATAGGCCTGGAATCTGCTACTTCTATCTTTGACAGCAGAAAAATGGTAAATGCTGATAATAAAGCAATCATCAGGAAACCAAACTTCCAGAATTCCGAGTACTGGCTGGAAATTATCCACCCAAAACCGGTATTAACCACGAAAATTCCGATCATAAAAGAGGCTTCTACATTATTCATGGTCTTTGCCAGGGATTTTTCATCCGAAATATTATTCCTGATAATTCCAAAAACACAGATTTTACCAATAGCGAAACAGGCTCCTATAATCGCAAACCACAGTTTATAAAACCAGAAAACCTTTACAAAAGGAAGAAGGCAGGAACAGAATCCAACAATGGCCAATGCAAGGATTAATGCCTTTTTAGGTCCTGTCTTATTGATAAAGCTCACTGCAAAAAGCGAGATAAAAGCAATGGGTAGATCTTTAAAAGATTCTAAAAACCCCAGTTCTCCGTAGGTGATTTTCTCTTCAGACAGCTGCAAAATCACCAATCCCATACAGTTTAAAACCATTGAAAAAATGAGAAAGGTAAGTTTTAACGGAAGAGAAATTTTGGATGGCTTGGTGGTCATTTTGGGAGATGAATTTATTAATTTTTTATGATATTTTATGAAATATTGATGCGAAGATAGGGCTTCTAACCCTGAAAAATAAAAGAAAAATTAAAATTTTTATGAATAGAATGTTAATTAATTGAAAAAAAATATATTTTTATTGTCTCAATTTGAGAATTAAACAATAACTGTATATGAATGTAAGAATATCAAGAAGCGTAGGAGTGGTTGCCGTCCTCTATTTTACGGCCAACTTCAGTGCCCAGACCACCAAGTCGAAGGACACAATTGCGAAAGAAAACAAAATAGACGAAGTGGTAGTCATCGGTTACGGTACTCAGAAAAAGAGTAATGTAACGGGAGCTATTGCGAGTATTAAAGCCAGCGACATTGAAAACATACCGGCAGGTAAGCCTGAACAGGTATTGCAAGGTAGAGCTGCAGGGGTTTCTGTTGTTACGAATTCGGGACAGCCTGGTGCTGCTGCTACTGTACGTGTAAGAGGGATTACCAGTTTTGGAGCTGGAAGCAACAGCCCATTGTGGGTAGTAGATGGTATTGTGGTAGACAATATCGGATGGCTTAACCAATCGGATATAGAAAGTATAGAAGTGCTAAAGGACGGAGCATCATCTGCAATCTATGGAGTCTCTGCAGCAAAAGGAGTAATCCTGGTGACAACCAAAAAAGGGAAGAGAGGAAAACTTAGTCTTTCTTATAACGGGTTTTATGGTTTCTCAAATGCATCCAAAAAACTGGATCTCTTAGATGCTACACAATATGCCAAAATTATTAATGAAGGTTTTGTTAATGACGGAAAGGCACCCAGATTTTCTAATCCTGAATCATTTGGGAAAGGTACCAACTGGCAGGATGCTATTTTCGGAACCGGTGAAAAATCGTCTCACGAAGTAAGTATTACCGGAGGGAATGAAAAATCCACCTACTATACCTCTTTCGGATATTTTGATCAGACTGGTATTGTAATGAGTGATATTTCTTATTACAAAAGAATCAATGCAAGATTTAACTCAACCCATAAAGTTACAGATTACCTGACCATAGGGCAAACTTTTGCGTATACCCATGTGAAGTCTCAGGGAGTAAGTGCAAACGAAGAATTTGGAGGACCGTTGGCTTCAGCAGTAAACCTGGATCCTATCACTCCGGTTGTCGTGACAGATTGGTCAATGGTAGATTCGGACGGTTATAAAAGTCCTTATATCATCCGTGATTCTGAAGGCCGTCCATATGGAATTTCCCCATATGTAAATAACGAGATGACCAATCCGCAGGCTTTCCGTCACATACAACAAGGCAATTATAACTGGTCTGATGATTTTGTGGGGAATGTTTTTGCAGAACTCAAGTTTCTTGATCACTTTACATTCAAAACAAGTTTAAATGGTAAAAAATCCTATTGGGGAAGCCGCTCCTTTACACCGAAATATTATTTAAGCCCAAATTTTAATAATACCGGTTTTAACAGTTTGAATAAGGTGGATGAAAATAAGTTCGAATGGAGCATGGAAAATACATTGACCTATCAGAATAAGTTTGGTGATCACAATATCAATATTATGGTTGGACAGGGTGTTTACCGATACAACATTGCCGGCGGTGCCAGTTTGACTTACAGTAACCTTCCTATTGATAACTGGCAGGATGCTTCCTTCAACTTTGATATTCCCAGGGAAAATATTACAGCAAAAGGATGGGACGGTATCGAGACCCGTAAAGCATCTTATTTTGGTAGAATCATTTATGATTATGCAGATAAATACTTATTTACAGGTACAATCCGTAGAGACGGTTCTTCAAAATTTGCTACCAACCAGCACTGGGGAACTTTCCCGTCTATGTCACTGGGATGGAACGTTCATAAAGAAAACTTCTGGCCGGAGAACAATGTCGTTAATAACTTAAAATTAAGAGGAGGTTACGGAGTGTTAGGGAATGATGAAATGGATAACTTCAGATTTGCAAGTTTCATGGTTTCCGGTAGTAATTATACCAACTCCAGTAATAATATTATCATTGGTTATGCGAAAAGTACTCTGGAAAACCCTAATCTGAAATGGGAACAGACCAGCCAGCTGAATATTGCTGCAGATCTGAAATTATTCAACAATTTTACCCTTACAGCAGACTGGTACAAAAAGAAGACTACTGATATTCTCAGACAAATCAATATCCCAGGTTATGTAGGAGTTCCTGTTTCACCTTGGGCAAATGTAGGAGATATGGAAAACTCAGGTGTTGAACTTGAATTAGGCTACAAGAAAAATTGGGAAGATTTCAGCATTTCGGTTAATGGTAACTTCGCAACCATAAAAAATAAAGTTCTTAGACTAGAGGATGATATTGAATACTTCAACCTGGCTTCTTTCCAGACCATGGGAGCGGTTTCCAGAGTAGCAGTAGGGCAGCCCTACGGATCATTTTACGGACAAACATATAGTGGGGTTTTCCAGAATCAGGCACAAATTGACAATTATGTAAATGCCAATGGTGTAAAATTATTACCCGATGCAAAACCTGGGGACTTTATCTGGCAGGATAATAATGGAGATGGTAAAATTGATGACAATGATAAAGTAAACTTAGGAAGCTCTATCCCAAAATATACTTTCGGACTTACCGTGAATATGAGCTATAAGAATTTTGATCTGATGATGTTTGCGCAAGGACAGGCTGGTAACAAGATTTTCCAGGGGTTAAGAAGATTGGATTTGCCTGATGCCAACTACCAGACAAGAATCTTAGACAGATGGACAGGTGAGGGATCTACCAATGATAATCCGAGACTTACCCGCACTGATTCTAACCACAACTATTCATGGATGTCTAATTATTACCTTCAGAAAGGAGATTATGTGCGTCTGAAAATTGTTCAGTTAGGGTATACCATTCCTCAGGATGTTACCCAACGTTTTGGAATGAGTAAAGTAAGACTGTATATCACAGGAGAAAACCTGCTTACCTTCACAAAGTATACAGGATATGATCCGGAAATTGCAGGGAGAAATAACTCTGAGCAGGACATTATCGGGGTAGACAGAGCTTACTATCCACAAGCCAGAACATTCCTTATAGGAGCTAATATTCAATTTTAATGACCAACAAAATGAAAAATAAGAATTTTATATATAAAGGACTTGCCGTTGCGTTTCTGACAGGTCTGAGTTTTACCAATATCGGTTGTAGTGATTCCTATCTGGATGATGTAAAGAATTCAGGATCTTTTAATACAGATTTGTATTTTCAGAATGAGCAGCAGTCTTTCAGCGCATTGATTTCCGTATATGATCCTCTAAGAAAGTATTCGGCTGGATTTGAAAATACCGTTACCTTCTTTAATGCAGGATCTGATGATTTTTATTCCGGTGGGGGAAATTCCAATGACGGAGCGGGTATCCAGGGAATGAATAACTATATGATTAACGCCAATACAATGCCTGCCAGCTACTGGAGGGATTACTATCAGGGAGTTGCACGGGCTAATCTTTTGATAGAAAGAGTTCCTGGGGCAAATATGAATGAGGATCTTAAAAAAAGATATATTGCAGAAGCTAAAGTTCTTCGTTCTTTATATTATTTTGAATTACTAAGAATGTTTGGAAATATTCCTTTGATTCTTAATACCATAAAGTTTGATGATGATTACTGGAACGTGCCACAGGCCAAGCCGAGTGATGTGTATGCACAGATAGAAAGCGATATCGTTGCTGCTATTCCCGACCTTATGATGACGCCAAGTATCAGTGATAAGGGGCGAATCACGCAGGGAACGGCCAGAGCTATATTAGGTAAAATTTATCTTTATGATAAAAAAATGCCTCAGGCAGCCGCACAGTTTGCTGAAGTAAATGGTACGCCTGGAGGAACCAGTCAGTATGGCTACAAACTTGTGACAAATTATGCAGATTTATTTAAAGTTGCATTGGAAACTGACCAGGATCCAAACAAATACAAATTCCCATCAGAATCAATTCTTGAAGTAATGCATACCAATAAAGGAAGTTCTGACTGGGGATTCTGGGGACAGGGAAAAGATGAAGGAAACTCTATCAATGTGATGGTAGGACCTCGTTCTTATTTCTTAAAAGATATCCCGAATAACAATGCTCCGGATATTTATTCAGGTTGGGCATTTAATACTGTAACAGAGAACTTTGTTACTTTTATGCAGGGAGATCCAAGACTGGACGTTACCGTTTTCAATGCAAAAAAACTGGTGACGGAGGGTAAGGTTACTTATACGCCTGCTTTTGCAGATACCGGATACTTCCTTAATAAGTATTTACCTACAAATGCTTTAAAAACATCGCTTCCGGGACCTCCTGAGTTGAATTTCCGTCAGAATTATATTGCTATAAGATTGGCGGATACTTATCTGATGGAGGCAGAAGCATTAGGAGCTTCAGGAGCAAGAGCTCAAGCTTTATTAGATGCGGTAAGAGCAAGAGTTGGGTTACCATCAGTTCCTGTTTCTTTACAGGCTATTAAAGATGAAAGAAGAAGAGAGCTTGCCGGAGAAGGACACAGATGGTTTGACCTTGTAAGATGGGGAGATGCTCCATCAATACTTGCATTCAAAGGATTTAAAGCCAATAAAAATGAAATTCTTCCAATTCCTTTCAATGAATTGCCGAATACAGCTTTAAAACAAAATCCTGGTTACTAAAATATGAAGTTTCACAACTTATATAGTTTCTTTAGAGGTGCCGCACTGCTTAGTGGTGTGGCCCTTTTTTCTTTATCATGTACTTCAGTGGCTTCCAATAAAGGAAATGAGGTGCAGTACTGGCTTACCAAAGGGGATGAAAGTGTAAAATTACAACAGCAGACTTCCGTTAAATTTGCAAATACTACCAACAGCTTTCAGAATATTGAAATTGATGATACTCAAAAGTTTCAATATATTGATGGCTTTGGCTATACATTAACAGGAGGAAGTGTTGAGGTAATCAACCGGTTGTCGCCTTCCAAAAGAAAAGCACTGCTTAACGAACTTTTTGGAAACGATAAAAATTCAATATCCATCAGCTATTTAAGACTGAGTATTGGCGCTTCCGATCTTGATGGAGAAGTATTCTCGTACGATGATCTGCCTGAAGGACAGACTGATCCTTCGCTTTCAAAATTCAGTCTGGCAAAAGACAACGCTTTGATTGGGATGTTGAAGGAAATTTTAGCAATCAATCCTTCCATTAAAATCATTGCTGCCCCGTGGTCTCCTCCGGTTTGGATGAAAGACAACGGTAAATCAAAAGGAGGAAGTTTAAAACCTGAATTCTATGGAACGTATGCTCAATATTTTGTAAAATACATCCAGGGAATGAAAAAAGAAGGGATCACCATTGATGCCGTAACGCCTCAGAATGAACCTTTACATCCCGGAAATAATCCAAGTTTGTATATGCCGTCTGAGCAGCAGGGAGATTTTATTAAGAACCATCTTGGTCCGGTTTTTAAAGCCAACGGAATCACTACTAAAATTGTTGTGTATGATCACAATTGCAACAAACCTGAATATGCTCTTGATATTTTAAAAGATTCTGAAGCTGGCAAATATATAGACGGATCTGCTTTTCACCTTTACGAAGGCGATATTTCTGCATTAAGTACAGTACATAATGCTTTTCCGGATAAGAATTTATACTTTACTGAACAATGGACAGGTTCAAAAGGCACTTTTACCGAAGACCTGAACTGGCATACGAAAAATGTTATCATAGGCTCTATGAGAAACTGGAGCAAAATAGCTCTAGAATGGAATCTAGCCAACGATCCAAAATTTGCCCCTCATACAGATGGCGGATGTACGGAGTGTAAAGGAGCCATAACAGTTTCTGATCGTGAAAACTTCACCAGAAATGTTTCTTACTATATCATTGCACACGCTTCAAAATTTATTCCGGCGGGATCTCAGCGTATCGCTTCCACTCAGACGGATAAGCTTTCAACGGCTGCCTTTAAGACTCAATTTGGGAAAATAGTTTTAATTGTGCAGAACGATAATCAGGCAGATGAAAATTTTAATATTAAATTTGCCGGGAAAACCGCTGCTGTAACAATTTCGGGACGTTCTACAGCAACCTATATTTTTTAATTTGATACTATGAAAAGAGTTTATTTCTTACTGGCATTTTCTGCATTGGGATTGAATGCTTACGGACAGAAGACCATTGATCAGAAAGTAGCGGAGCTATTGTCTAAAATGACTTTGGAAGAAAAAGTAGGGCAGATGGTTCAGTACAGTGGTTTTGAATATGCTACAGGACCCCAGCAATCCAATTCCGCGGCTGTTTTGGAAGAAATCAGGAAGGGAAAAGTAGGTTCTATGCTGAATGTTGCAGGATCAGAGGAAACCAGAGCTTTTCAGAAACTGGCGATGCAGTCAAGGCTGAAAATTCCTTTACTGTTCGGGCAGGATGTTATTCACGGATATCGTACCACATTCCCTGTCAATCTCGGACAGGCGGCAAGTTGGGATCTGGCCATGATTGAAAAGTCAGAAAGAATTGCTGCTACAGAAGCTGCCGCTTACGGTATTCACTGGACGTTTGCTCCGATGGTGGATATTGCCAGAGATCCGAGATGGGGAAGAGTAATGGAAGGTTCAGGAGAAGATACTTACCTTGGAACAAAAATAGGACTGGCAAGAATTAAAGGATTTCAGGGTAGAGGTCTGGGAAGTCTTGATGCAGTGATGGCCTGTGCCAAACATTTCGCGGCATATGGAGCTGCTGTAGGCGGAAGAGATTACAATTCTGTAGATATGAGTCTCAGACAATTGAATGAAACTTATCTTCCTCCTTTCAAAGCCGCTGCGGAGGCAGGAGTAGCCACTTTTATGAACTCCTTCAATGATATTAACGGAATTCCAGCAACGGCCAACCAATATATACAGAGAAACCTCTTAAAAGGAAAATGGAATTATAAAGGTTTTGTGGTGTCAGACTGGGGAAGCATCGGGGAAATGGTTCCTCACGGTTATGCCAAAGATGGAGCTGAAGCTGCTGAAAGAGCAATACAGGGTGGAAGTGATATGGATATGGAAAGCCGTGTGTATATGGCAGAGCTTCCAAAACTGGTGAAAGAAGGAAAAATAGATGCAAAACTTGTAGATGATGCAGCGGGTAGAATTTTAACCAAGAAATTCGAAATGGGACTTTTCGATGATCCTTACAGATTCAGCAATGAAAAAAGACAAAAAGAACAGACCGATAATCAGGAAAACAGAAAATTTGGAAGAGAATTCGGTTCTAAAAGTATTGTTCTTCTTAAAAACCAGGGAAATATTCTTCCGCTTTCAAAAAGTACAAAAACAGTTGCGCTGATTGGTCCTTTCGGGAAAGAAACGGTAGCGAATCACGGTTTCTGGTCTGTTGCTTTCAAAGATGATAATAAAAGAATCGTTTCTCAATTTGACGGAATTAAAAACCAGCTGGATAAAAACGCTACTTTATTATATGCAAAAGGCTGCAATGTTGACGATCAGGATAAAAGCCAGTTTGCCGAAGCAGTAGAAACAGCGAAAAAAGCAGATGTTGTCATCATGACGCTGGGTGAAGGCCATGCGATGAGCGGAGAAGCAAAAAGCAGAAGTAATATTGGTTTTACAGGTGTTCAGGAAGATTTATTGAAAGAAATTGCCAAAACAGGTAAGCCCATCATTCTGATGATCAATGCCGGAAGGCCTCTGATTTTCAACTGGGCATCAGACAATATTCCTGCCATTATGTATACATGGTGGCTGGGAACAGAAGCAGGAAACTCTATTGCAGATGTTTTGTTCGGGACAGTGAATCCCGGTGGAAAGCTTCCAATGACTTTCCCAAGAACAGAAGGGCAGATTCCTGTGTACTACAATCATTACAATACAGGAAGACCTGCAAAAAATAATACAGACAGAAACTATGTTTCCGCGTATATAGATCTTGATAATGATCCCAAATACCCATTTGGATATGGTTTAAGCTATACGGATTTCAAATATTCTGATATGGTTTTAAATTCCACAAACCTTACAGGAAATCAGACCTTGAATATCAGCGTTACGGTTTCCAACACAGGAAAATATGACGGAGAAGAAGTGGTACAGCTGTATATCAGGGATCTTTTCGGGAAAGTAGTCAGACCGGTAAAAGAATTGAAAGGCTTCCAGAAAGTATTCATCAAAAAAGGAGAAAGCAAAAAGATCGATTTTAAACTGACTCCCGAAGATCTGAAATTCTATGATGATAACTTGAATTTTGATTGGGAAGGCGGGGAATTTGACATTATGGTCGGGACGGATTCTCAACATGTTCAGACCAAAAGAATCACCTGGACAAAATAAATTGAATTCAATTCAATAAGAGTGGGCTTTAGCCCGCTTAATCAAAAGTCAGAAAAAAATGGCTTTAGCCAAAACTTAAATCTACTTATGTATGAATCTCAAAGCTAAAAATATCATCAAAATATGCGCAGCAGGAATTTTTTTCCTTACTGTTTTGAATTGCGCTTCGCAAAAACCTGAAGCCCGCAGAACGCTGATATGGAGTGATGAGTTTAACGGTAAAGGGCTACCTGATTCATCAAAATGGAATTACGATGTAGGAGGAGGAGGTTTTGGAAATGAAGAAGCTCAGTTTTATACCAAAAACAGACCTGAGAATGTCAGAATGGAAAAGGGAAACCTTATCATTGAAGCCAGAAAAGAAAATTGGGAAAATAATAAATACACTTCTGCCAGGCTTTTAACCAAAGGAAAATTTGCCTTTCAGTATGGAACAGTAGAAGTTAGAGCAAAGCTTCCCAAAGGACGTGGAACATGGCCTGCCATCTGGATGATGAGTGAAAATATGAAGAAATGGCCGGATGACGGTGAACTGGATATTATGGAACATGTAGGATACAATCAGGGATTTATACATGCTTCTGTTCACACCAAAAAATACAACCATATCCAGGGAACACAGAAAACAGATACCTTGTTTGTAAAAGATGCCAGCGAAAAATTCCATGTCTATAAGGCAGACTGGACTCCTGAAAAGATTGATGTTTATGTAGATGATAAAAAATTTTTCACGTATGTGAACAGAGAGAAAAACGATGAAGCATGGCCTTTTGACAGACCTTACTTTATCATTTTAAATCTGGCAGTAGGTGGATTTTGGGGTGGGAAAGAAGGCATTGATGATGCTGTATTTCCACAGAAGTATTATATAGACTACGTAAGAGTCTATCAAAATAAATAATGAAAATGAGGACCAGAAGGGTCCGGAAACAGAAAAAATCATGAGAAAATTAATTGTAAGTTGTTTTGTAGTAGGCGTTTTCATCAATGTTAATGCTCAGAATTACTGGAAGAAGAATGCAGGAAAAACAGCTAAAGTAATCCTTACCAACTCGAAAGTGAATGAGAAGATGGCGGATAAAGGAACCGTTACATTTGAACAGTTCGGACAGCCTAAAGAAACTGAGGCCTGTATTTTTGTGGCTCCCCGTTTTAAATATCAGAAACTGATAGGAATCGGAGGTGCTATTACAGACGCTTCAGCAGAGACTTTTTATAAAATGCCAAAGAATAAGCAGAAAGAAATTCTGGATGCTTATTTCGGAAAAAACGGATTGGGATACACAGTGGTTCGTACCAATATGAATTCCTGTGATTTCTCCAGCGATTCGTATACCTATGTAGAGGATAATGATACTTCTCTGAAGACATTTAACGTTGTTCATGATGAGAAGTATAAAATTCCGATGATTAAAGAAGCTCAGAAAGCCATTGGTAATAACTTCACATTCTATTTCTCGCCTTGGAGCCCGCCAGCCTGGATGAAATCCAACAAAAGTTTGTACAAAGGAGGAAGATTGGAAAATCAATACTACCAGACATGGGCAGATTATTATATCAAATTCATCAAAGAATACGAAAAGAGAGGAATCAACATCTGGGGGTTAACCGTTCAGAATGAACCAATGGCTACCCAAAGCTGGGAATCATGCATCTATACTGCCGAAGAAGAAGGAGAATTCCTGAAAAAGAACCTGGGGCCAACGCTTTGGAAAAACGGTTACAAAGATAAAAAAGTTATGATCTGGGACCACAACAGAGACCTTATTTATCAAAGAGCAACCACTACATTAAGTGATCCTGAAACCTCAAAATATGCCAGCGGTATTGGGTATCACTGGTATGAAACATGGAATAATAAAACGCAGCTTTTTGACAATCTGGCAGAAACACACAGAGCATTTCCTGATAAATTCCTGGCTTTTACGGAAGGATGTAAAGAACAGTTCAATATGGATAAAATCTATGATGTAAGTCTGGGGGAACTTTACAGCAAAAATATGCTGAACGATTTTAACAAAGGAAATGCTTTATGGACTGACTGGAATATTCTATTGGATGAAACCGGAGGACCTAACCATAAGGGAAACTTCTGCTTTGCCCCGATTATTGCAGATACCAAAACCGGTGAGGTTTTCTATACCTATGAATACTATTATATAGGCCATGTTTCAAAATATATCAAACCCAATGCGCAGAGAATCGGAAGCTCTTCCAACAGAGCAGCGCTTACATCTTCTGCTTTTATGAATGAAAACGGCCAGCTGGTAACCGTTATCATGAACGATTCAGACAATGATATTGAAACGAATCTATGGATAGAAGGTATGGCTGCCAAACTGAATGCTCCTGCGCACTCTATACAGACCGTAATTTTGTAATATCATATTAATATTATTTTTGACAGATCCGGCGGCCTCAAAGAGGCCGCCGGATTTTTATTTGTCTTCAGATGATAAAAATAGAAAACCCATGAAAAAACTTCATGGGTCTTATGTATTGTAAATGAAACTTTATCAGTTCATTATTTTTCAGCGTCATATTTACTGATCACTTTCTGAGTAACTCCTGAGCTGCTGAAACCTCCGTCATGGAACAGGTTCTGCATCGTTACCTTTTTAGTAAGATCAGAGAATAACGTTACACAGTAGTCTGCACATTCAAGAGCAGTAGCATTTCCCAGTGGAGACATATCTTCTGCATATCCAAGGAATCCTCCGAAACCTTTCACACCGCTTCCGGCAGTAGTCATTGTAGGAGACTGAGAAACTGTATTTACACGTACTTTTCTTTCTCCCCAGTAGTTTCCGAAAGTTCTTGCAATACTTTCAAGGTACGCTTTGTTATCAGACATATCGTTGTAATCCGGGAATGTTCTCTGAGCTGCAATATAAGTAAGCGCCAAAATGCTTCCCCATTCGTTCATACAGTCTTTTTCCCATGCTACACGCATTACTTTATGGAAAGAAACAGCGGAAATATCCCAGCCTTTTTCCAACCAGTCGTAATTCATTTCTGTATAGTGTTTTCCTTTTCTTACGTTGATAGACATACCGATAGAGTGAAGGATAAAGTCGATTTTTCCAAATTTTGCAACAGCGGCATCAAAAAGTTTTTCAAGATCTTCTACAGAAGTAGCATCAGCACCTATTACTTCAGAACCTGTTTTTTCTGCTAAACCATTAAGTTCTCCCATTCTTAATGCTATAGGAGCATTAGATAAGATAAATTCAGCACCTTCCTCATGGCATCTTTCAGCAACTTTCCATGCGATAGATTGTTCATTAAGGGCTCCAAAAATAATTCCCTTTTTGCCTTTAAGTAAACCGTATGACATAATTTTTTAATGTTTATTATAATACAAATGTAACAATAATTGTGCTTATGGCATAATAAAAAATGGAGCCTTATCAATTTAAGACTCCATTTTATTGAAAATATTTATATGACTGAAATACTAATTGGTTTTCTTATTCCATTCTGCCTTTACATCTTCCGCCGCATCTTTGGTTTTTTCCCATGCCTCATCTGCTTTATCCTTAATATCTTCCCAAGCATCGGATACATTAGCTTTTACCCTGTCTAGCCAGTCTTCCTGGCTGGCTTCCTGATCATTATTCCTTTTCTCATTAATATAATCTTTAGCCTTATCTGCCAATTCATCGATTTTCCATTTGGCTTTGTCCGTTGCATTCTGTAAAGAATTTTCTACATTATTTACTGCATTTTCCGCTTTGTTGTACTCTGAATTGTTCATAATAGTATAAATTTTAATTTGGTATGAATAATTAAACAATAACCATTCCTAAAACTGAAGGTCATTGTTAAACTTTTCATAATATTTTGTTATACTTTTCAAAATCAATAGTAACTTTAACCTGTAAAATATGATAATTATGGAAAAAATCCGGTGTGGCTGGTGCGAAAAAGATGATCTCTACAGAAAGTATCATGATGAAGAGTGGGGAAGACCTGTTTATGATGATGAAACAATATTTGAGTTCCTGATTCTGGAGAGCTTTCAGGCCGGCTTGAGCTGGTACACTATTTTATCTAAAAGGGAAAATTTCAGAAAAGCCTTTGACCATTTTGATTATAAAAAAGTAGCAGCATACTCTGACAAAAAGATTGAAGAATTCATGAACAACCCCGGAATTATAAGAAACAGGCTTAAAATTCTGGCAGCAGTTACCAATGCTCAGAGATTTATGGATGTTCAGAAAGAATTTGGAAGCTTTTCCCAATATATCTGGGATTTTATCGATGGGAAACCCATTGATAACAATCCGGAGAAATTGTCTGAAGTTCCTGCTACGACAGAGATTTCTGACCGTATTTCTAAAGACCTTAAAAAGAGAGGATTCAAATTTGTTGGTTCTACAGTAGTTTATGCCCATATGCAGGCCACCGGAATGGTTAATGATCACGTAAGGGATTGCTTTACAAGGAAATAAATGTAGGATGTTAACTTTAATAACGTTTTACACAAAATACCCTTTAAAATAATTGCAAAATATAAAAACCCTGAAAGGTTTATCAATACCCTGTTTCATAACTTATTGATATTTTTGTAGGATTAAAAATGAAAACCCCTGTTGAAATATGAAGAAAATAGGAATTATAGGCTATGGCTGGCTGGGAGAGAGACTTGCATCTTCCTTATCCGGAAAATATAACCTGTCCGCAACGACCACTACAGAAAATAAAGCAGAAGATCTCAATAATAGAGGAATCAATGCTGTAATAGCTTCTTTCCCGGACTATCAGTTGACAGAACCTCTTTCCCAATGGCAGGAAATTAAAAATATGGATGTCTTGATTATTACCATTCCTGTCTCTGAGAAAAGCTGTTGTGTAAGTTCTTTGTATAACAGAATTCAAAATTTATCAGCTTTTATCGGTGATTTTAAAGGACAGATGTTTCTGATGAGCTCTACAGGTGTTTATCCGGATGTATCCAAAGACTTTACAGAGGAAGACATTCCATTAGTGAGCGTATCAGGGGAAAGAATGCTTAGAAATAAATATCCTCAGCTGAATATTCTGAGACTTGGAGGGCTGATGGGAGATAACAGGCTTTTAAAAAATTATAATGTGAGCAATCTGGACCATGCGGTAAATCATATTCATTATGCTGATATCAGCGGGATTATCTCAGAAATGATTGAACAGAAAACTGAATCAAAACTTTATAATGTTACGGCTCCTATTCATCCGGCAAAAAGCCAGGTGATCAATGCGCAGAAAAATATTGCAGATGACGAAGTATTGGAGGTAAAAGGAAAAAAGGTTCTGTCATCAAAGCTGGTTTCAGAACTGGATTATGTATTTCAGCATCCGGATCCGAGAACATTTCATTTGTAACCATGGTATTTGTATCATTGATTATTGGCCTTTAACCTATTTTACTTACAAGATTTCCATTGACAACTCTGTCGTTCCGCAGGAATCTCTTCTATATTTGGATCTCTACGGAATGAGAAAGGTGAGTGGTAATTTTATTCATCATGAAAAAAAATATTTTCAGCAAGATACAATTCAATAGCAACGGGTTAACATCCTGAGCGTAGACGAAGGGAGCCCGTTTTCAAAAAAGATAAAATTCCATCGGCTTTAGCCAAAATCTAATAAAAAACCTCCGGAAAAAGTTTCCGGAGGTTTTGTGTTTATTATTAATAAAGTAATTATTTAATAATTCTTTCCAATACCCATTCAATAAGGTTTTTCTCGGAAGCATGGTGGTCCGCAGAGAACTCACCGCGTCTTCTGTTGGCAATAACGTTATTCACGGTAATGGCTTTGTGCCCTAATAATTTTGAAAGGGCATAGATTGCAGAAGTTTCCATCTCAAAATTGGTAATTCCAAGATCATTCAGCGTTTCCAGGAATTGATCATCTACCGCTTTCAAACGAAGCTGTCTTCCCTGTGGAGCATAGAATCCCGGGAATGTTGCCGTATTTCCGTGGTATTTGGCATCTTTATAATATTCACCCATTTCTTCCGCCCAGTCTGAGAAATAAAGCATCGGCTTGATTTTTTCGTAAGGGAATTTTTCCATGAAGCTTTTAGAAAAATCATTTTCGAAGTTGTAATCCTGGTAGAAATGCATCAGCCCGTCTAATCCAACTACATTTTGAGTCACCAGCATATTGTCAACCTGTACATCAGGGTTTACACTTCCACAGGTTCCCATACGGAAAAGTTCAAGAGTTTTGTGCTCAGTTTTAAATTCTTTGTTCTGAAGATCAATGTTCACCAAAGCGTCCAGTTCGTTCATCACGATATCGATGTTTTCAGTTCCGATCCCTGTAGACATCACGGTGATTCTTTCTCCACGAAGCGTTCCTGTATGCGTATAGAATTCTCTTTTATTTTTCTTGATTTCTACGGTATCAAAGTATTTTGAAACCTTTGCCACTCTGTCCGGATCACCCACAAGGATAATTTTGTCAGCGATATCTTCAGGTAAAAGATTCAGGTGGTATACACTTCCGTCTTCATTCAGAACAAGTTCCGAGGCAGCAAGTTTGTTTAGCATAATATGTATATTTTTTGTTTTTTAATTAATCATAATGGCTTCTTTATAAGGAGATGCCATCACCTCGTAGATGTCATTGTATTCTTCTACAATTCTTTTCTGGCCGTTCATTACTTCATATACGGTAACAACGGTTTTTTCAATATTTTTAGGATCTTTCCTCTGTGAAGTGATTTCATAGAAGTGATCGTCTTTTTTAAGAATAGAAATCAGTTCTTCCTTTGTTGAATTGTTGGAAGTCATCATTCCCGGAAACTCCGTAACAATGTCTTTCAGGTCAGAATAATTTTTATAAGGCTTGGTTACCCCATTGGAATGTACATAGACATTGGGAATATTTTTATCTTTTTCCAGGCGGACCAAATAATAATCAGAACCTCTTTTCTCAGCATAAACAGCCATTTCCTGTTTCTTTTCAGGTTGTTTTTCCTGCTGCTTTTTCTTTTGGGAAAATGCTGCCACAGAAAGGAAACTTGCTGCCACAGCAAACCATAGTTTTGTTTTCATACTCCTATTTAGTTTTTTTGATGTGTTGAATTTAATGTAAAAAATCCTCTCCCAATAATCTTCCGCCATTATTTTCCGGTATTTTGAAGAACCGTTCTCTTTAGAATAATGAATTTGATTTCGGGGTTTAAAATTAGTGAAAAATATAATATCAGAAATATAAACATTATTTAATCTCTTATTAAAACTCAGATAACATCAGATGAATAGTTTTGCAGCTAAAAATTCATGAGATCTTATCCACTGCTTATAATCATCCTTCTGACAGGATTTGCAGTAATGTCCTTTAATCCTGTTTATAAAGGAAAAGAAAGCGAAAATACATTTATCAATAAAGGGTTGTCCGACTTTAAAACCAATCTTGAACAGCTGAAATCAGATGTTGATAAGTTCTCTGAAGACCGTATTTCCCTGGAAGAGCTGCAAAAATCACTAAGCAGAACAAGAAATTCATTTAAAGAAGTTGAATTCTATATCGCTTATCATTATCCTGAATTTACCAAAACCCATCTTAATGCAGCGCCATTGTTTCACATCGAAGCAGCAGGAACTTCCGCCTATACACTTCCTCCCGAAGGATTGCAGGTACTGGATGAACTGATATTTTCCGACGAAGCAATACATGAAAAAGAAAAGATCAAAACCATCACTAACTTTTTGTATAACAGCTATTCCGGGTTTTATTTAAGTGCTTTAAAAAATGGGTTGAGCAAAGGAAATAACAAAACACTGCCTTTACGAATAGAGTTGATCAGGATCTACTCACTGGGTGTTTCAGGTTTTGATACACCAGGATCTTTGAATATTTCCGAAGAAACCAGTCATGCACTTGCAGGAATTCAGAAGTACATTAATGATGATCTTTATTTTAAAAATTATAATACTCAGAAAGCCAATCAGATTTTAACAGAAGCCATCAGTTATCTTTCAAAAAACACCGACTTTGAAACCTTTGACAGGATTGAGTTTTATAAAAAATACGTGCAGCCTTTATATGAAGAACTTGGGAAGTGGGATGGAAGACCGGATGACCTTAAAGAATTTTCAGGCTGGAATGTGGGGAATAAGAACTTTTTCAGCAGTGATTTTTTAGATCCTTATTTTTATACCTTATTGAAATCTTCGGAAGACAGTCCGGAACTCCGAAATCTTGGAAAATCCATTTTCTACGATCAGAACTTAAGTGGTAACGGGAAAATGAGCTGTGCCACATGCCACCTTCAGGAAAACGCTTTTACAGACCTTAAAGCCAGATCACAAAGCAATGTGGAAGGAAAAACGGTTTTGAGGAATTCCCCATCTTTATATAATGCTGTTTTTGCCAGGAGATTTTTCTATGACCTTCGTGCTTTCTATCTTGAACAGCAGGCAGAACATGTTATTTATAATGAGCAGGAATTCAATACCAGCTATGAAAGCATTATCCAGAAATTAAAAACAAAACCTGAGTATAAAAAAGCGTTCCGTACTGCATTTAAAGACGGAAAAATCAGTAAAGAAAACTTCTCCAAAGCATTAAGTTCTTATGTGGCTTCATTGTATTCATTTGACAGCGATTTTGACCGTTTTATGAGGAATGAAAAAAATGTTTCCGATGATGTGAAAAAAGGATTCAACCTCTTTATGGGAAAAGCCAATTGTGCAACCTGCCATTTTGCACCTACCTTTTCCGGATTGGTACCGCCGTTTTTTAATGAAAATGAATCCGAAGTACTGGGAGTAACTACCACGCCGATCAAACAGTTTCCGGTAGAACTTGATCAGGACTTAGGAAGAGGAAACAGCCCGGTGAAAAAAGAAAAGTCATGGATTTATGATTACTCTTTTAAAACCGTGACAGTGAGAAATATCGCACTTACAAAGCCCTATTTCCATAACGGAGCTTTCAACACCCTGGAAGAAGTTCTTGATTTTTATAATGAAGGCGGAGGAGAAGGTTTAGGATTAAAAATGAAAAATCAGACGCTGGCACCCGATAAATTGAACCTCACCGAAGCAGAAATAAAACAGATCATCGCCTTTCTGAATGCTCTTACGGATGTGAGTAAAGCGAAATAGGCGGGATGCGGGGTTTGAGGGTTGGAGCGTGGGAGAGTTTGAGAGTAAGAGTGTAGAGATTCGGGGTTCGGGATTTCGGGTTTGTGAGAACCAGGATTCGGTAGGAATGATAGGTTTTAATAAAAATAGGCTAAATTTTGAAACTTGTGTAAATGTGATCTACGAAGGTTTCAGAATTTAGCCTAAAGTTTTACAGATCGGATCAACCTGTCTGTTTATTTGTTTTGGATCAGCTTTTCCAGCTTATCAATCATTTCCTGCTGTTGTTTTAGCATACGCTCATAAAGTTCAATCATTTTGTCAAGGGGATTGAAAGTGGGTTGATTATTAAAAAAAGCCGGTTGTTGACAATTATCAAAAGAGGCCGTATTAGAAATAATGTTTATCGCTTGTTCTTCATCAAAATTTTCAATTGCTTCTGCAGGAACTTTAAGAATCTGAGCCACCTGAGCGAGAATATTAGATTCTACTGTTTCTTTTTGTTCTAAAAGAGAGATTTTCTTCTGATTCCAGTCGTCACCTAATTCGAAAGCTAAGGCCTCCTGCTTGATACCCAGCATTTCACGGAAACGTTTAATATTTTTGCCTTGATGTATTTTTTTATTTTGCATAGCTGTGTCAATCATAATAACAAATATAAAGTTTTAAGAGATAAGAATAAAACTCGTTTTTAAAATAAATTACCTTCTAAAATATTCTTGTTTCTAAATAAAATTTCTCTTTTCCGACTGGTTTAGCTTACTGAATATGACTTGTTTTGAATCAATTAACAAATTTAATAAAGATAAGTATCCAAGAAGAATATGAAATAATTGTGCCTTACATCACATATCCGAACCCTGAAACCCGTAGTATTTGTTCATTTTCTTTACTATTATCAAATTTCTTTTTCTTTAATTGTTCTTTTTTTACATAAAATGTTCTTAGACTTTTGTATACCTTAAATCTATTGAAGCTTGTCTAGGTGCAAGATAAACAACTGAAGAGCCAATGTTATATATTTTTATTGTATTAATTGAAAATGTAAAATATTAGTAAAATATTCGTATTTTATATAGGTATTATTGTTATTGTTTAAATTTACTTCATTAATATTAATGTAATATTTAAATAATAATAATGATGAAAATAAAACGACTTCTTTTACCTACATTGCTGATCTCAGCACTTTACCATACCCAAAATCTTCCGGCAGCAAGAAACGAGACTGAGGAGGATGAAGACATTGAATACGAATTAAGGCACAAGTCTCAGCCCTGGTTTTCTGAAATGAAAGACAATGCCGATTACTTTAAAGTAAAAGCCAGTTTCGACAAATATTTTGGGAATCACAGATGGGAAAAAAGCAAGCCGAGAAGCATTGGTGAAGACTGGCTAAGAACAAAATTGTTTTATTTGGACAATCAAGGGAAAGTTACCCCAGAACCTTTATTGTTTAATCAACCTAAAGTAAAAAATATTGCCTTATTACCCACACAAACACAAGTTGGTGATTGGACAATAATAGGGCCGGTGAATAGTGCGAGTACAAATTATTCCAACAAGTATAATCACGGAGGGTATGTATTTTTAACCAGGATAGATCCTACCAATGCTCAAAAGATGTTTGTATCCTTCGTAACCGGAGGGCTATGGCGTACCATAGATGGAGGAACGTCCTGGAATCTGGTAGACAATGGTTTTCCTGATTCTAAATATAATGACATTGACGTATGTATTGCCAACCCGCAAACAGTGTATGCATTAAGCAATACCCAGCTCATTAAATCTATAGATGGCGGACTTAACTGGACTGCCACCACGATGACTTCCGCAAACTATTCCGGAAAAGCTTATGATATTGCAGTTTCTCCTTCAAATGCCAATATTGCTGTGGTTCACTGGGGAACCTCATTGTACAGAACGAGTGATGGCGGAAATACCTGGAGTGCCGTTCAAACCGGTCTTCCTGCAGATTATCAGATTGGGGATTCTTCAACGCAGAGTGAATCTTTGGAATGGGATCCGAATGATGAGAATTCGGTTTATTTTGGCAGTTCATCAAACAATAATATTTTCAAAGTTTATAAATCAACTAATAAGGGAGTTAGCTTTACCCAATTAAATTCTACTACCCTGGATACTACTGCCAATGGGCAAATTATTGGCTGGGTTAAAGTCTTTTTGCCCACAAATAATACTTCTTCGTTCTATGTAGCAGCAGGTAGCGGTGCTAATGCTTATGGGCATCAGGCGGTTCATCTTTATAAATTTAATAAGACAACCGGAGCAGTTGAAAATTCCAGAATCAATATGGTTCCCGGTTCCGGAGGAATTAACAGTCTGCATCATGGCGACATACAAATGGACCGTAATGATGAAAATAAGATTGTATATGGAACTTATGGAGTGGATCAAATCAGGATTTCCACAGATAATGGAGTTACCTTTACTACTCCTGCGTCATATACCCATCCTGATATCAGATCCATGGATTTCGTGAACGGAAAATTTGTAACAGGCAGTGATGGGGAAATGGCAGCATCCGGCAATTTGGGAGTCACAATAACTACTTTAACCAACAGTATTGGTAATCATGAGCTTTGGGGTTTCGGAAGTGCTTTCAAAACCAATCTGGTTGCATCGGGAAATAATCATGGCCCCGTAATGATTAAGGAAAGTGCCAATGGTTTTGATTGGTATAACGGAACAGGGGCAGATCAAGGGAATACAGACGTTAATCCGTTAGATGACCGGTATATTTACAGCCAGGGATATAGTAATTACCGGTATTTCAGGACCGGCGTGAATACACTGATTAATGAACCTAATTTTCTGGATTTAGGAGGAATTTATGCTTATTTTAATTCCATAGAATTCCATCCCAATAAATACTATACCATGATTACCCATCATGCAGGTCAATATCCGACAGGCAACCCGAATTTGGCAACATGGAAAAATTCTCTTATTAAAACCGAAGACAACGGAAATAGTATATCTATTGTAAAAACCTTTGGCAATCAGGTATTCAGAGAAAAGATTTCTGCTAAAAATCCCAATGTAATGATTGTTGTTGAAGGTTTAACCAATAATAAACTTTGGAAGACGACAGACGCCGGGCTTACGTGGACTGATATTACCCCTAATACCACGGTAACTTCCGGACAAACCAATATATCAGATATTGCCATTGGAGATGATGATCCAGACAAAATATGGATAACTTACAGCGGTGTTCAGTCTTCATGCAAAGTATTAAAGTCGGGTGACGGAGGAGCAACCTGGACTAATCTCAGTTCTTCTGTACTCACTACTTCTCCTATTACGAAAATTATTTTCCAGAGAGGATCAAACGGCGGTGTGTATGTAGGCAATAAAGCAGGAATATTTTACAGAAATAATGTGATGCAGAATTGGGTAATGCTGGGTAATGGCTTGCCCATGTGTGATGTCCGTTTTATGTTTTTCAATTACAATGAAAATAAATTAAAAATAGGAACATCCAGAGGTGCATTTGAGCATGCTTTATATGAGATAAGTCCTCCCAGTGCTTTAATATCAGTGGGAAATAATAAAATTAGCTGTCCGGCTGCAGAAAAAGTCCAGTTTAAAGATTATTCCGTTGTACATAATGCAAGTGCTACATGGCAATGGAGCTTTCCGGGAGGTACTCCTTCCACTTCCACATTAGAAAACCCATTGGTTTCTTATGCGGGAGCAGCGAACGGAACCTATCCCGTAACTTTAACGGTGACAGATCAATATGGAACAAGCACGCAGACACTCAATAATTTTATCGAAATCAATAATCAATGTGGAACTGGCCAGCCGGACAAAATCCCTGGAAACAGCATAAAACTTACAGGTCAAACCACAGGCGATTATATTAAAGTAGATAACACCAACCTTAATAAAAATTCTTTTACATTCTCTTGCTGGATAAAACCCAACGGTATCCAGACCGATTACAGCGGTGTTTTTATGTCTCAGGATGGCAGTAATCCATTTGGAATGAATTTCAGAGAAGGCAACAACACTATCGGCTTTCACCCGGACTGGAGCTGGTCTTCAGGGTTACAGGCTCCGGTAGGGCAATGGTCACACATCGCATTGGTAAGCAACGGAACGAATGTAAAAATATATGTTAACGGAAAAGAAAGTGTAAATAATACAGCATTACCGTCTGAAGTTTTCAACGTCTTGTTTTTAGGAAGCTATGGAAGAGGTTATACGAACAGATTTACCCAATTGGAAATGGATGAAGTTGCCATCTGGAATAGGCCGCTATCCATTGATGAAATCAGACAATGGAGACACTTGACAAAAAGTATTGCCGGAGATCCTATTTTAAATGGATTGGTGTATTATCTTCAGTTCAATGAATCGGCCGGGAATATTACGGTTAATAAAAACAACTCAGGAACTTTTGCATCCTATCAGGGAACAGGATATACAAGATTAGCTTCAAATGCTCCTGTTTTTGAAGGAGTAAGCGAAAAAATGAATATTACGTCTTCTGGTGTGAAAGATTTTACAGCTTCCGGGATTTCTATGGAGTTTAACTCAGGTACATATCCGAATGGTGATGTATGGATATCAAGAGGTACAATTAATCCGGATCAACTACCAAATACAGATACTAATTTCGGCTTCTATACGATTATAAACAATTATGGGACAAACCTTGCATTTTCACCGCTTGCCTCCTTATCATTTTATAAAAATACAGGATTTGGCAATTATCTGAATCCATCTTCTTACAGTCTCTTCAAAAGAGGGAGCAATGACTTTGGAAGCACCTGGGGAACAAGCGTCGATAATGCAGATCAGGTTTCCGGTACAGGTCTTAACACAAAGGTTACTTTTAACACAAATTTAAATGTAAATTCTTTCAGTCAGTTTTTTCTAACCAATTCTTCTTCTACATTATCCAGAGTTAATTCCGAGGTTGTGAAAAATCAGTTGCCAAGAATTGTTCCCAACCCTTCTGCTCAGGGCACTCCAATCTCAGTCCGCGTACCAAAAGCGTGGGTGGGCTCACAATTAATTATTTATGATATGTCCGGTAAAAAAGTAGCAGAAATATTCAGTTTAAAATCTGAAGAAAACATTATGCTGAACCTTCCTAAGGGATCATATATAGCATCCTATCTATCTAAAACCGATACATCTCGGGAAAAATTCATCATTAAATAAATTTTAAAAACAATATTTGATTTATAGGGTATGTCAGTTGGCATACCTTATTTTTTTGATTGTCCTTTTTCTAAAATTTTATAATCTTAATTAGGATTTCAGATACTTGTGTTCCGAAAAAAAGGTTGGGACCTTATGCTTTTGTAACAAAAAATTAATCCACTTAACATTAGGTTTTTGATAAGTTAATATTCGATGATTTAGATTTAAAATCCTATTAACAGAGAAAAAGCGCTAAAAAAATAGTTTTGCAAGGTCTAATAAATCAAATAAAAAATGAAGAAAAAACTACTAGCAGTGGGAGCTTTGGCTATACTGGCCAGTTCTGGTCTTCAGGCGCAGACCTTGATATTCAATAAGAATGCGTCATGGAGCTATAAAGATAACAACCAGGCGCAGCCAGCCGGTTGGAATGCCCAAACCTATGATATTTCAACATGGGCAGTAGGAAACGGTCCGTTGGGATATGGAGATCCTGTAACTACTACCATCAATTCAGGGCTTACTACAGCCTATTTTGCTAAAGATTTTACGGTAGATCTTTCAACGCTTTCCGATACTATAGAGTTTGGTGTGATGAGAGATGATGGTATTATTGTATACCTTAACGGAGAAGAAGTTGTAAGAGATAATATGCCTGCAGGTGCTGTTACATTCAATACTTTCTCCAGTACTACTATTGATGGGGCAGCAGAGAGTGTTTATAACATTTTTTCAATTCCGAAATCAAAATTTGTAAACGGTGTTAACAGATTTTCTATTGAATTACATAACAGAAGTACAACCAGTTCAGACTTAAGAATTGATGCTTATCTGAAAACGACTACCAATACAACTATTCCTGTAGCTTGTAACGGAACGCATATCAGTTGTTTTACTTCAATTGTTCCTACAGCACAAACCAATAAGTTAATTATTCCTGCTGAACACAAATACCAGCTTATTTTAAAAGAAGGAGACAGCTATACCGAAGGCGGAGGATTGGTAGGAGGTCAGAATGACTTTACCGGTTATGTTCCAAAAACAGGAAGCAGTACCAACGGATACCTTTCTGTCAATCATGAAACGAATCCCGGAGGAGTTACCATGGCAGAAATCAACTATAACGCGACTTCAAAACTTTGGCAGCTGACAAAATCAAGAGCGGTAAGTTTCTCAGATCCAAGTTTGGTACAGACGATCAGGAACTGTTCCGGAGGAGTTACGCCGTGGGGAACTATAGTCACTGCAGAAGAATCTGTAACTTCCAATGATGTGAACAATGACGGTTATAAAGATTATGGCTGGCTGGTAGAGATTGATCCTGCTACTGCTCAGGTTATATCTAAAAACCCTAACGGGACAAAAGGTAAGCTTTGGCAGATGGGAATCATGAACCACGAGAACGTGGTGATCAATAATGCGGGAACTATAGCATATTATGGAGAAGACGGTGGAACTCACTTGGTGTACAAATATGTAATGGATACTCCTAATGATCTCTCTTCAGGAAACCTTTATGTATTAAAACTGGATCAGGGATTAACGGCTGCAGGAGATCCGGTAGGAACTACAGCGACATGGATTCAGGTTCCGAATAAAGAAAAAGCAGATCAGAATAATACCAATACCAATGCTCTGACTTTGGGAGGAACAAAATTTAATGGAGTAGAGGATGTTGATATCAGCCCGCTGGATGGTAAAATCTATTTTACAGCCAAAGGATTAGACAGAGTATATCGTCTGCAGGATAACGGAACAACGGCTTCTCAGGTAGAAACATTTGTAGGTGGAAGTTCTTCTGTATATTCTTTCAATACCGCTCAGGGAATGAAATCTGAAGCCTGGGGAGATGGAAATGACAACCTTACTTTTGATGAACTCGGAAACCTTTGGGTACTTCAGGACGGAGGTAAAAACTATATCTGGGTCATTGCTCCGGATCATACGCAGGCCAATCCGAAAGTAAGACTATTTGCTTCTATGCCGGCTGGTTCGGAACCTACAGGATTGACATTTACTCCTGATCACAAATTCGGTTTCTTCTCTATCCAGCATCCGGATTCTACGATTTCTACAGATGTAGATGCTACAGGAAATACGATTGATTACAGAGGGAAATCAGCAACAATTGTTATTGCCCTTAAAAATAATCTTGGAACTGAAGGAACTTTAGGAACTATTGATACCAAAATTGAAGAGAATACAGTAACGGTAGCACCGAACCCAACTTCAGGAGTGGTAAAAATCAATTCTGTAAAAGGATTGAAAGATATTTCTGTAACAGCTTACAGCATGGACGGGAAAATCGTTTACACGAAGAAATTCAACGGAACCAATAAAGCATTGGATCTTGATTTCACACAACAGTTGGAAGGATCACGAGTTTTAGTTTTAAATATTGAAGCTGAAGGAGGATTCCAGAAAACAGTTAAACTTGTAAAGAAATAAATTATTTATAATTCTTGTCTGTCGGCAGCTTTGGTTGCTGGCAGACCTTTTATTTTTATGAAAAAGCTTTTCTTATTGATTTCCGTCATCTCACTTTCTCAGATCAAAGCACAGATTGATCCGGTGAAATATCCTACATTTACCAATATTGAAGATGCTTTAAAAAGTAAAAAAGCGGTTTACAGTATAAGTTTCAGAGAAAAAGGTCTTTTTAATCTTCCTCCTCAGATTGTAAAACTGGATTCATTATTCTTTTTGAATATTATGGCGAATAAGCTTGAGAAAATGGATCAGGAACTTTTTGCTTTAAAAGAACTGGAAATTTTAAATGTGAATGAAAACAGCATTAAATTTATTCCTGATGAGGTAAGCAATCTGAAGAAACTGACTACTTTTTCAATGAATCTGAATAGCCTCACAAGCATTAATCCTAATCTTGCAAAGCTTCAGAACCTAAAAGTGGTACATTTTGATGCTAATAATCTAAATATATTTCCCGAAGCCCTTATGGAAATTCCCGCGTTGGAAGAAATCAACCTTCAGGGAAACCAGATAAGTTTTATTGCAGACAAACTGGATCAGATCAAAAATCTGAAATTTCTCAACCTTTCAAATAACCAGATCAATGATCTTGGAAATCTGTCTTTTCCGGAAAATTTAAAATATCTTGAACTGCAGCAGAATGCTATTATGAGGCTTCCGGAAAACCTTTTTAAAGCAAAGAAGCTTGAATTTCTGAATGTAAGCGGAAATCATATCACAGAAATATCGCCCAAAGTAAAAGGGCTGAAAAATATCGTCAGCATGAATCTGGCCAATAATGATCTGAAAGACATTCCTGTAGAAATCAAACAGCTTAAAAATCTGAAAACATTGATTCTTACAGGAAATCCTATAGACAAATCTAAAATTGAAAACTTAAAAACCTTACTGCCGGAAACCCAGATCTATTTCTAGAACTATCCGCCAACACGTTTGGTTTTATATCCCATTTCTTTAAGGATATTCATGATTTTATCACGGTTATCTCCTTGAATGATAATCGTACCATCCTTCTCAGAGCCGCCTATACCCAAGGTGGTTTTTATTTTCTTTGAGATTTTTTTCAGGTCTTCCTCGCTGCCTTCCCAGCCTTCAACAATCGTTACAGGCTTACCGTTTCTTCCTTTTTTCTCAAATTTGCATACCAATGGCTCTTTCTGCTTGAATTCTTCTTCAGGCATCTCAAAATCCTGCTCTTCATGATCAGGAAAAAGATTCTTCAATTGATCTCGTAAATCCATACCGCAAAATTAAAAAGAATTAGCGATTAATGAACTGAAATAATCAACGAAATTTTAATTTTTCAACCCTGTCAGGTTCAAACCTTGACAGCGTTTATTTCTATTCTGTATAAGTTTTTATATTTTTAGCCGTTTGATAAGATATCTTTAAAAACTAATATGAAAACCAGATATATTTTTACATGTCTTCTTTTAGCCTCCGGAATTGCAAAAGCACAGACAGGTTTCTCCACTGATCCATTGAACGCTGTATTTGAAACCAGAGATACAGACCGGTTCTGGAAAGCATTCGATAAAATGGAGGCTTCAAAAGAAAATCCTTTTAGAGATTATATCAGTAACGGATCTCCGGGCGTAAAAGGTTTTATGGAATACCGCATAATCAATGCTGATTCGTTATATACAATGGTAAAAAAGAGAAAAGAAGATTATCTTAAAAGCCGGAATGTTCTGTCAGGAATCAATCAAAAAGAAAAAAGAATCAGAGCGGTGTACAGCGCATTGAAATACTGGTATCCGCAGGCAAAATTTCCACCCATATATTTTGTATACGGAAGATTTAATACGGGAGGAACATTTTCTAAAGACGGCATTATGATCGGTACCGAAACTCTTCAGAATCTGGATGGAATTGCAGGACTTGTTTCACATGAGACGATTCACTTTCAACAGGATATCAAAGGAACTGATAACCTTTTAAAATACACATTAAGCGAAGGTAGTGCTGATTTTATCAGTGAGCTGGTGTCCGGAGAAAGCCATAACAGCCCGTTTTATCAATATGGAGAGGCCCATTCTGATCAATTATACAAAGAATTTGTAACGGTACTCAAGAAAAATGATCCTACAGACTGGCTTTACGGAACCAGCAAAAAAGACAACAGACCGAACGATCTGGGCTACTGGATTGGGTATAAGATTTCTGAGGCATATTTTAATAAACAGTCAGATAAGCATAAAGCTATTGACGATATCTTACATATTCAGAATCCTCTTCTGTTTCTTAAAGAGAGTGGCCTTTTGGATCGGTATATCAGAGAATATGTGAAGCAAAATAATAGCAGTTTTGAAGATTTTTTTAAAGAATAAAATGGAATACTGCTGGCAATTTAAAAGTTCATCATTACACGAACCGTGTCAGGTTTTAAACCTTGACACGGTTAAAATTTCAAAATTAATTGACTAATCATCAGCAGTCCATAAAATTCAAGACTTCAAATTCTTCTATTCATAGGAAATTAGGTAAATTTGTCTAACAAAAGTTTTACAAAATGTCGAAAAAAGCAATACTGGCCATTCTTGACGGATGGGGATTGGGAACAAACCCAAACGTTTCTGCAATAGATAAAGCAAATACACCATTCATAGACAGCTGTTACCAGAAATTTCCACATACCACCCTTGAAGCAAGCGGGCTGGCGGTAGGTTTACCAGCCGGACAGATGGGAAATTCTGAAGTAGGACACATGAACCTGGGAGCCGGAAGAGTAGTATACCAAAACCTGGTAAAACTAAATATGGCCGTCGAAAACGGAACACTGGGTCAGGAAAAAGTGATTCAGGACGCCTTTGAATACGCAAAAAAAGAAAATAAAAAAGTACATTTCATCGGGCTGGTTTCCAATGGAGGTGTACACTCACATATCAATCACTTAAAAGGATTACTGACCGCTGCTAAAGAATTCGGTTTAAATGAGAATGTTTTTGTTCACGCATTTACCGACGGTAGAGACTGCGATCCGCATTCCGGATTAGGATTTATCGATGAACTACAGAAGCATATGGAAGCAACTACCGGAAAGCTGGCAACAGTGGTAGGAAGATACTATGCCATGGACAGAGATAAAAGATGGGAGCGTGTAAAATTAGCGTACGGTGCCCTTGTGGAAGGGATCGGAGAACAGACAACGGATGCTTTGGCAACAATCAAGATGTATTATGATAATAATGTAACCGATGAGTTCCTGAAGCCTATTATTTTAATGAATACTACTGCTACAGGAAATGTAGTACCGGTAGCAAGAATCATTGAAGATGATGTGGTGATCTGCTTCAATTTCCGTACAGACAGAGGAAGAGAAATTACAGAAGTTCTTTCCCAGAAAGATTTCCCGGAATTTGGAATGAAGAAACTGAACCTGTATTACATCACATTGACCAACTATGATAAAACCTTCCAGAATGTGCAGGTTGTTTTTGATGAAAACGTACTGACGGAAACCATGGGTGAAATTCTCGAGAAAAATGGAAAAACCCAGATCAGAATTGCAGAAACAGAAAAATATCCTCACGTTACTTTCTTCTTCTCAGGAGGAAGGGAAGAGGAATTTGCAGGAGAAAGAAGACTGCTTTGCCCAAGCCCGAAAGATGTTCCTACTTATGACCTGAAACCGGAAATGTCAGCATATGATATCACCAATGCTATCGTACCTGAACTGGAGCAGGGAACTGCTGATTTTGTCTGCTTAAATTTTGCCAATACAGATATGGTTGGGCACACAGGTGTTTTTGAAGCTGCCGTAAAAGCTGCTGAGGTGGTAGATCAGTGTATTGAAAAAGTAGCTACAGCTGCCTATGAAAACGGATATGCTGTTTTCATTCTTGCCGATCACGGAAACTCAGATGTAATGATCAATCCGGACGGAACTCCAAATACCCAGCACTCTACGAACCTGGTTCCTTTTATCGTGATGGATAAAGACCATACATGGAACCTGAAGCCAGGAAAACTGGGCGATGTAGCCCCTACAATCCTTAAAGTAATGGGCGTTGAAATACCAGATGCAATGACTGGAGAAGTTTTGGTTAATTAATATTCAATAATATTGTTAAAAAAATGCCGTTATGCTTTTGTAGCGGCATTTTTTTTATGATTTATATCAGATAAAGTATGCAAGTCATACTTTATTATGCGTTAAATAATAAATAAATCATATCTTTGTAAATTAAAACTGAATAGTAAAATGTATCAAAAGCTTGTTAGGAAAGAAGTAATGGGATTATTGGAAAAGGAAGTAGGTTCTTTTCTTGATAAATTTTTAACGCCAATTGAAAAAATATGGCAGCCTTCCGATTATTTACCAGATCCTTCAAGTGAAGAATTTAAACACGACTTAGAAGAAATTCAGACTTTTGCCCGCGAAATGCCTTATGATCTTTTTGTAACATTGATTGGTGACTGTATCACGGAAGAGGCACTTCCATCTTATGAGTCTTGGTTAATGGGCGTTGACGGAATCAATCAGGAAGAAAAAGTAGGCTGGGCCAACTGGGTAAGAGCGTGGACCGCTGAGGAAAACAGACACGGAGATTTATTAAACAAATATCTTTATCTGTGCGGAAGAGTAAACATGAGAGAAGTGGAAATCACTACCCAATACCTGATTAATGACGGATTCGATCTGGGAACAAGTATGGACCCATACAGAAACTTCATTTATACGAGTTTCCAGGAAACGGCTACTAATATTTCTCACAGAAGAGTAGGAACATTGGCTAAACAATCCGGAAATGGAAAATTGGCAAAAATGTGTGGTGTGATTGCTGCAGATGAAGCAAGACACGCTAAAGCATACAAACATTTCGTAGCAAAAATCCTTGAAGTAGACCCTTCGGAAATGATTCTTGCGTTTGAAGATATGATGCGTAAAAAAATTGTAATGCCTGCTCACTTAATGAGACAGTCAGGACAAAAAGCAGGTGAACTTTGGGGGCATTTCTCAGATGCTGCACAAAGATGTATGGTGTACACAGGCCAGGATTATATCAACATTATGAAAGACCTTTTAGATGAATGGAAAATTGAGCACGTAAAAGGACTTACAGAAAAAGCTGAAAAAGCTCAGGAATACCTGATGAAGCTTCCTGCAAGGCTGCAGAAGATCACAGACAGAGTTTCTACTCCCGATCTTCAGTTCCAGTTTAGCTGGGTAAAAAGCTAATACGATCTTTATTATTATTAAAATATAAAAGTATTGAGTGCCTTTCTTTTTGGCACTCTTTTTATTTCTTATCTTTGCAAAGCTAAAAAAAGACAAAATGTTAAATAATAAAAAGATTGCTGTTGACTTTGACGGGACTATTGTTGACGATGCTTACCCGGCAATTGGAAAACCGAAAACTTTTGCATTCGAAACTTTGAAAAGACTTCAGTCTGAAGGATTCAGATTGATACTTTGGACATACAGACACGGAAAAACATTAGATGAAGCGGTAGAATTCTGCAAAAAAAACGGAATAGAATTTTATGCTGTGAACTCAAGCTTTGAAGGAGAAGTTTTTGATCCTGAAAATCAGTCCAGAAA
The DNA here is from genome assembly GCF_046614675.1 of Chryseobacterium cupriresistens. Taxonomy (NCBI): domain Bacteria; kingdom Pseudomonadati; phylum Bacteroidota; class Flavobacteriia; order Flavobacteriales; family Weeksellaceae; genus Chryseobacterium; species Chryseobacterium cupriresistens. The sequence goes on along the minus strand of NZ_JBKKJT010000001.1, from coordinate 1,085,673 downwards.
ATTAGATGCAGACTGGTTTATCGATGACAGAAATTTAGGAGGATTCCCGGGATGGGGTGAAATCTATAACATCATTCAGGAAAGAATAGAATTCCGTGTGGAAGGAAAAGAAGTTCTTGCCTATTCAAAACTTAAAAAAGAAAAGAAAAAAGGACTTTTCTGGTAGAATAAAACAATTTAAATTTAACAGTGTACCAATTTACCAATCCATATTGTTACACTGATCTATTAATACATTGGTAAATTAATACAATGATTCAATTAAAAACGATAGACGAATTACGTCTGATGAAGGAGAGTGCCCGACTGGTTTCTAAAACATTGGGAATGTTGGCAAAAGAAATTAAACCGGGGATTACTACCTTATATTTAGATAAACTGGCTCATGATTTTATTAAAGATCATGGTGCTGAACCTGCATTTTTAGGCTACGGAGGATTTCCGAATTCTCTCTGTATCTCTCCCAATGAGCAGGTTGTTCATGGTTTCCCAAACAATGATGTGGTAAAAGAAGGAGATGTTCTTTCTGTAGACTGTGGAGTTATTTTGAACGGTTTTGTAGGAGATCATGCCTATACTTTTGAAATCGGGGAAGTAAAGCCTGAGATCAAAAAATTACTGCAGGTTACCAAAGAATCTCTTTACAAAGGGATTGAGCAGTGTATCAGAGGAAAGAGGATCGGAGATATCTCCCATGCGATTCAGGCACATTGTGAAAAAGAAGGATATGGAGTGGTAAGAGAACTTGTAGGCCATGGATTAGGCAGAAAAATGCACGAAGATCCACAGGTTCCGAACTATGGAAGACAGGGAAGCGGAAAAGTTATTAAAGACGGTTTAGCAATTGCTATTGAACCGATGGTGAACATGGGAACCGAAAAAGTGAAGTTCCATAACGACGGCTGGACGGTAACAACGTTAGATAACATGCCATCTGCTCACTTCGAACATGATGTAGCAGTGATCAATGGTAAGCCGGTATTGCTTTCAACATTTGATTATGTATATGAAGCTTTAGGGATTGTAAGTGATGAAGAAAAGCAGTTCCAACTGGATTTTTAATGAAGAAGGTAACTAAGCTTTTACTGAATAAAATTCCACGTCCTATGCTTATTAAAATGAGCATCTGGGCTAGACCGCTTATTTATCAGTTTTTCAAAGGAGATCAGTTTTTAGATCCCATTGACGGAAGATCCTACAGAAAATTCCTTCCGTACGGATATGGAAAACAAAGAGAAAATGCACTCTCTCCGGGAACGTTAAGCTTGGAAAGACACCGCCAGATGTGGCTGTACCTTCAGAACGAAACCGATTTTTTTATTAAAAATTATAAAGTTCTGCATATCGCTCCTGAACAGGAATTTTTAAGAAAATTCAAGAGAATGAGCAACCTGAATTATATATCGGCAGACTTATATTCTCCGATTGTAGATGTGAAAGCTGATATTCTGGATTTGCCTTTTGAAAATGACAGCTTTGACATTGTTTTCTGTAACCATGTTCTGGAACATATTGAAGACGATGCAAAAGCAATGAGCGAGCTATACAGGGTAATGAAACCCGGCGGATGGGGAATTCTTCAGGTTCCGATGAAAAACTCACTGGAGAAAACCTATGAAGATTTTACCATTAAAGATCCAAAGGAACGTCAGAAGCATTTCGGGCAGTATGATCACGTTCGTTGGTACGGAATGGATTATTTCGACCGTTTAAGAAAAGCTGGCTTTGAAATAGAACCCAACTTCTATTCACAGAAATTCTCTGAAGAAGAAATAAAAAAGTACGGGTTAAGACATAACGAAATCTTACCGGTAGTTTATAAAAAATAAAATAAAAACCCGTTTCAACTTTTGAAACGGGTTTTGTATAATTGAAAAGTCAGTTGTTATTCTTTGACAAAAGGATATGACTTATAATTTTCTATCTTGATCATATATTGTCCTTTCTGTAAACTGCTTGTATCAATTGACGTTTTGCTGCCGTTAGTTGTCGTTTCTGATACCAGTTTTCCTGACAGATCGTAGATCTTAAGAGAAAGGTTTCTCTCAATATTTTCAAGATGTAAAATCTCTTTTACAGGATTTGGATATGCTTTAAACGTTTTTGCAACGGCATCAGTTTCTTTCGTACTCATTTGTGCAGTATTATTGTTGTAGTAGACCTTATTTCCTGAAGGATCCGTTATTATCAGCGTTTTGAGGCTGCCATTTGTAATAATCTGATAGCTGTATATAGATGCATAGGCTCCCGATACGTAAGTGTCACAGTTTTTCTGATCGTAGGCCCGAACGGCTGGAGCATTTCCGCCATTATAAAACAAAAGAGTACACGAGCTGGTTGTTTTGAGAAGATTGTTACTTCCAGGCATAACTCCGAAACTCATCATAGACGTATTATAATATCTGGAATTAATAACATAGCTTGTACCTCCTGCCGAATTAAATGTAGTAGCAGGCACTCCATTATCTATTAAAGGGGTGTTGGTGGTCTGGCCGCTACTGGTCACCATTTTGGAAATATACCAATTATTGGAAAGCAGTTCAGAAGTTTGCTGGGCAGTCAGTAAACCACCTGCTAAAAGGAATAGAATTTTTTTCATAGGTTAAAAGTTTCCGGTAAAGATATAAAAAGAATTACTTACTGTTTGCTCTTTTATAAGGATCATCAAGATGAAAATTAAGACAAACAAAAACCGCCTTCATGACGAAGACGGCCCATTTTTAAATATTGATAGAAGTTTATGCGCTTTCTAGTGTGATGAAGATACAGCCTTTAATCCTACCACAGAACCGATAAGTGTTACAATAAAAAATACCCTCCAAAAACTTACAGGATCCTTAAAAAAGATAATTCCCATTAAGGCAGTTCCCACTGCTCCGATGCCTGTCCATACTGCATAAGCAGTCCCGATAGGCAGCGTTTGAGTTGCTTTAATCAGCAAAAGCATACTGATCGTCATGGTGATCAGAAATCCCGCATACCACAGGTACATTTCAGTTCCTGACGTTTCCTTTGCCTTTCCCAGACATGATGCGAAGGCAACTTCAAATAATCCTGCGATAACTAATAGTAACCAATTCATTTTTTAAATTTTTCTACTGCAAAGTTCAGAATTTGACAGGAGAAAAAATTTTACAATTGTTAAAAAATAAAAGCAAGCTGGAAGCTGGAGGATTTGAATAGTAAGCTGCAAGAAAAAAGAAAAGATTGCCTCATATCAATAGGAGCGGACTTTAGTCCGCTTATAATATAAAAAATCATTCCGTTGGCTTTAACCAAAACATAAGAATATTTAAATCTTTCAATTCTTAAATCTTTGAATCTTTAAATTTATTTAATCTCCCCCCTGATTCTACTTAAACTCACCTGCGTAATCCCCAGATAAGACGCAATATAACCCAGCTGTACTCTTTTAAGAAGCTCAGGCTGATAGGTCATAATATCTTTGTAGCGTTCCAAAGAAGTTTTGAACTGTCTTGAAATAATCAGTTCTTCGGATTTTATCATTTCTGCTTCAGCAAGCTTTCGCCCCCAGTTGGCAATATGAATATCTTCATTGAACAGTTTTCTGAGGCTTTCCGTTTCCATTCGATAGAGGTCGCAGTCTTCCAGAAGCTCGATGCTCTCGTAGCCGGGCCGGTCTTCCACATAGCTTTTCATTGAAAGAATGCATTGACCTTCACTTCCGAACCAGAAGGTAATATCATTGTCAGCTGTTGAAGAATAGGCTCTCGCAATACCTTTTCGTATAAAATAAAGATAAGGAATCACTTTGTCGGCTTCCATCAGACAAAATCCTTTAGGATAGGAAACTTCAGTAATATGCTCTTTTAAGCTGTTTTTTGATGCTTCAGGAAGAAGGTAAACCTTATCAAGAATCTGGTCTATATTCATAAAGATGAATTCTAATATTCAAAAATATCAGTTTTAAGTAATGCAATACAAAATTATCCCTTAATTTTTGTCAGAAATCTTGTAATGATTACGATCAAAATTCTTCCTGATTCAGTATTTTTACTGTCAAAAATTCAAAGAATTTTTTGATGGGGTGGTTATCTCAGCCATCGGATCCCTTTAGATTTCCTCTTTCAACATCTCTTATTTTAAACTATAACTCTCTTTTTTCCTTTAAAAATTAAGATTAACCGTAAAGACCAATTTTGTTTTACTAACTTTGCAGTTCGTAATATTATTTTTATGCACAAAGCAGGATTTGTAAATATAGTTGGAAAGCCCAATGCAGGAAAATCGACCTTGCTCAACCAATTAATGGGGGAAAAGCTGGCGATTGTAACGCAGAAAGCTCAGACAACCCGCCACAGAATTTTTGGTATTTATAATGAAGATGACCTTCAGATTGTATTTTCTGATACTCCGGGAGTATTGGATCCAAAATACGGACTGCAGGAAAAAATGATGGATTTTGTAAAGGATTCTTTACAGGATGCTGACATTTTCCTGTTTATTGTAGACGTTACCGATAAAGCGGAACCATCAGAATTCTTAATTGATAAACTGAATAAAATCCCCGTACCTGTACTTCTTCTCTTGAATAAAGTAGACCAGACCGATCAGGCAGGCCTTGAAAAATTGGTTGAAGAATGGCACAACAGAATTCCAAAAGCTGAAATTCTGCCTATTTCTGCACTGAATGCCTTCAACACAGAAGTTATTTTACCTAAAATAAAATCTTTACTTCCCGAAAACCCTCCTTACTACGATAAAGATCAGTACACGGATAAACCGGAAAGATTTTTCGTAAATGAGGCCATTCGTGAGAAAATCCTTTTGAATTATGATAAGGAAATTCCCTATTCTGTAGAAGTGGTAACAGAACAGTTCAAGGAGAAAGAAGGAATTATCTTTATCGATTCAATTATCTATGTTGAAAGAGATACTCAGAAGGGAATTATTATCGGGCACAAAGGAGAAGCGATTAAGAAAGTAGGAACTGAAGCAAGAATAGATCTGGAGAAGTTTTTCACCAAAAAAATTCATTTGAACTTATTTGTGAAAGTGAAAAAAGACTGGAGAAAGAACGACAGAGATCTTAAAAATTTCGGTTACAGATAAACTAAAATAGCCGGAATCCCGTTGTATTAAAAGATTTTTATTACCTTAGTATAAATTTTTTAGTAGATGAACTATAATAATTCAAATTGGAGCTCAATACCTAAAGATATTATATTATTAGCAGTGAGAGTGTTTGTTGGTTTTGCCATGCTGTCCCATGGTTTTCCAAAACTTCAGATGCTGTTGGCAGGCGGTAAAATCGAATTTTTCGATTTTATGGGACTTGGCCCTCAGATTTCACTGATTCTTACGGTTTTTGCTGAATTTGTATGTTCGATACTACTTATTTTAGGGCTTTTTACAAGAGTTTCTTTAGGCTTCCTGATCTTTACCATGATCATTGCTGCTTTTGCAGTACACGGAGCAGATCCTTTTGAAAAAAGAGAAATGGCACTTGTCTATCTTTCTGTTTATCTTCTACTCATGGTAACCGGAGCCGGGAAAGTTTCAGTAGATCATATGATAGAAAGAAGAAAAAGAGCTTCAGACTGGTAATTTTACAACACAATAAATAAAAGGCACTTCAGGAAATGAAGTGCCTTTCTGTTTATAATTGCAATGTGATAAGTGACTTTTTAATGTTAAATTCTTTTAAAATTCACTACATTCGTAGAAAATGAATATATATGAAGATAAAACTGACTATTTGCCTTCTGGCATTTCTCAATTTTTATGATGCACAGGAAAATATTACGTATCAAAAGCCTTCTGCTGAGATTTTAAAACTGGCAGATTATGACAGACCTCCAGGTGTTCTGATGAACAGCAAAAAAGACTGGGTAGTTTTTACCTATCGTCCAACATATAAAACATTAGAAGATCTCAGCCAGAGTGAAATGAAGCTTGGTGGACTTAGAATCAACCCGGTTACTAATATTTCAAGCAGCATGACCTACTCAAATAATCTGAAGATCAGAAAGATCAATGATAAAAATGAGATTCAGGTAAAAAATCTGCCTTCCAATCCAAAAATTGCCTATGTTTCATTTTCACCGGATGAAAAAAAACTGGCTTTTACCAATACAACCGCTAAAGGAGTGGAGCTTTGGGTAGTGGATATGGAAACTGCATCTGCTAAAAAAATTACAGCAGATAATCTGAATGCCAATCTGGGAATGCCTTATGTATGGTATAATGACTCTCAAAGCTTCCTGATCAGAACACTTCCGCAAAACAGAGCTGCTCTTATTGATGCCGCTAAAGATCTTCCTACAGGCCCGATTGTTTCAACAGCAGACGGTAAAGTGTCCCAGAACAGAACGTATCAGGATCTTTTGAAGAATCCTCAGGACGAAAAAAACTTTGAGACCCTTACAGCTTCCGAACTTTACAACGTAGATCTTACAGGAAATCTTAAGAAACTGAAAGAGCAGGATATGTATGCCGGCTTAAGTTTTTCTCCGGACGGAAACTATCTGATGGCTACCATGATCAAGAAACCTTTTTCCTATATCGTTCCGCTTAATAGGTTCCCATCCACAACGGTTGTCTACGATAGGAAAGGAAATATTGTGAAAACAGTAAATGATGTTCCTCTGAATGAAATCATGCCGAAAGGATTTTCTTCTGTAAGAACCGGAAAAAGAGATATGGCATGGAGAAGTGATGCTCCTGCTACACTTACCTATGCTGAAGCTTTGGATGGAGGAGACCAGTCTAAAAAAGCAGATTACAGAGATGAAATATTTACCTGGGAAGCTCCGTTTACAGCCGCTCCAAAATCCTTCTTTAAAACCAGACAGAGATATGAAGATGTAGTCTGGACCAATGATCATTATGCAATTGTTTCTGAAGGCTGGTATGACACACGAAATACAAAATCTTACCTGATAGATATTAACAACGGAGAATCCAAAGTTTTTGATGACAGAAATTATCAGGATGTATACAGCGATCCGGGAAGATTTAACACAACGAAAAACCAATACGGGAGATATGTAATCGATATGAAAGGTGGAAAAGCCTATCTGATCGGGGACGGATTTACCAAAGACGGCCAGCACCCATTTATTGACGAAATGGATGTTAAATCACTGAAAAAGAAAAGACTCTACACGTCTAATATAAAAAACGGTAAAGAAGAAATCATTGATATCCTTAATGCCTCAAAGGGTGAAGTCCTTACAACTCAGCAATCACCAAGTCTTTATCCGAATTACTTCAGAAAGAATATTAAATCTAATAAAGCAGAAGCTGTAACGAATTTTGCCAATCCTTTTGAAAGTATCAAAGACGTTTACAAAGAAGTGATTACCTACAAGAGAAATGATGGTGTTACCTTAACAGGAACTCTTTATCTTCCGGCTAATTACGACAGAAAAGCAAAAAAAGAGAAGCTTCCGTTGCTAATCTGGGCTTATCCAACTGAATATAAAGATAAAAATACAGCAGGACAGAATACCCAAAACCCGAATGACTTTACATTCCCGTATTACGGATCTTTTGTGTATTGGACAACGAAAGGATATGCTGTTCTGGATGATGCCGCTTTCCCGATTATCGGTGAAGGAAAAACAGAGCCTAATGATACCTTCATTACGCAATTGGTAGCCAATGCTGCGGCTGCTATCGATGCCGTGGATCATCTGGGATATATCGACAAAAAGAAAGTGGCTGTAGGAGGACATTCTTACGGTGCCTTCATGACCGCAAATCTTTTGACCCATTCTAATCTTTTTGCATGTGGAATTGCAAGAAGTGGTGCTTATAACAGAACATTAACACCATTCGGATTCCAGAGTGAACAAAGAAACTATTGGGATGTGCCGGAAATCTATAATACGATGTCTCCGTTCATGCATGCGGACAAAATGAAGACACCGCTTCTTCTGATTCACGGTGATGCAGATAATAACCCGGGAACATTTACTTTGCAGACGGAGAGATACTTCCAGGCATTGAAAAATCTGGGTGCTCCGGTAAAAATGGTTCTTCTTCCAAAAGAAGCACACGGATACCAGGCTAAAGAAAATATCTTACACCTTTTATGGGAACAGGATCAGTTCCTTGAAAAGTGTTTGAAGAAATAAATGACAAAAGAGACTGTTTATAGCAAACAGTCTCTTTTTTTACTTAAAATATAATGGGGACGTAAAATTTCTTACAGTGAAGCTCACCTTAATAATCTTACCTGCTTAATCAATCTTAACGGTTTAAATGGTAAGATGCTTCAGGATCTCATCAACACTTGTAAGCTCCATAAAATTCGGATGCTCCAAAGTAACATCATGCTGTTCATGGCTCCATGTGACATGGTAAGGAATATGTGCTGCAAAACCTCCGATTTCCAGTACCGGTAAAATATCTGATTTGATGGAATTTCCAAGCATCAGAAAGTTTTCAGGCTGGCAGTCCAGATGTTTCAGCAGTTTTTTATAGTCATTTTCTTTCTTGTCACTCATGATTTCAATGTGGTGGAAGTACTCCTGTAAACCGGAGTTTTTCAATTTACGTTCCTGATCAAGCAGATCTCCTTTCGTAGCAACAACCAGCCTGTATTTTCCTTTTAAACTTTCAAGGGTTTCTGTAACGCCATCCAACAATTCAATAGGTTTCTGCAGAAGCTCCCGGCCTAGTTGAATAGCTTTGTTAACCAATTCTAATGAGGCTGTATTGTTGGATATTCTGGATATGGTTTCAACCATACAAAGCATAAATCCTTTTACTCCATAACCGTACAGATGAAGATTCTGCATTTCTGTTTTAAACAGTTCCTGTGATACCGAATGTTGGGGAAGATAATCTTCAAGAAGTACACAGAATTCTTTTTCTGCTTCCTGAAAATAAGGTTCGTTGATCCAAAGTGTATCATCCGCATCAAAAGCAATGGTTGTAATATGATTATTCATTTTTGTTTTGTAATTTTCTGTCCGCAAAATTCAGTATAAAAACTCAATAAGAAAAGGACATTTGTCCCGGGAGAATATGTTAAGGACGAATCAGACATTTTTAAATTATCTTGATGAACTGCACAAAAAGCAGAACAGGAGTGACGATATTATAGTAAAATCTTTTTCTGCGGGGGATAAAATACTGGTACAGGATCATCAGCTTTCTCATGTCATGATGATTAAAGAAGGGATTGTCAAATGCTTTCTAGCCGAAGAAAACGGAAAAGAATACATCGTTGAGTTTCTGGGAAGCGGTGAAATCATCGGGGAAGTAGAATTAATCAAAAATATAAACTGTCTGTGCAGTATTGAAGCCCTCAATGAAGTGACAGTGTATGCAGTAAAGATTCCGTTTTTTAAAGCTTTGATTAAAAATGACCTTACCCTGAACCATCTTCTTTTAGAATCTTTTGCAGAGAGAATTATCAATACTTCCAGCAGAGCATCTTATCAGCAGTTGTATACGGTAGAACATACTTTAAAACAATTGTTACAAATGCAGGCAAAGCAGAATATTCATATCTCCAAAGAAGATATGGCGGCTTATTTAGGAATTACAGTAAGAAGTTTAAATAGAATTTTAAAAGATTTAAAATAATTTTCCTTGCTCCTTAAAAATATTCAAAGTTTAAATTTATTACGTCTTTGTGTAAAAAATGATTGTATTGTTAGGGGTGTATTTGCTTTAATTATTAAAAATCAAATAAATTGAGTGTATTTTTACAGGGGTGATTTTAAAATGTAGTATTTTTGCGTTACAATAATTTGACTTCAATATTCATGGAAACATTAAAGTTCAGAAATGCTGAATTAGCAGATTTAAATAAAATCGTAGCCATCTACAACTCAACAATTGCTTCAAGAATGGTCACTGCAGATATGGAAGAAGTTTCTGTGGAAAGCAAGTTAAAATGGTTTGAAGAGCACAATCCCCAGACAAGACCGCTTTGGGTAGTTGAAGATGACCAGAAGCAAACCGTTGGTTGGGTAAGTTTCAGTTCATTCCATGAAAGGGCAGCATATAACGGTACGGTAGAAGTAAGTATTTATCTGGATGAATCCTGCAGAGGAAAAGGATACGGAAAAACCATCCTTCAGTATTGTATTGATAACGCCGGAAAATTTGGAGTAAAAAACCTTGTAGCCCTTATTTTCCTTCATAATGAACCCAGTTTGAAGCTGTTCAGACACTTTGGATTTGAAGATTGGGGAAGCCTTCCTAATGTAGCCATTCTGGATGGTGTGGAAAGAAGTCTGAAGATTTTAGGAAAGAGGATAGATTAAATAGAACATGAAAATAAATACCTTGTGTCTATTTGTTAATTAATTTGTGCTATTGGTGTTTAGAAAATACACATAATCCTGTAGATGTGAGAAAGGGCATCAATCATGTTCTGCTGTAAAAAGAATAAAAAAAGCTGTCTCAAATATTGAAACAGCTTTTTTGTTTTTATGAATTCTGCTTAATTCTTTTTGCAGACATATTCAGGAATCGTTTTACCAGGAAAACAGCGGAGACCGTTAATCCCAGTCCAAGTGCGATCCACATTCCGAATGCGCCCATTTCTAAAGTAACACAGAAGAAATATCCCAAAGGAATGGTAATCACCCAGTATGCAATAAAGGTATAAATAGAAGGAATTTTCACATCCTGCAAACCTCTGAGCATTCCCAAAGCTGTCACCTGAATTCCATCAGAAAGCTGGAATAAAGCGGCGATGATCATTAATTTCGCAGCCAGTGTAATCACTTCCACTTCTTCTTTTTTAGTAAAGAAAGTAGGAAGTATATTTCTGCCTAAAATAAATACCAGTCCGCAGATGCACATGAAAATAAAAGCAATTTTCAGGTTGTTGATTCCTACTTTTCTCAATTCAACAAAGTTCTGTTCACCCAGTTTTCTGCCAATCATTACGGTAGAGGCTACACTGAAACCGACACACAGGTTGAAGGTAAATGAAGCCATACTTAAAGCGATCTGATGGGAAGCAATATCATGAGCAGAGATCAATCCACAGATAAACGCGGCTCCGGCAAAAGCGGTTACTTCAAAGAACATCTGTAAGGCTGTAGGCAATCCCAGTTTTACCATTTTATCAAACATCTGCTTTGAAAAATTCTGAATTTTTAAAGAAAAATCTTTGATATAACGTCTTGTTCTTTTTTCTTTAAGCAATACAAAATAAAGGAAAACCACCATGAAAATTCTGGAAATCAAAGTTGCCAAAGCAGATCCTTTAACTCCCATTGGAGGAATTCCCCAAAATCCTTTAATAAATACGTAGTTTAAGGCAATATTGATGATATTGGCAATAATAGTTGCTTTGGTAACTCCAATCGTATAAGAAAGTCCTTCAGAAACTTCCCGAAGAGTCTGAAATGCCATGAAAGGAATCATACTCACTACCATTATGCTTAGAAAGCTTACCGTATCAGGAATGATCTTGGCAGGCTGTCCGGAATGATAGAGTAGCGGCATTCCTAACAATAAGATGGCCATCAGGATAATCCCTACAGACATATTGATAATAAAACCGTGGCTGAACACAGAGTTGATCGTAGCATGATCCTCTCTGGAGTGCGCTTCCGAAACCAATGGTGGAATGGCAAATGAAAAGCCCAGGGCTAGCACAAATATGGAGAAAAACACAGCATTCCCCAATGAAACAGATGCCAGCGCATCGGCACCCAATAATTTTCCGACAATAATATTATCGAATAAGTTTACTGAAACTTGCCCCACCTGAGTAAGCATTACAGGCAGAGCCAAAGTCAGGCATTCTTTCGTATAATTTTTGTTTAAAAAGTTCATAATATTTTAAGATTCATATAGTTTATCATTCAAATAGGATCAAAAAAAAATTTGCAGTGTAACACTGCAAATTTTTATAATATGGTCAATAATAGCTTATTATTTCCTTACAAAACTTGCAACGTCACCTTCGGAAACAGTGTTTCCACCAAGAATAATCAATCTCTCGACAACATTCCTTAATTCTCTGATATTTCCAGTCCACGAAAGCGCTTTTAAAGCATCAATAGCTTTATCATCAAACTTTTTCGCAGCAGTACCATGCTCATCAGCAATCATTCCTGAAAAGTGCTCAACCAATAATTTGATATCTTCTTTTCTTTCATCTAATGGCGGAACATAGATTTCAATAACAGAAAGTCTGTGATAAAGGTCTTCTCTGAATTTTCCTTCCTCAATTTCTTTCTGCATATTTTTATTGGTTGCCGCAATTACTCTTACGTCAACTTTAATTTCTTTATCACTTCCCACAGGAGAAACTTTGCTTTCCTGAAGTGCTCTCAATACCTTAGCCTGAGCAATAAGACTCATATCTCCAATCTCATCAAGGAAAATAGTACCGCCATTGGCCTGTTCAAATTTTCCCTGCTTATCTTTAATAGCACCTGTAAAAGATCCTTTTACATGTCCGAAAAGTTCAGACTCAATAAGTTCAGACGGAATCGCAGCACAGTTTACCTCTACCATGGGACCTCTTGCACGCTCACTTTGATTGTGGATCGCATGAGCCACCAATTCCTTTCCTGCACCGTTAGGCCCGGTGATCAGAACTCTGGCATCAGAAGCGGCTACCTTTTCAATCATATCCTGAATCTTTTGAAGAGCAGGAGAGGTACCAATCATCTGGTATTTTTTACTTACTTTTTTCTTTAAGGTTTTATTTTCTGTCTGAAGGTTTTTGTTTTCTTTCTTCAGGGTTTCTTTTACCAATGCATTTTTCACACTTGTAATAAGTCTGTTGATGTCAATGGGCTTGGAAATAAAATCATATGCACCCTCTTTCAGGCAGGAAACAGCAGAATCGATGTCTGCGTGGCCTGAGATCATGATAAAAGTAGTTTCCGGTTTTAAGGCAAGACTTTGTTTCAAAAGCTCGGTTCCTGAAAGCTTAGGCATCTTGATATCAGAAATCACCAATGCGAAATCTTCTTTTTCTACCTGTTTGTAACCTTCAAGGCCATCTTCGGCAATAACAAATTCATAATCGGTGAGTTCATCCGAAAGAATACTGTGAAGTACTCCCGAGATTGCTTTTTCGTCTTCTACTATAAGGATTTTTTGCATAGTTGCAAATTTAAATTTTTTGTTTCAATTATTAGCAAAAACTGTACCTAAATATTCTATTTGGAGTAGTCTCTTCTCCCGAAAATAGCAGATCCGACCCTCACAGAGTTGGCTCCGCACTCGATCGCTATCGGGAAATCATCACTCATTCCCATTGATAGGGTATTTAATGTTTTTGATTGATTTAATTCATCAAAAAGCTTCTTTAGGGTTAAAAATTCATTTCTAACCTGCAGCTCATCATCGGTGAATGTGGCCATTCCCATGAGGCCGGTAATTTCAACATGCGGAAATTTACCTTTAATGTATTGCTGGAAAAGATCTTTTGCTTCAGAAATTTCAAGCCCGAACTTGCTATCCTCAGCTGCAATTTTTACCTGCAGAAGGACTTTGATGATTCTGTTATTTTTTTCTGCTTCTTTATTGATTTCTGTTAATAATCTTTCAGAATCCACACTTTGTATGGTATCTATGAAAGGAGCAATGTACTTCACTTTGTTGGTCTGCAAATGCCCAATCAGGTGCCATTGGATATCCTGAGGAAGAAGAGGTGCTTTTTCCATCAGTTCCTGAACCTTGTTTTCTCCAAAAACCTTTTGTCCGAGATCATAGACTTCCTGTACTGTAGAAACCGGATGGGTTTTAGAAACAGCAACCAGCTGCACAGTGGATGGCAGCTGGTTTTTTATAGTGTTGTAGTTCTCTTTAATACTCATAATACAAATGTCCGAAAATTCTCTGAATGTTCAAAGCTTAGTGATATCAGGTCTTCTGGGGTTATTAATTCAAAACCTCATTGATTTTAGGATATTGAGATATTTTTCTGAATACAAATTTGTTGCTCTTCTGCAATTTCTCAATAAACATATCCAGTTCATTGATAGAGTCTGCATCTCTAAGATACTGGTCGTGGGTAAGGAATACAAGGTGCCTCGATGTCTTCTCAAGATCGTTTAAGAAGATACTGTCTACTTTCTTGATCATGGCTTCATGACTTCCTTTTAAAGTCATTTTTTGAGAAGGTCTCCATTCAAGATCCCAGCCAATAACTTTATAGCCGGCTTTTTTAAGACCGTCAGCAGCTGCTGTTGAACTTTTGATATCTGTTACGTTAATATTGTTGAGTCTCCAGATATTTCTTCCTGGAGTTCTTGCTATTTTATCAGTAAGCTTCAGGCTGTCTTTGGCGATATCAAAATCATGAACTACAGCGTCAGCATTTTTATAAAAATCAGTGTATTTGTTATGGGCGTGCGTGAAACTGTGATTAGCCAGTTCTATAAGGGGATTTTGCTTCAAAAGCTGAAAATCATCTTTTTGTCTTTTACTTCCATAAGCATGTTTACCAACCAGAAAGGCAGTTGCGCAAACGTTTCTTTTGTCAAGGATTTTTAAAAGATTTTCGGTTCCCTGGTTGGGGCCGTCATCGAAAGTAAGATAAATCACTCTTTTATCAGGGGCTACTTCTTCTTCATTATTATCGGGGACTATTTCTGCGGAAGGATGTTCCTGTGAACTGACGACGGGGTCATTATTCACTTCGTTTTTGAAATTACAGCTGTTCAGTAATGCTGAAGTTGCACTCATCAATGCAACCATCCCAAGAAAAGTCATATTTTTTGACTTTCCCGCAAAAATTTTTCTCATAAAAATAATGGAATTTTAAATTGTTAAAAACCGTTAAAAATAACAGTTGAAAATTAACAAATTATATGCCAAGCTGTGCAGTGTTTTTTCTTTTTAAGTTTATTTTAAGAACTTTATTTTAAGGGAGATTTCCATTACCTGACAAGTTGTAAATTTATGATTTTCTTTTCTTTAAAATTTAACATTTATAAATATGAAAACGATAGTATTTTTCTATGTTTGTTAAGATTTCAATATTCTTCAATTGAAAGGGAATTATTTTATTTTAACAAAATCAAATTATTCTGCCGGAGTGTTATTCCAAAATATGTTTTAGATACAGCGAATTTTTAATAGCTGCCGTTCCCCAGGTATTATTAAAGAAAATAAAAGAGGTTTGAGAGGCATTTTTAATCTTTTCAGCTAATGCATCCATGAAATCTTTACTATATTCTGATTTGTAAAGGACGGGTTTTCCATGAAGCCTGTAATAGAGTATTTCCGGATGATTAATAATAAGGTCTTCAGAAAGATGGCCTGGAAAACTTACACCTGAGAAGACAATATCATGTTGTTTTAAAAGATCGGATATCTCTTTTTGCCACCATGAGCTGTGCCGGAATTCAATGACGTTCAGAAATCTGGGATCAATACTGTTGATAATCCGCTCTGTATTCTCTGCCGTATTTTTAAAGGAAGGAGGAAGCTGATACAGAAATCCGGAAAGTTTATCTTTCAGACTGTCCTGAATGTGGTCACAGAATACAGCAATCTCGTCTTTGGAATTTTCAAGCAGGTTTTGATGCGTAATGGCCTTTGGAATTTTAATGAAAAATCTGAATCCCTCGGGTGTTTCATCATGCCACTTTAACAGTGTTTTTGAGGTTGGCTTCCTATAAAAAGTAGAATTGATTTCTACGGCATTGTACGTTTTTGAGTATAAAGAAAGAAAATCTTTACTTGGGGCATTTTCAGGATATAAAGACCCTTTCCAGTCATTATTATAAAATCCCGAGCACCCTATGTAAAGATTTTCTTTTGTCACGTTATTATTTTATATCCAGATCCACGGAGTTTAATCTCAATGAATTCAGTATCACAGACAGGGAACTGAAGCTCATCGCAGCAGCTGCAATCATTGGTGATAAAAGAATTCCAAAGAATGGATACAATAATCCTGCCGCAACCGGAACGCCCAGCACATTATAGATGAATGCGAAGAACAGATTTTCCTTAATGTTTCTGAGAAGCTTTTCACTCAGTAATTTAGCTTTTGCAACACCTAGGATATCGCCTTTTAATAAAGTAATTTCAGCACTTTCAATCGCAACATCTGTTCCTGTACCCATAGCAATGCCCACATCAGACTGTGCAAGGGCAGGAGAGTCGTTGATTCCGTCTCCCGTCATCGCTACAATTTTGCCCTGCTGCTGTAGTTTTTTTACCTCATTCAGTTTGTCTTCAGGAAGACAGTTGGCTTTGAAATGTTTGATTCCTAACTCATCAGCAACAGCTTTCGCAGTATGTTCGTTGTCTCCGGTCATCATGATGACGTCTATACCTTCACTCATCAGCTGTTTTACGGCTTTCTTAGAGCTTTCTTTGATTTTATCTGTAAAGCTTACGAATCCCAGCACCTGCTGTTCCTGTGCGATATAAGAAATTGTATGGGCTTTAGACTGAACCTCTACTGCTTTCTGTTTTAAGCTCTCCGGAATCATAATCTGATGCGAGGTCAATAGACTTTCATTTCCAAGATAAGCGGTCTTGCCATTGATATTTCCCTTGACTCCTTTTCCAGATATGTTTTCAAATTGATCTACTTTTTCAGCACTTACATTCTCTTCTTTTGCTCTTTTTATGACGGCATTGGAAAGCGGGTGTTCAGAATTCTGGTTCAGAGAAAAAGCCAGTTTTAAAATGTGATTCGGATCTCCGTTTACCGTTTCAATATGTTCTACTGAAGGTTTTCCCTCTGTTAAAGTTCCTGTTTTATCGGTAATCAGAACATTTACTTTATTCATCTGTTCAAGAGCTTCTGCATTTTTGATCAGAATTCCATTTTTAGCACCTTTTCCGATTCCAACCATTAAAGACATTGGAGTTGCCAGCCCAAGGGCACAGGGACAAGCCACAATAAGAACTGCAACAGCATTCACAAAAGCAAATAAGGTTCTTTTCCCTTCCGGACCGAAAAACTGCCACAGAATAAAAGTAAGCACAGCAATAAGAATGACTACAGGAACAAATACTTTAGAAACTTTATCCGTAAGCTTCTGGATAGGAGCTTTGCTGCGGCTGGCTTCATTCACCATTTTAATGATCTGGGAAAGCAGTGTTTCATCACCTACTTTTTCTGCCTTCATAATGAATACCTGGTTACCGTTGATGGTTCCGGAAGATACTTTATCGTCTACACTTTTTTCAACGGGAACGGGTTCTCCGGTAATCATGCTTTCATCTACGATAGAATTTCCCTCAATGATTTTTCCGTCTACGGGAATTTTTTCACCAGGTTTTACTTTTAATAAATCTCCTATTTTTACCTGGGAAAGCAGTACTTTTTTTTCTTCACCGTTTATCATAATATTGGCTTCATCAGGTGAAAGGTTCATTAATTCTTTAATGGCATTTCCTGTTTTTTTATGAGCTGCTGCTTCCATCAGCTGACCTAAAATAACAAGGGTTAAAATCACACAGACAGCCTCAAAATACAATGGAATTTCATGATTGTGTCCACGAATTTCATGTGGAATAATATCCGGGAAGAATAAGGCCACAATACTGAAAATAAATGCTGCGGCTACTCCAAGAGCAATAAGACTGAACATATTGAGATTCCATGTTTTGAAGGAAACCCAGCCTCTTTTCAACAGAAACCATCCTGAATAAAACATGACCGGAAGCGTTAAAGCAAGCTCAATAAATCCCTGAACCTGATGAGAAAAAGGAAAATTGATCAACATTCCTCCCATCGAAAGAATGAAAACCGGAATCGTAAATATCAGTGAGGTAATGAATTTTCTCTTTAATATGGTATAGGTTTCATCTTCCTCGTTATCACCGCTGTCTGGCATTCTTACGAGATCCATTCCACAGATCGGGCAGTCTCCCGGTTCGTCACGGATGATTTCCGGATGCATAGGACAGGTGTATTTTGCAGTTTTCTTTTCAGGATATTTTACAAGGTCCATTCCACAAACGGGACATCCTACATTGGAATCGTAGGTTTTGTCGCCTTCACAGTACATCGGACAGTAATATCTGCCGGCCATTTCATCAGTCACTTTTGGTGCTTCGTGATGATGGCTGTGATGGTGATCGTGATGGTTGTGAGCAGTATGCGAATGAGCGTGATGCTGATGAGAGCTTACATTTTGTACAAGTTCTTCAGTGATAGGCTCCAAATCCATATGACAAACAGGACAGCTGCCTTTCTCATCGTATACTTTATCCCCTTCGCAGAACATCGGACAATAGTATTTTCCTATGCTGTCTTTAAAGTTTTCAGGAAGGTTGGTTGATGAATAGGTTGGTTTATGATTAGGATCCTTAGCCAGCTTTTCTTCAATAGGAACCAGATACATTTTGCAGACAGGACATCTTTCGCCCTGCTTGAAATAAACTTTATCGCCTTCACATTCCATCGGACAATAGTATACCGAAGACGGAGATACACGGTCCTGAGGTTTTATAAAAGTTTTCTCAGGATGATCAGGATCTTCAAGTCTGTATTTTCCTATCTCTGCCAAAGCGTTATTCAAAACTGAAAGTTTCACTCCATGATCAGAAGTGATGGTGGCGGTATGGGTTTCCAGATTTACATCGGCTTTAACACCATCAACACTGTTTAGTTGGTTGGATATCTTTTTCTGGCAGCCGGAACAGGTCATTCCGAGTATTTTATACTGTTGTTCCATGATTCTTAAATTTATACTACAAATTTCCAAAATGGAAACCTAAGGTTGTTATAAATTTAAGGATAATAGTTATAAAATTAGGTGGAGTGGGTGAGTTTGAGAGTATAAGAGTAAGAGAGTTTGAGAGTTGTAGAGTTGTAGAGTTGTAGGATTTGAGCGTTTGAGAGTTTGTAAGTGTGATAGGGATACTTAATTCCTTCACTCCTCAAACACTCAAACGTATTAAAGATTGTCAAGCGCCTTGCGATGGTGTTCCTTAAGTTTTTTGAACTCTGTGGGAGTAAATCCGGTTATATTGCGGAATTGGGAAGAAAGATGCTGAACACTTTTGTAGCCTAGTTTTCCTGCAATTTCGGTAAGGTTGAATTCATTGTACAAAAGAAGTTCTTTTACTTTTTCAATTTTCTGAAGAATGAAGAACTGCTCTAATGTGATATTTTCGTTTTGCGAAAATGTTTTTGAAAGAGCGCTGTAATCCTTGTGAAATTTTGAACTTAAAAATTCTGAAAGCAGAAAGTCTTCCGGGATATCAAGGTCGCTTATTTTTACAATAATGAGGTTTTTGATTTTTTCTACGGTCTGATGTGCAGAATCCATGATCCTTTCAAAACCTGTGTCAAGCAATTCCTTTTCAATAATCTGGATTTTTTCAGGTGAAATTTCATTCTCTGTTTCTACTTCACCTAATAAGATATTGCTTATCCTTACATCTGCATTACGGAAAATATTTTCTACCGCTGCAATACATCTGTTGCAGACCATATTCTTTATGAATATTTTCATAAGCTTTTGTTTAACCTGTCTTTTACGAATTCAATCTGGGTCTTGCCATGAGGAGCAGGATTACCTTCCGCATCAAGGTTGACCATAACAATTCTTTCTACAGTAATAATCGTCTGATGAGTCATTTTGTTTCTCACATCACATCTCAAAGTAATAGAAGAAGAACCGAAATGAGTAGCTTCAATTCCTATTTCTATAATATCTCCCTGTTTGGCGGAGCTCACGAAGTTGATTTCAGAGATAAATTTGGTTACTACTTTTGTGTTTTCCAATTGGATAATAGCATACAATGCCGCTTCTTCGTCAATCCATTGAAGAAGTCTTCCTCCGAAAAGTGAATGGTTGGGGTTTAAATCTTCGGGCTTCACCCATTTTCTGGTATGGTAGTTCATATCTTTTAATAATTTGAAGTACAAATTTAGTGTTAAAAGCTGATCTTTTCAAAAGAATAGTATTCATTGAACTGAAAAGAATCATTCATTTTCTCAATCATTTTTTTTTGGAACGCATGGCTTTTGTTTTTGCTACAGAACGGTCATTTAGCAATATCTGATATTCTTCACTCTCCACAGGAATCAGGGCAACTTTTCCTTCGGAATTGTGATGAAATCCGAATCCGTATTTTTTTGCAAGAGGAGAGCACCGGAGGCAGGGCTGGCCTTTGGAAAAGAATTTTTCTCTTTCACTTTGTTTTTCGCTTTCTGATAGATCATTTTTAATTGCATAACATTCAAAAATAAGATCATCGGACGAGTATTGATAAGGCTGTTTTATCAGCTTCTCATATTGAAGGTTGGCGAGTGTCTTTGTTTTCTTTTCCGGAGGAATCTGTGCCTGGGAAACCGGACAGTCTTCAGCAATTTCAATAAGAGTATCTGTGTAATTGGTGGTATGCTGTTTCATATGTTGATGATTTGATGTTTTTTCGAATTTAAAATGAAAATAAGTGCGTCAATATAAATGCGGGATTAAGTTGGATAAAGGTTGTTTTTTACGTCAAATGTTAAATAAATTAACTAAATGATAATACAGTATTTAATTGTTTGATTTTCAGTTATTTAAATTGTTTTTATATACTTTTTGATCGCTTGTACTCAACATAATGTGAGAAATATGTAAAAAAAGCTTTGATTTGAAATTTTTAATTGTATCTTGCATACGTTTATATTTGGAATCAATATTTGTTCATTAATTTATGTTGTTTTTCTTTTATATACCAAATTTTTATTAATTTTTTAATTTATTTAAAATGAACATTTTTGTTTCAAACATCAATTACGCAACTAAAGAGTATGAGTTGCACGATCTATTCGCAGAATTTGGAGATGTATCATCAGCTAAAATCGTTACAGACAGAGAAACTGGTCGTTCCAGAGGTTTCGGTTTCGTAGAGATGGGTGATGAAGAAGGAAAGCAAGCTATTGAAGCTCTTAACCAAAAAGAATTCAACGGAAAAACTCTAAACGTATCTGAAGCTAAACCAAGAGAAGAAAAACCAAGAAGAAGCTTCGATAACAACAGAGGTGGAGGTTATGGTAACAACAACAATAGAGGCGGAGGCTATGGTAACAACCGTGGCGGAGGCGGAAATCGTTGGTAAAAATATGAAGCGGCTTTTAAGCCGCTTTTTTTATGGAAATTTAATTTCCAGTAAATCATTTAATTATAATTTTGTGGTGAGATGTTGTGGTATTTTATAACAAATCCGGTGTTCCTGTATGGGAAGCAAAGACAACCAGCAGAGGAGTAAGAGCAATTTTCCAGGAAGATGGTAATCTGGTAGTATATACACGTGGAAATGGCGTTGCCTTCAGTTCAAATACAGATGGCAAAGGAGCAAACAAGTTATCCGTTCAGGATGACGGAAATCTTGTGATCTACGGAAGAAACTCTCCGCTTTGGAGTTCCGGAACGAACAGATAAATTATACAACTCAGATAAATAAAAGAGACTATCCAGAAGGTAGTCTCTTTTTTATTGGAACGCTATTTTAATTTTATAAGAATGTAAACGTTTTCGTAATAAATATCGGCAGTGTCATTTTCAGAGTATTTTTCTTTTGTGATCTCATTGAAAATAAGTTTAACGTGATACTTGCCTAAGTCAGATTCCATCGCAATTTCAGGAAGTTTTACGTTTCCTGTTTTGTTTTTATTTTCCTCAAATAGTTTAATGATCTGTGGTCCGAAATCTACTTCTTCCTGATCATTTAAACTGAGTTTCAATGAGGATTTTTCTGTCAGTTGGTCTGTAAGCTCAAACTGGTCATTATTCAGTTGTTGTGGATCTCTGCTATACCGATGGAAAGAAATTAAATATTGATAATTCCCGATTCCTACAGCCTTTTCTTCACGAACAAGAACGAGTCTGTTCATTTCGTACGCCCTGTTTTTTACAGTGACATTCACATCTGAAAACTTATTCTGAATGCTGTAATTGATGCTGTAAAAGGAACCTTTTTTAATATTCTCCGATAATTCAGCCTGATCTTTTTCATTCAGTAAACCCGATAGGAATGCCCCTTGTTTTCTTTCAGCCAGAAATTCAAATTTATTGGCAATTTCAGTACGGATTGTATCTGTAACCTTTTTCTGGAAATTAATCTTGCCGGCACTGATCAGCTGATGTTGTTTTAAGATATTCATTAATTCCGTTTTCTGACTTCTTTTAGCCACGCTAAAAGCATTAAGGTAAGGGAAAATCAATGCAAAAACACCAAATAAAAATAAGCTGACAGGAATGAATTTTATGGTGGCTTTTTTGTTGAAAATAAAGTAGACAACTATGCTTGACAGCCATAAAGCAAGCAGGAGAACAAAGTACCTTGGTTCTGTATAGCCATATTCTAAAATTCTGGTGAAAATTGCAGTGAAAAGCAGAGCAATCAAAGGTAGTATTGTATAATAGAATACTTTTGAGAATATCCTGACCCAGGATTTTGCGTTTTCTTGTTTCAGAGGATGTACAAGAAGTAATGCAAGGATACCCACAATGCTGTACGCTAAAACAAGATAAGAAACCCAGCCTCTCGGAAGCTGCCAGTTGATGACTATTTTAACAGAATAGAAATAAAGGATCGTTACATAGATCAGGAGTAAAGGAATTAAAATAAACTGAGTGAAAAACTTCAGAACGACGGGATAGGTACCATCTTTTTCAAGGTTGTTTAAGCCTTTATCATTAAATAAAAGGAAAATAAAACTGCTCCCGAAAATAGCGAGAACAAAGAAAGTATCTCTGTAAATTCTGTCATGAAAGTTAAAATCAAAAAGTTTATCAATGGCCAGAATTGCCAATTCAACGCCACCAGTCAAAACTCCTGTAAATACGGCAGTAAGAAAGATATTGATAAAAAGATTTTTGTTGTACTGCCAGAACCTGAGCTCTCTGTCTCTCTCCAGAAACGGAATAAATGATACGAGTAAATGGGAAAGAAGAGCGGTAACAGCAATAAGATAAGCATGCACTTCTGTAAAACTTTCCTTTCTGTCAGGGAGAATACAATAAAAACCGATGAGAAAGATAACGCCGGATACGTGCAGTAATAATTCTTTTCCGATTCTTTGTGACAGCATTTTTAATGCAAACATCAGGGAAATTCCCAAACAGGCACAAATGGTAAATTTGATATAAGAAGTGATTTCAAAGCGATCTGTTTCCGCAATACATATGGCACCGGCAGAAGCTAATAAAGCCATTACCAAAACCATTGGATATCGGAAAATGGCTTCATTGGCCCGGCTTAGAGTTTCCTGGAATTTTGTTTTCATGATTTGGTGTTTTTTGAATTTAAATTAATCTTTTTTCTTTTTCTTCTTTTTGTCCTTGTCTTTCTCTTTTTCCTTTCCTTTGGTTTTCTTTTCTTTTTTGGGATTCAGGATTTCTTCAGCTACTTCGAACTTAGGTTCTTCAATTTTTGCCGGCTTTATTTCGATTTTAAGATCAAAATAGCCTTTCATATCTTCCTGGGAAATTAATTTTTCACTTAATAAAAGCTCTAGAATTTCTTTCCCTGAATGATTAAAAAAGTTATGCGAAAGCTCTTTTAACAGGAATTTTTTATACTCTTCTAAAGGAACAAGCACGCTGTATTTGAAGATTCTTCCTTCTTTTACAGTGGACAGATAGCCTTTTTCAACTAATATTTTCAAATAAGTGGAAACCGTATTCTGGTGTGGTTTCGGTTCCGGATGCTGCTCCATAACGTCCTTCAGATAGAAAGATTCCATTTTCCAAAACAGTTTCATAAAGTTTTCTTCTGCGGCAGTAAGATGATTTATTTTCATAGAGTATTCTAATGTTGAAATTGAATATTGCAATAAAGATAGATAAAAGATACCAAAAAAGCTATTCCAGCCCCCATAAATACTTCTTTTACGGTATGTCTTTTTAAAATGATACGGGTAATTCCGACCAAAACAGCAATTCCCAGCCACGCAAGACCCATTTTCCAGTCGAGTGAGAAAAATAATGCTGCTACAAATATATTGAATGCTGTATGCATCGAGCTTTTGATAAAAAGATTACTGATCTGAAGGGCGAAAAGCAGCACCAGAATAAACAGCATGACAAGATCAATATATCCGTTTTTAATATAATTGAAAAGAAGATAAATGATCACGCATACTGCAATAAATATATACAAGGTTTTCCTTTGAACACGATTGGAGACATCCATATTGGTATATCTTCCCGTTTTCACATTCCATACCAGCCATACAACAACCGGAATAATGATCATTAATAATACAGGCAGAAAATACAGCATAGAATCCTTAAGAGAATATTCCCTGATGCTCATGTAGGTAAAGAAAATGATCAGAGAGACTAAAGGGTTAAAAAAATCAGAAATGACTTTTGAAATTTTATGTAATAATGAAGACTGTTTTTCTTCCATAATCAAGTTTAAAGGTCAAATATACCATTATAACATCAAAAAACAAGGGGAAGAAGCCGGTTGAATTTGATGGATAAATGCGCTAAGCTTTTTTTACTTTTTTAGATTAATATTAAATTTTGCAGGAAATGTTTTACTTTTAATTGATCAGTTTAATCATCATTATTATGAACACCTATTCACATTCGTATTGGTTATCTTAGGATTTTTTACTTTCGGACAAAAGGTTTTCACGGAAAAATATTTCTTCGCCGCCACCTGTACATCAATTAAGAATTTATGAAATTCCCAAAGAGAACAAGCAGGTTTTTCTGGACCGTTTCAGAGATCATGCTCTGAGAATAATGAAAAAATATGGGTTTACCATTGTGTCTATCTGGGAGTCGGAATTTAAAGATAAAACAGAATTTGTTTATCTGCTTGAATGGAAAGATGAAGCCACTATGAAAACGGCCTGGGAAGGATTTTTGGCAGATCAGGAATGGAAGGAAATTAAAGCAAGAACAGCCAGCCAATATGGCAATTTTGTTAATGAAATTGAAGACAGAACGCTCAAACTTACCGGTTTTTCTCCGAAAAAAAAGCTATTGAAATAACCAAAAGATATATTAACGATAATTAAAGGGGAAGGAAATGGAGAGTGAAGCATAATCATTTCCCTGTATTTTTATCTTGATTGTAATTTCGGAAAAGCCACATTAACAGGCTGATTGCTTAGCTGTCATGATAAGAAAATGATTAATAAAAGGTTGCTTTATGAGAGTTTCAAAGGCTCGAAAATTAAGAATAATCCGTCCGGCCTGCAAGTAGATTTTACAGAAAAATCGAAAAGTTATCTATGTATAGAATAAAAACAAAGTTTTTTTCATAATTTTGCTCAACTATTTCATCATAAAAAAGCAAGAGCTAACACATGAAAGAATTTTCTAAAGAGGTATACCTGAAGTGGTATGAAGATATGACAATGTGGAGAAGGTTTGAAGACAAATGCCGTTCTCTTTACCTAAAACAAAAGATCAGAGGATTTTTACATTTGTATAACGGTCAGGAAGCTATCCCTGCCGGGTTTACACATGCAATGGATCTGACAAAGGACAGTATGATTACTGCTTACAGATGTCACATTCATCCAATGGCGATGGGTGTGGATCCTAAAAGAATCATGGCAGAACTTTGTGGTAAAGCTACAGGGACATCCGGAGGTATGGGTGGATCTATGCACATTTTCAGTAAAGAACACCGTTTTTACGGAGGACATGGTATCGTTGGAGGACAAATTCCTTTAGGTGCAGGTATTGCTTTTGCTGATAAATATTTCGACAGAAAAGCTGTAAACATCTGTTTCTTTGGAGATGGTGCTGCAAGACAAGGTTCTTTACATGAAACTTTCAATATGGCAATGAACTGGAAACTTCCGGTAGTATTTGTTGTGGAAAACAACCAATATGCAATGGGAACTTCTGTAAAAAGAACTGCCAACCACGAAGATATCTATAAATTAGGTTTAGGATACGAAATGCCTTGCCTTGCTGTAGATGCAATGGATCCTGAGAAAGTAGCAGAAGCTGCTTACGAAGCTATTGAAAGAGCAAGAAGAGGAGACGGACCTACATTTATTGAAGCAAGAACTTACCGTTACAGAGGACACTCAATGTCTGATGCTGAGCCATACAGATCTAAAGAAGAAGTAGCTCTTCATAAAAATGATGACCCGATCGAATTGATAAAACATAGAATTTTAGAAAACGGATGGGCTACAGAAACAGAATTGGAAGCTATCGATAACAAGTCCAGAGACTTTGTTGAAGAGTGTATCGAATTTATGGAAAACTCTCCGTATCCTGATGCAGAAAAAATCTATGAGTATGTATATGCTCAGGAAGACTATCCATTCCTAGACAAATTAGAAAACTAAAAAATAAAAATTAATTTGAAATTTGAAGTTTGAAATTTCTGAAATCTCAAATCTCAAATCTCGAATCTCAAATCAATATAGATTATGGCAGAAGTAATTACGATGCCCCGCCTGTCCGACACAATGACGGAAGGTAAGGTGGCCAAATGGCATAAAAAAGTAGGAGATAAAGTAAAAGAAGGAGATATTTTAGCTGAAATTGAAACTGATAAAGCAGTTCAGGATTTCGAATCTGAAATAGAAGGTACTCTTTTATACGTAGGTGTAGAAGAAGGATCTGCTGCTGCTGTAGACTCTGTTTTAGCTATTATCGGGAATGAAGGAGAAGATATTTCAGGATTGACAGGTGGGGCTGCTGCTCCCGCTGCTGCAACTGAAGAAAAAAAATCAGAAGAACAGCCTAAAGCAGAAACTGCTGCGCCTGCTGCTGCAGAAGTTCCGGCAGGAGTTGAAATTATTACAATGCCGAGACTTTCTGATACAATGACAGAAGGTAAGGTGGCTAAATGGCACAAAAATGTAGGTGATACAGTAAAAGAAGGAGATCTTCTTGCTGAGATCGAAACAGATAAAGCGGTACAGGATTTCGAATCTGAATTCAATGGAGTACTATTGAAGCAAGGTGTAGAAGAAGGAGGTGCTGCTCCGGTTGATTCCGTATTAGCAATCATTGGCCCTGCAGGAACAGATGTTTCCGCTGTAGGGGCTCCAAAAGCTGCGGGTCAGTCAACTGAAAAACCAGCTGAACAAAAAACAGAAGCTAAACCAGAAGAAAAAGCTGCTCCGGCTGCCAATTCTTCATCTTCTGACAGAGTGGCAATTTCTCCACTGGCTAAGAAAATGGCTCAGGATAAAGGAGTTGATATCAGTAGTGTTCAGGGATCTGGTGAAAACGGAAGAATCGTTAAAAAAGATATTGAAAACTATCAGCCAGCTGCAAAACCAGCTGCCTCAGCTCCTGCAGCAAGCGCTGCTCCTGTTGCAGTAAGCTTTGTACAGGGTGAAGATACAGAAACTCCAAACTCTCAGGTAAGAAATATTATTGCAAAACGTCTTTCTGAAAGTAAATTCACTGCCCCTCACTACTATCTGATGGTTGAGATCAATATGGATAAGGCAATTGAGGCCAGAAAAGAAATCAATTCTTTACCGGATACCAAGATCTCTTTCAATGATATGATCATTAAAGCCACTGCAATTGCTTTAAGAAAACACCCTCAGGTAAATTCAAGCTGGGCCGGTGATAAGATCATCCACAGAGGAAATATCAATATTGGTGTAGCAGTAGCTATTCCGGACGGATTGGTAGTTCCTGTATTGAAAAATACAGATCAGATGACATATACCCAGATTTCCGCAGCTGTGAAAGATATGGCATCAAGAGCTAAGAGTAAAGGTCTTAAGGCTAACGAAATGGAAGGATCTACATTCTCTATTTCCAACTTAGGAATGTTCGGAATTGAAACGTTTACAAGTATCATCAATCAGCCAAACTCTGCTATCCTTTCAGTAGGAGCGATTATCGAGAAACCTATCGTTAAAGATGGTCAGATCGTAGTTGGAAACACTATGAAACTTTCATTGGCTTGTGACCACAGAGTGGTAGACGGTGCTACGGGTGCTCAGTTCTTACAAACTTTAAGAACCTATTTAGAAAGTCCATTAACATTGTTACTGTAATTTTCTGAATTGAAAATATTGAAACCTCCCGGACTGGGAGGTTTTTTTGTTTTTTTGGGTAAATGGAAATGATGATGAATGACAAACCTTATAGGTATAGAAAAAGCTTCTGGTACAAATATTTTTATAAAAAATAAGACTGTAATAATTTAAAAAATTAATAGAAAAGAACTGTATAAGTAGATTGCCGGAATCTAAACATTCAAAAAGTAAAATAAAATACAAACCGCTTCAAAAAGCGGTTTTTTATTTGCAGGCAATTCACTATTTTTGAATCATGATTAAAGCAAGAAATATCCATAAATCTTATGGGAATTTAGAGGTACTGAAAGGAGTTGATATTCATATCAAAACAGGAGAAGTGGTTTCTATTGTAGGAGAATCAGGAGCAGGTAAATCTACACTGCTGCAGATTTTAGGAACACTGGATCATCCCACCCAGTCCGTTAAATACGATACTGAAATTGAAATAGCAGGTGAATCATTTATCAATATGAATGATAAGCAGCTTTCAAAATTCAGAAATCAGAATATCGGTTTCGTATTTCAGTTTCATCAGCTTCTTCCGGAGTTTACCGCGTTGGAAAACGTATTGCTTCCGACAAAAATAGCAGGAGCCAACGAAAGAGAAGCTATCGAAAAGGCTTATGCTTTATTTGAAGATCTGAAGATAGAGCAAAGACTGAATCATAAACCCAACCAGCTTTCTGGTGGAGAAGCGCAAAGGGTAGCGGTGGCAAGGGCTTTAATCAATTCACCGAAAATCATTTTTGCGGATGAGCCTACAGGTAACCTGGATTCCAAGAATGCGGATGATCTTCACAGATTGTTTTTCGATCTGAGAGACAAATACAACCAGACTTTTGTTATTGTAACCCATAACCCTAATCTTGCAGAAATTACAGACCGTAAGCTTGTTATGAAAGACGGAATGATCATAGAGTAGCAGTATACAAAACCGGATGATGAAACACTTTGTTTTTCTTTTTTTAATAGTAATTTCCTGTTCAAAAGCTGACTCCCAGCAGTTGAATCCATTGGGTATTCCTCAGGCAAGGATTTCGGAGATTAAAAATTATATTAAAGGAAAAGAGTACAATCAGGAACTGGCTGTTTTTATCAACTTTAAAATCCCTTCAGGAAAGTATCGCTATTTTATTTATAACCTGAAAAACAATACAATCGTACAGCAGGCTGTTGTCTCTCATGGTTCAGGTTCAGTTATTCCAAAGTCAGATGCTTTAAAATTCAGTAATATTGAAGGATCTTACCAGTCATCCCTTGGAAAATATGCTATTGGAGAAAGCTATGTAGGAAAATTTGGTAAAGCGTATCGGCTGGCAGGTCTGGATTCTACCAACAGTAATGCTATGCAGAGAGCCATTGTTCTCCATTCGTACGGATGTATTCCGGATACTGAATCCCGGAATCCTGCATGTTTAAGTTTAGGCTGTCCTATGCTTTCGGTAAATGCTTTTAAAGAGACGGCAAAATATATTGATCAGTCGAAGAAGCCGATCATCTTATATGCATTCTATTAACTTATAATTCCTTTCCATGGCTATAAAATTTCTTGCAGAAGATGACAGACCCAGAGAAAAGTTTTTGCAGAAAGGCAAGAGCTCACTTTCGGATTCTGAGCTGTTGGCAATTATTATGGGAAGTGGAAACAGGGATGAGAATGCTGTAGAGCTTGCAAGAAAAATTCTGAATTCTGTCAATAACAACTGGCATCAGCTAAGTTTGCTATCCGTTAAAGACCTGATGAAATTCAAAGGAATTGGTGCTGCAAAAGCTATTTCAATCATTACAGCTTTAGAGATCGGAAAAAGAAGAGCTGTTCAGGAAATTCCTGAAAAAACGGTGATTGGAAACAGTCACGATGCCTATGTCATTCTCAGAAACCAGCTCTCTGACCTGAGAACAGAAGAATTCTGGGCGATTTTCCTTAACAACAGTAATAAAGTGATTCATGTTTCCCAGCTTACCCAGGGAGGAATCAGCCAGTCTATTGTAGATGTAAGAACTCTTTATAAAGCCGCACTGGATCATTTTTCAACCGGCATTATCATTGCCCACAATCACCCTTCCGGAAGCTTAAAACCAAGCCGGGAAGACATCAATATCACACAGAAAATAAAAGAAGCAGGAAATACACTAAGTATTCAGCTTTTAGACCATATTATTGTCACGCAGGATGCTTATTTTAGTTTCTCGGACGCAGGATTGTTATGATTAGAAGATTAAAATACCATGAAATTGACTTTGTAAAATATGCTCAGTGTTTAGAAAATTCCGAGCAGAGAAAATATTCTGCTACAAAGCATTTCTTAGATACTACTTCTACAATGCCCTGGGAAATTCTTGTTTATAAAGATTACCAAGCAGTAATGCCTGTTCCTTTCGTAAGAAAATATGGGCTGAAAATCGTGCATAACCCTAAGCTTTGTCAGCAGCTTGGTGTTTTTTCCGTTAAAGATGATGTGGATCTTAATGAGGCTTTTCTGGAATATCTGGAAAAAAACTATATGATCAGGGCATATCCTTTCAATGATGTCAATCAGCTTCGTACAAAGATCAGAATCAAGAAGAATTTTTTACTGTATCCTGAGGATTATGAGAAAGTATATTCGAGATACTCACCCAAAAGAAAAAGAAAACTTCGGTTAGATGAAGGTGTTTTAAAAGAATCAGAAATTAAAACAATCACTTATGATAAAGCTAAAGCTTTTATTGAAGCGAATACTATAGGGTTGAGCAAAGAAAATGATCTCGGAGAATTCATGAGGATCTTTGAAAGTTTTCATCATCTTGGTTACCTCAAATTTACGGCATTTTACTATCAGCATAAGATTATCAATATAATTGCTACCTATACGGACTGTGGTATGGTAGCGCTTTTAGGAAATTTTAATGATAAAAATTATGTCAGATTATCAGGAGCATCCGTATTGATTGATCATGTCATTAAAGAGAATATTGAAACTCATATATTTGATTTTGAAGGAGGAGAACTCCCCAATATTGAGGAATTTTTCCGCGGATTCCGGCCGGAATTAAGGCCTTACGGAATTATTGAGAATTCAAAAAAGAACCTTTTCAAAAAGTTAGGGTATCTTATATTAAGAGGAAAGTCTTTTTTATGATGAAAAGCATTGTTTAGATTGGTTCTAATTAAGTAATATTCCGTAACTTTATAAAATCCTTAGTAAAACAGTTATGTTACAACAGATTCGTCAGTACAAATTATCATACATGCTTTATAACTTGTTTAAAAAGAATAAATTAAAGCATAATATTCCATTATATAAAAAATACGGAATCAATAAGAACTATTTTTCAAGTATTTCAAGCAAAGATTTTGCTCATCTTCCAACTAGTGAAAGAACACTGGATTATACAAAATTGAAGGAAACCCCTTTTTTTAAGAAGCTTTCTGAAGAAAATAAAGAAAGTGCTCTTCAGTATGATGAGAATGGGTATATGATTCTGAGAAATTTCCTTAGTCCGGAAACAGCAGATCAAATCAATACTGAAATTGATAAACTGATGAAGGATGGGACTTTGAAATTTATATACGGAGGAAAACTGATGTTTGCGATCCATCATTCAGAAATCATTAAAAATATTGGAAGTGATCAAGAACTGTTAGAATTTTTATCTGTTTTGCTTGACGGAAAATCCAAACTTTTCCAAAGTATCAATTTTATCAATGGCAGCCAGCAGAAAACCCATTCTGACAGTATTCACATGACCACGTATCCATTAGGTGGTTTATTAGGTGTATGGATTGCCCTGGAAGATGTAGACGAAAGTAACGGAGCGCTTCATTATATTCCTAAAAGTCATAAGCTTCCTTATTTCCTGAATTCTGATTATGATAATGAAGGTACAGCCCTGAAAATCGGCAAGAAAAGCTACAGAGCCTATGAAACCTTTCTGGAAGATAAAGTAAAAGAATTAGGCTTAAAGAAAGAAATTTTTAAAGCCAAAAAAGGAGATTTACTGATCTGGCATGCCAATATTCTTCACGGCGGAGAACCTCACACAGATAAAAACAGAACCAGAAAAAGCCTTGTTTACCATTTCTTTGATGAAAATAGTGTCTGTTATCATGAAGTAACACAAAGACCTGCTCTGTTTGAACTTTAGGGCACTTCTTCATAAAAACTTTCTTTAGGCATTTTAAATGATAGTTTTTTTACATTTGTATTCTTAATATCAGTGTATGGGAAAAAAGAAGAATATTCTTGTTTTTATATTTTCAATGTATGTATGCGTTATGTCATACTACCTGTATACCCACCATTACTACAATACTGATATGGAAGCCTATATGGGACTCATCTATAAAACGGAATATCCTGAAATGAAAATTGAAGAAATTCATCAGAGGGTATATGACGAACTGAGAGAAAAAAGTCCTGATTTCGCGGGACTTGGTTCTGTTAATCCAATGGCTGAGGAAGTAGCCAAAGGGGAGAGTACTTACTATAAAATCATCTCGCAAAATCCCAAAGCCTACGAAGAAGAGTTACAGCTTTTTGTGGTAAAACCTTTTTATAATTTTATCGGCTGGTCATTGTTTAAGCTTGGTTTCAGTGCTTCTGCTTCAATCTCCCTGATTTCAGTTATCTCTTATGCATTAATTCTGGTTCTGATTTTCAGCTTTTTGATAAAAATTCTGAGAAATTATCCTCTTGCCTTTATCCTTACTGTTTTAATTTCACTGTTCAAGCCCTTGCCGGAATCGGCCCGGCATGTTTCAGCAGATTCCTTATCATGCCTGCTGCTTCTTTTGAGCTTTTATGTATTTTTAGTGAGAAAAAATTTCTTTTTCGCAGGCATATTGGCTATGCTGTGTGTGCTTACAAGGCCTGAATATTTTATTTTTTATTCATTCCTGTACGCCCTTATTTATTTTTATAGAAATAACTTTCAGATTACAACAGGTTCATTACTGGTATCATATGGATATATATTTCTTTCCTTCTTTTTAATACAGGCTTTTAATCAGGTTTCGTGGTCTGCACTTTTTATGAATCAGTTTACCAAAGTTCAGATTTATCCTGTGTCACAGCCTGATCCGTTTTCCTTTGCAGATTATATTCTCTTTATTAAAAGTAATGTAATGTTGGAGTTCAATTCTTCCTACTTTCCAATCTTATTGATTTTTATTGTAATCATTTTAGCCAATCGCTTCTCGTTTTACAATAAAAAGAATCAGGCTCAGCTCTTGTTTTTTGCTGCTATTTACACAACTGTCATGCTGAGATTTTTGGTTTTTCCGTCTTTGGTAAACAGGATGATGCTTGGCTTTTATCTTATAATTATCCTTGCTTTGGTCTATATACAAATTTCTAAAGTGGATATCTTTAAAAACTCTTTAGAAGACGGAAAATAATTAGTAATTTTGCAGTCTAAAATTATGACGAGTCTATCAGGATATTTACCCTATGCATTTGCATTGATTATTGCAATTCCTTTTCTGGTTTTGCTCAGACAATTTGTACACTCATATATTACTCTTAAGAACCAGGAAATCAAATTACTTAGTGTGAAATCCAACTCAGAGAACAAAGCACATTCTTATGAAAGAATGACCTTGTTTCTGGACAGAATGAAGCCTTCCAACCTTATACAGAGGTTCGACAGGGGACTGGCCGTTCATGAGTTTATTTTCCTGACTGAAAAGGCGATCAATGAAGAATTTGAATACAACTCTTCACAGCAGTTATACATTACAAAAAACTCCTGGAAGAATATCGTAGACTCAAAAAATGCAATTATAGAACTGCTTCATAAAACTTATGACGGGTTAAAAGGAGAAGTTCAGCTGGATGAATTCAAAACGATTTTCATCATGAACTATATGGAAGGCAACGACTATATTGCTGAAACCATTGAAGATTTAAGAAAAGAAATTTTAATAATAACTTAAAAATTAACAGATAAATAATGATTCCAAATTTTAAAGCACATCCATGGCACGGAATTTCTGCAGGAGAAGATGCGCCAAATGTTGTAAACGTATTTGTGGAAATTGTTCCTTCAGATACTATTAAATATGAAGTAGATAAAGAAACAGGATATTTAAAGGTAGACAGGCCGCAGAAATTCTCTAACATTATCCCTGCTTTATATGGTTTTGTTCCTAGAACTTACTGCCACAATGAAGTAATGAAACTTGCTATAGAGGCTGGAGCTGATGATGTAACGATGGGAGATCATGACCCGCTTGATATCTGTGTTTTAAGTTCTCACAACATCCATGCAGGAGGTTTATTGATGGAAGCTATTCCAATCGGTGGTTTCAAAATGATCGACGGTGGTGAAGCGGATGATAAAATTGTTGCTGTAATGATCAATGACCACGCTTTCGGACACTTCAGAGATATTTCTGAATTACCGGAAGCAGAAGTAAAAAGATTAATGCACTACTTCCTTACCTATAAAAACTTACCGGATGAGCCTGCAAAATGCAGAATCCAGGAAGTTTACGGAGCTGAGCACGCAAGAAAAGTGATCAAAGCTTCTCAGGCTGATTACGCAGAAAAATTCGGAGGATAAGATTTTCTTCCCAACGCATACAAAAAAGCAGATGAAAATTCATCTGCTTTTTCTTTGTGAATATTTTATGATATCAATAAATTCAGTTTCTTTTGTATACGGAATTTCCTTCTTTTATCGTTTCAAGCACCTTAATATTTCTGAGATTTTCAGGGCTTATCGTTAAAGGATTCTGATCAAGAATAACAAAGTCAGCCATTTTACCTGCTTTAATAGAACCTTTTTTATTTTCTTCCTGCAACTGATAGGCTCCGTTAATGGTAATCGCTTTTAAAGCTTCCATGGGAGTGATTCTTTCATTAGGTCCTAAGATCATTCCCGAACGCGTCTTTCTATTCACTGCTGCATAAACTGCGGTAATCAGATCGGGTGGTGTAACCGGGGCGTCATGATGAATGGTAAACGTAATTCCTGTTTTTAATGCTGAGTTGGCGGGACTTATAAAAGCAGCTCTTTCAGGACCGAAAACACTTGAATAATGCCAGTCTCCCCATAAATACGCATGAGTAGAAAAGTAAGAAGGAATTATCCCTAGTTCTTTTATCTTTTGGATGTGATCCGGGCGGCTGTTTTGCACATGAATTAACGTTGCCCGCAATTCCGGATGGTAAATATTTTCATCTTTTAACCTTTTAATAACCCGTATAGCCTGATCTATTGCAGCATCTCCATTCACATGAAGCTGTGCGGTTATATGATTCTGGAAAAGTGTTTTCAGGTCGTTATATAACGTTTCATCCGTAAAGATGGGAAATCCTTTGTAATCTTTAGATTGACCTTCAGGTGGAACTAAATAAGGCTGAGTGAGCCAGGCCGTTTTACCTTGTGGAGAACCGTCATCAGAAAATTTGAACCCGGCCAGTTTCAAGCGGTTTTCATATTTCATATATTTTGGTCTGAAACTGTTGAAATCCTTTTTGAAATATTCATAATCGGGAAAGTATACAACATCAGCTTTAAAAAGATGTTGAGATGCTGCCTTTTCTAACAGAGCAACACTTTCGCCCATTGTTCTCCCATCACAAATGGTAGTCTGTCCATAGCTGAGCCATTCATCCTGAGCCTTCATCAGGTTTTCCATGGCGTGAGCCTGAGGATCTTTGCCTGTATTCATTTTTTCCGTTAAGGTCAATAAAGCAGTGAAACTGGCATTCTCTTCTAGTTTTCCGTTCAGTTTTCCTGTTTTTTTGTCCCTGCCAATGTGTCCTCCTTCAGGATCTTTTGATGACTCTGTTATTCCCAGCAGTTGTAACATGGCGCTGTTTGCAACGCTGGCATGGCCCGAAGCATGAATAACAATAATAGGATTGGTTTTGCTGATGGCATCCAGTTCTGTTTTTGTAGGATGACGGTGCTCTGTCATAATCGCATCATCATACCCATTTCCGATAATGGGCTGCTGACCGGTAATTTTATTGTTTTTGATATAGTTTTTAATTGTATTCTGCAAATCTTTGATTGAATTCACCGTGCCATAGGGGTCGGGAGACAGATCTACAGCATCCATAATTCCTGCTCTTGAAGTAAGATGCCCATGAACATCTATAAAACCGGGAAGAAGGGTTTTTCCATTTAAATTAATCATTTTAGTGGCCGGTTCTGAAAAACGTTCTGCCTCCGATTTTGTTCCGGCAAAAAGTATTTTCCCGTCTTTAACTGCTACTGCTTCAACTTGCGGAAGAGAATCCTCCATGGTTATAATAGGACCTCCGAAATAGAGAATTTCAGCTTTTTCTTTAGGTATCTTATTATGGCAACTGCTTATGCTTACAGATAAAAAAAGAGTATATAAAATCCTTTTCATAAATAATTAATTCAAATTACAGTGAGAAACAAATTTACAAAATAATAGATTATTATTAGTGAATTTTATTGCGTGTTTATAATTTCATTATATTTATAAGACTAATCTCAATTTTTTAATATAAAATAATAAACTATGGATCTATTTGTGTTAGTGCCAATTTTTGGTGTCATAGCTTTGCTTTATACATTTCTTCAGAGCAGCTGGGTCAATAAACAGAATGCCGGAAATGAAAAAATGAAAACAATCAGCGGCCACATTGCAGATGGTGCAATGGCTTTTCTAAAGGCTGAATACAAAATCTTAACGTACTTTGTTGTAGTCGTTGCCATTTTACTGGCAGTGATGGGATCAAGTAATGCCAATTCACACTGGAGTATAGGAATTGCCTTTGTAGTAGGTGCTATTTTCTCAGCATGTGCAGGTTTTATCGGAATGAAAATCGCTACCAAAGCTAATGTCAGAACAGCTGAAGCGGCAAGAACTTCACTGTCAAAAGCCCTTAAAGTATCTTTTACCGGAGGTTCTGTGATGGGAATGGGAGTCGCTGGTCTTGCTGTTTTAGGATTAGGTGCTTTATTTCTGATCATTAAGCAGATTTTTGCCCCTGAAGCTACCGTAGATTCCCACGAAATGGAAAGAACCATTGAAATTCTCACCGGATTTTCTCTTGGTGCTGAATCTATCGCCCTTTTTGCAAGAGTAGGAGGCGGTATTTATACAAAAGCGGCAGACGTAGGTGCTGACCTTGTGGGAAAAGTGGAGGCCGGAATTCCCGAAGACGATCCCCGAAACCCGGCTACCATTGCAGATAACGTTGGAGACAATGTAGGAGATGTTGCAGGAATGGGTGCAGACCTCTTTGGATCTTATGTTGCAACGGTTCTGGCTACTATGGTATTGGGGAGAGAAACCATTTCTGATGACGCCTTCGGAGGCTTTGCCCCGATTCTTTTACCGATGCTGATTGCAGGAACAGGAATTATATTTTCAATGATCGGAACTTTATTTGTGAAAATTAATGATAATGAAGGCTCATCCACTTCCAGCGTACAAAATGCATTAAATCTTGGAAACTGGGGAAGTATTGTGATTACGGCTATTGCTTCCTATTTCCTGGTAACGTATATCCTTCCTGAAAAAATGGTTCTCAGAGGTCATGAGTTTACGAAAATGGGTGTATTCGGAGCTATCATGGTAGGTCTGGTAGTGGGAACTTTAATGAGCATTATTACAGAATATTACACTGCCATGGGGAAAAGACCCGTTTCCAGTATTGTGAGACAATCTTCTACAGGGCATGCAACCAATATTATCGGTGGGCTTTCCGTGGGAATGGAATCTACTTTGCTTCCTATTATTGTATTGGCGGGAGGAATTTATGGTTCTTATCTGTGTGCCGGGCTTTATGGAGTGGCAATTGCCGCAGCTGGAATGATGGCTACCACAGCCATGCAGCTTGCTATTGATGCTTTTGGACCTATTGCAGATAATGCCGGAGGTATTGCTGAGATGAGTGAACTTCCCAAAGAAGTACGTGAAAAAACAGATATTCTGGATGCCGTAGGAAATACAACGGCTGCTACAGGAAAAGGATTTGCCATTGCTTCAGCTGCTTTAACAGCATTGGCCTTATTTGCTGCTTTTGTAGGAATTGCAGGAATTGATGGTATTGATATTTACAGAGCAGATGTTCTTGCCGGACTTTTTGTAGGTGGGATGATTCCGTTTATCTTCTCCTCATTGGCGATTACCGCAGTAGGACAGGCTGCTATGGCAATGGTAGAAGAAGTAAGAAGACAATTCCGTGAAATTCCGGGAATTCTGGAAGGGAAAGCGCAACCGGAATATGAAAAATGTGTAGCCATTTCTACCGATGCGTCCATCAGAAAAATGATGCTGCCTGGTGCGATTGCTATCGTTTCTCCTTTATTAATCGGTTTTATTTTCGGACCTGAAGTATTAGGAGGATTCCTGGCGGGAGCTACAGTATGTGGTGTCTTAATGGGAATGTTTCAGAATAACGCAGGAGGCGCGTGGGACAATGCGAAAAAATCCTTCGAAAAAGGAGTTGATATTAATGGACAGACGTATTATAAAGGTTCAGAACCACACAAAGCATCTGTAACAGGTGATACGGTGGGAGATCCGTTTAAAGATACATCAGGACCATCGATGAACATCCTGATCAAATTAATGTCAATCGTTTCTCTGGTGATTGCACCTACTTTAGCTGTTTTGCATAAAGATAAAATTGAAGCTAACAGAAAAGCAAAAATTGAAAGCCTTACAGGAGTTTCCGGTATGACAACAGCTGCAAGTGGCGAGACTCCGATCATTACTGCTGTTCCCGGAGAAATTAAGGGATATCTTAACGAAAACGGGGACTTTGTGTATGAAACAGGAAATATCCAGAAAATAAAACTGAATGGAGGTAAAACAATTGCCATAGGGGATGGAAGCCAGCTTTACCAGCTTTATAATGTGGTGAAACAAAAAGATAAATCGGCTTTAGATCCCAATAAATGGTACACCATTGAAAACCTTTATTTTGAAACAGGTTCCAGCGATCTGAAAGCAGAATCCGCGCTTCAGCTTAATACACTGGCGGAAATTTTAAATGCTTATCCTGATCTGAAAATAAAATTGGGCGGATATACAGACAACAGTGGTAACGAGGACAGTAACCTTAAATTATCCAATCTGAGAGCGCAGACAGCCAAACTTAAACTGCTCGAACTAGGTATTTCCGGAGACAGAATAGAAGCAGAAGGATATGGTTCACAGCATCCTGTTTGTGAAGCTAATGATACTGATGAATGCAAAGCAAAAAACAGAAGAATTGATGTAAGAGTATTGGCTCTTTAAAATCAATGTGAAAATAGTACAAAAGCATCGCTATGGCGGTGCTTTTGTATTATAAATACAGTCTAAAAATATCCACCATCATCTGTGAAAATCTGTGTGATCTTTGGGAAAAGCAAATCCAGAAAAATTAAAGACTTCTTTTCAAATGCTCCAAAGCCTGAATAATCAATTCATCTTTTTTAGCAAAACTAAACCTGACATAATCAGAATTCTCCCTTGAATTATAAAATGCAGAAAGTGGAAGACAGGAAACCTTCTTATCAATGGTAAGCCATTTTGAAAACTCTACATCTGTCATGCTTTTAGAAATAGTCCTGAAATTAACAACCTGAAAAACACTTCCTTCCGCTTGTTGTTCGATCTGAAGCGGTGTTTCTTTAATCATTTCATTAAAAATATCTCTTTTTTTCTGCATGAGTTTTTTATTGAGATCCGGATCAAATACGTCGAGATATTTTGCGATAGCATATTGTGCAGGAGCATTGGCACTGTAAGAAATATACTGTTGATGACATTGAAATCTTGTTGTTAAAACTTCTGAAGCAAGCATATAACTCACTTTCCATCCCGAAGTATGAAACATTTTACCAAAAGAAAAAATACAGAAAGTCTTTTTCCTGAGTTCAGGATGGATGAAAGAACTGTAATGTTCAGTTTCATCATAACAATAAGTATCATATATTTCTTCTGAAATCAAATAAATATCACGGTCTTTGATCAGTTCATAGAGCTGATTCCAGTCTTCTTTTTTCCATATTTTTCCGGTTGGATTCTGGGGAGAGTTGACAATGACTGCTCTTGTCTTTTCAGTAATACAGTCTTTAAACAGATCCCAATCTATGGTAAAATCACCATCAAGATCATAATAAACAGGAATTCCTCTATTCATAACAACAGCTGGCCCATAAGTGTAGTATGAAGGTTGAATAATGATAACTTCATTACCTTGATTCAGAATTGATTTAAGTGCAGTATATAAAGCAAAGGTTGCACAGGGTACAATCGTGATTTCCTTTGTGGTAACCGTTATTTGATGAGTTCGTTTTGCATTGAATCTGATAATGCTCTCCATCAGCAGAGGATTGCCTGCAAGAGGTTCATAGTGATGCGTGTTGTGCTCAGCAGCTTCCTTTAAAAATACTTTCAGGCGTTCATCAATATCAAAATCGGGAAGTCCCAGAGAAAGATCAAAGCTTCCGTGCCTGGCTGCCAGCTCGGACATTTCCGTAAAAAAGGAATAATGAGTAAATCCGTAAATTTCTTTCACTTATTTTGTATTTTTATCAAATATAATAAAATTTTAATATCAAAATTACACTTAAGCTTATGTGTTGGTAGATTTGTAATGAACTGCATATTATTTTGTCCTATTGATTATTAATACTGGGATTCAATAAAAATTGTTATTTTTAAGAAATTTATCTTTTATGAGAAAAATACTTATTCCGTTATTGGCAATGGCTGTAGTAACCAGTTGTGGAACGGCAAAAATATCTGACGGGAATACTTCACATCCTGTATCCACAAAACATAACAAAGCGTTTAACAATGCCTATAAAGAGATTAATGCAGAGGATTTAAAGAAAAACCTTTACGTCATTGCAGCAGACGATATGGAAGGGCGTGATACCGGAAGCAAAGGACAGAAAAAAGCGGGTGAGTATATGATTAATTACTATAAGAATCTGGGTATTTCAGCTCCTAAAGCACTAGGCTCTTACTATCAGAAAGTACCGTCTGAATTCATGAAGAAAAGAGGAGGAGGTAACCTTCCGGATTCTGAAAATATTTTAGCTTTTATTGAAGGAAGTGAAAAACCGGACGAGATTGTGGTGGTTTCTGCTCATTATGATCACGTAGGAACCAAAAATGGAGTTGTGTACAATGGAGCAGACGATGACGGAAGTGGAACTGTAGCTGTAATGGAAATTGCAAAAGCATTCCAACAGGCTAAAAAAGCAGGAAAAGGGCCTAAAAGATCAATCCTGTTTCTCCATGTTACAGGAGAGGAACATGGACTTTTCGGTTCAGAATATTATTCCGAAAATCCTGTTTTCCCGTTAGCCAATACCGTGGTTGATCTTAATATTGATATGATCGGACGTGATGATCCTGCCAACAGAGGAAAACAATATGTCTATGTGATTGGTTCTGATATGCTAAGCTCTCAGCTTAAAGTCATTAACGAAGCAGCTAACAAAAGGACCAACAATCTGGAATTGAATTACAAATACGATGACTTGAATGACCCTGAACAATTGTATTACCGTTCAGACCACTATAATTTTGCTAAACATAATATTCCTGTAGCATTTTTCTTTGACGGTATTCATGAAGATTATCACAAACCAGGTGATGATCCTGAAAAAATTGATTATCAGTTGCTGGAGAAAAGAACCCAGCTTATTTTTACCACTGCATGGGATATTGCCAACAGAGAAGAAAGAATTGTGGTTGACAGAAAATAATTATTAATTTTAATTGGAATGATATTTTTTTAAACCTTGATAAGGTTAAAAAAATATCATTCCTGTAAACTGCCAGCAAAAACATTACCATGAAAACAATAATCCGGGAAGCAAAGCCAGAAGATATCCCACAAATACAGATTGTGAGAAACTCCGTGAAAGAAAACACGCTGTCAGATCCTGGATTGGTTACCGATAAAGATTGTGAGGAATTTCTATTCCAAAGAGGAAAAGGTTGGGTTTGTGAGATGGAAGATCAGATCGTTGGTTTTTCCATTGCAGATCTGAAAGAAAACAATATCTGGGCGCTCTTTGTGCATCCGGATTTTGAAAACCTTGGAATAGGCAGGAAACTCCATGATATTATGCTGGACTGGTATTTTGAACAAAATAAAGATTCCGTATGGCTGGGTACTTCACCTGGAACAAGGGCTGAAATCTTTTACAGAAAATCTGGATGGAAGGAAGCTGTACCCCATGGAAAAGGAGAAATCAAGTTTCAAATGAGTTCTGAAAACTGGAAAAATAAAAAATTATGACACCAAAACTGAAATCCATCAGACCTTTTATCGGAGCGCAAAACTTTGAGATCAGCAGAAATTTTTACAGAGATATGGGATTTCAAGAAGTAGTTCTGGAATCTAAATTGTCTTTATTTACAAGAGAAGAAATCGGTTTTTATCTCCAGGATTATTATGCAAAAGACTGGGTGGATAATACCATGATCTTTATGGAAGTTGCCAATACAGATGAATTCTGGAAAGAACTCTTGTCTCTGGAGCTTACAGAAAAATATGAAAATGTGAGGCTTACTCCTGTAAGAACAATGGATTGGGGGAAAGAGTGCTTTGTACATGATCCTTCAGGAATATTGTGGCACTTCGGTGAGTTTTTTAAGAAATAAATATGATTTACGCATTTGATACCTATTATTATGAGGATTATGCCAATACCGTGTGTATTGCATTTGAAGACTGGACCTCTGAAAAAGAAGTGGAAGTCTTTATAGAACAGATTCCCGTAAGTTCAGAATATGAAAGCGGGGCTTTTTACAAAAGAGAATTGCCCTGTATTTTGAGTCTGCTAAAAAAAATAACATTAAGACCAGAAGACATTATCATTGTTGATGGATATGTCACTTTGGATAATAATGGGAAAATTGGCTTAGGCGGCCATCTTTATGAAGAACTGAAAGAAAAATATCCTATTGTTGGGATTGCAAAGAATGAATTTAGAACTCCTGATTCCCAACGAAGAAATGCAGTTCGTGGAGAAAGTAAAACCCCACTTTTTGTAACAGCGAAAGGAATAAATGTAGATGAAGTTCAATTAAAAGTACAACAGATGCATGGCGATTACAGAATGCCTACGCTGTTGAAAAGATTAGACCAACTAAGCAGAGCATAAATAATAAAGTCTTACAAAAAGTAAGATTTTTTTTGTCTATGAATATACCGATTGGTATATTTTAATTATCTTTGTTATATTCCTTTGTCAATATAAGAGGATTTTTTTAATCAAAAATATACTGATCGGTATATTTAAAAATAAAATCTATGAAAGAAGTATTTATAGTAGCAGCAAAACGAACCCCGCTTGGTGGTTTTATGGGAAGTCTGTCAGGATTTACAGCACCTCAGCTGGGCGCTTTGGCCATTCAGAATGCTTATGAAAGTATCGGACTTGCTCCGGAACATATAGACAGTGTATATATGGGAAATGTGCTGAGTGCAGGATTGGGACAATCGCCAGCAAGGCAGGCGGCTATCTTTGCCGGAATTCCTGTCGACAAAGACGCTACCACAATCAACAAAGTTTGTGCTTCCGGAATGAAATCGGCAATGATGGGTGCACAGCAGATTCAGCTTGGGATGGATCATATTGTTATGACGGGAGGAATGGAAAGCATGAGCAACGTTCCGCATTATGTCAAAATCCGCCAGGGAATAAAGCTGGGAGATACCAATCTTACGGACGGATTGATTAAAGATGGACTCTGGGATGTCTACAATGATTTCCATATGGGAAGTGCAGCTGAATTGGGTGTGAAGAAATATGGACTTACCAGACAGGAGCTTGATGATTATGCCCTTCTCTCATACCAGAGAGCTCAGGAAGCGGCAAAGAACGGCAAGTTTGGCAACGAATTGATCCCAATATCCATTGAAGGTAAAAAAGGAATTGCAATTGTTGATAAAGACGAAGATATTGATAAACTGATCCCAGAGAAAATTTCCCTTTTGAAACCTGCATTTGAAG
Source organism: Chryseobacterium cupriresistens (assembly GCF_046614675.1). Classification (NCBI taxonomy): domain Bacteria; kingdom Pseudomonadati; phylum Bacteroidota; class Flavobacteriia; order Flavobacteriales; family Weeksellaceae; genus Chryseobacterium; species Chryseobacterium cupriresistens. The sequence goes on along the minus strand of NZ_JBKKJT010000001.1, from coordinate 1,041,824 downwards.
CCGACGGAACACTTACAGCAGCCAATTCCAGCAATCTGAATGATGGTGCTGCAGCCCTTTTACTAGCGTCTTCTGAAGCAATAGAGCAACATAATTTAAAACCACTGGCAAAAATAATAGCCTATGCAGATGCCGCTCAGGCACCAGAATGGTTTACCACTTCACCTTCCATCGCTATTCAGAAATTGTTGAAACAAACAGGTCTCAATCTGTCAGATATCGACTTTTTTGAAATTAATGAAGCGTATTCTTCAGTAATTCTATCCAATCAAAAAATTTTGGATTATGATATCAGCAAGGTAAATGTATACGGAGGAGCAGTTGCATTGGGACATCCGATTGGTGCTTCAGGAGCAAGGATTATGACCACTTTAGTGAATGTTTTACGCCAGGAAAAAGGAAAGTATGGAATTGCTGCCATCTGTAATGGAGGAGGAGGCGCTTCCGCAGTTCTTATCGAAAATATAGACTAAAAGGGATAAATTACCTTAGATTTCAATTATTATATTAAAAAAGATCTTTCTTAAAGTTAAATTTGAGAAAGATCTTTTTCGTTGGCAACATATTGATTATCTATTGGTAAAACAGAATATTTAATGAGTGCAGACGAAATTTAAAGACTCTATTTTTATTAAGCTGACAAATATCATCGCATTGTTATTTTTATTCATTCTAAATAAATATAAATTTGTCCCAAGAAATTGAACAAAGAAAATGAAAAAAATAACTACTCTTTCTGGTATTGTACTTGCATCCCTGACGAATGCGCAGCTGCAATATTGTATGCCAACCTTTCAGTACGGAGCTGACAGCAACATGATCAGTAATGTAACTTTCGGAACGATTAATAATTCTTCATCCATTCAATCCTCCAATGCACAAATTTATGAGAACTTTACAGCAATATCTACAGACCTGCAGCTGGGAAATTCCTATCCGATATCTGTGAAAGGGCCATCCAGTACATTTCCAAGTGATGTAGTTGTTTTTATAGACTTTAATCAGAACGGAAATTTTGATGATGCAGGAGAAAGCTTTTATATCGGAAGACTTGAAGCAGCTAATCCGGCCAATGCTTTTACAATCAATACTACCATAACAATTCCTGTGAATGCTGCCATCGGAAATACAAGAATGAGGGTTCTTAAAAATACCAATGTTCAGGCTTATTCAAATCCTGCTGCTCCGAACTCTATCAGTTCAGCTTGTGACAGTAGCTTAAGAGCAGGGCAGACGGAAGATTATACGGTTAATATCATAGGAAATACGGCAAGTTTCCCGGCTCCTTACTGTGGTACTGAAAATATTACAAGCTTGACCGTGAGTGAGATCAGTACGGTAGAATTTGCCGGAGTTGTTAGAAACAGTGCATTGGATGGAAATTCCGATGTGCTTGAAAACTTCACAGCAACAGTTTTTAATGTGAACCGTGGAAATAGCTATCCGATAAGTGTTACAGGTGGTACCCATGGTCAAAATACGGTATCAGCCTATGCTTATATTGATTTTAACCATAATAATCAGTTTGATGCTGATGAACAATTTAATCTGGGCTATCTGGATAACTCTAATCCGGTTCCTGGCCAGCAATCCGGGATTACAACAGGCAATATCACTATTCCGGCAGGAGCACAGTTGGGAGAAACCCGTTTCAGACTGGTAAAAGCCTATGAATCCAATTCCTGGATGGGCGCTTTGAAGAATCTTCCCTGTCCTTCAGATTGGTTTATCGGACAGGCAGAAGATTATACTATAAATATTCAGCCTGAGAGTCTTTCAACCCTTGAAGTTTCTAAAGAGACATCAACTCTTGTTACAATATATCCAAATCCTACCGCAAATTCTGTAACAATCAAGATGAAAGAAGGATTGGAGAAATATGAAATTTATAACATGTCCGGACAAAAGATGCTGGAAGGGAATTCGATGACAGTTTCAATGGACAATTTTATTCCGGGAATCTATCTGATTAAAATTCAGACCAAAAATCAGAAAACAGTTACAGAAAAAATTATTAAAAAATAGACACATCATATCTAAATCATATCCATATCAATTTTTGTTTTTTAATCGACAGGTCTTTTACCTGTCGGTTTTTTATTTGCTGTTTTTAAGCTTTTATATTATGATTCAGATCCCAGTAAATCCATCAAATCCTGCTTAGACAATCCCTGAAGCTTCTTTCCGTCAGTGGTCAATAGATTCTGAGCCAGTTCTTTTTTCTTTTTCTGAAGCGTAAGAATCTTTTCTTCTACAGTATTGGAGCATATCATCCGTACAGCAATTACATTTTTAGTCTGTCCTATACGGTAACTGCGGTCAATAGCCTGGTTTTCAGCTGCAGGATTCCACCATGGGTCAACAAGATAGATATAATCTGCTTGGGTAAGATTGAGACCGACACCTCCGGCCTTTAAGCTTATCAAAAATACACGGATATCTTCATTGTTCTGAAAATGAGCTACTTTTTCCCCTCTGTCTTTCGTTTGACCCGTTAAATATTCAAACTGAATGCTGTTGTGTTCCAGTTCAGCTTTGATCAAATCAAGCATGCCTACAAACTGTGAGAAAACAAGGATTTTATGATCTTTTGACTTCCCAAGGATTTGCTCCATCAGAATTTCGATTTTAACGGCATTTTCACCGGAGTATCCCTCTTTCATCAGAACAGGGGAATTACAGATCTGTCTGAGCCTCGTAAGGCCTGTAAGAACATGCATGCTGTTCTTGTTCAGATCATCGTCATCGTTGGCGGCAATAAACTCACGAAGTTCCTTTTCATAAGCATCATAAATTTTGCGCTGTTCCGTATTCATTTCACAGTAGATTACTGTTTCAGTTTTCTGCGGAAGTTCTTTGGCAACCTGTTTCTTAGTTCTTCTGAGGATAAATGGCTTTATCTTTTGCTGAAGCTCTATGGCACGTTTGCTGTACTCAAATTTATCAATAGGGATAGCATAAATGTCTTTAAAATACTGTTTGCTTCCCAACAATCCGGGACAGGCAAAAGAAAGCTGACTGTAAAGATCAAAAGTGCTGTTTTCAACGGGCGTCCCCGTTAGTACGATTCTGTTTCTTGATTGAAGCAGACGTGCCGCTTTATACCTTTCTGAATTAGGATTTTTAATCACCTGTGATTCATCCAGAAACACATAATTGAAATTAAGCTTTTTCAAAAATTGAATGTCCGAAAGTAGCATTCCGTAAGTGGTAAGAACTACTTCGTAATCAGGCATATGAGCGGTTGTTTTTGGACGGTCTGCACCATAATGAAGCAGAACTTTTATGGAAGGTGCAAATCTGCTGATCTCTTCCTGCCAGTTGAAAATCAGGGAAGTAGGAACCACAATCAGATTGGTGGTGTGGCCTCTTTTTTCCCTCTGTGAAAGAATAAAAGCAATGATCTGAATGGTTTTTCCAAGCCCCATATCATCAGCAAGACATCCTCCGAAGTTGAAACTGTCAAGAAAATTAAGCCAGTTGAGTCCGTCATGCTGGTAATCTCTCAACTCAGCATTCAGCTCAGCGGGAACAGCCGTTTCCGGGATGTCTTTTACTTTTGAAAACTTTGTAGAATAGGAGGTAAGTTCTTCCTGAATCTCCTTGCTCAGAATTTCTTTTTCAAATAGTGACGTTACCTCCGAAAAATTGATTTTCGGAATCTTTAAAAGCTCTTCATCAATTTCTCCTGCTCTGAAATAAGCAGCTATCTTTTCCATCCATTCTTCGGGAAGAATTCCCATGCTGCCATCATCCAGCTGGACGAATTTACTCTTATTCCGGATGGCCCGGTGAAGCTGTTTCAGAGAAGCTTCTTTGGGACCAAATCCTACTTTCAGTTTAGCGTTAAACCAATCCAGTCCGCTGGTAATCTGAATATTGATTTTTGCCCGGTGAGGGTTTAATTTATTGTTTTTTAATTCGTTAAAGCCAAGTATGATGATCCCTTCGTTTCTCCAGGTTTCAAAAGCTTCAAGAAACCAGTTGTTATCCAGGAACTTATCCCTGTGAAGATAAAAATACTGATAGCCGTCCATCTGGTCTTCAAAATCAGGATGCTGCTGCATCACCAAAGAAGTAAAGCGGGCTTCGGCTGATTCATTTCTTTCTATTTTAAATGGATTTCCGTTCTGATCTGTATCAAAAAGCTGCTTCCTGGAATAGACCGGAACTTCCACATCACCATATTTCATGACGGGAGTAATTCCTATATAATTTTCCTGCTGACGGAGATAAATGACTTTTTCAGTCTGATAATTCTTGTCTTCAAGCTGTACTTTCGTTGCAGGTTGTATGTAGCTGTAATTAATATGAATACGTTCTTCTAAAGCAGACAGAATGTCCTGCATGAAAGCTTCATATTTTGAAGAATGAACCAGTAGAATTTCATTATGAGCCTTAAAGAACCGGATGATTCTGAGCATGTCCGGATTGTCTACAAAGCTGAAAATATTTCGGTTATACACAAAATACTCATTTCTGAGAACAATATTTTTAAAGGGAAGAGCAATGTCATTAAACAACAGTTCTCCGGTGATTTCAAAAAACGGATATTTCTTAAAGACAGATAGTTGAACCTCTGCATCTAAAGTGTTTAGTTCAATATGGGAAAGTGACTTTGCGGAAACGGTTTCTGCGATTTCCCGGTCATGATAATAGACTTCCAGCTCCAGAGGATTCCGTACAATAAGTTTTAACGCTTCCAGTTCTGCAGGATTGTAATCTTCATTATAGTTGTTCTGAAAAGTAGTAATGGCAGTATAAAATTTGATGTCTGCCGGTTTCTCTGCTTTCCAGATAAGCTGCATAGCATCTACAGGAGTTACGGGATTTTTGAGCTTTCCTGTCTGTGTTATTTCTGCCTCCATCAGAGAGAAGGTCATGTGATTGTAATAACGGTGTTTACCGATAACCAATATCTGTTTTTTACCTGTTTCCAGTATGGCCAGCTCATCCAGTTTAGATGGAAGCTGAGGAAGAAGGTCCCTTGTCAGCATCACATCATCTGCAGGAAGCATTTCTTTGATTCTGGGCTGTATTTTAATTTTGCCTTCAGTATATTCCAGTTCAAAATACTGATCCAGATCCGGCTCATTTTCCAGCCCATATTCTTTTGCTTTAGGAAGAAAGGTTTTTTTGCGGAGTGTTTCATCAAAAAACAGGCGATAGTTTTTATCTTCAATAATGCAGTGAATTATTTCTGCCTGATGAGAACAAAGCTGGTTCTTTTCATTGCTGCAGGTGCATGAACAAAGCAGAGTGCTGTTTATTTTGCTGATGGTAACCACCGGAAAATCCTGCAGTGAAGATTGTTTTGTAAATATTCCTATATTGTTTTCAATAGCAACAAGATAGATTTCACGAAAATCCCTGATCCCGATAAATGCACTGTCTGATGTATGTTTCAGCAGGTCATATACGGAAAGTGTACTGATATTGATGTTGTCAAGAATATATTCTGCCATAAAAATAGATCGGGACAAACTTACAAAAAACAAATATATTGAAGAATCCGTTTTGGCTACACCTTACCCCATTTTGGCAACTCGGGCGTTTGTTGTAATGCAGAACTTTGTCCTGTAATTTTAAACCAGGAAAAATGAAAACAATTTTTATAACAGGTGCTTCTACAGGATTAGGAAAAGCAGCTGCCCAATTATTTCAAAACAACGGATGGAAAGTAATCGCGACTATGAGAAACCCTGAAGCAGCAGCTGATCTTGCGGCTTTGGAGAATGTAACTGTACTTCCGCTGGATGTTACCGATCCGGAACAGATTAAGTCTACTGTAAAGCAGGCTCTTGAACTTGGAGACATCGATGTGGTGTATAATAACGCGGGATATGGTCTTATAGGACCTTTGGAAGCGCTTTCTGATGATCAGATCGTCAAACAGCTTGACACGAATTTATTAGGGGTTATACGCGTTACACAGGCATTTATTCCTTACTTCAGAGAACAGAAAAGAGGAATGTTCATTTCTACAACGTCTATAGGAGGACTGGTAGCGTTCCCATTGGGTTCTACTTATCACGCGACCAAGTGGGCGCTTGAAGGGTGGAGTGAAAGCTTAGCTTTTGAGCTTAATACTTTGGGGATTGATATTAAAACTGTTTCTCCCGGAGGAATCAAGACGGATTTTGTAAGTCGTTCTCTGGACTCAGCATCCAGTCCTGCTTATGAAGACATGACGAATTCTCTGTTTTCTAAAATGGAAGGGATGATGGAAGCGGCTTCTACACCGGAACAGATTGCAGCAGTAGTCTATGAGGCTGCAACAGATGGTAAAAAACAACTGAGATATGTGGCCGGAGAAGATGCTAAAGCCATCTATGCACAGCGTCTTGAACTAGGTGATGAAGCATTCAGAGAGCAGTTCGGAAAACAGTTTATGTAATCAGGTTTTTGAAAGACAGTATAAGTAAATTACATTTGTACTGTCTTTTTCACCCAATAATTTATAATTTTATATCATGGAAAAGAAAGATAATATTCCACTGAAGATCTCATCCATATCAGAATTGCACAATATGCTGCAGCTGCCCAAGCCGCTTCATCCGTTGGTAAGCCTTGTGGATAATACGAAAATGAGCATCAGAAAAGATATGCTGAAGAGAAGCTTTATCCTGAATTTTTATAAGATCTCGTATAAATATTCCACGGTTGGAAAAATGGGCTATGGACAGGGATATTATGATTTCAATGAGGGAGGAATGATGTTTACTGCTCCCGGTCAGGTTCTTTCTACTGATGAGAATGCAGAATACTGCGGATATACTTTGTTGGTACATCCGGATTTCATCAGAAGTTATCCTTTGGCAAAGAATATCAAAAACTTCGGTTTCTTTTCTTATGATACAAATGAAGCACTGCACTTGTCTGATCAGGAAAAGACAACGATAACAGGCTTGTTGGATAATATTGGAAATGAACTCAATACAGCTATTGATGAAGTGAGTCAGGACGTTATTGTTTCTTATATTGATGTGCTTCTTAATTACAGCAACCGTTTTTATAAAAGACAGTTTATCACCAGAAAGGCAGTTAATAATGATGTACTGGCTAAAATGGATGTTGTGCTGGAAAAGTATTTTAACGAGCAGGAAACCTTAAATAAAGGGCTTCCTACGGTAGAATTTCTGGCCTCCACGCTCAATCTGTCACCCCATTATCTGAGTGATATGCTTCGTAACCTTACCGGATTAAATGCCCAGCAGCATATTCATGAAAAACTGATTGAAAAGGCGAAAGAATATCTTACTACCACAGGTTTTTCTGTATCTGAAGTAGCGTATGCTCTTGGATTTGAACATCCGCAGTCTTTCAATAAGCTCTTTAAAAAGAAAACCGATAAAACACCATTGAGTTACAGACAGTCTTTCAATTAAATAAATACAAACACCCGTTTCAAATATCGGGTGTTTTTTATGGTATACTTTTAACCAATACTTTGCTTTTCTTTAATCAAAGCTTCAATTTTAAATTTTGCAGTGGCCCATTCATCATCCAAAATACTATAATAAGCCGCATTTCTTGTGCTTCCATCCCTGAGAACTTTGTCTTTACGTAAAATACCTTCAAATACACCACCGATTTTTTCGATCGCTTTTCGTGATCTGAAATTATCGTCTTTCGTTTTCAACTGTACCCTGTTTGTTTTCAGTACATCAAAGCAGAAGGTGAGCAGTAGTAATTTGCATTCCAGGTTGATGGCTGTTCCCCAGAACTCTTTGGTGATCCATGTCCATCCGATTTCCAGTTTTCTGTCTGCTGGATATATTTCAAAAAAGCGGGTGGAGCCGATCAATTTTCCGGTTTCTTTATGTCGTATGACAAACGGGTACTGATTTCCGGTTTCTCTTTCTGATAAAGCGAATTCATAAGTTTTATAAAACATCGTCTCCTCTGAACAGTCAGTAGGAATGAGTTCCCAAAGTTCTTTATCTGATGCGGCAGTATATAATTCTTCAAAATGCTGTTTTTCAAGAGGAATTAATTCAACTGTTTCCCCTTCCAAAATGGTGGGATAAGCAATCCATTTTTCTTTCATGGCTCATTATTTATACAACGAAATTAATGAAAAAGTTATTTAAACGTTATAAAACCACAAAAGACACAAAAGCTTTTTAAACACTTAAACTATTTAAAGTTATATGCTTTGTGTATAAAAGTATCCTAAAGTTTTGTTGAAAATCAAAGATTTTCATCTTATGTGAGCTTAATTACACGGTATTTACTTAAACTTTCTAAAGTATACCAAAGTGTTTAGAAAATAAAAACTTTTGTGACTTTTGTGGTTAAGTTTAAACAGACTTGAAAATAAAAATTTGTGTTCAAAAAATAATGTGATTTTCCACCATAATGAGGTCGGCAATTTCATTAATTGGTCAAAATGGAACATAAAAATGACAAAAATGAACTACATTTTAATAGCGCAGCGTGTCTAAATTTGCAAAAAGGATTTTTATTACCCTGTTATAATGAACGAGACCCCATCTTTTAATGCAAAAATGCCGACCGCCTGTTTTTTACTATTCTTTGCCCACGGGCTTGTTTTTTCCTCCTGGGCGAGCCGGATTCCTATCATTAAAACTGCTCTTTCCATTACTGAAGCACAGTTGGGAACGCTGTTGCTTCTGATGCCGATAGGACAGCTGTCGACGATGGTTCTGGCCGGAAAACTGATCAGCATCTACGGAAGCAGCGGAATTATTAAAAGATGCTTTATGCTGTATCCTTTTTTTCTTCTCTTAATTGGTTTATCACCTTCTTACTGGACTTTAGGGGCTGTTCTGTTCTTTTTCGGTGTGTCCGGGAATATGTGCAATATTGCCATCAATACACAAGCAATTGAGATAGAATCTATTACGAAAAGAACTCTTCTTTCTTCTTATCACGGAGCATGGTGCTTTGCAGGGCTTACGGGGGCAGTCATAGGTTTGCTGATGATTAATCTCCATGTAGGAACTTTTTATCATTTTGCTGTTATTTTCCTTCTGGTAGGAATACTTTGGTTGTACAGTACAAAAAATCTGACCAATATTATTCATAAAGCAGAACCGCAGACCCGTTCAATTTTCAAAGCAGTGAATCCTACACTGATTGGTTTGGGAATTATAGGCTTTCTGAGTATGGCGATTGAAGGAGCGATGTTCGACTGGAGCGGGGTTTATTTTCAAACTATAGTTAAAGCACCTGAAAACCTTGTCATACTGGGATATACAAGTTTTATCTTAATGATGACTTTAGGTCGTTTTATCGGGAATAAAATCATTGAAAAATATGGAAAAAAGATTGTTCTGCAGTGCTGTGGGCTATTGATGAGCAGCGGACTTTTTCTAAGTGTTTTCTTTCCGGAACTGTGGATCTGCATCATTGCTTTTATGATCATTGGCCTTGGAAGTTCCCTGAGTGTGCCTTCCGTTTACAGTACAGTAGGAAAAGTGAGTACAGTAGCTCCGAGTATTGCTTTATCATTTGTTTCCAGCATATCATTTTTAGGATTTCTGATGGGGCCGCCTCTTATCGGATATATTGCAGAAAGCTTTGATCTTAGGTATTCATATGGTCTTTTTGCCTGCTTTGGAATATTACTGGCTATTATGGCCGGACAGATGAAAGTATTCAGAAAATCATAATGAATTTAACAAATCATAAAACCTGAAGCTCTTTAAATACTTCTATAATGGCTTCAATAAGTCCTTTATCTACATTTTTTTCGGAAGCAGCATCGGGGAGAAGAGCTCTTAAGTCACCGTGATCATCACGCTCAATAACGACTTCAGTTCCATCTACGTCTACATACAGTTTATATCCGTAAGAGAATGTAGCCAGCTTTCCATTGAAAAGCAGTTCTTTGCCCTTATAAGTTACCGGTACTTCAAATTCTTCCATGCGTAAGCTTCTATTATAATTGGAGCAAATGTCGGAAAATTTTAATTCATATCATCATATTAACTGTAATGATAAAGCCAGATCATGCAAATTATTAAAAATATTAATGGAGTAAATCTGTATATTTATCCTTAGTTATGGAGTCATTCCCAAGCAGGAATGATCAATGAATTTGAATTAAGCAATTATGAAAGATACAATCACCATTTTCTGGTTCAGGCGTGACCTGAGATTGGAAGACAATATCGGACTTCACCACGCTCTGCAGTCTGATGCACCGGTACTACCCATTTTTATATTTGATACTGATATTCTCGGAAAGCTGGAAGATAAAGAAGACCGCAGGGTTGATTATATACATCAGGCTTTGACAGATATCAATATTTCATTAAAAAAGTATCATTCAAAAATCAATATCTATCATGGTAAGCCTATAGAAATATTCAGGAAATTGTCTGAAGAATACACTATCAAAAGTGTTTTCTGCAACAGAGATTATGAACCACAGGCGATTGAGAGAGATAAGGAAATCTATTATTTTTTCAAAGAAAAGAATATTCCTTTTAAGGCCAGTAAAGATCAGGTGATTTTTGATAAGGATCAGATTGTTAAAAAAGACGGTTCGCCTTATACGGTTTACACTCCTTTTGCAAAGAAGTGGCGGGAAGCCTTAACTCCTGAGCATTATCAATCTGTTGAATTGGATTTTAAGAACCTCTTTCCACAGAAATATTCTGAGATTGTGGCATTAAAGGAAATAGGTTTCAAAAAAACAGATTTTGATTTTAAAAAACCGGTCCTGGAGGCGTCTATTATTGATGATTACGATAAGTACCGTGATTTTCCGGCATTACAGCATACCACACAGCTCGGAATTGCTTTACGCTTTGGAACCATCAGCATCAGAAAGTGTGTGGCTTTTGCATTGAAGCATAATGCGGTATGGCTGTCGGAGCTGATCTGGCGTGAATTCTTTATGCAGATTTTATATCATTTCCCACAGGTGGTTCATCAGTCTTTCAAAAAGCAGTATGATAATATCCACTGGCGGAATAATGAAAAAGAATTTAAGCATTGGTGTGAAGGAACCACAGGGTATCCGATTGTAGATGCCGGAATGAGGGAACTGAATGAGACGGGCTATATGCATAACCGGGTAAGAATGATTGTGGCGAGCTTTTTATGCAAACATCTGTTGATCGACTGGCGCTGGGGGGAAGCGTATTTTGCCTTAAAACTGAATGATTATGACCTGTCTGCCAACAATGGAAACTGGCAGTGGGCTGCAGGCTCGGGATGCGATGCAGCACCTTATTTCAGGGTTTTTAATCCAACGGCTCAGACAGAAAAATTTGATAAAGACTTACTGTACATCAAAAAATGGCTCCCTGAATGGAATACACCAACATATCCATCTCCCATAGTAGAACACACATTTGCCCGTGAAAGAGCTTTATCCGAATATAAGAAAGCATTAACATAAATAATGTGATATGAAAAATGCCCGGTAACAAAATTGTCACCGGGCATCAACCAATTGATATTTAATATGAAAAGTTACTTGCTAAAGTAACAGGATCATCAGATTGTTTTCAGATACAGCTCCTGTAATTCCTGCGCTGTAAATGCTTTGGAAGGTAAATTCTGGACAAGTTCTCCCTGTTTCATAATACCGATATTGGTAGCAACACTTACCGCATTGAAAATGTCATGAGTTGCCATTAAAACCGTTCTGCCTTCTTTACCCAGCTGTCTTACAATTTCTGTAAACTCTGCTGTAGCTATGGGATCCAGACCGCTGGTAGGCTCATCCAGAAGAAGCACTTTGGCATCTTTGGCCAGAGCAATGGCAATTCCAACTTTCTGGCGCATCCCTTTGGAATAACTGCCCAATGCTTTATGATGGGCGGTTTCCTGCAAACCGGTACGTTTAAGGAGCGCAGACAGTTCATCTTTCTGGTAATCAAAACCTGCAATTTTGGAGAAAAAATCAAGGTTTTCTATTCCTGTAAGGTTAGGATATAAAAGAACGGTTTCAGGAATGTAAGCCAAATGTTTTTTTATTTTTTTGGGCTCTTCTGTTACCGAAGTATCATTAATAAAAGCATCTCCGGAAGTTGCTTTAATGAGTCCCAGAAGAATATTGATGGTTGTACTTTTTCCTGCTCCGTTTTGTCCGAGCAGTGCAAAAATTTCACCTTTTTTTACTTCCAGATTAAGAGAATGAAGGGCGGTGAAATCGTTGTATTTTTTATGCAGGTTGACTGTTTTTAACATAGTTTTCTGTATTTGTATTGTGAAAGAATGATGAATAAAGTAATGAAGATGAGGTAGGGAAGAAGTATCTGTATCCATTTGATAGAGGAAGAGAATTTGAAAACCTCTATCGTTTGCTGTGCCCAGTTGACAGATTCCGCACTCTTACCTGAGAAAATCAGAGGGTAGAAAAACAGCCTTTTTTTCTCATGGAATTTTTTGAGCGATGAAGCATACTGTAAATGATTATTCATATCAGATTTTGCTAAATGGCTTTGTGCCAGCTGAGTATGAAGATTCGGGAGGAAATAGCCTAAATAGTCTGCTGCCTGATTCCGTTTCTGCATTTTTTCCGTATACAGTTCGGATGATTTTGCAGATTCCAGGTCTCCCATATGCTGCATGGCATAATACCAGGTCCAGGTGAATGCATCATTCTCTTCCACGGTAAAATTTCTGTATTGAGGATATGCTTTGTAGAATTTTTCCATCGTAGGCTGCTTAGCTTCATCCCATTTGTTATGATAGCCTTCTCTCTGTTCCATCACAGCTTTAAGGGACTCATGAACCGGATACAGCTTCTGTATCAGAATATTACTGCTCATCGGGATAATAAAATTGATGCCCACCCAAACAATCAGCAGAATTAATGCATTCTGGGCCGATGTTTTACGGAACGATACCATCCATCTGCACAAGGCAAACCAAAGAATAATATACAGCCAGCCACTGATGATAAAGGCAGTATAATAAGAATCTAAAGGTATTTTTATCCAGACTGAAGCGATGATAATTAATGCGAAATAAACAGCTGTAACAGCCAAAAGACGTACGAACATCTTTTGATCCAGAAACTTTTGTAAATTACCGCTCTGAACGGACAGCAGCTTCCAAGTTCCTTTTTCTTCTTCTTCAGAAATCAGATTATAGCAGAATGCGACAATCACCAGTGGAAAGAGGAAAACAACAACAAAACTAAAGTCAAAATTTCCAACAGCTGCATTGGCGGGATTATAAAAATCTGCATTATAGCGCTGTTCTTCCAGATTCCGGATGGTTACTCCCTGAATAGAAGGGTTTAAATCACGCATTCCGATATTTAAAGCAGCCAGCCTGGGTGTTTCATTCACCAGATTGAATTTAATATAATAAAGAACCAGTCCCAGATCATCCTTATGAAATTTCGTATTTCTTTCAATACTTTCTTTCTGAAATGCTCCGCTTCGGGAGATGATGTCTTCGTTCCTGTCCAGGAATTTTTTTCCTGTATAAATAGCCATAAGTCCTGCCATCAATAGAAACAGAAGTGCAATGATGTACGATTTATTACGGTAAAATTGGATATATAAATAACGGTTCATTTAGATGAGTTTTAATTTTCTTCCACTTATTTCGATAGCAATGATGCAGATAACCATCCACAGAACTAATGCAGCAGCAGGTATTGGCTGTTGCTTTAAACTTTTCAGAACAGAAGTATACTGATACTGAAAATCCGGAAACTTTTCCCAGTTGTGCCTGTCGATCACAGCGGCCGGTCCGCCGTTTTCCGGTTTAATATTGCTGATGTGCTCGATTTGTAAATCATTTAAGTGCTGAGCCATTTTATAGCGATATTCTTCTGCCTGTTTCTGAAACTGGTTATAAGAGAAGAAATCTGTTCCTGCAGCAGTCATGGAAAAGTTTTTAATGGCAATGGCGGGATTAATGAATCCTGAAATATCAGTCAGATTTTGCTGTTTACTGTAAATGTTCTGCAGTTCTTTCTGATGTCTGATATAGATATGTGAACTTATTTTTTCCCCTTCCTTCATAACGAATCCGCCATAGTTGAAAGGAAGTTCATTGGTTGTTTTTACCTGATATTTTGCCAGTAAAGAATCCTTGATTTTTTTGAAATGCGGATCATCAGGATTATGGCTGTCTCCAGACTTTAAAATATCCTTTTCCAGGCTCGTTTCAAAAGCAATCCGGGAAGGTGCAGGATATAAATTCTGTGCTGCAAACTGAATTCCTTTAGGCAGAACGATAATAAAAAGAAGCCAGAACCCGATAAGGCTGATCAATGCTGATGAGGTACGTTTACTGTTTGCCGATACGACAACGGTTAATGTGCAGATAAAAAAATAATAAATCATGTAAGCAGGCAGCAGTAATGACAAACGTAATAGAATATCCGCAGAATCTGTTGTCTCGGACATCAGTGCAGCGACGAAAACAACAGGAATTACAGGAATAAGAAAACAGAGAGAAAACAGCCAGAGTCCCAGAATTTTGCCCCAGATAATCGCTCTTCCGGAAGTTCCCTGGACACTGATGATTTTTAAAGTGGCATTCTCACGTTCCTGTACAATTAACCCAAATCCTGAAAAGAGAATAATCAACGGGACAATGCTCTGCAGAATAAATGCACTGCTGAACGCTCCGAATCTTACCAAAGTACCCGAGCTTCCCGCTTCCGACAGATTGGCGGTATTCTGTTTATGAGCCTCCAGAAATATGACATTTCCCAGAAAGTCATCCAGTCCGTTGTCAAAAATATTCAGCGGATGTCCGATTCTGAAAACCAGATAGCCATAGTGAGCCATACGGTGCGGATGCTTATCCGGTCTGTGTTCCCAGTTTTCCCGGACTTCCTTCCGGTATTCTTTTATTTTCGAAAAAGAATCGGTGTATTTTGTATATCCTATGCCAATACTCAGCATACAGAACAGGAGTACGGCAATCGTGGTGAACAGATTTTGTTTTCCTTTAAACAAATCCTGCCAGGTTTTTCTCACCATCAGTTGTAAATTAGAAATAGCCATAGTTTAAAATTTATAAGTAGCAGTTAGCAGATAATTTCTCGGAGTTCCCGGAAACAGTCTTAAGTAGTTTTGAGCCCCGATCCAATAGACTTTGTTGGTTATATTATTCAGATTGAAAGAGAGCTGGACAGTTTTTGCCGGAGTGTAATACAATGCTGCATCCAATGTCGTATAGGCGGGAAGTTCAAAGCTTCTTGTAAACCAGGGGATTTTAGAACTCTGATAAAGCATTCCGGCACCGATTCCGAAGTCTTTCAGAAATTCAATGTTTGAAAAGTTGTAGCGTGTCCAGATATTCACCGAATTTTTAGAAGTGTTTTCCTTTCTTTTTCCCACAAGATCACGGTTGGTATCATCCAGTATTGTAGCATCAATATAGCTGTAGCCTCCGTAAATATGCCATTGAGGAAGGATATGTCCGGAAAATTCAGCTTCAAATCCACGGCTTCGGTCAGCACCACGCTGTACAAGCTCATCAGGTTCTGAAGGATTATTGGCATTGATGATTATATTTCTTTGTTTAATCTCATACACTGCAAGATTCAGTGAAATTCTGCCAAAAAGCTGCGCTTTGATTCCCAGTTCTTTAAGATCAGAAGTCAGAGGCTTAAATCTTGCTGCAGATCCGGTGAGGACTGAGGTATTGGGCATCAGCGTTACCGTATTGGACTGAGGTTGATACCCGGTTAAATAAGTTCCGTACAGATTAATATGATCCGTTACACTGTAGGTAATCCCGAATCTGTACAGCAGTTTATTATTTTTGAACGATGACTCATTGGCTTCTTTGAAATTGGTGATATCCTGAAACCATTCCTGACGTATTCCCGATAATATTGTCAACTTTTTCCAGGTAAGAAGATGCTGAATATAAGCAGCATGCGTTGTGGTAAGAGCAGAAGGCAAGGGTGTGATCACATTAAGGGTATTAAAATCAGTACCCTGATAATTGGCTGCTCCCGGATTCAGGTCAAATGGTGTTACATTAGGTCTGGGAATGATTGTTCCATTATAATTGATGGTCTGATAATCTGACGCTTTTGCAGGATTATAAGAGGAAATCACAGAGCCATTCTTTAAAAGAAAACCTCTTGCTGCATTCTGCTCTCCGCCTTTGCGTTTCTCCCAGATCTGGCTGTCGTAACCTATCAGAGCCTGATGCAGAACAGAACCCGTTTTGAATTTAAAATTGAAATACGCATTGATATTATCTGTTGCCCAGTTTTGTTTTCTTTGAACAAACTGCATCATAGCAAGGCTGGAAACCGGGATATTGTTCATATCAGGAACAAATGAATTGGTAGTTCTGTGCTCCTGAAGATTTTCTCTCCAGTATTGCTTCATATAAGATGCATTAAAGCTGATATATTGGTTAAAATGATGGGCAACGGTTCCCATCAGGATCAGTTCCCTTGTTTTAAAAAAATCATCAGGAGCTCCCAGGTTCAAAGATCGTGGAGTGCTGTATAAATCTGTTTTTCCTGCCACTGCCCCGAAAATAGGTTGTCCACGATCCAGATTTCCATAGAGATTATTGAAAATCATTTCCACATTCACGGATGTTTTTTCATTCGGAACAAAAGTGATGGAAGGGGAGATCAGGATACCACTGTTTTTAACATGATCCCTGAATGAACGGGCATTCTGATACGCTCCGTTAAAACGGTATAATAAAGTTTTGCTCTTATTTAAAGGACCTGTAAGATCTGTAGTAACACGATAAGTTTCAAAGCTTCCACCGGATAAACTGATTTCATGACGAGGATTGGATAATGGTTTTTTAGTAACCATATTGATGGTTCCTCCGGGATCTACACTGGACATAGTAATACTTGCCGGACCTTTGAAGACCTCCACACGTTCTATATTGGAAGTCATGGGCTGCAAAAAATAATATTGCCTTGTCCGCATTCCATTGATGATCTGGCCTTCTTCATTCTGGCTGATCCCACGGATATTGTATTGATTATAATAGCTTGAAGGAGAAACACCGTTCACATTTTTCATGACATCTCCAAGCTGAAAAGCCTGGCGGTCGGTGATCAGTTCTTTGGTAACGGTATTGAGCGTTAAAGGGAGATCTTTGTTTTTCATCGCAATCTTGGTGGCTGCAAAAGAGTAGTCGGAAGTATAATCTTTAGACTTTCTTCCGATAACCTCAACAGTTTGTACCACCGTAGATAACGAATCTTCCGGACGTGACTGAGCACAAAGAAGTGATGAGACTGTGATAAAGCCTGTGCTGAAAAGCTTTACAGGATTTGGGGAAATACAATAAATTATTCCCGAATAATTAAAATTACTGGTAGTCATGAATAAGCATGTACGGGCAGCGAATGGCCCATTAATAAAAGGATATCCTTAATTGTGTAAAGACACAGGTATCCACGGAATTACAGTACAGACCAAAAAATCTGTAAACGAAATATTAAGGCAGCATCGATTAAGCTACCGCGGAAAATAAGGCTGGGGGAGCTCTGGAGCTGAAAAAGTCAAGAAGACAACGATATGAAATGGCTTTTGGCTGCGGCATTTCATTATCACTGGTTGTGTCAATGGCAAAATCCATGTTCAAAGAGTCAGGAAGAAGAATTTGTGTCATATGCATATGAAGGGCACACTGACATTCGTCGTCCTGAGAAATGGAAAGAATTTTCTCTTCTTTTGACCCTTTTTTATAGATCACTTTACTTTTGGCGTGTCTGGCATGATCAAGACACGTGGTTACCCCGCTGACATTTGAAACAAATATCAGAAGTAAAGAAAAAACAAAAAAGACCCTGAGAAATTTTTGCATAATAGAAAACAAATGTACAATTTAATTTGATAAAAATTGAATGATGAAGAAAAAGTAGGTGATGTTTTCTTTAAAAATTAAAATAATTCAGTTCCAACTATCATTTACCGGATCGAAATGATTGTCTATTTGGGTTTGCAGCAATATTGATAAGCACTGATATGAAATAAAGCACTTATAAAACTACGGTATTTCGTATAGTATTTTTTGGTGACTCCATTTAAATAAGTTTATAATCAATGTATTATGATTTTGTGCCTGTTTATTGATTATAGATTATTGTAAAAATAAATACATTATGAATACTAAAGAATTCAGAACTTTTGATATGCCCTGGGAAAAGGCATATGGCTATGTGCAATCTGTAAAAAGCGGTGACACAGTGTGGATTTCCGGACAATTGGGCCACGATATGCAGGGAAATCTTGCAGAAGGAATGGAGAACCAGTTCAGACAGACCTATCAGAATATAGGCAAGTTGCTGAGTGAATTTGGATTAAATGCCGGCCATATTACAGAAGAAGTCATCTATGTTACCGATATGCAGGAAGGCTTTGAAAGCAGAAAGGTTTTAGGAAAAGAATTTTATGGTGAGTTCTGTATGGTTGCCAGTACCATTGTCGGAGTGACTGAGCTGGCACTTCCCGGACAGAAAGTGGAAATTAAAGTTACAGCTAAAGTTTAAAGGATTATCAGAATTCTTTGTACTGTTTTATCCGGTATATGATTGAGATCATATTCGACGGTATTGGCACTTTATTATATTTGGCCATTGAAAATTTCATATTTCTGACAAATTACAGTATAACCTCTCAGTGATTCGGGAGGTTTTTTGTTGAAAAAATTTAAGTATAACAATGTACAATTTGTTTCATGATTATTATTTATTTTCCTAAAATACAAATAATTAAACGCTAACATTACGGTTTCCCGTAGAGAATGATTACAGCTTATCCGTATATTTACAAAGTTTTAAATAACAATAAGTACAGAAAGTTTTTTTAGCCTCCTCAGGGAGGTTTTTTTATGACCATAATCATAACTCAATTTATGGAGATTTATTAATTTTGAAATGTTAATCAAATTTTTTTTATAAGTTTTATCCCCGGAGAGATCCGGGGATTTTTCATTGTATAATTTGGTATATCAGATTCAACCAGGGAAGCAGGCTTTGGAAGACTGTTTTATGATATTATGGATTGACAGGAAGATTGCAATCTGAAAATAAGATCAATCATACTTCCGGCTCAGACAGATGAGGCTATTTAATCTCATCTTTCAATTGAATCACAACTATTTCAAGGGTCTTTTTTATTTTTTCAAATAAGGAATACAGTTCAGGAAATTCCTTATTTTGTTCCTTTGCAAGTAATTCAAGCTGTTTTACAACATCCTCAATAGAAACTATTCCAATAGACTGTATGCCCGGTCTGATTTTATCCATCAGTGTTGCAATTTCGGTGTAGTTTTTCTCTTCAAACGCTTTTTCCACCAATGGAATTATTGTCTCGGTCTGCACAATAAATAATGAGATCATTTTCTGTATAAATTCTTTATCACCCCTGCTGAGTGCTTGTATCTTTTTCAGGTTGTAGAGGCTTTTTTCATCTGTATCAGATACTGTCTCTGCAGTTTTTTCATGAATTTTGACATACTTATAAATGATATTCAGTAAATTTTCTTCATTAAAAGGCTTAGTGATATAATCATTCATTCCCGCGTTAATGCAATGATCTATTTCTGTTTTAAAAGCATTGGCCGTAAGTGCTATTACGGGAGTCTTAATTCCAAGTTCCTTTCTTACTATTTTAGTTGCTTCGATACCATCCATTTCCGGCATTTGCAGGTCCATCAAAATAATGTCAAATTCTTCTCTTTTTAAAATTTCTATGGCTATTTTACCATTTTCGGCTTTGGCGACGCTGCATTTAAAATGATGTAGTGATTTTTCGGCAACCAGCTGATTAAGGGCATTATCTTCCACCAAAAGAACTCTTGTGCCGGCGATGGAAATATGTTGATTTTTCCAGTCATTTTTTTTCAGATCCTCTTCACTGCCTCTGTCCAGAAGTAAAGTTATTGTAATAGATGTACCTGTATTTTTTTCACTTTCTACATTAATTTCACCCTTCATAAGGTAAATAAGTTCCCGTGTAATAGACATTCCAAGACCAGTACCTCCATATTTTCTCGAAATTGAACTGTCTTCCTGATTGAATTTTTTGAATATATCACGTACATATTCTTCGCTCATTCCAATTCCTGTGTCCGTAATGCTGATTGAAATGGTCTGTTGGTCGGGGAAATTTTTCAGGACCTTGGATTCAACTCTGATCTGGCCCTCATTGGTGAATTTTAGGGAATTCCCAATAATATTATACAGAACCTGTTCAAGCCTTAACGAATCACCTTTTAAAACAGAAAAA
Source organism: Chryseobacterium cupriresistens (assembly GCF_046614675.1). Taxonomy (NCBI): domain Bacteria; kingdom Pseudomonadati; phylum Bacteroidota; class Flavobacteriia; order Flavobacteriales; family Weeksellaceae; genus Chryseobacterium; species Chryseobacterium cupriresistens. The sequence continues at coordinate 1,021,644 of NZ_JBKKJT010000001.1, read as the reverse complement.
ATATCAGGTGAAAAATAGGTAATCAGTTTGAGTTTTTTCTCATCCGCTTTTGGTTTAAGAACAGAAATCACCTTTTGAATGCTGTCTTTTAAAGAAAAACTTTTGTTTTCCAGAGACATTTCTCCCGATTCAATTTTAGAGATATCCAGTATGTTATTGATAATTGATAATAAATGTTGTGAAGCATTATAGCTGTTTTCTACAAATTCTTGCTGATCTGAAGACAGGTGGCTTCTTTTAAGTTCACGCAAAAAACCAATGATGCCATTAAGAGGAGTTCGGATTTCGTGGCTCATATTGGCCAGAAAAACCTCTTTTGCTTTTGAGGCCTCCAGGGCTTTTGCTTTTTCAAGTTTTAATTCGTCTTCCAGTTTTTTTTGGTCGGTTATGTCAAGATGAATTCCTATGGACCCTAATAAATTTCCCTGATCATCATAACTGGGAGCTCCACTTATGGCCCACCATCTTGTTTCCCCCTTCTTATTCCTGACAGGAAGCTGATACACACTAGAAACTCCTTTTTTTCTTAATTCTATCTGATCTTGTATGAAACGGATATTATTTTCTCCATACAGGAAAAGTTCACTGGGATTTTTGCCAATGACTTCATCCAGTGAAAACCCTGAAACATCACAAAAACTCTGATTAGCGTAGCGGATAATTTCATGATTATCTACTTCAATGAGCCCTAAATTCATATTAGCAATAATATTACGGTATTTTTCTTCCTGTTGCTTTATGTAATCTTCGGCCCTTTTTCTTTTTCTCAGCTGTTCAGAAAGATACAGGGATAATTCTTTAAGGTCTTCTGATTTTTTTATTTCAATATCGGAGTCAATAATCTTTAATGACTCGTATAAATTGCTGATAGATTCCTGTTTAAGGGTATTTTCATCTTTAAGATTTTGATAAAGCTCCTGATATTCTTCTTCACTTTGTTTGAAAGCGTAGTCCATGAGTTCCTTATCCCTGTCAAATGATTTGTAGGATTCATTAACTGCATTGATGAAATTAGTAAACTGCGAATGATTTTTACAGTCGTCCGTAAGGTATTTATTAATCTGCCTTTCAAGCAAATTGTGTAATTTGATTTCCATAGCTATTCAATTTCATTCACTGTGGTAATGGTAATCGTTTGATTGTGCAGAGCACAGTTGCCAAACGGGCTTAAAGGAGATAATTCTCCATATGAATAAAATCCGGTCAGTACCGTATCTGATTTGAAAACATCCCGAACAATATCTGCTTCTTCATACACTCTGTCACCCAGTACGATCTTTCTTCCCACGCAGCTGATAATGATTCCCAGTTTAATGTTATGTTGGGTCATCCGTAGGCATTCATTGGCTGCGTCATTTGCTGCATCAATAAGCCTGTCCATATTGGCTTTCATAAACCTTACTTTGCTTCCTTCCGGTAAATCTCCCGCAAAAATCATTGTGTCATCTTTAATGGACAGAATCGTTCTTACTACTGATGACGGATCTTTGGATAGCTTAAGCGATAATGGAAAAAGCAGGGCAGAGCCGGGAAGCTCTTCAGCATATTTTCCCAGATATTTTTTATAGAGATCCAGTGCGTTTTTATTATCAATCTCGTAAAGAAGATTATTTTGTGATTTTGTAACTATCCTTTCAAGTCCAAAGCTTTCCCAGCCTCCGATTGAAGAATGTGATAATTCAAGATGTTCTCCATAAAATCCAACAGCAAGAATTTTATTGGGCTGGGGAACCTGATTGAGCCCAACCACTGTTTTTTCAAATTTATCCCCATCTCCGGCAAGTCCCCCTGAGATCAAAACTTTTTCCGGACGGCTGGCGTTAAGTCCATGTACCAGCTGGCTGCCATTTACCTTGTTGCCATCTGAAAGGATGAATACCCATCTAAGCCCTTCTGAAGGCAGATTTTCAATTAATTTTTTTCCTGCGTCATAGCTGTCTGAAAAATTTTCAATATCAATTTGTGACGTTTTTATGAAAGATGTTGAAAAACTGATTGCGGTTAAAACAACTGTTCCATCATACACTTCATTACAAAAAATTTCTCCTGAGGAAGAGGAGAGGGCGATCTCTGCATTCGGAAACTTTTTCTTTAAAAGAATAAAAAAGTCCTCTTTTTCTATAATATTTCTGGTTCCAAATCCTATGACGAGCTGCACTTCGTGATAGTCAAGCTTTTCTTCATTTCTTTCTGATTTGAAATCTCCGTTTATAAAAAGTAATTTGGCAACTTTCATGTAATTATTGCTGTTTCAAGGTTATTAATCGCTTATAAATAATTGATTTTCCTATTTTTTTTAGATGGCTTTAATCTGTTTAAAGAGTTCACCATCTTGAATGTCAGGTAATCGAAAGTCAGTACAAATTATACCAGGATATTTGTATGGGGTTGAAATGCAGTTTTTTGTATTGCTGAATAGCAGGACTTCGTAATCGGGATTTAGCGGGAGATGATATTTTAACATTTCTCCAAAGAAATTATTATCGTCGGCTATAAATATTTTACACATTTGCGTTGGTTTTAGTTTTAAGTTTACTACTAAAATAAGTAATTTTCATCAACTAATGAATTATTTTATCATAAAGATTGATAAATTTAAATTATAATCGATTATTATTGAATATAGTGTGTGAAAGTAGTAGGTGAGTATTTGAATCTATTAAAACAGGCTCTCACTTATTCCTAGTCTTTTTTTTGAAATATCCTCTCAATAAAAAGTTGTTTCGGGCCGCAGCCTCTAATTCCCTGAGTTCATCAACCCCTTTACCGATATTATTGATGGTAGAATCTACAGACCTTCCCAATCTTGGATTATCAACCAATTTGGAAACTACATTTTCGTCATTGTTGATCTTTGTAGTGAATTTTTTCAGATCCTCAGAAGATTTCTCCAGATTTGTCAATGTTTTTTCCAGTGAGGCCGCTAAAGTATCATTTGTCGTTATTTGAGAAAGTATATTGTTCTTATCATTGAGTTTCGCAGCGAAAAGGCTGATCTGCCCTGCACTGTTTTTTAAATCAAGAATACTGCTTTCCATATTATGGCTCAGACTTTTATCAGCAAATACCCTGTAGATAATTCCATCCTTATTGTGGAGAACAGGAGTGAATGAAGCGAAATCATTCATGCTTGTCTGAAGATTCTGTACCGTTTTGTCTATACGGTTCGCAAAATCCTTACTGGTCATTATTTTTACCAGTAAACCGTCCTTATTGTTCATCTTGGCTGTGAAATCAACCAGTCCGGTGGTAACGGTCCGGATATTGTCTGCGCTTTTCTTAATGCTGAAAAGGACATCTTCAATTTCCGTGCTTTTGTATGAAGCAATTACAGTATTATTACCAACTACATTGGCAGAACCTGTTCCCGGAGAAATAACAAGTACTTTATCACCAACCAATCCGTCTGAAGCGATGCTTGCAACCGCATCTGTCTTAATATACTGCTGAACATCTTTTTTGATGCTCATTTTTACCATAACCAGTGAATCAGAAATAAAATCTATTTTACTGACAGTTCCGATATTGATCCCGGAAAGGCGTACATTGCTGCCTTGTTTTAATCCGCTTACATTTTCGAATTCTGAACGCAGAATAAAGTTAGAACCAAATATATTTCTTTTAAGGCCAATAAAATAGATGGTCAATATAAAGAGGATGATCCCTGCGATAACAAAGATTCCTAATTTCAGATTATTTGATGATTCGTTTTTCATGACTTCCTCCGTTTATTTTTCAAAAAATGATTTTATCCAGCTGTCCATATTGCTTTCAATAGATTGATAGGTTCCTTCCATATTGACCTTTCCATCTTTCAGTACAATAACCCGGTCACTGGTATACTTTGCACATAATAAATCATGGGTGATAATGATAGAAGTTGTATTGAACTTCTGCTTAATGCTGCGTATCAGTTCTATAATTTCTTTGGCAGTAATCGTATCCAGCCCTCCGGTTGGTTCGTCATAGATCATTATTTCAGGCTTGATGATCAGAGCTCTTGCGAGGCCTATTCTTTTGCGCATTCCTCCTGAAAGTTCCGATGGCATTTTGTCGATGGCTTCTTCAAGGCCAACATTGCTTAGCGCTTCTGTAATGGCTTGATATATTGTTTCTTCACTCAGATTTTTATTATGATGCTGTAAGGTGAATGCTAAATTTTGTCTCACCGTCATAGAATCATATAAAGCTCCGCTTTGAAACAGAAAACCAATTTTTTTCCTCACCTTGTTAAGCTCTTCTTCATTAAGGCTGGTTATTGCTTTTCCGCCAATATAGATTTCTCCTTCATCAATTTTGGTAAGACCTACAAGGCATTTTACCGTAACGGACTTTCCTGAACCTGATCTTCCTAATATCACCAGATTTTCTCCTTTTTTAACCTGAAAGCTGATCCCGTCCAATACCTTATTATTGCCATAAGATTTGCATACATTCTTAAACTCGATTAGCGGTCCGTTAATCTGAGGTAAGGTAAATTCAGCGTTAAGGTTTTCATATGTTTTCATTACAGTTCAAAAAATAAATCCGCAATCTGTACTGCGAGCAAGTCAATAATAAAAATCATCAGGGAAGCTGAAACTACGGCTGTGTTGGCAGCTTTTCCTACACTCTTTGTTCCTCCTTCGGCACTAAAACCATGATAACAGCCGATAATTCCGATAAAAAAACCGAAAAAAAATGTTTTCAGGGTTGCCGGAAGAAGATCGGCAAATTCCAGTGACTCAAAAACATGGGAAAAATAGTGACTGATACTATTATCTCCGTGAATATTGATTCCTATAAAACCTCCCAGAATTCCTACCAGATCGGCAAAAATTACCAGGACAGGGATCATTAATGTTGTGGCAAGGGTTCTTGTCACTACAAGATAACGGTAAGGATTAATGGCAGAAACCTCCATAGCATCAATCTGTTCGGTAACCTTCATGGATCCAAGCTCGGCACCTATTCCGGATGAAACTCTTCCTGCACAGATTAAAGCGGTAATAACCGGGGCAATTTCTCTTATTAATGAAAGGGAAACCATACCCGGTATCCAGGATTCAGCCCCAAATCTGGACATTGCCGGACGTGACTGAATGGTAAGTACCAGCCCCATAATAAAAGCAGTTACGGTGACCAGAGGCAATGACTGGTATCCCACAACAAAACACTGTCTGACAAACTCCCTATATTCAAAACCGGGTTTCATCATCTCTCTGAAAAACCGGGCAGAAAAGGAGGCAATATTGCCTGCAAGAGTAAAGCTTTTTGTAAGAAAAGGTTTCACAATATTCTGTTTAATTTCTGATAACCGGAATCGTTTACTTATACATTGTATTCATAATCAACTTCCAGTTTGTTTTTTAAATGTTTAATACCAGGAGTTTTCCAGGCAATCCGGCCTGCTTCTTCCTTTTGCTGCCATGAATGGACAGTTCCTGTCAGGGTTACTGTTGTATCAGATACAGAAACCGTTATTTCTCTTTCATCAACAGCACTTCTTTTCAATGCTTCCTCTACTTTTTTTTTGTTTACTGTATCATCAGTATCGGGATTGATGGTGATATTATTAAAGATACCTTTTATTCCGGGGAGGAATTGTATTGCATTTTCAGTAATCTCTCTCTGATAATCCCAGGGAAGCTCACCATCCAGATCTACCCATCCGTTTTCGACCTTAACCTTTATCTTATCCTGAGGAATAATAACATTGGAAGTAAAAGCACTGATAATTTCAGCACCAATTTCAGCATCAGTTTTTACTTTTGAATCCGGGAGTTTTACCTGGATGTTTTCTACCAGTACCTTTACTCCGGCTACATTTCTGGCTGCATTTTCTGCCTGTTTCTTTTTCGAAAAGCTATCAACAGTTCCGGTTAAAGATACAACCCCATCTGCTGCCGTAACTCCTATTTCTGCAGGGTGGAGCAGAGGTTCCCACTTGATGGCATCCTGTACATCTTGCTGTAATTGTTCGTTTGTTTTCATCTGTAGTCAATTTTATACTTCAAAGTTCAGGAAGACTTACAGTTAAAGGAATGATGGCAGTCATTCTGAAAAATGATGTTGATCATATGATGGTTGTGCATATAATTTTTAAGTTGATTTATCAAAACAGATGATTGCTGTATTCATATAAGAAAAATAGAGTACAGGATTATGTCATTTTTTTATGTGATAAGGGTCATTATTCATCAGGCAATGAATTTGGAACTTTACATTCATAAATTAAGGATTATGAAGACTTTATTGAATTGGATAACTGTTATTTTCAGTATTACATTTTTCCACGGACAAGATATAAGTGCTGCCAATCAAATAGCAATTGTACTCCGTGATAAAGCTGAACTTACGGAACTGCACTTTCCAAAATCTGTAAACCAGTTTTATCATCAACACGGGTTTGAATATGTCTGGATCAATCCTTCTGTAAAGAAGAGCCTGCTTCAGGATGCCATTCTTTTATTGAAAGATACCGGTAAAAGGGGATTGTCTTCCAAAGATTACCATGGACAGAGTCTTACCCCGGAAATTTTAAATATTGTTGCAGAGCAAACTCAATATACAGATACCAAAGAAAATGCTGTAACTGATATTTTAATGACAGATGCTCTTATTACTTATATCAATTACCTGCACTTTGGAAAATACAATCCTTTTTACAGTTCGTCTTTTATTGATGGTAATAATATAGAAGGTTTTAAGGCAGTAGAGATATTGCATCAGGCATTACAGAAAGATGATTTACAAAAAACAGTTCTGGATGTTCAGCCTGAAATTAAGGAATACGTTGATTTTCAGAATTATCTGAATGTGAATTATGGCGATGGTGTTAAAAGCCGGGAAGAAGAATTTAAAAAGATAGCTATCAATATGGAGCGTTTGCGCTGGATGGACGCAAGCAGAGATACTTATCTGTTGGTGAATATTCCTGCTTATTCCCTGGATTTCGTTCAGAAAGACAGGATACTCCATTATAAAGTGATTGTAGGAAAGCCTTCTACACCAAGTCCTGTTTTAAAGAGTACCGTTGATTATTTTACAACTGCTCCTGACTGGAAAGTTCCTCAAAATATATTCGTAAAAGAAATGCTTCCTAAAATAGTAAAAAACAGCCGGTATCTCGAAGATCATCATTATTCACTGTATGACAGATCAGGAAAAGCAATACCTGCTACTTCTTCAAATTTGAAACAAATATATAAAAACCCGTATCAATACAGTATAAGGCAGTCTTCCGGCTGTGATAATGCGCTTGGAGCTGTCGTTTTCAGGTTTTCAAACTCCTATGGGGTATACCTTCATGATACCTCTCAGAAACAATTATTTGAAAAGACGCAGCGGGCCTTAAGCCATGGATGCATCCGTGTAGAAAATGCAGGAGACCTGGCTGCCCGGCTGCTGAAATATGATGGAGCTGAAAAAGAGATCCCGCTTATGAAATCTTTTATGGATCGTTATGAAAGAAAAGATTTTGTTTTAAAACAACCGGTTCCTATCATGATTGCTTACCTTACCTGCCTTATCAAAAACGGAAAGGTGGTATTCTATAATGATATTTATAATCTTGATCCTATCCTGGAACGTAAACTTCAATTTTAATACCTAAAATAATGAGAACAATTGTAGTACCCACCGATTTTTCAGAGCCCGCCAGAGCTGCCGCAGAATATGCTCTTCACCTGGCACATACATTAAAAAGTAATATAGAGCTGTGTCATGCCTTCCATATTCCTGTAGAAGAGCCGATGCTCGGACAGACCGCTTGGACTTTATATGAATATCCTGTACTAAAGAAAGAATATGAGGATGAATTGAAGAAAGAGGTAAAAAGTATTGAATATAAAGAAAAGCATTTGTGGGGAGAGGATTCTTTTCCTTTTCATCCTTCCATCTATTATACATGCGAAACAGGAGATCCCATACGGCTGATCAACGATACAGCGGCTAGAAACAGAACATTACTGGTGGTAATGGGAATGAAAGGAGCAAGCAATCTTGCACGGTTTCTTCTCGGGAGCAACAGTATCAAAATGATTGAGCATACTGAATATCCATTACTTCTCATACCGGCAGGATATCAATATCAGGACCTGAAAAAGATTGCATTTGCTACAGATTTGAATATACAGGATATAAAAATATCACATGCGCTGATCAAATTTGCGAAGTATTTCAATGCTGAGCTGCTTATTACCCATATCACAGACACCGCTGTTGATCTTATAGATAATACATCCTATCAGCAGAAGAAAGATACTTTTTTTAGAGATCTGGAAGGAAAAATTTGTTATAACTATATTGAAAGCGAGAGCATTGATACAGGACTGAACATTTTAAAAGAGAAAAGCATCGATATGCTGGTTATGGGTCATCAGCAAAAAGGTTTTATAGGCAGGCTTATTGCCGGCAGTCATGCAGCCAGACAAGCTCACGATTTGCAGATTCCTTTATTGATTATTCCGGAAGGAGGACACATCTATTTTTAAACTCCGGAATATTGATAAAAATAATAATTAAAAAATATTTATTTGTTAACATATTAAAGTGTTTCATAGGAGATTGATTTAAAATACTTATCTTTAATAAGGGTAAGTATTTATTTTTTTATGGAAAGCACCAGACTCTTACAAGCAATTATTGAAACAGCAATAGACGGGATTATTACTATTGACAGTCAGGGTAAGATTGAAAATTTAAATCCCTCTGCGTTAAAGATATTTGGGTACAGAGAAGAAGAGTTAATTGGTAAAAATATTTCTGTATTAATGCCGGAACCCGATCACAGCAGACACGATGGTTATCTTCTGCGCTATCAGCAGACAGGAGAGAAAAAAATAATTGGTAAAGGCAGAGAAGTAAAAGGACTTAGAAAAGATGGTACCCAGTTTCCATTCAGGCTTGCTGTAAGCGAAGTCCAGCTCCAGGACAGGGTTATTTATACCGGGTTTATTCACGACCTGTCTAAAGAGAAAGAAGCTGAGGAATTCCTTAAAAAATACACCGGAGAACTTGAAGACCTGGTTGAAAAGAGAACAAAATCTCTTCAGGAGATGCTAAGTGCTTTGGAAAAGGCAAAAGAAGAAGCGAATCTTTCCCTTGAAAAAGAAAAGGAGCTTAACCGGATGAAAAGCCGTTTTGTATCTATGGCTTCGCATGAATTCCGTACCCCTTTAAGCTCTATGCAGCTTTCTGTCGTTCTTATTGAAAAATACCTTCAGCTTGCTGATCATTCTCAAATCCTGAAACATCTTCATAAAATAAAAAATGCAATTGCTGGCCTCAACGGGATTCTTAATGATTTTCTTTCCCTGGAAAAACTGGAAGCGGGTATGGTAACCCCGGCTTATAATGAGTTTGATATTATAAAATTCTCAGAAGAACTTGTGGAAGAAATGCAGCTGATTACCAAAGACAATCAAATTATAATTTATCAGCATACCGGAGTAGAAAATCTTGTCAATCTGGATCAGAATTTATTAAGAAACTGCCTCATGAATCTGATCAGTAATGCCATAAAGTATTCCGGGGAAAATACACTTATTGAGTTTTGTACGGAAATAAATAAAGAATATTACCTGATGACGGTAAAAGACAATGGAATAGGGATTCCTGAAGATGATCATGCAGGGCTCTTCCAGCCTTTTTTCAGGGCTCATAACATTGGTAATATTCCGGGAACCGGGCTGGGACTAAATATTGTTCTCCGGTATGTTAATCTGATGAACGGGAATATAGATTTTAATAGCGAACCTGGTAAAGGAACTCAGTTTACGTTGTCTTTTACAAGAAAATAAGTTCATTATGTATGGAAAAAACAAAAATATTGATCATTGAGGATCATGATGACATCCGGGAAAGCACTTCTGAAATTCTGATGCTGGCCGGCTATGAGGTTTTGCAGGCAAAAAATGGCAGACAGGGAGTGGAGCTGGCCATCAGATATATCCCTGACATCATATTGTGTGATATTATGATGCCGGAGCTCGATGGGTATGGCGTATTATATCTTTTAAGCAAAAGAGAAGAAACTTCACTGATCCCCTTTGTCTTTATTACAGCTAAAGCGGACAGGGCAGAAATACGCAGGGGAATAGAAATGGGTGCGGATGATTATCTGACAAAGCCGTTTGATGATATTGAACTTTTAAATGCTATTGAGAGCAGGCTTAAGAAAAGAGAGCATCAGAAAAAGTCTTATAGCACCAATGATGATCAGATGAATCATTTGTTCCGATCTGTAAGCGGCCTTGAAGAACTGAAAAAATCTTTTGATGTCCGCAAAATCAAAACTCTCAAAAAGAAACAGATTATATACACTGAAGGTGATACGGCAAATGCTGTGTACCTCATACTTTCAGGGTCGGTAAAGACTACAAAAATGACGGAGGAGGGAAAGGAGCTGATGACATGTGTATATTACCCTGACGAATATTTTGGAATTACCTCATTGTTTACAGGAAGAGAGTATAAAGAAACGGCCGAAGTACTTGAAGATGCTGCTTTATGTTCTATTCCCAGAGAAGAGCTGGATCAGCTGATCTGTAAATATCCTGATGTGGCAGAAAAGTTTATTAAAATTCTTGCACAAAATGTGGTCAATCATGAACAGCAGCTTTTACATCTCGCTTATTTTTCAGTAAGAAAAAGGATGGCAGAAATTCTCAGCAGATTATATCAGGTGCATTCGGAGACGGGAAATTTTGAAATTTCCAGGGAGAATCTCGCTTCTATGGCCGGTATGGCTATCGAGACAGTAAGCAGGATACTCGGAGACTTTAAAGAAGAAGGTCTTATTGACAGAAATGCAGGGAGAATTACAATTTTGGACATTACCCGATTACAGAAAATGAAAAATTAAAATACAGATCATCTTTAATAATGATTTTGCACACGGCTGGCTTTTTTATTCTTCAATACATTTGATGAATGAACAGAAGCTATGAAAGTGATCGCATATAATATAAGTCAGATTGATAAACAATTTCTTGCTTTAGCCAATCATAAAAGACATAAAATGACCATCATCAGCGCTCCGTTGGATGAGACAACAGTATATTTTGCCCAGGCAAAGGATGTTGTTATCATTACCGGTGATGACTGTTCTGTTTCGCCCTCTATTTTTAAAATTCTTATTTCATTAGGAGTCAGATATATTATAGCATGGCTTAACGACCCTTTAAAAGATGATGTGCCCGGAATACAAAATGACAGTTTACGATGGACATCTGTCAGAAATGCAGATCCGTCCGGTGCCTGGGAAGTTATCAATATTATCAATAGGTGGCAGAAGGATGATGACGATCACAATTAAGTGCAATCACTGTCACGGTTTCTGAATACGTCTTATGGTACCTTTGATATCTAATCAAAAACGGTTATTATGAAAACTTTAGCCCAAAAACAATCTGCAGTAAAACTATTAACAGAAGAGTTCTGGAGTAAAAACGAAATTGTTAACCAGCCTGCTAAAATAGAACATTCAGTCAATATCATTGATAAAAACGGAAATTACAAGATACAGGTTAATGCTCCCGGCTTTAAGAAAGATGAATTTAAGATAAAGATAGAAAACGGCGTTTTGAACATTCAGGCTTATACATCAGATAAAAAAGAAGAAATTAAAAAAAATTATGTAAGAAAAGAATTTTTAACCTCTTCTCTTGCAAGAAGTTTCAGGCTTCCGGAAGGTATTGATATCAGTAATATCAAAGCCCACTATAAAAATGGCCGGCTGTACATTAAAATGGGTAAAGCCAATACCGTAAAACAGATGAATAAAAAAGTAAAGGTCCAGTAAATTATATCAAAATGAAAACGATTACTTTAAAATCACTTGGCGGTGCAGAAACAGTTACCGGATCGAAACATTTATTAAAAACTCCTGAACTTACTATTCTTATTGATTGTGGTCTGTTTCAGGGCGTAAAATACCTTAGAGAGCAAAACTGGATGCAGCTGGATACCGATGTTTCGGAAATAGATGCCATTATTCTTACCCATGCCCACCTTGATCATTGCGGATATATTCCGCTTATCGTAAAAAATGGGTTTAAAGGTAAAATTTACATGAGCGGCCCTACTAAGGAACTTACAAAATTGATATTACTTGACAGCGCCAAACTTCAGGAAGAAGATGCCGAAAAAGCCAACCGTCATCATTATACAAAACATCATCCGGCAAAACCTCTGTATACGGTAAATGATGCAGAAAGATCTTTCAAACAGTTTTTTGTGATTGATGAGAATAAGGAAATTAAGCTAAGCGAGCATATAAGCTGTATGTTTAAACCCTGTGGGCATATTATAGGAGCCTGTTCTGTGAGAATTACCTGCTTTGGGAAAATAATAGTTTTCTCAGGAGATATAGGAAGAAATCACAGCGCAGTTTTAGCTCCTCCCGATTTTTTTACACAGGCTGATTTTTTGGTTATGGAATCAACTTACGGAGACAGACTCCACGAAAATAAAGATTTATCTGATCAGTTGGAATATTGGATTAATAAGACTGTAAAAGACCGGGGAAATATAATTATTCCCTGTTTTGCAGTGGGGCGGGCACAGGAAATCATTTATATCCTTCAGGAACTTAAAAACAAGAATAAAATCCCGGTCAGTATTCCAGTGGTTCTGGATAGTCCTATGGCAGCTGCTGCTACCGAAATTATGGTAAGATACTCAGATTATACATTAGTCGGTAGGCAGCAATGGAATGATATTATGGAAAAGATTTGCATAACAAAAGATTATACTGAAACCCAGGAAATAATTGCAGAAAAGCAATCAAAAATTGTCATTGCAGGAAGTGGTATGATTACAGGCGGAAGAGTGCTTGAATATCTGAAACACTATATCGGCGACAGGAGAAATACAGTGCTGATCGTTGGATTTCAGGCTGAAGGTACGAGGGGCCGGGCATTGTTAAATCAATCTCATGAACTTAAAATGCACGGAAAATACTATGAGGTCAGAGCCCATATTGCAGAAATTACAGGGTTATCCGCTCATGCAGATCAGGCTGAATTATTGGAATGGATCAGAAAATATAAAATTCCTCCAAAGCAGGTCATGCTTGTCCATGGTGAGCTGTCTGCATTGGAAGCCCTCAGGGTAAAAATCCAGACGGAACTTCAGATCCCGGTTAAGATTCTTAAAAAAGATGAAGAAAGTATTTTAGCACAAGCGGAATAGGAAATTATTATTTTAAATGATAAACCGCATTGCCACTGAAATGGTGTCCATAAAGATAAAAGTGAACCACAATGAATTTTTCCAATTCTCCACAGTACGTTTCTTGCTGATAAAGTTCAGGTCTATATAATAATATAACAGAAAGCATAAAATAAGAGAGGCCTTTTTCCTTCAGGAACAAAACCTCTCTTTATTGTTGATATTTTTTAGGATTATTTAATGAGATATATCGGATATTCTTCTTTCAATTTCAATTTCAATTTCAATTACAATAATTGTTTCGTGGATTGGTATTGCTTCCGCAGAAAAACTGATATTTACTTTGCAAATACTTCGGGGTAGGATTATCTGTGACTTCGAGTGGGGCCATTATCTGTCCGTTGTAGGACGGCATAGTAACCTGTGCCGTTGAACCATTACCTAAAGCAACATTCTTGGCATTGACATTTCCATTAAAGCTATAATCCATCATGGCATCCAGAAGACGGTATACCCCATAATAATCCAAGGCATCAAAAGCTTTCCGTGAACTTGGCATAGCATGATCAGTGATGTAATTGTATCCATTAATAGCAGACGATTTAAAATAAATAAAATCTTTTTCAGTTGTAGAAATATTAATGTTTTTAAATATATCAATTGCCATTCTGTGATCATTTACAGTATCTTCATCATAAACCTGGGTAATCATTTTGGTATTGGCTGGAAAATTCTGCAGTTGCTGTTGTGTGGTTAACGGGCTGTTCCAGTTAAAAGAATACCAGGGTGCCATGGTAAAAAGAAAGCGTGCATTTTGTCCCCATCCTCTTTCTGTAAATGCTTTATAGGCAAGATCTATGCTGGCCCCACCACCAAAAGAATGTCCCATAAAACCTACTTTCTGCGTATCTATGATGTTGGGATAATCTGTTGCAGCTTTTATAAATCCTTCCCAAAGTGTCTGGTAACGGTGATCAACACTTATATCTACGGTACGGTATGGTACAAATACCACAACATAGCCTTTCTTGGCAATAAAATGATACAGCTCTATATTGTAATCCTTTTCTTCACCACCAAACGGATGCGAAAAGAATATAGTGGGTCTGGGTGAAGTAATCCCTTTTGGATAGAAAATTGAAACTTGTGTTCCTGCGTATTGCGGATTATTAAAATCGATTTCAGCAACTTCATAATTTCCATCTGAGCCATACCCTGATGCAGGTTTTTGTATAGGTCCCTGAAGACTGTTGGTGAGCTTGGATTGTTGAGAAGAGCCTTCCTCAGTATCATTATTACTCTGAGAGCATGCCGAAGTGGTAATAAACATTATCATTACCCATGGATAAAATAGTTTTTTCATTGTTTTTTGTCTTTAATATTATGAATCATCTGATCTTTAGCTTCCAGATATTTTCTATATTGTCCTGCATCCAGAATGTGGCTTAGGGCATTAGATTTTTCATTCTGTAACGCTTTCATCTTTTTGAATTTAAAAAAATTACCCTCCTTACTTTGAATAATGGGATCATTCTTTTGGGCATACTGAAGGTTAAGAGCATATACCTGTTTAACTTGTATCGTGTTTAATGCAAGCTTCGTTCGCATCCATTCAGTCTGCATTTTTGCCCTCTGTTCAGGGGTAGCTTGTTTGAGGCTTTTACTTTGTGCAGATACTGTAAAGGGTATACATAATATAACTGCAGTAAACAGAAGCATTTTCTTTATTGTTTTTACATGCATATTTGATAAGTTTTAGTTTTTAATGAAACAAATGTAATAATGCAGGTAGATTTTATAAAGAAAAAAAAGGGTCAACCGACTAAATCCGGGGGTGAAATTGTTACTGATCTATCCATTTTCGAAAAGCTGGTGCTTTTGCTTTACTTATAAGTACTTGTTCCTCCGGAGCAGGGTGTATTATAACGGATAACCTTCCATTGAAAAAATACTCAATAGAATCAATAGCCTTCTTATTAATAATAAACTGACGATTGGCACGGAAAAAAAGCTCCGGGTTCAGTTGCTGCTCAAGTTGTTCTAAAGTATATTCTACAATATATTTTTGTCCGTTCTCCAGCTGGGCATATACCATTTCATTGGAAGTTTGAAACCAATAAATTTTAGAAGCTTCAACAGGAATCAGCTTTCCGCAGTAATGGATAAGAAATGTTTTTTTATAACGACTCACAGAAGATTGTAGCTGTTGTAATAAGGCAAGTAGTTTTGATTGTTCCAGACCATTATCAGTAGCAGTCAGCGTTATATATTTCAGTAAAGAACGGTTGATTTCTTCTTTATCAAAAGGTTTTAAAATATAACCAATACCATTATTCCTGAAAGCTTCCAATGCATAACCATCATAAGCTGTCACAAAAATAACGGGTTTCAGGATAAGAATCTGCCGGAAAATTTCAAATGAGAGACCATCCGAGAGATGGATGTCCGAAAATACAAGATCATAGTGATCCTCGTTTGAAGAAAACCACAGTACTGACTCCCGGACAGTTTGTAAAATGACTGTAATCTCAAAACCAGAATTGATTTCTTTTAAAATAAACTCAAGATCTCTTGCTGTGGCAGCCTCATCTTCAATAATTACGATGCGAAGTTGCTGGCTCATAATAAGGGTAGTTTTACAATAAAATATTCTTTTGTTGTATGAATTTCTATCTCATGTTGTATTTGCAGCTTGTATCTTTCACCCAGATTAATTAACCCAAGTCCAGTACCTTCCGTCTCATGAGGTAAAGGCTGAAGATTGTTTCGGACAACCAGACTGTTGTTTTCATTATAAATATCAATACACAAAGGTTGTGAAATTGTAGCAATATTATGCTTAACCGCATTTTCAACCAATGGCTGCAAGGATAAATGCGGAATCTCCCGCTGTAAAGTCTCCTGGCTTATGGCGATGTTGATTTGGAAACTATTTTCCAGACGCATGCTAAGCAGTTGGGTATAGGAAGAAAGATGCAGAAGTTCCTGATTGATAGTTACCAAATCATTACCCGTGTGTACCAATGTGTATCGGAAAACTTTAGACAGATGTACAATATAGGATTGTGCCTGTTGGGGATTTTCCCGGACAATGGCAGACAGACTGCTGAGGGTATTGAAAAGAAAATGAGGATTAAGCTGCTCCTGAAGCTGTCTGAGCTGGGCCTGAAGATAGGCTGTTTGCAGTTGCTCATTAATCTGGTCCTTATTTCTGCTCTCCCGCATCAGCAGAATTAGCCGGATGACTACAGCAATCATAATGGTACTGAGTAAAAACCTGGCAAAATATCCTCTGATCATAGTCCCCGGAAGATGCACTGTACCGAAAAATATATAATGGATAGTACTTCCGGCAATAAAAAAAACAGCAATAAGAAAAGTATTTGCCAGATAGAACCTGATCCATTGTTTGTTTTCTCTGAATATGCCAAAAAATCTGTTGCGGGAAAGATTAAAATAAAACAGCAGAAGACAAAATACGAAGTTGTAAAGAAACTGAAAACTATATTCCCAAATATTGAAGTGCCAGTAGCGGGCAATAATTCCATTCGTGTTAAGTGCCATGAGTTTAGCTGAATTGACTACTAAAGTAATCAATAGTGAACTGTAAAAATATATTTTTCCTTCGTTTTTAATCATTTATACAAAGAAAATAAATATTAAGTTTAATATGATGAAATAAAATGCTGAAACTGGAAAATTAAAGGATGAACTGACTGCTTTGCTTCAGAAATCTTTATTATGAGCTATAGAACCTGTTATTTAAAATCATTCTTAATGAAAAAAGTTGTAATTTTGATAGAGTGAAAAAGCTGATTTCCATACTGTTGTTAACATTGTATTTGGTTTCTACAACCGAACTTTATCAGCTTTTGAAAATGCCGTTGCTCATTGAGCATTACATTCAGCATAAAGACCTGAATCCTGAAATGTCATTTACTGCATTTCTGAAAACCCATTACGATCATCCTGTAAAAGACAGTGACCACGATCAGGACCAGAGATTACCTTTTGTTTCACATGCAAACCTGCTAGCTGTGGTTTTCACTATTAATTCTTCCTTAGATTTTCATTGTATAGAAAAGGTTTGTAATCCTATTGAAATAAAAAAGACCTTTTACAAAAACGCACTTTATAACAAGGAAATTCTTAATTCTATCTGGCAGCCGCCAAGATTTTGTCAATCTTAATCTTTTTTCCCAGTCATTTTTTGACCGGAAAGGTATTCTGTATCTGTATGTCATGCGGATGCATTGAGTCTATGCGTCAGAATACCAGAATTTTATTACGATAATTAAGATTAATTAATCATTATATGCTTACAAAAATCATTGAGTTTTCTGTAAAGAATAAACTCATTATTGCATTGTTGGTATTGGGACTTATTGGTGTAGGCGCCTATCAGGTTACCAGACTGCCGATAGATGCGGTACCGGATATTACCAACAATCAGGTACAGGTTATTACCACTGCGCCATCATTTGGTGCAACAGATATAGAACGGCTTGTTACTTTTCCTATAGAGCAGGCCAACAATAATATTTCAGGATTAAAGGAAATCAGAAGTTTCTCCAGGTTTGGACTTTCCCTGGTGACTATTGTCTTTGAAGATGATGTTGACATTTACTGGGCGAGGCAGCAGGTTGCCGAAAGACTTCAGCAGATACAGGCTGTTATTCCGCAGGGAATAGGAAATCCACAGCTTGGGCCTATTTCTACAGGGCTTGGTGAAATTTTCCAGTATGTAGTAAGACCTGAAAAGGGATACGAAAAAAAATACAATATCACAGAACTCCGCACCATTCAGGACTGGATTGTAAGAAGACAGCTTTTGGGAGTAAAAGGAGTGGCAGAGGTGAGCAGCTTCGGAGGCAAGCTGAAACAATATGAAATTGCTGTAAATCCAGACAGGCTTAATGCCTATGGAATAACAATCAATGACGTATTTGATGCATTGCAGGCCAACAATCAGAATACAGGAGGTGCCTATATTGAGAAAGGGCCTACTGTTCTGTACATCAGGAGTGAAGGGTTAGTAGGAAGTATTGAAGAAATCAACAATATTTCTATTGCGACAAAAACAAATGATGTTCCGTTGTTTATACGGGATATTGCTGAGGTAAAGCAGGGGTTTGCAACCCGTTATGGGGCCATGACCTTTAATGATGAGGGAGAAGTCTCTGGAGCTGTAGTAATGATGCTCAAAGGCGAGAATAGTAATCAGGTCATAAAAAATGTAAAGGAAAAAATTGCCCAGGTTCAGAAATCGCTTCCGAAGGGAGTGGTGATAGAGCCATTTCTGGACAGAACCAAAATGGTGAACAATGCCATTGGAACAGTAGAAAAAAACCTTACGGAAGGAGCATTGATTGTAGTCTTCGTACTCGTTTTATTTCTTGGGAATATAAGAGCAGGTTTGCTGGTTGCCTCTGTTATTCCTTTGGCGATGCTTTTTGCAATATGTATGATGAACCTCTTTGGAGTCAGCGGAAATCTGATGAGTCTTGGGGCTTTGGATTTCGGGCTGATTATTGATGGAGCAGTGATTATTGTGGAATCTGTTTTACATCAGTTCAGTCATAATTCAAAGTTTAAAAAGATTTTCTCTGTCGGAAAATCAGAAATGGATACCGTCGTTATAGAATCTGCAGGAAAAATGATGAACAGCGCCGTTTTCGGACAGATTATCATTCTGATTGTCTATCTCCCGATCCTTACCCTGCAGGGAATTGAAGGCAAAATGTTTAAGCCTATGGCCCAGACCGTAGCTTTTGCACTGCTGGGAGCATTTTTGCTTTCATTGACCTATATTCCAATGATGAGCGCGTTATTGCTTAGAAAAAGAAGCGGTAAGCCTACATTATCAGACAGAATGATGAAAAAGGTAGAGAAGGTATATCTGGCAGTTTTGCTCAAACTTCTCAGAGTGCCCAAAATAGTTTTTGGGATAGTGGCAGTCTTATTTATAACTGCTGTTTTCATTTTGTCCAAAATGGGTGGTGAATTTATTCCTTCCCTTGAAGAAGGTGATTTTGCCGTAGATACCAGGGTTTTACCTGGAAGTAATCTGACGACAACTATCGAAAGTACCCAGAAAGCAGCACACATTCTCAAATCCAGATTTCCCGAAGTGGAAAAAGTGGTCACAAAAATTGGAAGCGGGGAAGTTCCTACAGACCCGATGCCGATGGATGCTTCTGATATGATGGTTATTCTAAAAGATAAAAAAGAATGGACTTCAGCGTCCACTTTTCCGGAGCTGGCTGATAAAATGGGGAAACAACTGCAGGATGTACCAGGAATTACTGCCAGCTTCCAATATCCTGTTCAGATGCGTTTTAATGAACTGATGACCGGGGCAAGACAGGACGTCGTGATCAAAATTTTTGGGGAAGACCTTGATGTACTTTCCCAAAATGCCCAGAAGCTCGGGAAAATTATAGAAACAGTGGAAGGAACCCAGAATCTCTATATAGAACCTGTTTCGGGAATGCCGCAGGTAATCATTGAATACAACCGTCCTCTGATCGCTCAGTACCATTTATCTGTCTCAGATATCAACCGGGTGGTTAATACCGCATTTGCGGGGCAAAGTACCGGATTGGTTTTTGAAGGTGAAAAACGCTTTGATATGGTCGTACGTCTGGATAACAAAGACCGGAAAAATGTTACCGATATTAAAAATCTTTTGGTTCCTACACCATTTGGAAATCAGATTCCGCTGTCCCAGCTTGCTAAAGTGGAAGTGAAGAATGGTCCCAATCAGATTCAGAGGGAAAATGCCCAACGAAGAATTGTAGTAGGTTTTAATATCAAAGGCAGGGATGTTCAGAGTATTGTAGAAGAACTTCAGCAGAAGGTAGATCAGAAGATGAAACTTCCTACAGGATATTATATGACGTATGGAGGTTCGTTTGAAAACCTCAATAATGCCAAACAGCGTCTCATGATAGCAGTTCCCATTGCTCTGGCTCTTATTTTCGTAATGCTTTTCCTTGCCTTTAATTCCGTTAAAGAAAGCTTGTTAATTTACACCGCGATTCCACTTTCTATTATTGGTGGTGTATTTCTGATGGCACTTAGAGGAATGCCTTTCAGCATTAGTGCGGGTGTGGGATTTATTGCTCTATTCGGAGTGGCAGTACTCAATGGAATTGTGCTGATCTCAGAGTTTAACCGTCTTCAAAAGAGAGGAATTAAAAATATTGTAAGAATCATTACAGATGGTGGAGAGTCGAGGCTTCGTCCGGTGCTGATGACAGCATTTGTTGCTTCCTTGGGGTTTATTCCGATGGCTGTCAGCAACGGAGCAGGAGCAGAAGTACAAAGACCTTTGGCCACAGTGGTCATTGGAGGACTGATGGTCGCAACTTTTCTTACTCTGTTCGTCTTACCATTATTGTATGTAACTATTGAAAAAGGATTTAAAAATGAAAAAAATAAAAAATAAAAAACAGATTTCCGTTCTGGTCTGTTTTATATGTTTCGGTTTTGCGGGGCAGGTAAACTCCCAGACTTCTGTTACATTGCAGGATGCTGTTGATATTGCTTTGAAAAATAACAGAAATCTTAAAAATGAAAAATTAAAATCAGAATATACAAAAGCCCTTATCAGGTCATCATCTGATATTCCTCAAACGGGAGTAACAGTAGATTATGGTCAGATCAACAGTGCACTGACGGATATGAAATTCGGAATTTCACAGAATATCGCATTTCCGACTGTGTATAAAAAGCAGAAGAATGTATACACGGAAGAATGGAAAAAGTCTCTGCTGAATGTTTCTCTTAAGGAATATGAACTGAAGAAAGCGGTGAGTCTTACTTTTTATAATATCCTGTATGCGAAACAAAAAGAAAAGCTGCTTCAGGAAACATTAAAGCTGTACACTGATTTTCTCGATAAGGCAAATATCCGTCTGAAAGCAGGAGAAAGCAATATTCTGGAAAAAACTACGGCTTCCAATCAGAAATCTTCTATTGAAATTCAGCTGAAGCAATTGCGACAGGAGCTTACTGTGTTGGGATATCAGCTTCAGTGGCTTTTAAATACAGAAACAGATTTCCTTCCTGAAGATCAGAAAATTTACCATGGAGGTCTTAAAGAGGAGCTTAGCTTGCATCCGGCTATTAAAGTATTACAGCAACAGAAAAATATTTCTGAACAGCAGATTGCCCTTGAAAAAGCAAAAATGCTTCCCGGACTTCAGCTGGCCTACAACCTCAACAGCTTTAGAGGGACGGGTGCTGATGAAAAAGTCTACAACGGTGCACCACAGTTTCATTCTGTACAGCTTGGGGTTTCGGTTCCTGTTTTTTCAGGCGGACAGAAAGCCAGAATTCAGGCCGCAAAAATTGCTGAATCTGTTGTGGACAGTGATATTGCCAACATGGAATTCAACCTGCAGAATCAATACAGAAAGGCATCCGGAATTTATCAGGCTAACCTTGATATTGTTTTGCAATACGAAAACTCGGAACTGAAAAATGCCGATATCATCACTGAAACAGCTAAAAAACAGTTTCTTGCCGGCGAAATCAATTATCTGGAATTTGTCATCCTGATCAATCAGGCGGTTACTTTAAAAAACAGCTATACCGATGCAGTCTGGAAACTGAATCAGAGTGCTATAGAGCTGGAATATCTCACTTTAAATCCATAACAATGAAACGTACATTTAAAATTATATCATATTCCCTGTCAATAATAGGATTGCTCATGTTTTATGAGTGTCGAGACCATGGAAAAGCCAAGCCGGCACCAGCCGCAGTATCTTCTAAAGATGAAAATGTTGTAACGCTTACGGATGCTCAACTGAAAAATGCACCTGTCGTAACAACGGTACTTTCTTTACAGAAGATTTCCTCTGTTTTAAAACTTAACGGAATGATAGATGTACCACCGCAAAATCTGGTTTCTGTCAGTATTCCTTTAGGCGGATACCTGAAATCGAGCAGCCTGCTTCCGGGAAAGCCGGTATCAAAAGGGCAGGTGATTGCAGTGATAGAAAATCCACAGTTTATTCAGCTTCAGCAGGATTATTTAATGGCAAAATCTAAAAATCATTTTGCCCAATTGGATTATAACCGCCAGAAAACCCTTAACCAAAGTCAGGCCACCAGCGATAAGGTAATGCAGCAGGCTCAGTCTGAAATGAACAGTCAGAAAATCCTGATGAACTCCCTGGCTCAGCAGCTCCGCCTTATCAATATCAATCCTGAATCTCTCAATTCGGGAAGTATTCAAAAAAGTGTACCGGTTTACAGCAGTATCAATGGCTTTGTAAGCAAGGTCAACGTGAATATTGGTAAATATGTGAATCCCTCCGATGTCCTTTTTGAACTTATTAATCCGGATGATATTCATCTAAATCTCAAAGTATATGAAAAAGATCTGGTAAATCTGAAGAAAGGGCAGAGGTTTGCTGCCTATACCAATGCCGAACCTGACAAAAAATACTATGGTGAAATTCTGCTGATCAGCAAAGATATAAACCCGGGCGGATGGGCTGAAGTACACTGTCATTTTGAAAAATATGACCAGAGTCTTGTACCGGGAATGTATATGAATGCCGAGATCGAGACCAGTACTTCTTTTTCCAATGCTGTTCCTGAGCAGAGTATTGTCAATTTTGAAGGAAAAGACTTTGTCTTCGTTGAAGAAAAAAAACAGACCTACCGATTGACTCCTGTAACATTAGGTGAAACAGAAAACGGATTCGTACAGATTATGAATACTGACGATTTTAAGAATAAAAAAATAGTCATCAAAAATGCATATACACTTCTTATGAAACTTAAGAACACTGCAGATGAATAAAAATTATAGTAAAATAAAAGAACTTATCAATAAATACAAATTATGAAAACATCATCTTTAATAAAAACAGGAGCAGGTTTTATAGCCTTGTTTCTGATTGTGATTCAGTTTTTTGATACTGATAAAAATATTGCAACAGTTCCTTCGGATAATGCCATTGAAAAACATTATCAGGTTCCGGTTCATGTACTGGGATTATTAAAAACAAGCTGTTATGACTGCCATTCCAACACCACGGCTTATCCATGGTACAATAACATACAGCCTGTAAAATGGTGGCTGGCAGATCATGTGAACTCAGGAAAACGGCATCTCAATTTTGATGAATTTAACAGTTATTCAAAAGAGAAAAAAATAAAGAAACTTGACGAGGTTGCAGAAACCATCAGAGAGGGCGAAATGCCCCTTACATCCTATACCGTTGTTCATCAGAATGCAAAGCTGACTGATACCCAAAAGTCAGAAATTGAACAATGGGTAAATGAGGTGAAAAAGCAGATTGAATAGGAGGCTGTAAAAAAACAGAAATAGTACCCTGATATAACAAAACAATCAGTAAATTTAATATCATATCCATTTCGTATGAATTACAATATACCGGAAAATTTGAAAGGGCTTACAGAATCTGAAGTAGCCGCTTCCAGAAAAAAATACGGATATAACCGTCTCGAAGCGGTTAAGAAAGAATCATGGGCAGATCTTCTTCTCAACATCCTTAAAGAACCGATGCTGATTCTTCTTATATGTGTTTCCTTCATTTATGTGCTTACAGGAGATTATGGCGAGGCTTTATTTATGTTTGCTGCTATTGTTGGAGTTACTGCAATTTCTTTTTATCAGGATAACCGGAGCAAAAAGGCACTGGAAGAACTTGAAAAATTGAATGAACCTTTAAGTAAAGTAATCAGGAATTCAAAGATTATAGATATTCCCACTTTTGAAATAGCAGTTGGTGATCTGTGTATTACCGAAGAAGGAAACCTCATCAATGCGGACGGAAGAATTGTTCATAGCAACGATTTTTCTGTCAATGAATCTTCCCTTACCGGAGAGAGCTTTTCTGTTTTCAAGGACAGCAAATCTGAAGATAATAAAGTCTATAGCGGAACAATTACAGTTTCAGGACTTGCGGTTTTTGAGGTTGAAAATATTGGAAAGGAAACAAGAGTAGGAAAAATAGGACAGTCCATACTCAATATAAAAACAGAAATATCTCCTTTACAGCTTCAGATCAGGAACTTTGTAAAGGGGATGGCTGTTATCGGGCTCATCATCTTCCTGGCAGTATGCATCTTCAGCTTTGTCAAAACAGGAGATTTTGTGACCAGTTTATTGAGTGGGCTTACATTAGCAATGTCTGTTCTTCCTGAAGAAATTCCTGTAGCCTTTACGACCTTTATGGCCTTGGGCGCATGGAAACTGATGCGGGAAGGAATTATTATTAAACGAAGCAGTATTGTAGAAACGCTGGGAAGCGTTTCTGTAATCTGTACTGATAAGACAGGAACGATTACGGAAAACTCCATGCAATTGAAACATCTATATGATTACCGTTCTGACAGAACTTATGAAGAAACAGAGTTTGAGACAACAGTGCTGCATGAACTCATTGATTATGCGATGTGGAGTAGTGAACCTGTACCTTTTGACCCCATGGAAATAACACTACATAAGGTCTATGAACAGAATCGTAAGCCTGATCAAAGAAAAGACTATCAGCTGTTTCATGAGTACCCGTTGGAAGGTAAACCGCCGATGATGACCCATCTTTTTGAAAATGAGCAAAAAGACAGAATTATAGCAGCTAAAGGAGCTCCGGAAGCCATTATAAGTGTTTCCAGTCTTTCAGAAGAAGAAAAAAATAAAATAAGAACGTTAATAAAGAATTTCGGAGAACAGGGATACAGAGTTCTCGGTGTTGCCAGATCTCATTTTGAAGGAAATGATTTCCCTGACAAGCAGCAGGATTTTAAATTTGACTTTTTAGGTCTGACTGTATTTTATGACCCTCCTAAAAAAGGAATAAAAGAAGTTTTTAAACATATCTATGATGCTGGTATTAAAGTAAAAGTCATTACAGGAGATAATGCAGATACTACAAGAGCTATTGCATTGCAGGCAGGAATAGAAAACAAGACTCTGCCCGTTAATGGAAGTGAAATAGCAGGGTATTCACAAACAGAGCTTATAAAAGTTTCAGAAGATACCACTTTGTTTACAAGAATGTTTCCCGAAGCAAAGCTGGAAGTGGTTTCTGCCTTGAAAGCGCAGGGCCATGTAGTTGCCATGCTGGGTGACGGAGTGAATGACGGCCCGGCTTTAAAAGCGGCTCATATTGGAGTGGCCATGGGAAATAAAGGGACTGAAATTGCCAAATCAGCCGCAGCACTGGTCATCACCAATGATGATCTGGATAAACTCGTAATTGGGGTTGCTGCAGGAAGAAGAATTTATGCCAATATAAAAAAAGCGGTCCAGTATATTATTTCTATTCATATTCCTATTATACTCACTGTTTCTTTACCTTTGTTTTTGGGTTGGGTATTTCCACATATATTCACTCCGGTACATGTTATTTTTCTGGAATTGGTTATGGGGCCAACATGTTCCATTGTTTATGAAAATGAGCCAATGGAAAAAAATGCAATGAAAAGACCTCCAAGAGCACTGACAGATACTTTTCTGAACTGGAGAGAACTCACAATAAGCATTATTCAGGGGATCATCATTACCGCAGGGATATTATGGCTGTATCAGTACTCTGTCAGTCATGGAAATGGTGAAGCTAAAACCAGAGCATTGGTTTTCACTACGCTTATATTTTCCAATATACTGCTAAGTCTGGTGAACCGTTCTTTCTATTACAGCATGTTGGAGTGTTTTAAGAACCGAAACGTCCTGCTTGCCGGGATTTCAGTATTGGTTGTAATTTTCCTTCTGATTATTCTCTATGCAGCTCCTGTTTCCGGGTTTTTCAGCGTAACCGCTCTCAGCATAGAAGAACTTGGACTGGCACTGCTCACTGCTTCAGTTTCCGTACTGTGGTTTGAGGTTTATAAATTCATAAAAAGACTTTATTTTAGGAAATAATCTATAATAAGAAAATAGAATTTAGATCGTATGCAGGAATATACATTAATAAACGTCCATATATTAATAAAAAAATAACATATTTTTGTTATATTGACTTGATTTTTTCCCCGGCGAGATCCGGGGATTTTTCTTTTCATAATTTAGGGTAAAAATCAACTATAGAAGTAAAGAAATTGCTTTTTAGCAAATTAATGACCGGAAATGGTAAGATGTTAGGAATTGATTTTTAATAAAACTACGATGCCCGGGAAATCATTTTCACTTACTCTCCAAAATTTACGTTAAACTTTTGAGCTGGTCGCAAAAGCTTTACAAGTATAAAAATTTTATTTTTTAATCGAATATCTCTTGTAATCATGTTTTTTAAAATAAACACCAATGGAGAAAGATGATATACAAAGTAAACTTTTATAAAATTGATAAACCCATCTTTAACACTTTAATTGTACTCATTTTCCAATATCTGCTGACAAATTTTTAAATTAATTTGTTAATATTACAAAATGACCTATTTTTAGTATTTTATTGCCAAAATACGATTAAATGCCAAAAAAAATTATTAGAAATCTTCAAATTGGAGTAGTAATTTCTTTGATGCTTCTGATTGCTAGTTCCATAGCATCTTATATCAGCATACATAAGCAGATGGAGAATAGGAAAGAGTTATTAAAAAATAAGGAATCTATAAGCTTAGCAAAAGATATCTTAAGTACTCTTTTAAATGCTGAAACTGGAAATCGGGGATATCAGCTTACCGGGAAGGAGAATTTTCTTGAACCTTTCAATAAAAGCAAGAATGAATATCCGCAGTTTGTCTCTCACAAAGATAGGCTTAATCTTAGAGATAAAGATCAGATTAATATCCTAAATGAACTGCTGTATACTTCAGAGGTGTTGATGAAAGAATATGCCTTGCTTATTGAGAATCGTAAAAAAGGAATTGTAATGAGTCCGGCAGAACTTGTACAAAACAAGGAGGCTATGGATAGATGCCGCATGCTCGTTCAGAAATTTGTAAAACTTGAGGAAGTTCAACTTGCCATAAAAAATGAAGATCTGAACAAATCTTCCAATCGGACTGTTTTATTCATCATCTTTTCTGCTGTTGCAGCTATCGGTGTAACCCTTTTTGTTTATATACAACTAAAATCTGACCTTATTCGTCGTAGTAAGTTAGAAAACGACCTGTCTTATACTAAAGAAATGCTTGAGGAAACAGGTTCAGTAGCCCAGGTGGGAGGCTGGGAAGCTAATATGAAGACGGGAAAGCTTTTCTGGTCTCAAAGTACAAGAGAAATTCACAAAATAGAAAATAATTTCCAGCCTACTTTTGAAAATGCCCTTGGATTTTACAAAGGAAAAAGCGGGGATAGAATAAAATATCTTTTTAACAGGGCAATACAACAAGGAATTCCTTTTGATGAGGAGCTTCAGCTATTGCGTAATGATGGCGCTACGATCTGGGTAAGAGTAAAAGGCATTCCCGAATTTGAAGGTGATAGTTGTAAAAGAGTTTTCGGAATCATTCAGGACATTGATGCCTTCAAAAAAATGTTTCTTGAAGTTACCCGAAAGGAGGCTATAATGCAGTCTTTTGCCACTGATGTTCCTGTTCCTTTGGCTATGTTTGATAAAGACCTTAACTATATTGCTGTAAGCAGCAGATGGAGAGAGGAATTTAATATGAATGATATAGATCTTATCGGTAATAATCTTTTCACAATATCACCTAATATTCCCGAAGAAGGAAAAGAGATCTATAAGAATGCGCTGTTGGGAAAAACGTACATCAACGGTGATTTTACGTTAAAGGTGGAAGGAAAAGAAGAAATTCAGCATTACGACCTTAAAGTGGGACCTTGGTATCTTACAAAAAATGAAGTAGGCGGTGTCATTATTTCCATACAGAATATTACCAATGCTGTTAAGATCAATGAAGAACTGAAAAATGCCAAAGAAACAGCAGATACAGCCAGCCAAGCAAAATCCGAATTTCTTGCTAATATGAGTCATGAGATCAGGACTCCTTTAAACGGAGTTATAGGTTTTTCAGACCTTCTCCTCACGACACCGCTGAATGAAACCCAGATGCAATATCTGAATTACATCAATGAGTCTGGGGAAAATCTTCTTAGCATCATCAATGATATATTGGATTTTTCTAAAATAGAATCCGGAAAAATGGAGCTCTTGATTGAAAAATGTGATGTTTATGATATGTTGAGCCAGGTGATCAATGTGATTATTTATCAATCCCAGAAAAAAGATATTGAACTTCTGCTCAATATTGAGCCGGGTCTTCCCAAAATACTTTTTATGGATGAAGCAAGGTTAAAACAGATCCTGATCAACCTTCTCGGGAATGCTGTGAAGTTCACAGAAAAGGGAGAGATTGAGCTGAAAGTTGAGAAATTGCGCATGGATGATCGTACTATTGCTTTGCGCTTCTCAGTAAGAGATACTGGGATTGGCATCCCTATTGAGAAACAAAAATACATTTTTAATGCCTTTACACAGGAAAACAGTTCCATTAGTAAACAATATGGTGGCACGGGTCTGGGACTTACGATTTCAAACAATATCCTGGGATATATGGGAAGCCATTTGTCGCTGAGCAGCGTAAAGGAAAAAGGGTCTGTATTTTTCTTTGACATTGAGATTCCTTACGAGATCCCTCCATTGAGAGACGAGGAGGAGATAACTATTAAAACAGCCTTAGTGGTTGATGATAATGAAACCAACAGGATCATTCTTGAGCATATGCTTACCTATAAAAATATCAAGTCTACCTTGGCTTCTAATGGGATGGAAGCCTTAGAGATCCTGTTGAAAGGTGAGCGGTTCGATGTGATCCTGATGGATTATCATATGCCTGTTATGTCCGGATTGGAAACAATAGATAAAATAACAGGACTGTTCAATCAGCGAAATGAGACTTCTCCATTTATAGTACTTTCTTCTTCTTCTGAAGAACTGGGCATACTTAGCTCAGTTAGAAAAATAGAAAATGCACATTTATTATTGAAACCCATCAAATCTCATGATCTATACAAAACCTTAAAAAAGGTAGACCAAAGTTATACAGTGAAAATTAATAAGGATCAGCCTGAGAAAACTTCGCATGTATTTGATTCGGAATTAGAAGTGCTTTTGGTTGATGATAACGTAGTGAATATGGTCCTGAATAATAGAATAATGAGATCTCTTGCACCTGGTATACATCTAACGGAAGCCGTTAATGGGCTGCAGGCTTTGGAAGAATGCAGGAAAAAACAGTTTTCCATTATTATGATGGATGTACAGATGCCGGTAATGAGCGGTATTGAGGCAACACGAAATATTAGAATGCTTCCGGGGTATGAACATATACCTATCATAGGTGTTACAGCTGGAAATGTGCTGGGTGAAAAAGAAAAGTGCCTTGAAGCCGGAATGAATGATTTCCTTCCCAAACCTGTAAAGCAGGCGGACCTTCTTGAAGTACTCAAAAAATATATTATCGTTTAGAAATGATGAAAAAACAGGACTTGATTTCTTCTTAAAATAGAAAGAAAATAAAATAATATATCTTATTTAGCTAGTGCCATTTGGCAAATTTGTGGCCTCACCAGGAATCGAACCTGGATCTAAAGTTTAGGAAACTTCTATTATATCCATTGAACTATGAGGCCTTGGTTTGATTCATAAAAATACAAATTATTTAATTTTAATAATCAACAATTAATGCAGAGAATGGAGACTGGGGCAAAGATGTTTGTACCGTTTTGTACATTTTATAGCAAATATGCGAAAATACTTCTATAAAAGGATGTAGGATAAAAGAATCTGCCCTTTAGAGGCAGATCCAGTAGATAAATACATCTCATTTTTTTAATTAGACAACAATAAAAAGCACAGCCGACAATGCTGTGCTTAAATTTTTATTTCAAATTTAATTGCAATTTCAAGAGTAGTAAGAAAAGCAAATAAAGTTTCCACTTCGATGTTTATTACATAGTAAATGTAGTAATTATTTTAATACGAAAAATGAATTAAATGTTAAAATTCACAAGTTATCCACATTTTTTTGTGGATAAGTCTGAAACTAATTTAAAATCCAGGCTTTAGCAGTCTCCAGATCCATATCGTGACCTTCTTTGGATTCTACCGGAACGTCCGGATCAATTTTCCCGTAGTAGACTTTCCCGTTTCGGTCCATTTCATAAGAAGAAGCCAGAGCAAAGCTTTTACCATCGCTTAACGGATAAATACTATTGGCCGAAGTATAGCCCGCAGATGGTTTTCCAAAGAGTTTTACATTGCTTTTTCCAATAAATGCAATTGTTGTAGCTTCTCCTGAACTGGCGGTGTTTGGACCTATCAGAACTGCAATTTTAGATTGTCCGCTTTTAAGATTATAAGGTTCTGTAATTTTATTGGAACCAAACTTCCTGTCTTTATAAATCCATGGAGTTTTTTTATCCTTATATACAAAATATCCCAAAGTTCCTTCTCCAATCAGACTTCCGAGACCTCCGATCATAGGATACATATTTCCTCCTGTATTGCCTCTCAGATCTACAATCCAGCCTTTAATCGTATTTTCAGAGTCCAGTTTTTTAATCATATTGTGAATCTGCAGGGCAAAATCATTTCCAACTTCTGTGTTGACGGAACCAAAGCCGGGAACAGAAATATAGCCAATACTCTGATCAATTAGTCTGGAATCGGGCTTTGCCTCATTGGTGTTGCTTTTCTTTTGTTTTTCTGAACGTTCTTTGCCGGAAATAAATGAATGGTTATCACCAACCTGTCTTAGATTTTGTATAATATAGCTCAATGCAGGGTCTGTATCATCAATGGTTTTCATGCCTTTTGAAAGATATTGAAGGTTGGTTTCAATATTTTTCCAGTCCAGTTGGTCTGAAAAGATTGAATTCTTTTTCACAATATCTTTAAACTCCTGAATATATTTTGCAGATTTTTTCGAAGGTTCTTCATTTGAAAATGCAATTCTGTTCAGTTCAAAGTGGTCAAACCAAACCGTTCCGTTTCCTGAGAATACGCCTCCAAGAAGAAGGCTTTTTACATTTTTATCAACAGTGAAAATTAAAGAATATTTTGTCCAGTCTTTATTCAATGCAATGGACTTTTGTTGTGACTCTGAGTTTCCAAAGTCTATCATCTGCCCCTTCTCATCCTTCACCTGTGTCCATAGATTGATTTTCCCATTGGTGTTCTCAGATTTTACATAGGCACTGATTTCTATTTTTTGCAATTGCTGAATATCAAGAGGTATTTTTTGAGAAAAAGATTGAAAGTCTTTGGAATGATCAGCCTTTCCTATAAGCTGCATAGAGGCTTTTCCTCCAAAATATTGGGTATAATCTACTTTTCCTTCGTACGAATCTGCTTTTTTTATATTCCAGTGATTGGGTAATCCATCGGTCATGTTCTCAAAACCGGCATTTTGTATCTGAGCTTGCACTGAGCAGAATAGAAATGCTGCTATAATCGTGAAGGACAATTTTTTCATAGTTATTAATTTTGGCTAAAATAAAAAACTTGCCAACAACTTTATACTCTATTAACAATATTTTAGTAATGGTTTAGAAGGATTAACATTTTACCATCAAAAAGGAGCTGCAAAAAGGCAGGACCGATTGTAGCTCATGAATTGTTTATGTGGCAGAATAAAAAAATGATCTCAGTTCATCTGCAAATAAATGAGGTAATTCCAGGGCGGCAAAATGGCCACCTTCATTCATCTTTTTAAAGCTGGTGACATTCACGAAACGTTCTGCCCATTCTTTCGGAAACTGAGCTTCACGGGGAAATACAAGCACTCCGGCCGGAATATTGCTCTTTTGATGCACATGTGTTCCGCTCCATAAAGCTGCTACATCTTCCTTATACATTCTGGCAGAAGAACCAATGGTTTGGGTTACCCAATAAATCATAATATTGGTAAGCAACTCATCTTTTCCGCCAAATGCTGTTTCAATCATTTCAGGTGGTGCGCCTGCATTGATAAAACTTATGATCCAGCCTGCCAGTCCGACAGGAGAGTCATTAAGACCATAAGCCAAAGATTGAGGTTTGGTAGACTGTACCATGGCGTAAGCTCCTTCACTGTACCACCATTGCTGAACAAACTGTGCGAATTTCTGTTCCTCTTCACTCATTGTAGCAGGGTCTTCCTGGCCGGTGGGGTAGCCAACATCTGTAAGGTGAACAGCTTCCAGGGCTTCAGGATATTTTGAAGTCAATGCCTTTACGACTCCCATTCCGATATCTCCTCCGGCAGCACAGAATTTTTCATAACCTAGGACTTCAGTCATCAGTTGTTTCCACAGATCTGCCACCTTTTCACTGCTGACCGCTGTTTTATCAGAAAAGCCAAATCCCGGAATGGAAGGAATAACCAGATCAAAACTCTGTTCACCTTCCGTAAGCAGTGGAATAATTTTATGAAAGCGGTAATAGCTGTCTGGCCAGCCATGAGTAAGAATCAGCGGTTTAGGATTTGACCCTTTTCCTCTGATGTATTGAAAATGAATCAAAATTCCGTCAATCCGGGTGACATACTGTGGATGCTGATTCAATTGCTGTTCGTGCATCTTCCAGTCGTAATCATTGATCCAATAGCGGGTAAGTTCTTTCAGGTATGTTTCACTGGTGCCGTAGTTCCAGCCGGATCCTTCCGGTTCTCCCGGCCAGCGGACATTTTGCAGACGGTTTTTAAGATCGGTTATAACCGATTCGGGTATGTTTACTGTAAATGGTTCCATATTATGATATTTTATTGGGTGTAAGTTTGTTTTAAGGAAAATACTGACAGTAAGATAGTTATCAAAGTTAAAAACTTTCTCTTTTAATACATGTTGTCAAAATCATAAATTTTTGATTTTTTTTGAGGGAAAAAATGTAACTTTAATTCATTAAAATCTCGTAATACATATTACTATGAGTCAGGTGTTACTTTTAAGCCTGAACATCTTAGGTTCAATTTTCTGAACCCTATATAGCTATTATTCTTATCTAAAGAAAAGACAATTCATCTTTTATAATACTAATGGTCATTAGCGGTGAATCAGCTGCTGATTATTGATATTTAATATTAAAAAAAATAATTATGAAAATCCATAAAATTGCCGTCATCGGCGGAACCGGAAAATCCGGACAATATCTGGTACAAAACCTTCTTGAGAAAGGATATCATCTTAAACTTTTATTAAGGCATCCCAAGAATTTCACCCTTCAAAATCCATTAATTGAAGTGGTAAAAGGAGATGCAAGGGATACAACAGCGATCGATAAATTGATTCTAGGAACTGATCTTGTCATGAGTACTTTAGGGCAGCCAAAAGGAGAGAAGTCTATTTTTAGTGATGCTACAAAAAATATCATTTCTGCAATGAGTCATCATGGAATCGGTCGTTATATTGTAACTACAGGCTTGAGTGTAAATACACCGTCCGATCATAAAAATGAAAAGGTAAAAATGGCTACAGGCTGGATGTATCAGAACTATCCTGAGACAACCGCTGATAAGCAGAAAGAATATGAACTTCTTCTGGAAAGCCATCTGGACTGGACATTGGTAAGATTACCACTCATTCATCTTACAGAGGAAAGCTTTCCAACGGAGACAAATCCTACAGACTGTAAAGGAGAAAGCATCAGTGCTACAGATCTGGCGGATTTTCTGGTTTCTCAGATTGAAAATTCTGAGTATATCAGGAAAAGTCCGTTCTTGTATAATCTGAAAGAGTAACTATTTTATTAATAAACAGAAGCAGCTGTCGCAATTTTGTCATTCTGAATGAAACGAAGTGTAATGAAGAATCTCATATCATTGGTTATTAATGAGATTCTTCCTTCGTAAGAATGACAATTGTGGCAGTTTTTTATTGGGCGTTAAGGTTTTCTATTTCTTACGGCCATACATCAGGATGCGCTTGAATGCATAGATAGCCGGATATTTTGTAAACCTTTTGGCGATACGCGATTTAAATTCGGAGATGAATTGTTCTTTCTGTTCTCCTTCCATGCGTTCTAAATAAGGTAACAATGCTGTTCCTGAAATAAAGGTGTATAAAGCCTCGTGATCATCCGCAATAATAGGGTATACCTTCTGAAATATTTCAATATCCTGAATTCCGTTATCAAATAATATCTGTGCATAGTCATCCATTGAAAGTACCGGAGAATCACGGTTGAAATGATTTAGTTGGGATGCGTAGGGTTCTTCACCTGCCATTTTTGTTAAAATCTGATTGAGGATATTTTCTTTCTGAACCGGCATTTGTATTGCTAACTGTCCATTCTCTGAAAGTAATCCAATGATTTTGGGAAATAAAGTTTCGTGATCATCAGCCCACTGTAAAGCGGCATTACTGAAGACAAGATCCCATTTCTCGTCAGACTGGGATGTTTCTTCAATGCTCTGAAGCTTAAAGTGTAAATGATCGTTTTCATATTTCCTCGATTTTTCAAGCATTTCTGCTGATGAATCAATTCCCAAGAATGTAGAGCCTGTCAGTTTTTCCGTAAGAATAGAGGTCTGTTCTCCGGTTCCACAGCCTAAGTCAATAGCTTTTATATTGTTTTCAGGCTTGATTAACGCTGCTAAATCATAAAATGGCTTATAACGTACATCTTTGTACTGATCATATAATTCGGGATTCCAGGGCATAAATAATAATTTTGTAATGGTTTGATAAGTTGAATAAAGATAAGTAATCTCAATAAAAAACCGGCTGTTTAAAAACAGCCGGTTGTATTTATTGTTCCAGTTTTTCTTTGATATATTTTGCCGTATAAGACTTTTTATTTTTAGTCAGATCTTCCGGTGTTCCTGCAAATACAACTTCTCCGCCGTGTTTTCCTGCTTCCGGACCGATATCGATAATATAATCGGCACATTTGATAATATCAGGCTGATGCTCAATAACAATCACCGAATGTCCGAGATCAATCAACGCCTGTAATGATTTCAATAATTTTTGAATATCATGGAAGTGAAGCCCTGTGGAAGGCTCATCAAAGATAAATAGCGTTTTATCCGTTGTTACCCCTTTTACAAGGAAAGAAGCCAGCTTCACACGCTGTGCCTCACCGCCGGAAAGGGTAGAGGAGCTTTGTCCCAGCTGTAAATAACCTAAACCTACTTCCTGCAAAGGTCTCAGCTTCGTTACGATCTTTTCTTCATTATTATCTTTAAAGAATTCCAATGCTTCATCTACGGTCATATGAAGGATATCAGAGATGTTTTTCTCATCAAATCTTACTTCAAGGATCTCATTTTTGAAACGTGTTCCTTTACAAACCTCACATTCAAGCTCGATATCCGCCATAAACTGCATGGAAACATTGATCACTCCTTCTCCTTTGCATTCATCACATCTTCCGCCATCTACGTTGAAAGAGAAGTGTTTAGGCTTATAACCCATCATTTTGGCTACTTTCTGCTTGGCAAAAAGATCACGGATATCGTCGTAAGCCTTTAGATAGGTTACAGGATTTGAACGGGATGATTTTCCAATAGGGTTCTGATCAATCAGTTCAATGTTTTTGATCAGTTTTTTTGGAAATTCGACAGTATCATAATCTCCTTTTTTACCGCCCATTCCCAACTGGATCTGGATGTCATTGGTAAGGATCTCTTTCATCAAAGTAGACTTTCCACTTCCTGAAACTCCGGAAATGACTACCAGACTTTCCAAAGGAACGTCTACATCTATATTTTTAAGGTTATTCTGACGGGCTCCTTTAATGTGAATCCATTCTTTTGCTTTTCTTCTTTTCTTCGGAACTTCTATTTCAAGTCTTCCGGTAAGGTATTCTGAAGTAAGTGTATTCGCTTTTTTCAGATCCTTATAATCTCCGGCAAATACCAGTTCCCCACCAAGATAACCTGCTTCCGGACCAATATCAATAATATAGTCCGCTGCTCTCATTACATCCTCGTCATGTTCTACCACAATCACGGTATTTCCAAGGTCGCGAAGATTTTTCAATACTTCGATCAGGTTTTCCGTATCTTTGGAATGCAGCCCGATAGAAGGCTCATCCAGAATGTAAATAGAACCTACCAAAGAACTTCCTAAGCTTGTTGCCAGGTTGATTCTCTGACTTTCTCCTCCTGAAAGGGTATTCGATGTTCTGTTTAATGTTAAATATCCTAATCCTACTTTTAATAAAAATTCCAGACGGGTGGTGATTTCGTAAATCAGTCTCTTGGCGACTTCCTTGTCATGATCTGAAAGTTTTAATCCGTTGATCACCGGAGCAAGTTCATCCAAAGGAAGTTCAATCATCGACTGGATATTGTGTCCGTCTACTTTTACCCAGCTTGTTTCTTCACGAAGTCTCAATCCTTCACATGTCGGGCAAAGGGTTTTTCCTCTGTAACGGGAAAGCATTACTCTGTATTGAATTTTATAAAGATTTTCTTCAAGCATCTTGAAGAAATTGTTGATACACGGGAAATTACTCCTTCCGTCACCTTTCCAAAGGAAGTTTTTCTGTTCTTTTGTTAATTGATGATAAGGTTTGTGGATAGGGAAGTCACCTGCTTTTTTGATGAAATCCTTTTTCCATTCGCTCATGGTTTCTCCCCGCCAGCAGACAACGGCATCTTCGTAGATGGATAATGTTTTATTTGGAACTACAAGATCTTCGTCAATTCCGATCACTTTTCCGTATCCTTCACATACCGGACATGCTCCGTAGGGGTTATTAAAGCTGAAAAAATGAACGTTGGGCTCAAGAAACTCCATTCCGTCCAGCTCAAATTTATTGGAAAATTCTTTTACCTTCTCAGTGTTTGTATTCTTTAATGAACAATATCCGCGTCCTTCATAGAATGCCATTTGAATAGAATCTGCAAGTCTTTGTAAAAAGCTTTCGTCTTCTTCGTAAGAAAAACGGTCGATGACAAGGTTGATCGTCATTCCTTTTTCCGGGGCAAAACCAAAACTTTCCAGATCTTCAATCCCGGCTACATTTCCATTAATTTCAAGTCTTGTGAAACCTGCCAGTTTTAAAACATTCAGGGTTTCTTTAAAATTGTCTGCATCATATTCCAAAGGAGCAGTTAATAGAAAGGAAGTATCTTTTTTTGAAGCCTTGATGAAGTCGACTACATCAGAAACCGAATCTTTCTTCACTTCTTCTCCCGAAACCGGTGAAAAGGTTTTCCCGATCCTTGCAAATAAAAGCTTCATATAATCGTAAATCTCTGTAGAAGTTCCCACAGTAGAACGCGGATTGGAAGAAATTACTTTCTGCTGGATGGCAATAGAAGGTGCGAGTCCTTTGATATCGTCCACTTTTGGTTTTTCTAATTTTCCCAAAAACTGACGGGCATAAGAGCTTAAACTTTCTACATATCTTCTCTGTCCTTCTGCGTAGATCGTATCAAAAGCCAAAGATGACTTACCGCTTCCCGAAACTCCTGTAATAACAATCAGTTTGTTCTTTGGAATAAGGACGTCTATATGCTTCAGATTGTTAAGATGTGCATTCTTAACGAAAATCTGTTTTTTTATATCTATTTCTGTTGTGTTAGCCATATTTTGTTTATTCATATAAAGACTGCACAGCATTAAGGCTGGCAGTAATGGTGTTTGGCTACAAATATTCTGTGGCCGGTATCAATTGAACTTTTACATATATCCTGATTCCTCCGAAATCTGTTGCTGCAATTTTTATAAACGCTGGCAAAATTACTGTTGAAATAGAATACTTTCATCGTAAAATTAAGACCCACAAAATTACGAAATTTTAGCGAAAAATTTACGCTTATCTTATTGTTAAAAATTGTTATAATGATCGTTACATTGAACAGGTTAAACCCATATTTTGCTTTCAAAACCACCTGAAAAGATGTATGTTTTGTGGACTTAATTTTATTTTGCTGTTTATTTTACAGTGTTTTATATAATTTTTTAAAATATATTGTGTTTTTTTATTGAACTATTGTTTTATATTGTAAAATTATTTAAAATTGCATTCATAAATATGTAATAGAGAAATGAGAAAATTATTCAGAGATCTGGTTACACATTTAATGAGAAAAAGATAGAAATTACTCCCTCAGAAAGATGCAGCGTGAAGCTGCATCTTTTTTATGACAACTATCATTTGCCTGTCTTGGTGAACTCCCTTACTTTTGGACTCTCTTAAAAAACTACGGAAACGATTATGATCAAAAAGATAGGAAGTGCTTTTTTTCTGGGATCTTTACTTTGGGTAAATGCACAGGAAAAGACTACAGATATTGAAAGCATTGAATTTCAGGGTAAATTTATCTCTACACCTTATAAAAGCGCTAACCAGAACATCAGCGTTATCACCAGAGAAGATATTGTAAATTCTCCGGCTAAAAGTATTGACGAAATTCTTCAGCAGGTGCCGGGAATGGATATCAGAAGGAGAGGAGCCAATGGAGTGCAGAGTGATATCGGTTTCCGTGGTAGTTCTTTTGAGCAGGTTCTTTTATTATTGAACGGAATCAGGATGAATGACTCCCAGACCGGACATAATAATATGAATATTCCGGTAGATCTGGATGAAGTAGAAAAGATAGAAATCATAAAAGGCCCGGCTGCAAGACGTTTCGGACAGAATGCTTATGCTGGTGTTATCAATATCATCACCAAAACTTTTCCGGGGAAAAAAGTGAAGATAAGCGCAGAGGGAGGAGATTACGGCAGCTATGGTCTGGGATTTAACGCGCAGATCGGAAATGAAAAATTTACGAACTCCCTGCAGGTGAATTCAGCTTCATCAGAAGGGTATATGTTCAATACTGATTATGAGATCAGAAATGTATTTTATCAGGGAAAACTGAATATCAAAAACGGAGATGTAAGAGTTCAGGCCGGCTTTTCGGAAAAGAAATTCGGAGCCAATGGCTTTTATGCTTCCAGTGCTGCAACGAAGCAGTATGAGGAAACGCAGGCTTCTATCGTAAGTGTAGCTCATCAGCAGACTTTTGGTAAGCTGAAACTTAACTCTAATGTATATTGGAGAAGAGGGCAGGATATGTACCTTTATGACAGATGGAATCCTGATTTTTACCGAAATATGCACATTGGAAATAATGCAGGTGGAGAAGTGAATTCCAGCTATCAGTGGGGGTTGGGAACAACCGGAATTGGTGTTGAACTGAGAAAAGAATTTTTAGTAAGCAGTAATTTAGGAGACAGAAACCGTTTTGTATCTCAGGTTTTCTTTGAACATCATTTTTCATTACTGGATAAAAAACTGAATATCAGTCCGGGGATTTCATGGGCCAATTATTCTAAAGAAGGGAATTTCTTCTATCCGGGGTTGGATGTAGGCTATAACTTTAATAACAATTCAAAAATCTACGGAAACATCGCAAAAGTACACCGTGTACCAACATTTACCGAACTGTATTATGTAAGTCCCACGGAACATGGAAATCCGGATTTACTTCCTGAAAATGCAGTTTCATCCGAGGTAGGATATCAATACCAGAACAACAGAATTTTGGCTAAAATCAGTGGTTTCCTGAGGAATTCCAATAATTCCATTGACTGGGTGAAAAAGGATCTGAGTGATAAAGTATGGTTTGCTCAGAATGTGGGAAATATTAAAACGAAAGGAATAGAAGCAGAGTGGAGCCACAGACCGACAGACTGGTTAAAATATACGGTTGGATATACCTACATTGACAGCAAATATGAAGAAAAAGCCGGTGTGGTTTCAAGATATATTCTGGATAATTTGAAACATCAGTTTGTGTCCAAGTTAGAGGTGAAATTCCTGAAAAACTTTACCAACGAGCTTGTTTACCGTTACAATGAAAGAGTTAATCTGGGAACCTATAACCTTGTAGATG
Source organism: Chryseobacterium cupriresistens (assembly GCF_046614675.1). NCBI lineage: Bacteria > Pseudomonadati > Bacteroidota > Flavobacteriia > Flavobacteriales > Weeksellaceae > Chryseobacterium > Chryseobacterium cupriresistens. The sequence continues at coordinate 981,721 of NZ_JBKKJT010000001.1, read as the reverse complement.
AGAAGCTGAGCTTTGCCAAAAAAGATTACTCAGTATATGTGTTGATTAACAATTTGACCAACACAAAATATACCGAAGCATTTGGGGTGGGAATGCCGCAAAGGTGGTTCCATATTGGCTTTTCTTACACAATCAATATTAAGTAATTGTTAATTTACACATGAATAAAAGTTAATATTAACAAATTGTTAAAAAATATACATTTGCAAAAATTTTTTATGAAACGTCTTATAGGTTTAGGTTTATTACTTGGAATATCTTTTTTTAAAGCACAGGAACACATTTCCAGCTTCAATGCAGTGACTCTGACCTATAAGTTTCATCCGAAATTTTTCCTGTACGCAGAGGGGCAATTGCGTGGTAACGAAGATTATACCTACCCCGATTATTATGAAATAAAAGGGGGATTAGGGTATAATCTTACCAAAAACCACAAACCTTTTGTAGGGCTGGGAAGATATGTTAACTATAAAGAACATAGCCTGAGCAGAGAGGAGTTCAGGGTATGGCTTCAGGACGTTATTGATATCAAGAAAGGTATCGTAAAGTTTGAAAACCGTTTTCGTGCTGAAAAGAGCTGGTTCTATGAGCCGAAAACAGATCAGACTTCCCAGAGAATGCGTTACCGGTACCGTCTGAATGTAAGTGTTCCTTTAAACGCCAAAACCATCAAGAAAGGAACTGTTTTCGCCAATGCTTATGACGAAGTATTCTTTGTCTCTCCGATGAAGCCTACTTTTGCCAGAAACAGAGTTTATGGCGGTTTCGGCTATCAGATCGATGATTATTTTGGAATCGTGAGCGGATATCTGTGGCAGCGTGAATTTGAAGCAAAAGGGAACAAAAATTTACATTTCGTTTACCTTGCGTTAAACATCAACATCGATGGAACAGATCATCACACGAAAACATATGATTTCCCAGGTGCGGATTAATATTTCTCTATCAGATAACGATAGGCTTTCAGATATTTATTGAATCTTTTGATATCTTTAGGAGTAAGCTCTCTGTTTACTCTTCTGAGATCCATATTGTCTCGAAGGTCATTTAGTTTTACAGCTACAGAAAGGAGAGATCGTTCCGTTCTTTTGATGAATTCATCATAATCTTCTTCCGGATCAAGCTTTGTAAGGCAGCTGATGGCAAAAATAATATATTCAGGGAATCCCTCAGATCTTAAATAATCCAGACTAAACTCCTGTGGATGGTCTTCCACAACATCGTGAAGTACTCCAACGATTTTTTCATCCAGTGTTTTACCATAGTTCATCACACGCATTACGTGGGCAATGTAGGGAGCATGGTATTTATCGGTTTGTCCTTTATGAGCCTTATCGGCGATTTTGATTGCTTTATTCAGTAATTCTTCTTTTGTCATTGCTAATGAAAAATAGAGTACAAAAATAAAAAATGCCTTAAGAACTAAGGCATTTTTTATGAAGAATATTTTCAGATGATTTTACAAGTTTGTTTCATCCTCTATATGAGCATGCGGAGCATTGTTTTTTACAGATTCTATTCCGTTTTCCATACCATTGTCAGATTCATACATCTGGCTGGTTCCGATGATCTGTCCGTTTCCGGCTTTTAGATTAAAATAGCATCTGCCGTCATTGGCCGTATTTCTTTCAAATTTTGCATCTTCCTGTGCATTGAGTTTTACGGATCCGATTCCGCTTTCACAGGAAGGTTTGGTACTGTATCCCTGGCTGGTTAAAATGACCTGTCCGTTTCCAGCTTTGAGGTTGAACTGAAAGTCTCCGTTTGTTCTTTTAGAGATAATAAATTTTCCCATGGTAATAGTTTTTAGTTTGTGTTATGTTATTTGGATGGTAGTATTTTTTTCCGATTGACCTGAAGCTTATCAGGAGTAATCGAATTTAAAATTTTATATTGTGAATAATCCTTTGAAGATTCTTTTAAAGCCAGATAAAGAATTGTATCATTGGGCTTAACCGTTAATATTTTGTAAAGTTCTTTTTGAGGTTGATCGGGTTTCAGAGTAAAATATCCCGGGAATTTCCCTTTAGCAACAATTTTTGTGGTATCTACCTTGGGAACAGGAAGTAAATTGTCTTTTTTTTGTGCTGAAAAAGTAATGGAAATAAGGAGTATTGGAAATAATAAAATTTTCATGTGTTAGTTATTTTAAAATAAAAATAATAATTTTTTTTGAATAACCTTGCTAAATACCATTAATTTCAATGGATGTCATCATTGATAAAGATCAAAAAAGCGCCCCAAAAATTGGGACGCTGAATCAAATTTATATTATTAAAGACTAATAAGCTCCTTTCTCAATATAGTGAGCTGCTACTTTTTCAGTAAGGGCTACCACATTTGGATGGTTGGTATATTTTGTGAATCTTCTTAGTCCTGAAAGCATCATTCTCTGCTCATCTCCTTCAGCAAAAGAAACAATTCCTTCTTTAGCTGCAGTAATGATTTTCTCCACAGCTTTGTAAAGGTTTAACTGAGCCATAGCTGCTTCTACAGATTCAGGAGAGAAGTGTTTTTCTGCTCTTAATACTGCGGATTCTGCCATATAGATCTGGTTAAGGATTTCAGATGCATTCAGTAATAAATGCTGCTGTTTTTCAATATCCATCATATATTTCTGAAGAGCTGCTCCGGAAACCATTAAGAATACTTTCTTAAGATTGGCGATAATTGCTTTTTCTTCGCTCATGAATTCTGAATAATCAGGAACTTCAAATGAAGGGATGCCCATCAATTCTTTGCTGATCGCCATTGCAGGAGATAAAAGATCCAGCTCACCTTTCATGGCTCTCTTAATAAGCATTCCTACAGCCAGCAGTCTGTTGATTTCGTTGGTACCTTCATAGATTCTTGAAATTCTTGAATCCCTCCAAGCCGCTTCCATAGGAGTGTCTTCAGAGAATCCCATTCCTCCGTACACCTGAATTCCTTCGTCTGCGGTGTGTTGTGCTAGATCAGAAACGAAAACTTTAAGGATTGAACATTCAACAGCGAATTCTTCTACACCTTTTAATTCTGCTTCCTGATGGCTTAATCCTGCTGCAACAAGCTCATCAATTTTATCCTGAACATTTTTAGCGGCTCTGTAAGAACCTGCTTCACTTACGAAAACTCCGGTTGCCATTTCTGCCAGTTTCTTTCTGATCGCTCCAAAAGTAGCGATTGAAACACCAAACTGTTTTCTTTCGTTAGAGTACTGGATAGAGTGGTTTAAGATTCTTCTTTGTGCATCAAGACAAGCGGCAGCCAATTTGATACGGCCTACGTTTAATGCATTTAAAGCGATCTTGAAACCATTGTTTCTTTCTCCTAAAAGATTTTCCACAGGAATCTTCATATCATTGAAGAAAACCTGACGGGTAGAAGAAGCACGGATACCCAGTTTATGCTCTTCCTCACCGAAAGTTAAGCTTTCAGGGTTTTCAAGTTCAGATCTGTTGATGACAAATCCTGTGATATTTTTATCATCATCAATTTTAGCGAATAATGTAAATGTATCTGCAAATCCTGCATTGGAGATCCACATTTTCTGACCGTTGATGATATAATGTTTTCCGTCTTCGGAAAGTTTTGCTTTTGTTTTTCCTGAATTGGCATCAGAACCAGCATCTGGCTCTGTCAAACAGTAAGCTCCGAATTTTGTTCCCGTTGCTAAATCCGGAAGGTATTTTTTCTTCTGCTCTTCAGTTCCGTAAAGAACTATTGGCAGGGTTCCAATTCCGGTGTGTGCACCATAAGCTGTAGCCAATGAACCTGTAGTTCCTGATAGATAATCACAGGCAAGCATTGTAGTCACAAAGCCCATTCCAAGACCTCCGTATTCTTCAGGAACAGCGATTCCCAACATCCCCATTTCTCCCAGTTTACGCATGATCTCTTCAGTAAATGCGTAATCTTTCTTCTCAAAACGTTCTCTTTGAGGAACTACTTCTCTATCTATAAATTCCTTCGCAGAATCACGAAGCATCTTTTGTTCTTCATTCAGTTCTTCAATACTGAAAATTTCGTTTGCAGGAATTTGTTTGATCAGGAATTCCCCGCCTTTTAATGTAGCCATATATTATTTTGTTTTTTAAATTTTTTGAGACCTTCAGATAATAGACGGATAGATGATAGATTATTAGTGGCATCTATTTTCTATCTGTCTATTCTCTCTTTGTCTTTTGTCTTATTAGTCTTTATTTAAAGTATTCTGAAATACCGTTGTTGCTTTTTAAAATTCTTTAATCTTAATTTCAAAGATTTCAGTTTTTTCATCAGATAAATATTTTCTATGATTTGCTAACAATATTTGTGTTTGCAATTCAAATGAAGAACCTAAAGAAATATCCAAAAAATGACTAAAAGACTGATTTGTCCTGCTTGAACCTTCAGCTATATTTGATGGAATTGAAATTGCAAATCTGTCCATTTGATTTTTCAAACCATACTTTTCATAAGTCGGAAAAGTATCTGTAAGATCTAAAGTTAATCTTGATAATTCCATACTCATTTGCCAGATTTTAAGCTTTTTAAAATTGTGCCTCTTAGAAAATCATTCATTCATTTTTTGGTGTCTTTAAGTCTATTATCTATCCGTCTATTCTCTATTGTCTATTAAAGAAGTTCAAAAATAGAAGCTGCTCCTTGGCCGGTTCCTACACACATAGAAACCATTCCGTACTTGTTGCCTCTTCTTCTCATTTCGTCAAGAAGTTGTACTGTCAGTTTTGTTCCTGTACATCCAAGCGGGTGACCAAGGGCGATAGCTCCTCCGTTTACGTTTAAGATGTCAGGATTTAATCCTAATTCTTTTTTGATTGCAACCGATTGAGAAGCGAATGCTTCGTTAAGTTCGATCAAATCGATATCTTTTAATTCTAAACCAGCCTGTTTCAATGCTTTTGGAATAGCATAGATAGGACCCATTCCCATGATTCTTGGTTCTAATCCGGCTGCAGCATAAGCCACTAATCTTGCCTCAGGCTCCAGTCCTAATTCTTTTACCATTTCCTCACTCATTACCATTACGAAAGCCGCTCCGTCACTCATTTGAGAAGAGTTTCCGGCAGTTACGCTTCCTCCGTTGGCAAATACAGGTCTTAGTTTTGCTAAACCTGCTAAAGAAGTATCTGCTCTAGGCCCCTCATCTACTGAAAAATCAAACTTTTTAGTCTGCAGTTTCTGATTTTCGTCCAGGAAATTATACTCTACAGGAATCGGAACAATCTGGTTGGCAAATTTACCTTCCTGATTAGCCTTTAAAGCTTTCATATGAGATTCAAAAGCAAACTGATCCTGTTCTTCTCTTGTAATATTATATTGTTTTGCAACTTCTTCCGCAGTGTAGCCCATTCCCCAGTAGTAATCAGGGTTTGTTTTTGCGATATCCGTTTCAGGAACCGGCTTATAACCTCCCATAGGAATATATGACATAGATTCTGTACCACCAGCGATGATACAATCTGCCATACCAGCCTGAATTTTCGCAGAAGCAATAGCAATTGCCTCACTTCCTGATGCACAGTATCTGTTCACGGTAACTCCCGGAACTTTATCGGTATTTAACCCCATCAAAGAGATCAGACGCGCCACATTAAGCCCTTGTTCAGCTTCCGGCATTGCATTTCCTACGATAAGGTCATCAATTCTGTTTTTATCTAATTGGGGTAGCTCAGCCATTAATTTTTCAATAACGGTAGCCGCCATGACATCAGGTCTTGTAAATCTTAAACTTCCTTTTGGAGCTTTTCCAACGGCAGTTCTAAAACCTTTTACTATATATGCTGTCTTTGACATTGTTTTATTAATTAATTGTTATAAAAATTAACCATACTGTTTGTCATGCTGGAAGCATCTATTCAATGTTTGGATTCCTTCAGAATGACAAAGTGTTTGTTAATTATTTTTGAAAGTATTAGTTTCTTAATGGTTTTCCGTTCTGTAACATGTACTGGATTCTCTCTAAAGTTTTTCTTTCCCCACAAAGCTGAAGGAAAGTTTCTCTTTCAAGGTTCAATAGATATTGTTCCGTTACAACTGTTGGCTCTGATAGATTTCCACCTACCATCACGTTGGCTAGTTTATCAGCAATTTTCTTATCGTGTGCAGAGATGAAATTTCCGGTTAGCATCTGGTCTGTTCCTACATAGAACATTCCTAATGCGTCTTTACCAAGAACTTTTACTTTTTGCTCGATCGGCTGGGTATAGCCTTGTTCCGCTAATAGTTTTGCTACTTTTTTAGCCTCGGCAATCTGTCTGTTTTTGCTTACGGAAACGATGTCTTTCCCTTTTTCAAGGATTCCCATATCGTAAGCTTCGTAGGCAGAAGTAGCTACTTTACCCATGGCGATGTTCATAAATGCATCACGAAGTCTGTTATTTTTAACATCATCGTTGTGGAATTCTCTGGAAGTTCTTAAAGTCAATTCTTTAGTACCTCCACCACCAGGAATTACTCCAACTCCGGTTTCAACAAGTCCGATATAGGTTTCTGCAGCGGCAACCACCCGGTCTGCATGCATCGTCATTTCGCATCCTCCACCTAAAGTCATTCCGTGAGGAGCAACTACTACAGGAATAGAAGAGTAGCGTACTCTCATCATTGATTTCTGGAAGTAAGCGATCGCCATATTCAGATCATCCCAATCCTGTTCGATTGCCATCATAAGAATCATCGCAAGATTGGCACCTACAGAGAAATTAGCTCCCTGGTTACCAACTACTAATCCGTCATATTCTTTTTCTGCCAAATCAATCGCTCTGTTCAATCCGTCAAGAACTTCGCCTCCAAGAGAGTTCATTTTTGAACGGATCTCAAAGTTGATAATTCCGTCTCCTAAATCTTGAATTGCAGCCCCTGAATTACTCCAAAGCGTTTTATTTTTTCTGATATTATCTAAGATGATGAATGCATCCTGACCAGGGATCTTGTTGTATTCTCCTGAATTTTTATCAACATAGATACTTTGTCCTTCATCATTAACTTTATAGAAGGTTTCTACATTTTTCACCCAGTCAGAAACTTCGTATCCTGCATCTTTTGCCAGTTCAATACCTTTCTGAACACCTACGGCATCCCAGATTTCAAATGGACCGTTTTCCCATCCGAAACCGGCTCTCATCGCATCGTCAATTTTATAGACCTCGTCAGAGATTTCAGGTACTTTGTGCGAAACGTAAGCGAATAATGCCCCTAAAGACTTTCTGTACAATTCACCAGCTTTATCTTTACCACCAATTAATACTTTAAATCTGTCAATCGGTTTATCTATAGATTTTGTTAATTCCAGAGTAGGGAAGGATGATTTTCCTTGAAGTTCATACTCCAAAGTATCAAGGTTTAATCCATGAATTTCAGATTTTCCTTCTGCGTTTTTCACTTTTTTATAGAATCCTTGTTCCGTTTTTGAACCCAGCCATTTATTATCCATCATTTTCTGGATATACCCTGGAAGGGCAAATACATCATTGAAGTCGTTTGCTTCCGCACCGCTCTGGCGGACACCGTTGGCTACCATTACCAAAGTATCAAGACCTACAACGTCAGCTGTTCTGAATGTAGCAGATTTTGGACGTCCGATTACCGGACCAGTTAATTTATCAACATCAGAAACGGTAAGTCCTAATTTCTGTACATTGTGAAGAAGATCCATCATGGAGAACACCCCGATTCTGTTGGCGATGAAGGCTGGTGTATCTTTGGCTAAAACAGTCGTTTTACCTAAGAATTTTGCTCCGTAATTCATATAGAAATCGATGATTTCAGGAGCTGTATCGTTAGTTGGGATAATCTCTAAAAGGGGAAGATATCTTACCGGGTTGAAGAAGTGTGTTCCGGCAAAGTACTTCTTGAAATCCTCGCTTCTCCCTTCTGTAAGGAGATGAATAGGAATACCGGATGTATTGGAAGAAATTAATGTTCCCGGTTTTCTGAACTGTTCAATTTTTTCGTACACAGACTTCTTGATGTCAAGTCTTTCAACGACTACTTCAATGATCCAGTCGGTATTTTTTATTTTCGGCAAATCATCATCGAAATTTCCGATTGTAATTCTGTCTGCAAACTTGGGTGAATAAAGAAGTGCAGGACTTGCTTTTTTAAGTTTTTCAAAGTTTTCGGAAGCAATTCTGTTTCTTACTGCTTTGTCATCTTTGGTCAAACCTTTTTTCTGTTCAGCTTCAGTTAGTTCAAAAGGAACAATATCCAAAAGTGATACTTCAACGCCTATGTTGGCGAAGTGAGCAGCGATTCCGCTTCCCATAATTCCTGAACCAAGAACCGTTACATGTTTGATTCTTCTTTTCATATGTAAATTTTTATTTGTATAAGATGATATGAACCCGAAGGCTTCATCATAATTTATTTTCTGTTATTTAATAATTCGTTTGCTATTTTCATGATTTCACCCATCACATCCTTGAAAGCCTCCAGTTTTTCCGGAGAAATTTTTTCCATCACCTTCTTGTTGAAATTCACAACGACTTCCTTAGACATATTTCTGGAGTTTAATCCTTTGTCTGTAAGTTTGATGATCACCTCTCTTTTATCAGTGGTGGTTTTCTCCTTATAGATGTATCCGTTATCTTCAAGAAGTTTGATAATTCTTGTTAATGAAGTAGGTTCAATAGCCATCTTAGGTCCAAGATTCGTACTTCGGGTTCCTTCTTTAGGATCTATTTTTAAAAGTGTGAGTGCCTGTACCGCTGTGGAATCATGTTCCTGGGCTAATTCTGTGTACATTTTAGAAACAGCCAACCAGGTCTGCTTTAAAATTAAATCTACGTTTTCTATTTTTTCCTTATTATGATCCATCATTTTTGCGCCAATGGTTTTACCCAAATTTAATAAATATTATGCATGCATAATATTTATTAACGTTAAATTTTGTTAATGGGCTGTAAATAAACGGATTAAATTGTATGATTAGCATAATACTATGCATGCATAGTATATGGATAAATCAAAGAAAATCAAGTATTAATGAATGTTTGAGACTAAATTGATGATTTCTTCAAAAGATTCACATTGATAGATGGCGGAATCCTTAGTAATTACCCAAAATGGGTTCTGAAATTCGAAATTCAAGTCAGACAGGTCTTTTTGGAAGTTTTTTTGAAGCAGAGAATACAGCATTTCCTTATGAAACTGAGGTGCAGAAATAAATGGCGGAATAAAGGTCTCACTGATTTGAAATAAGGAAGCATTGGTAAGTTCATCATGCTGAAGCAAAATGTCCTCAACAATTCCCGAATACAGATGATTCTCCTTTACATACCATATTTTGTCCGCAAACTCTTTGGCAAGGCGCCAGTCGTGGGAGGAAAACAGGATAAGTTTGTTTTGTTCCTTAGCCAGCTTTCTCAGGGTTTTTAGAATGATGATTTTATTTTTTTCATCCAGATGGGTAGTAGGCTCATCCAGAATGATAATAGGCGAATTTTGGGTGATAGCCCGTCCGATAAATGCTTTTTGAAGATTTCCGTCAGAAAGGTTTTTCAAAAGAGTATATCTGTACTGATTCAGATCCAGTTCTTCAATAATATGACCAACCTCTTCGCGATCTTCTTTTTTGAGTTCAAAATAAAAAGGATAGTAGATATACTTTCCGAGAGAAATAAGATCTTCAACGGTATAATGCTGCGGAATAACTGACTTTGAAAAGACAATGGCAATATTCTGCGCAATCTCTTTTACCGAAAGATTTTTTACATTTTTTTCATTAATAGAAATTTCTCCATTCAGCAAAGGGAGCTGATGCAGGATAGATTTGATTAATGTTGTTTTTCCTACACCGTTATTACCAATCAGCAGGCATACATCACCAAGCTTTAAATCTGCATTGGCATTGGAGATTAATGGGGTATTGTAGCCGATATTTGCCTGTTTGATCTGTAGATGCATGTTTTTGTTCGTTTTCGCGAAGACGCAAAGTTTTTTACAAAAATAATGTTTTAAGACGCAAGGAATTTGACTTTGTCAAATTTTTATCATGTTTTATTTTATAAGTTGTTCACAATTCTTGTTACTCCGTTTTTGAAGACATCAGATTGAAAGTTAAGTAATAATCCCAATTTACAGTTTGTCATTTTTAAGTAAGTTAAAAGCTGCGCTTTATGAGTAGGTGATATATACTCAACTGTTTTTATTTCCAGAATTACTTTGTTTTCAATAATCATATCGAGTCTGAAAGCGTTCTCTATTTTCAAATCTTCATAAATGATTGGAAGTAGCTTTTGCTTTTCTACTAAAAATCCTGCTTTTGTTAACTCATAGAACATGCATTCTTCGTACACATGCTCAAATAATCCTGCTCCAAGTTTTCTGTGAATCTTTAAACCTGTTTCAAAAACTACTTTTGATAATTCATTTTCTGTCATTTGTGGTGTTTTGTTGGACTTAAATATATGAATAGTTGCTTAATAATTACAAAGACTGTTACTAATGATTTTGGAACATAGTATGCCTATTGATGCGAAATGTTGGGTAAACGCGAAGACGCAAAGGCTTTTAATATTTTGTGTAATATTTTAAGGCGCGAGAAAATCGAAGATTTTCAGCAAGGTATTGGAGAAATTTTTTGTTTAGAATATGAGGTGTTCAATTTTATCGGAGATAAAATCTTTGCGCCTTAAAACAATGTCAAACTCATTTTTATTGCGTCTTTGCGTTTATCCAACAAAAAAGCTACCTCTTATTCTGTTTCAACAGCATCATCAGAATCACAGGAATTCCGAATACAGAGCTTATCACATTCAGAGGAATCTGTGTTTTTTCGGCAATGACAGAGAAAAATAACATAATCAGCATTCCCAGAAACATATCAAGAATCTATTCCTAGCATAGTTGAGCTTAAATATATGAATTGTTAGATAAGTATAATAGATGTAAGTATGTACTTATCAACATTTCAAAACTATAATATTAAGTTTATTAGGAAGTCTGTTGGGTAAACGCGAAGACGCAAAGGCTTTTAATATTTTGTGTAATATTTTAAGGCGCGATAAAATCGAAGATTTTCAGCAAGATATTGGAGAAATTTTTTGTTTAGAATATGAGGTGCTCAATTTTATCGGAGATAAAATCTTTGCGTCTTAAAAATATAAAATTTTTAAAAGTTTTTTGCGCCTTTGCGTTTATCCAACAAAAAAATCACACTTTATTCTGTTTCAATAGCATCATCAGAATCACAGGAATTCCGAATACAGAGCTTATCACATTCAAAGGAATCTGTGTTTTTTCTGCAATGACAGAGAAAAATAACATAATCAGCATTCCCAGAAACATATTAAGAATCCATTGCTGCCATAATCTGGATGGATTATAAACAAGTCTGCAAAAGTGTGGCACAATGATTCCAATAAACAGAATAGGTCCTAAAAATGCAGTAACAGAAGCAGATAGGAGGGAAGATGCTACTATGATTAAGAGTTTCAGCTGTTTCAGATTGACCCCTAAACTTTGTGCATAGGAATTGCCCAGAGAATTTCCAATGAGTGGTTTTATCGCTCTGAAGCAGATCAACATACCGATTAAAACAAGGATGGAAAGTACATAGATCTGATTCCTCGTTACCATATTATTCGCTCCGAAAGACCATAAAATATAATTTTTCAGACTCTGGTTTTCCGCATAAAATTGCAACAGAGATACAATGGCACCGGCAAAAGCAGATACCAAAAACCCGAAAATAATAAGATATGATTTGTCCTGAAATCTATTGGACATAGAGAGGAGTACCAACATCAACAGTAAGCTGCCTCCAATAGCTGATAAGCTGAGAAAACTATTCTGTAAAAATTCAGGAAGGGAAATAGTATGGGAAAAGAAAATATAAAAAGCAACCGATAAACTGGCGACCGATGTTATCCCTAATATATCAGGCCCTGCCAGTGGATTTTGAAAATATTCCTGCATCAGAAAACCTGAAGTGGGAATGGATATTCCAGCCAGCATCATCACCAGAACACGGTTGATACGGATTTCAGCAATTTGATTCTGAGCGGAATCCTGAAAGAAATCCTGGAAGCTTAAACTTAAAAATCCTGTGTTCAGATTAATAATTGCGCTTGCAATAATGGCAATCACGAATAATAAACACAGGATTTTAAATCTTTTTGACATGATTCAGAAAGAGTTCAGTCTATTTATTTTAGGAAAGAATCGATTTTAGAATTCAATACATCTTCCGTCATCATTCCCAGATATTCGTCGGTTTTATCACCTTTTCTCATGAAAGTAAAAGGGATAGAACCTCCGTCCCATTGTTTGAAGTTGTTGTGAAAGAAGTTTGGATCTAATTTTTGTCCATCCAGTAATATAATGCTGCCTCCCAATTTATTTTCTGCAGCAAAATTCTTAACAGCACCAGCCCAATCTGCCTTATCATCAAGGTTGACGAAAGTGAACTTTACAGGTTTTCCTTTCAATTCCTCCATTTTACTTTTAAAGCTTGGAATTTCTCTGATACATGGGCCACACCAGGTTGCAAAAAAGTTGGTTACATATAACGTATCATTATTTTTTGCCAAATGCTGGCTTACGTTTTCAGGAGAAAGTTCTTTGGGAATAGCGGTACTTCCTTCTGCCTCTGCAGTTTGAGATACAGAAACAGAATCTGCAGCTGCGATATTTTCAGATTTCTGACCTTCTTTTTTACAGCTGTAGAGTGCAGTAAGAAGTAACGTGGAAAAAATTATCTTCTTCATAAATTATTTTTTATCTATTTTTGAATTGAAGTTATGGAACAACAAATCTATAAAGGGAAACTGATACAGTTTCATCCGTTAAAAATAGCGAAAAAGGAAGAGCTGACCAAAAATACTTTTTCTCTGGAGTTTGATATTCCTGAGAATTTAAGAGAAAATTTCAGGTTTGAAGCCGGGCAATTCGTCAGTATACGATTTCAATCACATGGGAAGGAGGTTATTAATGATTATTCAATGACTTCGGCTCCTTATGAAGGGAAAATATGTCTGGGGATAAAGGTGAATTCATCTGAAGGAGCGAGTTCTCAGTTATTTCAGAATTATAACGAAGGTGATGAACTGTGGGTAAGTGAACCTGCCGGAAGATTTACCATTGTATCCAAGCCCAGCGAATTCAGAACTATTGTTGCTTTTGCTGCTGGTATTGGGATTACGCCCATTTTGAGTCATTTTAAAAATATTCTCCACAACGAACCCAGAACACGGCTGTTCTTATTTTTTGGAAATAAAAGTTCAGAAGATTTAGCCTATCGCGAACAGCTGGATAATCTTGCCAGAACATGTGGTGACAGACTTCAGATATTTTACTTTTTTTCTCAGGAGAAAACGGCAGATCAGTTTTTTTATGGAAGACTTGATGAAAAAAAGCTGAATCTTATCATCAATCAGATCCTTCATTTGGATGATACAGACGAGGAATCTACAATCTGGGATGCTGTAGACGAAGTGCTGATCTGTGGAAAAGGTGAAATGATCAAAACTTTGGCTAATGCCTGCTATCATCACGGAATTCCGAAAAAGAATATCCATTTTGAACTTTTTGAAGAATTTAATGACGATATTTATCCTGTGGAAAAAGAATTTCCTCTTATTGAAAATATAGAGGTTGAATTTACCATGCTTGGAAAGAAATATACCACTTATCTGTCTGATAATAAGGATAAAATCTTACAGCAGCTTTTGATGCAGAAATTCCCTGTTCCTTATTCCTGTAAGTCTGGGATCTGTGGAAGCTGTGAATGTTCTCTGGAAGAAGGGGAAGTAGAACTGCTGGAGAATGAGTATCTTACCGAAAAAGAGGAGGAGCAGGGACATATTTTAGCTTGTATGTCTATTGTGAAAAGTAAAAAAATAAAGCTTAACTTTGATCTTAGTTGAGAATTATTAGGAACATATTTAACCTTGGATTTATATCACTGGAATTGGGAATTCTGATGATATGCTTCTGTAATGTGTGGGTTTTCGGGCTTACCAACGGAAGAACTTATACCAAAATCTCAAAAATTCCGCCAAGGGAAATTGCACTGGTTCTGGGGACATCTCCAAAAATGAGATCAGGAAAATCAAACCCTTATTTCACCAAAAGAATGGATGCGACTGCCCTTCTTTACCATCATGGGAAAATCAAGAAAATTATAGTAAGCGGGGAAAAAAGCAAAGGTTATAACGAACCGGGAGCAATGAAAAACTATCTGATCAATCAGGAAGGTGTGCCTGAAGATATTATTGTGGAAGATCCTAAAGGTTTTAATACCTATAAAAGTATTCTTCGTTGTAAGGATGTTTATAAGAAGAAGAATGTCATCATTGTATCTCAGGGATATCACAACCTGAGAGCATTGTTTTTTGCAAGAAATAATGATATGAATGCTTTGGGATTTGATGCGCAGGATGTCACAAAACCCGAGAGTTTCTACAGAAACCAGACGAGGGAAATCCTCGCCCGTGTGATTGCTGTAGTCTATTTTATTTTAGGCGTTTCTCCGGATTAGAAAGGATATCCGAACGCGATATTAACTGTTGGTTTGAAAGGCTGGATGAATTTGAATCTCCATCGGTCGCCTTCAGGTTTATTCGGGTCATAGATCTTATACGCAAGGTCAATTCTCGCCGTTACATAAGCAATATTTAATCTTAATCCGAATCCACTTCCGATACCCACCTGTTTCCAGAACTTACCGAACTTAAATTCATCTCCATATCCATCGTTATAGTTACGAAGACTCCATGTATTTCCGATATCGGTAAATAAAGCGCCTTCATAAGTTTTATTGAAAGGAATTCGATATTCAATATTAGTGGTAAGCTTTAGATTGTCTGTCATATAGGTACGAACTCTTTCATCCACCTGGGAATCTGCAGGACCTAATCCTCCAAAGGCTACCCAGGCTCTGATATCGTTGGAACCTCCGTTGAAATAAGACTTGATGATGGGCATATCCTGAGAGTTTCCGTAAGGTATTCCAACTCCGATAAACTGGCGCAGCACCAATGTCTGGTTTCCGTTAAACTTGAAATATTTTCTTGTATCAATATCAAATTTTACAAACTGTGCGTAAGGCAGTCCGAAAATAGTTCCTTGCGGGCCGGTAACAATACCTCCGCCGTTATCCTTTTTATTGAATATACTCAATATATTTCCCGCAAGCTCAACTTTTCCGTTAAAATAAAAGGCATTTGGATATTCCTTTTTTCCAATTTCACTATAAACAAAATTATAGATCATAGAAGAGATAAGGACATCTTGGGTCTGTCTGTCTTTGTTGACCAATGTTCCGGTAAAGGCCGTTAAAAGATCTCTTCCCTGCTGATTAAGACTTCCACGGTAAGCATCGTTCTCAATAATCATTTTGGAAACTTCATCTACATTCAGTTTTCCATCTTTGTAATCTTGTCCGGTCTGCGCGGTTTCCGGGCTAAACATAAAATAATTTCCGAAAACTTCATCTTTTACCCTTCCGTCATTCACAAAGTAGTCATAGTACGCATCTTTATTTTTTGTCAGACTGACCTGAGTATTGAATAAAGTAAGCTTGTGATACACCTGATCATTAACACTTGCCTGATAATTCAGTCCCGTATTGAAAATCAACCTTCCCAAACCGATGTTGTTCTGTATCGACGCCCCCAGCAAAATAGATGATGTAGGTGTGTATCGTTTTGGAATGAATTTATAATAATTAAAAGGAAGCAGCAGTCTTGGGAAGTTCAGGGATGCCTGAGCCGATATTTCGTAGGCTGCAACTCTTTTACTGATATCTTTTGTACTTCTGATAGAACCAAATGTTCCTGAAAGACTGGTAGAAAGGTTTTCCGCTCCTCTAAAAACATTTCGGGTGGTAAGGTCCACAGAAGGAGAGATCCCCAGGTTTAAAACCTGAGAATAGTTAATATCTGTTCCCACTTTAAGTTCGTATTTCGGAAGTGGTTTCAGTACATACAAAACATCAACAATACTGTCGTTAGGAGAGGTCATTCCGCCTTGTCTCAGTGAGTCTCTCGCTTTAACGATGCTGAAGTTATTCATCGATAAAAGATTTCTCTTGGTTACGTCCAGTTTCGTTTGGTCAAAAACCTTTTTACTGTCCGGAATAATCGCTCTCCAAACCGATGAAAGTTTGTATTTGTCATTCATCGTATGAAATCTTATTCTCCTTAAGCTGTCTTTTTTGGTATTTTTAGGATAATCACCGGGTTCATCCACAATAGCAACGTCAATATTTCCAAAAGTGGCTATTTTATAGGGAGTATCCAGAGAATCTTTATGAATTTCCAGGGTTAAAGGAACCTGTTTTCTACTTTTAAGGGAATCTGCAACGAAATAAACTTCATCATTGGAAGCATTGAACCTGTAGAAACCAAACTCTCTCATCAGATCGGTGATTCTGGTAACCTCTCTTTCCAGAACGGTCTGGTCAAGGATCTGTCCGGATCTTACAAGACTTCTGTTCAGATTATAGTTGTAATACCCTTTGATCCCCTGATCCGGAATATTATAGAAGTAATCCTTGATACGTGTAGGATCATTATGTTTGATGGAATAATTAACCGATGCTTTTTTGGAAGCTGAATCCAGTGTATGTTTAAAATTGACATCAGCATCCCAATATCCCCTGTAGGTAAGTCTTTTCTTGATAGATTCAGCACTTTTTTCACTTCTTGTCTGATCAAGAATAACCGGCGGTGTTCCCCAGTTGTGCAGTAAACGGTCGAAAAGAAGACTTTTTCCGACACTGCTTTTCATATTATATTTAAGGAATAAAGAATCTCTCAGCTTCTGATTTCTCATCTCACCGGGATAGGTCATATATTCATTAAGTATGGTGTCGTATTTCGGATCCGCCATATTGTACAGAAGGAGACTTAATGGCATGAAAAGAAACTGCTTTTTATTGGGCTTCTGCTGAATATAATCTTTAAGTTCCTCATCGAAAAATACTTTCTTATCCTCGAACTCTAAATTGTTCTTGGTAAGCAGATATTCGCCGTCAGGAACTTTTTTTGTCGTACTACAAGCATAAAGGAGACCAACAAATGTTGCAAATGAGATAATTTTATAATATTTTTGAGGAGAATTCTTATAATGCTTACAGCTCATACAATAAAAGTTTTACAATCTTTAGATAAAAAGAAGTTCAGACAAAAATACAATTTGTTTTTGGTTGAAGGTAATAAAATCATTTGTGAACTTTCTAATTCTAACTTTAAAGTTAAAGAAATATTGTCAACCGATCCACAAAAATTGGACCGTACTGACGTTCCTGTTACCCATATCTCTGAAAATGAATTAAAAAAAATAAGTTTTCTTAAAACTCCAAAAGATTCCGTGGCGGTATGTTATCTTGCCGAGGAAGAAAAATGGGAAGATAAGAATATACAATTGGTTTTGGATGGAATACAGGATCCCGGAAACCTGGGAACCATTATACGTCTTGCAGACTGGTTTGGTATTGAACAGATCATCTGTAGTGAAGATACCGTAGATGTGTACAATCCGAAAGTCATTCAGGCAACCATGGGATCTTTTACCAGAGTGAATGTGGTGTATACTGATCTGGTGGAATATCTTTCCAAAACAGAGAATGTAAATATCGGAACGGATATGGAAGGGGAGAATATTTATACTTTCCAGAAACCCGAAAAGCTAAACCTTATTTTAGGAAATGAAGGAAACGGAATGAGACCTGAGACGGAAAAACTGGTACAAAAAAGTATCAGTATTCCTAGATTTGGAAAATCCCAGTCTACAGAAAGCCTGAATGTATCAATGGCTGCAGGGATTATTTTAGGACAGTTATTTTCAAAATAGAAAATCAGAAACCAGAGGTTGGAATGGTGGATAAACTACTTATCAATATTCTCTAACTTCTGGTTTCTGATATTTAAACCTATATCAATTGTTCCATACTTGAAACACTTTTGTTTTTCTGGTATACTTCTATTTTTTTTCTGACATATTTCAGTGCAATAGGAGCAAGGTAAATCAGAGCTGCACCAATCAGTTTTTTCTTCCAGTTGGAACTTTTCATATTCTTTTTGGCATAGTTCCCTACGATAGCAGTAACCCCTAGTTTTACAAGCCCGTCTGCAAGATTTCCTCCTTTGAAAGCAGAGCTGGCAATTCCTACAGCTGTATTTTTGCTGATTAAAAGGTCTTTCACCTCTGAAGTAAGCTGTTTGGCAATGACATCCTTCCTTAGGACCACTTTTTCATCACCGTCTTCATCAATCTTTTCCTGAAGATACTGATCAGTTAAACCATTGGTAAATGCACTCAGGCTTTCTTTTGTATTTTTGAAGGTCAGAAGATTTTCAAGATCACTAATTTCACCCTGAAGCAGTTTTTTCTTTCTTCTTAATTCTTCTATGCTCTCGTATTTTCTGCCCATAGTTTAATGATTTAAAAATTTAATAACCTGATCTGCAACAGTATTCACAATTTTTGTTTTGAAGGCAACAACAAACGCCATTACCAGTGCATAAAATGCAGCAACAATTAAGAATCCATAGGAATAATTATCCAGTGCTTTTCCGATAAGGAAAGCAATTCCAAAGTTGAAAAGGATAATAAAAAAAGCAAAAGCAACAAGCAGTACTACAAAGTAAGTAATGAGCCCGGCAGAAAGTGACGACTTTTCAGTCGCTTCAATTTTCAGAAGATCGATTCTCTTGGAGGCGTATTCTTTAATAGTTTCTATCATTGTTTTTTTTTAAAGTTACAAAAAAAGGAACTTTCGCACAAAAGTTCCTTTCTGTAATTTACTTAAAAAGATAAATTACTTATTTTTTCAGATCATTCAGTTCTGCTTCTACATCTTTTGCCAAATCTGCAGTTTTAGAAACAATCTGATCTTTGTATTTGTCATATCCGTCTTTCACAGTATGTGCTACACTGTTAGCTGTTTCCTTGAAAGTAGAAGAAATATTGCTGTACTGGTCTTTCACCTTTTCAGAAACCTCACCGTATTTGTTCTTTGCCTGATCTTTAAGATCATTTGCCTTCGTTTTGATTTTTTTTCTGGTTTCTTTACCTTCTTCCGGTGCGTATAACATTCCTAAGATTACACCTGCCGCAGCACCTGCAAGAAGTCCTGCCAATATACCTGCTGTATTATTTCCTTTTCTAGACATTTTAAGTTTTTTAATAATTAATAATAGATTAGTTTTTACAGTAATAAAACTTACAATTTGTATACCAAAGGAGGCCTGAAGCCTATTAAAAATTGTTAAATCTTTTTGATGTGAGATAAAATAAGCTGTATGGTTTCTTCTTTGGTGAGTGCCGAATTATCAATAACAATAGCGTCGTCAGCCTGCTTCAATGGGGCTATTTCACGCTCACTATCGATTTTATCGCGTTCTATAAGGTTTTGCTTTACCTGTTCCTTATCCGCCTCAATTCCCAGTCCTTTCAGTTCCAGAAACCTTCTGTTGGTTCTTTCATCAATACTGGCAGTAAGAAAGAATTTATAGTCTGCATTTGGCAGAACTACTGTCCCGATGTCACGCCCGTCCATAATAACGCCACCTTTTTCTGCCAAAGTGCGCTGTGACTGCAGGAGGAAATCTCTCACCTCTTTTTGCTTGGCAACAAGGCTCACATTATCAGATACGATATTGGTACGGATTTCCGTAGAGATATCTGTGTCATTCAGGAAAAGAATAAGGGTGCCGTCGTTATTTTTAAATTCAAGTTTGATCTGATTAAAAGAAGAGAACAATGTATTCAGATCAATCTCACCGTTTTCATTCAGACAATGCTGCAAAGCATACCAGGTAACTCCTCTGTAAAGTGCTCCTGTATCCATATGAATAAGTCCCAGTTGATCAGCAATGATTTTTGAGATAGAACTTTTTCCGGTAGACGAGTACCCATCGATAGCAATTACAGGTTTTTTCATACTGCAAATTTCAAGATTTTTTTTAGAAAATCAAGAGGAAGTAAGAAATTTTCGGAATAATTAAGAAATTTCCGGCCAGGAAGATTATTCTCCTCTGTGGCTGGAAAGGTCCATAGAAATTCCTATCTGATTGACGTTCGAAGAGTTGTGATATCTCGCGTGGGCATAATCAATACGGAATCTGGAAACTTTAACTCCAAATCCTGCAGAAAGTCCCGAGAAATTTCTTTGATCCGCAACCGCCAGCTCATTTCCTCTTTTTACATTATATCCCAGCCTGATATTGAAATTCTTTTCCGGAAACAATTCGGCTCCCAAAGAAAAGTGATCGGCAATCTTTCTGCCGGCACCCACTTTCTGCCCGTCCAGGTTTTCTTCTGAAGAAATATCAAACTTCTGAAGGTCATGTGCGGTAATAGTAATGGCAAGAGGGAAGTTCTTGATGATTTTGGTATATCCAAGATCGATTCTGAAAGGAAGATTTTCTCTTGTCCCGTTAAAGGATTTCAGCTGAAACCCAAAGTTTCTCATGACCAGTGAAACGACTTCCTTGCTCTTTTTATTATGATAGGTAATTCCCGCTGTTCCTGAGATCGCGGAAGAAGTATAGTTGTCAATTTTTGAGGTAATAAAATTAAGTCCTCCACCAATCGTCCAGTCTTCTTCAAACTGGTAGGCATAGCCTGCGCCAATCGCTACATCTGAAGCTTTGAATTCTCCGTTTTCAAAACCGCTTTCATCCGTCCTCGGAATACTTCCATAGCTCATATACCTTGCATTGATGGTAGCCATATGGCCATTCTCAAAGTCTTTGGCATAAGCAATCGTTCCGTATTTCGAGTCGGCAAGGTAAGCCGTTGCGTTTACAGAAAGCTGTTTGTCAGAATCTTTATTTAACAGGGCAGGGTTTGCAATAGCAAAGGAAACATCATAATCTCTTACCGAAATTGCATCTCCGCCCAAAGCAGCCTGTCTTGCAGATACAGGTACATTTAAGAAAGGATAAACATTTGTTCCTGTTTGCGCATAAGAAACAATTCCTGATAGAAATAATGAAAAAATGATAATTTTCTTCAACTCAATTTATAATTAATGCAAAAATAATCCTTTTTCGTACTTTTCAAAATATTTCTGACATTATTTCTATTTAAATATTTTTCTTTCATCAATATCTTTAATGATTATATTTGCAAAATCAAATTCCGGGGAAACCGGTACTAATAAAAAGTTATTAAAAATAAAAGATGAAATATAAAAGAATCCTTCTGAAACTGAGCGGTGAGGCCTTAATGGGAAACAGACAATACGGTATTGACAACGAAAGACTGCAGGAATATGCAGCTGAGATCAAAAAGGTAGTTGAAAAAGGCTGTGAAGTAGCGATCGTAATCGGAGGAGGAAACATTTTCCGTGGTGTTGCAGGAGCTGCCAAAGGAATGGACAGAGTGCAGGGTGATTATATGGGAATGCTGGCCACGGTAATCAACGGAATGGCTTTGCAGGGAGCATTGGAAGATGCAGGAATTAAAACAAGACTTCAGTCTGCTATAGAAATGGATAAAGTAGCTGAACCTTTCATCAAAAGAAGAGCGGTAAGACACCTTGAAAAAGGAAGAGTAGTGATCTTTGGGGCAGGAACAGGAAATCCTTATTTTACGACAGATACAGCGGCTACCTTAAGAGCGATCGAAATCGGAGCTGATGTGATCTTAAAAGGAACAAGGGTAGACGGAATCTACGACAGCGATCCTGAAAAGAATGCAGATGCTGTAAAATACAATTCATTATCTTTTGATGAAGTATTTGAGAAAAACCTTAAAGTAATGGATATGACCGCATTTACTCTGAGCCACGAAAATAAATTGCCAATCATTGTATTCGATATGAACAAAGATGGAAATTTAGAAAAAATCGTAGACGGAGAAAATGTAGGTACTTTAGTTGATTTATAATCAGTTTAACCGTTTAAAATATAAAAACACCTGTTACAGTAATTGTGACAGGTGTTTTTTATTAATGATTGTTTTAAGTACTTATTTGTCTGCTTCAACATTCTGTGTGGCATTTTCCTTTTCAACCAAAACATAACGGGAAGAAATCCATCCGATGATCTGATTTATTATTTTAAGAATCATCTCCAATTCCGTGACAGCAGTTACTCCCGGTACCAGCTTCACCTCTGGTTTTGGTAATGGCTGTGATAAAATAAGTCCTTCTACCTGTGGATTGGATCCTTCCGCAGGAATGCCATTATACATTCCTACATGCTGTACGGATAGCTGCAGCATATAGTCCTGCAAAGACTCAGGAGGTGTCTTAATGCTCACCGAGGAGGCACTTGAGTGTTGGAGCCGGCCTGGCAGCGATTGGTTCTGTATTCTTGTATAACTGGCTCCTGAATTTGAAGAATCAGCAATTGCCATCTTTTGTAAAGCGTTTAATAAGGCTGCCGTCATATAGGTAGGAGCCTGGCCATAAATCGTTGCAATTTTCCCCAGTTCCGATACCGGCCATGCATGAGGAACAACGTCCAGATCGTTCCAGTGCATGGTATTCCAGCTTTGATAAGTACCTGTCTGTTGCTGCCATCCCGGAGGTAATGGTGGGAATTTACTATTGAACAGATTGGCGAATGCTGCCTCACCTGGCGTTGGCCCGGCAGTAGGATATACAAGCGTTACCCCGAAAGCATCCAGATCTTTATTTTCTTTCAGATAAAGAGCAAGGGTAGGAGATAATGCTCCGGCAAGGCTATGTCCACAGAATATGATGGCTGTATCCGGATCCGGACTTAAGCTGGCAAGAAACTGTTGAAGCGTGGTATTGGGTGCGGCTGCATCACCCGGACTTATAAGTCCCAGAAGTATACCGACTCCGGTAGCCGTTCCTTTTGAAATATAAGGGTCAATGCCGTTAAAGGCTGATGGAGCAAAGTTGGAAGGATTATAAGTGGTCCAGTTTACTACTTCTGCCACTGAGAAATCTTCTGTTTCCCAATCGTAAAGTGACGAAGGATTAGTGGCAGCAATAGCCACAACGTAGGTAGGCAATGTAGGACCTCCCGGAAATGCGACAGCATCAGATTTAACAACATATAATGCATTATCTGCAACTCCGGTAGGAACTCCCTTTTCATTTTTTTCTTCGATCAGGGCAGGTCCCCAGACCAGATCCCAGTTTCCTAATTCCGCTACTGCTGTAGGATTAGCTATGGAAGGTGTTTTCTGATCCATTATTTTAACCGGAGGAACATTGTTAAAATAATAGGATAAATCATACTGAAGCTGTTGCTGTAGTTGGATACCAAAACCGTTGTAGCCTCCGGCACGGTTGGCAAGACCTGCCATACCGAAAACTTGTTGATAGGCATCTAAAGATGGATTTGTCATGATGTGATGGGTTTAAATTAGTTTATAATTGTTCATTTCTGCAAAATGTCTTATCCAGGACTTTCCGTTTGAAATACCTGCCGACGTTTCGTTTAAAAGAATAGAGTAAAGGACGTTATTAAAAATGATATCACACTAAGTAGAAATAACCAAAATGTTTGGTAGGTATTTGTACCCGAAGCTTTTGCTTGCAGTTGGATTTTTAGGTAAAAACAAGTTTCTTTTTTCAAAGAGGAGATTAAGAAAGAAAATCCCATATCGCTGAAAACAGTAGTTTCTCAACAATATACAAGCATTCTTTTTAAGATGGCTTTTTATTATATTTGTGAAAACAGGTATTATGAAAGATTTTTTAACACATGCAGGATTGTATGAAAAAAAGGTTATTCTCGAAGATTATAAAGTTGGAAACAAGAATTATTATAAAGAGGAGCATTTTAGCGGCATTACATTCGATTATTATTGTGAAGAAGAGGAAAAAATCACTACTTTCCAAACAGGTTTAGAATATTCAGGACCTGCTTTCTATAATGGAGAAATACATGATGGCTATTTTAAAGATGAATTTTTAGATTTCACATTTAATGCAATTTGTACTTGTCAGTCTTGTAAAAAACAAATAGTAAACTTTTTGCTACATGTATTTAGGAGTTGGTGCCTTGGGCTATTTTAGAAGAATAGTGGAAAGCGAATTAATGCACATTGTTACTGAGGTGAAAAGCCTTCCGAATTCAGATAAAGGTGCAATACAAAAATTACTAGATGAATATGAAAGAAGTGGAAGAGTTGCTTCAATATATGAGAATATTTTTGAGTTCTTACCATTAAGTCTGCAGAGTATTGATTATAATCCACTAATGTTGTTGTATAACCAAACATCTGAAGGACTGCATAGTTATTCGGAGGAAGAATCTTTAGATAAAGCGTTTAAGGTGAAAGCTTTGCTTGATTTCGTTATCATAAAAATTAATGAAGAAAAATCAACACTTAAAGATATTAGGCAAATAGTAAAAGATTTGCGACCTGATCAATAAAAATAGCCCATTAATTGGGGCTTTATTTATTTTTCTTTTGTACAGAATTCAGAGTAAGATATTATTGCCTCATGGAAATAATTAAAGGAAATTCCTTTTTGTATTATTGTACTGCGTACTTTCTCAATTGATAAACCCGTAGCATTTGATAGTTTGTTAATAATCGGGATTCCAATATCAGTAATTTGTCGGTAATCCTCGGAACTCATAATGCCTTTTTCTTTTACAATGTTGTAAACATTAATAAGCTTTTTTGAAGGGACCGAAAACCATTTTTCAATAATGTCTAATTTAGCTTCAATATTTTCCATTAGTTTGTTTTATTTCAAAGTTAATTCTTTTCCTTTAAGTGCAAAGAAATGTTTTGGAATTGATTGAAGAGTAAAATAATAATACTTGGCAGGATACAAAACAAAAAACTCATTAAAAAAACATCTCCCTAATTGCTCAACTTAAATCCGCCAAAGCAAAACAAGCAACAAATAACGACTGGCAATAAAACAATTTTGCACAGTGTCCTATTTAAAAATATCAACGTTTTCACAAAATACAGAATGCAGTCTTACCAGAATATGGAAATAATCATTATTTTTGCAGCACTGAATAGCAAAAAATAATTTAAAATAGTAAGAAAACACTGATGTTTACAGTGTTTTTAGTTTTAATTGATTGATATTCAGATGGATTAATAGATGTGTAATTTATCAAACTATACTATAATAATGGAAGAATTAGATCTTATATTAGAATCTGTAAAACAAGACATGGATGCAGCGGTAAAGCACCTGGATCACGCATTTCAAAGAATTAGAGCAGGACGTGCTTCTACGACAATGGTTCAGGATGTAATGGTAGAATACTACGGAGCAATGACTCCTATCAACCAGGTTGCGAATGTTTCTGTTCCGGATGCAATGACAATCTCTATTCAACCTTGGGACAGAACAGCAATCAATGCGATTGAAAAAGCAATCATTAATTCCAACTTAGGTTTTGCACCTTCTAACAACGGGGAAAACATTATCCTTAATGTTCCGCCTTTAACAGAGGAAAGAAGAAAAGAGCTTGCAAAACAGGCTAAAGTGGAAACTGAGAACACTAAAGTAACGGTAAGAAATGCAAGACAGGACGGTTTGAAAGAACTTAAAAAACTGGAAGGAGTTTCTGAAGATGTCGTAAAAGGCGTGGAAGAAGAAATCCAGGCTTATACTGATAAATACGTTAAGCTTTGCGATGAGCATCTTAAGACAAAAGAGGCTGAAATTATGAAAGTATAATTTTCAGTTTTTAAAATATTTGTAAAGAGGTTTCCGATGTGAGACCTCTTTTTTTATTATTTTTCAGCCATTATTTTAACTTTTTATGATGCAATGCATTCTTATTCCATACTATATTGTGAAGTATTTACGTTCATTCATTATATTTAATGAATTATTCCTGACGTTCAATTAAAAAACAGGAAACAGATACTATAATGATGACAAAAATAATCGGGGTAGGAAATTATATCCCATCGGAAACAATAACCAATTTATTTTTTGATAAACATATTTTTCTTAATGAAGAAGGGATTTTATTAAAGGAGAATAACGCTTCCATTACGGATAAGCTTAAAAAGATTACAGGTATTGAAGAAAGGAGATATGCACATAGTACACAGGTCACTTCAGATCTGGGCGTCATTGCGGCGCGTGCAGCTATAGAAAATGCAGGAATCGATCCTGAAACATTAGACTATATTATATTTGCCCATAATTTTGGGGATGTTCGCTTCGGAACGGTTCAGTCTGATACGGTGCCCAGCCTTGCTGCAAGGGTGAAGCATGTATTGGGAATCAGAAATAATTTCTGTGTGGCCTATGATGTTCTTTTCGGATGTCCGGGATGGATTGAAGGGGTAATTCAGGCTCACGCGTTTATCAAATCCGGTATAGCGAAGCGATGCCTGGTTATTGGGGCAGAAACACTTTCCCGTGTGGTAGATATCCACGACAGAGACAGTATGATCTATGCCGACGGTGCCGGGGCGGCTGTTCTGGAAGTAAATCAGGATGATGATGCCGGGATCAAATCCCATTTGTCAGCTTCTTATACCCTTGAAGAAAAAGACTATCTGTATTTTGGAAAATCTTACAACAACGAAAGATGCCCGGATACCCGGTATATTAAGATGGATGGTCGTAAAATATATGAATTTGCTCTCGTGAATGTTCCGGATGCCATGAAAAAATGTCTGGACAACAGTGGATATTCCATTGATCAGTTGAATAAGATTATTATTCATCAGGCGAATGAAAAAATGGACGAAGCCATCGTTAACAGGTTTTATCAGCTGTATGGAAAACCGGTTCCGGAAAATATCATGCCTATGGTTATTCATAAATTAGGTAACAGCAGTGTGGCTACGATTCCTTCTTTGCTGACGATGATTTTGCAGGATGAACTTGAACATCATAAAATCAAAAAAAATGATATTGTGTTATTTGCTTCAGTAGGAGCAGGGATGAATATCAATGCTTTTGTGTATCAGTTTTAAAAATAAAAAGAGGTTTCCAACCGGAAACCTCTTTTTGTATATTCTATTTACAGTTCTCATTGTAATCATAGATCACTTCATTGATAATTGAAAGTTTATCCACCGTTGAATTGTTGATTTCATCCCGGATGAATTTTCCAAGACCGCTTCTTTTCTTCTCTTCGTTTTTCAGGGAACCATATTCTCCCTTTGTTATTTTTGCTTTTACGTAAGGGCAGTCTGCCAGGATAATTTTGGCTTTTGCGGGCGTTAATTCTTCAGCTTTTCCTCCTTTCTTTGAAAAAATATAATTGGGATTCTCTCTTAACCGGTCTGTTTCTCTCTGCGTGATGGCCTGAGTACTGTTTGCAGAAAGAGCCGTAGGGTAGCCATAAAGCTTATAAACTGTAATTTTGCCCTCCGTTACGACTTCTGCAAACTGTTCTGTTCTTGACAGATTGTTGATTGCCTTAAAGCCGGCCGATAATCCTGTTGAACTTTCAGAGCTGTTCAAGGCTTCTCTCATGTTTGAGTATTTTACAGACTTGAAAACCCTCGGAGTGTCACCTTCATACAACATATATTCTTTGATATCGTCTGTGTCGTAGGTTTTGAATTTTATCTTATTCTTTACTTTGTCAATATCAGCAATGGCCGCAAATTTTACTTTTAACTGATTTTGCCACGGACTTGAATAGCCGCCGTGCAGATGTACAACACCTTCAATTTTCTTTCCGGATTTGTCAATGATGTAGCCGTATTTTTCACCGTTGTAGGTTCCGGTTTCATCCTGATCCTGAGCATGGGCATTGAGTGACACAAGACCGAACAGGCCAATAAGTAGTAATTTCTTCATGGTTTTGTTTTAAATTCCCACAAATATAAATTTTTAAATTCAAAATCATTATCAATTAAATATTGTAATAATAATCAACAAAAAAGCTCCGGAATTTCTCCGAAGCTTTTAATTTTATTTTAAAATCAGAATTATTGGTATCTCTGATGTTCCTTACTTTTGGTAAACCTTTTGGTGATAGGTTTGAACAATGCTTTGTATTTTTCTGCATCAAACAGTTGCGAATCTGTAAGTGCTTTATAAGTCATCCAGACTCCAAAGGGAAGAAGGATCAGGTTGGGAAGCCATGCTGCAAGATAAGGATTCATTTTCCCGCTCCATGACATATTTTCCACCCCGACATTCATGACATAAAAGATGATGAAAATAACGATAGCGATGATGACCGGAAGCCCCATTCCTCCTTTTCTGATGATAGAACCTAAACTTGATCCAATCAAAAAGAAGATGATACAGGTCACAGAATAGGCAACAATTCTCTGCTGGTAAATCACTACCTTACTGAAGTATTTTACATTAGAACTGTATTCATTCTTTTTGGATTCCAGTGTTGATTTCAGGTTGTCCAGCCTGGTGTAGGAATTATAAATGATTTCCATTTTTCTTTCACCTTTTACCGTATCCAGTTTGATCTGGGTTTTCGGAGCAGCTTTATGTTTATTCCCTTTATCCATATAGGTAATCACAGAATTGGTCTGGTTAAGAACTTCCGAACCTATATTGTCAAAGAACTGTTTATTGTCTTTTTTGGTTTTGGTAATCGTTCCGTCAAGCTGGTTGTAGGTCTGGAAACGGTAGTCATCCGTAATCTGTTCCTTTTCGATCGCTTTATTGATGATTTCACTGATGTCAAAGTGAGAAACCAGTGTATCGAATTTAATAGCCTGGTCCGGCTGTTTCAGCCTTACGTTATCGCCTTTTCCGGCAAAGGCATCTTCAAATACATAACCGTTATACAGTACCAGTTTTAAAAAGTTCTTGTTGGCCGCTGGAACAAATTTTCCTTTTTCTGCAACAACAGACTGCTGGTTTTCGTAAGCATTGGCTTTTTTATGAACAAAAACGCCTTCAATATTTTCACCGTTCTCCCCGTATATTTTATCAAATTTTACCATATAACCGGGAATCTGATCAATAAACTGTCCCGGAGTAAAGTTGATAGCCGGTTTGGTTTGAGCAATATTAAAAAGCATATTCTTGGCTTTTTTCTGAAAATCCGGAATAATATTGTTGGAAAAGAAAAACAGCATGATCGCAAGTGCTGTTGAGATTCCAAGAAGAGGCGTCATTACTCGGGTCAGAGGAATTCCCGCTGCTTTCATGGCAGCAAGCTCGTAGCGTTCTCCAAATTCACCGAACGACATAATACTCGCCAGAAGGATGGTAAGCGGTAGAACCATACTGATGACGTTTACTCCAAGATAAAAAAGAAGTTTAAGGATCTGCCAGTAGCTTAATCCTTTTCCCATAAACTGTCCCAACTGTACCCAGATAATGTTTACAATAAAAATGAAAAACAATACGCTGAATATAAAGAAAAACGGTCCAAAGAAGGTTTTTATAATGTATCGGTCTAGTATTTTTAACATGCGCCAAAATTAATCAAAAAGCCACAAAGTTTACTTGTGGCTTTTTATATTTTGTTATTTTTTTAACTTTAAAAGTAAATTTACATAGTTGCGAATTCACTTTCAGCTTTTTAAAGTTCTGTAACGATGTAGTTTTTAAACTTATTTTTGTCAAAAACAAACATATTAGGATCCAGTTCCTGGTTTTCTTTATATTCTTTAATAGCAATTACTGCAACATCTTTATTGTTTCCGTGCTGTTCCAGTTTTACCATCTGCTTTTTCGCTGAATCGACAAAAAGGTATACATACTTTATTCCGTTGGCTTTTACTGGAGTCAGTTTAATAAAATCGGCATTCACGCCATTCACTATTTTCTTACCGTTGTATGTTACATTATAATCGTTTCTATACGTTGTAAGATAGTTGATAGGGGAGAACATGGTGCTGGTTCCGTTGGGCTTGGCAATGGTAACTTCCATATCATCGGCGTTGATGTTGTAAATTTTATTTCCGTCAAAGATCTGTTCCGTATCCATGATCTTCAGTTTGTATTTCTCTCCGGCAACATAATAAATACCAGGTTCTGTTTTGGTCACCTGTCCGTTAAGGCCGCTTCCAAAAGAAAATTTGAAGTAAGAATTCTTTTTAGAATTGTAGTTGGCTGTAATATCATCCAATATCTTTTTAGCTTTCGCATCAATCTTTTGAGCGTTGGCCATACCTACTGCACCTACAACAAAACTTCCCAATATAACTTTTGAAATAATATT
Organism: Chryseobacterium cupriresistens; assembly: GCF_046614675.1. NCBI lineage: Bacteria > Pseudomonadati > Bacteroidota > Flavobacteriia > Flavobacteriales > Weeksellaceae > Chryseobacterium > Chryseobacterium cupriresistens. Next base: position 951,716 of record NZ_JBKKJT010000001.1, on the reverse strand, counting down.
TTTCATTTTCTTAATTTAATAATCGTTAGATTTTCTTTAATTCTTAAGGTTAAAACGATGTGTTTTTCCTTTAACTACGCAGATCTTCCAAAAACTGTTCCAAAATCCACCTTTTAATGCCTGATACTTTATGGCAGATAGGTTACAGATTATCTTGTTTCCGGTCTTTCAATGTACTGATCAAATTTTTCAGGAAGAATATTGGTCACAGTTAACTTATTGGAAGTAATGGTTGGTTCAATTTTAATTACTTTAGTATTTTCATCAATTTCAACCTGATGCTTACTTCTCATATTTACCATATCTATATGAAGAACCGTAAACTCATGTTTTCCTTTCTCTAAATCAACAATAACATATTCTTTCGGTCTGATTTGTCCTAATGATTTGCCATCAAGTCCGATATTCAATCTTGCCGTGTTATCCATTTTATGGAGAATTCCGGCGCCGTTATAAATAAGTACTTTGCCATTTCCCAGCGTGTTATTATCAATAACGTCCAGTTTCACAGAAGCATAATCACTGGGAACAGTTCTTAAGGCGCATGAAGATAATGTTAATGTACATGCCAGAAGACTCAATGCAATAGTTTGTTTTAATGTAATTTTCATGGTAATAGTTTTAGTGATTCTTATATCCCGGTCTCCAATCAGGAGTATCCGGGATTAATCTTTGTATTGATGATTTTTTATAATTAGTTTCTTAAATCTTCAAGAAACTGTTCCAGAGAATGAAGATCACTGATCAGAACCTCTCTTGCTTTAGCACCATTGAATCCTCCCACAATACCACTTGCTTCCAGCTGATCCATAATTCTTCCGGCTCTGTTATAGCCCAGTTTCAATTGTCTCTGAAGCATTGAAGTAGATCCCTGCTGGGTAGAAACGATTATTCTTGCGGCTTCTTCAAATAAAGCATCTTTTTCGTTCGGGTCAAAAGCACCTACTGTACTTGATGAATCTTCAGATACGTATTCAGGAAGTAATAATGCTGAAGAATACCCTTTCTGTTCTCCGATAAACTCTGCCAGTCTTTCCACTTCCGGAGTATCCACGAAAGCACACTGAAGTCTCAGGATCTCGTTTCCGTTGAAATAAAGCATATCTCCTTTACCAATCAGCTGATCTGCTCCCGGAGAATCAAGGATGGTTCTGGAGTCAACACTGGAAATTACCCTGAAGGCAGCTCTTGCAGGGAAGTTAGCCTTGATCATACCTGTAATAACATTAACGGAAGGTCTCTGTGTAGCTACAATAAGGTGGATTCCTACGGCTCTTGCAAGCTGTGCAAGTCTGGCAATCGGTAATTCAACCTCTTTTCCTGCCGTCATGATCAAATCTGCAAACTCATCTACTACCAATACGATATACGGTAAATAACGATGTCCGTTTTCAGGATTTAATTTTCTTTCCGTAAACTTTTTATTATACTCTTTTAAGTTTTTACAAAAAGCATTTTTCAGAAGATCATATCGGGTATCCATTTCAATACAAAGAGAGTTCAGTGTATTGATTACTTTATTGGTGTCTGTGATGATGGCTTCTTCTGCATCCGGTAGTTTTGCCAGATAGTGTCTTTCAATTTTAGAATATAATGAAAGTTCCACTTTTTTAGGGTCTACCATGACGAATTTCAGTTCGCTCGGATGTTTTTTATAAAGAAGGGAAGTAAGGATAGCATTAATACCAACAGACTTACCCTGACCTGTTGCTCCTGCCATCAATAAGTGAGGCATTTTTGAAAGGTCAGCCATAAAGATTTCGTTGGAAATGGTCTTTCCGAAAACTACCGGAAGATCCATATCCGTATTCTGGAATTTCTGGGAAGCGATAACAGAACGCATAGAAACCATGGTAGGATTCTTTCTTGGCACTTCGATACCGATTGTTCCCTTTCCTGGCATTGGCGCTATAATTCTGATTCCTAATGCGGAAAGGTTCAGCGCAATATCATCCTGCAGTTTTTTAATCGCTGCTACTCTGATTCCTGCTTCAGGAACAATTTCATACAGCGTAACTGTAGGACCGATTGTTGCTTTAATCTCTGCGATTCCAACATTGAAATTCTTAAGAAGTCCGACAATCTTGTTTTTATTTTCTTCTAATTCTTCCTTATTGATAGAAATTTCTTCATTACCGTAATCTTTCAGCAAATCTACAGGTGGCATCTGGAAGTTGGCCAGATCTAGCTTGTGGTCATATAAACCATGCTTTTCTACCAGTTCCTGAGACTTTTTATCAGAATCATCCAAAACATCAACCACCTGTGCCACTTCTACATTGAATTTAATATTTTCCTGTGCCGAAGCAGTGGTTACTGCCGGAGACGGAGTAGAAGGTCTGATATCAAATGCTTCCTCCGGGCTTGAAACCGGAACAATGGGCTTGGTAGAAAGGTTTAAGCTTACCTGTTGAGAAACATCTCTTGGCTCTGCTTCAAAAGAAGTATGGTTGGGCGTAGAAATGGTTTCTATTTCGTTGGAAACCGGAACCTCAGGAAATCCTTTCGGAGCACTTACAGGTTCTGGTTCTTTCATTGTATTGACAGGAGTTGTAACGGGCTTGTTGGCAACATCACTCACCGTAACTCTGGAAAGCGTCTCTTCTTCCGCTTCCTCTGCTTCCTCTTTCAATTCCTCATCAGCTTCGAAATCATCATTGGAGTCCGGCATCATAGATTTTACTTTTCCAATCGTATTTTCATTGATTTTATCCAGTTTCGCTTTGATAGAACTTGGACGAAGATTGAATTCAAGAATAAAATAGAGAAGAATGCTTGCAGCTAATACCGTCCACAGACCTACTGCTCCGATGATAGAGTTAAGATAGTCCATGATCTGATATCCATAAACACCGCCTAAAACACCCTGGCCTTTCGTAAGTGCCCCCATAAAAATAGGAAGCCAGCAGATGAAAAATAAAGAGTGGCCGATCGTTTTCCACGGTTTGAAGATTTTCTTCTTAAGGATCAGAGTCCCCACTACAAGGAATAAAAATGCAATGATAAATGAAGCAATACCAATACTTTCAAAAATGAAAATATTTCCAAGCCAGTCACCTACCTTGCCAAAGATATTGGAAGATTTTATGCTTTTGTCCAGCATGGTTCCGGCCTGGCTTTGATCTGCTTTCCAGTTCATCAGATAAGAGACGAATGAGAGTGCAAGAACAGCCGATAAAAGTATAAAAGTAAGCCCGAAAAAAATACGTGGCTTAGATAAGATTCTGCCTTTCTCAGGCGATTCAGTCGGTTTTTTTTGTGTCTTTTTATCCATAATATCAATGTCGCAAATTTAATGTTTTATTCAACACTAAATAAATCTTTTTTATCCAAAAAACATTTTGGTAATCCCGCTTTTATAAAGGGTATTTAAAATTTTTACTTTAAGAATATTTTCTCTTATGACAGAATAAAATAAGGTTATTTTTTTGGCTTATCCAAATCTGATACCGTTAAATTATATTAACTGTTTATGAGTTGTTTTTCTTTAAAAAGGTAATAAAATTTTTGATTTAATCGGACAGAGATGAAAAAAATTAACAATATTAAAGTTTTTAGATAGCAACAGTGTTTTTTGAACTAGTTCAAAGGTCAGGAGGTGAAGCCTCTGTAATTTTGGCCAATACAATTTTACTCATGAAAAATAAATTTAAAACTATTCTGACCTCTTGTCTGATATTAATTTCAATGATTACAATGAACGCACAACAACAAAAAACGGAACACACGGCGCTATTAATTATCGACGTACAAAACGATTATTTCCCGGGCGGAAAAATGACACTGGAAAAAAGCGTACAGGCCGCTGAAAACACCAGAAGAATTTTAGAATATTTCAGGAACAATCATCTTCCTGTCATTCACATTCAGCATATTTCTACCAATGATGGTGCAACGTTTTTCCTTCCGGGTACAGAGGGCACTAAAATCAATCATCTGGTTTTACCGAGGGAAGATGAAAAAGTTATCGTTAAGCATTTTCCCAACAGCTTCAGAGAGACAGATCTTCTAGGTTATCTTCAGTCAAAGAAAATTAAAAATCTGGTGATTACAGGAATGATGACAGATGTCTGTGTGGAATCTACAACCAGAGCTGCTTTTGATTTCGGGTTTACCAATACCATTATCGGAGATGCTACAGCAACCAGAAACCGTGAACTGAATGGGGAAGTGATAAAGGCTGAAGAAGTTCAAAGATCCTTTTTGGCCGGGATTTCTGCTCTTGGAAATCTTTATGCCCGTGTAATAAATACTGATGAACTTTTAAAATAAGGCTATTTTTTAGATAGGGAACGTGTACAATGAACTTCAATTTTTGTTGGGTAAACGCAAAGGTGCAAAGTTTTATCATACGTATTGTTTAATTTAAGACGCAAGGAAATCGAAGATTTCCAGCAAAATGAATCTAATAAATTTTATCATAGATAAAATCCTTGCGCCTTAAAAACTGCTGATATTTCAAAAAAATCTTGGCGCCATTGCGTTTTCTAATATTTTTTATTTAGCAAATACCGAAGATTTCTAATAAACTTATTTAAAAAGATCATTTGCTTAATATAAAAACAGCTTAACATAACTTAATTTGATAAAGGTGCCAATAATTTTGATACCTTTATTTTGCTTAAATAATCCGATGTCCGATTTACTTTTTAAAAATATCAGTCAATATATCAATCTTCCAGAAGAGGATTTTCAAAAGTTTGCAAAGCCTTTTGAACGCAAAACATTTAAAAAGAAAGAAGTGGTGCTCAAAGAAGGAGATTATTGTTTCTTTGAAGGATTTGTTCTGAACGGGTGTTTTAAAATCTATTATCTCAATGAAAACGGATTGGAGCAAACCTTATATTTTGCGGTTGAAGGCTGGTGGATTACTGATATTGACAGCCTCATCAATACCGTTCCCAGTATTCTCAATATTGAAGCCCTTGAAGACAGTGAAGTTTTGATGATTTCTAGAAAAGATAAAGAAAATCTGTATAAAACAATGCCGCAGATAGAAAAGCTTTTCAGAATCATGAACCAGAAATCTTCGGTAGCGTTGCAGAGAAGAATTCTTTCCTTAACGGGCAAAACAGCAGACAAACGATATCTTGAATTCCTTGAAAAGTATCCTGGATTGGAACAACGGATTACCCAGCAGCAGGTAGCATCCTATCTGGGAATTACCCATGAGTTTTTAAGCAAAATCAGGAGGAAAATGTCATTGGAAAAATAAGTATATTGCAACAGTTTTCTTTATCATATCAGGATTTGTATCCGATTAGGATAAAGAATGATAATTAATAACCGATTGAAGACTTTTTAATGGAATTTTTTGGTGTCCCCGGAATTTTTATTTTCATCTTTTTAATATTGATCAGACCTTTAACAGTCTTTTTTCATGAAATGGGGCATGCCGTTACCGCCTGGCTGGTGACAAGAAAGAAAGTACATGTCTTTATGGGTTCTTACGGAGATAAGGATAACAGTTTTCTCATCAATTTCAAAGATTTTTCTTTTTTTTTTTTTAAAATCCCCTTAAATGGGGAAGAGGACTCTGTGAAAGTGAAGAAAAAAGATTTTCTGTCAATAAGCATATTTTATATGTATTTGGAGGGCCGGCTGCATCATTATTACTGGCTTTACTCTCTTATTTAATCATTTCAAATACTCAATTTCTTACTTTGTTTTTCATCATCTTAATGGTTTCTTCAGCAATTGATTTTTTGATCAATATTTTTCCGAGCCACAAACCTATTTATATGAGTGATGGAAGATTAATATTTAACGATGGAAAAGCTATTGTCAATCTTATCCGTCAGAAAAAACTGCCTAAAGAATATACAGAAGGAATCTATAAATTTAACGAAAAGAAGTATTGTGAAGCGGCATCAATCTTTGACAGTTTACTGCAGGAATCAAAAGATCTTGATATCTACAGGATGGCAATAGTATCTCATATTAATGCTAAGAACTTTGAAAAAGCAAAAGAGACAGCCATTACATTCAAAGAAAATAATTCTTCCATGACTACGGATGACTGGACGAATTTTGCATTGACCTTTACTGAAACAGGATCGTTGGAAGAATCTCTTGAATATTATGATAAAGCCTTAAAAATAAATCCGGACAACAAATTTGCTTTAAATAATAAAGGGTATACACTAATTCTCCTCGAAAAATACGAAGAGTCTATCCCTTTATTAAACAAAGCTATTTCAGTGGATAAAAAGTTTTCATATTCCTATAATAACCGCGGACTGGCAAAAATTAAATTAAACCTTTGTGAAGAAGGACGTAAAGATATTGAAGATTCATTAAAGCTTGATTCGCAAAATGCTGATGCCTATAAAAATTTAGGAATTTACCATATGAAAAAAATGGAGTATCAGGAAGCAATGGATTTGTTTTTAAAAGCTAAGAAAATGGATGGATCATTCACCGGAATTGATACTTTAATCAATAAGCTGAAATTAAAAATGGAGGTGAATCATACTTTGGATACGTAAAATGTTTTATATGAGTTGATTATGTTGAGAATATGGAATTGGTTATAGAGTTTCTCAATCAGTCGGATAGGCAATATAAATCCAGATATTTACATTTTTAAAAATTGAATTTTTCTTAATGTTTCTGGGGCTTATTAAGAACGTTTCAAAATAAGCAAAACCAAGGCCAAAGTGATAAAAAACAGCTTTTTTTAAGCTCTTTGTGGTTTATCATGCTTATTTTTGCATGTCAAGTACAATAAATCATGAAGAAGCTCCAAGATATTCTTATCTCAACCAGGACAATGGCTGTATTGTTGCTGGTGTACGCATTCGCGATGGCTTATGCAACGTTCTTAGAAAACGACTACGGAACTCCTACAGCAAAAGCATTAATTTATGAGGCTAAATGGTTCGAACTGATCATGGTCTTACTGATTCTCAATTTCATAGGAAATATCGGAAGATACAGACTGTGGAAAAAAGATAAGTGGCCGGTTCTTGTTTTCCACCTTGCCTTTGTTTTTATTTTTATCGGTGGTGCCATCACCAGATACATCAGTTTTGAAGGAACAATGCACATCAGAGAAGGTGAAACGTCCAACGAAATCGTAACCGATAAAAATTTCTTTAAAATTCAGATCGAAGAAAAGGGTGATGTACTGAATTATCAGGATGTTCCTTATCTGATGTCTCCGTTACACAAAGATTTCAAAGCAACTTATGACTTCCACGGAAAAGAAGTGAAAGTGTTTGCCAAGGAATACATCCAAAGAAAAAAAGACAGCCTTGTAGCTGAGCCAAATGGTGCTGAGTATCTTCATCTGGTTTCTACCGGAAATACTGGAAGACAGAATATTTACATCAAACCGGGAGAAACAAAATCCATCAACGGTACTTTGGTGACATTCAACAGAGCGATTGAAGGTGCTGTTGAATTTAAAAATGAAGGCGGAAAATTATTCATCAAAACTCCTGTAGATGCCAGCTATATGACCATGGCTACACAAGCAACAGGAACTACAGTGAAAGATGCGTTTCAGCCTTTGGCATTAAGAAGTTTATATACCATCAACGAGCTGAAGCTGGTAGTACCTGAAGGTCTTAAAAAAGGAAGACTGATGGCTATTGAAGGCGACAGAAAGAAAGATGCTAATGTTCCTGATATGCTTCAGATTGAGCTTCAGGGACCAAAAACAAAACAAATTGTAGACCTTTCGGTTGAAAAAGGAAACCCGAATGCTTACAAGCAGGTTACTATGGACGGTTTAAACATCATGGTAGGTTTCGGACCTAAAGTATACAACACGCCTTTCGCATTGAAACTGGATGATTTCGTGATGGAAACATATCCGGGAAGTTCATCTCCAAGTGCTTATGAAAGCCACGTAAAAATCATTGACGAAGGTAAAGAAACTCCTTATAAAATCTATATGAACCACGTTCTTAACCATAAAGGATACCGTTTCTTCCAGTCGAGTTTTGATCCGGACAGAATGGGAACCGTTCTTTCTGTAAACCACGATTACTGGGGAACTTTGATTTCTTACATCGGATACGGACTTTTATTCCTTGGAATGTTTGTCATTTTCTTCTGGAAAGGAACTCATTTCTGGAAATTAAATAAAATGCTGGCTGACGTGAATAAAAAGAAAGCAGCAGGTATCCTTTTATTGTTCTTAAGTTTAGGTTTACATGCACAAAAAATCGAAACTCACGGAACTACCGACGGAAGCAGAGAACATATTCATGTTGAAGGAGACAATCATTCCCATGCTCCGGCACCGTCTGCCCAGCCGCTTGATGGCGCTGCTCCAAAGCAGAACTCTCTGGCAACTCCAATGGGAAAAATGAGAACTATTTCTCCGGACGAGATCATTGCAAGAAACAAAATCAGTAAAGAACACGCTGATAAATTCGGATATCTTTTGGTTCAGAACTTTGAAGGAAGAATTGTTCCTATCAATACAGAAGCAATCGATATTTTAAGAAAATTATACAAGAAAGACGAATTTAAAGGAACAGACGGAAAATCTCTTACAGCCAACCAATGGTTCCTTTCTATCAATACAGATACTCCGAGCTGGACAATGGTTCCGATTATTAAAGTAGGAACTAAAGGAGGTGATGAGCTGAAGAATAAAACAAAAGCAGATGAAGATGGTTATACTTCATTGATGAACCTTTTCCCTGCAGATGCAAACGGTAATCTTACTTATATTCTTGAGCATGATTACAACACCGCGTTCCGTAAGAAACCGGCTGAACAAACAAATTATGATAAAGAAGTAATTGCTGTAAACGAAAGAGTACAGATCTTCAATGAGTTTTTCAGCGGTCAGTTTATGAGAATTGTTCCTGTGAAAAATGATGCTAATCACACTTGGCATTCATGGTTAGATCAGAAATTCGAACCGGATATGGAATCTCAGCAGGTAATGGGACCTTATTTTGCAGAAGCGCTTACGGCACAAAAAACCGGTGACTGGAGCAAAGCAGATGCAGAATTGAAAAAGCTTTCAGACTATCAGCAGAAATGGGGTAAAGCAGTTGTTCCTGCTAAATCCAAAGTAGATCTTGAAGTATTTATGAATAAAGTAGATATTAACTTCAAATTATTGATCTTCTACACGCTTATCGGTGGTCTTCTTCTGATCTTAGGTTTTGTTGAATTATTCAAATCAAATAAAGTATTAAATAAAGCAATTAAAGTAATCATTGCGATTGGTTTAATTGGATATCTGTGTCATTTCTTAGGACTTGTTGCAAGATGGTATATCTCAGGACACGCTCCTTGGAGTAACGGATACGAAGCAATTATCTTTATCTCCTGGGTAGGTATTACGGCAGGTTTAATCCTGTACAGAAATGCCAATGCATTGATTCCTGCAGCAGGATTTATGGTAGCTGTTATCATGATGGGATTTGCCCATGGAGGTTCAGCTCTTGATCCGCAGATTACACCACTTGTTCCGGTATTGAAATCTTACTGGTTAATTGTTCACGTAGCTATTATTACATCAAGTTACGGATTCTTCGCGCTCTCCATGATTATTGCTGTAATCTCATTGGTATTCTATATTATCTCTAATAAAGAAACGTATAAAATTCACCACGATACGACATTGAAGGAACTGGTAATTGTTTCTGAAATGTCATTAACCATCGGATTATTTGCTTTAACAGTAGGAAACTTCTTAGGAGGAATCTGGGCGAACGAATCATGGGGAAGATACTGGAGCTGGGATCCGAAAGAAACATGGGCTTTCATCTCTATCATGGTATATGCATTTGTACTGCACATGCGATTAGTACCGGGATTGAGAAGCAGATGGGCATTCCACGTAGCAACAATGTTTGCATTCTGCTCAATGGTAATGACCTATTTTGGAGTAAACTATTACTTAAGCGGACTTCACTCATACGCAGCGGGAGATCCGGTACCTGTACCAGCCTGGGTATACATCGGAATCTCAACAATGATTATTTTATCAGCTGTTTCTTATATCAAGTTTAAAGCTTTAACAAAGAAATAAAATACTGAAACTATAAATTAAAATCCCGGAATTCACTTTCCGGGATTTTTTTATTTCTATTGTTTTTAGCATTAGGGTCAGCTGTTTTAACGCTAAGGATCGCAATGATTTTGGGATACTAAATATTGCTCTCAAAGGCGTTTCACTCAGCAAAGAACTAGCGGTCTTAGCTAAACGAATTGGCTTTGCGAACAAAAATATAAGACATCCTAATAAATTAAACTTCCGAACTTTGCATTAGTTAAAAATTCCCGGATCCCGAAACTCGTACCTCAAAAAAATCAAAATTTATAATTCATAATTCATAATTCATCACTATCTTTATGATATCAAAATAATATCAAATTAAAATTCAATCATGGAAAAAATCTTAAAACCTATGTCCGGCTATCTTACATTGGTTATTTGCCTGGCTTTGTTTATCGCAGCTGTCTACTTTTTTATTACCGGAGTAGACCAGAATATAACTTTTGTTGCGCTCGCTATGCTGTGTTTTCTGATATCATGCTTTTTCTTAAAAGGATTAATGATTATTCAGCCTAACCACTCAAGAGTGCTTAACTTTTTTGGAAAGTATGTTGGAACGGTAAAAGAAAACGGACTTTTCTTTATCAACCCGCTTTATTCATCACAGAAAATAAGTCTTCGTTCCGAAAACCTTCAGGGGCAGACTTTAAAAGTAAATGATAAGATGGGGAATCCTATTGAAATTGCAGCCGTAATTGTATGGAAAGTAGGAGATACTTACAAAGCAGCTTATGAAGTAGAAAGATATACGGATTATGTAAGAATGCAGAGTGAGGCCGCAGTAAGACACCTTGCGGTAAGCTTTCCTTATGATAACCTTGAAGATGAACATGCGAACATTACCTTAAGGGACGGTGGGGATCAGGTCAACAAAATTCTCGAGCAGGAATTATTAGAAAGACTGGCACCGGCAGGAATCATTATCCAGGAAGCGAGAATTACCCATTTGGCTTATGCTTCAGAAATTGCGGGAGCAATGCTTCAGAGACAGCAGGCTACTGCGATTGTTGCTGCAAGAACCAAGATTGTGGAAGGAGCGGTAGGAATGGTAGACCTTGCCCTGAAAAAGCTTTCTGAAGATAATATCGTTGAACTGGATGATGAAAGAAAAGCGGCGATGGTAAGCAATTTAATGGTGGTTCTTTGCGGTGAAAAAGCGGCAACACCTATCCTAAATGCAGGAACACTTTACAATTAAGAAATTTAACAGTGGGCTTTTGGTACAGACAGTTTCTATACTGACAGCAACTGTAAATAATGTTAGAGAATTAAAAAAATGAAATCAGAAAAAGCTCAGAACTCTTCAGAAAGCAAAGGCAAAAAATCCTTTGTGATAAGAATAGACGAGTCTACTTATAAACTCCTTGAAAAGTGGGCCAATGATGAATTCAGAAGTGTAAACGGACAGATAGAATACCTGCTGCATCAGAGTCTTGTTAACGCAGGGAGAAAGAAAAAAGAGTAAATGAAAGGAAAGAATAGAGAAGGAATGATAATATTTTGGGGAAGTATACCCACAAAAAATGATGATATCCCCCTTTTCTAAAATTACAGAAAATATAAAAAAGACCTTCTTTTTTAGCTTTTCAATAAAAAAATAACAATTCAGTTAATCTTATACCAAAAAAGAAAGCAGAGAAATTTTCTCTGCTTTTTTATTGTATACAACTTTGAAGACTATCTGCTCCAACGTAGAATATGACGAGCCAAATCAAGCCTTTAATGGTAAAGAAAGCTAATCCTGCCCATCCCACACGCTTGAACCACTTTTTAAGCTTTGAGTTGTTTTCCTGTGAATTTTCCATTGGTGATTATCAAAATGATTACTTTACAAAGATAAGCATGTTTATAATTAGTCCAAATAAAAAGCCTATTAAAAATTAAAGTTTTGAGGTTCACATAATATTTTTATCTTTAGAGAGAACGAAAAGTAAGATTTTATGTCAAAAAAAGTAAAAGATTTCGGAATCGAAAAAACACTCAGAAATCTTGGGATTAAAGAAGAGAACAAAGGGACTTCAGTGGGCGGAAAATATTTCGCATCAGGAAAAGTGATAGAAAGCATTTCTCCTGTGGACGGAAAGTTGATTGCTAAAGTAAAAACTTCCGGAGAAAGTGATTATGACAAAGTAATTGAAACTGCTCAAAAGGCATTTCATGAATTCAGGCTGATTCCGGCTCCCAAAAGAGGAGAGATGGTAAGACAGCTGGGCTTAAAATTAAGAGAATATAAAGACGACCTGGGTAAACTTGTTTCTTATGAAATGGGTAAATCATTACAGGAAGGTCTTGGAGAAGTTCAGGAGATGATCGATATCTGTGACTTTGCAGTTGGACTTTCAAGACAGCTTCAGGGGTACACTATGCACTCTGAAAGACCTGGACACAGAATGTATGAGCAATACCATCCGCTGGGAGTTGTTGGGATTATCACCGCATTCAACTTCCCGGTAGCCGTATGGTCCTGGAACACTGCATTAGCATGGATCTGTGGTAACGTTACCATTTGGAAGCCATCTGAGAAAACACCGCTTTGTGCTATTGCATGCCAGAATATCATGATGGAAGTTTTGAAGGAAAATAATCTTCCTGAAGGAATTTCAAGTGTATTGGTATCGGACCACGAAATCGGGCAGAAACTGGTAGATGATAAAAGAGTAGCGCTGGTATCTTTCACTGGATCTACAAGAGTTGGAAGAATGGTTTCTTCTAAAGTAGCTGAAAGATTCGGAAAGTCTATCCTTGAATTGGGTGGAAACAATGCGATCATTATTACAAAAGAAGCTGATATTGATATGTCAATTATCGGAGCTGTTTTCGGAGCTGTAGGAACTGCAGGCCAGAGATGTACTTCGACAAGAAGACTGATTATCCACGAAAGTGTGTATGATGAAGTGAAAACAAGATTGGCAAAAGCTTATGGCCAGTTGAAAATCGGAAATCCATTGGATGAGAAAAACCATGTAGGACCGCTTATTGATACTGATGCTGTAAACCAATACGAAGAAGCCATCAAAAAATGTAAAAAAGAAGGTGGAAAGTTCGTTGTTGAAGGCGGAGTTTTATCTGGTAAAGATTACGAATCCGGATGCTATGTGAAACCTTGTGTGGCTGAAGTGAAAAACTCTTATGAAATTGTTCAGCACGAAACTTTTGCACCAATCCTATATCTGATCAAATACAAAACATTAGAAGAAGCGATCGCTATTCAGAATGATGTTCCTCAGGGATTGTCTTCTGCAATCATGACCCAGAATCTAAGAGAGGCAGAATTGTTCCTTTCTCACGCTGGTTCAGACTGTGGAATTGCCAACGTCAATATCGGAACATCCGGTGCTGAAATTGGTGGAGCTTTCGGTGGTGAAAAAGAAACCGGTGGTGGAAGAGAGTCAGGATCTGATGCCTGGAAGTATTATATGAGAAGACAAACCAATACTATCAATTACACCGCACAACTTCCTTTAGCACAGGGAATTAAATTTGATTTATAAAAGCTTTACTTAAAGCACTCAAAAAACATAAAACTTAATAACCTGAATGATTAAAGGCTTCATTTTTGGATCATTTAATCGTTCATTTATTAAATCACACTACAATTTATTATGGAACACACATTAGATATAAAAGCAAATAAAGTAAAAGAAACAGTAGGAAAACATGTGTTGGCAGACGGTTTCGATTTTGTGATGGATATTGAAAAGTCACACGGATCATGGCTTTATGATAAACTGACAGACAGAGAATACCTGGATATGTTCTCTATGTTTGCATCTGCATCCATCGGATACAACCACCCTTATCTTGTTGAAAGATCAGAATGGTTAGGAAGAATGGCTGTTAATAAACCTACTCTTGCGGATGTTTACTCAGAAGAGTACGCTCACTTCCTTGAAGTATTCGAAAGAGTGGTTATCCCTGAAGAATTACAATATGCTTTCTTTATCGAAGGCGGAACGATGGGCGTTGAAAATGCAATGAAAGCATGCTTCGACTGGAAAACCCGCAAAAACTTTGCAAAAGGATTAGACACTGAAGCAGGAATCTGTATTCATTTCAAACAGGCTTTCCACGGAAGAAGTGGTTATACTTTAAGTTTAACAAACACTGCTGATCCGAGAAAATACCAATATTTCCCGATGTTCAACTGGCCGAGAATTTTAAATCCCAAATTAAAGTTCCCGATTACAGAAGAAAACCTTGAAGAAACTATCAAAAACGAAAACCTTGCTTTACTTCAGATTGAAGAGGCTATTTTGATGAACCCCGATAAAGTGGCGTGTATCATCATCGAACCTATTCAGGCTGAAGGCGGTGACAATCATTTCAGAGACGAATTCCTGCTGGGATTAAGAAGAATCTGTGATGATAACGAAATCTTACTTATTTTTGATGAAGTTCAGACGGGAATTGCCATTACAGGGAAAATGTGGGCATTCCAGCATTTTACAGCAAAACCGGACATTATTTCTTTCGGGAAAAAAGCTCAGGTTTGTGGTGTGCTGGCTAATAAGGAAAAATTTGATCAGGTTCCAAACAATGTTTTCAGGGAAAGTTCAAGAATCAACTCAACATTCGGAGGAAACTTTATTGATATGCTTCGTTTCCAGCTGGTAATGGAGGTGATCGAAAAAGAAAATCTTGTAGAAAATGCAAGAGTAGTGGGAGATTTCTTACTGGAAAGCTTAAAAGCTCTGGCAGAAAAATATCCTGAGAAAATTTCAAATGCAAGAGGAAGAGGGCTTATGTGTGCGATCGATCTGCCAACTGCAGAACAGAGAAACCACCTGATGAATGAGCTTTTCAATGACGGATTGATTATTCTTCCTTGCGGGGATCAGTCTCTTCGTTTCAGACCTCATTTGAATGTTACTAAAGAAGAAATCCAGCTTGCTTTAGACAAAATTGAAAACAATATTAATAAAATTTAAAATCCGGAATTTGTAATTTTAAAAAAAACATTGTATATTTAGATACTCAAACAATTAGAATATGGAAAGAAGTACGAGAGTATCAGTTTATGAAAGTGATAACCCTTCAGAAATTCAGTTGGTTAAATCTAAATTGGATGACGCACAGATTACAAACACGGTTGAAAATAACTATCTTACATTTACTACAACGCCAACAGCCACTTCGCTGAAGGTAATGGTAGATCTGGAAGATGAATCCAAAGCATTTGAAATTATTGATGCTTACCTTCAACAAAGTGAAAATCAATAAACAATTTCATAATTTTAAATTTTACTACTTCGAACCGAAAATTAATTTTAATTAATTTTCGGTTTTTTAATTGCAACCCATCAAAAAATAAATATTTCAAAGATTGAACGGAAAGCAGCAATTCTGATTTTAAATTCTTAAATCATTCAATCTTTTAATCAAATTTTATAACATGAATCCAGAGATTAAACTAAGACAAGCGGAAATTGAAGACAGAAACATTATTTGGAAAATCATCCAGCAATCCATTGAAAGAAGAAGACAGGACGGAAGCACCCAATGGCAGAACGGATACCCTAATCTAGGAACGGTAGAAAGTGATATTGCGAAAGGATTCGGGCATGTATTGACCGTAGACGGAGAAATTGCAGTATATGCAGCCCTGATTTTGAATGATGAACCGGCTTACAGTACCATTGAAGGAGCATGGCTAAGTGACGGTGAATTTGTTGTGGTTCACAGAGTGGCCGTAGATGAAAAATTTGCCGGACAGGGAATGGTAAAGAAACTTTTTGATCAGATTGAATATTTTACCAAATCTCATGGAATTCAGAGTATTAAAGTAGATACCAACCATGATAATATCGCCATGCTGAAAATTCTTGAAGGCAGAGGGTATTCCTATTGTGGAGAGGTTCTTTTAAGAGACGGGATGAGGAAAGCTTTTGAGAAGATTATAATTTAGGCAAAAAGTTAAATCAACTTTCATTGAATTTTTAAAACGTCCAGTATTTATAAACTCTATCGGGTTTGTTCGTTTGGTTCTGAACTAATTTCTACTTTTGTTCAAATTTTTATATTATGCACCAAAGTATAGAAATTGATGAAAAAATTTTTCAGGATGCCGTAAAATTTTATGGTACTGTGTTCAGCTTACCTCCTTTAGCATCAAAAATTTATTCCTACCTTCTTTTTGACTATGAGAAAGTAGGAATTACTTTTGACGAGTTCGTTGAAGTGCTCTCCGCGAGCAAAAGTTCTGTTTCCACCAGTATTTCATTACTACTGAATGCTCAGCTTATCGTAGACCATAACAAAATGGATGAGCGGAAACGGTATTTTTTCATCAATGATGAATACAAAAAAATACGATTCGAGAAAATTGTCCAGAAAATGCAGGACGAACTAAGACTATTAGATGATTTAAACAATTTTAAAAAAAGTAAAGACGATGGATACAACGAAAGAATAGAAGTTTACAAAGCACTCTTAAATAAAAACATAGAAAATATTCAGGAATCTCTTAATAAACTATAAAATGAATAATAAGCTAGTTATACTTTCCATTGCAGCGCTTTCACTGACTGCCTGCAAAAAAGAAGCTCCGAAACAGGATGGTGCCAAGCCATATCCTGTTATCTCAGTGGAGTCAAAAAATATAGTGGGTTATCAGACGTTTCCGGCTACCATCCAGGGTAGAGTAAACAATGATGTACGTGCAAAAATACAGGGATATATTACCCAGGTATTGGTAGATGAAGGACAATATGTTACAAAAGGACAGCCATTGTTTCGTCTGGAAACCAATATCCTGACCGAAAATGCAGCTGCTTCCAAAGCAGGAATCGGTGCTGCAGCATCAAGCGTTGCCGCAGCGCAGGCTTCTGTAAATGCAGCTCAGGTTGAAGTCAACAAACTTAAACCACTGGTTCAGAAAAATATCATCAGTAACGTACAGTTACAGACCGCTCAGGCTCAGCTGTCACAGGCACAGGCACAGCTTCAGCAGGCCAATGCTGCTAAAAGACAGGCAGAAGCCAACTATAAAGGAGTAGAAGCCAACATCGAATATTCTATTATCCGTGCTCCTATTTCAGGGGTAATCGGAAGACTGCCATTGAAAGTAGGAAGTTTGGTAGGGCCGTCTGATCAGACTCCTCTGACAACGATTTCTGATACCTCTGAGATCTATGCTTACTTTGCCATGAATGAAAAAGAATATTTTGATTTCCTTGAAAAATCTCCGGGAGCTTCTATGCCTGAGAAAATCAAAAACTTACCTATGGTTGAACTTCAGTTAGCCAACGGAAGTCTTTATCCTGAAAAAGGGAGAATTGAAGCCATTACCGGCCAGATTGATCCTACAACCGGAACCATTCAGTTCAGAGTTGCTTTCTCGAATGCCCAGAAATTATTAAGTAATGGGAACAGTGGAACGATCAGGTTCCCTCAGCATTATGACAATGTACTTGTAGTACCTGAAAGTGCTACTTATGAGCAGCAGGGTATTGTTTACGTTTACAAAGTAGAAAAAGGAGATACTGCCAGAAACGTTGTTGTGAATGTTATCGACAGAATCGACAATATGGCTCTTATCAAATCCGGAGTTAATAAAGGTGAAAGAGTTATTGCAGCTGGTATCGGAGGTCTGAAACCGGGAACAGCCGTGAAACCGCAGCCAATTAAAATGGATAGTCTTGTTCAATCAATAAAACCGAAATTCTAATGATAAAAAACTTTATTAACAGACCGGTTTTATCCACCGTAATCTCAATCCTGATTGTGATTCTCGGTGTGCTGGGACTGATCTCGTTACCGGTTACACAGTATCCGGACATTGCGCCGCCTACGGTAAGTGTCTCCGCAAACTATACGGGAGCCAATGCCGAGACGGTAATGAAAAGTGTAGTAGTACCTTTGGAAGAACAGATCAATGGGGTGGAAGGTATGGATTATATCACTTCCAGTGCCGGAAACGACGGTTCTGCCCAGATCCAGGTTTTCTTCAAACAGGGAATAGATCCGGATATTGCAGCGGTAAACGTACAGAACCGTGTAGCGAGAGCTACGCCGCTTTTACCTGCCGAAGTAACGCGTTCAGGGGTAGTAACCCAGAAGCAGCAGACCAGTGCCCTGATGTATATGTCCTTCTATTCTGAAAATAAAGACCTGGATGACGTATACCTTCAGAACTTTTTGAATATCAATATTATTCCTAACCTGAAAAGGGTAAATGGTGTTGGAGATGCGAACGTTTTCGGGGGTAAAAACTACTCGATGAGAATCTGGCTTGATCCTGCAAAAATGGCTGCCTACAGTGTAACTCCTACCGACGTTACCAATGCCATCAATGAGCAGAGTAGAGAAGCAGCAGCAGGTTCTATCGGCCAGAACAGCGGTAGTTCTTTTGAATATATCATCAAATACGTAGGAAAATTCAACGATAAGGAACAGTACGATAATATCATCATCAAATCTCTTGCAAACGGACAAAACCTGATGCTGAAAGACGTTGCCAAAGTGGAACTGGCAGGACAGTCTTACACAGGAATCGGGGAGAACGGAAACAATCCTTCCATCAGTATGGGGATCTTCCAGACTCCGGGATCCAACGCACAGGAGATTATTAAAAATATCAAAGCCTATCTGAAATCGGCTGAAGGAACTTTCCCGCAGGGAATCAAGTATACATTTAACTTCGATACCAACGAATTTCTGGAAGCTTCTATTGAAAAGGTGGTTCATACCCTTATTGAAGCCTTCATTCTGGTATTTATCGTAGTATATATTTTCCTTCAGGACTTCAGGTCTACGCTGATCCCGGCTATCGCGGTTCCGGTATCTATTGTGGGGGCATTCTTCTTCCTGAATCTCTTCGGATATTCATTGAACCTCTTGACTTTATTTGCATTGGTACTGGCCATTGGTATTGTAGTGGATGATGCCATCGTCGTCGTCGAGGCCGTTCATGCCAAGATGGAACATGGTATTTCTGATGCTAAAAAAGCGACCGTAGAGGCAATGGATGAGATCACAGGGGCTATTATTTCGATTACTTTGGTAATGGCAGCTGTATTTATTCCGGTGACGTTCATTACAGGTCCTACAGGGGTATTCTATCAGCAGTTTGGTATTACGCTGATTATAGCCATCATCATTTCTGCGATTAATGCATTGACCCTGAGTCCGGTTTTATGTTCATTATTCTTAAAACCTCACGAAGCGCATCATGCAGAATATAAAAATCTGAACCTGTTACAGAAGTTTTTCTATAAGTTTAATATTGCTTTTAAAACAACTACTGAACGTTACGGAAGAGGATTTGTATTCCTGTTGAGACATAAATGGGTAACCCTGATAATTTTTGCTGTTACCGGAGGTATTCTGTTCTGGGCAAGCAGCAGCATGAAGAAAGGGTTTGTACCTACAGAAGACAGAGGGATTATTTTTACCGATGTTCAGCTTCCTCCGGGAGCTTCTATGGAAAGAACTTACAACGCATTGAAAACTCTTCAGGCTAAAGCATTGAAAGTTCCGGGCGTACAGAACGTAACGATTTCAACAGGTAGAGGGTTCTTGTCCGGAAACGGAAGTAACAACGGTCTTGCCTTTGTTAAACTGAAACCATTCGAAGAAAGAAAAAAAGACGGACAGACTTCTGAAGATATCACCAAAAAACTATTCGGAATTGTAGGATCTGTTCCTGACGCTAAAGTAGTATTCTTCCAACCGCCAAGTGTACCGGGATTTGGTAACAGTGCAGGTTTTGAAATGGTATTGCTTGATAAATCAGGTGGAGAATATGCCGATCTGGATGCTAAAACCAATGAATTCATCGGTAAGCTGATGCAGAGACCGGAAATTCAGTTTGCACAGACTTCATTCAATACCAAATATCCTCAGTATCAGATGGAAATTAATGTTCCTCTGAGCAAACAGCTTGGAGTTTCTGTCAATGAAATTCTGGCTACAATGCAGGGGTATATCGGAGGTATTTATACTGCAGACTTTACCAAGTATGGAAAGCAGTTCAGAGTGATGGTTCAGGCTCTTCCTGAAAACAGAAAGAATATTGAAAACCTGAATCAGCTTTATGTGAGAACAGGATCAGGGATCATGACTCCGATTTCACAGTTTGTAACATTGACAAAAGCATACGGACCACAATCCGTAAGCCGTTACAACCTCTTTACTTCAGTGAAGGTAACGGGAGCAAACTCTGACGGATACAGTTCTGGGGATGCCATTGCTGCGGTGCAGCAGGTGGCAGATGAAACCCTGAATCAAAACTATGCCGTAGAATTTACCGGGTTAACGAGAGAAGAATTAAATTCAGGATCTCAAACGCTTTTGATTTTTGGACTGAGTTTGATCTTTGTTTACTTTATCCTTTCCGCACAGTATGAAAGTTATATCCTTCCGCTGATTGTTATTATTTCTCTTCCTCTTGGGGTAATGGGAGCTTATTTCGGCCAGAAGATCATGGGACTTGAAAATAATATTTACTTCCAGATTGCCCTGATCATGCTCGTGGGACTACTGGCGAAAAACGCAATCCTTATTGTTGAATTCGCTGTCCAGAGAAGGCATCATGGAGAAACGATTGTGATGTCGGCCATTAATGCAGCGAAAGCCAGGGTAAGACCTATTCTGATGACCTCATTCGCCTTTATTTTCGGTTTATTGCCGTTGGTACTGGCAAGCGGAATCGGAGCAGTAGGTAACAGATCTATCGCTACGGGAGCGGCCATCGGACTATTGATAGGAACTGTTTTGGGATTATTTGTAATTCCGGTTCTGTATGTGATTTTTGAAACACTGCAGGAAAAAATCAAACCTATCAAAAAAGAAGATATCAATTTAGCAGAATAAAATTAAGATTTAAGAAATTAGAAGTTAGCAATTAGAGATAAGTCTAAAAACTAACTTCTAACTTCTAAACTCTAACTTCTAATTAAAAATAATGAAGAGTTTATTAAACATCATAAAAGGGATCACTTTTTCAGTTTTCATACTCGGAGCCATCTCATCCTGTATGGCGAGAAAAGAATATGAAAGACCGAAAAATGTTGTAGACGAAAAGCTTTTTCGTACAGACATGCTTCCTTCGGACAGCACGAATATTGCAGATATTTCATGGAAAGAAATATTCACTGATCCGATATTGCAGGGGCATATTTCCAAGGCACTGGAAAACAATCTTGATATCAGAATTGCTTTGGAAAGTATTAATTCTGCGGAAGCCTATCTTAAACAGAGTAAGGCAGCGTATCAGCCGACGCTTTCTATCGGACCCAACTATACATTTCAGACCCAGTCTATCAATACCCAGTTTGGACAGATCATCGGAGAAAGACGTTATGTAAACCAGTTTGACATTACGGCAAGTATCGGATGGGAAGCTGATATCTGGGGCAAATTGAAAGCACAGGAAAAAGCCCAGCTTGCGACTTATTTAGGAACTGTTGCCGCTCATAAAGCCGTTAAAAGCAGCTTGGTGTCTTCCATTGCTTCTGCGTATTATCAGTTGCTGACTTTTGATGCCCAGAAAAGAATTATCACGGAAACAATTGCTGTAAGGGAGAAAAATCTTGAAGCCACAAAAGCTTTAAAAGCTTCCGGGTCTCTTACTGAAGTAGCAGTTCAGCAAAGCGAAGCGCTTGTTTTCAATGCCAAATCATTACTGATTGATATTGATACACAGATCCAGCTGCTCGAAAATACAATGAGCCTTTTGATGGGAGAGCCTTCTCATTCTATAGAAAGATCTACATTGGAAGGGCAAAAACTCCCGATCGATTTAAAACTGGGTTACCCGACTCAGCTTCTGGCCAACCGCCCGGATGTAATGAGAGCAGAGTTTAACTTAATGAATGCTTTCCAACTGACGAATGCTGCCAAAGCTCAGTTTTATCCTACTTTAAAACTGACAGGAAGCGGCGGATTGCAGTCTGTGGATATTGACCACTTATTCAGTGTAAACTCTTTATTTGCGAATGTAGTGGCAGGACTGGCCCAGCCGATTTTAAATAAAAGACAGATCCAGACCAACTATGACGTAAGTCTTGCCAATCAGGAAACGGCTTACCTTAACTTCAGAAAAACAGTTTTGACTGCCGGAAAAGAAGTTTCGGATGCCATCAGGGTTTTCTCTGTTCAGGATTCATTTATTGAATTGAAACAAAAAGAACTTGATGCCTACAAAAAATCGGTTGACTATTCCCAGGAATTAGTGAACTATGGAATGGCGAACTATCTTGAGGTATTGAATGCAAATGTGAATTCATTGAATGCAGAACTTAACATTTCCAATGCAAGATACAGTAAAATGAAAGCAGCCGTAGAGCTCTATCAGGCTTTGGGCGGAGGCTGGAAATAACCGCTTCAGCAATGTAATATCATAAAAACGTATGTCAGGAATGGCATACGTTTTTTTATTGACAATATTAATCTGATTTTACCAGTGTTGTTATTATTTGTAAAAAATAAATGATCAGGTTTTAAAAGTATAAAAATGAGACTGTCTCCTATATCTGACAATACAAACATAGGAGACTTACTCAAAGTTAATTTTTATTGAATATAGGCTACATAAGATTCATTTATAGCTCCTTTTCTAGCCTTGGCAAAAAATGCATAGTCTATCCAGAAAAATCCATTGTTTCCCCATGTGGTACCCCAGGAATTTTGTACTTTAAAAGCTTGTTTAGCATCGTCATAACCCACTACACAAATGGCATGTCCTCCTCTTACAGCACCAGAATGACTTTTCCATATCCAATTGTTTGCCGAGCTTAAACTATCAAAGCTTCCATCTACCGTCACCGTAATAATTATTGGTAAATTCATGCTTAAAAGTGTCTTTACATTGGTGATATTGGTCTTATCTACAGTAGCCCAGGTTGTAAATTTATGAGTACTTGCTGCACTTTTTTGTGTTGCATTGGGCTGTGTAGAGCACTCTACATCTGTGTAGGGCATTTCATCCCAGCTGCAAACTCCCTGATCTTTTATTAAATTTAATCCACTGGATGCATAAGTTCCATTAGCGCAGCCATTTATCTTTATCTGATTATATACGTACTCAGGGCTTCTTGGGGTTGTTATCCCTTTAAAATTATATTCCAGAATACTTGCAGCAGCATAAGCTGTAGCAAATGCAACGCATGAACCTTCCTGTCCCTGATTTACTATTGGAGGAGTGTTGGGTATGGTATAACTTGATGGAATAGAAGCTATAAGCGTTTCTGCCGATTTGCCCTTAAATTTTATAGTTAATGCATCTATATCAGCTTTAGCAAATGAACTGTAAGTTTTGTCATCTACCAGGATTGCTCCTAAGGAACGCATTGCCTGATTTTCCTGCTTAGGCTGCTGAGTATTTTGTTCTTCTTCATTTCTGTTACATGAAGACAGAGATAGCATCCCTAATGCGATTGCAATTAATTTTAGATTTTTCATCATTGTATTATTTAAAATTTATTATATAAAAATATAAATTATTTTCATATAATTGCGATATAATTTATGAATAATATATTATTTTAGCTTTTTTTATGTGTTTGTATGTTTTTATTTATCGATTTGTTGATGGGTGTTAATATTATTCATTATTTTGTGAATTTATTATAACAGGAGTACCCGTTTCTTTTCCAGCTATAAAGTTGTCAATATCTCCATAGTTCTTTTTTCTTTTCCAGATATCTCTTTTAAAATATCCGAAGCCTGATGAATATATTGAATTTCCTTTGTCTGGTTTACTTTTTCAAACAGCTGAGACACATTTGTCCAGAGTCCGGCAATTTCAGTGAAGGCTTCATAGCCTGATTTTAAAGGATCAAGCTGAAGGAGTTCATAGCTTTCTTTCAAAAAATCACGGTATAAATTTCTGAACAATGCACCTCCGGTTCCTGCTTTTTCCATTAGTAAAGCCGCTTGCTTAAATTCTCCTTCAATATCTTTACTTGTATTGAACCATTTGACAATTTCAGTACTTGTTTTTAAAATCCCTTTGTAAGAAATATTGGTAATGGGTGGATTTAGGTATTCGGCCGCATTATTCCTGATTGCGGCGGATATGGCTTTTTCCAGATCAAATTTTCTGTCTGTGTTCCTGAGGGTATAATACATATTTTTGGAAGCCATCGGGCCTTTTTCAGAACGGGCCATAGCCAGACTTTTTAAAGATGTTTGTACTTGTCCGCCTTGTTGTCTGGTATCAATCAGGAAAGCATTTTCATCATCATAACCATAAATGGCGGCATAATGTCCTGCAAAATGGAAAGGATTTGAGAAATATTCCAGATGATAGCAATCCATTTTCAATCCTACTGCCTGTCCGTCATCGAGAAGTTCTTTTACCTGATCCCAGGCCTTTTGTTGTGAAGAAGTTTCCTTTATGGTTAATTCCAGATTCAGATTTCTGGCTAAATTTTGAGTGAGCAGGTCAGGTTTTATCCTTCCTCCAATGAAAGGGAAGTCCATTGTTTTCATGTTCCAATAGATAAAGCCCAGCCCTTCACCCAATCCGAAAAGCATTGGTTCGGAAAGGTCGATCCCGATTTGTTGTAATAATGTTCCCGTAGCGGTCGTTTCACAATGCTGTCCGTTAAAAGGTTTTATGTTTTCTATTTTCATTGTTAAAGTAAAGTTTTGAATGGTATTAATTTTTTGAGAAAATTACATAAATATCATCATGTAGAAATTCCGGTTTTGAAAATTTAGTGTTAAAATTTTTTAAAAAGTAGAATTGATTTGTATTTATGTATTCAACTACGTAGTTTTGTGCTTTAAAAGGTGAACACTATGAAATTAGAAATACAACCCATAGGAAATTCTTATTCGGAACAAGCCATTGATTTGATTTTGACGATCCAGCAGAAAGAGTTTAATATTCCGATTACCATAGAAGATCAGCCTGACCTTTTGCAGATAGAAAGTTTTTACACAGCAGCCGGAGGTAACTTTTGGGGTGCTTTTGCAGATGGTGAGCTGGTAGGTTCTATCGCTTTGGTTAAATTTGACGAAAGGGCAGGAGCCATCAGGAAAATGTTTGTTAAAAAGGAATTCAGAGGAAAAGAACTGAATATTGCGCAAGAATTACTGGAAGTTTTAATTTCTTTCTGCCGTGAAAACAGAATTGATGATCTATATCTGGGAACCATAACGGTACTGAAAGCAGCCCGGCGTTTCTATGAAAGGAATCATTTTGTAAAGATTGAAAAAAGCAATCTTCCTGCGAAATTTCCTTTAATGAGTGCCGATGATGTTTTTTACCACTTAAATCTCGACTGAATATGAATGTAATCAACGAAGCAGGAATTCTTGCCATATCCACAAGGCTACACCGCCTCAGTGAACAATTGAGGAAAGACGGAGCACTCATCTATAAAGCATTCGGAATTGATTTTGAACTGAAGTGGTTTCCGGTTATTTTCACCATTTATAAAAAAGAAATGGCAAGTGTTGTTGAAATAGCCAATGAAATAGGATATACCCATCCATCCACCATAACACTGCTCAAAGAACTTGAAAAGCAGGAGTTGATCCAATGGGAAAAAGATAAACAGGACGAGCGCAAAAGGCTTTTTAAACTCACTTCAAAAGGGCAGGAGCTCATTGAAAAAATGAAACCCGTTTGGGAACTGATGTCCCAGATTTTAGGTGATATTGCAGACAATAAAAATAATCTGCTGACTGGCATTGATGAAGCCGAAGAGAAAATTGCCAATCAGTCCTTTTATCAGAGAGCACTGCAGGTGAAGAACTCGAAAAAATAATTTATTCTATTATGATGTCAAGTGGATCTCTGACAGGCATGATATTTTTTAAATATTCTTTATCTTCTGCAGTTAGCTCATCTATGCCCAGTGCAATATCTTCCCACGCTTTTCCGCCTTGACGTGTAAGGGCAAATTCAATGGATTGAATTTTAGGCTTTTTATTAAGACCCAATATTCTTAAATCTATTCTTTGTCCTTCTTTTATTTTACCTTCTTCAATTTTTCCTATTAAGAAAAAATTTCTTCCTGTAACTTGAAATGTATTATTGAGTTGAAATTGAGCAACCGTTAAATGATGCCAGTTATATCCACAATATCTGCATTGCTTTGCACGTGGAGTACGGGCTAGTTTGTGGCATTTAGGACAATTGTTGAAAAAAACTTTTTCAGGAGTTTCTTTCATGATCCGGGTTACAACATTTTGTTCAAAAACTTCATATCCATGTTCTAATAGTTGTATGACTTCAGGATCAGAATTTATCCAGCCTCGCTCAATCATTATATTTCTCATACGTGTATTTTCAGAGCTCTTCAAAGTATACATATGATGATTCAGTGCTAAAGCTTCATCCTTGGTCATTAATTTGCTAAAATATCTGATCATATAATCTATAGTTTCTCTGTCCATATCCAAGTGAAAAAAATAGAATGTTTTTTAATGATTTATTTTGCCTAATTTATAATTTATTTCTTGAAGATAAGTTTGCGTATTATGAAATTAAATATTTAATACTGACAAACTATTGTCACTAAAGTATTTTAATTTTACATCATCAATAAAATAAAAGCTATGGGAAAAATTGCAGAGAAACAAACTTTCAATGTTAATACCAGGGCAGAATGGCGGCAATGGCTGGAAGAGAATCATCATACAGAACAATCGGTATGGCTGATCTGCAATACCAGAAAATCCAATTTACCCAATGTTTCCTGGAGCGAACTGGTAGATGAAGCGCTTTGTTTTGGCTGGATTGACAGCACAAGAAAGACTATTGATGAAGGCTCGTTTATGCAGTTATTCAGCAGACGCAAGCCGAAGAGTACATGGTCTAAAATCAATAAAGAGAAGGTTCAGAAGCTGATCAAAAATAATCTGATGATGAAAGCGGGATTTGAAACCATCAGAATTGCCAAAGAAAACGGCTCCTGGACTATTTTAGACAGTGTGGAAGACCTGATAATTCCGGAAGATCTGAATGAAGCATTTAAAATTCATGAAGGCTCTGAAGCCTATTTTCAAAGCTTGAGCAAGTCCATAAAAAAATGCTGCTTCAATGGATTGTGTTGGCCAAAAGACCTGAAACAAGAAAAAAACGTGTTGACGAAATCGCAAAACAGGCTGCTCAGAATAAGAAGCCAAAAAATTTTTAATTTTTTATTGATGATTAATAGATATAAAGACAGGCTGATCCAAAAAGGAACAGCCTGTTTAATAGTTTCATTATTGAAACGATATTGTATTAGAATCTCAAAGTCGCTGCAACAGACCAGGTTCTTCCGAAACCAAGGAATCCTGTATTACCGTCTGCAACACCCTGATACACTCTGCCAGCTTCCTGATATGTTTTTCCGGCATCCGGGCCATTGGCAATTTTATCGCCTGCAAAGATATTGGAGCTTAATTCAGAAATATAATATTTGTTGAATAAGTTGTATATGTTCGCTCTCAATGTCAAAGATTTTTTCGCATCAAGCGTGAATTTGTAAGAAGCTCCTACATCAAATAAATGATAGCTTGGCAATTTTACAATTCCTTTTTCTCTTGCCGCTTCAGTAAGGAAGTTGATCGGGTTGAACTGAGCATAAAGCTTGTCATAATATTCCCAGTTGGCATCGATACTGAAAGCTTTGGTAATATTGTAATCAGCTCCGATGCTTGCTGTTGTCTGGGCCGCATCTCCAACCTTTAGGTCTTTGATATT
This sequence comes from Chryseobacterium cupriresistens, assembly GCF_046614675.1. NCBI lineage: Bacteria > Pseudomonadati > Bacteroidota > Flavobacteriia > Flavobacteriales > Weeksellaceae > Chryseobacterium > Chryseobacterium cupriresistens. The sequence continues at coordinate 924,042 of NZ_JBKKJT010000001.1, read as the reverse complement.
GATCATTCCGGTTGCTCCTGCTATTTCCTGATTGCTCTGAACATCAAGAATATTGAAGTTAGCGTTTCCTTTATATTTCCAGTTACCCATTGATACCATTCCTCTTAATCTTAGATTCGTAAAAGGTCTGGCTTTTGCTTCCAATTCGATTCCCTGGTGGAGCTGACCTACGTTCAGAGCATTGTAGAAATATGCACTTCCAAGGTTAAGCTGAGGGAATTTAGCAACATCTGCCGCTGTAGCATTGAATGTTCTTGAGATAAATCTGTCATCCCACTGCGTTCTGTAAGCATTGATGTTCACATCTATATAACGCGATTTGAAACCATATCCTAATTCCACAGAGAAGATTCTTTCATTCTTAGCATCATTATAGATATTCTGGTTAGACGGGAATAATGCATTGAATAAAGGCTGTCTTGAGATAACTCCTGTATTGAAAAATACATTGTGGTGGTCGTCAATATTATAGTTGGCACCTCCTTTTACAATATAACCTGTTTTATGATACCATTTTGTCTCCTGATTTCCAGGAGTATATAGCATATAGTCTCTTCTCTTGTAATATTGCTCGGAAACAGATCCCTGAACGGATGCACTTAGCTTTTCAGAGCTGTATTCAACCATACCGTAGATCCCTGCCCATTTTACAAGACCTTCGTTGTGTATGGATACTTTCTGAGCATCTTTAAGCTTGGTAAGCGGCTCCGGTTTTACAGTTTGATTAATATAATATCCTTTTGGAGCATTGGCTGTAGTAGGAACAAATAGCGCATCAGATCCTAACATATCAGTTACAATGTCATACAAAGCTCCTTTGTACGTTTTAAGATCAATACCTCCGTTGAAAGTCCAGTTGTTCTTTTTGTAATTAAGGTCTGCAATTACGCCATACCAGTCATGAGCATTGATACTCTGCTTTCTTACGATACCAGTGGTTCCGTTCAGAGTAGATACATATTGTCCGTTATAATCACCAGGAGAGCCTACAGGAGCCGTAAAAGTAGATTTCTGGAAGCTATTTCCATTATAATCCGTCACCATACCGCCTCTGTTATAACGGTAAATCATATCCCAGTTGATGGTACCGTCTCCTCCTGCACCATAATTCATGAAATTCATGGTTTGTCCTGCAGCGTTTTTGATAGAACCGTTAAGTCCGGTACCGCCGCCACCGCGTCCCCATGAGCCGTAAACCACTGTAGATAACTTCAGGTTGTCATTCATGGTCCAGTCCCAGTTCAAAGAGGCGATAGGCTTATGATAGAAATTAGGAGCTAAATTGAATTGAGAACCATTCAGCATTCCTGTTTGAGGGTTATATCTTCTTCCGTAAGTTCCAAATTGCTGTAAAGTGGCAACATTGGCTCCGGTTGCAGAAGACCTTCTCGTATCGTGTACCTGTGGTGCTCCGGTTGCAATTAAATTGAATGCATGTTTGTCATTAGGCTTAAATCCTGTTGAGAAAAACCATGAATAACCTTCTCCTTTTGTTCCGTTGATATATCCGTCACCTTGCCAGCGGGAAAGCAATACGGTTGTTCCCCACTTGTTTTTTAACCCTGAAGAGTACATGGCAGAAATTCTGGAGTAGTTATCGTTTCCAACTTCTCCTTTCACCATTGCTTTTTGCTCGGAATCGGTAGCTTTGGTAACAATATTGATCGTTCCTCCAACAGAAGGTACTACAAATTTAGAAGCACCCAATCCTCTCTGAATCTGAATATTGCTGGCAATATCAGCCAAACCGGTCCAGTTGGACCAATACACGGTACCTCCCTGCATGTCATTCACCGGCTGTCCGTTGATGATTACCGCAATGTTAGCTCCGTCAAAACCTCTCATGTTGATTCTGCTGTCTCCGAATCCTCCACCTACTTTCGTTACGTAAACGGATGGAGTAGACTTCATAATTTCAGGGAATTCTCTGTTTCCCAGTTTCTCCTGAATTTCTGCAGCCTTAATGTTGGAAACCGCAACAGGTGTTTTTCTCTCTTTGGCTGTTTGGGAAAGGTTTCTACCTACCAACATAACCTCATCAATAGATTTGGATTTCTCTAAAGAATCCTTCGTACTCTGCCCATAATATATGGCGGCCGTAGGTAATACAAGCGCTATAATAAGTCGCTTTTTAAAAGTAATGCTCATGAAATAAACTAGCGTGTTTGATTTTTAAGGCTGCAAAGATGGATAATTATTTTTTAATTAAGTATTAAATCTTAACGAAGTGATTTTATTCAGTTGTTGGAATATGCTTTATTTCTCACTTTTTGCAATGTGTTAATTATTCTACATATTTAGTTTACAGTTTGTTATAATAGAAAATGATAAAAGAATGGCTTGTTTTTAACGGGTAAAAATAATTATGCGGTTCTCCACATTTTTAAACAAAACTCAATATTGTTGGAAAATATACTATAATAATAGCTAAGTCATAAAAGGCATAGGTGACTTGAGTCATAATTTTTATACTGTTGTTTTGATAACTTGTATTACCATTTTATTCAAAATCGTGTTATTTATGAAAAAAAATTTTTTTGAAAGGTTTTCAGATCGTGTTGTCTGTATAACCGGAAGTCCGGGTGCTTTTATTACAGCAAGTTTACTGGTTATTGTCTGGGCTGTATGTGGACCTCTTTTCAATTATTCTGAAACCTGGCAGCTTGTTATCAATACGGGAACCACAATTGTAACTTTTCTAATGGTATTTCTGATTCAGAAAACTCAGAATAAAGACTCTAAGGCTATTCAGATAAAACTCAACGAATTGATAGCCTCCTACGAAAAAGCCAGTAACAGACTGGTGGATATTGAAGATCTGACGGAAGAAGAACTGGACAAGCTTCACAAATATTATGAGAAACTTGGACAACTATCTCAAGAAAAAGAACATTCACAGGATCCCGTGCAAAAATAGTCTTAATACTATTATAATATATATAGCATGATTTTAAAATCTTCTCAAATTGCCCACGCTGATTCATTGTCAGTGAAATCCCTGGTGCATTTCGTCATAGAATTGGAGAAACTGTTTAAACGTATCGGTGAATATCTTCTTTCCGGACAGGAAACTGTTTCAACGGCTGAAAGTGTTACAGCCGGATTTTTACAGTTTTCGTTTTCCCAGATGAAGGATGCCTCCCAATTTTTTAAAGGCGGCATGACAGCGTATACTTTAGAAGAAAAGGTAAACCTTCTTGATGTAGATGCTATGGAAGCAAGACAATATAACTCTGTATCTCCTCATATTGCTGAGACAATGGCGTTGCAGGCAGGTAAACTCTACAAAACCGACTGGTCTATTGGAGTAACAGGATATGCCACTCCGGTGGAAGAATCAGAAGGGAAGCTCTTCGCTTACTTTGCCATTGCTCACAAAGGAAAAGTGGTTCTTTCAGAGAAATTAGATCTGCACTCCAGAACCAAACCTGTTAATGCCCAGCTCTATTACAGTGAATTCATTCTGGGATGCTTTAAGCTGGAACTGGATAAGAACCGGAAAAACAAAGAATAAACCTATTTCAATAATAAACTACCTATGAAAGATTTACAACTGAAAAATAAATCTGTCCTTATTACAGGAGCAGACAGCGGAATTGGTAAAGCCATCGCTCTTTTATTTGCTCAGGAAGGAGCTGATATTGCCTTCATACACTATCATGATGCCAAAGATGCCATGAAGACAGTGGATGAAATAAAAAAAACAGGAAGAAAAGTCCTTTCGTTTGAAGGAGATATTAATAACAGCAAATTTTGCGAATCTGTTGTTAATGAAGTCGTTTCCAAACTGGGCGGAATAGATATCCTGATTAATAATGCCGGAACCCAGATTCCTTGTGAAAGTATAGAAAATCTTAAAGAAGAGGATATCCGCAAAACTTTCGATTCCAACATTATTGGAATGATCCTGCTCACAAAGATTGTATTTCCTTATTTAAAACAAGGGGATTCTATTATCAATACTACTTCAGCTACTGCCTATCTGGGACATGAAGAATTACTGGATTATTCAGCAACCAAAGGAGCCATCGTTTCGTTCACCCGTTCACTGGCATTACAGGCTAAACCTAAAGGAATAAGAGTGAATGCTGTTGCACCCGGACCGGTGGCCACGCCGCTTACGGAAAAAACATTCGGAGAAGAAGATGAAGATCAGAATAAACCGCCGCTAGAACGTAATGCTTCTACCGAAGAAGTGGCAGCAAGTTTTCTATTTCTTGCCACAGATGCTTCATCACAGATAACGGGACAGGTTCTTCATCCTAATGGAGGTTTAATTGTTAACGGTTAATCTTAACGGATATGAATGGAGTTATTATTCAGTTTTTCCATTGGTATCATCCCGGAAACCTATGGAATGAGTTTGCTGAAAAAGCAGAATATTTAAGAGATTTGGGGTTTACTGCCGTCTGGTTTCCTCCTGCCAATAAATGCAGTCTCAATAGGGAAGGGCGTGGCTATGATGTATATGACCTTTATGATTTGGGAGAATTTGATCAGAAAGGAAGTATACCAACACGATATGGGACGAAAGCTGAATATTTAATGGCTATAGAGAAAGCGCATGAAGCGGGAATGTCTGTGTATGCAGATATTGTTTTAAACCACAGGATGGGTGGAGATGAAGAAGAAAAGATTATGGTACATCAGCTGAATGAAGAAAACCGTAATGAAAGAATCTCAGAAAATATGGAGGTTTCGGCTTATACGAAATTTACTTTTCCGGGAAGAAAAGGAGTGTATTCGGACTTTATATGGGACTGCCACTGTTTCAGCGGTATTGACTATGTGATCAGAGAAGGTGAGGAGATGAAGGGGGTTTTTAAAATCCATAATGAATATGGTGAGGAGTGGACAGATGCCGTAAGTCATCAGTTCGGTAATTATGATTATCTGATGGGAGCTGACATAGAGTACCGTAATCCTTATGTTGTGGAGGAAATGAAAAACTGGATCAGATGGTATATGGAAACAACGAAAGTAGACGGTATCAGATTGGATGCCTTAAAACATATCTCCTCCGACTTTTTGAAAGACTGGATCTCCTATATTAAAACAGAAGTAAATCCTGAATGTTTTGTTTTAGGCGAATTCTGGAAAGACGAGGCAGAAAAAATTGAGTATTTTTCCGATAAAATGTCTGATCTTATCTCTTGTTTTGATGCTCCGCTGCATTATAATTTCTTTAAAGCATCACAGGATGGTAAAGATTATGATATGAGCCGGATTTTAAAAGGAAGCTTCCTGGAGAAGAAACCGGTATTCTCAGTTTCTTTTGTTGAAAATCACGATACACAGCAGCTTCAGGCTCTTGAATCTGCGGTGAAAGACTGGTTCAAACCCTTGGCTTATGCTATTATTCTTCTTACCGATGAAGCTTATCCCTGCATATTTTATCCCGACCTTTTTGGTGCAGATTATATCGATATAAAGGATGAGCAGGAAGTGCATATCATCATGCCGAAGGTTGAAGAGCTTCCGGGTCTGCTTGAAGCAAGAAAGCTTTTTGCATATGGTGAGCAGATCGATTATTTTGATCATCCCAACTGCGTGGCTTTTGTACGGAAAGGAGATGAAAAACATCCGGGATGCATTGTAATCATGTCTAATAGCGAAGAAGGTTATAAAGAAATAGAATTGGGAAAAGAACATGCGGATTCGGTTTATACCGATTTTTTAAAGAACCGTCATGAAGAAATTTATACGGATAAAGACGGGAAAGCGGTGTTTACTGTAAATTCGGGTTCGGTAAGTATATGGGTAAAAAAACAAACACCGTAATGATTGGCAAATTTTCAGGCCTTTTATTCTCTGCGAACAGCTATTCTAATTTTAACTTACCATATAAGCTCCTGTAATTTTAGATACCACATCTCAGTATTTTGGACAAAAATGGTCTTATAGTTGCAGATTTACCACCAATCAATCACTAAATTATTATAATATGGAAACTAAAACGGCAACCAAAAAAACACCAGCCAAAAAAGCAACAACAGCAAAAGCAAAAACTCCGGCTAAAAAAAATGCAGCCAAAAGTTTGGAAGATCTTTTTGAAGATGCGCTGAAAGATATTTACTGGGCTGAAAAAGCACTGCTGAAAGCGCTGCCGGCAATGATGAAAAATGCAACCAGTGAAAAGCTTAAACAAGGCATCGATAAGCACATCACAGAAACGGAAGGCCATGTGGAAAGACTGGAAGAATGTTTTAAAGCATTAGGGAAAAAAGCCCAGGCAAAGAAATGCGATGCTATGCAGGGATTACTGGATGAAGGAAAGAGCATTATGGAAGAAACAGAACCCGGAGCTGTAAGAGATGCAGGAATTATTGCAGCAGCACAAAAAGTTGAACATTATGAAATCGCCACATATGGTACACTTGCTGCATTCGCTAAAGTATTAAAAGAAGAGGATTGTCTTAAAAATCTTTTAAGTACACTGGAAGAGGAAAAAAAATGTGATGAACTGCTTACAAAAGTTGCTGATACCAATCTTAACAGCAAAGCAATGTAAATACAATCTTTATAAAAGAGGAGACCGATTTTTTCAGGTCTCCTTTTTATTGAAATCCGGAAAGGTTTAAAATGCAGCATTTTTATCTTGGTTAATTTTGTATCTGTTTTAGTATATTTGTGGATATGATTTGTATCAATTTGGTTTTTTATAATGAACCGTAATTGAATAACAAAACTGTTATACTGTAAAAGAAAACTGTATTCTGCCATTTATAAAGTTTAAAAATGACCCAACTTAGCCTGTTCGACTCAGCAGATCTGTACGAATTTCCAAAAGACCTTCTGGAATACAGAGAACATTTCCTGAATCAGGAAGAAGCTGACCATCTTAAAATTCATCTGCTTGAAACAGCTCCGTGGAAACAACGTACCCAGAAAATGTATGATAAAATGGTGCTGACACCACGCTTAACCGCCTGGTATGGAGATGAGAAAAATGCCTATCCTGCAGACAATGAACTGGATGCCCATCATTGGACACCCGAACTGTTTTCTTTAAAACAAAGAATAGAAGAAACATTTGGGTATCAGTTCAATTCCGTATTATTAAACCTTTACAGAGATCATAACGATTCTGTTGCCTGGCATCGGGATAAGGAAAGCAGATATGGGAAACGTCCGGTGATTGCATCAGTAAGTCTGGGGCAGACCAGAAATTTTGATTTCAGGAAAAAAGACCATCATCAGAGTAAATACAGCCTGCCTCTTCCTCACGGATCATTATTGATTATGAAAGGAGACCTTCAGGAAAACTGGGAACATCGTATTGCCAAGTCTCTAACCGCTATGAAGGAGCGTATTAATCTTACATTCCGGTTGGTTAACAAGTTGTAAGATATTTATTCATAATGTTTTATGATTAGGTTAGAAGTGTTGTAATCGGTTTTTGGCAGATAAATTGTTGCATTTATAAACAAAGTCATTGTTTGACTTCATTAATATCACCACTTAAAATTTATTATTATGAAAAATCTTGTAGTAACAATTTTTGCATTAGCTGCTTTAACGGCCTGCAAAAAAAACGAACCGACAACCACGAGCCAATCTGAGGAAAGTACCACAATGTCTGCCCCTGCAGAATCCGGGATGACGGTAAGCGACTCCACCAAAATGTCAGACACCAAAGATCAGAAAAGTACTCTCAGTGATCAGGACAAAAAGTTTGCAGATGCTGCAGCCATAGGAGGACTGATGGAAGTAATGATGGGAAAACTGGCCACAACAAACGCTGAAAACTCAGTGGTAAAATCTTTGGGAGCAATGATGGTAACCGATCATTCCAAAGCGAATGACGAGCTTAAGAATTGGGCATCAGGAATAGGGTATACCTTACCCACAAGTCTGGATGCCGAAAAGCAGAAGATGTATGATGACCTGAAAGCTAAGAAAGGTAAAGACTTTGACAAAAAATATACAGATCTAATGGTCAGTGATCATAAAGAAGATGTGGAAGCATTCAAAAAAGAGGCGTCAGAAGGAACAGAAGCCTCATTAAAATCTTTCGCAGCGAAAACCCTTCCGACACTTGAACATCATTTGCAGGAATCGGAAAAAGCTAAAAATGCAGTCAAATAATATTGAGTTTTTATGACCTGCATCATAAGTATGAGCATACAATATTTAATAATTTTGAATTGATTAAATATTATTTTGTTCTTGATTATAGTAAGCTCCTCTTTTTAAGAGGAGTTTTTTGATTATTCTTTCTTTTTATATTCTTCAATTTTCTTAAACTGTCTGTAAGAATCTTTAAGGATGCGAAGCTGTTCAGACACAATCTCAGTACTTTTTGGGCTGAGCTCACCTGTGTCCAGGGCATTTTGATAGGCTTCAATAGCTGCTTTTTCGCCAAACACTACATTTTCTAATGTAGATTCTATCAGGTTTCCCATGGTAAAAGAATTTTTAATGTCAATCCATGTTCTGTGAACAGCTCCTGCCATGGACGTTGAGTCCTCCGGAGTACCTTGCTTTTCTGTGATGAGGTTGATCAGTTCATTTTTCATGATTTTCGACTGCGAAATCATATGTTCGTACTCATCTTTTACATCCGGATACATTTCCCAGACTTTTCCCTCAACTTTTTCAAAGCCTTCCTTTCTGTCGTTGGTAATGTGTAGTAAGTCATTAAGTACTGATATTTCCTGCTGATGATCCATAATATAATTTTTAAAGTGAGCTATAAAATTAAAACTTACCTGACGGACTCTTTATAATCCTGATCATATCTCAAAAATAATAGGCTAAAGTCCTTTCTTTTTTCAACAAAAAGCTGCACCTTTGCCCAACAATGGGGTGCTACAGATAACGGTGGCTGAGATGATACCCAGGAATGTATTTCCACACCTGATCCGGATAATGCCGGCGTAGGGATTGCTTACTGATCATCTCATCATTTGATTTCTAATAATTAATATGATGCAGGACATTTTAAAACAAATTACCTTACCGGAATGGTTCGGAGTATTATTTTCAGTAATCCAGGTTTTACTGGCCCGTAAAAACAATGTCAACAACTATCTTTTCGGAATTGCAGGTATTCTGCTTACGCTGTATGTGATGCTTACTTCCAAGCTGTACGCTGAATTTACCTTAAACCTTTATTATCTGATCATGAGCATCTACGGATGGCTGTACTGGAAATTCGGGAAACAAAGATCCGAAATGGAAATCTCTGTTACCTCAACTGCAGAAAAATGGATTACCGGAGGAATTGTTCTGGGAACTTTTATCTTATTCTGGTTCTTCCTGACTCATTTTACCGACTCGGATGTTCCGGTCTGGGATTCTCTGGTGAGCGCCTTTGCCTGGGCGGGAATGTGGCTGATGGCTAGAAGAAAAATTGAAAACTGGGTAATACTGAATGTCAGTAATCTTATTTCAATCCCGCTAATGATTCATAAAGAATTATATCTCTATGCTGTTTTAACATCGTTTTTATTTTTAGTGGCCATTTCCGGATATATAGAATGGCAGAAAATCATTAAATCCAAAGCTAATGCTGAGTATTAAAGAGATCAGGCAAGAACTTCAGGGCGCCTCTGTAATTTCTGATAAAGTAATGCAGCATATTCATGAGGAAGGACTGCTTAAGATCTGGGTTCCCCAAAAATATGGCGGACTCGGCTACCGTTTTGAAGAGGGGCTTAAAGCCTTATTTGGCTGGGCTGAAACCGATGGAAGTTTCGGCTGGATGATGACACTTTGTGCCGGTGCCAATTACTTTTCGAGAAATATCAAGTCTGAAATTGCTCAATTACTCTTCACTCATTCTGAAACCTGCTTTGGAGGAAGCGGAATGGTTGGCGGGACGGCAGAAAAACAGGATGACAGCACTTATCTGATCAACGGTTCATGGAATTTCGCAACAGGAGCACCTCATCTGACGCATTTTACATTGAATGCCAAAATTACAGAAAATGGAAAACCTTTAATGGATGGTCATGGCAATGGAATAATTCGATCATTTATTATTTCGAAAGAACACGCTGAGGTTATTCCCAACTGGAAATCTATGGGAATGAAGGCCAGTGGCACCTATTCATTCACTGTTGAAAATGTTCTCGTTAATGAAGATTATAGTTTTGTTTACGATACTTTTTTCACCAATGATATTCTGGACACTATTCCTTTTCGGATTTTTGCAGACTTGACACTGTTGGTCAACTATTTGGGAATGGCTTCTCATTTTATTGAAGAAGCAGAATATATTCGTCCTGAGATCCATTTCAAAAGTTTCGCAGAGTCTGTTGAAAAGCATTTGGAAAAAGTATTGCAAATTGCCGGAGAAGTAGAAAATATACTCGGTGATCACAAAAAGATTCCGGAGGATAAACAACACGTGATTCATCAGTATGGAGTAGAGCTGGTTCAAAAATTATCCCGTCAGATCCTTACTGTTTATACACAGTTGGGAATCCAGGCAACCGATACTGATTCTGCAGTGTATCAGATATTTTGCGATTATTTTACCGCAGCTATGCATTCCAATTTCAGGCCTTCTGCAGATGATCTGGACTTTTCTTTCTGAGTTAAAGTTTCAGAAAATATTTCTTTTAATAAGTATTTTATGTGAATATTTTGTTAATAATATTCTTTACGGTGAATATTGTACAATAAGTTTTAATTATTTCACTATATTTGGAATAAACTAAAGCCTGAAGTAAGCCCAACATAACACCTGCTAAAATAAGAGCAACCAGATTACAAAAACATTATGAAAGACTTATTTTCACTCAACGGAAAGAGGAAGGATCATGTAATTATGTATTTTAAAAAAGAGAGGTATCCATTGGTAGAAAATGATAACTGGATTACGGTTACAATTAAAGAATGGTACAGGACAATGATCATATCCTGCTTAATATGCAATGACTTAGTCACTTTAATTATCGTAAGAACAAAACTCACTCCATTTTACGAAAAATATACAGTACTGTAAGTTGATTTCTGTTGTTACTTTTGTAAAAATAGATGGCCGGAACTGTTGATGGTGATATTGATCCCCGGAAAGGAGTTGTATTCTTATCTGGCAGGCCATTCTTCCCGAAGAATCGCATAAATAACGTCATCAACCCATTTATTTTTCCAGAACAGACTTTTTACAAAATGACCTTCTTTTCGTAAACCGATTCTTTCCATCAATAGAATAGAAGCTGTGTTGTCCGGATCCACAGACGCTGTAATTCTGTGTTTATGTAAATCATCAAACAGGTGACTTATGATGCCTTTTAAAGCCTCAGAAGCATATCCTTTTCCCTGAAAAGACGTATTTAATGTAATTCCCAGTTCTACCTGTGCATTTTCATCTCCGGTAAAATGAACTCCGATATCTCCGATAACCGTTTTTGTTTCTTTATCCGTAATTAACAGCTGATACCAGCTTTCAGGCTGGTTGAATTCTTTAGTATTTCTCAGGATAAAATTTTCCACCTCTTCCAGCGTTTCAGGGATCCAGCCTTGAAATCTATTGGCTTCAGCATCGGAACGGTAGTCGAAAATGTCTTGTTGATCCTCAATCGTAATGTCCCGTAGAACTAATCTTTCTGTGTAGAGCTGCATAAGGTAATATAATTTCGGACAAAAATAGTGGTAATTGGTAGTTATTCAATGGGCAATTCAAGTTTTATGAAGATTAAAGCTAATTTATTTCAATAAAAACGATAAAATATTTGCAAATACCATTTAAATACTTACTTTTGTACCGCTTTAAAAACAAAAATACGGGGGATTGGCGCAGTTGGCTAGCGCGTTTGACTGGCAGTCAAAAGGTCACGGGTTCGAATCCCGTATTCTCCACTAAAGAGCTGTAATACAATATGTTACAGCTCTTTTTTATGATTAATGTTTTGTCCCGGCAATTCCAACAGAATACACTAGATTTGAAATAAAAAATTAAACATGGAATTTTCTCCTTTTAATCCTGTAATTAAGCTTTGTCTGCAAGGAATGGATTTTGAAGACAAAGGAATGCCTGAAAAAGCAGGTGAATTATTTTTGCAAGCCTGGGAAGAAGCTACGGATGACCATGAAAAGTTTCTGGCAGCTTATTATCTGTCACGTAACCAGAAAACCACTGAGGATCAGTTGAAATGGCTTGAAACTTCTTTAGAATTTGCTTTAAAAATTAATGATGATACCGTTAAAAGTGCATTGCCCGCTCTTTATCAGAATATTGCTCAATGCTGGGAGAAGTCGGGAGATACAGAAATGTCAAAAAAGAATGCGGAACTGGCATTACAGTTAAAAAACCATCCGTCCGATAAAGGACCTTTTTATCACGGAACAAAAGCAGATTTAAAAATAGGAGATTTACTGAAAGCAGGCGGAAGTTCCAATTATCAGTCTGACCTGAAAATGAATCATATCTATTTTACCGCTTTGGTAAACGGAGCAGGACTTGCCGCCGCATTAGCAAAAGGAGAGGGCACAGAACGTGTGTATATTGTAGAACCAACAGGAAATTTTGAGAATGATCCCAATGTTACCGATAAGAAATTTCCTGGAAATCCCACCCGCTCTTATCGTTCCGAAATGCCTTTGAAAATTATCGGAGAAGTGACAGATTGGACCAGACCAGCTCCTGAAGATCTTCAGAGATTCCGCGAAAAGCTGGAAAACCATAATGGGGAGATTATCAATTAGTCTCCGCATTTATTTTTGATGATCTTTAATATATTCCAAGATTTTATCAATAAGCATAGAGTTTCCACCTCCGTTATTTCGGAGATCAATAGCCCAATTTTTACTATTTCTTTTCTGATGCGGCAAATACTTTATCGGGCAACTTATTAAAATCATTCCTATTTCCAAACATACTTCTGAAATTCAGAAATGCCGATTTGTGATCAACAGTTTTGAATACATAAGGCTTTGCGATTACCGATATCAACCAGACAAGGGACCTTTGAACTTCATTTACGGTCTGTGGAAATATTTAGCATGAAAAATACCTACTTTATAGGTAATGTCTTATATTTTAGCAATAAAGTGTTTTAAATAAATTATCTTTACACTATTGGTAAAAATGATTGGTTTTGTGTAGAAATATTCTTACGGTTGGTTTTCTGTTTGCTTTTCTTTTGTTTTATTCTCAACAATACACGGTGCAGTTTTTCAATACAGATAACGGACTGCCTCAGAATAGTGTAAAAGATATTATAAAAGATAAATATGGTTTTATCTGGCTGACTACAGAAAACGGAATTGTAAGATATGACGGGCTTAATTTTTTTGTTCATAAAAAATTTCCACTCAATAGCCAGCGGTTTACCTATTTTTATGGTGATGCTGATAAGGACAGTATTTTTACGGCGGTAGATGATGGAAAAACGGTTTTAATCCATCAAAAAATTCCAAAAGTAATAAAAAGCATAAAAAGATGTCCAACAATTATTGTTAGGGAGAATATCAACTATCATCTGTGTATTTCAAATTACAGCTACAGTCCGTCTCCGGGAGTCTATTTTTTTATGGACTTCAAAAAAGGAAGGTATTTTATCACACAGAATTCCTTTGTTTATGAAGATTTTCTTTCAAAATCACAGGTTAAACTTGACGTGAAGCCGCTTTTTAAAAATGATCCAAATGCCTTTACAATAGGAGATATTCTGTTTTATATTGATCGGAATGCTAAAAAAGTTAAAAAAATAGAAGAAGGGAAAATTACCGGTTCTTATGATCTGCCCATTGTAGCGGATGTCAGAAGCAAAATTTTCTGGAACAGAACCAATGGACAAGGATTTGTCCTGAATAATAATATCCTTTACAGATGTATCTACAATAACGGAACGCTTAAATTATCAAAACTGATCCGGCTGGATCATATAGACGAAAGTAATCTGATGTGCATTTATTATGATGAAAAATATAAAAAACTTTACCTTGGAAGCAGTACAGACGGGCTCAAAATAGTGAGCTTAACAGATTTTACCTCTTCGAAAAAGAACATCCCAAAATCATCAGCTGTTTTTTATGCGATCCAGCCTTATAATGATTCGTGTGTAATTAATCCTGCAGGGGAAATCTACAACCGCTATGGATTGGTTAAAAGCAAAAACTTCGATAAAAGTATATCGTATTTTTTAAATTTTGACAGACAAGGCAATATTGTAACCCGGAGAGAACAAACTCTTTTTGTATACAGTAAAAAGTCTGATTTTACAGATTTTCAAAGTATTTCCACCGGAGAAGACACGTTGAATGATTTCTTCTTTGCCAATGGGAAATATTACGTACTGGCAGTGAAACAAAAAAAAGGGAATACCGAGTTCACAGGCACACTAAGCATTTATGAAAACTGGCCTTTTAAGTCATTAAAGAAAAAATACCTGTTTGCCAACGAACCAACCAAAATGGTATTGACAGAAGCAGGAGATATTCTGGTTGGTACGATAAAAGGATTGTATAAAATATCCGTCAATCATAACAAAATCTATAGTTTAAACGGTAAAAATGAATTATCAGTTCGTGATATCGTACTTACTGCAGACGGAAATATATGGGTAACCACGCTTGGAAAAGGTTTTTATCTTTTAAGAAACAACCGTCTTATAAAGCTGCCGGGTGATTCTGAAGGCAATCTTTTATCACCGCATACCCTGATGGAAGATCCTAATGGTTACTTCTGGATTCCAACCAATAATGGATTGTATAAAATAAGAGAAAGCATACTTTTAAAATACCTGCAAAACAGGAATTTTAAATTGAACTATTACAGATATTCAAAAGAAGCCGGCTTTAGTACCAACGAGTTTAATGGAGGAAGTAATATCAATAGCAACAAATTGAAAAACGGAGATTTTGTTTTGCCTTCATTAAGCGGACTGGTATTTTTTAACCCGCTGAAAGTTAAAAGTTATTATCCTGAAGCGATGTATATAGAAAGGGTTCTCGTTGATGATAAAGAAAGATTGTTTACAGATGTCCTGAAACTGAGTCAGGAGAACAGACGGGTTGAACTGTTTATCGATATCCCTTACTACGCAAACCCTGATAATATTGTCATTGAAGCAAAACTGGAAGACGATGGAACCAATAAATGGCTGTCTGTAGGAAAAGACCGGAAGTTTTTACTCAATAATCTTGGCCATGGCACCCATTTTCTTATCGTAAGGATGCTCGTTTCTGATAAGCAGGAATACGTTTTCAAAAAAATTAAAATTATCATTCCTCCCTTTTTTTATCAGACATTATGGTTTAAACTACTGATTGTTTTTATCTTTCTTCTTTTACTGTATGTATCCGTAAGATGGAGGACGAGCTTTCATAAAAAGAAAAACCGTGAGCTGGAGGAAATTATCCGCTTAAGAACCAAAACTCTTTCAGAAACTGTAGAAAATCTGGAAATCACTCAGATAAAGCTGGGAAAAGAAATTGAACAGCAGAAAAAGCTCATCGGAACAATTACCCATGATATTACCACACCATTGAAATTTATTGCTTTAACCAGCAAAGAAGCCTTGGACTATGATGAAAAGAATGCCTACCGTACTGAAAGAATTCTTAATTCTATTTACAAATCATCTAACCAGCTGTACAATTTTACAAAAACACTGAAAGAGTATGCTGATATTTATAATGAATACAGGAGTGATGAAACAGAGCTGTATTCTTTCTGTGATTTGGTGCAGGAAAAGAAAATCCTTTTTGATGAGATTGCAGCCAATCACAATACGACAATTGTTAATAATGTAGATGAAAAATTAATGGTGAAAATCAGTAAAAATATTCTTGCTGTGATTATTCATAATCTAATGGATAATTCTGTAAAATATACAAGAAACGGAACGATTATAATCACCGGGGCAGATGAGCCGGAAACTGTTATTCTGGAAATTACAGATACAGGAATCGGAATGGACGACCATAAAATTGAATATTATACCAAACTTCAGGAGAATATTGAAAATGAAAAGCTGCTATTGCAGAAATATGGTATGGGACTTCATCTCATCCTGCAGCTGCTCCAGATGCTGGAAAGTAAAATTATAATCAGAAGAAACGAGAACAAAGGCACTTCTTTCCAATTAATTATAAAAAAATCAAAAAAATGATTAAAAAGATCCTTATAGCAGATGATCATGATATTGTATTAACAGGAACCGCTATCATTTTAGAAGCACGCATTCCTGATGTACTGATAGATACCGCTTCAGATTATCCTGAAGCCCTCGATAAAATTTCCAGACAGAAATTTGATCTGCTTATTCTGGATATTAATATGCCTGAAAGCAGAAACAAAAAAATGATCTCAGAAATCAAACAGCTTGATCCTGCTTTGAAAATACTTGTTTTTTCGGCGTATGAAGAGGAAATAGCCATACAATATATCAAAGAAGGGGCAGATGGATACATTAATAAACTCAGTAAAGTAGATACAATTTCTGAAGCAGTCATGAAGATGTTTTCAGAAGGAAATTATTATCCTAATGGATTTGTCAATAAGCTATTGCAGCCGTCCGCACTGGATGCTGTAAAGAGTTTATCAGAAAGGGAATATGAAATTTTTATGCTCATGGTAAAAGGAAACGGAAACCTGGAAATTTCAAATGAGATGGATATTCAAATGTCTACAATTAGTACTTATAAAAAAAGAATCCATAAAAAACTGAAAACAAGTAATCTGGCTGATCTTATTAAACTGTATGAAGCTTACAAGTCCTGATACTGAATTTTATGAATAAAACAATTTTTTGAGTGTAGAAAATTTTCTACAATTTGCTTAGTTTTTTTCTACGCTTGGTGATGTTTCTTGTAGAATTTATTCTGATACTTTTACATTATGTTAAACAATTGAGTTTATTAATGTAAATAAAATAATGATAAATGTTTAAAATTTCTACAAAACTAATCTTTGCAATGATAGCCTTAAGTCCGGCTATTGCTTTTGCCCAGGCAGGAAATGTTGGGGTCAACACAGTGAATCCAGGTTCTACTATGGATATTAACGGATCATTGGCAGCTAATTATAAAGCGGTTACTACAGCCACTTATAATTTAGTATTATCAGACTTTCATGTTTCATACAATGGGAGTTCAGATGCTGTATTTGGTTTACCACCTTCTGTCAGTGGGGTTGGAAACTTCAAAGGGAGGATTTACAGAATTAAAAACAATACAAATTTTAAGATCACAGTGAATGCTGTAGCTCCGGAAACAATTAACGGAAATGCCAGTATTTCAGTACCAGCCAATCAGAGTGTGGAACTCGTGAGCACGGGTCTCACCGGAACAAATTCTACATGGGAACTTCTTTCAACAGGAACATCTTCAACAGGGGATTATATTATTGTGAAGCCAAACGCAGCCCAATCAGTATCTACAGGATCAGATGTGACATTTGGATCTGTGATTGCCTCCAATAATATTACTTATAGCGCAGGTGTTTTCAATCTGAAAGCAGGTAAAACCTATGTTCTCCGTTGTCAGCTTCATGCTACAGATTTTTCGCTGGCAGGTGGATTCTTCGTGTATGAATGGGTAGATGCTTCCAATAATTCCGTTCTTCCTTCCAGTACAACAGGGGTTGTTGATGCCATAAATAATTATCCGGCAACATCTATTGGCGGCCAGCCGGAAGCCTATGCTATTTACAGGCCAACAGTTGATACCTCTGTAAAAGTAAGGCTGGGAGGAGCCGGAACAGCACAGCTGAACCCTACAATAGGTTTTATGACGGTAACTGAGCTTGCAGGAGGTAATGGAAATGGCGGTACAACAATCATTAATAACAATATCACAGCAAGTAACGGTCTTAGTTTATCCGGGACAGATGTAAAATTGGGAGGAACCCTTTCACAGGCAACCGATATTGCAACAGCAGGAAATAATTTAAGTATCAATGGTACAGGAAAAGTCCTGGTGGGAACCAATACAGTGCCGGCGGGAGCTGCCAGTGCAAAAGTTGTTATTGATAACGGAACAGCCAATGGAGCACTTCAGATTAAAGACGGCACCCAGCAGCTGGGGTACGTACTGACCAGTGATGCTAACGGACTGGCTACATGGTCTTCCACTGTTACTACAGCATTTGCTGATAACTGGACATCTTACACTGGAACACTGGTTAATCCTTTTACCGGAAACTCAGGAGGAGATAACCTGCCAACAGGAATTTCTGTGAATATTCCTGCTAAAGGATGGTATTTTTTCCGTTCAGGAATTACAATAACTTCTACCTGTAATGATTACTGGTTTTACATTCCCGGGATAGGGGAAGTATGGAAAACATATTGTGGAACTGCCAGTCCCGATCCTATTAATTTTGTGCCAAGAGATCAAACCAGAGTATTATATTTTGCAGCCCCCGGTGTTTACCCTATAGTTGCTCATAAGACTAATCTTGTAGTTCCATCTGGGTTTAATGTTGGAAACCCTACTTTTTATCTGGATTTTGTAAAGTTCCAAAATTAAATTCCGGATAGTTATCAGACCAGAAAAGATTCTAAAAACATACTATGAAAACAAAAGCTGCGAGGTTAATTCTTTGCAGTTTTTGTTTACTTTTATTTCAAGCGGTAACATGATTTCTGATAAACAGAAATCATGTTACTGTAAAATTCTCAATATGACTGTACTCATAAAACCAGAGACGAATATATCATACATTTGGGATAAGTTTTTCATCATCCAATAATAGTTTCTAGCCTCTTTTTAGAGGCTTTTTTTCAAAAAAGAGGGTTCGTTGTATCAAAAAAACAGCCACAATGAAAATATTGTGGCTGCCTTTTTGAAATCAAATATCAACTATTATAAAGATCTGGAGCGGGCAATATTAATAAGGTACACAAGGTGTGCGTACATGCTTCGCTTTACAGACTCTACTTTTATATCTCCGGTGGCCTGATTGATGGTAGTAACCAAATCTGTATTACATTGACCCGCAAAATTTCCACTTCCTAAATAGTTCACTGTATTGGTACTTGGATAAGAGATTCTGGGATAGTCAGGTGCTGTCTGATTAGCCACAGCAGTTGCATTGGCAAACCCTTTATTATCAACATATCGGGCTGTCCATGTTCCTAGAAATTGTCCGTTTCCTGTATTAATTCCCTGCCCTACAATAATTTGAGTGTCAACAGGATTACTGAATCCCGCACAAGAAGAGTAATGGTTTACAGAAACGGTACAGGAAGAAGCATTGTCGCCAGGTTGGAAGCATTTTCCTTCGTATACAGTCGATCTTTGTTCACTGGAAGAGGTAGATGTGTTCAGTATAGCCTTTGGCGCAAAAATTTCTTCTGGAGAAATAAGCGTTAAAACTCCTTGTGCATCTGCCGCAACAATCTTTTTTTCAGCATTTGAAAGTCCTCTTACTCTTACCAGACCATTCACATCCAAAGTATGACTTGGAGTGGCGGTATTGATCCCAACCTGCGCTGTTGAACTTCCACAAATAGCAAGTGCTGCCAAAAATAATGTTTTTGTTTTCATGTTATTTTTTGAAAAAGGTTAAATTTTTCACTAATGTAAGAAATATCTTTAAAATAGAATGCAAACGGCATGAAATCTAATATAAACTAATTGTAAATGGATATTAAACATATTAATATTAAGTTTAACGTATAAATTTTAAAATAACTCAAAATTTATAGACACTCTATTTGTTTGAAAAATATTTGTATTTTAGCCGAAATATGTCGTTTTTTAATAAACATATTGGGTGCTAATTAAAATTCAGATAATTTGAATGAAAAAATTAGTAGATTTGCACGAAACAAAAAAATAATAAATATTAAGCAATATTCTCTCTGACTGGGTCTCTAGAAGGAAAGTACAGAAGAATAACAGGATTTTAGGTTATAAAACTACTGAAACTATGAAGAAACTTTTTTTACTTTTATTAACGGCGTTTTTATTTATCGGTTGCAGCTCTGATGATGATACTATTTATGATTATGTAGGAACATGGTCTGGTTCTTATGAAGGAGCAGACAAAGGAGTTTGGAACTTTGTGGTAGATGAAAGTGGTAAAGTGGTAGGAACAATGCATTCTGATGTTAATAATGAAAACTACAGCATTACCGGAAATTTAAGTGAGACAGGAGATCTTAACGCCAGAGTGGGGCTCCCTTCACAAGGAGATTTCAAAGGAACGTTAACCACAGAAAAAAAAGGAAACGGAAACTGGTCCAACTCACTTCCAGCACCTGCTGTATCAGGAAGCTGGAAAGGAGAAAAGAAATAAAACAAGAAGTCTGCAGAATATACTGCAGACTTTTTTATTTAAACAAATCCCATATGGGTAATTTTATCATTTTCACCCTTTAATGCTATAAAATAGAGAAGACCATCCTCAGAAAAATACTTTTTAAAAGATGGATTCTGTTGTGTGTTCCAGCTGATTATTTCTTCATTGCTTTCTATATTATAATTTTCAGAATCTAATTTCATCGTCATAATCACGGTATATTCTGATGTACAATGGTCATTTTTATACAGAACCTGATCTTCCATTCTTACACAATCTGAAACCTTCCTGACCGTTCCCCATTGAAAATCTCTCAGGAGTTTTCTTCCTTCTTCAGTCTTTAAGCCGTTTTCAACCGTTCTTTTTCCTCTTTCAGAAGTGTTATCTAAATCTTTGATAGCAGTCATCACCTTTGCAAATTTCTGGTAGAGTAGAGGATCACCTGTTTCTTTAACATATACTTCCAGACTTTTCCGGATCATTTTCCCCATTTTGGAACAGTGTCCGAATTCAGAACTGTTCTGTCTTACTTTCTCATAGGATGGATTCTTTTTAAACGCAGCTTTATTAAACCCGCTTTTCTTCCGAACCACATTTTTGCCATTCAGAGTATAAAATACCAGATCGCCTACTGCTCCTGTGATCTTGATTACACTTTCATAGGTTGCCATATCTTTAAAATAGAAATCAAATATACCAATAAATAATGAAAATCAAAATTTTAACATATATTTATAATATAGTTGTAGTATAGTTATACTATAATTAAATTATAAAATGTATATTTGTGGTAAATTTTGTTAATTAATTATAAATCAGAAGAATATGGGAGCGGAATTATTTCAACAAAAAATAAAAGTAAAGCAGTTGGTGGTTACCCTGGCAGCTGCTGTTTTTATGGTTTCCTGTGGATCCTCGAAAAGTGCTTCTGCGAGCAAAAAGTCAAATACAAAAGCCGTAGCGAAGGCTGAAAATCTCAGAAAACTGGATTCAAAATTTAATGGCAGTGTTTCCAGGTCCATCAATGATATTTTGAAAGATGCAGAAAAGTATATCGGAACACCATATAAATTTGGAGGAAATACTTCTTCAGGATTTGACTGTTCGGGATTTACGGTAAAAGTATTTGAAGAAAATAATTTTAATCTTCCCAGAAGATCTTCTGATCAGGCCGATGCCGGAAAGAATATTGATATCAAAGACGTAAAACCGGGTGATCTGTTGTTTTTTGCGACAGCCGGAGGAAGCAGAGTATCCCATGTGGGAATTGTTCATGATATTGGCCCTGATGGAGAAGTGAAATTCATTCATGCTTCTACCTCAAAAGGCGTAATCATTTCATCCCTGAATGAAAAATACTGGAATAAGGCCTATCTTCATGCTCAAAGAGTGTTGTAAATATTCTATCAATAGAAATGGGCTTTAGCCAAAACTTACATAATCTTCTTCTTTAACCACCCCGTCAAAAATTCTCTGAATTTTTGCCACACCTACGGTGGAGGGGAATTGCCAGGTTTTACAATTGCGCATTTCTGCAAATCAATAATATTCTTGTCATTGCAATAGCATTGCATCCCAAAACCTATGAAATTTGTCCAAAACTATTATCATATGGCAGATTTCATCAGATTCTTTATTCCTTTATATTTCATACTCTTCTTTATCATTTCCTTTGTTGGAATTAGTTATAAAGTAGCCAGACAGATTGGCAAAAATCCTAATGTTCTTCCCAAAGATGATTCTGCATATGGACTTGTGGGATTGTATTTTAAACTGGTTTTATTTGCTTTGTTTATCTATACAATACTTCTTTTATTTTTTCCGAAAGACATTTTCCCTGCTTTTAAAATCAATGTGCTGGAATATGATCTCATTCAATACATAGGGTTGGGTTTAATGATGATGGCATTGATTTGGGTTGTTATTGCCCAGTTACAAATGAAAAACTCATAGAGGATTGGAATTGATAACTCAGCAAAAACAGAACTGATAACTCACGGATTATTCAGGTTTTCAAGAAATCCTATATTTCTGGGAATGACCATAAGCCTTATTGGATTTTTCCTTGCTTTCCCTACCGTAATTGCTTTTGCTTTTCTACTGACGGGAAGTATGTTGATGCAGATCCAGATCAGGCTTGAAGAAGAGTATCTCTTAAAAGAACATGGAGAAATTTACATCGCCTACAAAAAGAAGGTGAGGCGCATGTTGAGTCTTTATTAAATGCATGATGTTACAACCTGTTTTGCTGAACTTTTTTGTATCTTTGGCCGGTATAATTTTAAATAAGAAACATGTCGTTACAACAAACTATTGAAAATATCTGGGACAACAGAGATTTATTGCAGAATGAAGACAGCCAGAAGGCAATTAGAGAGGTTATTTCTTTGGTTGATAAGGGTGAACTTCGTACAGCAGAGCCTACTGAAAATGGATGGCAGGTAAATGAATGGGTGAAAAAAGCGGTAGTAATGTATTTTCCGATCCAGAAAATGGAAACTATTGAAGTAGGTCCGTTTGAATTTCATGACAAGATGCCTTTAAAGAGAAATTATGCTGAAAAAGGAGTGAGAGTTGTACCGCATGCGGTTGCCAGAGAAGGAGCTTATATTGCTCCCGGAGTAATTATGATGCCTTCTTATGTAAACATTGGAGCTTATGTAGATTCAGGAACAATGGTAGATACATGGGCAACAGTAGGAAGCTGTGCACAGATCGGTAAAAATGTTCACCTGAGTGGAGGTGTTGGGATCGGTGGAGTATTGGAGCCGTTACAGGCAGCTCCGGTAATCATTGAAGATGACTGCTTTATCGGTTCAAGATGTATCGTTGTGGAAGGAGTTCACGTAGAAAAAGAAGCTGTATTGGGTGCTAATGTAGTATTGACCGCTTCTACAAAAATTATCGACGTTACAGGAGATACACCTGTTGAAATCAAAGGAAGAGTTCCTGCACGTTCAGTAGTTATTCCAGGAAGCTATACAAAACAGTATCCGGCTGGAGAATATCAGGTTCCATGTGCTTTGATTATCGGTCAGAGAAAGGAATCTACAGATAAGAAAACATCTCTGAATGACGCATTGAGAGAGAATAATGTAGCCGTTTAAGATTAATATTTTAATCTAATACCACAATCTTGAAAGAAAAATTTCTTAAAATACTATTAAACCCTAAATATATATTTGGGGTTTATCTTATTATATCTGTTGTTACAGCAATTTCCAAATACCTGAGAGGAGATTATGCGATCAATAATTATCTGATTTTTAAAAATGTATTCTTTAATACCATTCATCAGAAAAACTTATTTATCCATTATCCTGATCTTTATTTTGATCTGAATCATTATGGTGTATTTTTCAGTGCATTGATCGCGCCGTTTGCCATGATGCCGGATTGGCTGGGAATCTCACTCTGGAATATTGCCAATACTTTCATCTTTATCTACGGAATTTATAAACTGCCGTTTTCAGACAGCAAGAAAGCGATTTTCGGGCTGCTTTGTCTTCAGGAATACATTACAGCAGCATTAAGCCTTCAGTTTAATGTAGCGTTGACAGGACTTTTGCTGTTATCCGCAGTATATATTTACGAAAGAAAAGAAGTAAAATCTGTAACCGCAATTTTAATTGGAGTATTTGTGAAAATCTACGGGATTGTTGGATTGACACAGTTTTTCTTTATTAAAAACAAAACTAAATTTATTCTTTCAGGAGTTGTTATTGCCCTATTATTTTTCGTGCTTCCTATGGCGTATTCAAGCCCGCAGTTTGTGATTCAGTGCTACTCAGACTGGTTTCAGTCTATTGTAGAGAAGAATAATGAAAATCAGGTTCTGGGAAATATGCAGGACATCTCTTTAATGGGCTTTGTCAGAAGAATTTTGGGAGATGCATCTATTTCAAATCTTGTATTTTTAGCAGGCGGACTACCACTTTTTGTTTTGCCTTACATCAGAATTAAGCAATACAAGCATTATGCATTCCAACTGATGATTCTGGCTTCAACATTACTGTTCTTGGTATTGTTCAGTTCCAGTTCAGAATCTCCAACCTATATTATTGCGGTGGTAGGAGTGCTGATCTGGTTTTTCCTTCAGAAAGAAAGAACACCATTGATTATTGGATTGCTGGTTTTTGTCATTATTTTTACCTGTTTCTCCACTTCGGATCTTTTCCCGAAATTTGTAAAAGAGAATTATATCATCAAATATTCATTAAAAGCCGTACCTTGTATTGTGATCTGGTTGAGAGTGACTTATGAACTTCTGACTAAAGATTTTGAGAAAAATTACAGCCTGAATTAATACATATGAAGAAAATTTCAATTGTAATTCCCGCCTATAACGAAGAAGGAAATGTCGCAATGATTCATCAGAAAATTAAAGAAGTTTTTGATGGCTTAAGAAATTACGACTTTGAAATCATATTTGTCAATGATGGCAGCAGAGATAATACCCAGCAAAAATTAGAAGAACTTTCCAGTCAGTATGATGAAGTAAAGTTCATTGAATTTTCCCGTAATTTCGGACACCAGCCGGCTGTAAAGGCAGGTATGGACAATGCCCACGGAAATGCAGTCATTTCTATGGATGGAGATCTTCAGCATCCGCCGGCGCTTATTCCGGAAATGATTCGGAAATGGGAAGAGGGCTATGACGTCGTTTTTACCTTTAGAACGTATCCTAAAGAGATTTCTTTTTTTAAAAGAAAAACATCAGACTTATTTTACAAGCTTTTATCAAGCCTTTCAGATGTTAACTTAACGAAAGGCGGCGGCTCAGATTTCAGACTGTTGGATGCAAGTGCAGTTGAAGTGATGAGAAATTTTAATGAAGACGATCTGTTCCTTAGAGGATTAACGAGCTGGATGGGGTTCAAACAAACAGGAATCGACTTTACTGCAGCAGAAAGACTCTCAGGAAAAAGCAGTTACAACCTTAAAAAGATGTTTACTTTTGCCTTTACGGGAATCACTGCTTTCAGTGTAAAACCCCTTTATCTGGCAGCATATCTGGGCTTTTTATTCTCAGCGCTTTCAGTAATCGGATATGGAGCCTACGTAATTCATTCATTTATTGCCAAAACAGAGATTTCCGGTTGGGCATCTTTGATTATGACCATTGTTTTCTTTGGAGGACTTCAGCTGATTATCCTTGGTATCATGGGAATTTATTTGGGTAAAATATTTAAACAGGTGAAAGACAGACCTAATTATATTATTAAAAACAAAAATTTTTAAAATGGTTTTATTGAGTTTTGACATTGAAGAATTTGATATGCCATTAGAATATAAGGGTGAAATTCCCTTTGAAAAGCAGATTTCAATTTCACAGACAGGATTGGAGAGAATCCTCAATATCCTTAAAAAACATAATGCCAAAGCTACCTTTTTTTCCACGGTAGTTTTTGCAGAAAACAGCAAGCACCTTATTGAAAGGTTGCTACATGAAGGTCATGAGCTGGCCTCTCACACCTGGTTTCATTCAGAATTTGAAGACAAGCACCTGAAAGAATCAAGAGAAAGGCTGGAAGAGTTATTTTCGACAAAGGTGACCGGATTAAGAATGCCGAGAATGATGCCTGTAGACGAAAAAGAAGTGGAAAGAGCAGGATATTCTTATAATTCTTCTATCAATCCTACGTTTTTGCCTGGAAGATATAATAATTTAAAAGTATCCAGAACCTATTTCAAAGAAGGAAATGTGACTCAGGTGCCGGCTTCGGTTTCTCCTAACTTCAGGATTCCTTTGTTTTGGTTAAGCTTTCACAATTTCCCTTTGTTTTTGTACAAAAAACTGGCTTCGGATTGTTTGAAAAAAGATCAATATCTGAATATTTATTTCCATCCCTGGGAATTTGCAGAAATAAAAGATGAAGCTTTTAAACTTCCCGGATTTACGGTAAAAAACTCAGGAAAAGAGATGGTGGAAAGGTTTGATTCGTTTGTAGGCTGGCTGAAAGAAAAAGGCCATACATTTGGCACATTTCAGGAATTTCAAAAACAGATCCAACGATGAAGATTGCCTTTGATGCCAAACGGTTTTTCCACAATACATCCGGCCTGGGAAACTATTCGAGAGATCTTGTAAGAATTCTTTCCGAATATGAACCGGAGAATGAATATCTGTTATTGAACAAAAATAAGTCCGAGAGAGGGAAAGATATTCTGGAACGCCCGAATGTTCACTTTATTGAAACTTCAAAAGGAAACTTTTCACGTCAGCTGAAAATGGGTAAAGATGCCCAGAAGCAGGACTCAGATATTTTCCATGGATTATCGGGTGAACTTCCTTTAAAATGGGATTCAAAACCTATAAAAAAGGTCGTTACCATTCATGATCTGATCTTCGTAAGATATCCGCAGTATTATTCTTTTTTTGACAGGAAAATCCATTTCTGGAAATTCAAAAAAGCAGTTGATACCGCTGATAAAATCATTGCGATTTCGGAACAGACCAAAAGAGATATTATTCAGTATTTAAAAGTTTCTGAAACTAAAATTGAAGTCATTTATCAGGGCTGTCATCATGCTTTTAAAGAACAGCAGTCTCCGGAATTGATGAAAGCTGTCAAAGAGAAATTTAAGCTTCCCGAAAGGTTTGTACTGAATGTTGGAACCATCGAAGACCGCAAAAATCTTCTGAATGTTGTAAAAGCGATCAACGGTACAGAAATTCCATTGGTTGTGGTGGGACGAAAAACCGGATACTATCAGAAAATAGAACGCTTTCTGAAAAGAAACAAAATGGAAAAACAGGTGCTTTTCCTTGAAGGCGTTTCTATGGATGAGCTGGCCTGTCTCTATAAACTGGCAGATATTTTTGTTTATCCTAGCTTCTTTGAAGGCTTTGGAATCCCTGTCATTGAGGCACTTTTCTCCAAAACGGTTGTTGTTACCAGCAATACCAGCTGTCTGCCGGAAGCGGGAGGAAAAGACTCTGTGTACATCAATCCGGACAATGATCTCGATATTCGCGCCAAACTTAAATTTCTCTGGGAAAATGAATCCGAGCGAAAACGCCGTGAAGAAAAGGGTTTCGAGTTTGTTCAGAAGTTTAATGACGAACCCATTGCAAAGGAGCTGATAAATTTTTATCAAAAAATTCTCTGAAAAAACTTTGCATTTTAAAAATAAATCCTACATTTGCATCATATTCAATACAATGAAACCAACATTTTTAGCATTACATCATTATCATCATCATCTCTGCTAGACGGAATTGATTGATATAAGTATGTGCTAAAATCAAAAATAATTAAAACCGTCTGAGTAAATAGACGGTTTTTTTGTTTCCTGAATTCTCCTCAGAAATTTCAACAGATCAGTTTTTATTTGCTCGGACCCAAAAAGGCAAAATGAGTAAATTAAAAATTGCAATCCAAAAAAGCGGCCGGCTGTACGAAGAATCTCTTCAGCTTCTCAAAGACTGCGGAATCTTCGTCAACAACGGTAAAGACCAGCTCAAAGTTTCAGTAGATAACTTTCCGATGGAAATCATGTATCTCCGGAACTCAGACATCCCGCAATACCTCGAAGACGGGGTGGTGGATGTGGCCATTCTTGGCGAAAATCTTCTGGTTGAAAAAGGTAAAAACATCAAAACTATCCAGAAGCTTGGTTTTTCAAAATGCCGTGTTTCACTGGCTGTTCCCAAAGAAATAGAAACTGATGAGCTCTCTTATTTTCAGGGTAAAAAAATTGCGACCTCTTATCCTAACACCCTCAAAAACTTTTTAGAAAACCAGGGAATTGTATCAGACATTCACGTCATTTCGGGTTCTGTAGAAATAGCTCCTAATATCGGTCTGGCGGACGGAATATGTGATATTGTGAGTTCCGGAAGTACTCTATTTAAAAACGGATTAAGAGAAACAGTCACTTTGCTGAAATCGGAGGCAGTTTTGGCTCAAACGCCTCAATTATCAGCTGAAAAAGAAGCCATTCTTGAAAAATTTGTATTCAGAATCAAAGCAGTTTTAAAAGCAAAAAATTCAAAATACATTCTGATGAATGTTCCCAACGAAAAAATCCGGAAAGTAGCTGATGTTCTTCCTGTTTTAAAGAGTCCTACGGTGATCCCGCTTGCAGAAGAAGGCTGGAGCAGTATTCATTCTGTGATTGATGAAGAGCGTTTCTGGGAAGTGATTGATGAACTGAAAGAAAATGGTGCTCAGGATATCTTAATCATTCCAATTGATAAAATGGTTATTTAAAAAAATAAGAATGGTTAATGTTGGCCGATGCAAAGACGCAATAGAATAAAAATTAAGACTGTTTTAAGACGCAAAGATTTTATCTGCGATAAAATTGAATACTGTTTAATACTCACATACTTGCTGAAAATCTAAGATTTTCTTGCGCCTTAAAAAGATATAGGAATTAAAAACTTTGCGCCTTTGCGTAAAAAACAATTAAAAATAATACAATGAAAATATATAGATATCCCACAAAAGACAGCTGGAAAGACTTAGCAAAACGCCCTGTTTTGGAACAGAAAGAAATTTCAGGTCTGATCACAGAAATATTTGCAGAAGTTGAAAAAAATGGTGATAAAGCTTTAATAGAATTCAACAAAAAGTTTGATAAAGCAGAAACCTCAATCTTAAAAGTTTCTGAAATTGAGATCAAGGAGGCAGAAAATCAGATTCAAGATGAATTAAAGCAAGCCATTCAACAGGCGAAGGAGAATATTTCAACATTTCACGCCTCTCAGAAACAGGAGATTCAAAAAATTGAAACAACAAAAGGAGTGGTTTGCTGGCGTGAAAACCGTGCGGTAGAAAGAGTCGGGATTTATATTCCGGGAGGAACAGCACCTTTATTTTCTACTGTTTTGATGCTTGCAGTTCCTGCCAATCTTGCCGGATGTAAAGAAATAGTTCTTTGTACGCCGCCGGATCAAGATGGGAATATTAATCCTGCGATCCTGTATGCAGCAAAGCTTTGCGGTGTTTCAGAAATCTTTAAAACGGGGGGAGCACAGGCTGTTGCGGCAATGACTTTTGGAACAGAGAGTATTCCGGCTGTCAATAAGATTTTCGGTCCTGGAAACCAGTTTGTTGTAGCGGCCAAAGAATATGCACAACGGTATGGAGTAGCTATTGATATGCCTGCCGGACCGAGTGAAGTTCTTGTGATTGCAGATGAACAGGCTGTTCCTGAATTCTGTGCTGCAGATCTTCTTTCACAGGCAGAACATGGAAGCGACAGTCAGGTAGTTTTTATCACTACAGATCTTAAAGTTTTTAATGAAACAATAAGTACTGTTGAGCAGCAAATCAAAGAATTACCAAGAAATGAATTTGCGGCCCAGGCCTTGGAAAACAGTTCTTTCATTTTGATCAATACCCTGAAAGAAGCTCTTGAGTTCAGCAATCTTTATGCTCCTGAACACCTTATTCTGGCCATCAATGATTTTGAAAAATATATACCGGAGGTTCAGAATGCAGGTTCGGTTTTTTTAGGAAACTATTCTTGTGAGAGTGCAGGAGATTATGCCAGCGGAACCAATCACACACTTCCTACCAATGGTTATGCAAAGAATTACAGCGGCGTATCCCTGGATAGTTTTGTGAAGAAAATAACATTCCAGCAACTTTCCAGAGAAGGACTTCAAAATTTGGGAAAAACCATAGAGCTCATGGCTGAAGCAGAAGGTTTGTTTGCTCACAAAAATGCAGTTTCGATAAGATTGAAATAATTAATTGTTGGAAAACGCAAAGACGCAAGAGAATTATAATGAAAACCCTTTTTAAGACGCAAGGATTTTATCTCCGATAAAATTGAATGCCAAATATTTTGATCTCTCACAGATTCTCCAAATGAAGAAGGCAAATATGAAAAATCTGTGAAATTTGTGAAATCTGTGGAAAAAAATAATGACACATCACTTGCTGAAAATCTTTGATTTTCTTGCGCCTTGAAGAAACATAAAGATTAAAAAACTTTGCGCCCTTGCGTTTACCCAAAAAAGAATTTAAACCATTAAGAAAAATGAAACTTTTAAGTAAAATTAAGATTCAAATACATTTGAATTTAGCTCAATGCTTAATAAAGATCGGAAGATATTTTCTTCATTATTCTTAATAACTTAATTCATCTTAATGGTTTAAAAATAGTTTTAAATAAACAATGCAATGAAAAATAAAAGTATCAAAACTTTAGTAAGAGACAATATATTACAATTACAGCCCTACATCAGTTTCAGGGATCATAATGAATTTAATGCTCCTGTCATGCTGGATGCGAATGAAAGTCCTTTTGGAGAATGCAACCGCTATCCGGATTCAACCCAAAAAAAGCTTAAAACCAAGCTTGCAGAGCTTAAAAACCTTTCACCTTCACAGATCGCCATAGGAAACGGAAGTGACGAGCTGATAGACCTTATCATCAAAATTTTCTGTGAGCCTAAAAAAGATGCCATTCTGATGATGAATCCGTCTTTCGCGATGTATGGTTTCTATGCAGCCATCAATGAAAATAAAGTTCTGAAACTGGATCTGGATGAAAACTTCGAAATCGTAAAAGATAATTTCTTAAAGATGGCAGATGATTCTTCACTGAAGATTTTCTTTTTATGTTCTCCTAATAACCCTACCGGAAACAGTGTGGATGATATTGAATTTTACCTTCAGAATTTCAACGGCATTGTCGTGGTGGATGAAGCTTATATTGAATTTTCAGAAAAAAAATCAAGTCTGGAGCTGTTGAATCAATATTCCAATCTGATTGTATTGCAGACGTTTTCCAAAGCTTGGGGAATTGCCGGAGCAAGAGTAGGGATGGCTTATGCATCTGAAGAGATTATCAGCTTTATTAATACTGTAAAAGCGCCTTATAATGTGAATGTTTTGAGCCAGGAGCTGATTTTAAAAACGCTGGAGGATAAAAACAGACTTCAGGGAAACGTAAACCGTATTCTGGAAGAGAGAACATGGCTAAAACAGCAGTTTGAAGGAATTCAATGTATTTCCAAAGTCTTTTCAACGGATGCCAATTTTTTCCTGATCAGAATGGATAATGTGGATCGTGTATACGGAAAAATGCTTGAAGAAGAGATTTTAACCAGCAGAAGAGATCCTGCGATTCCCGGATGTATCAGAATTAATGTGGGAAACCGTACTGAAAATGAAAAATTAATTAACTTTTTAAAAGGAATGTAAAACATAAACCATTAAGAAAAAATGAAGATCATAAGAAATTTAAGATTCATTCATTTTAATGGTTAAAAAAATATAAAAAACATATGAAAAAAGTACTCTTTATAGACCGCGACGGAACGTTAATTATTGAACCGCCTACAGATTTTCAGGTAGATTCTCTGGAAAAGCTTGAGTTTTATCCGGGAGTTTTTCAAAACCTTGCAAAAATTGTCAATGAATTAGATTATGAATTGGTAATGGTAACCAATCAGGATGGGTTGGGAACTGAAAGTTTTCCTGAAGAAGATTTCATAAAACCACAGGAAAAAATGCTGCAGGCATTCGAAAATGAAGGGATCATTTTTAGTGATATTTTGATTGACAGAAGCTTTGAATCCCAAAATCTTCCCACCAGAAAACCCGGAGTTGGAATGCTCGGAAAATATATTTATGGGAATTACGACCTTGAAAATTCCTATGTAATTGGTGATCGAAGTACTGATGTTCAACTTGCTAAAAATCTTGGTACTAAAGCTATTTACCTTAACAAAAACTTAAATAGCGAAGCGGAGCTATCTACTTTAAAATGGTCGGAGATCTATCAGTTCTTAAAATCAGGAATGAGAAAGGCTAAAGTATCCAGAAAAACCAATGAAACAGATATAGAAATTACGGTCAATCTTGATGGAAACGGAAAATCAGATATTTCAACCGGGCTTAAATTTTTTGATCACATGCTGGACCAGATTGCCAGACACGGAAATATGGATCTTACGATTAAAGTGAACGGTGATCTTGCCGTAGATGAACACCACACGATAGAAGATACTGGAATTGTGCTGGGAGAAGCTATTTTAAAAGCCTTAGGAAAGAAAAAAGGTATTGAGCGATATGGTTTCCTACTTCCGATGGATGACTGTCTTTCTCAGGTGGCTATCGATTTCGGAGGAAGATCATGGCTGGTTTGGGATGCAGAATTTAAAAGAGAAAAAATAGGAGATGTACCTACGGAAATGTTTTTTCACTTTTTTAAATCATTTACAGATGCTTCAAAATCGAATCTGAACATCAAAGCAGAAGGGGATAACGAACACCACAAAATTGAATCCATCTTTAAAGCCTTTGCAAAGGCTGTTAAAATGGCAGTGAATCAATCAGATACTAATTACAGTCTGCCTTCTACAAAAGGAAGTTTATAAATATGATCGCCATAATAAAATACAACGGAGGAAACGTAAATTCCGTTCAGAATGCCCTCAACAGACTGAATGTTGATTCTGTGATCACCGATGATCCCGAACAGATTTTAAAAGCTGATAAAGTGATCTTTCCGGGTGTGGGAGAAGCTTCATCAACCATGAAACTGCTGAAGGAAAAAGAGCTTGATCTGTTGATTCCTGGTCTTACACAGCCGGTTTTAGGAATATGCCTGGGTATGCAGCTGATGTGCGGGGAAAATGAAGAAGGAGATACCGAAGGAATGGGGATTTTTGATATCAATGTCAGAAAGTTTCCGGCAAAGGATATTGTTCCCCATATGGGCTGGAATACCATTTCCGGACAGACTTCGCCACTGTTTTCAGGAATTGAAAAGAGTAGTGATGTGTATTTCGTTCACAGCTATTATTGTGAACTGTCAGACTATACAACATCGGTTTGTGATTATATCCTGCCATTCAGTGCTTCTTTGCAGAAAGACAATTTCTATGCAGTACAGTTTCACCCGGAAAAATCGGGAATAGTGGGAAATCAGATCGTTAAGAACTTTATAAATTTATAATCATGAAAATAATTCCGGCTATTGATATTATCGACGGGAAATGTGTCCGTTTGTCAAAAGGAGATTACAATACAAAGAAAATATATAATGAAGATCCTGTAGAAGTGGCAAAAGAGTTTGAAAGCTTTGGGATTCAATACCTTCATTTGGTGGATCTTGATGGGGCGAAATCAAAGCATATTGTCAACCAGAAAGTTCTGGAAAATATTGCCCGTTCTACTTCGCTGCATATCGATTTTGGAGGAGGGCTAAAAACTCAGGAAGATATTGAAACCGCCTTTAATTCCGGGGCAAAGCAGATCACTTTAGGAAGTATTGCCGTTCAGAATCCTGAATTTTGTTTTGGAATGATTGAAAAATATGGAGCGGAGAAGATCATTTTGGGTGCAGACTGTGAAAACAGAAAGATTAAAACATCCGGATGGCTGGAAGAAAGCGCTCATGATATCATTGATTTTATCCTTCAGTATCAGGAAAAAGGAATACAGACCGCTATTTGTACTGATATTGCAAAAGATGGGATGCTGGAAGGCCCCTCAACAGGGCTCTATATTGAGATTTTATATAAAACATCTGTTCAGCTGGTAGCAAGCGGCGGTATTTCAGGTATTGCTGATGTTTATAAGATGAAGGATATCGGCTGTGCGGGAACAATCATTGGAAAAGCAATTTATGAGGGAAAAATAAGTTTACAACAACTTCAAAATTTTATTGAAAATGCTTAAGAAAAGAATTATCCCATGTCTGGATATTAAGGATGGAGCGACTGTAAAAGGTGTTAACTTTGAAGATCTAAAAAGTGCCGGAGATCCGGTAGAACTTGCCAAAAAATATGAGCAGGAAGGAGCTGATGAGCTTGTTTTTCTGGATATTACAGCGACCATTGAAGATAGAAAAACATTTGTGGAGCTGGTAAAAGATATCGCGAAAGAATTAAGTATCCCTTTTACAGTAGGAGGCGGAATTTCGTCTGTAGAGGATGTGAGAAATCTTTTGGAGGCAGGAGCAGACAAGATCAGCATTAATTCTTCAGCCGTAAAAAATCCGGGTCTTATTTCTGATCTGGCCCAAGAATTCGGAAGCCAATGCGTTGTGGTAGCCATTGATACAAGACTGGTGGGAGATAAAGATCTGGTTCATATCAAAGGAGGAAGAGAAGCCACAGCACTTTTAACGATGGAATGGGCTCAAGAAGCAGCAGCATTAGGAGCAGGTGAAATATTGCTGACTTCCATGGATGGTGATGGTACAAAAAACGGTTTTGATATTAGGATTACAAAGCTGGTTTCAGAAAATATAAGCATTCCGGTGATTGCTTCCGGAGGCGCTGGTACCATTGATGATTTTGTTAAAGTATTTAATGAAACAAAAGCTACAGGAGGCTTGGCAGCCAGTATTTTCCACTTTAATGAAATAGGAATTCAGGATTTGAAACAACAGTTAAAAACTCAAAAAATTGAAGTACGATGAAAATAGATTTTAATAAAGATAATGGCCTTGTACCTGTGGTTATTCAGGACAACAGAACATTGCAGGTTTTGATGCTGGGCTACATGAACGAGGAAGCTTTTGAAAAAACACAGGCAGAAGGAATTGTTACTTTTTTCAGCCGTTCCAAAAACAGACTGTGGACAAAAGGTGAGGAATCGGGTAATTTTTTAACGGTAAAAAGTATTGACATCGACTGTGATCAGGATACCATTTTAATTAAAGCTGTTCCGAAAAATGTGGTTTGTCATACAGGCAGTTTTAGTTGTTTCGGGGAAAAAAATACTAAAGGATTTCTGTATGAACTGGAAGAAAAAATCTCTCAGAGAATAGATACGAAGGCTGAAGACTCATATACTTACTCATTATATCAGAGAGGAATCAATAAAATGGCTCAAAAAGTAGGAGAGGAAGCCGTAGAATTGGTTATAGAAGCAAAAGACAATAATGATGATCTCTTTAAAAACGAAGCTGCAGATCTGCTGTATCACTTTTTAATTTTATTGAAAGCCAAAGGATTTTCAATGGAGGAGATTGAAGAGATTCTTAAAAGCAGGAATAAATAAACAACTTTCTCAACTGTAACAAAAGTAAATATCAAGCCACTAATCCTTCGGAAACGAATATCTATGAAATTAAAATTAACCTTACTTGCAGTTTTGTTTGTTCAATCTGCTTTTGCTCAGAAAAACTGTAACGAACTTTATTCTCAGAAATTTACTAAGCAGCAGCTGGAGCAGGATATAGACTTTATTAAGGCCAAAATAACCAATGCACACGTCAATCCCTATACAGAAATTTCAAAATCAGAATTTGAAAAAAAATATACAGATATCCGTAATTCTCTGAAAGATGGCATGACGCAGAAGGATTTTTATTACCTAGCAAAGCCTTTGATTGTCACATTGAACGACGAACATAGCTCAATGTCTGACTTTTGTGTTACAGACAGCATTAGAAAAAGCATGAAAGTTTTACCGTTGAAATTCAAATATGAAAATGGCAAAATGCTTCTTACGGAAAACTATTCAGACAGTAAACCTACTATTGGTGACGAAGTGATTTCGCTGAATAATATACCAATTCATGAAGTCCTGGAGACCTGTGCCCAGACTATTCCGGGCGCTAAAGAAGAACGAATACCCATAGCCGTTGATCGGTTTTGGATAATGATTAATAAGTACTGTTACTTTATCACAGATGACTACAACCTGAAGTTTAAAAGCGGTCTGCAAACAGTGGTTAAAAGTATTTCTCTGGAACAGCTGAAAGCCAATGCTTCAAAGTCTCAGCCTAAGAGAAAAGAAGATCTTAAACCTCTTGATTATAAAAAAATAAAGGATTATGCTTATTTGACAGTCAATACTTTTGATGACAGAAATACATTCACTCTGGAAGAATGGAAAACAAAATTGGACAGTATTTTCAGTCAGATCAAAAAAGACAATGCTAAAAATTTAGTCATTGATGTTCACAACAATTCCGGAGGAAATTCTGCGGTTGGAAATTTGCTTATTAACTATTTTTCAGATAAAACGTATTATACTTATCAGGGAAAATTTAAAAAAAGTAAAGAATACGCTGATTATTTAAAAGCAAACAATAAAGAATCTGCAGAATATAGCAAAATAAAAGATGGTGATTACTATCCGATCCGTTCTCGTTCTGTAACAGCGGGTGAAAATCCGTTGCGATTCCATGGGAAGACTTATATCATTGTTGGGGAAAATACATTTTCCAGTGCTATGATGTTCAGCGTCATGGTTTTGGATAACAAATTGGCAGAAGTAGTAGGTGAAGCACCTGAAAGAGGACATCCCAATCATTTTGGTGAACTGATTAGCTTTCAGACTCCCAACACCAAACTTGATTTCCTTTTTGGGGTCAAGGAATGGATCAGGCCGGCAGGAAATATATTACCTAACAAGCTTATCCCTATAAAAGGTATTGATTTAAATAACAAAACAAGAGAACAGATTGTTGAAGAGCTTTAAAATTCTATGTGGTTGTATTTAATGCATAAAAACAAAACAGCAGGAATAGAATAACCCTGCTGTTTTTTATTATCAATGAATTGATTTCTTATCTTTCAATCATAATATTCTTAACAAGGGTTTCTTCACCCACTTTCAAAACTCCAACATAGATTCCGTTCTGAAGGGATGAAACATTAACCTTTCTTTCGTTATTGACTTTTAAAAGTGACCTTCCCAAAGAATTGCTGATTTCAAAACTGAAATCCATTCCCTTAAAATCCGGTAAGTCAATATTAATTAGATTATTGGCTGGATTAGGATAGATCTTTACAGCTTCCAGTGAATTTTTTGATGCGGGTTTGCTCATGGTAGTTGATGCTGCTGCAAAATGCTGTAGGGCACCCACGGTTGCTTTTCCGATCTTGTATACGTAAACAGGATCCATATTGGTGAAAGTATCCTTAGAACTGTGAGGATAAGTGCTTCTTATCCTTTCAAAAAATCCGGTAATCACTTCACCTTTCTGTTCGAAAGGAATATAATCCGTATCAGCTGCCGGATCTACGGCAGTCAGAAGAGGTGAGTAGAGTGCAGTACAATTTCTCAGTTGTTGTGTGACAGCTGCAGAAGCTGCATTATTACTGGATACTCCTCCCTGATCTTCATCACAATATACGGTGGTATTATTATTTCCTTTCACGCCGCCTACCTGATCCAGATTGAAAACCAGTTTGATATCCAATTTGCGGACACCTCCCTGATATACTACATTATTCACATAATGGCTGCTTCCTTTTAGCCCTTGTTCTTCCCCGGAAAAATGAATGAACTTTATAGAATATTCAGTAGGAACATTTCTCAGAATTCTTGCGGCTTCCAGTATAATTGAAGTTCCGCTGCCATTATCATTCACTCCCGGGCCATAAATGGTATCGAAATGTCCGCAGATAATAACATATTTGTTAGGATAAAGCGTTCCGGTTTTGGTAATAATTAAATTTTTCGAACTGGTGCTTCCAAAGGTAAAAGGACTTTCTTCTATCTGGCTGGCCGTATAACCGTAAGAAAGATACTTGTTTTTGATCCAGTTCAATGTATTGGTATTCGCTACTGAACCTGTTGTTTTTACCCCTAAATTACTAAACTCCTGAAGATTGGTGGTGATATTGGTTTGGGTAACCATATCTGCTCTGTCTTTGTAAGCCTGAATAAAAGTTTGAGCCGCAATACTCTGCATCATCAATGCTGAGCATAAAAGTGTTGTGAATTTTTTCATATATAATATTATTTGGTGACACGAATGTAGTAAATAAATCACAACGAAGTGTTTAATGTGTTAAAATAAAATAATATTTATTATGAATATCATATTAATTATCGTAATTACCTTATGAATAGTATAATGCAGTTCTGGCAAAAAAAAAGACCTTTGAATAGCTTCAAAAGTCTTTTTTTCGTATTGTATACTGGTTTATCTTTCAATCATCACTTTTCTGACAACCTTTTGATCTCCAATTTTTAAAATTCCGATATAAGCTCCGTTTTCCAGGCCTGAAGCATTAATACTTGTTTCATTGTTTCTCCTGAAAATGGAACGCCCCTGAAAATCTGTTATTTCAAAAGTGAAATTTTTAATTCCGGAGTCCGGAAGTTCAATATTGATAACATCTTTGGCTGGATTTGGATAGATTTTCACACTTTCCAACGTATTTTTTCCGATGGTTTCATTCGTTCCCAACGTACCGGTGGCAACGGCGAAATGCTGCAATGCTCCCACAGAAGCTTTTCCTATCTTGTAAATATAAACAGGATCAGTGTTGGCAAAAGTATCATTCACTGTATGTGGATAGGTACTTCTTATTCTTTCAAAAAAGCCTGTGATCACTTCACCTTTTTGTTCAAAAGGAATATAATCTGTATCAGCAGCCGGATCTACGGCAGTCAGAAGAGGAGAGTAGAGCGCTGTACAGTTTCTCAGTTCCTGAGTTACAGCAGCCGAAGCGGCATTATTGGAAGAAAGTCCGCCCTGATCCTCATCACAGTAAACGGTATTGTTGTTATTTCCCATAACACCACCTACCTGATCGAGATTAAAAACAAGTTTAATATCCAGAACACGGGTGCTGCTCTGATACGCTACATTGTTGACATAATGTTTGCTTCCCAGAAGTCCTTGCTCTTCCCCGGAGAAGTGAATGAATTTTATAGAATATTCAGTCGGAACATCTTTCAGAATTCTTGCTGCTTCAAGAATGATAGACGTTCCGCTTCCGTTATCATTGATTCCCAGGCCAGTGATACTGTCGAAATGTCCGCAAATGATTACGTATTTATTGGGGTATACCGTTCCTGTTTTGGTAATAACAAGGTTTTTAGAATTATAGCTCCCTGCTGTAAAAGGGTCTTCTCCAATCTGGCTGGCTGTATATCCGTAAGAAAGATACTTGTTTTTGAGCCATGTCAGCGCATTGGCATTAGCTGGTGAACCCGTGGTTTTCACCCCTAGATTAGCAAATTCCTGAAGGTAAGTGGTAATATTGGTTTGATTTACCATATCCGCCCTGTCCTGATAAGCCTGAATGAAACTTTGAGCTCCAATACTTTGCATAGCAACAGAAGCGAATAAAAAAGCAGCGATTTTTTTCATTGTATGAGAGTAATGCTGAATATCCTGAATGCAACAGATGCGGAATATTCGTCAGACATTATTGATTAATGATAATTTTTTTTGTGGTATTTCCCTTATCGGTTGTAACAGTAAAAGTATAAATCCCGTTTGTTAGCCCTGATGTATTTATTTTTTTCTGATTTTCAAGGTTTAAAACAGTATTTCCTGCCATGTCATTGACTTCAACTTTGAAGTGTTTTACTTTCTCCTGAAATTCTACAGTCACAAGATCTTTTGCAGGATTAGGATAGATCCTGATGGCTTCACCTGATTTTTGTACAGGGCTTTCGTTGGTACTTAACAGGTTACTGGATGTAGAGGCAACAGCAAAATGCTGCAAAGCTCCCACGGCTGCTTTTCCTACGTTGAAAACATAGACGGGATCCAGATTGGCAAAAGTATCACTTACGGTATGCTCATTATTACTTTGGATGGTTTCATAAAACCCGGTAATGGTATATCCTTTTGCTTCAAAAGGCATATAATCTGAGCTGTAAGCATACGAAAGATTCGTCTGAAGAGGAGAGTAAAGGGTAGTACAGTTCATCAGTTCCTGTGTTACAGCAGTAGAGGCTGCATTGTTGGAAGACACCCCACCAGTATCTCTTTCGCAGGTAATCGTATTATTGTTATTTCCAATAAGCCCACCCACCTGGTCAATATTTAAAACCAGTTTTATATCCAGAACCTGACTGCCATTCTGATAAGCTACATTATTTACATAATGGTTACTTCCCACAAGCCCCTGTTCTTCCCCGGAAAAATGAATAAACTTGATAGAATATTCCGTGGGAACATTTTTCAATATTCTTGCTGCTTCAAGAATAATGGAAGTTCCGCTTCCGTTGTCGCTTACTCCAGGACCTACAATTGTATCATAATGTCCACAGATAATAACATATTTGTTAGGGTAGACTGTTCCCGTTTTGGTAATAATTAAATTTTTTGAAGTGTTGCTTCCGTAAGTAAAAGAATCTTCGGACATGTTAGTTGCTGTATATCCGTAGGACAGATATTTGTTTTTAAGCCAGTCAAAAGCATTGTTATTGGCTGTTGTGCCAGTTTTTTTAATTCCAAAACCTGCAAATTCCTGAAGGTTTGTACTAATATTGGTTTGGGTAACCATATCTGCTCTGTCCTTATAAGCTTGAATAAAACTTTGTGCACTTATATTCTGCAGTGCAATGGATGTGAGCAAAAAAGCTGCAACTTTTTTCATTTTTGATACTTTCTTTAGAGATTGCTAATATAGCAATAAATCATCATTTATTGTTGATTATTAACTGGAATAGTGTTGATTTGTTTGATTTATCAATAATAATTTATCTTTTTATTAAATTTATTATTGTGTTAGGTTAAAATTCGCTAAATAAATAAAATTTAGGTAAATTTTTCTTTATTATTGAATATGTTTAATGATAAATTCATCTTTTGTGAATTCTAACTCATAAAGTTTACTGTTGTTATGGTAATTAGAATGGAATTTACCATATAAGAAATTGAAAAGTATATAACCAAAAAAATCCCGGGAAAACCCGGGACTTATATTGATAACAAAATCTATTCTACATTATTTTACTTGATCTACAACAGCTTTGAAAGCTTCAGGGTGATTCATTGCTAAATCTGCTAAAACTTTTCTGTTAAGTTCGATGTTGTTCTTTTTAAGAGCTCCCATAAATTGAGAGTAAGACATTCCGTGCTCTCTAGTTCCCGCGTTGATACGAGTGATCCAAAGTGCTCTGAAATTTCTCTTTTTCTCTTTTCTACCACGGTAAGCATATTGCATTGCTTTTTCTACCGCGTTTTTAGCTACAGTCCAAACGTTCTTTCTTCTTCCGAAATAACCTTTAGCGTGCTTAAAAATTTTCTTTCTGCGAGCTCTTGAAGCTACGGCATTTACTGATCTTGGCATAATTTAAATTGTTTTTTTTGAAAAGGGCGGCAGTGTTATTGCTCTTATTTGCACCGTTTCAGGGTTAAAATTGTGAATTTGTTTGAATTCTTATAAACCGAATATAGATTTATAAAAACTACTTAATTGCTAATTGACGTTGAACGCTTTTCTCATCCACTTTAGCTACGTAAGAAGTAGACGTAAGATTTCTCTTCTGCTTAGTTTCTTTCTTAGTTAAGATGTGGCTTTTGTAAGCGTTTTTTCTTTTGATCTTACCTGTTCCGGTAAGAGCAAAACGTTTCTTAGCACCTGATTTCGTTTTTAATTTTGGCATTGTTTTGCTTTTTTATTGTTTTTGTTATCAATATCTGTTTTGGCTACTCCTAAAGACATTAGGAATAATAGTGTGCAAAATTACGAAAAAAAAGTGATACACGAAAGGAATTTTTAATGTATATCAACAGGAAGGTCTTTTGGGTTGAATTATAAAGGCAAACCCATATCAATACGGATTTGCCTACAATGCTATACGTTCATAAAAACGTAATGATGTTCTTATTCTTATTATGATTTAAAAAACTCCAGAAGATCTCTGTTGATGGTTTCAGCCTCTGTAGTTGGCATTCCGTGTGGAAAACCAGGATAGGAAATCAGTTTTCCGTTTTTAAGAAGGGTAGCAGCTACCTTGCCTGTGGTTTCAAAAGGTACAATCTGATCATCTTCGCCATGCATTACCAATACCGGAACTTCTACGCTTTTAAGATCCTCGGTGAAATCTGTCTCAGAGAATGCTTTCACACAATCATAATGTGCTTTGATAGAACCGCTCATTCCCTGTCTCCACCAGTTTCTCTGAATACCTTCAGAAACTTTGGCTCCTTCTCTGTTGTATCCATAAAAAGGGAAGGTAATATCAATAAAGAATTGTTGTCTGTGTTTCGCCGTATTATTTCGGATATCATCAAAAACAGAGATGGGAACTCCATTAGGATTGTTCTCATTCTGAACCATAATAGGAGTTACTGCACTTACCAGAACAGCTTTTGCCACTCTTCCGTTACCATGCTTTGCTACATAGCGGATCACTTCACCGCCTCCTGTAGAATGTCCTACATGAATCACATCTTTTAAGTCCAGCGCTTCAACAATTTCTGCCACATCAGAAGCATAAGTATCCATATCATGTCCGTAAGGTGTCTGTTCGGATCTTCCGTGTCCTCTTCTGTCATGAGCAATTACTCTATAACCCTGTTCCAGAAAGAAGAACATTTGGGCATCCCAGTCATCACTTGATAATGGCCATCCGTGGTGAAAGAAAACCGGCTGTCCTTTCCCCCAATCTTTGTAATAAATTTCTGTTCCGTCTTTTAATGTAAGTGTGCTCATTGTTTCTTTTTTTTAATATTAATAAATAGTGTGTTTGATTTTTTATATCACAAATGTAGATAGAAAATCTTCAGAATACCTTGATCTAAGATAATAATTGATTAAAAATTTGTCAACAATAGTATTGTGTTGGTAACACTTTTCAAAGAGTAAATGGGTTGAAAATCTTTTTGTTATGAAGAAAAACACTCAAAAAAGTAAGGCAGCACAAAATATACCTGATAATTGGGATTGTGGTATTTGACGGTTCTCTCTAATATTGACGATGAATATGAAACATACAATTAAGGCAGGTTTGATCATTTCTATGTTCAGTCGAACCTGCTGAACTTATTGTTAACCTGTAAATTTAAACCCTTATGCTTTCATCTGCAGACTTACACCTGGAAAGAGCTTTATTTTTTGCTGTCTTAATTATATTTTTTGGAGCAGGATTCCTGTGCACGCTGATTACTTTCATTATCAATTTTATACAAAAGAAAGATAAAAAAGTGGT
Organism: Chryseobacterium cupriresistens; assembly: GCF_046614675.1. NCBI lineage: Bacteria > Pseudomonadati > Bacteroidota > Flavobacteriia > Flavobacteriales > Weeksellaceae > Chryseobacterium > Chryseobacterium cupriresistens. Next base: position 881,004 of record NZ_JBKKJT010000001.1, on the reverse strand, counting down.
GTATTACCTTCTTATATTTCTTATTTCCGGCCTTATCGGAGTAGTTTTAACTGCATTTTATTGTTACATGATCTTATTTGAACAGGCCGAAACCTACAGGCCATAAAGAAGATGCGATGCATTATATTATGAAACAGACTAAACTAAAAACCACTGATATCAGGGATGTTTTTATACTGTCTCTATTTTTATCTTTGACCTAAAAATCTAATAAAGATAAAACGGTTAAAATCTCTCCCGGATAAACAATAATTTATAACTTTTATAGCTTTCTTTTTCACACCCGATTTAACGATAAATTCTTATTTCGAATAAACACTAAAAAACTATGGGTAAAAACACTAGCCAGATACAATGGAGTGAGGAAGAAGCTGTAAAAGTAATATTGCTGCGTATCTTTGGAATTATGCAGCTACTCTGGAGGTAACTTCAGGTAACAGGGAATGCTGTAATGCTTTCCGACATTATAAAATTTGACGAATGGCACACCGGATTTATTTATACAACTACGATCAGAAATCAAATCAGACATTCGATACCTATCTGGGCGAGTGGAACTATGAAATTCCATTATTGCTGTATCCTCTGCTCGCAGAAGACATCAAAGTGGAAGGCGTTGAATTTTTCTCCGATAAAAATCAGGGAATTGTTCAGTTGCGTTATTTTTTCAATCTGCTGGCAGATACTTATCAGCTTCATTACAAGAAGGCTTATTACGAACCCGTTAATAAAATGTTCGAGTTTCTGGAAGCTTTACCTTATGACACTTTTGTATTGAATGCAACAGATGTTTTCAATATGAACGAAGAAGAACATACGGTACAGGCAAAGGAATGGCTGGTAGAAATTCAGCAGAAAAGCAAGCTGTATAAAAAGGCTGTTAAAGCCCGCAATCTTTCGCTGCTGGATTCCTTGTTCTCACAGACAGGATATTCCTCATTTCTTGAAATTTTACAAACCGACTGGATTAATTACGGATTAGGATATTTTGAAGAGCTTGCCTATAAAAAAGCGGCATCTTCTGTATTTGAAGAGAACGGGAAATTCGGCCTTAAAGATGCAAAAGGTGCTGTTTTAGCTCCTGCGGTTTATGACGATATTTTTGAAGCAGATGATTACTACAATATATCGGTAATTCAAAAAGGGGCTTTGTTCGGTTACCTGCAAAGTGACGGAAAAGAATGGATTTCTCCGGTGTATGAAGATGCTTTTGACGTATTCGATTTTGGGCAGGAACCTTTAGGTGAAGTAAAAGTGAATGGAAAATCAGGGATTTTAAAAATCTATTCAAACACATGGATGGTTCCTGCGGAATACGATGCTATTGAAAGAACAGCCTATGGATTCTTTGGGGTAGAAAAAGACGGCAAATTTGGAGTTTACAGTGATGAAAACGGACTGGTTATTCCTGTTGAAAGCGAAAACCCTTATGAATATGATTATTTCCCTGAATTATTTTTCACCAGGCAAAAAGGTACCGGCAAACGAAAATATTATACGAAAGAAGGAAACTATCTCGGAGACTTTTTAGAAGGCAGCATCTCAAAAGCAAGTACCTGTTTCTGGATCAAACCGAACAAATTTGACAAAAAGGGTAGATTGATTGACGAGAAAGGGCACCTCATTATAGACGAAGCAGATCAGATGATCTTAATTGATAATTATGAAACTCTTGCTGTTCGTAAAGACAAAAGCTGGAAGATTTATCATGCTTTAAATCATCAGTTTCTGCTGGAAAATGAATCTGTTAGTAAAATAAAAGCACAGTACAATGCCGGATATAAAAATAATGTCTTTATCCTGGAAACCAACATAGGATCAGGACTTTTTGATGCAGGTAATGGAAATTGGTTAATCACTCCCCAACCGGAAATTAAGCAGATTCACTATCTGGAAAATGGATTTTTATCGGTTCAAAAAAATGAAGGGTATCAATTGTTCGATTTTGAGAATGGTCTGTCAGCCCAATTGTATGATTATATTTCCAATCCTTTGAATTACAGAACAGAAGAAGGTTTGTTGTTTCTGTATCAGGGTGAAAATATGTTGAGCATGCATGAAGACAAAAGCATTCACCGGGTAGAGGCTTCCGAATATGGTGCCGTTTATCTGGACCGGTATTCATTCCGGGGAAAAGATCTGGAATACTTTACTTCCTTTTATAACCGTTGGAAAAGCCAGACGGGTAAGAACGCCGAACAATTCATGGAGGTTGGAACGATTAAAAAAATGGCTTTTGACGAAAAGGAAAACCAGAATTACCACGAAGCACTTCGTCTTTTTGAGTTATCTGCTCAAAAGGGTGACATGGATAGTTTGGTAGAAATAGGGCTACTGCTTACGAATCCTGAAATAGAATCATTATTTGATCTGCAAAGAGGCATTACATATTACGAAAAAGCAGCACAACGAAACCATCCTATAGCCTGGAATAATATCGGGGCTTTATACCACAACGGAATAGGGTATTCTTTTAATATCAAAAAAGCAATTGAGGCCTATGAAAAGAGTGCCGAGCTTGGTGACGAAATGGCACTTGTCAACCTGGGTGATCTGTATTATTTTGGACAACACGTGAAGCAGGATTACAGTAAAGCTTTGGATTTTTATCAGAAAGCTGAGAAAAAATACGCCTACAATTACGATAAAATCTCAGAAATCTATTACCAGTTAAGAGACTATAAAAACCTTTTGGTGTACTTGAAGAAAGACTATGATCAATCTTATTCCGGGATTTATTACGGCATTATCTACGAGCACGGTATGGGAGTAAAAACGGATCTGAAGAAAGCCATTAACTATTATGAGCAGGCCAATATTTACAGTGCCTACGAATATGCAACTCAACGTTTGCTATATTATTATGGTGAAGATCCGGCCTTTAAAAATGATAAGAAATACCTGAAGTGGAGTGCTTTTGCTGAAAAGCATGGTTTCGAAACAGATTAGCAGGGATTTGCCTATATTTACGTTCCTTAATGGAATGCAATTTAATAAAGATAAGGGTTTGATGCACAGGTTATTACTTATATTTACTTTACTTATTTGTCCGTTTTTTGTTCAGGCACAGGATGTTTTAAGCAAATTAGAAAGAGAATACAGCCATGCCTCAAACAATACGGCAGAACAGCTCAACCTGGCTCCCAGGTACGCTACAGCACTATTTTTTCATAATCTTAAGTCCAAATCTTACCAGATTTTAGATACTAATATTTCCCTTGCTGCAAGACAGGCGGATGGAAAGTATGCCACAATTTTGTACGCGGTGCAGGCCATGAATTACCGGCTGGATAATAAAACCGCGGAGTCTTCAAAAAGCCTCGATATGGCAAAGGCCTACAGCTTAAAAACGAATAGTAATGAAGCAAAAGGTTATGTACAATATGCAAAAGGCTGGATTCTGGTACGCAATAATAAAACGACCGATGCTGTCGCTGCTTACCTGAAAGCGATGGAATATTATGAAAACTCACCAACCACTTCCACACTATATGGAAGATTGGGTAATGCAGCCAAGGAATTATCTGCCATTTATTCTGACCTGAATGAATATCAGCTGGAAGAAAAATACAGCAAACAATTTCTATTGTTAGCTTCCAAACAAAATGATCCCAATCTTATCTTTGATGCTTACATGCGGATGGGGTACGTATATGAACAAAAATATACACAGGAGCCATCCAATACAATGTTTCGAAATAAAACGGAACAGTATTATTTACAGGCTATTGCGACTTTTAATAAAAATAAAGATGCGATGCTTAGCAGAAACAGCCTTTCATATGCTGCCATCAATTTAGCTAATTTATATACTGGGTTTGACAGTAATAAAGCTATGCAATATGCGCAGTTAGCCAATAAAGTGAGTCTGGAGATTGGTGATGCTATTCACATTGCTTCTTCCTTTGGAATTCTGGCAGAATTGGCATTGCAGGATAAAAATTATGATTTAGCCAAATCTTATTTTCTGAAAGCCTCCATGGAAATTGGGAAAAGCCCGGTAAGAAATCATATGATAGAACTGTCTATCCTTGAATCTCTATCCAGAATTAGTGAAGAGCAGGGCAATTATAAAGAAGCACTGACTTATTATAAAAGCTATGTTGATCAATACAAGAGCATTTACGATCAGGAAAAACTGGATATCACCAAAAGATTAGAATCACAGTTTGATAAAGAGCGACAGGAGCAGAAATACATAAAGCTACAGCTCGAAAGCGACAAGAAAGCACAGGAAATCAAACTTATTAATATTTTGCGTGCACAGCGTGAACAGGTTTATAACAACTTAAAACTGGTGGAAGAAAACCAGCGTGAAAGACTGAAATTTTCAGAACTTGAATCCGAGAAAAAAGAACAGCAGCTTCGTTTGGCAAAACTGGAAACCCAACAGAAGAATAACGATATTAATACCTTTAAAAAACTCCTGGCGTTCAAGGAAAAGATCAATACGTACTACATTTTTTTTATTATCTTTTTCATTATTTTGATCCTCTTGTTGCTGTATGCCTATAAACAGCGTGCCAGGTCTATTAAACGAAGAGACGAACTGCATGCTTTAGCCATGGAACAGGAAAAACAAAACTCGAAAATATCTACCCTTACTGCATTGCTTGAAGGGCAGGAGCAGGAGCGTGGCCGTCTCGCCCGTGATCTCCATGACGGATTGGGAGGTTTGCTGTCCGGAACTAAGCATCAACTTTCTTATTTAAATCCTCATCAATCCGAAAATATTGAAGAAGGAATTTCAAAATCAATTGAACAGATCGATGGTGCTGTAGAAGAACTGAGAAGGGTGGCACATAATCTAATGCCTGATTTATTAACAAAATACGGTCTGGAAGTGGCTATTCAGGAGTTTGCTTCACGAATTTCCAATCATGCTCTGGAAATCCATACAGAGTTTATCAATTACAGCAATTCCATATCGAAGGAAAAGCAATTGATCATTTACAGGATTATTCAGGAACTGGTCAATAATGCGATAAAGCATGCCGAGACTTCTGAAATAATCATTCAGGTAAGCGAAGAAGAAAACCTAATAAATCTTACAGTAGAGGATAACGGTAAAGGTTTCGATCATACTAATTTAGACGTTAGAAAAACAGCAGGTTTTCACAATATAGAATTGAGAGTCCAGTTTTTAAAAGGAACCATGAATATCACCTCCGAATTAAATATTGGCACCAGTATAGAACTTCAAATCCCTATTCATTAAACATGATAAAAGTAGCCATAACCGACGATCATCCGCTTCTATTGGAAGGACTGAAAAATATTTTAGGCAACAATGAAACAATAGATGTCGTAGATTGTTTCAAAAGTGTCTCCGAAATGAATGCAGGCCTTGCAAAACAGGCGGTTGACATTCTGCTGCTCGACATTAATCTGGAAGATACCAACAGCATTGAACTCATCAAACCTTTAAAGAAAAAGTACAGCAGCCTTCAGATTATTATCCTTAGTGTTCATAACGAACTGCCTGTCATCAACAGTACTCTTACTGAAGGGGCTTTGGGATATATTCAAAAAAATGCTTCAGTTTCCGAAATTATCGAAGGAATTAATGCTGTATATAGCGGTAACAGGTTTTTATGCTCTCAAACCAAAGCTGTTCTGGAGAAAAAATCAACAGACGGATTAAGTCAGGTTCCGAAACTGACACGAAGAGAAAAAGAAATTCTGGGTGAAGCATCAAAAGGGCTTACTACCAATCAAATGGCGGAAAAGCTTTTTATAAGTCCGCACACGGTAGAAAGCCACCGCAAAAATCTTATCGAAAAATTTCAGACCTCCAACCTGAGTTCAGCTATAAAATTAGCTATAGAATACGGCTTGATTATCGAATAAAATAATCATCCCGAAAAAAGGCTGCTCACATCATGTAAGCAGCCTTTTTCTTATATAATCAAATAATTTGGGTGTGTACAGTTAATCTTTAAATTTCAACGCAGCCTGGAACAGATTCTTTTTGTCTACTAAATCATATTCGTCATTGTAAACCGGCTGATACATCAGGATGAAAACGCTGCCGTCAAAATCTTTTAAACTGATGGGCTGATCTACCATGATATCATAAAACCTTGTAATCGTACGGGTTGCAGTCCATTGCTTTGCATTGCCTTTAGGGTTTTTATCAAATCTGTGATCTTTTGCATCTGTATAATACCAGTAAGAAGGTGCGGAATCCATCAGAAACATTTCTTTATCCTTGTTGTAAAGCTCCTCGGCCATACCTGTATTCTGAAACCATGGAACCTCAGTATTCAAAACGCCCAAAGCTCCCGCATAGATGTCTTTATTTGTTGTGGCACCCACTAAAAATCCTTCCAGATTGGAAGACGTGATTTCAAATAAAAAAGGAGATTTTTTCAGTTCATAAACATCATTCACGGGTTCAATTACTTTTCCATCCTGTTTAATAACGACTTTTAACGACTGTGCAAAAGTCATAAAACTTAATAAACAAAAAAGAAGGGTCAAACTTAATTTTTTCATTGTATCTCTTTAAATAATTGCAGCAAAGATATTAGACTTTATTTCCCTGTACACTCGCTGATTTCAGGGGTTTTTAGCTCATCAAATTAAAACAGATCAGCCTTTAACTGGATTTTTATATAAGCCGTTTTCTGTTTTTTACCATTTCCAGAAGCTGAATTAAGAGGGTAGACTTCTGCGTAGAAAGTGTCATTATCGGTCCAGAAAGCCTTTTTATCATCTGCTATTTTAAAGTTGGTGAAATTCACATATAAAAGGTTGTCCTGTTTCTTAGTTTGAGGAAAGTATCTGGAAATAACAAAATTACTCCCCACATCATGATTGGATGAGACGAAGGTAACCCAGCCTTTGGAAGGAAGAATTTGCGGATAACCTTCGGTACTCAGTTCAAACATAACTGCATTTTTTAAACTGTAAAAAGAATAGTAGGAATCTGCAATTTCATCAGAATTTTCTTTGAATACTTCCAGGTTTAAATAGGTTGACCTTCCTACATATTCATTGGCAAGCGGTCCGGTCTCGGTAGAGACACTTTCATGTTGCGTAATTACATCTTCTCTGCCGTTTTCTTTATATACCCAGTTCTCTGCCTGCAGTTGTATATTGGGATTTTTTGTCAAATGTTCACCGATTTGTTTTTTTGAACTGGCTTTAAATTCATGTTCTGAAATCTCCACGATGGTTCCGAATTTCTTAAAAGATTTATTCTTAAAATCACTAGATTCTCTAAAAGTGCTGCTTCTGATCTCATAAAGGTCAACCCCATTTAACGTAAGTTCGTATGCCGGTGTGAATTCCGACTTCAGGACAAACGCTTCAATACTGTTCGAAATGTTATTATTAATGCTGTAATGAATAGAATAGAAGTCCTCAAACTCTTCAAATCCATAATAATTATCGAGTTTATTGTATGGTATTTTCAAATGGGCAGCATCTGTACTCGGAGCGGTAAAAAACTGTACAGAATCCAGTTTCGTAAATAATTGAAACGGTACCTCCTGAACATTGTCCACGCCTTGTATTTTTTTGAAATCGGCAAATGTTACCGTTTTCTGCTTTACTTCAGTTTTTACATTATGTGTTTCTGATGTTTTATCCTTCTGGTTACATCCTGCAAGAATTACCAGGGATGATATAAAGAATTGATTGATGACTTTCATTTTTATATTTTTGCGCAAATGTATCAGTATTAAGACCAGCAGCCAACAAAACCGCCTGATATAGGGAATAAATGGCCGAAAACAGGGATGTTTTGAACAAAGGATTTTGGAGAATTTTACAAAATGATAACCCCAATATTGTAATTTACTTTATAAGAATGAAAAACTTAATAATCAGCCTTTCGGTGGCGACTGCTTTATTAGCATCCTGTTCACCTTCTTCAGACAAAAAAACAGAAACAAATACTTCTCCGGAAACTCAAATAGAAGTGGCAGCATTTCAACCGGAACCCGTGAAGAATGATCCGGAAATAGTAGAAATACCCGGTGATTTTTCAACCCTGGTTCCTATTGACGTATTGAATAGTAAAAGCACTAATGTGCATGATAAATATGGGATAGAATTCTCAGGAAACTGTTATTCATGCGATCTGGCCAGCCTGTCCATCACAAAGAAGCAGATCAGATGGGCTAATGTCTGTGATGAAAAAGACACTTTTGAAATTGATGATTTTTCATACACTACTGAAGGAAACAAAACGATTTTTAAAACACCGGAAAGAACCTATATTTTAACTCAAATAGATAAAGCACCTGTCTATGAACTCGTTATAGAAGGTAAAAAGCTGGAGTTAAAAAACAAGAGAGTTTCGAAATATTTTACCACCAAAAAAGTTTTGCCCCTTTTCACAGAGCATGATTGCGGGGATTTTGAAGGATAAACAGCAGAGTAGCCTCCGGCACAATCTTTTTTAAAACATTAGCATAAAAAAACCTCAAATTACTTTGAGGTTTCTTTATATAAAATAATGACTTAATTATTTTGCTGGTTTTTTAGGACTCATCATCATAATCATCCTTTTTCCTTCAAGTTTAGGAAGCTGGTCTACTTTACCCACATGCTCAAGTTCCTGAGCAAGTTTTAAAAGCAAAATTTCTCCCTGGTCCTTAAAGATAATCGAACGTCCTTTAAAAAATACGTAGGTTTTTAATTTAGAACCTTCTTCAAGGAATTTTTCAGCATGCTTCTTTTTGAATTCGTAATCGTGGTCATCAGTCTGAGGTCCGAAACGGATCTCTTTTACAACCACTTTTACCTGCTTGGCTTTAAGTTCCTTCTGTTTTTTCTTTTGCTCGTATAAGAATTTCTTGTATTCCAATACTCTTGCAATAAATGGTTCTGCCTTGTCAGAAATTACTACTAAATCCAATTCTTGTTCCGCCGCAATTTGTCTTGCTTTGTCAATTGGATAAATTCCTGGCTCTACGTTATCGCCCACTAAACGAAGCTCTCTCACACGAATTTTATCGTTGATCAAGTGAGCGTCCTCTTGTACCGGACGTCTCTGTGGGCCCCTGTTGTTAAATCTTTGTGCTATTGTATTATAATTTTATTGGTTAATTACTTAATTTAATTGATTTAAATATTTAAAATTGAAAGATTTTATTAATTTTTTAATCCTTCAATCTTTTTATTTAAAATTTAGATTGCTGCCTCTTTTTTGAAGTAAGCAACGAAATCCTCCAGCTTCATCGCTCCAAGATCTCCTTCACCACGTCTTCTTACAGAAATCGTGCCTTCTTTCTCTTCATTTTCTCCTACAACAAGCATGAAAGGGATTTTCTTCAATTCAGCATCACGGATCTTTTTACCTGTCTTCTCATTTCTTTCATCAATCTGACCGCTAATATCGTGATTTTCCAAAAATTGTGAAACTTTTTTTGAATAATCTACATATTTTTCACTGATTGGTAGAATAATAAACTGATCCGGGCTTAGCCATAACGGGAAATCACCTGCAGTGTTTTCCAGCAGAATAGCGATAAAACGCTCCATAGAACCGAAAGGTGCTCTGTGGATCATCACCGGTCTGTGCTTTTCATTATCATTTCCGATATAGTGAAGATCAAATCTTTCCGGTAAGTTATAATCTACCTGGATTGTTCCTAACTGCCATTTTCTTCCTAAAGCATCTTTCACCATGAAGTCAAGTTTAGGACCATAAAATGCTGCTTCTCCGTATTCGATAACTGTTTTTAAGCCTTTCTTTTCTGCTGCATTGATGATCGCACTTTCTGCTTTCTCCCAGTTTTCATCAGAACCGATATACTTTTGTTTGTTTTCAGGATCTCTTAATGAAACCTGAGTTACAAAATCTTCAAAACCTAAAGATTTGAAAACATAAAGCGTTAAATCAATTACTTTTTCAAATTCTTCAGAAAGCTGATCCGGAGTACAGAAAAGGTGAGCATCATCCTGAGTAAATCCACGAACTCTCGTTAAACCGTGAAGCTCTCCACTTTGCTCATATCTGTATACCGTACCGAATTCTGCATATCTTTTTGGTAAATCTCTGTAGCTCCATTGTGAAGTTTTGTAAATTTCACAGTGGTGAGGACAGTTCATCGGCTTCAACAGGAATTCTTCTCCTTCATTCGGCGTTTTAATCGGCTGGAAGCTGTCTTCTCCATATTTGTCCCAGTGTCCTGAAGTTACATATAATTCTTTTGCCCCGATATGTGGAGACATTACGAATTCATAACCTCCTTTTTTCTGAGCATCAGAAAGGAAATTCTCCAGTTTTCTTCTTAAAGCAGTACCTTTTGGCAGCCAAAGCGGTAAACCTGCACCTACTTTTTCAGAGAATGCGAAGATTCCAAGTTCTTTACCTAATTTTCTGTGGTCTCTTCTTTTAGCTTCTTCCAGTCTTTCAAGATATTCTGTAAGATCTTTCTGCTTCGGGAAAGAAATACCATATACTCTTGTTAATTGTGGGTTCTTTTCATTCCCTCTCCAGTAAGCTCCTGCTGCATTTAATATTTTAACCGCTTTTACGATTCCTGTATTCGGGATATGACCACCACGACATAAATCTGTGAAGTTATCGTGGGTTACAAAAGTAATTTCCCCATCATTAAGATTAGAGATCAATTCCACTTTGTAGGGGTTATCTGCATACGTCTTCAAAGCTTCTTCTTTTGAAACCGGATATAAAGAGAAGGTTGAGCCTTTCTTCGCATTTTCCAGGATCTTTTTCTCAATCTTCTCAAAATCTTTTTCAGATAGACTTTCATCCCCGAAATCTACATCATAGTAGAATCCGCTTTCGATAGCAGGACCGATGGTCAACTTAGCATCAGGATAAAACTCAAGGATTGCCTGCGCCAAAAGGTGAGCAGAAGAGTGCCAGAAAGCCTTCTTTCCAAGATCATCATTCCAGGTCAAAAGCTGTACCGTAGAATCCGTGGTTATAGGTGTGGTCGTTTCTACTTGTTTGTCATTAACAATTGCGGAAATGGTGTTTCTAGCCAATCCCTCGCTTATAGATTTTGCCACATCAAGGGGAGTCACTGCTCCCTCGAATTCTTTGACACTATTGTCTGGAAGTGTAATTTTTATCATTGTTTACTAAGAAATTTTAAGAGGCAAAAATACGGAATTTTTAGATAAAATACTATATTAGCATATATTTAGAATGAGAATTAATATTAAAAATGTAAAAGATGCAGATGGTTTTAGTCTCACTGAATTCCATATTTCGTTTTTCATAGAAAAATACCTTTGATTTTTTATTCAAGATAACACCAATATTAAGATACTTAGTCTATTTGTAAGTCTTTAAAAACAAATTAATTACAATTAATATGAATGCTATAAATGTTGACCTTCACTGCGATTTATTATGCTATTTGCTAGAGCCGGGTTCATTAATTAACGACAAAGAACTTGGATGCTCACTTCCTTATTTAAAAGAAGGAAATGTAAAGCTTCAGGTGATGGCTATATACTCCGCGACAGGGCAAAATAGTACTGCTTACGGAGCAAAACAGAGCGAAATATTTTCAGATCTCCTGCAAAATGAAAGTTTTTTCTTATTCGATGGTAACAATTATAAAAATCCTGAAAATATAGGCAAAGTAGGAGTTATCGCTTCTATTGAAAATGCATCCGGCTTCTGTGGCGAAGATGACACTTTGGAAACGGGTTTTAAAAATCTGGAAGCGATCATTGAAAAAACACAACGAATTCTTTATCTTGGAATAACCCATCATACTGAAAACCGCTTTGGAGGAGGAAATAATTCCGATGTAGGGTTGAAAGATGACGGTAAAGTTCTGCTTGACTATTTCTCAGAAAAAAACATTGCTATTGATCTTGCCCACACCAGTGATCAGCTTGCCTATGGAATTCTTAATTATATTGATCAGAGAAACTACAAAATTCCTGTTATCGCAAGCCATTCCAACTACAGACAGGTACATGATAAAAAGAGAAATCTTCCCGATGAACTGGCGAAAGAAGTGATTAAAAGAAAAGGGCTGATCGGACTCAATTTTATCCGCAATTGTGTCGATGATACAAATCCGGAAATGTTATATGAACATATTCAGTACGGCCTTGATTTGGGTGGAGAAGATGCAGTTGCGTATGGTGCCGATTTTTTCTTCTGTAAAAACCATCCTGATAAATCCCGTCATCCATTTTTCTTTAAAGGATATGATGATGCATCTGCATTTAATGCTATCAATAAAGAAATTGAGAAGCGTTTTTCACATGAACTGATGGAAAAAATCAGCCATAAAAATGCATTGAGTTTTATAAAGAAGATGTATAAATAAAATCATCATCCGATTACATCACAGCATAATTAACAGGTCGCTCCGGATGAGCGACCTGTTAATACCTAAATCTATAAAAGATTATATTAAAAAATGTTTTTTGATGTTTTATTTTACATGAAATAAAACATTGTAAATTATTGAAAAATATATTTTTATATATTCTTATTTAATGCTTTCTTTTATACTTTACTTTCTGCTTGATAATCTCAATTACGTCCACATTCTGAACTTTAGATTTAATCCATCCGTGGATGTCAATATAGAATAACGAACGTCTATAATATTCATTATTGGAATATTCTTCCAGCTTTTTATCAAAGCTTTCAAAAGCTTTTTGTCTCTGATCCGGGATTTGATTATTCAGGTTCTTAAAAAACTGAATGCTTTCAAAATGGAATTCTTCCGGCTTTTTCATTTTCTTCGCAAATTTCAAAGTAGAAGCAATAAATTCATCATAATCTTCATCATTGCCAGACTCATATTTTGCCATTAAGATCAGAATTCTTGTATGGAACAAGAGGTCTTCCTGTACATTTCCTTTGGATTCTATAACCCTCATAGAATATTCAATGGACTTTTCAAACATTTTACTTCCGAAGAACATGGCGGCCATTTTAAGGTAAAGAATCATAAAATGGTGCTCATCAATCCTCTCTCTGAGCTTTTCCATTTTTAATTCCACTTCAGGAATAAGTTTGGTTCCTGTGAAGAATTCTCCTTTTACAAAGTGAATATTCATCAGCGTATTGTACTGAGTAAGAAAAATAAGAGACTGAAGGTTCTCATTCTGAACAAAATTCTCCGAATGAACCATTGTATTGAAGTTCTGGAAATGTTCCTCCAGAATATCAATATTTCCGTATAAAAACAAAATTTTCAGCAAATACGTATTCCCTTTGATATACCAGACAGGATGGCTATAGATCATTTCAGGTTTCTTGTGAAAAAGATCGACCCATTGATAAGCATATTTCAAGGTATATTTATAGTCTTGTAAAAGCTGGTTTTTCCAGACATGGGCTTTGTAATACCATAATTTCTCTGTGAAATTCAATTTCTCAGGATTAATGTTTTTAATCTCGGAGTTAAAAACGTCCATGACTTCCTGCCGGTCTGCATCGTTTTTTACATAACCATGGGTCAGCATTTCGCTATATAATTTCAACGAAAGATTGGATAATTTTGTTGTATAACGATTTTGTTTACTGATCTCCTGAGATTGTTTGATAAGCTCTTCTGCACGGCCTTCGATACTTCGTGTAATGAATTGTGATTCAATTACTTTTTCAAGGTCGATAATCTCCGAAGCGATACTTTTTTCATCCAGTTCCAGTGCCGTTTGTTTGGTTTTATCCAATATTTTTAAAGCCTGCTTGTAAAGCCCTTTCTGATACAGAATGTTGGCGAAATCCAACTGTTCACGAAGCTGGATTCTGTAGTTCTGATGACTCGGGTTCATTCGAAGGCTTACAAGAATCTGTTTATAAAGATGGGCTTTAAGATTAGAAAGCTGTTGTTTTGTAGATATCTTTTTCTCAATAATAATACTTTCATCATATTCTTTCATCTTATCCATCTCAGAAAATAACAATAGGAATTTGGCATCTACGTTAATTCCGAGGCGGTTTACGTAGAGCTTAAACTGTCTTTTTTCAGAGGTCGTCAATGACTTTACCAATACAAACAAAAAATCTTTCTGCAATTCTGCCATTGTAAATTTTGGGGAATTAAATTATTGATTAACAAATAAATATAATTGTTTTCTAAGCTGTTGAATATTGTAATTTTCAGAAAAAGTGAAAAAGAAAAAATATCGCAAGCTGTAGTTTTGATCCAAAATTAAGTAAAAAACTTCACTTATGAATTCCGAAAAAATCGAAATATTTGATACGACACTGAGAGATGGGGAGCAGGTTCCGGGATGTAAACTGAATACGGAACAGAAGCTGATTATTGCTGAAAGGCTTGACGAATTAGGAATTGATATCATTGAAGCAGGATTCCCGATTTCCAGCCCGGGAGATTTTGAATCAGTTTCAGAAATTTCAAAACTGGTGAAAAATGCAAAGGTATGCGGACTCACAAGAGCGAACAAAAAAGATATTGATGTAGCAGCAGAAGCGCTGAAGTTGGCAAAGAAACCAAGAATCCATACAGGAATCGGGACTTCGGATTCTCATATTAAATACAAATTCAACTCAACAAGAGAAGATATTATTGAGAGAGCAGCAGAAGCAGTAAAATATGCGAAAACATATGTTGAAGACGTTGAATTTTATGCTGAAGATGCAGGAAGAACGGATAATGAATATCTGGCGAGAGTGTGTGAAGCGGTGATCAAAGCAGGAGCAACTGTCCTGAATATTCCTGATACCACAGGATATTGCCTGCCGGAAGAGTATGGTCAGAAAATAAAATATCTTAAAGAAAATGTAAAGGGAATTGAAAAAGCAGTGCTTTCATGTCATTGCCATAACGATCTGGGACTGGCTACTGCCAATTCTATTGCCGGAGCAATTAATGGAGCCCGCCAGATTGAATGTACGATCAACGGATTGGGTGAAAGGGCAGGAAATACAGCACTGGAAGAAGTCGTCATGATTTTAAAACAGCATAAAAATCTGAATCTGCATACTGATGTGAATTCCAGAATGCTGAATGAAATGAGTGCTATGGTTTCTGATCTGATGGGAATGTCTGTACAACCAAACAAAGCCATCGTAGGAGCTAATGCCTTTGCTCACAGCTCAGGAATTCATCAGGATGGGGTGATTAAAAACAGGGAAACATATGAAATTATAGATCCTGCAGAAGTAGGTGTGAATGCCTCTTCAATCATTCTTACAGCAAGAAGCGGACGTTCAGCATTGGCTTACCGTTTCAAGCATATCGGTTATGAGGTTACCAAAAATGAACTTGATTATCTGTATCAGGAATTTTTGAAAATCGCTGACCTTAAAAAAGAAATAGACAACGATGATCTGAGTGTTATGATGGATTCTTTCGCCAGAAAAATAGGATAGGTTTGATTTAAATCAAGATAAAGTAAACAATGAACAACAGTAAAAAGACACTTTTTGATAAAGTATGGGACGCCCATGTGGTAGAAACCATTCCTGACGGACCTCAGATCATTTATATCGACAAACATCTTATTCATGAGGTAACCAGCCCTCAGGCTTTTGCAGAACTTGAATCCAGAAATCTGGAAATCTTCAGACCGGAACAGATTGTAGCTACCGCGGATCACAATGTACCTACCTTGCATCAGGATCAGCCTATTAAAGATGATCTTTCAAGAAATCAGGTAGAACAGCTTACAGAAAACTGTAAAAAAAATAATATTGAACTTTTCGGATTGGGACATCAATATCAGGGAATTGTTCATATCATCGCTCCGGAATTAGGGATTACCCAGCCGGGAATGAGCATTGTGTGTGGTGACAGCCATACCTCTACCCATGGTGCATTTGGCTCAATTGCCTTTGGGATTGGAACCAGCCAGGTAGCTCAGGTATTTGCCAGCCAGTGTTTATTACTGAACAAGCCGAAATCAATGAGAATTACCGTCAATGGTAAATTAAACGAAAATGTTCAGCCTAAAGATGTGATTCTTTATATCATTTCAAAAATAGGAACAGACGGCGGAACAGGATATTTCTGCGAATATGCAGGTAATGTCTTCGAAGAAATGTCAATGGAAGGAAGAATGACGGTCTGCAACATGAGTATTGAAATGGGTGCGAGGGGCGGAATGATTGCTCCGGATGAAACTACTTTTGAATACGTAAAGGGAAGAAAATTCGCCCCGGAAGGAGAAGACTGGAATGAAAAAGTAGCCTATTGGAGAACCTTGAAAACAGATGAAGGCGCTGTTTTTGATCAGGAACTCAGCTTTGATGCTTCGGATATTTATCCTATGATTACCTACGGTACTAATCCAGGAATGGGGATTTCAATCCGCGAAGTGATTCCGGCACCGCAAAATGAATCTGAAGAGAAAGCTTTACAATATATGGGACTGGAAGCCGGACAGGCAGTTAACAGTATCAAGGTTAATTATGTGTTCATAGGAAGCTGTACCAATGCAAGAATAGAAGATTTCCGTTCTGCAGCCCAGTATATTAAAGGGAAAAGCAAATCTGAGGCTGTAAAAGCGCTGATTGTTCCCGGATCTCAACAGGTGGTTAAACAGATTTATGAGGAAGGTTTGGATAAAATATTCAGTGATGCAGGATTTCAGATTCGTCAGCCGGGATGTTCGGCATGTCTGGCGATGAATGATGATAAAATCCCGGAAGGAGAATATTGTGTTTCCACTTCCAACAGAAACTTTGAAGGCAGACAGGGACAAGGTTCAAGGACAATTCTTGCCAGCCCGCTTACCGCAGCAAAAGCAGCCATAGAAGGTAAAATATCAGCTTTTGAAAGTTTAAACTAAACAGATTAAAAGTAAATGCAAAAATTAGTTGTTTTAAAATCCCGCGCAGTTCCACTGCCGGCAGAAAATATAGATACAGACCAGATTATTCCGGCAAGATTCCTGAAAAGTATAGACCGAAAAGGGTTCGGAGAGAATCTGTTCAGAGACTGGAGATTCAATATTCATACTGGGGAACCTAATCCGGACTTTGTTTTAAACAATCCCAAATTCGGTGGTGAGATTCTTGTTGCAGGAAATAATTTCGGTTGTGGAAGCAGTCGTGAGCATGCAGCCTGGTCTTTAACGGATTATGGATTCAAGGTCATTGTTTCAAGTTATTTCGCAGATATCTTTAAAGGAAATGCTTTGAATAACGGGCTTCTTCCTGTAAAAGTTTCCGAAGAATTTTTAAAAGAAATTTTAGAGGGTATCAATGAAAATCCTGATAATGAAATCGCTATTGATGTAGAACTACAGTCCATCAGCTTTAAAGATACCACAGAAACCTTTGAATTAGATTCTTATAAAAAAATATGCCTGCTGAACGGCTATGACGATATTGATTTTTTAATCAGCAGAAAGCAGACGATCACAGAATTTGAATTAAAAACACAAAAAGCAAATGAGCGACAATTATTTTAAAATCGCGGTTCTTCCCGGAGATGGGATTGGCCCGGAAATCATCGGTGAAAGCATTAAAATATTAGATGCTATTGCTGAAGCTTTTCAATGTAAATTCCATTTTGAATATGGATTAATCGGTGCAGAGGCTATTTTTAAAACTGGAAATCCTTTGCCCGAAGAAACGCTGAAAATCTGTAAAGAGTCTGATGCTGTACTGTTCGGAGCTATTGGTGATCCGGTTTTTGATAATAATCCGGAAGCGAAAGTAAGACCTGAACAGGGATTATTGAAACTTCGCAAGGAGTTAGGATTGTTTGCCAATATCCGTCCTTTAAAAACCTATGCCTCTCTCATTGATAAAAGCCCATTGAAAAGAGAAATTATTGAAGGCGCTGACATTCAGATTTTCAGAGAACTGGTAAGCGGAATCTATTTCGGTGAAAAATTTACAGATCCGGAAGGTGCTTACGCTTATGATGTCTGCAAATACAGCCGTGAAGATATTATTCCGATTGCGCATATGGCATTTCAGGAAGCGCAGAAAAGAAAGAAAAAGCTTACGCTTATCGATAAAGCCAATGTTTTGGATACGTCAAGATTGTGGAGAAAGACGTGTCAGGAAATTGCACCGGAATATCCGGATGTGGAGCTTGATTATATGTTTGTAGATAACGCAGCCATGCAGCTGATCCTTAATCCTAAGCATTTTGATGTCATTGTAACGGAAAATATGTTTGGTGATATTATTTCCGATGAAGCAAGTGTGATCGGAGGTTCTATCGGATTATTACCATCTGCTTCAGTAGGAGAGAAGAATGCTTTGTTTGAGCCTATTCACGGATCTTATCCACAGGCGAAAGGGAAAGGAATTGCCAATCCTGTTGCTTCTATTTTAAGTGTGGCGATGATGCTGGATCATCTTGGTTTAAAGACCGCAGCCGAAAAATTAAGACAGTCGGTAGAGCATGCTATTGAGAATAAGTATGTCACAATCGATCTTAATAGCAAACAGTATTACTCCACAAGTGAAGTGGGAAGCTTTATTGCCGATCATATCAGATATTCTGAAAAGTCTTATTACAATTTTGAAAATATTAAGATCGGAAAATCGACCATTGTATAGAAACAAAAGTTCAGTTAGATAGTTAGAAAGAAAAGTTCCGCCTCGTATGAGACGGAACTTTTCGTTTTTCCTTATAATAAAGCCTTAAAAGCTCTTTTATTTTTTTGTGTTATCCGTTTTTCCTGATTTGTTTTTGGAAGACTTCTGAACATCTTCTTTGTCAATATCAGGTGGATTGGTCTTTTTTGATGCTGCAGGAATATTCTGGAAATCCTGATTTTGCTTTTGGGTTTCTGCGGTATTGGCAGATTCTTTCCTGGTGGTTTTTCCTTTTGTATCCATGAGTTTGAATTTTAAATGTAAACAATATGGATAGTATCATTCAAAGGGTTTGCCAAACAGAAATATTTTAACCTAAAGTCCCAGAATACCAATTTTCCCCGTTTTATCTTCTATTTCATAATTCAAAGCCTTGGCCAGAACAAAAATATTATTCAGGTTTTCCATGAGTTGTTTGCGGCCTTCACTTCTCAGTTGATTCTGATCAATTGATTTCTCTGCGGTTTCCTTAGCTTTAGCGGTAACATTTTTAATATCCTTCTCCGAAATCCTGTTAAAAAAAGAATCATCCAAAGACTGAATTTCAACGCTAGGTGTAATTCTGATTTCAGCATCAGGAAGCTCGGTAATCACCAGCTTTTTGTTGATGGAATCTACTTCAATCTTCATTTTGTTGAGATCATAAGAAACCTGTGCATTAGTCTTTGTGTAGGTAATAATACTGTTGCTGGAAACTTCTTTTCCAAAAACCTCATAACCCATTTTGGTTTTCTGCATGCTGGATGTATTCTGTTCCATGACCACCATCTTATTCATCTTGGAAATCTGATTGGTCAGGATATAATAATCTGACTTTTCAGTTTTATTTCCAAGGTTCAGGCAGGATTTCAGGCCAAAAAAGAGCAGTACCATTGCGCCGGCACCTGCAGCAAAAGATAATATTGTTCTATAATTTCTCAAAATCTATTTAAAAATTTCTTTGATAACAGACGAATCGTTCTTTTTCAGAATTTGAACCAAATCCCTTTCAATATATCCTGTCGTAGGCATTTCGATAATTCTGCCCACTTCTTTTCCATATCTTTTCAGGATAATGGTAGGAACTTTCTGAAGATTGTAAAGACTTTCATCCCCGGTAGGAGATTCTTTCTTACGGTTAACAGCAATAATATTCAATTTACTTTCCGGATAACTTACGGCTTCCAATATTTTCATCAGTCTTGGAAAATCTCTGTGGCTGTCTTCACACCAGGTTCCCATGAAAACGATAATATCATAGGTTCCGATTTTCTCTTTTTTTAATTCACTGACTGCCTTTTGATCAAGAACATACTCATCATGTTCTTTCACATACCAATCTGCATAAGGAGCTTTTAAAAACTGCTCTTTCAACTGGTTTCCCAAAAGCATTTTGCCATCATTCTGGGTTTCAACTTCACGGTTTACCACTACTTTTTGTGCAGTAAGCTGCTGTGAAGCCAAAAACAAGGTTGAAAAGGCAACAATATTGGTAATAATTTTTTTCATATTTTATTTTTCGATAATTGATTTTAAATCAGCAGGAGAGTAGTATTTGTTTTTTAATACTTTATGATCTGCCTTTCTGTAAACATTAAATTTTTCTCCGGACTTTTCATAAAAAGATTCTACTTCCTTCGCTTTGTAAAATTCTACAGTTTCCTCTGCCTGTTCTTCATTATCACATGCTTTCGACATATTGGAGCGTTGAACTTCGTTGAATAGCTCTACAAATTTGTTGCCAAGTCCGAATTCCAGTACCGCACCACTCAAAACATACTGAAGATCACACAATGCATCAGCAATTTCTACAATATTATTGTCAGCAATTGCCTGCTTCAGTTCGTTTAATTCTTCCTGTAAAAGTTCTACTCTCAGATTGCATCTTTCCGGAGAAGGAATTTGTGGGGTATCTAAAATAGGGGCTTTGAAAGTAGTATGGAATTCTGCTACTTGGTTCAGACTATCAATTTTATCCATGAATTTTTTTATTTCCCACAAAGATAGAAAAGGATTTGCAAAATGTGAAATGTACAGCAGGAAATGTAAAAATAAAGTGTCTGGGAAAATGTTTTTGAATATACAATCCTATCTTTAAACCAAAAACTGCAAAAATCTGTATTATCAATGGGGAAATTTTATCCATGAAAATTAAAAAACCACAACTGTAAAAATTGTGGTTTTATTTTGAAGTGATTCAATTATACTCAATTATTTAGATTCTTCATATTTCCAGACTCCGGAGATGGTAAGTATCATCAAACCCGGCTGCTTTTCTCCATAGCTGAATAGACAGATGAACCTGGAATGACAGGAAGAACAGTCGGTTCCAAAATATAAAGTTGGCAGATCGTTGACTGTCAATTCTCCGAAATGAAACATTCTTTGAGAGGTTCCGTTGATCATTCCGTGGTTTAGCAATTCATTTTTAGATACTACTTTATCTTCATGATACAGCTGCAGAACAGGAAATCCTGATTCATAAGGTGCTATTGCAATTCTATTTTTGTTTCCGCAATGAGAGCAGGTGAAAGTGGTTGTTGCTGATGGGAGAGCTTCATCATTGATAAAGACGTTTTTTTCAACAGAAGCTTTCCCGGTAATGTTTATTTTTTCTGATAATGAATACATCTGAGCAGATTTATGGCTGAATAACTGTGCCTGCTAAGTTAGGATATTTTCCGCTTGGGCTTCTCTTAATGGTAATTTTAATATAGCCTTCTTCTGCCAGCTTATTCCATGTTTTCTGGTAACCTGTATTGATATCGAGAGGAATTTTCCACATCGTTTGTTTACCTTTTCCTGCCTGGCTGAACCACGGAATAATGTCTGCTGTCTGGGTTTTAAACTGCATGGAGTTGTTCAGTACATCAATTTCATAATAAAAATCGTATTTGTCTTCAGGCTGGTTTAGAGCTCTTTGTGTAAAAGTATAAACATATCCGTTGATGATAGGGCTTGTAAAGCTTCCTCCTAATGTAGGAACCCCGGTTCCGTTATAACTGCCGACTGCACCGCTGTATCTGTCGAACTTCTGCCCAACCTGTAAAGGAACATCATCAACAATATTATAACCTCCGTTGGCAGGCGGCCATCCGCCATTTAAATTATTAGCCTTAAAAAGAGATTCCAGCTCGCTCCATTTTCCTCTTTTGTATAAATCATAAGCTTGATTTCTTATGGCTTGGCTTACCGAATTATTGGAGTCATAGGTTACTGCCAGTTCATCTGCATTTTTGTAGAATACGGTGGTCACATCCGGATTGACGTCTATTACTTCATCATCGTCAGAGCTACAGGCAACCGAGAACGAAGTAATGGCTAGAAAAAAAATGTACTTAAATAAATGTTTCATATTAAAAATTTTAAATATTTTAAAATTACAGAGGTATTTGAAGGGTACCTTTTTGAAACATCGTTTTCCTGATAAAGATCTTAAGTAAATACTGACGTAAGTATTGCTGATGTTTTCCAATCTATAGCAGAAATTTTAAGGACCGGAATCTGGATTAATAATGTGATTTTTGACCGTAAATAACCAATTCATGCCAAAATAAATTCAAAAGAAGCAATAACATCAGATGTCAAAAACGATCTGGAGCTCCCTTAAATACAATCTGGGTAAACGGTACAATGAAATATTGTTATGCGATAAATTTAAATTAAAAAACTTAAATGCTGGTAGTTTTATCTAAAATAAATTATTATTCTGAAATTAATTGTAATGATAAATAGATTTAAGATCATATTTTGTATTTCACTAAATAAAAAAGCTGCCCAAATGAGCAGCTTATTGTTTGAACTTTATTTTTTACTTTTTAATAAATTGTTTTGTAAATCCTGCGATTTGGATGATGTAAGTTCCATTGGTTAGTTTATTGACATTAACCGTTCCGCTTTCAAGGTTTCCTCCACTTACAAGCCTGCCGGACATGTCGTAGATTTTATATTCTTCATTACTGGTATTGGTAAGGGTAAGAATATTTTTTGCAGGATTGGGATACAGTTTGATTTCTGTAGAGGATGGAGCAGCATCTTCATTAGAATTTTTTACAGAAATATTGGCATTATTGATATCAAAGAAAATATGATGGCTTCCTTTGATCATTATTCTTCCGGAGTTGGTTAAAGTATCAGGAATTGTAATATTCTCCGAACCATCATTAGGAGTTCCGGTCAAAAGTGTCGTCCATGTGCTGCCGTTATCTGTTGACCAGAGGATATCTACATTGGCGGTATTCACACCATTTGCTGTAGTGCCTGCTACATCCCATGTAACCGTTTGTGAGCTTCCTTTTACATAAGAAACAGCAGTGTTTTGTGAGGTTATCATAAATGGTCCGGCTGCCGGATCAACAGTGAGTTTTGTATCATCAGAATTGTTGCCTCCGCCTCCGGCTTTATTATCGCGAACAGTAAGTCTGAAATTTAAAGCTCTGGCTACAGAAGGAAGTGCTTCAACATCTATTTCTGTTCCTGCTGTTTTGAGAGAACCTGCCAGAATGGAGGACATTGTCGGAAAATATCTTACCGGAGAAGCTGAAGGTCTCCATGATCTGAATACTGGCCCCCGAGTTTTTGATTCCTGTGCTGCAGAATTAGCTCCTGTTTCAGAAGAAGTTCCTTTATCCATCTGTTCCCAGATATAGGTAAGCTGGTCTCCGTCAGCATCAGTTCCTGATCCGGTAAGCATAAAAGGAGTACTTTTAGGAATAATATAATCAGGACCCGCATTGGCTGTAGGAATTGAGTTACCGGTACTGGTATTTACAGAACAGGTTTTTGCTTTGATATTATTGGTGATCTGTTCAATGCTTATGGCATGAAAAAACGGATCAGAGTTATTCTGAACATCATAACTGGTGACACCCGCATAGCCCATAATGGTAGATCCTGAACCTGGCTCCACAGATTTTAAATCCGGTTCAACGCGATAAGAAGATGTATGATTTCCGCCGAACTGATGTCCCATTTCATGAGCTACAAAATCGATATCAAAAGTGTCTCCCGAAGGATTACCGTTGGCCGGAGAAGTGTATCCGCTTCCCTTATAGCTGCTTGGGTAGGTTATACCCTGACTTTGGTAAGTAGACATGTCATTGTCACAAATACATCCGATACATCCTGCATTGCCGCCACCACCGTCTCTGCCAAAAAGGTGTCCTATGTCAAAATTATTATTTCCGATGGAAGAGCTCAGATTGTTCATCAGCTCCAGATTCCAGTTTTTCATTTGTGAAGAGGAAGAATAAGGATCTGTAGCGGCATCGGTATAGATAAGATCATCATTATTGGCAATCAGGACCATTCTCGCTGCAAAATCATTTTCAAAAATACCATTCACGCGGGTCATGGTATTATTCATGGCTGCTAAAGCCTGAGCTTTTGTTCCTCCAAAATAAGAAGTATATTCTCCTGTGCAGGAAAGTGCAAGTCTGAACGTTCTTAATGTAGCATCATCCGCATTTTTATGGGTTACGACATTTAAATTACCTTTTTGAGCAGCATCAGAAACTGTACATTCGAGTTTGTTCAAATGGTCTTTTCTGTCAGACTTTTTATAAACAATATAAGTGGAAAGGTCTTTGGTATAAGGCTGAATAAAAACGGCAGATTGATCTTTGTAGATTTCCATAGAAGATAATCCTAAAGGAGAGATGCTGAAATAAACTTTTGAAGCAGGATCTTCGACACCTTCACCGATATAAGATTTGATATCCGGATATTTAGAAGCGAGTTCCGGTTCAAAATTAGAATTTTCCGTTACCCTGAAACTTTCCATTCTCCCTGTTGAATTGGGAAAAAAGATAATGACTTCGGATTGCCCTGCTAATCTTTTTGGAGCCTTTGCTAATACATTTTTTAATCCGCTTATATTCAGATGAAAAAGCTGCGGATCTTCAAAAACTGACATATTTTCAAGAACGGGAGAGGATATTTTAATGGAGCTTGAAGTCCATAAACGATCGGTCTGTGCAAAAGAAATACCCGACAATGCGAGCATTCCCGTCATCAATAATTGTTTTTTCACTTACATGTATTTTCGGCAAAAATACTAAAAAAACTTACTGAAAATGTATTCTTTATATGAATTTTTTATCGGATATACCGATACGAAAAGGTGATAAAGTGAGAGATGGTATAAAATTTAAAAAAAAGAAAAACCGTTCTGTGCAGAACGGTTTTTCACATCGTTTAATTTTAAAAAGTCTATTCGTTACTAATTTTTAATAAATCTCTTAGAAGATTCTCCAATTTGAATCATATAAGCTCCTTTGATAAGGTTGCTTACATTCACAGAGCCCCTTTGAAGTTTTCCTGAGTCAATTAGTTTTCCACCCATATCGAAGATCTTATAATCTTCTGATGCTGTATTGGAAATATATAGTATATCTCTCACAGGGTTTGGATAAAGCTTCACATCCGTGATCAGATCATTTGTATTATGAAGATCTCCTTTTCCTGAAGAAACAATATTAAGGGTGTAATCTTCCACCTGTCCGTAAGTGAATGCTTCACATGAAGATGTAGGAATTGAGCTGTACTTCATCATTACTCTCATTCTAGTAGATCCAACTGTGGCAGTAGCAGGAATTGTAATAGATCCTGTAACAGGGCTGGTTGTAGAACCTGCTTTTGTCCATGCCAGCTCTCCGCTGTCTGTGAAGTCTCCGTCTCCGTTATAATCAATATAAACTGCGTAGGCTTCGCTGTATTTTGTAGAAGTCCACACCGGAGTAATGGAAATTGTATAAGCACTTCCTCTTGTAACATTGGTAGAAACTGAAGTGAAGTTTTCGTATCCTGCAGTTCCTGTAGACGTATTATTGATAGATCCGAATGTCACATTTCCAATTCTCTCATCTGCTGTATTTGAGGCCGAAGAAGAACAATAAGTAACTGTTCCTCCGGAAAGAGTTGTAACACTTACGGTGTTGCTGGAAACAGAAGCATTTCCTGCCGCATCTTTTGCTTTCACAGAGAAAGAATACGTAGTTGCCGGTGTAAGTCCTGTTACAGTATATGTAGTAGAAGCCGTAGAACCAATTAATGAAGCTCCCTGGTATACATCGTATCCGGTAACACCAACATTATCTGTAGCTCCAGACCATGAAAGGTTAGTGGTTGTAGCTGTAGTTCCTGAAGCAGCAAGGGTAGGAGCTGTAGGAGCAACCGTGTCAGGAGTTCCGGAACCTGCATTTACAGAGATGTTAGCATTGTTAACATCAAAGAAAATGTGATTTGATCCTTTTACCATAATTCTTCCTGTCGTTGTATTGGCATTAGGAATGGTCACTGCCTGTGAGCCATCATTCGGAGTTCCTGCCAATAGAGTAGTCCATGTATTTCCACTGTCTGTTGACCAGAGGATATCCACATTAGCAGCATTTACACCGTTGGCTGTAGTTCCTGCCACATTCCATGTTACTGTCTGAGAACTTCCTCCGGCGTATGTTGTTGCAGAGTTCTGTGAAGTGATATTGAATGGTCCGGCAGTTCCGTTAACAGTGATAACAGCATCATCGGAATTATTTCCTGAACCTCCTGCTTTGTTATCACGAACAGTAAATCTGAAGTTTAATGTTCTGGCAACTGAAGAAAGAGCCTCAACTGTGATTTCAGAACCTGCGGTAGTGGTGGCACCTGCTAAAACAGAAGCCATTCTTGGGAAATATCTTACCGGTGCAGTAGTAGGAGTCCATGATCTGAAGTTAGGTCCTGAAGCTTTTGTAGCACTTGCAGCGGAACTTGCTCCTGTCTGGGAAGAAGAAGCGTTGTCCATTTGTTCCCAGATATAGGTTAAAGAATCTCCGTCAGCATCTGTTCCTGTACCTGTAAGAACAAACGGAGTTCCTTTTGGAATGGTATAATCTAATCCTGCATTAGCTGTAGGAATTGCATTTCCGGTGTTGGTATTAACAGAGCAGGTTTTAGCTTTAATATTATTGGTGATCTGCTGGATGCTTATTGCATGGAAAAATGCGTCAGAATGCGGTTGAATATCCTGGCTGGTAATTCCTGCATAACCCATGATTGTTGATCCTGATCCTGGCTCCATATTGGCACCTGTACCTTCATTGTTCATGGAGAAGGTGTGGTTTCCACCGAACTGGTGTCCCATTTCATGAGCTACGTAGTCGATATCAAAATTGTCTCCCGAAGGAATAGCATCTGCCGGAGAGGTATATCCGCTTCCTTTTGATCCGTTTGTACAGATACAGCCGATACAGCCTGCATTTCCTCCACCTCCGGAAGCTCCGAACAAGTGACCGATGTCATAATTAGCTTCTCCAATTACAGACGTTAAAGTGCTTTGCAGCTGGGAATTCCAGTTGCTCATTCCTGAAGCTGCGGAATAAGGGTCTGTAGATGCATTGGTGTAGATGACAGCGTCATTGTTGGCGATAAGAACCATTCTCGCTGCGAAATCTTTTTCAAATACACCGTTTACACGGGTCATTGTAGTATTCATCGCTGCTAAAGCCTGAGCTTTTGTTCCTCCGAAATACGTGGTGTATTCACCTGTGCAGGACAGTGCCAGTCTGAATGTTCTCAGTTTGGCATCATCAGCATTAGGTCTTGCAGCAAGAGAAGAATTGGAAACTCCTTTCTGTGCGGCATCTACCACTGTACATTCAAACTTGTTGAGATCATCTTTTTTGTCAGATTTTCTGTATACTACATACGAAGAAAGATCTTTGGTGTAAGGCTCGATGAAAACGGCCGATTTATCACCATAAATTTCCATGGAGGACAGTCCTAGCGGAGAAACACTGAAATAGACTGTGGAATTAGGATCATCCAGACCTTGTCCCACATAGGATTTGATGTCCGGATATTTGGCTGCCAGCTCAGGGGCAAAATTGGAATTCTCCCTCACTTTAAAATTTTCCATTCTGCCTTCAGAATTTGGAAAAGAAATAATGATTTCAGATTTTTCGCCTGCAGCCAGCCTTTTGGGAGCTTTTGCCAGAATGTTTTTCAATCCGTTGATATCCAGGTTGTAAACCTTTGGATTGCTGATACTGGTTTTGTTTTCAAAGATCTCTGATGAAGTTCTTTTTGAACCTTCAGACCAAAGACGGTCAGTCTGTGCGAAAGAAATACCCGAAATAAGGAGCATTCCAATCAGCGTTAATTGTTTTTTCATATTAAATATTAAATTTGATTGTGGAATGTCAAATCTAATAAAAAATTTATTACGAAAAACAAAATTTTTTAAGGAATATTTAGACTTTGTATATAATATATTATGTAATACATTGTATATAATGGAAAATGCTCATTAATAAAAGAAAAATAAAAGTTGTAAAATGAATTTTAATTTTAAAAAAATAACATATCGATTTTTTATTTGTTAATTTATTAAATTGAGACAAAAATTTTATTAATAATTCAATTATTCATGAATAAATTTTAATAAATTACATTTAATGAATACTATTGTGCCGCTCTGTGTTCTCCCTACAAAAAAAGCTGTTTCAAAATGAAACAGCTTCTATTATATTGATGCAATGTTTAACTACATTTTATCATCAGCAGTAGGTCCGTAAAGTCCAGGAACTTTGTTTCCGGTTGATCTTAAATAAACAACCAGCTCACCTCTGTGATGGTACAAATGATTATAAAGAAAAGCTCTTATCACCTGAACCTTTGGCATAGGAGGGAAAAGTACATTTCCGTTCATTTCCATTTTCCACTCGTTGAAATAGGTATTTTCATCAGAGTTTTCAAGAGCTTTCTGTGCGTTGGCAACATTCTCCTCAAATTTTGCAAGAATATTTTCTGCTTTGGAAATATCTCCTTTGTCATACCTGTAAGTTCCCATATCGAAAACGTCCTGATTGAAAGTGGATTCATACCAGTTGTATACTTCAGCAATGTGAGAAGCAAGCTGACCGGTTGTCCAGTTTTTTTCGGACGGTTTCCAATCCAGTGCGCTGTCGGGGATTGCCTGTAAGATTTTTCTGGTGTTTTCAGCTTCATGCAGAAATTCACCTAAAAGTGCCTGTTTAATCATTTGTATCGGTGTTATTTTTAAAATTATTTTGTAATATCTCTTCCAATGACAAGTCTCTGGATCTCAGACGTTCCTTCTCCAATAGTACAAAGTTTGGAATCTCTATAAAACTTTTCAGCAGGGAAATCTTTCGTATAACCATATCCTCCGAAGATCTGAACTGCATTGTTTGAGATTCTTACACAAGCTTCAGAAGCATATAGTTTAGCCATAGCTCCTTCTTTTGTCATTTTTTGTTTTGCATTCTTAAGAGTAGATGCTCTCTGGATAAGAAGTTCAGCAGCATCAATTTCTGTTGCCATATCTGCCAGCATAAAGTTGATTGCCTGGAAATCTGCAATAGGTTTTCCGAATTGATGTCTTTCTTTTGCATATTTCAAAGCTGCTTTATAAGCTCCTCTTGCAGTCCCTAAGCTTAATGCAGCAATAGAAATTCTACCGCCATCCAACACTTTCATAGCCTGCTTGAAACCTTCTCCAACTTCACCTAAACGGTGAGAATCCGGTACGCGTACATTATCAAAAATTAATTCTGCTGTTTCAGAAGCACGCATCCCTAATTTATTTTCTTTTTTTCCGGAAGTAAAACCAGGCATTCCTTTTTCCAAAACAAAGGCTGTAGAATTATTTTTAGCTCCTTTTTCACCTGTTCTCGTCATTACTACGGCAATATCACCTGAAATAGCGTGGGTGATAAAGTTTTTAGCTCCGTTGATGATCCACTCATCACCATCTTTTACAGCAGTTGTAGACATACCTCCTGAATCAGAACCTGTGTTGTGCTCTGTAAGTCCCCAAGCTCCGATTACTTTTCCGGAAGCCAGCTGAGGAAGCCATTTGTGTCTTTGTTCTTCATTTCCAAATTCATAAATATGGTTGGTGCAAAGTGAGTTGTGTGCTGCTACAGAAAGACCAATAGATGGGTCAACCTGAGAAATTTCGTCCAGAATAGTAACATACTCATGATAGCCTAAGCCGGAACCTCCATATTGTTCAGGAACTACAATTCCCATAAAACCCATCTCACCCAACTGGTGGAATAAGTCTTTTGGAAATGTTTGGCTTTCATCCCATTCCATAATATTCGGTCTGATGTTCTTTTCTGCAAATTCTCTAGCCGTCTCCGCTATCATTTTGATGTTGTCAATAGTCTCAGTATTCATATAATAATAGTTAGTTCCCAAAGATAACCAAATTGATGGAATGCTAAAGAAAAATTATTTTCCCAGCATTATTAACGACCAATACATCTAATTTTCAATTTTTTATATTTTGAGAATTAATACTTTCTTAATAAAATATTCTGGCATATTCGTTTTTTATTTCACTATTTTTAGTTTCCCAATTTTTAAGGCATGAAAAAAATTCTACTTCCAATCCTTTTGATTTCTTCTTATAGTGCTGCGCAGGCACCTGCGGGGTATTATGATGGAACAGCCGGACTGACGGGATATGCCCTGAAATCAAAGATCCACGATATTATTTCAGAAAAAATGATCAACTGGCATTATGACGATCTTAAAGTGTTATATGCCCAGACTGATCTGGATAAATATTATGATCATGATGCTTCCAATACTCAGTATCTGCTGGATATCTATTCTGAAATTCCGTCTGGGCCGGATTCTTATGAATATACTACAGATCAGTTGGTAGCAGGTGTTGGTGCGGAAGGTTTGGGGTACAACCGGGAACATATGATGCCGCAGAGTACATTCAGTACAAGCTCATCTATCAGTGATTATCCTATGTATTCGGATCTGAATTTTATAATTCCTGTTGATGGATGGATCAACCAGCGAAGAAGCAATTATCCATATGGAACAGGAAATAATACCAATCATTATATTTTTTCCAACACTTCGAGAATATCTAATGCAGCGATTCCCAATTACCCTTATACTGGAAGAGTGTATGAACCTATTAATGAATTCAAAGGTGATATTGCAAGGTCATTGTTATACTTTGCAGTACGCTATGAAGGAAAGTTAGGTTCATTCAATACCGCTTATACCACATCTGCCAATCTTACTCCTGCTACAGACCAATGTCCGTTGGACGGAACGGAAGAAAGAGCAGTTGATCTTGCCTATATTGCCATGCTGAAACAGTGGAATACGGCAGATCCGGTTTCGCAAAGAGAAATTGACCGGAACAATGCTGTTTATACTATACAAAAAAACAGAAACCCATTTATTGATCATCCTGAGTGGATTGATATGATCTGGTCCGAAACACCTGATACTATTGCTCCTGCGGCTCCCGGATCACTGGTTTCAACCCAGCAGAATGCTTATTTTGTGAATCTGAGCTGGACGGCTTCTCCTGATGCGGATATTTTAGGATACAGGATTTATATGAATGGATCTGTAACGCCTGTTGCCACTACAAAAGGGACTTCCATCAGCATCGATCACCTGAGCCCGTCAACCACCTATACTTTTACGGTGAAAGCCTTTGATAAAGCATACCTGGAATCTCCATTCAGTAATATGGTAACAGCCTCAACAATTGCTTCGGATTCCTATGCCCCGGATCTTATCATTACCAAATATATATCCGGAACAAATACGGAATCTGTGAAAAATAATGCGCTGGAAATTGTCAATAAAACAGGACATGAGGTTAATTTAAATAATTACAGAATTAATATTCAGTTTAAAAATAATATATCAGGAGATTTCTATAATGGTGACACATACGAATTGGAAGGCAAGGTAGGAAACAACGAAACTTTTGTTATCCTGAATCCGAAAGGCACTTTATCATGCTATACTCTTGACGAGGCAAGATTTGTAACTGCTTCTGATCCGATGATGTTTGCGGGAGGAAATTATGTGGAACTTGCGTATAATAAAACGGTTACAGTGGATGCTATCGGGGTAAAATACACGACCAATAATAACGGGAACGTATCTTTATACAGAAAAAACACCATCAATCAACCCAATAATACTTTTACTAGCAGTGAATGGGATTCTTATCCGTCCAATTACTGTCAGAATCTGGGAGGCACATTGTCTACAGCGGAATTGATGACTGTTAATAATGAGTTTACAATATATCCGAATCCTGTTTATGATTATCTGTATGTGAACGGAGAAGTTACCCATATAAAGACAGCCCAAATCATAGATCTTTCGGGAAAAGTGATTTATACTGAAAAAGATCCTTTCAGGTATAAAAAAGATATTTCTGTACAAGGGATTCCAACGGGAACTTATTTCCTGAAGCTTGATGAAAAGGTACATCAGTTTATTAAAAGGTAAATAAAATCAAATTTGAATACTATAATTTTTGTGACAAGCCAAACCTAACAGGTTTTAAAAACCTGTTAGGTTTATTTTTATATTGTGTAATTTAAAAGATTGCTTTGCTTTACCCACAATGACTGTCCTAGCCCTGATAGCAGCGGTTACCCCGGAGTAGAAGTGTGAGAGTTGTAGGGTTAAGGAGTTGGAATAGATAGGCGCGAGGAGTATGAGCGGATAGCAGGAACAGCTTCTTACTATAAAAAAAGTATAAAAAGTAGAGTTAAAGTCGACACCATAATAAAAGATTGAACATTTTTTTGCTGTTTTGCTATTCAGTAGTTTTATATAAAGCCTTAAAAACCTTATGTTTACTATATCATTGATATAAGCTGATTCACTAATAATCAATATCTATAAGTGTTTCTGCTTATATTTTTTATATATAAGTAATTATGCTTATATTTGCAGTATGATAGCGGTCATTACCGGTGATATTATAAATTCACAGCATGCGGACACTGAAGTTTGGATTACCAGGCTTAAACATCTTCTCGAAAAATGGGGAAGCGCTCCTCACACATGGGAAATCTACAGAGGAGATGAGTTCCAGTTCAAATGCAGAATTGATGACGTTTTCTGGCGTTTTCTAGCCATAAAATCTCTTATTAAAAGTGTTGAAAATTTAGATGTAAGGATGGCCATAGGTATTGGTGAGGAAAGTTTTTCTTCTGAGAAAATCACTGAATCCAATGGTACAGCCTATGTCAATTCCGGGAGACTGCTTAATGACCTTAAAAGTGACGGGCATACTGTTGCCATCAAAACATCAAGTGATCCGGTGGACAGAGATCTTAATATCCTGTTGAAATGGTCGTCCAAGGATTTTGATAACTGGACAATGGCTACGGCAGAGATCATTCATGAGATGATTATGAATCAGGATATCACTCAGGAAGATCTTGCTAAGAGATTTGCTATTTCACAGTCTTCGGTAAGCCAGAGACTGAAACGAGCCAACTATGAGCTCATCGTGGAAACCAATCAGTATTTCAGAAAGAAAATCTCAGAATTATAGGCATGATCTTCATCAAACTCATATTGGCACATTTACTCGGAGATTTTATACTTCAGCCAAATTCATGGGTTGCAGATAAGGAGAACCATAAACTGAAAAGTAAGTTTTTATACCTTCATATTCTGATTCACACTATTTTAAGCCTTGTTTTCCTTTGGGATCTTCAGCTTTGGTGGGTCGCTGTATTGGTGGGAATTACTCACTTTATGATTGATGCTTCCAAACTTATATTTCAAAATGTAAAGACTAAGAAAAGATGGTTTTTCATTGATCAGCTGCTGCATGTTTCAGTGATTGCCGGAGTTTCTTTTTATTTCCAGGAATTCAGTTTTGGCTTCGTACAAAATCAGGAATTTTTGAAGGTAATTATGGCGGCGCTGTTTCTGACAACACCTGCTTCTATTTTTATCAAAACCTTATTGTCATCCTGGACACCTGCTCCGGATGGCCCCAACACTATTCAAACCGAATCTTTATCAAGTGCCGGAAAATATATCGGAATTTTAGAACGTCTGCTGGTTTTCACTTTTATTATGGTGAATCATTGGGAAGGCGTAGGTTTCATGGTAGCTGCCAAATCTGTTTTCAGGTTCAGCGACCTTGCACAGGCAAAACAGAGAAAACTTACGGAGTATGTATTAATTGGTACACTGCTGAGTTTTGGACTGGCTGTCTTAACAGGAATAATAATAAAATAAATCAATAAATCTAACTACAATTTAGAAAGTAAAATTATGAGTCAAAAGAAAGAAATGTTGTACGAGGGGAAAGCAAAACAAGTATTTGCAACCGATAATCCTGATGAAGTAGTAGTACGTTTCAAAGACGATGCTACAGCATTTAACGCTCAAAAAAGAGGTCAGGTAGACCTTAAAGGGGAAATGAACAACGCAATCACAACCCTTATTTTTGAATACTTAAATGAGAAAGGGATTAAAACTCATTTCATCAAAAAATTAGACGAAAGAGAGCAGCTGGTAAGAAAGGTTTCTATCATTCCTTTGGAAATGGTGGTAAGAAACTACTCTGCAGGAAGCATGGCGCAAAGATTAGGAGTGGAAGAAGGAATTAAATCTCCTGTAACGATCTTCGATATCTGTTATAAAAAAGATGAATTGGGAGATCCGCTTATCAATGATCACCATGCCGTTTTCTTAGGAGCAGCTACTTACGAAGAACTTGACGAAATGTATGAGTTATCTTCAGATATCAATGATATCCTTATCGACCTGTTTGACAAAATCAATATCATCCTGGTAGATTTCAAAATCGAATTAGGTAAAACTTCAGACGGTGAAATCATCTTAGCAGACGAAATCTCTCCTGATACTTGCAGACTTTGGGATAAAGATACCATGAAGAAATTAGACAAAGACAGATTCAGAAGAGACTTAGGAGAAGTTACTGAGGCTTATGTTGAAATCTACAACCGTCTTAAAAATCTTTTACAGAAATAAGATTTAATTTATTTAAAGATTAAACCATTTAAAAATTAAACAGGCTGTAATCTTTTTAATCATTAAATTTTTTAATCTTTTAATTTAGAAAAAATAGAAATGAAAAGTTTAGACATTCATAAAAGTGAATATTTAAAACAGTTTAAAACCCAGACCTACGGAAGAAATCTTTTCAGAACTCAGGAAGAGGAAAGACTGGATGCTCCTAATGAAGAATGTGGGATCTTCGGAATGTATTCGGATAATGATCTGGATACTTTCTCTCTTTCACAGTTTGGCCTTTTTGCATTACAGCACAGAGGTCAGGAGGCTTGTGGTATTTCCGTTTTAAAGGATGGAAGAATCACAAACATGAAAGACGAAGGACTGGTTTTAGATGTTTATAAAGACATTCAGGAACCTGAAACTTTTATGGGAAATTCTGCAATTGGGCATACCCGTTATACCACTGCAGGAGATAAGAAGAAATATAATTTTCAGCCATTTTTCGCGAAAAACGAATATGACCAGATTATACTTTCTATAGCACACAATGGTAATCTTACCAATGCCAAAGAATTAAAAGCAGAATTAGAAGCTGAAGGCGTAGTTTTCAGAGCGACTTCCGATTCTGAAGTTATCCTGAGACTGATTCAGAAAAACCTTGATTTAGGTCTTCGTGGAGCGATTAAAGCAACCATGGAAAAGATTGAAGGAGCTTATTCTGTAGTAGGGATGACCAGAAACAAATTCTTTGCATTCAGAGACTTCAACGGTATCCGTCCGTTAGTATTGGGGGCTATTGATGAAAAATCTTATGTAGTAGCTTCAGAATCTGTAGCATTGGATGCTGTAGGTGCTCAGTATGTACGTGATATCCTTCCTGGTGAGATCATTTATACCAACGAAAACGAACCTGGAAAACTTCATTCTTATATGATGGATGAAGCGAAAGGTAAGCAGAGAATCTGTTCTTTCGAATATATTTATTTCGCAAGACCTGACTCTACCTTAGAAAATATCAATGTTTACGAGATCAGAGAAAAATCCGGAGAGAAAATCTGGGAACAGGCTCCTGTAGAAGCTGATCTGGTAATTGGAGTTCCGGATTCCGGAGTTCCGGCTGCTATTGGTTTCTCTAAAGCTTCAGGAATACCTTTCCGTCCGGTTTTGATCAAAAACAGATATATCGGAAGAAGTTTCATCGTTCCTACACAGGAAATGAGAGAAAGGGTAGTGAATCTTAAGCTGAACCCGATCATTTCTGAAATGAAAGACAAGAGAGTAGTCATTATTGACGATTCTATTGTTCGTGGAACAACATCTAAAAGACTGGTTAAAATTTTAAAAGATGCAGGAGTAAAGGAAATCCACTTCAGAAGTGTTTCCCCTCCAATTATCGCTCCTTGCTACCTTGGAATTGATACTCCGTCCAAAGATGATCTGATTTCTGCCAATATGACTACGGAAGAACTTAAAAATTACCTGGGAGTAGACTCCTTAGAGTTTTTAAGTATCGATAACCTGAAAGATATTTTAGGATCAGCCAACCACTGCTTCGGATGCTTTACAGAAGAATATCCTGTAGGAAAAGGAGAAGAAGTTGATTTATTCAATTAGTCTCTTTATTGAAATATAAAAAGGACCGGGTGTACAACCTGGTTCTTTTGTTTTAGAAATGTAGCAAAAGCTTAATATTCCTTTATTATACAATATACAGTGGAGTTTTAATTTTGTAAGATTAAAACTTCAGGATATGAAAAATGCACTATTCACGGGTATTTTTATTGTATTTACCCAATTTTATGCTTCACAATCTTTTGACAGGCAGGCACACCGCGGAGGAAAATCCCTTTACCCGGAAAATACAATACCGGCTATGAAAAACGGATTAAAAATGAATGTTTCCACATTGGAAATGGATCTGGCCATAACAAAAGATAAAAAAGTAATTCTTTCCCATGATGCTTTTCTTTCACCTGAATTGGTAACAAAACCAAATGGAACCTATATTCCCAAGGATTCGGGGTTTTATTATAAAATTTATGAAATGTCTTATGCAAAGATCAAAACCTTTGATGTAGGAATGAAAAAACTGGAAAACTATCCTGATCAAAAGAAAATGAAGGTTCAGAAACCTCTCTTTTCAGACGTCATTGATGCATCTGAAGCTTATGCCCGTGAATTGAAAAGGCCGTTACCTTATTATAATATAGAAACCAAAACACGTCCTTTCTCAGACAATATATTCCATCCCGAACCCAAAGAGTTTGTGGATCTGATGATGAAGATCATTATTGAAAAAAAGATCCAGGATAGGGTGATCATTCAGTCTTTTGATCCAAGAACACTGGAAATTCTTCATAAAGAATATCCTGGAATAATGACTGCTTTACTCGTAGAAAAGGTTGATGATAAAAAGCTGGCCCAGCAGCAGGCTTATTTTAAAAATATTCCGGTAGAAAAGTTCAGAATGTATCCTGATCATATGAATGGAGTAGCCGGAGATATGAAGTTCCTGAGTTTTACTCCTACAATTTACAGCCCGGAACATAATCTTGTAACGCCCCAATTAGTAAAGGAATGCCACTCATTAGGCATGAAAGTAATCCCATGGACTGTGAATACCAGAGAAAGATTAAAGGAATTAAAAGAAATGGGAATAGATGGGGTGATCAGTGATGATCCGAGAATATTTGAATAAAACTTTTGATATAAATAGCCGGAAGAAAATCTTCCGGCTATTTTATGCGTGCAAGGTTAATGCACTTCGGTTAAAAAATTGGTTTCTAATTAGAATTTGTAGTTAAGACCTAACTGAAATACTCTGTTGTTGTTTTCAGCAGCAGGTCTGCTTTTATCAATTTTTGTCAAGCTATTTACATATCTTGCGCTGATACCGATGTTAGATGTGATATCATATCCTAAACCAAGACCCAATCCGAAATTGAATTTATTGATCTGATCTTTGTCGATATCTTCAGTATTAGAACTTGTAGTGGTTGTAGTAACACCTCCTGTAGTACTTGCTACACTTCTTTCTCCTTTAGTCTTTCCGTTGATGAAATAACTGAATTCAGGTCCGGCTTCAACGTAAAATTTCTCTGTAGGTCTCATCTGAAGCATCAATGGAACTGAAATATAGTTCATCTTTACTCTACCTTCTTCTTTAGTTTTTACATTCGTAATTCCATTATCAGTTTCTGTAGATGAAATTACATCTTTTGCTCCCATTTGGTTGTATAATACCTCTGGCTGTAAGCTGAAATGTTTTGAAAGTGGAATATTAACGAATGCACCTGCGTGGAAACCTAGTTGTTGTGTGTTGATTCCAAACTTTTGCTCACTGAAATAAGCTGAGTTTCCTCCGGCCTTGATTCCGAATCTAATGGGTTGTACATCTTTTTTTAGTGGTGATGCATTGACTGTTTTAGTTTCCGTCTTTGTTTCTGTCTCCTGAGCGAAAGCTAGTGTACCAGCAGTTAATGCTAATCCTAAAAATAACTTCTTCATAATTTTATTTTTTAATTTTACTATTTGTGTGTCGGATATCTCTCAATCAGACTCCAAGTATTTTGCAAATTGCTTGCCAAAGTCGAAAAATGCCTGTTTAAAGGGCTTTTGAGATGGTTTTTGAAAAGTTTATTTTAAACCATTTATCCCTTTTTGATGAATAAATATTTTATATAATGAATGTTTTGTGAAAATAGTTGAAGGCTCATTACACTTTATTATTGATAATTGAAATAATAAAAAAAATTGAACTGGAATTGGCTTTTCCATGAATTAAAAGGACTTCCGGGTACTTTTTAAGAATAAAAATAAAAATACCGGACTTTTTAAAGCCCGGCACCAGTTTTGAAAATAATAAATATCTCTATTTAAATCGGTATACTACTCCTACCTGAAGTGCATTATTTCTTACTTTATCACCGTCGTTGTATTTGTAAACTTCGGTAAGCCCAGCCGTAAATCTTGCGGTTACGCCAAAGTTTTCAGTGAAATAATATCCGGCACCAATACCTAATCCTACATTGAAACGATTAAAAAGGCTTTTTGAAATGCTCTGTGAAATATATTCCGTACGCTGTACTGTAACTGAATTTCCGGTAGTCTCGATAGTGGTTAAATCTCCTTTTGTCTTTCCTCCCAGCAGATATCCGAATTCAGGACCTGCTTCTACATAAAGCTGCGGAAGAATATTGTATTGAACCATTACAGGAAGAGAAAGGTAATTTAATGTTGTCCTATAATCATAGTGTTGTGTCTTTCTGTAGTTTCCCGAGCTGGTTCTGTAGTTATAGTCTGATTTTGATCCCAGCTGACTGAAAAGAAGCTCTGGCTGGATGCTGAATTTCTCAGAAACAGGAATATTCGCAAACACTCCTGCATGAAAACCTGCTTTGATTTTCTCATTGTTATCATATTCATAGCCATCTCCTCTGGTAAGTGTAGAACCGTTAAAACCTGCTTTAACACCAAAAGTGACAGGAGAAGATTTTGACTGATGTTTTTCCTGCGCATTCGCGAAAAGGCAACCTGCAATTACAATTACTGCAAAGAGTTTTTTCATGATTTAAAGTTTAATTTTCTTTTTTGGATCAAAATATCTGCCACAAAAGGATAAAGTGATAAAAGTCATAATAAGCGAAAAAGTCAGGCGTAAACTAATAAACCTGACTTTTTCTATTGAAATCAAAATGTATCTTATTTGAACAGACAAAATATTTTCCATATTCTGTTGTGTACTCATATTGCCAGCTTGGCTGACACAGTTCCGTTAAAGTTTAATGGTAATAGTTAGATTGTAATTCTGATATTCAATTGAATATCAAATGAATCAAAGCATACTCATTGTGAAACATAAACCGTAAGTTGGAAAAATTCCGGATAGAGTACAATCAATTATTCTACAGGCAAATTTCTTGCCAAAATATCGGGACAAATAAAAAAACCGGATTATATTAAATCCGGCTCTGTATTGATGAGAAGTCTGCTTTAAAAAGCTAAACTGATTTCTTAAAATTTATATGCTAAACCTACCTGGAATACTCCGTTTTTAGCTTTGTCTTCAGATAGATCCGGTCTGTCTTTGGCAACATCCGTTAAACCAGCCACATATCTTGCGGTAATACCGATATTGTCTGTGAAATAATATCCTGCTCCAAGACCAATTCCGAAGTCGAAACCTTTGAACAGATCTTTAGCATCTGCAGAATTGGAATCAGCTTTCAGTTTTGAGTTAATCAAAAAGCTGAATTGAGGTCCTGCTTCCACGTATAGGTTAGGAAGGGCATTATATTGAAGCATTAACGGTACAGAAATATAATCCAGGTTTACTTTTATATCATTAGTCCCTTTAATTTTTGCACCCATTCCGTTGTATAACACTTCTGGTTGGAAAGAGAAGTCCTGAGCTACAGGAATATTGGCAAATAATCCTCCGTAGAATCCCGCTTTTGAATTGAAATCATTCTCGGTAAGAGTTGAAATATTAAGACCCGCTTTCACACCAAATCTAACTGGAGAAGAAGAAGCAGTAGAAGTTGAAGTCTTCTGAGAGAAAGCAAAAGTACCTGCTACAAGCGCAAGGCCTAAAAAAATCTTTTTCATAAGTTTATTTTTAATAGTTATTAAGTTTTATTTAACATTTCTTTAAGAAACAAACTACGTGCCAAAATCAATTTATGTTCTTAATTTTCTACTTAGTATACATTTTTTAAGAATATTTTTTTATCTGCGGTAAAAAAGCCGGATTAAAATTAATCCGGCCTCCTTGTCATTAAAAAACTTAGTAAACTTTAGAATTTGTAGTTTAATCCTATCTGGAATACGCCATTTTTTACAGATCCCTCTCTGTCATATCCGTACTGATATTTTGTTTTTACAATATCAGATAAGCCTGCGGTATATCTCACATTCACCCCAATATTTTTGGTAAAAAAATAACCCGCTCCCAATCCGATCCCAAAATCGAAAGATTGAGTTCCATTTTTAAGAAGGCTCGTAGAAGCAGTTTTCTTTAATCTGGCATCAATCAAAAAGTTAAATTGCGGGCCTGCCTCTACATACAGATTAGGAAGTGCCTTATATTGGAACATGACAGGAACAGAAAGATATTCTAAATTAAGCTGGGTATTATTATCTCCTTTTCCTTTTGCCCCCGTAGCGCTATATAAAACTTCCGGCTGCACTGAAAAATCCTTAGCTACAGGAATATTGGCAAATACACCACCATAGAATCCTGCTTTTGACTTCATATCCATATTGGAAAGGGTAGAAATGTTCAGACCTGCTTTCAAACCGAATTTGATTTTAGAAGATGTGGATGGAGTAGTAGCTTCAGTAGATGCAGAAGTGCTCTGAGCAAAGTGAAGTACCTGCGATAATGGCCAGGCCTAGAAAAATCTTTTTCATAGATTAGTTTAATTTTATGTTGTTTAACGTTCGCGAAGCAACAAACAATATGCTGTCAAACCCCATGAATATAGACTTTATATGTTTTTAACGAATGAAAAATCAACTATATGGGATGTATTGATGGTGAATTATTAACTCCATATTATTTTAACATAAAAAAAGACCAGATTAAAAAATTAATCTGATCTTTTCTATTGAATATAAAATTTGTTAGTGAATGTAAGCTTATTTGAATTTATAAGCTAAACCTACCTGGAATACATTGTTTTTTACAGCATCACCAGAATTATTCTTGTAAATGTCAGTAAGACCTGCAGTATATCTTGCTGTAATTCCTAAATTAGGAATGAAGTAATATCCTGCACCAATACCGATACCAAAGTTAAAAGTCTGGAAATCATCTTTGTCAAGAGTGGCAACTTGTGTATTGTTACTGTTGTTTGTTGAACTTTTTAACTTATCTTTAGCGCTTACAAGAAATCCAAATTCAGGACCTGCTTCAAGGAAGAACTCAGGTGTTGCATTATACTGGAACATTACCGGTACAGCAACGTATCCTAAATTTCTTGAATATTCGCTCTTATAATTATTACCAAGTACTGAATATTCTCTTGTTACTTTTGAACCTAAGTCATTATAAAGAAC
Source organism: Chryseobacterium cupriresistens (assembly GCF_046614675.1). Taxonomy (NCBI): domain Bacteria; kingdom Pseudomonadati; phylum Bacteroidota; class Flavobacteriia; order Flavobacteriales; family Weeksellaceae; genus Chryseobacterium; species Chryseobacterium cupriresistens. Next base: position 839,684 of record NZ_JBKKJT010000001.1, on the reverse strand, counting down.
TTCCGGCTGCACACTAAAAGAACTTGCTAATGGGATGTTGGCGAAAACTCCTGCATTAAAACCAATTTTTGATTTAGAATCACTTAAATCTGCACCGTTAGAAAGTGAAGAAACGTTCATTCCTCCTTTTACCCCAAATGTTACCGGATTAGAAGATGTGTTTCCTGTCTGTTGAGCGAATGCGAATGTTCCTGCAGTTAACGCTAATCCTAAAATTAACTTTTTCATAACTTTAATTTTTTAATTTTACTCTTTCTTAATTTTAAATTTTACTACTGTTCAGCATTTTCAGTTGAACGCTGAGTATCTTTCAAATTGCTTGCCAAAAATATTTTTTATGATTAAAATCAATAAAAAAACCACTTAGCGTTTAAGTGGTTTTAATTTTATACATTTGATTATTAATGACTTAAATCTTTAAATAAACATTTGTTTAGATGTTGTCTAAATTGACATTTTTGTCAAAAGTGATATTCTAAAATGAAATTATTTTATGAAAATTACTAGGCATCATTCAGTTTTCTATAAAAAGATAAAGCTTCAATGATATTTTTCTGGCTGCACTGATGATCATAGTTGCAGAAACCTATCCCTGTAAGCAGAGAAAAGTTGATTTTACTGTCTGTATTCTTTTTATCATTCAGTAATAATGCGGTAATATTTTCATCTTTAAAATCGCTGATGTCGAGGTATGGATAGTATCTCTGGATGTTTTCAATGATAATTTTTGAATCTTCTTCAGAGATAAGATTTTCAAGATATGCCAGATGAGCTTCGGCAATCATTCCCATCGCAACTGCTTCCCCATGAAGAATAGGATTTTCCTGCTGTAAACATAAACTTTCCACAGCATGTCCGATGGTGTGCCCGAAATTAAGCGTTTTTCTGATATTCTGTTCGTGGAAATCCTGATCTACTACATTCTGTTTAATATTCATAGAAGCCTGGATATGAGGAACAACGGTTTCCACTTCCAGTTTACGGATCTGAATCAGCTGGTCCCAATGATTTTTATCAGCAATTAGTCCATGTTTCAGCATTTCTGCAAATCCGCTTCTTAATTCTTTAAAAGGCAGTGTCTCTAAGAATTTTGGATAAATAAAGATTTGTTCAGGAAAAGCAAAAGTTCCAACCATATTTTTATAGTGCATCAGATCAATCCCTGTTTTTCCTCCTATGGAAGCATCACACATCGATAAAAGGGTAGTAGGGATATTAATGAATTGGATTCCTCTTTTATAAGTAGAGGCAACAAATCCTCCCATATCGGTAATTACACCACCACCAAGGTTGATAACCAGTGCTTTTCTGTCTGCCTGCATTTCCGTAAGAATTTCCCACAGCTGATTGGCTGTCTGGATATTTTTCATTTCTTCTCCGGCTTCGATCTCTAAAATTTCAAAGCCAAGATCGGTTTCCATATTGCCCAGAAGAACCGGAAGACAGTATTCATGAGTATTTTCATCTACAAGAATAAAAATTTTACTGAAAGATTTCTGGTGAAGAAACTCGTTGAGCTGTGAAAAATTATCGTTTAATATTGTTATCATCTTTGATTGTATGTAAAGTTAAAAATGTAAACTATAGTGCAAAGTTATGATTCTTAATTTTTAACTCGTAACTAAATTACTATCTTTGCATAAATTTTTAGAATGAGCAGAGATAATAATAATTCAGATAGACCAAAGAGACCAAGAATTTCAACCAAGAAAAGTTCTGATGATTCTCGTGCTTCCAGATCTGGAAATTCTTCAGGATCAAAACCTTTTAAAAAGCCTTTCTCTAAAGACGGAGGAAAAAAAGGGCCGGAACATAAAGGATCCAACTCAAGATTTGAAAAGAAACCTTTTAAAAGAAATACGGACAGTTTCGAAAATTCCAATGACGATTTTGGTTCAAAATCTGAAAGAAAACCTTATATCACCAACAAAAGTGAGAGCTATGAGAAAAAATCTTTCGGAAAACCTAAGAGAGGCGGAAAAAATTTCGATACAAGAGATAAGTATGAAAGAGGCAGTCTGAAATACGGAAGAAGACCTTCCAGCGGTGATGACAGAAATGATGACAAAACGAGATCTTTTGTTCAGAAAAGGAGATTGAATAAAATTGAAAAAGACGTTAACAAAGACAGTATCCGTCTTAATAAGTATATCGCTAATTCCGGAATCTGCAGCAGAAGAGAAGCTGATGAGCTGATTACTCAGGGATTGGTAGAAGTCAACGGAAAGGTGGTAACTGAAATGGGATATCAGGTACAGAAAACAGACAGAGTTGTTTTTGACGGACAAAGCATTACTCCTGAAAAGCCTGTATATGTACTGTTGAATAAGCCGAAAGGGTATATTTCTACTACCAAAGATGATAAAGCCAGAAAAACTGTAATGGATCTTGTTGCGAATGCTTCTCCATACAGACTTTTCCCGGTTGGAAGACTGGATCGTTCCACAACAGGAGTTATCTTACTGACCAATGACGGTCACATGACTAAAAAACTGACGCATCCTTCTTTTGATGCCAAAAAGATTTATCATGTAACATTAGATAAAAAACTTACCGGTGAAGATTTACGTCTTATTGCAGAAGGTATCCGTCTTGATGAAGGAGTAGCTGTTGTTGATCAGATTTCATATATTGAGGGGAAACCTAAAAATGAAGTCGGAATTGAGATCCACATCGGATGGAACCGTGTTATCAGAAGAATTTTCCAAAGATTAGGATACGAAGTGGAAGCTTTAGACAGAGTAATGTTTGCCGGATTAACGAAGAAGAATATCAAAAGAGGACACTGGAGAATCCTTACAGAACTGGAAGTAAACAACCTTAAAATGCTTTAAACAGTACTTTTGAGAGTAAAGAATAAAAAAGCGCAGAAAATAATTCTGCGCTTTTTGTTTTTATATCGTTGTACGTCTTATTTATTATCCCAGAACAGTTACTCCTTTCTCAATCATTTCATAGATGGCATCTCTGGCATTGTCTGGTTTTACATTTACTGCACGTGTTCCATTGAAATGAAGACAGGTTATATATCCATTAGCTACTGCATCCTGTGCAGTGAACTTAACACAATAATCTAATGCCAGTCCTACGATTTCTACCAATTGGATGTCGTGATATTTTAAGAAATCATCCAAACCGGTTTTCATAAAGTGATTGTTATCCTGGAAACCGCTGTAGCTGTCAATTTCAATATTTTTACCTTTTTGTATAATATGGGTTACTTTATCTCTGTTCAGATCTTTATGGAATTCTGCTCCGAAAGTCCCCTGAATGCAATGATCCGGCCACATAAATTGCGGAACTCCATTGAGAATAATGCTTTCCCCCACCTTTCTTCCATTGCTGCTTGCAAAACTTTTATGACCTGCAGGATGCCAGTCTTGTGTAAGAACCACCTGATCATATTCATTTTCCTCCATCAAGAGATTGATGTATGGAATAATTTCGCTGGCTCCAGGGACAGCAAGTGCTCCGCCTTCACAAAAGTCATTCTGTACATCGACTATTATTAACGCTTTTTTCATATATTGATTTCTCGAATTTTTGATAAATTTACAAAACTAATCTTCAAAAATTTGTCCAAACCCTAATTATCGGACAAATCGGCAACATAAATTTTTCAATGCTTATCAACGAAGAACTTAACACTTAAAATAATTGAATTTTGTCTGCAACGTATGCTGTTTTGAGGCATGAACCAAATATCAATAGCGTATCTTTGCGGGAAATAAGTATTTTATGTCATTTGAATCGTTAGGATTATCACACAATATTATTCGTTCTGTCAAAAAGTTAGGGTATTTAAAACCGTTTCCAATCCAGGAGCAGGCTGTTCCTGTCATTTTGCAGGGAAAAGATCTGATGGGAATTGCGCAGACAGGTTCCGGGAAAACGGCGTGTTTTGTGATGCCGATTTTAGAAAAATTACAGAATGCAGAAGTAAAAAAAGATCGTAATGTTCAGGTTCTAATATTGGTTCCTACCCGTGAACTGGCTATTCAGATCGATGAAGTTTTCAGGGCATTCACTGATAATCTAAAGAGAGAAGTCCGTACAATGGCTGTGTACGGAGGTGTTTCTATCAATCCACAGATGAAGGGAATGTTTGGTGTGGAAGTTTTGATTGCCACACCGGGACGTCTGTTAGACCTAATTGATCATAATGCATTGAGTATTTCAGGCATTAAACATTTGGTGATTGACGAAGCCGATAAAATGTTTCAGCTCGGCTTTGGCGAAGAAATGAATAAACTTTTTGCCATGATGCCTGTGGCGAAACAGACTACTTTATTTTCAGCAACCCTGAATGATAAAGTTTCAGAAATGAAAGAACGTCTTTCCATCAATCCTGCGATTATAGAAATTAAAAAAGAAGAGGTTGAAATTGATAATATCGAACAGCTGGCATACCATGTTGCTCCCGAAAATAAAGGACCTTTTTTACGATATTTAATTAAAGAAAAGAAAGTTGAAAAAGCACTTGTTTTCGTCTCATCTACAAGGTCTGCGGATAATCTGGTAGAGAAACTTAAAAAGAATAAAATAAAAGCTGTGGCCATTCATAGCCAGAAGTCACAGGGAGCGAGAAGAAACAACCTGGAAGAATTTAAAGTAAACGGAGCCCAGATTTTGGTGGCTACAGACTTAATTGGACGGGGAATCCATATTGAATCTCTGCCATGTGTTATCAATTATGAATTGCCGCGTTCACCTCTGGATTATATTCACCGTATTGGAAGAACAGGACGCGCCAACGAAAAGGGAATCGCAATCAGTATTCTGACGGATGATGAATTACAGCATTTCCGGGTGATTCAAAAGAAAATGGGTAGAAAAGTAACCCTGCAAAGAACAGAAGGTATTGATTTACATGGATATTAATCATTTATAATAAATAAAAAGGGTTTCAGTGTATACAATTGAAACCTTTTTTAATAAAAAAATCGGTACCACAAAAATTATTATCGGTACAATTAATGCTTTATTCACTTTAAATTCTTGAATTTTTGATAAATTCGCACAAGCTGAAATTCGTATATTATTCTAATAAATAATAATACAGATCGGCAATCATTAAAAAATTAAAACCTGAGCAATGAGTGATTTAGAGAAAAAAAAGTTCCCGATAGGACCGTTTGAAGTGCCAGAAAACATCTGTGATATCACATTGGATACTTATATCAAAGTCATTAAAGACTTTCCCGGCCGGCTAAAGAATCTCATTGAACACTTTACAGACGACCAACTGGATACACCTTACAGAGAAGGAGGCTGGACGGTAAGACAGCTGATAAATCACCTTTCAGACAGTCATATGAACAGTTTTATCCGCTTTAAACTGGCTCTCACAGAAGATAACCCTACCATAAAACCGTATAACGAGGCAAAATGGGCAGAGCTTCAGGACAGCTTTCATATGCCTGTAAAACCTGCTATGAGAATGTTAAAAGGAACCCACCAGAGATGGGTAGTGCTTCTTAAAAGCCTTACCAATAAACAGTTTGAAAGGACTTTCCATCATCCCGAGCATCAGAAAAATTATAATTTAAGAGAAAGTCTTGCATTGTATGTGTGGCACTGTGATCATCATTTTGCTCATATTGAAAACCTGAAGATTGAGAAAGGTTGGTAAGGAAGAGTCTCAATAATCCAATATACTATCAGGAAATTATAGATAGAATTTCTTTGTTATCTGAAAACTCCACCGGAAGATGGGGAAAAATGAACGTGTGCCAAATGCTAAAACATTGTGATCTGGTTCTTCAGGTAGCTTTGAAAAATCTGGAACTTCCCCGTATCAATCTCTTGTTTGGAACAATAGGGGTTTTTACTAAAATAGAAATGTATGTTTTCAATAATGGAATTCCGAGAAACATGCCTACTTTTCAAAAACTAATCGTTAATTTTGAATGTGATTTTGATGAATCAAAAACCAATCTGCTGAAAACGCTGGAAGAATTCCGGGAAGCCTGTGAAAATGGCAATTTGCCGGATCACCACAGACTATTCGGAAACATGACTGAAAAAGACTGGACATTTTTAGAATACAAGCATCTTGATCATCATCTAAAACAATTTAATGTATGAGTTTTTTTGATAAAATATTCGGTGGGAAAAGTGAAAACCCTGAGCAAAAAACATTCTGGAAAAAGATAGAATCTGAAGAGGATCTTACAAAAGCTATAGAAGATTCTTTTCAAAATAAGATCGCCATATTCAAGCATTCTACAAGCTGTTTTATCAGCAGAACTGTTCTGAAAAATTTTGAAAAAGAAGTAGAGAATTCAGAGCAGCCGGTACATGTATACTATCTGGATTTATTGGCTCACCGACCTGTTTCCAACAAAATAGCCGCAGATTTTGAGATCAGACACGAAAGTCCGCAGCTGATTGTCATAGAGAACGGAAAACCTGTTAACAGTGCTTCACACCAGGATATTTCTTTAAGCCAGATTGTATCATGAAGAATATAAATAATTATTTAGCCAAAGTTTTAAATGTTCCACTTCAGAATGTGAACACCTGCAGCCTGCACTATGAGGTAAAGAAAATTCCAAAAAATCAGTTTCTTCTTCAGTATGGTGAAATTTGCCGTCATATATTCTTCGTAGAAAAAGGGCTTTTAAAAATGTATTCCATTGATAAAAACGGAAAAGAACATATTATACAGTTTGCTCCGGAAAGCTGGCTGATTTCTGACCGAAGCAGTCTTTATTTCAATGAAAAGTCTATTTATTATATAGAAGCCGTGGAGGATTCTGAGGTTTTGTTTCTCCATCCTGACTTCTTCAACAAACTGGTAGAACAATTTCCGAACAGCATCGAAAGAAGTGATTTTCTCCTTCAGAAACATATCAGAAGTCTTCAGAACAGGATCAACTCTTTACTGGGAGAGACTGCAGAAGAAAGGTATATGAAATTCATCAAAATGTATCCGGATTTACTGCTGAGAGTTCCACAATGGATGATTGCATCTTATCTGGGAATTACTCCTGAGAGTCTGAGCCGCGTTAGAAAAGAACTGGCAAGAAAAAATTTCATCCCGGATAATAAATAAAAAAAGCTGGAAGATGGGAGAGGGAAGCTTGAAAGTTCTGGTCAACACAAAAGAACTTTAAACACCCTTATTACTAAGAACTGAGATAAGCTATTCTTAAGACTATAATGACTTCCATCTTCCAGCCTCTATCTTCCTTACCTCAAATCAATCTTTTTGGCAAGCTGTCCAACCTGTCTGAGTTTGGCCTGTGTATTTTCCGACCATGGAAGTCCTATGCAGAGTCTCATACAATTTTCAAACTGCTGCTGAAAAGTAAACATTCTTCCGGGAGCGATACTTATGTTCTGTTTGATGGCCAGATCATATAATTCTGTTGTACGGATATTTTTATCAAATTCTATCCATAAAGACAAGCCTCCCTGTGGACGGCTGGTTTTCGTACCTTCCGGAAAAAATTCTGCAATGGTCTGAACATAATTCTGATAATTGATCTGTAATGTTCTGCGCAGCTGCTGAAGATGCTTTTCATATTTTCCGGATTTCAGGAAATTAGCCACCGCTTCATTCACAATGGAAATAGAAGAGGTAGAGTGCAGAAGCTTCAGCTTCATGATTTTGTCTTTATATTTCCCGGGAGCAATCCAACCTACACGGTAACCGGGAGCCAGAGTTTTTGAAATAGAGCTGCAATACAGGACATTTCCGTCTTTATCAAAAGATTTACAGCATTTCGGACGGCTGGAACCAAAATAAAGGTCTCCATACACATCATCTTCTATCAACGGAATATTATTTTCAGAAAGTATTTTTACAATTTCTTTTTTATTTTCATCAGGCATGCAGCTTCCCAACGGTGAATTAAAATTGGGAATCAACAAGCACAGATCTATTTTGGGAATTAATTTTTTTAAAGCCTCAATTTCTATTCCGGTAGTAGGATGGGTAGGAAGCTCCAGTACCTTTAATCCCAACCCGTTGGCCAGCTGAAGAATTCCGGGATAGCAGGGACTTTCGATCGCGACGGTATCTCCTGGTTTTCCTAAGGCCATCAAGCAGAAAGAAAGGGCATTCATTCCGCCATTGGTGGTAATGAGATCATTTTCGCTAAGATTGCCTCCCCATTGTAAGGAACGTACTGCAATCATTCTTCTTAATTTCAGATTTCCCTGAAGTTCCTCGTATTCGGTACCACCGTCTTTTAATTCCCTGGTGGCATTCACAATTTCTTTTTTTAGTTTAGCCTGAGGCAAAAGATCTCCGGAGGGAATTCCGATAGAGAAGAAGGTAAGATCCTTTTTACCCATATTTTCATATACTTTACTGATCAGCTCATCCGGTTCATCATTATTGGCGATTAATGACGGACGGCTTACTTCCGGCAAAGGGAGCTTTGCGGAGAGCAGCTGGCTTACAAAATAACCGGACTGCGGTTTGGATTCTACCAAAGACTGGGATTCCAGTTCCAGAAAAACACGCTTGGCTGTATTCATGCTTACCTGATGCTCCTGGCATAGCATTCTCACCGAAGGAAGCTTGTCTCCGGCCTTTAGAATACCATTTCTGATCTGTCCTGCAATGCCGTCTGCAATTTCTGTATATAAAAATTCTTTACTCATATTGTTAAACTGTGCTCATGCAAATATACAAAACTGATACTGTGTTTATCGAATTATCCTTTCTAATTTTGAACATCAATTAAAAAGCTTGAATACAATGTTGACAAAACAACTATCAAAAGATGAAAATATAAATGGCTGGATCAATGGCTTTATAGGAGTTGTATTATTTAGTGGAGGATTGCCGGCCACTAAGTTGGCCGTAATGGAAATGAGCCCCATTTTTGTAACAATTGTTCGTGCAGCTGTTGCAGGAATTCTTGCGCTTATCGTATTATGGCTGGGTAAAGAAAAACGGCCTGTTAAAAAAGATTTAATTCCATTATTGTTGGTTTCCCTGGGCTGTGTGGTAGGTTTTCCGCTTCTTTCTGCATTGGCACTTCAATATCTTACTTCAGCCCATTCTATTGTTTTTCTGGGAATGCTGCCTTTGGCAACGGCTGTATTTGGAGTGATGCGTGGTGGCGAAAAGCCCCATCCTGTATTTTGGTTTTTCTCTATTACAGGAAGTCTTTTGGTGATTGGCTATGCTGTCTCGCAAGGAATATCAGCATCACCCGTTGGCGATATTCTGATGCTGCTTGCCGTTATTTTATGCGGAATGGGGTATGCTGAAGGCGCTAAGCTATCTAAAACATTAGGCGGATGGCAGGTAATTTCCTGGGCTTTAGTATTGGCACTTCCTGTTATGATTCCTTTATTTTTTATTTATTTTCCTGATGATATTGAAAATGTTAGTTTTCAGGGGTGGTTTGGAATGGCTTATATTTCGCTTTTCAGCATGTTTATTGGATTTATATTCTGGTATAAAGGATTGGCACAAGGCGGAATTGCTACTGTTGGACAGCTGCAGCTGCTTCAGCCTTTCTTTGGCTTGGCACTCGCTGCCTGGCTTCTTCGTGAGCAGGTGAGTTTGGGAATGCTGGGGGTGACTGTGGGTGTCATCTTATGTGTTGCAGGAACTAAAAAATTTGCGAAATAATTAAATATAAAGCATTATGACTTAAGTTATAAGAAGACAGCTTCATAATAGTCTACCTTTGATTCATCACCACAAAATAGAGCATTATGAAGTTTATTATATCAAGCCTGCTTATAGGATTTATGGTCCTGAGCTGTAAAAAAGAATCCAAAACAGAAACCCAATGTTACAACAGATACTGTCATAGCTGATACCATCAGAACGGATTCTGTTTCCACGGTAAATCCAATCCCTTCCGATACAGTACACAGTGATACGGTTTCCTCAGAAAAACTTACAGATACCACGACAACCCCTAAAAATAAAATTCCAAAGAAATAGCAGTTTTTTCTGTTATTACTTTGAAAAACCCGTTTTTATTAAGTAAAAATGGGTTTTATTATTTTGTATTTCTACAAATTGTTGAAATTACAGCTTAAATATGTGGTATCAAAAAATCAATTTAATTGCATTTTTAGTGGTAATACTTAACCAATAAATAAAATATACAATTAGAGTTATTAATATTTTTAACTTTTTTTAACTTTTAAAACAATCATTAAGGTGTACTTTTTGCACTCATTAAGTATCGATTACCAATATATATTTTACTAAGATTAAGAAGAGGAGAAGAAGAAAACAACACCAAAAACAACTATTATGGTTATCGACGAAAACATTTTGATTTCAGCGGGAGCAGAAACGAGACACTATAACCCTTCAGAAGTGATATTCTGCGAGGGGGATATACCCAATTACTACTACCAGATTATTAACGGAGAAGTAAAACTCAATAATTATAATGAGGAAGGAAAAGAATTTATTCAGAATATTTTATCCGACGGAGAAAGCTGTGGAGAATCTATTCTTTTTATAGAAAAACCTTATCCTATGAATGCTGAAGCTATTACAGAATGTACTGTTTTAAGGCTTCATAAATCCATTTTTTTCAATCTGCTGAACCAAAACCCCGAATTATACATGGAGGTCAACAGTTTTCTCTCCGAACGCCTTTACTATAAATTCATCATGATGCAGAATCTTTCATCGCAAAATCCTTCGATACGACTTAGAGGACTGATGGATTATTTGAAGAGTTTCCAGAAAGATGCACGTCCTTATTCATTCCTGATTCCTTTAACTAGACAACAGATGGCTAGTCTTACAGGTTTGTGTGTAGAAACCGCAATAAGGACCATCAAACATATGGAAAGGGATAAAATCGTAAGAATTGAAAATCGTAAAATTTTATATTAGCATTCATTTGACATAGAAAATTTTGTGATTTTTTTCATTTAAATCTTTCTGAAGATATGAAAACGATAAGCTGTATGAATATTGATGAAAGTCTCCTGTACTCCATGAGTGCAGAGGACAGGAACTATAAAAAACGGGAATCAGTTTTCAAAAAAAAGGATTCCCGTATTATAAGACTTTCCAAAAATATTTTCTTTGAAATGACAGACGGGAATCCTTATCTTTCAATGGAAGTGAATGCCTGCTTATCGCAGGAAATCTATTATACTTTAAAAATGGGACAGAGTCTTGCATCAGAAAATGCTGTGCGGAGGCTGAAAGGTTTACCGGATTACCTGAAAAGCTATCACCATGAAGACTGTCTAAAATATTCCACATTGAATTGGCAGGACAACAGATTGTCAATCCTACGGACATGCATATGGAAAATGTATTCCGGGCTCTTGAAAAGATGAAAAAATCTGGCAGAATTATCATAAATGACTGAAAAATTTTGTATTAATCCGCATTAACATGATCCAGGTCATAAAAAAGTGAATTATTCTGACGTACATTTGAAATATAAATTTTCAATCCAATTTTCTAAACCTTAGTAAAAAAGGAACGTAAAAAGCATTTGCTTTTATTATCATTTTAAAATTACCGACATCCAACTGTTGCCGTCTAATACTAGTCACGGGCTGCAATACACATCACTAAATATTAATAAAAAAAATTCAGTTATGAACACTAGAAATTCAAGAAACCGCAGTTCAAGAGGACAGTCACATTCATCAGAAAACCTTGAAGAAGTATATCAGTTAGGATATGATCATGGTTTCAACGATGCAACCAGAGATGAAGATTATGATGATGATTTTTCAGAATATGAAAATTATTTTGATAATGAAAATGAGGATTATGACGATGACTACGATGAAGATGATTATGATGAATACGACGACGATTATGATGATGAAGAAGATGATGATTATGACGACGAAGAAGAAGACGATGATGATGATCAGAGAGGCCGTAGAGGAGGAAGAGGTGGTTCCAGAGGCGGAAACGGTAACCAGCAGAGAGACAGCCAGGGAAGATTTACTTCTGGTAGAGGTGGTTCTCGTGGAGGAAACTCCGGTGGTGGTTCCCGCGGACGTTCAAGTTCTGGTTCCGGCTCCAGATCAGGAGGCAGAGGCAGGTCATCATCAGGAGATGGTACTTCAAGAAGAGGTTTCGCTTCCATGAGTAAAGCTGAGCGTACAAGAATAGCCAGAATGGGAGGCCAAGCTTCCCACGGAGGCGGAAGATCTTCAGGCTCAGGTTCCAATTCAGGAAGAGGAGGTTCATCCAGATCAGGAAACAACAGTAACAGCTCAGGAAGAGGAGGCTCGAACTCCAACTCTAATTCAGGAAGTTCAAGAAGAGGATTTGCTGCAATGAGTAAATCTGAGCGTACAAGAATAGCCAGAATGGGAGGCCAAGCTTCCCACGGAGGCGGAAGATCTTCAGGTCGTTCCGGATTCGGAGGCAGACGTAATTCATAATTCTTTTTCCAGGATTGCCTCTTTAGCCATATATAAAGAGGTAATCCTTTAATAACAAACACCATTTACACCATGCCCAATAAAATATTAGAAACCAATACGGCAGTTTCTGCTACCAAAAAAGGTACGGCAGACAAGACAACTGTCAACCAGGATGAAATGAAAAATTCACCCCTTCACAAGTTCTTTGTGAGTGCCCTGAAGGACATTTATTTTGCTGAAAATGCCATTCTGGATGCATTGGAAAAAATGCAGGAAGCAGCTACTGCTGAAGAATTGAAAGATGCTTTTGAAGACCATCACCTTCAGACTCAAAAACATGTTAAGCGTTTGGAAAAAGTTTTCAAACTCATTGATGAAAAGCCTGAAAAGAAAGAATGTAAGGCTATCAAAGGGATTATTGAAGAAGGGGAAGAAGTCATCAAAGCTACAGAAGACGGTACCGCAACAAGAGATGTTGCCCTTATTATTGCAGCACAGAAAGTAGAACATTACGAAATTGCCACTTATGGCGGATTGGCCCAGCTTGCCATAACTATGGGACATGATAAGGCAGCCGATCTGCTTGAAAGAACGCTTCAGGAAGAAGAAGACACAGATTCTTATCTTACAGATATTGCAGAAACATCCATCAACTTTGATGCAGAACAGGAAGACTAAACTATGTAATAAGCCATGTAGCTTGTTCTATATGGCTTATTTTAATCATGAAATCAAAATATATGGAATGCCAGAAAATAATAAAAACACTGAGACATAAGGATTTTATAAAAATACCGAATACAGGGAAGTGTTTTGAAGACGGGGCAGCAATCTATGCAAAAGAGATCAAAAAAAATATTTTTCTTTTATTTATTATTCTGAAAGATATTGATATTGAAAATATACAGGCATTAATTGCTCACTTCGACTGCTTCGGCAGTATCGGATTAAAAGAACCGGAACAGATCATGTTTTATTTATCCATAAAAGATAAAAATGACCTTCATTATTTTGAAAAATATCTGGAAGCTTCTAATAACTAAAAACCATTCTTAAATATGACTTTTGAAAACGACACTTTACAACATTCCGGCCTGAATGACAAAAATAATGCAATAGAGAATGAGTCTTTATTTCCGTCTATTATGAATTCTTACGGAGTTACAGCTTTTCTGATTAAGTCTTTAGAAAAGATTAAAAATAATGCTACCTGTGAAGTCCTGAAAGGAGTGATAGACAATTATATGGAAGAATACATCCTCAATATCCGTGAGTTTCATTTTAATAACACAACGAAAACCACAGATTTGGATGCTGAAATAAGATATGAGTCTCCTGCCTTCACCTTGTATGCCAAAACAGCGTATTACAAAGTTCTGAAGGAAGAAGAATATATCAACAGACTTCTTGAAATTCTGGGAAATAAAACAGATTAATTGCTGCGGCCCCATTATTTAACTGCTTTTGAAAGAAAATACCAACCACAAAAAGATTATGAATATGAACACCAACGAACACAACAAAAAAGCAGAACAGCTGGATCTACACAGCACTTCCAATGAAAATGAAAAGCTGACCACCAATCAGGGCTTAAAGATCAACAACAACCAGGATTCTTTAAAAGCTGGCGAACGTGGCCCTTCATTGCTGGAAGATTTTATCCTGCGGGAAAAGATTACCCACTTTGATCATGAAAGAATTCCTGAAAGAGTAGTGCATGCCAGGGGTTCCGGTGCACATGGCGTTTTTAAGCTTACTAAAAGCCTTGCAGAATACACTAAAGCAAAATTTTTAACAGAACTGGGAAAGGAAACTCCTGTTTTTGTACGGTTTTCAACTGTTGCGGGTAGCAAAGGAAGTACCGATCTCGCAAGAGATGTCCGTGGTTTTGCGGTAAAATTTTATACCGAAGAAGGAAATTATGACCTTGTTGCCAATAATATACCGGTATTTTTTATTCAGGATGCTATCAAATTTCCTGACCTCGTACACGCTGTAAAACCGGAACCAGACAATGAAATTCCTCAGGCCGCATCTGCCCATGATACATTCTGGGATTTTATTTCACTGATGCCCGAAAGTATGCACATGATCATGTGGCTGATGAGCGACAGAGCTATTCCGAGAAGTCTGAGAATGATGGAAGGCTTTGGAGTACACTCTTTTAAATTTATCAACGAGGCAGGAAAAGTACATTTTGTAAAATTCCATTTTAAACCCAGGTTAGGCGTTCATTCCGTAGCCTGGAACGAAGCTCAGATGATTTCCGGAGTAGATTCTGATTTCCATAAGCGGGATCTTTGGGAGGCCATAGAAAACGGGGATTATCCGGAATGGGATTTCGGTGTGCAACTTATTCCTGAAGAGGATGAGCACAAATTTGATTTTGATCTTCTTGACCCTACCAAAATAGTTCCTGAAGAAGAAGTTCCTGTACAGCTCTTCGGAACATTAACACTTAACAGAAATCCGGATAATTTTTTTGCAGAAACCGAGCAGATTGCTTTTCACCCGGGACATATCATTCCTGGGATAGATTTCACCAATGATCCGCTGCTGCAGGGAAGATTATTTTCATATACCGACACCCAGCTTTCAAGACTGGGATCTCCCAATTTCCATGAAATACCGATCAACAGATCTATCAATACGGTTCATAACAACCAAAGAGATGGTCATATGAGACAGCAGATCGTGAAAGGAAAAAGCAGTTATGAACCGAATTCCATAGGCGGCGGATGTCCTTTTCAGGCAATGATGTCTGAAGGCGGCTTTACCTCCCAGCAGGAAAGAGTTTCCGGAGTGAAGATCAGAGAAAGAAGTAAAAGTTTTGTGGATCATTATTCACAGGCAAAATTATTCTATAACAGCCAGTCTGCACCGGAGAAAACACACCTTCAGAATGCATTGGTCTTTGAATTATCAAAAGTAACCCGTCCTGAGATCAGGGAAAGACTGGTAGGACAGCTTGCCTATATTGATACGGATCTTGCCTGGAAGGTAGCAGAAAAATTAGGAGTGGAAGTTAAAAAACTGGAATGGCTCAATCAAAGTCTGCCGGCAGATAGTAATATGATAGAACTTCAAAGCGAAGAAAGAGAACCTCATACAAAGATATCCGATGCTTTAAGTATGAAGAATACGGTAAAAAATACAATTAAGAGCCGGAAAATAGGCTTTATTCTGGCTAACCGTGCTGATGGTGGAGCTGTCAATGATCTTAAAGCAAAGCTTGAAGCAGAAGGTGCCAGAGTTGAACTGATTGCAACAAGTGTTGCTCCCGTAAAACTGAATGACGGTTCAGAACTGACTCCGAAACATTCTCTTAGCAGTACGGCAAGTGTCTGTTTTGATGCCCTTGCGATCTGCCCGGGAGAAGATTCCGTAAAAGAGCTGATGATTGCTGAAAACAAACATCTGGTTCTGCATTTCATCAATGAAGCTTATAAACACTGTAAAGCAATTTACTTCGGAAAAGATACGGAGGTGCTTTACCACAATTCCAATGTAGCCGCTAAACAACATGAGGATCCCGGAATCACTACATGGGAAGACGGAGATCCGGTAGATAAATTCATCCAGGCTATTGCCCAACACAGAGTCTGGGATATTGAAAAGGAGAGAAACGCGTAATCATAAAACACCCTTCACACCAACACCAATCACTTTAAATATTTAGATTATGAAAGCAGCCGTTTTTCATTCACCAGGTAATATTACCTGTGATACCGTAGAAGATCCCAGAATTCTGGATGAAAATGATATTATTCTGAGAGTAACTTCCACAGCGATTTGTGGCAGTGATCTCCATATGTATTCAGGAGGAATTCCGCAGGCCAGACCCATGGTAATGGGACATGAATTTATGGGTATCGTAGAAGAAACCGGGAAAAACATCAGTCACCTGAAAGCAGGCGACAGGGTAGTAGTTCCTTTTCCCATTGCTTGTGGAAGCTGTTTCTTCTGCCAGCATGATCTTCCCACCGCATGTGAACACAGTAATCCCGATTATTACGGCCCGGAAGGAGGTATTTTTAAAGAAAAAGGCGGAGCTCTTTTCGGATACACCGACCTGTATGGAGGATATGACGGTGGCCAGGCCCAATATGTAAGAGTTCCCTACGCGAATTTTGGTCCCAGAAAAGTTCCGGAAAATCTTAGTGATGAACAGGTTTTATTTCTTACTGATATTTTCCCAACAGGCTACACAGGAGTGATGTGGGGAGAGCTTAAAGGAGGAGAAACTGTTGCTGTTTTTGGAGCAGGCCCCGTAGGGACAATGGCCACAAAAAGCGCTGTTCTTCATAACGCCAGTAAAGTTATTGTAATTGATACGCTTCAATACCGATTAGACAGAATCAAAATGCTTACAGGATGTGAAACCATTTTGTGGGAAGATGCTGAAAGCACTATTGAACACATCAGGGATATGACAGACGGGCGGGGTGCAGATCTATGTATTGAAGCCGTAGGTTTTGAACCGGAAAGAAGTTTTATAGACCGTGCAAAAGCTGTTTTAAACTTTGAGAAAGGCTCTGTCAAAGTACTGGAAGCATGCATGAGTGCGGTAAGGAGAGGTGGCATTGTTTCTGTTCTGGGAGTTTATCCCGTTAATTATGACAATTTCAGACTTGGACAGATTTTTGACAAGGGAATTACACTTAAAGCAGGACAGTGCAATGTTCATCCTATTATAGACAAGCTCATGGATTATGTGGTGACAGGAAAAATCACCCTTAATGATGTTATTACCCACCGTTTATCTCTTGATGAAGTAAGCAAAGGATACGAAATTTTTGATAAAAAAGAAGACGGATGTGTAAAGGTCGTTCTTGACCCCTGGAAGCTGACAGGCTTTTAAAATAAATTATCAACCAATCACTCAAAATTTAATAGTATGGACTTTCAAAAAAATCTTCTCGAATATATAAGTCAATCACTGATGACCACGGATGAAACCATTTCAATTGCAGAAAGTGTCACTTCAGGATGTTTGCAGCTGGCTTTTTCACAGATGCCAAATGCTACCATGTTCTACAAAGGAGGAATGACAGCCTACACATTGCCGGAAAAAGTAAAACTACTAAAGGTTAACAGACAGGAGGCCGAAGAATGTGACTGCGTTTCAGAGAATATTGCAGAGACGATGGCTTTAAATGTCGCAAAACTTTACGAATCCGACTGGTCTATCGCTACAACCGGATACTGTACACCAATCCGGAATTCCGGGTATAAAATTTTTGCCTATTTCTCATTCTCTTACAAAGGTGAGATCATCCTGACTAAAAAACTGGAATTACATCCTAAAACTCAAGCCCTGAATGCCCAGCTATATTACACCGAATTTATTTTGGGGTGTTTTAAAAGTGAACTCAACAGGCTTTTAATCTTAAAATAAATCTATGGAACGCAAAAATCAATATGCACTCATTACAGGTGCTACCAGCGGTATAGGCTACGAACTGGCAAAACTGTTTGCAAAAGACGGTTATGACCTTGTTATTGTGGCCAGAGATCATGAAGAGCTGAAAAGAAAAGCCGATGAATTCAAAAATTACGGAGTGAATGTAATCAGCATCTCCAAAAATTTATTCTTACAGGAAGAAGTCTATTCTCTTTATTCCGAATTAAAAATGAATGGAATAAGCCCTGAAATATTAGTGAATGATGCCGGGCAGGGAGTGTACGGGAAATTTCAGGATACGGATATCCACAGGGAAGTAGACATTGTTCAGTTAAATATCATTTCAGTCATCATATTGACCAAACTGTTTTTAAAGGACCGGCTGCCCGAGGGGTCAGGAAAGATTTTAAATCTGGCATCTGTAGCCAGCAAAGCTCCCGGCCCGTGGCATTCGGTATATCACGGTACTAAAGCATTTGTATTATCATGGTCTGAGGCCATCCGTGAAGAGCTGAAAGATTCCGGAATTACTGTGACGGCTCTTTTACCGGGACCTACCGATACCGATTTCTTTAATAAAGCGGATATGAACAGAAGCAAAATACTTGAAGACCGTGATAATCTGGCATCTCCGGAAGAAGTGGCTGCTGATGGTTATCATGCTCTGATGAATGGTGATGATAAAATAATATCAGGGTTAAAAAACAAACTTTCTGTAGCAATGGCGAATATAGCCAGTGACAGTATGGCGGCTCATAGAATGGCAGAAATGCAGAAACCTTCAACAGAAGAATAAAAAGACTTATGATAGGAAAACTAGACAATAAAACAGTTTTGATTACCGGTGCAGACAGCGGAATAGGAAAGGCTGTTGCCCTTCTTTTTGCCCTGGAAGGTGCAGATATTGCCATTATTTATCATTCCAGTGACAACGACGCCGGAAGAACAAAAGCG
The DNA here is from genome assembly GCF_046614675.1 of Chryseobacterium cupriresistens. NCBI lineage: Bacteria > Pseudomonadati > Bacteroidota > Flavobacteriia > Flavobacteriales > Weeksellaceae > Chryseobacterium > Chryseobacterium cupriresistens. The sequence continues at coordinate 820,984 of NZ_JBKKJT010000001.1, read as the reverse complement.
GAAATTGAGAATCTGAATAGAAAGTGTCTCATTTTCAAAGGAGATATCAATGATTATGATTTTTGTGAAGAAACGGTAAAAGAAGTGATCTCGGCATTCGGAAAAATTGATATTCTCATCAATAATGCCGGAATTCAGTTTCCTGCAGAAAGTATTGAGCAGCTTGAAGAGAAAAACATCAGACAGACCTTTGATTCCAATATTGTCGGAATGATTTTATTAACGAAAGTCGTATTTCCTTATTTGAAACAAGGAAGCTGCGTTATCAATACCACTTCCGTTTCCGCATATCAGGGACATCCTGAACTCCTTGATTATTCTGCAACAAAAGGCGCTATTGTTTCCTTCACCCGTTCTCTGGCACTGCAGGCAAAACCCAAAGGAATCAGGATCAATGCCGTTGCTCCGGGACCAGTGGCTACACCACTTACCGAAGAAACTTTTGATGAAAAGAAAGAAAATCCCAATAAACCTCCTTTGGAGAGAAATGCTACTCCTGAAGAAATCGCTTTAAGTTTCCTGTTTCTGGCAGGTGATGATGCGTCACAGATTACGGGCCAGGTACTACACCCCAATGGAGGACTGATAGTAAACGGTTAAAATATATCAAGTATAAAATAACATGAAAATAGTTAAAAATATGAAAACTACAGCACTTATTTTAGGCGTTATCAGCCTGTTTGCTTTTACTTCCTGCCGATGTAATATTGATGAAGACGAAAACAAGAAAAGGGATCAGAAAAGCAGTTCGTCCAATACCGATAAATCCGGTCTGCCCGAAAGTGATACCCTGAGTATCAGATAAGTTTAACAATAAAATATTCTGATAATGTACAGAGACGGTGCAAGAAAAAGTATTTGGCAGGAAGAGATCAGAAAATTTTCTACAGAAACGGATCTCAGCTCATTATTTGATGTTGCCATTGTAGGAGGTGGAATTACAGGAGTTTCAACAGCACTTAAACTTCAGGAATCCGGAAAGAAATGTGTTATTCTTGAAGCAGCCAATATAGGATTTGGAACTACAGGTGGCACAACAGCTCATTTGAACGATTTTTTTGATACAACCTTTAATCAGGCTATCCGTGATTTTGGACTGGATAATGCCAAACTGTATGCACAATCCGGAACTGATGCCATCAGTATTATTGAAGGTAATATTCAGAAATATCAGATCAGTTGTGATTTCACAAGAAAGTCAGCTTACCTTTTTGCCCTGGATGAAAAACAGGAAGAACAGTTGAAAGATATTGTAGAAGGAGCAGCCAAGGTAGGTCATGAAATGAGTTATGTGAATGAAATTCCTTTTCCCATCCCATTCAGAGAAGCGGTGCTTATTCCCGGGCAGGGGCATTTTCATCCGGTAAAATATAGTAAGGCGCTCTGCGAAGCTTTTATAAAACTGGGCGGCTCTATTGTAGAAAACTGCCATTGTGAAGAACATGATGAGCAAAATGATTTTGTAATTTTAAAAACTTCAAAAGGGGAAATAAAGGCCTCAAATGTAGTCTATGCTACCCATATTCCGCCTGGAGTCAATCTTCTTCATTTTACAAACGCTCCCTACAGAAGCTATGCCATGGCTTTTACCATGAAAAATGACAAATACCCGTGGGAGCTTGGTTATGACCTTTGCGAGCCCTATCATTACTACCGTATTCAGAATATTGAAGGCGAAAATCTATTGATTGCAGGAGGAGAAGATCACAAAACAGGGCATGCTGATGATACCGGAGAATGTTTTTCAAGACTTGAAAATTATGTCAGAAAATATTTTGAGGTAGAAACAGTCTATTACAGCTGGTCCAGCCAATATTACGAGCCAGTGGACGGATTTCCCTATATAGGAAAACTTCCCGGAAGCAAAGAAAGAATTTTTGTGGCAACAGGCTTCAGAGGAAACGGAATGATCTTCGGAACACTTTCGTCACAGATCCTGCATGACCTTATCCTGACAGGAAAAAGTAAATATGGAGACCTGTTCAATCCTTCCAGAATCAAACCTGTTGCAGGATTTTCAGATTTTGTAAAAGAAACGGCAACTATGGCCTTTGATTTTATAAAAGATAAGATTTTAACCGAGAAAATTGATTCTTTTTCAGAAGTCGGTGAAGGTGAAGCGAAAGTGATCAAATATGAATCAGAATCTTATGCTCTTTACAAAGAAAATGACGGCACTTTACATCTGCTCAGAAGTACCTGTCCGCACGCAGGATGTGAAGTCCGGTGGAACAGTGCGGAGCTGAGCTGGGATTGCCCATGTCACGGTTCCCGGTTTAATGTCAACGGAAAAATCCTTACCGGACCCACCACAAAGAACCTCCAGAAGGTATTCCCTTATCAAAAACGTGATTCATAAACTCCAAACTTTAAACCTTAAACTTTAAACCTTAAACTTTAAATATTGAACTCTAACCCTTAAACTCAGAACTATGTCACGCACCAGTTTCCTGTATCGCAACAGCTTAAGTATTGTTCTGATTACTCTGATGATTATTTTTCTTGCAGGACAATTTTTTATGGGCTGGAAAACAGAAAATAAAGAACTCATTGAAAACGGCCAGCCTATTTTAAAGATCGGTGAATACATTCATAGCGGTCATTTTATACAGGCTACTTTTGAAAACTGGGAAAGCGAATTTCTCCAGATGATGCTGTATGTTTTATTAACGATTTCTCTGAGGCAAAAAGGCTCCAGTGAATCAAAATCTATGACAGAAGAGGAAGATGTTGACAAAGAACCTGTACCACATCCCAAAGCGCCATGGCCTGTAAAAAAAGGCGGAATATGGCTGAAACTCTACAAGCATTCATTATCAATTGCCTTTGCTCTCCTTTTTCTGGCGAGTTTCATTTTCCATTTCTATGGCAGTCTTAAGGATTTTAATGATGAACAAATGATGAAAGGTAAACCTGCTGTAACGGCCATTCAATACATTTCAGAATCGCGGTTCTGGTTTGAGTCTTTTCAAAACTGGCAGAGTGAATTCCTGGCGGTTGCTTCCCTGGTTCTTCTCTCTATATGGCTTCGCGAAAAAGGTTCTCCGGAATCAAAACCCGTTGATATGCCTCATGATGAAACGCCTTGATTTTTATTCACTTTCGGCTTTGTCTGCATAATGGCAAAATACGACGATGTAAAAGCTGACAAACTCTGATAGCCCACTTTATAGGCTACTTCACTCAACGTGTACTGTCTGGTATCTATCAGTTCAATACTTTTTAAAATCCTTGTCAGCTGAAGGTATTTCTGTATCGTAATTCCCGTTTCATTTTTAAAAATTCTCTGGAGGCTCCTCACAGACATTTGTACTTTTTCTGCAAGAGCATCCATGTCCGGATTATATTTAAAATTGGAATTAATTTCATTGCATACAGGAATCAGTCTTGAATCCGTAGGAACAGGAATCTGCAGACTGCTGCTTTCTTTGCAGAAATTGGGAAGGCTTTTTAAAATAGCTTTAAAAAAAATGTCCTGTTCTTCATTTTCATCCAATAACTGGTTCCATTTTGAGGCATACAAAAGCATTTCTTTTAAAACAGCAGGAACAGCAAATACCTGAACATGCCGGTAAAATTCATCTTCAAAAACGGATTTGAACAGGAATACCATCAGATTTACTGTTTGTGCCTCAGAAGTGATCTTATGGGCTTTTTCCGAAGGAATCCAGATGACATGATGCTGGGGAACAAGATAAATTTTCTGGTCGATATGGAAGTACTGGTAGCCTTCTTCCACAAAAGTGAGCTGAGCCCGGCTGTGCTTGTGCTCATAATCATCATGTTTCCAGTTTTTTTCACACCATACATAAGCTTCCTTGTTGATAGAATCTACAAAGTGGCTTTCCGTTTTTTCAATCAGTCCGCATTTCATTTTGTCGTTTTGAATGTATATTTTGGCAAATTTAATAAAAACGACAATAGTAATTTTGTACTGTCACTGTCATGGTACAGGATTTAACACATAAAAAAACTATATCTTATTCAGAATGAAAAAACTATGTCTTTTTTTTATCTTAATTTTATTATCAAATACCACCCACATCATGGCACAAAATAAAGCTAACATACTGGTTCTTATTCATTCGGACAATGGCGGAACCTACGAACTGGCTAAGGAACTCGCCAAAGGAATTGAAAGTGAAAATAACGCAGTTTCCCATATAAAACTTGTCAAAGCATCACAAAATCCAAACCTGAAAAATCTTCCGGTTGCAACACCAGATGAGCTGGCCCATTATGACGGAATCGCTTTTGGTTCACCGGTTTATTTCGGAAATATCAGCACAGGAATGAGTGAATTTTTATCCGGAACTGTTCAGCTCTGGACCAATCATGCGTTGGAAGGAATTCCGGCTACTGTTTTTATGTCTGCCGGGAGCGGAGCAGGAAAGGAGCTTGCTCTTCAGGCGTTCTGGAACAGCCTTGCCGTCCACGGAATGGTTCTCGTGTCTAATGGAATACGTGGAACAGAAGAACTGAACAAAGCCATTCCGCAAGGAAATACTGTTTTGGGAATTACCAGCATGGCTTCTTTAAAAGATGTGGAAAGACCTACGAAAGGAGAGCGGAATATGGCTGAAATTCAGGGAAGAAATTTTGCAAAAATAACATTGGCATTAAAAGATACGCATCCTAAAAAAACGTTAGCTGTTACGGAAAATCATCAGAATTTTGGTGAAATATTAAAACAGAAAAACATTATTCTTCCACAGGTTCCAAAGCCGGCGGGAAATTATCAGCCGTTCGTCCGTTCCGGAAATCTTGTATTTATCAATCAGGTTGCTTTAAAAGACGGTAAAATTTTCAATCCGGGTAAATTAGGTGTTGAAGTGAATGAGCAGCAGGTAAAAGACGCTGTAAAAGTAACCATGCTGAATGTGATTTCAGTGTTAAATGAAGCTGTAGGAGGAGATTTGAGCAGAGTAAAACAATGCGTGCAGCTTACGGGAATTTTCAATACAAAAGATGATTATACAAAACATGCTGATCTGATGAATGTGGCTTCTGATCTGGCTGTTGAAATCTTCGGGGAAAAAGGAAAACATGCCAGAGCTACCTTGGGAGCTTCTTCCATTCCTGTGGGCTCTTCTGTAGAGATTCAGGCGGTTTTTGAAGTAGAATAATTTTCCGGTCTAAACAACAAAATCACAAAAGTTTAAAACACTTAAGTTGATTTTTAAGTTTAAAGATAACCTGCTGAGAAGTTCACATAAGTTAAAAAAATATTTGATTTTTTGATTATATAAATATCGTGTAAATCTATGGAAGTTAAAAACCCGAGATAATCTCTGCGATAACTGGGATACTTTGCTCCAGCTGCTCTTCAGAAAGTGCTCCGTAACTTAACCGGAATCCGTTTGCCTGGCTTTTACTGTATTGTTTAGGATGAATAATCTTAATATTTTTTTCCAGTAAAAGCTTTGTTACAGCATCCCAATCCATCCTTGTTTTGGGAACAATCCAAAAGGCAAGGCCTCCTTCAGGCAATGTAAAGTCAGCAATATCTTTCATGTATTTTGTCAACAGTTCAAAGACAAAATCTCTTTTGTTTTTATAATGAACAGTGGCCTTTCTGATGTGCTTTTTTATGGCTCCTTCTTTAATCAGCTGGAGAACTGCCTGTTCCATGATAACATCTCCATGTACATCAATAATTTTTCTCAGATCACCAATTCTTTTTAATAATTCCTGATTTTTAGTGGCCAGATAACCGATCCTTAAAGCCGGAGCTACCACCTTGCTTAAAGTTCCGATGTATACATAATTGTTCAGTTCGGGAAAGCTTGAAATGGGGAGAATAGGGCGGTATCCGAAGTGAAACTCATTATCATAATCATCTTCAATAATGGTTATATTGTATTGGTTGGACAGCTCAATTAATTGTAATCGTCTTGCCAGACTCAAAGTAACTGTAGTAGGGTATTGTCTGTGAGGAGTAATATACAGGGCTTTAATATTCTGATGTTGCTTTAAAAGCTTTTCAACAGTCTCCATATGGATTCCTTCCTGATCTACAGGGACCGACAAAAGCTTTGCTCCTGCATACTCAAATGCCTGCCATGCAGGCTGATACCCCGGATCTTCCACAATAACCATGTCTCCGGGATTTAAAAGTGTCTGAGCGGTAAGGAACATTCCCATCTGGCTGCCCCTTGTAATGGAAATTTCATTTTCATGAATATGCATTCCACGCTGGTGGTTGAGCATCTGAGAAATCATTTTTCTGAATTCTGTGTCACCATGTTCATTTCCATATCCCATCATCTGCCACTTGGCTTTGATGCCGAAAATTTGTCTGTAGGCTCTGGCCAGCTCTGTCACAGGGGCAATTTTACTGTCGGGATGTCCATCATCGAAATTGATTACAATTCCACTAAACATTACCTGCTGATGAGATGGGTTATGTAATGCCTCTGCATTCTTTTCATGCAAAGCCGGGAGCCTTTCCGATACGAAAATACCTTTCCTTTCTCTGGAAATTACCCACTCTTCATTGATCAGTACCTGATAGGCTTCTACAACAGTATTCCTGTTAATCTTCAAGGTCTGGGCAAGATTTCTGCTTCCCGGAAGTGCGTCTCCGGTTTTTAACCTTCCTGAACGTATATCAGAGATGATCGTATCCGCAATCTGTAGATAAACAGCTTTTTCAAGCTTTTTATCAATTTCTAATTCTAATTTCCAAGGGCGTAACATCTGGACTATCTATTTATATAAAAACTGAATCATTTAAATAGTCCAAAGATAGAATAATTTTGTCATGCAATAAAGCACAAAACCCTAATAATTTAAAATCATGGACAAGAAACAATTCAGTTCTAAAGACTTTCACGAAACCTTTGCAAGACCAAAGTATGTAAAACCGAGTCATTTGATTCATAAAAATGTAGAAAATGCAGGAGAACACAATCAGTTTTCAACAGAAAGAAAACACCCGGTTTTTTTTGTAGATCTTCCGAGTAAAAATGTAAGCATGACGATTGGCGGGCTTACCCCCGGACAACAAACCAACAGACACCGCCACACCTATGAAACCGTTTTATTTGTCATTGAAGGGAAAGGATGGACAGAAGTAGAAGATGAAAGAGTATATTGGGAAGCCGGAGATGCGGTATATATTCCTTCATGGGCATGGCATAAACACCAGAATCTCAGCGATACGGAACCTGCCAAATACATTGCCTGCGAAAATGCGCCTCAGCTGCAGAACTTAGGAGTTGCTTTAAGAGAGGAAGAAGGCAGAGACCTTTAATATCAGAATTAAACCATTAAGATATCTCATTATTAAACTATTTTGATACCGGATATAATTTTTGATTTTCCTTTCAAAGCGAAGCTTACTTAATCCTCTTAACAGCTTAATACTTTCTTAATGGTTTAAAATCATTTTCAATTTTAAAATCAGCAAAACATGAAAAATGTTCCATTCAAAGGGATAATTGCTTATCCCATAACACCTTTTGACCCAAATGAAAAAGTAGATATTCCTCTTTTTAAACACCTGGTAGAAAGACTGATCACTTCCGGAAGCCACGGAATTGCTCCATTGGGAAGCACCGGGGTAATGCCTTATTTATCTGACGAAGAAAAAGAAGAAGTTACGGAAGCTACTTTACAGCAGGTAAAAGGCAGAATTCCAACGCTTGTAGGCGTTTCCAACCTTACAACTGAGAAAACCATTCATCATGCTCAGTTCGCAGAAAAAGCAGGAGCCGATGCGGTGATGATCATTCCTATGAGCTACTGGAAACTTACCGATGATGAAATTGTAACGCATTATGATGCGGTAGCAAGCAAAATATCGATCCCGATTATGGCATACAATAATCCGGCAACTAGTGGAGTAGATATGTCTCCGGCTTTGTTGAAAAGGCTGCTTGAAATTCCCAACGTAACGATGATTAAAGAAAGTACAGGAGATGTTCAGAGAATGCATTACCTGAGAAGAGAACTGGGGGAAGATGTTGCATTCTACAACGGTTCCAATCCTTTGGCTCTGGCGGCATTTTCTGCGGGAGCAAGGGGATGGTGTACGGCAGCTCCTAATCTTATTCCTGAACTGAATATCAGCCTTTATCATGCGGTGGAAGAAGGTGATCTTGAAAAAGCAAAAACGATTTTCTATCAGCAGTTTGACCTTTTAAAATTTATTGTAAACAAAGGATTGCCGAGAGCAGTGAAATCAGGTCTGAATATTCTGGGTGAAGATGGGGGAAATCTGAGAAGCCCTCTGAAACCGCTTCACGAAAAAGAAACCGAAGAATTAAAAAACATTATGAAAACCCTTATCAATCCAGTATAATCTTATGAAAAAATCCATTTTTTACCACGCAGGATGCCCTGTATGTATCAGTGCTGAGCATGATATCGTTAACCTTATAGGTTTGGAAAATGTAGAAATTATCCATTTGGGTAATGACAGAAGCAAAATTGAGGACGCGGAAAAAGCTGGCGTAAAATCTGTGCCTGCTTTAGTGACCCCTAACGGCAATGTGCTTCATATTAATTTTGGAGCTTCTATGGAAGAGGTGAAAAATTAACAGTATTAATTTTGTAATATAAACGGCTCAATTTCTTGAGCCGTTTTTTGTTTTCCCGCTGTAAAATCTGTGGGAAAATGTATTGCTTATTCAGAGCTTTTTAAATCGTTGCATTTCCTTCTACACCATCCGAATTATCGGTTTTGTTTCCTGTGATTGCGGCCGCAACAAAACTAAACAGACTTACCAGTTTTCCTGCTTTAGTATCCCAGTAATAGGTTTCTTTAGGTTCCACACGGATAATCGTAACATTGGGATCGTCTTTACCATCAAACCAGGCCTTAGCCATGGGAGACCATTTATCTTCTATGGTTGCTTTGTCCTTATAAACAGAAGCTTCTCCATACACCGAAAGATACTGGGAGTCGCTGTTGTTCATAAAAAATAACTGTACTCTACGGTCTTCTTTGATTTCAAAATTCTTATTGCTGGTTCCACTGCTGATAAACCACAAATTTCCGCTGTCGTCTGTTTCCTGAAGGGTCATTGGTCTTGAATTCACAGGAACGGTTTCCAGTTCTGTACAGAACATGCATATTCTCGCACTTTCCGAGAGTTCTTTGATCTTTTTGATCGCTTCAAGGTGGGTAAGGTTTTCTGTTGACATATTAAATATTTTAAGTGATTAATGTAAATTAAAAGAAATTTATTCAACAGAATGATGAATAATTTGCTTAAGTCTTTCAAATACCCGACCAAAAAGAAATAAAATGTGGTACCTAAGCTTAATTTATTTATAAAATTCGGTTCAAAGTTAATCTCTCCTTAAAATAATGATCGAAAGATTATTGTTTCTTACTTAATGTTGTCTGAAGATCACTCCATGCGCCTCCGTTGTATACACGTTTAAATCCTTTTTCTTTCAGAATAGTTTCAACTTTTACACTTCGAAGTCCGTGTGAACATACTGTTATATACGTTTTTTCAGGATCCAGTTCTCCATACCGTTCTCTGATTGTCCCTAAAGAAATATTAATGGAACCTTCTATATGCCCTGTCTGGTATTCTTTTTCAGTTCTTACATCAAGAATAACAGCTCCTTTTCTGATGAGTTCGGGCAATCCATTGTCCAAGGTCTGCATCCGGTAAACCCTATACACAATGTACAGAATAAAAACTGCACCCAAAATGAGGAGAATACTTTTCATAGCTTGCTCAGTATTTTTTTGTCAATATAAAATGTCCCGAATGGAATAAAGCAGGCAAGAATTACCTTCCAGGTTATTTCTTTACATTTCCAGTTTTGTTCTACACCTACACTCAATGTGTTGAACAGGAAAAGCAGGAATAATGTTCCATGAACAGGGCCGATAAGCCTTACAAACAAGGGATTTCCCATCCAGTATTTCACCGGAACAGCAATAAATACCAAACTCAGGAGTGAAATTCCTTCCAGGATCGCCAGAATTCTCAGTCTGCCGATTTTTGTTTTAAATAAATTGATCATAATTATCTGAAATAAGGTCTGTTTGCAAAAGGAGAAAATGGCCAGGGAATGGCAATGAAAATAATGATCATCGCACAGGAAAACCAAATGCCCATCGTTTTGAATTTTTCTTTATCTGAAAGCTTTCTTTTAGCCAGCGCTGAGCCAATTGTGATAATGACAATCGCTGTAATCATCAGTACGATATGGATTAACCCGAAAAACAGATGTTCAAATGAATCTTTAGCTTCATTAAAATGTTTCCAGAAGTATTGAATCACAGGGCTTTTGAGATAAAAAATCATTCCTATAATCAGTTGGATATGAGCAATTGTAGCGGTCCAGTGTCTCACAGAATTATCTATTGCTGTAAATTTCCGGTCTGAGAAATATCCTTTAAAAGCCCGGAAAATTGCGTAGACTAAACTTATTAAAACCAGCCAACGGGTTTGGGAATGTAAAAAAGTCAGGGTTTGATACATGGGTTATTTTTTGAACAGAGCAAAGGTAAAACAAAAAACATACTACTTAGTATGTTTTTTAATAAAAAAATTACTGAAGGCTTTTAAAATAAGACTTAAGCCCTTTTAAATAAGTGAGATATACTTCTTTTGAGTTTTCAAGTTTGCCCAGATTTCTTACTCCCCAATACCCAGAAATCACAAAAACACTCACTTCTTTTGCACTTACTTCTTTTTTGATTAATCCGGCATTTTTACCTCTTTCAATACTTTCTGCAAGCGCCAGTTCCCATTCTTTTGACAGTTCGTGAAGAGCCTGGGTAAAGGCGTTATGCCATGGAGCCATTTGCTGCACAAAATTAGAAGTAGGGCAGCCGTATTCCACTTTTAAAAAATCATTTTCCATCAAAAGATGGTGCATGATATCATAAATGCTTTTTAAAGGATCCGGATTGTTGTGAAGAGTGTTAATGAAAGTTTTTCTGAAGTTGGGTTTCATCAGATCTGTGATAATAGCCAGCCCCATTTCATCTTTGGTTTTAAAATGATAATAGAAAGCACCTTTCGTCACCCGAGTCGTTGCAATAATTTCATCAATGCTTGTAGTCTGAAAACCTTTCACATAGATCAATTTGAACGCTTTCTGGAGAATAGTAAGACGGGTTGCTTCTGATTTCTTCATTAAAACTGCTGATTATTGTTGCAAAGAAACAAATTTTACAGGGAAAATAAAACTATCATTATTCTGATACTTTGATAGAATTTAAATAATTTTTATAATACAAATATTCATCGGAAATTTGCCTTGTCAATATCAACAAATTACAAGACAATGAATTTTCAAAAAGAAATACAGATCAATACTGAAGCACAGACAGCCAAAAGAGGTCTTCCTGCTGCTTTATGGGCATTAACAATAAGTGCATTCGGAATAGGAACAACGGAATTTGTCATTGTAGGACTTCTTCCCACAGTAGCTTCAGACCTTGGAATTACCATTCCTTCAGCAGGGCTTCTGGTAAGTCTTTATGCGATAGGAGTAGCTATCGGAGCACCCATCTTAACAGCTCTCACAGGGAAAATGCCGCGTAAGATGCTGCTGGTATCGATCATGCTGCTATTCGTTATTGGAAACGGACTGGCTTCTATTGCTCCCAGCTTTATAACTTTAGTGCTGGCCAGAATACTTACAGGATTGGCCCATGGGGTTTATTTTTCTATAGGTTCTACCATTGCAGCTTCACTGGTTCCTGAAGAGAAAAGAGCTACCGCAATTTCCATCATGTTTGCCGGGCTTACACTCGCCATAGTAACGGGAGTTCCGCTGGGAACATTCATAGGACAGCATTTCGGCTGGAGAGCAACTTTCATCGGCGTTTCGATCCTTGGAGTTATCGGATTGATCGCCAGTTTATTATTGGTGCCTAAAAATCTTAAGAATGGAAAAACAGCTTCTTTAAAAAGCCAGTTTAAAGTACTGGGCAACAGACGTCTGATTTTTGCTTTTTTAATGACCGCAATGGGATATGGAGGTACGTTTGTGGTATTTACGTATCTGTCACCTATTTTACAGAAAATTACAGGGTTTCAGGAATCCACAGTCACTTTTATTCTTTTGATTTATGGAATTGCCATTGCCCTGGGAAACCTGATTGGAGGAAAAGTAGCCAATAAAAATCCTCTGAATGCCCTTTTATGGATGTTTGCTGTACAAGGACTCGTATTGCTGGCATTTTATTTCACCGTAAATAGCCCTGTTTTCAGTATCATTACACTTTTCCTTCTGGGAGCATTATCATTTGCTTCGGTTCCCGGACTTCAGCTGTTGGTAGTCCAGATTGCAGAAAAAGAACTGCCCGGAACTGAAGACGTTGCTTCGGGGATTAATATTGCTGCTTTTAATATTGGTATTGCCATCGGATCCTATGCAGGTGGAATGATTGTAACATCCTCTTTAGGACTGGCAAGCACACCATGGATAGGAGCTTTGTTCCTGTTGGTTACGGTTTTAATAACCATCTACAGTATCCGTTTAAGCAAGAAGAATATATAGTTTTTTACCCCTGTCAAGGTTTTTACGTTGACAGGGGTATTTTTTAATAGTAAAAGAACCTTAAATCTCATAAATATCTGCATCCGTAAACACAAAAAATGTACTTTTCTTAGGCAGATTTTTCGTGTCCAGCCCTGTGAATTCACTGAATGCAGGCAGTAATAACTGATTGCTGCTTAAAGCAAAACAGGGAAGCCTGATATTCTTTACTGCAGAATTCAGTACAATTCCCGGATGGATATGTCCGGTAATCTGAAATCCGGATCTGGATACATCAAAATCATGAATGAACGTAATATCATCTATTTCCAGCCATTCAGCTTTATGATTAAAACATAACTTTTTTTCCAGCTTTTTTGAAATCCGGTCATGATTTCCTTCAATAAGATAAAACTCAATATCAGGGTATTGATTTTTCCACATACAGAATTCATCCACATCAGAATTATCTCCGGCATGAAGCAAATCTCCAACCACCACAAACTTTTCCGGCTGAAAATATTCAATCAAAGCGGATAATCTTTCCAGATCACTTTTCATAATATGATTGGCCAGTGCAATGCCGTTTTTTCGGAAATGAGCGGTCTTTCCGATGTGAAGATCGGAAAGAATCAACGCTTTTTCTTTTTGCCAGAATGCCGCCCGCTGATTGGTCAGAATGAAAGTTTCGTTTTGAATGGAAATATTTTTAGTTGCTATAAACACTTGATAGATTGAAAAATTGAAGGTTTAAAGGTAAGCTATTTAAACCGGATCAACTAACTTTCCGGCTGACGTGAAATTTTTCATCAAAAATATAGGTCAGAGGAAAACCGGTAGCAATCTCTCTTTCTAAGATCTCTTCGGGAGAAAGATGCTCCAGATACATAATTAAGGCACGAAGACTATTTCCGTGGGCCACAATTAATACATTTTTGCCTTGTTTCAATAACGGCTGTATCTCTCTTTCAAAATAAGGGATCACTCTGTTATAAGTATCTTTAAGACTTTCTCCGCCGGGAGGAACTACATCATAAGACCTGCGCCAGATGTGAACCTGCTCAGCTCCATATTTCAGCGCTGTGTCTGCTTTATTTAATCCTTCAAGGTTTCCATAACAGCGTTCGTTGAGTGCTTTATCTTGAATGACAGGAATATCAGGATTTCCAATGACATCCAAAATGATAGAGAGGGTATGCTGTGCTCTGATGAGTGCAGAAGTAAAAGCGATATCAATTCTTTCTCCTTTCAAGGCAATACCTGCTTTTTTTGCTTCTTCGATACCCACTTCTGTTATATCGATATCTTTCCAGCCTGTAAATCTGTTTTCAAGATTCCAGAGTGACTGTCCGTGACGGACCAGGAACAACTTCTCCATTCTAAATTGTATTAAACTTCTATAAGATATATTCTAAGTTACGATGATTATTTAATCTTATCAAGAAAATTAACATAGAATATTAGGCTAAGAATAGGATTAAAATTGAAGGAACTTAGGAATTCATTTATGAAATATCACTTATATCAGACAGTTTCAACATTCTTTTAATTCTCGCATCCAGACCTTCGCTGGACAGCGTTTGTCTTAAGCTGTCTACTTTAATCGGAAAACTCAGTGGTGTAAAGGAACGGGAATGTTTTAAAATAATTTCCGATTTTTCAATTCTTTTAAAAGCCTCTACAAGCCTTTGTTCCTGAAGCTGCATATTAAAAACTTCTGTATACGCCTGCTTTATTAAAAAATGATTGGAATCATGATCCTCCAGTACTTTAAAAATTAATCCTGCAGAACTTTGCAGCGATTTGTTGGAGCGCTGCTGTCCGGCATAATTTTGAATGACCATTCCTGAAATCACGGCAATATCACGGAACTTCCTTCTTGCCATTTCCGCAGAATTGATGCTTGCAATGACATCATTCATCAGGTTTTCTCTGGTTAAAATCTGCTGTAGATTATCCTCATTTAAAGGGATTTCCTTATCGCTGAACAGCTCAAATCCATAATCATTCATGGCCATGGAAAAGGAAATAGGAGCGAGCTTTGAGATACGATAGGCAATCAGAGCAGCCATGACTTCATGCACAAGACGCCCTTCAAAAGGATACATGAACAAATGGTAACCTTCACGGTTCTTGATCATTTCCACCAGAAATTCATCTTCTTTGGGAATATGGGAATTGGTTTCCTGATTGATCAGTAACGGATGCAGAAATTTCAGTTCTTTTTCAGAAGCTTTCGGACTTAATGCATGGGAGAGCTTTTCTCTTAAAAAGTGACCCAGATTGGAACTTAGCGGCAGCCTTCCGCCAAGATAACTTGGGACTAAAGCTCTTCCTTTAGCGGCTCTTACGTAGACTGTCATATCTTTAATCATGGCGACCTCGAGCGTTCGTCCGGCCAGAATAAATTTTTCTTCTTTTTTAAGTTTTGAAATAAAATATTCCTCAATCATTCCAATATAGCCTCCGGAAATAAATTTCACTTTCAGCATGGCATCACTTACAATCACGCCCATATTCATCCGGTGAAGCATTGCAATTTTCCTTGAAGTGACTTTATACAGACCGTCTTCCATAATGACGATCTTGTGGAATTCTTCATAGTTTTTTAATACACTGCCGCCAATGGTCAGGAATTCGAGAATGCTATTCCATTCCTCATCCAGCATTTCCTGAAAAGCATACACTTTTTTGATTCTTCCATAGAGTTCATCAGGATAAAAGCCATCTCCAACAGCGAGTGTCATAAGAAACTGAACCAAAACATCGAAACACAGGACCTGGGGTTCCCGTGGCTCAACGACTTTCTGTTTTACGGCTTCTTTTAACGCTGAAACTTCGATCAGTTCTAAAGAATGGGTCGGAACGCAATAAATTTTTGAAGTTTCAAAAGGGGAGTGGCCGCTGCGTCCTGCTCTTTGAAGGAAACGGGCAACTCCTTTGGCAGATCCAACCTGAATAACGGTGTCTACAGGCTTAAAATCAATACCCAGATCGAGGGATGATGTGGAGACAACAGCTTTTAACTTTCCTGAACTTAAGTTTTCCTCAATCCAGATTCTTAAATGAGCATCAATAGAACTGTGATGAATGGCAATCTGGCCTGCAAAATCAGGATGTGCATCCAACAATAACTGATACCACATTTCACTCTGACTTCTGGTATTCGTAAAAACAATGGTAGATTTTGAATCCAGAATAATGGGAACTACTTTATCAGCGAGCTTATTGCCAAGGTGCCCGGCCCATGGTAATATTTCAATTTCATTGGGAAAAACCGGGATAATATCTATCTTTTTGTGCTCTTTGGCGGTTATTTTTGTTTTTTTAATATCATAGGGAATAAGCACGTCCATGGCTTCATCCAGATTTCCGATCGTTGCCGTAATTCCCCAGATCTTCATTTTTGGGGTATATTTTCTAAGCTGTGAAATACCGAGTTCTACCATCACACCACGTTTTGAACCTAATAGCTCATGCCATTCATCCACAGCCACGCATTTCATATCGGTGAAAAAGCGTTCATTATTTTTCTGAGCGAGAAGCAAATGAAGACTTTCAGGGGTTACCACAAGAATTTCCGGCATTTTCTTCACCTGCTGCTGTCTTACTTTGGGATCGGTATCTCCGTTTCTTACACCTACCGTCCAGTCAAGTCCGATTTCGTCAATAGCTTCCTGCATTGCTTTTGCAATATCTTTGGAAAGAGAACGAAGGGGTGTTATCCAGATCATTTTCAATCCTTTTTTATATTGTTCAGGATGATTGAGAAAGTCTGAAACCAAGGCTAAAAACACGGAAAAAGTTTTTCCAAAACCGGTGGGAGCAACCACCATTCCGCTGTATCCGTTTCCAAATTTCTTCCAGGTTTCCAGCTGAAATTTAAAAGGGGCAATACCTTTATCGGTCATCCATTGCTGGATGATCTTTAATCCGGTGGTATGTTCAAAAGCTGCCAATTTATATTTGATTAAAATACTATTGTATTAATTTTTTAATTTCTTCCAAATCATCAATCTCATCTACCGTTTTGTCTTTCCGCCATCTTACAATTCTGGGAAAACGGAGGGCGACACCGCTTTTATGACGGTTGCTGAATCCTATGCCTTCAAAAGCAATTTCAAAGACCAGTTCTGCTTTTACGGTTCTTACAGGACCAAATTTTTCAATGGCATTTTTGGTTACAAACCGGCTCACCTCCATGATTTCCTTGTCTGTTAATCCGGAATAGGCTTTAGCAATAGTTACCAATGTATCACCGTTTTTCACGGCAAAAGTATAATCGGTGTAGTAAGCACTCCGCCTGCCGCTTCCTTTCTGAGCATAAATCAGGACCGCATCAATCGTGAGCGGATTGATTTTCCACTTCCACCAGTCACCCTTTTTCCGCCCGGAATGATAGGGAGAATTTTTTTGTTTCAGCATCAGTCCTTCACTGTTTATTTCCCTTGAATTTTCACGAAGAGCATCCAGTTCTTCCCATTTCTCAAATTCCAGACTTTTTGAAATACCGATGTTTTCGGGGTTTTCATTCAATAATAATTCTTCAAGAAGAGCTCTTCTTGCGGAGATCGGTTTTTCTCTCAGGTCGTTATTTTCAAGTTCCAATAAATCATAGACAAAAACTTCAATCGGAATTTCTGAGAGCATTTTCTTTGTTAAAGTTTTTCTGTTTAATCTTTTCTGTAATTCATTAAAATTTAAAACCTTACCCTCCTTTACCGCAAGTATTTCTCCATCCAGTACAAAGTTACCTTTCATGGATTTTACGACTTCTGTGATTTCAGGAAATTGTTCTGTAACAAGTTCTTCACCTCTTGACCAGATGAAGACTTCGTCATTTCTCCTGATGATTTGTCCGCGGATTCCGTCCCATTTATATTCTACCAGCCATTTGTCGGGATTTCCCAATTCTTTAGTCGGTTTTTCCAGAGGATAGGCAAGGCAGAAGGGATAGGGTTTTGAATTGTCAGGATTCACATTTTCCGCATCAATAAGTTCTCTGAAGGAAACTTCATCCGGCAGCCATTTTCCCATTAAGCTGTGCATCAGGGCACTCGGTTCCTGGCCGGAAAATCTGGTCAGTGCATTGATCAATGTTTTGTCTGATACTCCGATTCTGAAGCTTCCGCCAATTAATTTATTGAAAATCAGACGTTCGGTATAATCCAGACCATTCCATGACTGCAGTACAAAGTCTTTTTTTTCTGCATCTGTCCTGCCTTTTAAACTTACGATATCATTCATCCATTCTGATAAAGTACGTTCTATTTTTTCCTGCGGAGGCGGAAGTATTAAGGATAATGTTTCTCCCAGATCGCCAACAGAAGAGTAAGATTCCTGAAACAGCCAGTAAGGAAGCCGGGTAATTTCCAGGGCCCAATCTTTCATATAATTGGTATTGACATTTCTTTTGGGCCTTTTCCCGGTAAATAAGGCGATAAACCATACTTTGTCTTCATCAGGAGCACGTTCCAGATAATCGATGATGGCATCAATTTTAGCGTTGGTCTTATTGGTGGTTTCCAAAGCGTTGATAAGTTCTGCAAAATGTCTCATGATTCCGGGGTTTCAAGGGTTTCTTTTTCAGATTCTTCTTCATCCTCACCATATAATGTTTCCACCACATCAGATTGGATTCCGATTTCATTCAGATATTTTGAAAAAACTTCGGTTTGTCCGTGCGTTACGTGTACAAGCTCTGCTTCTGTTGCTTTCACAGTCTGTAACAATCCTTTCCAGTCTGCATGATCACTCATAGCAAATCCTGCGTCTGCACTGCGCCATCTTCTGGCACCGCGAACCTGCATCCAGCCGGAGCATATTGCAGTAGCCGGATCCGGAATCTTTTTAATTACGTTGCTGTCGAGTAAAGCAGGCGGAACAATCACAATTTCGTGTTCCACTTCTTTCGGACGTTCCCTGAAATCTGCAATGGTATATTCAGGAAGATCAATTCCCACTGCTTCAAAGGCTTCATTCAGTTTTCCGATGGAATAGTGAACGTATATTTTTCCCAGTTCTTCCACGGCTTTCATAATACGCTGGGCTTTCCCGAGAGAATATCCAATGAAAACAGAGGTTTTGTTATTTTCTTTATTCTTCAGTACCCAATTCTGAAGTTTATTATTTAAATCCGGAACTTCCAGCCAATTGTAGATGGGAAGCCCAAAAGTACTTTCAGTCACAAATTCATTACATCTTACCAGCTCAAAAGGAGTGCTCAGCCCATCGTTCTGAACTTTATAATCTCCTGAAATAACGGTTACATATCCTTTATATTCAAGCCTTATCTGTGCAGAACCAATGATATGTCCTGCAGGATGAAGCGAAAGTTTTACTCCGTTGATGGTAATAACTTCTCCATATTCCACGCCCTGGCATTCGATATCCGGTCCTATTCTTTGGTACAAAATAGGTTTTGTAAAATGATGACAAAGGTATTTTTTCATTCCCCAACGGGCATGATCGGCGTGGCCATGGGTAATAACCGCCATATCCACGGGTCTCCAGGGATCAATATAAAATTTCCCCTGTGGGCAGTAGATTCCTTTTTTAGTAAATGTGATTAATTTCAATGGTGTGACTGGTTTACAAAAATACGCTTCAAAAACTTAACCAATTTTAATAATATGGTATTTTTTATTAATTAAAAACTGATTGTTTTACGGAAAAACATCAAAAAAAGCTGTCTCCATTTGAAAACAGCTCATTATTTTATTTTTCATTCAAAACATTGTTTACATAATCAATCCATTGATAATCTGGGATGGACTGATCAATGAAATAGTCAGGCTGAATGCCTTTTCCATCAATGGCCATATCCGGAATACGGAAACTTTTGGAGAGCGAATATCCCAGTTTAAATTCGTTGCAGGGTGAATTTACAAAATACATATTGGAAATATCCAGCACTCCGGCAGTAGTTGTTCCAAAGAGTTTTACCTTTTTACTTTGTCTGGCAACGAGTAAAAACTCTTCTGCAGTACTACCATTTCCATTATTGATGATAATTCCTACATTTTTAGGGTAAGGAGAAATTTTATCCATCTTATTGATTCCTACAGTACTTCCATCATCCTGTAAACTTACATACTTACCCAGATTCTGGCTGAGTTTATCATACGCTTTTTTCAGATATTCTCTTTCGTCTTCCGGTATTCCGTATTTCTGGTAATTTTCATAAAGATCCAGCATTCTCTGATTATTCAGTTTTGTAGAATAAAACTGCGTTCTGACATTTCTGACAGGATTGGTATAGAGATAGGGAATAATTTTAGCAAAACTGTTATCGCTGCCGCCTCCGTTATATCTGATATCAATAATAAGATTTTCCGTACTTTCGATTTTAGATTTGTTGGCTGTAATTACGCTGTCTATATCTTTTTTCAAAGCGCCGTTGAATGAAGGAATCCTCAAAAGCAATGTTGTTTTGTTAAGTGGTTTCAGAAAAGGTTTTTGAGCCTTTATTGCTTCATAGTGTGTTTCAATTCCTTCTTCCTTTTCAAATGCAGGGGAAACTCTTTTCAGGGTAAACTCATTGATTTCAAGATAGTTTTTTCCCACCAAACGTATGCTCTTTATCTCCAGGCCGGATTTATTCCTTACATAGAAAGTTCCTTTGGACCTGTCGGCACTGAAAATCAGTTTTAAGTCATTCGGTTTCCAGTTTTCAGCTCCGGATTTGATGATAAAACCTTTGTATACATCTCCAATTTTTTTAATCCCTATGGTATAAGGTTCGGTTTCCCAGATTCCTTCAATATCAGAATCTTTTTTAGAAACAATTTCTTTTTTAAACTTATCAATATCTATTGTTACCGTTTCTGTTTTATTATTTGTGGTTGAGGTTGGTGTTTGCGGCTGAGATTGCTGATTACTTTTTTCGATCATTCTGATGGAAAAATGCCCGGATCTGAAGAATGTAAGCCAATCATAAATAGTCTGGGTACATTCTGTATCAGATTTTGCATTTTTGATTTTTTTCAGAAAATCATCGTTATGGGCCTGGTAAGCTGAAATTCCCTTTTTATCAATGATATACTGATATCCGGCATCATTTTCTTCAAAAGTCTTTTTTACCCACTGATAATTACTTTCACAATTACAGTTTTGAGCATAGCTAAAAGAAGAAGAGGAGATAAAAATTAAAAGGAGTATTTTAATTTTAAGCATAGGTTGGTTTTTAGTTTTAAAGGTTACAAATTTAACGATAAATCTATCTTTTTATGATGTAAAAAGAGGTTATTAAACAAAATCTTATTCCACTGTTTTTTTTTGAGCTTTTCAGCAATATAAAAATGAACCTTGAGCCAATATTGCCCTTTGAAAAATTTTTGAATTTTGGAGTATCATTAAAAAAGAATACAATGAGTAAAACAATTTTAATTACAGGCGCAGCAAGCGGATTTGGAAAGATTGCTGCTTTCGAACTTGCTAAAAAAGGGCATCAGGTAATTGCTACTGCACAGATCTATCCTCAGATGAGTGATTTAATCCGTGAAGCCAAGGAACATGGAATAACCTTGATCGTGGATAAACTGGATGTAACCAACCCAAGAGATGTGGAGTATATTGTAAAGAAATACAATGATATAGATATTCTTATCAGTAACGCAGGAATTATGGAGGGAGGTCCCATTGCAGAACAACCGGTAGATATTATCCGTTCTATGTTTGAAGTGAATGTTTTTGGTGCGTTGAATCTTGCACAGGGTTTTATCAAAAAATTTGTTGAAAAGAAAAGCGGGAAGGTTGTTTTCACCTCTTCAATGGGAGGTTTATGGACTGTTCCTTATGTTGCTGCTTATTGTGCTTCAAAACATGCGCTGGAATCTATTGCAGAAGGTTTAAGAACTGAACTTGCCCCATTCAATATCAAGATTGCAACCTGTAATCCGGGTGTATTTGGAACAGGTTTCAATGACAGGGGAGTAGATTCTATTTTCCACTGGTATGATCCGAAAATCAATTTCACTCCGGAATCTGCTTTTGATGGAGCTGCAGAATCTTTAGCGCACCAGCTTGATCCTCAATCTATGGCTGAAGTAATTGTAAATGTAGCTTTAGATGACAACAGTAATTTCAGGAATGTACATCCAAAGGAGACTGAAGATTTTGTAAAACAGCTTCAGGCAGATGCATGGAACACAAAAAGCTAATCATATGGAACTGAATTATAAAACTGCCGAAAAAGTCTTACATGCAGCAAAGGAAAAAGCATTATTGATGAATATTCCTGTGAGCATTGCCGTGGTAGATAGCGGTGGACATCTTATCGCATTAGCCAGACTGGACAGTGTTTACGGAGTGATTGATTTTGCCCTTAAAAAAGCAAGAACGGCGGCTATGTTTGGAGTTAACAGTGATATCATGGAAGAAATCATTTCAGAAACAGGTGTCCATGGCTATGGAATGCTGAACTCTAACGGAGGGCTTCTGACTATCGCAGGCGGTGTCGTATTACAGGATAAAGCCGGAAAGATTATCGGCGCAATAGGTTCTTCAGGGGGAACTCCGGAACAGGATAAAGAAATTGCCGAGGCAGGAGCGCAGGCTATTGCGTAAATTTCAGATATTTGTATCATGGAAAATACTTCTGAAATCATATTTGATAAACTGGTTTATTCATGCGCATTTGAATCTTACAGAGGTCATGAAGAGTTTATTCCTGATTATTTTCTGGGTTTTCAGATTTCAGGAGAAACGCATGCTTTTCATGAACAGGGGAAAACTGTGATCAAAGAAAATACAGTAGTTCTGGTGAGGAAAAATCAACTGATCAGAACGATCAAATATCCTTCCGCTAACGAAAAGTATCAGTTTATTTCTATTACGCTTGATGATGAAACATTAAGACAGTATGCCACGGAGAACAGAATAGCAGCAAATACACCTTTTCCGGGTAATCAGCAGTTGTTTTTTGAGCCTGATGATTTCTTTGGGAGTTATTTTGCTTCTCTTATTCCTTACATCAATAAAACAAAGGAAATTCCTCCAAAGTTAGCGGCATTAAAAGTGAAAGAAGCCATAGAGTTACTTTTGCTGAGCAATCCGGATTTTAAAAATCTTCTTTTTGATTTTTCCGGGCCTCATAAGATTGATCTTGCAGAGTTTATGAACAAAAACTATATGTTCAATGTTTCTGTAGATGCTTTTGCAAGGCTTACGGGACGCAGTCTTTCCGGATTTAAAAGGGATTTCAGTAAAATATTTAAAATGGCTCCCAAACAGTGGCTGAAAGAAAAAAGACTGAAGGAAGCCTATTATTTGATTAAAACTCAGGATAAAAAGCCTTCAGATATTTATCTTGATCTGGGCTTTGAGAATTTATCTCATTTTTATTCTTCTTTTAAAAAGAAATTCGGAGTAACGACTACGGAGCTTTAAGCATTGCTGGTTTGCCGTAAATGCAAAGACACAGGAAATACTCTTGTGTCTTTGTATTTACCTTTATGTAACGAATAAAACATTCAATAAATATTTGATTAAAAATACTACACGGGAACCGGATTATTTTTCAAAATCATAAAAGTTGATTCCTGTTTCTTCATTTTTAATTTTTACAACTCTCGTTGCCAAAGGGTAAAAAATAAATTCTCCGGCACCCTGAATTTTTGCCTCCAGAAGGTGTCCGGCCAAAGCTGTGTAATCTTGTCTTCCGAGCGTAATATGAAGGTGCAGGGTTTGTTCTCCTTCTATTTCAGAAACATTTCCGGAAATATTGGTGACTTCCATCTGTTCTTTGAAGGTCCTGTCCACATATTTTTTGGTGGCCGGATTAAAGAACCGGAGAGTGGCTTCACTCACAGCTCCTATTCCTGTTACTTCTCCCGCCCGGATATTCTGATTCTGGATAAAGTCGGTTAAAGCTTCTACAATATTGGAATGATTTTCAATACTAACGATGTAAATATGATCCACTTTCCTTGCAGACCAATGGTTTCCTTTATAATTCATGATTTCCATATTATTGTATTGTTTTCAAATAATTGATGATTCCTATAACGTCATCCTGACCGAATCCTTTATCATGTGCATTCTGATAGGTTTGAACCAGAGCCTCAGACAGAGGATAATCGGCACCTGCATTTTTGGCAAGAAGGATATCTTTCAGCATCAGGTCAAGGGCAAATGCCGGAGCGTACTGATCGGCAGTCAGCATAGGTGTTTTTACTTTGGTTGCCCCGCTTCCGCTCGCACTTTCGTTGATTATTTCCAGCATGTCTGATCTTTCAATCCCCAGCTTTCCGGCCAATAAAACTGTTTCTGCAAGCCCCTGATAAATGGCAGACAGAAAATAATTGACAGATAATTTTCCTGCAATACCTTTTCCGTTTTCACCTAAATGTTTTACAGATTTTCCCATTTTCAAAAGGTAGGGTATAGCCCGTTGAAGGTCTTTTTCTTCACCTCCTGCCATAATGATCAGGGTTCCTTCCTTTGCCGGCTGGGTGCTTCCTGCTACAGGTGCATCAATAAAGGAGGCCTCTTTTATTTTCACACCAGCAGATGTTGCTGCAGACGCTTCGGGTGAGATCGTACTCATATCTACAAAGAGTTTCCCTTGAATATTTAGTGGAAGAATTTCTTCGTATACTGCTTTTACAGCAGTGTCGTTGGTTAGCATTGTGAATATAATATCACTGTTTTGAACAAGGTCTTTAATCTGGATGCAGACTGTAGATTTTTCTTCAAAATCCTTGGCTTTTTCAGAAGATCTGTTATACACTGAAAGCGGAAATCCAGCTTTTTCAATATTCTTTGCCATAGGATGTCCCATATTTCCTAATCCGATGAATCCGATTTTTTCCATAGTATTTTTTCTATTTTTTATTGAGTAAGTCTTAATATCCTGATTGAAGAAGAGTCCTCTGAAAGGAGATCAATGAGTATATAAAATACGTTTGTTTTGCAGCAAAATATCGACCAAACAATCCCTTTACCTAATTAAGATTTAATTATATTTTTATCCATAAGCTTTTAAAACCGGATAAACTTTCAGAAATTTGCAGCAAATAAGAATTAATGAAGATCGTAGATATAGACAACTGGAACAGAAAAGAACATTTTGAATTTTTTTCTAATATGGCAAGCCCTTATTTTGGATTTACAACGGAGGTGGACTGTACAAAAGCTTATGATACCGCCAAAGAAAAAGGGTATTCATTTTTTGCCTATTATTTTCACAAATCTATGGTGGCCGTTAATAGAGTAGATGAGCTGAAACTCAGAATTATTGATGGGCAGGTGATACAGTTTGACACCGTTCATGCCGGCAGTACGATCGGAAGACCGGATGGTACTTTCGGTTTTTCATTCACTCCTTTCTCAGAAGATTTTGAAACATTCAATGCAGCACTGCAGGAGGAAATAAAAGGAGTACACGAAACCACGGGGCTAAGATTAAGCAACGGAAGGCTGGGAAAAGATCACATCAGACATACTACTATTCCATGGAATTCATTCAGTGCGATATTGCATCCTACAGATTTTAATACAACAGAATCAGTTCCAAAAATCGCTTTTGGAAGATTTAATATCCGTGGAGGCAGAAAATATCTACCCGTTTCTATTGAAGCACATCATGGGTTGGCAGACGGCATTCATATAGCCAGATACCTGGAAGAGTTCCAGAAAGAACTGGATCAGGAATAAGACATTATAACAAAAGCCGGACTTAAAACCGGCTTTTGTTTTTAGTAATAAATCTTCCCACGTTCTATTTTCAGGATCTGATCCTTTTCCATCTGTTTTATGGTGCGTATAACGGTTTCCACACGTAATCCCGTCAATGAAGCAAGCTGCTGCCGGGTAAGAGGAATCTGGAAAGTATAAGGCTTTTTATCATCATGATAGCTTTTCAGATAATCCATCAGTAGTTTTAGCCTGGAAACCGGATTTTGAAAAGAAAGATTATAGAGCATGATATATTTATAATACATCCTTTCTGCAAGGCACTGATAGATATTTAATGAAATTTCGGGATTATCCTGGATCAGCTTCAGAAAGTTCTGTCTCGGCATGATGAAAATACCGGAGTCTTCCATTGCAATGGCATTCATCGGGTAGGGTCTGTCTACAAAAAGTAAGGATTCTCCAAAGCTATGGCCGTCTGATAATATATTCTGGATAAACTCTTTCCCGTCTTCCATATAATTATTAAGCTTAACTTTTCCTTTTTCAATCTGGTAATAATACATTGGTAAATCTTCTTCCCGGAAAATAATATCTTCTGCTTTATAGTTTTTAATTTCGGCTCCAAATGAGATGAGTAAATTTTCAGTGATCATAGTTCTATTTTTATTTTCAGCTAAAATTTTAAATGCTCTTTAAGAGACTGTTTAATGCTTCAAAATTTATAATAATAAAGGAACTGTGATTTTCTTGATTTCCTATGCAATGTGGTACCATTAATATACCACATATAATCACTTTTTTTGAGTAATTCTTTTGTTTAAATATTGATCCAGATCATAAAAAGTAACCTTGGTAATCCACTACATTTACAACCCATCAAAAAGTAACAGTACAAACAATGGCAAACAGGCTGATAAAAGCTGTTAAGAAATTTTATTAAAAAAATAACGTGGTATCTATGTGGTACACGCTTTTAATAAAATTTTAATCATTTTTTCTTTCTTTGCCAATATAAAATTGATATAAAATTCACATGTGGAATTTTTTTAACATAATTATTCAATAAATACAACCTATACACTATGAAACATTACATTATATTAACTAAAAGTAACAGAATTTTGAATACATAAAAATTAATTTACCCTCAATTAGTAAATCAGCAAAATACAGATAGAAAAGAGAAAAAAAGACTTTGTACTGATATGCGCAAAAGATGCCGTATCTGAAATAAGTAGAGATGAGAAAGTATTATGAAAAATAAAAAACCTGAAACGAACATAGAGGATTTGAATCAAAAGATTCTTGTACAAGACGAAATTATGGCTCTTGCCAAAGCAAATTCTCCACGACTGCTGAATAAATTCAGACTCGTCTATCCCGATTTTTTTAAGAAGTTATCTGCTATACAGCCTGCACTAAAAAATTCTGAATTGATCTTTTGTATTTACCTTAAGCTCAATATGACAACAAAGGAAATTGCAACCTGTATTTTTGTAACTCCAAAAGCGATACAAAACAGGAAAAACAGGATCAGAAAAAAACTCAATATCCCTTCGGAATTTGATATCTATAAATGGTTTAATGAAATTTAAACCATTTTTTTTAAACTTCTACAATAGTTTTATCCAAATCGTGATACAAAAGGATTTTCCAGCGGTTTTCTCTTGCTTCTTTTTCCCACTTCAGCCGTAATTCCATCGCCTTTCTACCGTCAAAATCACTTTTGTAAGCTAAATGATATTTTAAATAAGAAGCCTGCGGGAGGTCATCAGCTCCATAGAAAACAGTTTCATTATTTTCTCTGATCCAGAACACCTGCATAAAAGGCGTGTGTCCGCCTGCAACTTCATAGGAAATTTCATCTGTGATCTGTCCTTTATCATCATTCATCCATGTGATATTCGGGAGCTGAATCAGTTTTTCCAGGATCTCAAAATCAAAAGAAGGATTGCCTTTATTTTCCATTGCAAAATCCAGTTCGCGTTTCTGTATATAAATCTGAGCGTTTGGAAAAGCGGCTTCAAAACCATTTTCCGTGAGCTTCACAGCTCCTTCAATATGATCTTTATGAAGATGGGACAGCAATAATCTGGTGACTTGTTCAGGACGGATATTTTCCTTTTCAAGAATTTCTGAAACCACAGTTGTTCCGGTGCTGTTTTTCCAGCCAATGCCGGCATCCAGAAGGATATAGTCATTTTCAGTGATGATAAGAAACGGCTGAACCGACATTTTGATTCCACCAGCCTTATCAAAATTTTCTTCTGTTAAAAGCGTAAAATCCTTGGTTTTGCTTGCCGAAAAATTGCCTTCTTTAAGTGGAATAATTTTCATGCTGCAAATTTCCTTATTATTTCCAAGATTCAAAAAGTTTTTCGTCAATATATATTATCCATAAAAACAATCAGGCAGGCAGAATACTGAAATCATTCTACTTATCTCAGAATCACGCAGCATTCGTAAAATGTAAAAGAAAAGAGCAGATTATTTCCTTTTTTAATGATTATCTTTGATCTCTTAAAAATCTGAAAGTATGCATCGTTATCTGCTTTCAGACTGCTTTCAATTCAAATAAAAACTTTATACGCAATGCAGGAGAATTCTTCCAATGGTATTTCCCGGACTGTTATCTGGCTTATGGCCGTTATTTCCGGACTGGTGGTGGCGAACAATTATTATAATCAGCCTTTACTGGCCCTTATTTCAGAGGAACTGCAGGTTTCTGAGAGTGCAGCAGGTAAAATTTCTGTACTGACTCAGATCGGTTATGCGTTAGGGCTTTTGCTGATTGTTCCGTTGGGAGACAAATTTTTCCGCAAGAAACTCATTTTAATTGATTTGTTTCTTGTTTTCGGATCACTTTTATGGATGACTTTTGCTACTCAATTATGGATGCTGTATGCAGCCAGCTTACTGATCGGGACAACTTCAGTTATTCCACAATTATTTGTCCCTATTGCAGCAGAACTTTCATCAGATAATGAAAAATCCTCCAACATCGGATTGGTAATGTCCGGATTATTACTCGGGATTCTTCTGTCCCGCTTTGTGGGAGGAATTGTAGGAGAAGTCTGGGGCTGGAGAGCTATGTTTGGAATAGCGGCAGGATTGATGGTCATTGTCTGGTTAGCTGTCTATAAGATGCTTCCGGAAATGTCGCCCAATTTTAAAGGTAGCTATAAAGAGCTGATGCAGTCTGTAGCTCATCTTGCAAGAACACAGCCTGTTCTTCAGCTGGCATCATTCCGTGGGGCAATGGCATTCGGTTCTATGTGTGCTTTGTTTACCACATTGGTTTTTCATATGGAAAAACCACCTTTTAATGCAGGTTCTTCTGTCGTGGGAAGCTTTGGATTAGCCGGGGCTGTAGGAGCTTTAGCTGCTGCTAAGGTGGGAAAACTTCAAAAGTATCTGGATATTAACAGAATTATCTTGTATTCTTTACTGATTGTCATCGGAAGCTGGGGCTTTACCTATTTTGCAGGTGAAACCTATTGGGGACTGATTGTAGGAGTAATTCTTGTAGATTTAGGGGTACAGTCAAGCCATATTATGAACCAGACCAATTATTTTTTGATTAAATCCAATGCCGTTAACAGACTGAATACAGTGTATATGGTTTCTTACTTTATTGGAGGATCACTGGGAACATGGCTGGCTTCTATTGCCTGGCAAAAGGCTCAATGGACCGGCGTATGTCTTGTAGGAACTGTATTTGGAGTACTGGCTTTGATTGCCCATATTTTGTTTTCAAAAAAAGTCAATAAAGCAAACGCAGCGATGTAAATTTTAATATTTCTGATTTGTTTAAGAAGCGGGATTTTATCTTTGATAAAATCCCGCTTCTTCTATTTTCATGTTTATTCAATTCGCGGATCTGCAGAACGCAGCCAGGTTCTTCCCAGCTGTGAGGATTAAATTGTAATAATTTTTGTTACATTAAATAAAATACCCTATCTTTGTACTATTAATTTGATTTAAAATTAAATACAATGAAAATAGAAATCTGGTCGGACGTAATGTGTCCGTTTTGCTATATCGGAAAAAATAATTTTGAACAGGCTTTGAATAAGCTTCCTTTTAAAGATGAAGTAGAAATAGAGTGGAAGAGTTTTCAGCTGGACCCAACTTTAGATCCGAAAGAAACTCAGGATACCATTCAATATTTCAGAGAGAAAAAAGGAGTAGCTGAAGCCCAGGCTGCTCAAATGCTGGGACAGGTTACCCAAATGGGAAAAGGGGCCGGAATTGATTTCAACTTCGGAAAAACATTGATCACCAATACATTCAGCGCTCATAAATTGCTTCATCTGGCTAAAAAGCACAACAAATCCAATGAAATGGAAGAGGCATTATTTATCGCTCATTTTATTGACGGCAAAAATGTTGGAGATACTGAAGTTTTGACAGCTCTTGCTGAAAGCTTAGGGATTGACAGAGAAGAAGCACTGCAGGCTATTACAACAGATCAACTGGATTATGAAGTGAATCAGGATATTCAGGAGGCAAGAAACAATGGCATTTCCGGAGTTCCTTTCTTTGTTCTGAACGGTAAATATGCTGTTTCCGGAGCTCAGCCTGCAGAGGTATTTGAAAATGCACTCCAGCAGACTTACAAAGAAGCGGTGAGCCCGTTTAAGGATATTTCCGGTGAGAACGGAGCTTCCTGTGATGCAGACGGATGCAGAATTTAAGATATCAGAACCCCAAAATAGTTTTATTTTGGGGTTTTTAATTGAACAGAGTCTTGTATCTTTGTAATACAGTAATAAAAGCTGTGTAAATTTGATTTTTCAATGATAAAAATTAACAACAACACCCATTACTCAATTGATGATACCCTTTTTGTTTTTGCATTAGATTCTGAAGCAGGAACCGTTTTCGACGATAAAAACAAATTGATTACCGGTATCGGAAAAGTAAATGCGGCGATTGAATTAACCAAAGAAATTCATACAAGAAAACCTAAACTGATCGTGAATTTAGGTTCTGCCGGAAGTAAGGGATTTCACAAAGGAGAAGTCGTATGCTGTACAAAATTCATCCAGCGGGATATGGATGTAAGAGGACTTGGTTTTAAATTATATGAAACTCCATTATCAGGAGTACCACCTGTACTGGAATATGGTCTTAAAATGGATACTTTGAAAGAAGGAATCTGTGGTAGCGGTGATAGTTTTGAAATGAACCACTCCGAAACAGATTACAATATTGTAGACATGGAAGCCTATCCGCTGGCATTGATTGCCCAACAGGAAAACATTCCGTTTTTATGCCTGAAATATATTTCTGACGATGCAGGAAGTGATGCTGCTGACGACTGGAGTGTACAGGTACATCTGGCTTCCGAAGCATTTAAGAAAATCCTTTTTTCATAACATTTATTCTTATCATTATGAGTTCAATTATCATTAATAAAGCCTCCGCCGAAGATGTAGAAATTGTACAAAGTTTAGGAAGACAGACGTTTTCCGAAACTTTTGCAGAAAATAATACGGAAGAGGCTATGAAAAAGTATCTGGAAGAAAGCTTTAATACGGAAAAAATAAAATCAGAGTTGAATAATCCTGATTCATTTTTCTATATTGCCTGGGAAGAAGACAATCCGGTTGGTTACCTGAAAGTCAATTCCGGAAAGGCACAGACTGAACTTCAGGATGATACCGCCCTTGAAATTGAAAGAATCTATGTAAAGAAAAGCCATCACGGTAAAAAAGTGGGCCAGCTTCTTTATAACCAGGCTTTGGAAACAGCTGAGCAGCTTGGTAAATCATACTTATGGCTTGGGGTTTGGGAAAAAAACCTGAGAGCTTTACAATTTTACAGAAAAAATGGATTCGTTGAGTTTGATAAGCATATTTTCAGGCTTGGGGAAGAAGAACAGACCGATCTGATGATGAAAAAAGTATTGGATTAATTTTCTGAAAAACAGAAAGATTGTATGTAACCACTGATTACACAGGGTTTCACAGATGATTGTGTAATACAATCCTTTACACTTTCCAAATACCAAAATGAAGCATTCAGAATTTGTAAAACATATTAATCACTATTATCCTTTATCTGAGGAAACCATTAAAGATTTATTGGATATCTGTACAGAAGAATACTACCACAAAAACGATCTTCTGCTGGAATCCGGTTCTATGGCCAGATATTATTACTTTTTAAAGTCAGGACTGATAGGATATTACACAGTAGATGAACAGGGGAATAATATCTATAAAATTTTCTTTGAAGAAAACACCTTTGTAGCTTCCACAGCAGCCATTATTAAAAACGAACCCAGCGATTTCAATATGATTGCACTGGAAGACTGCTCAGTAATACAATACCCCGCAAAAGCTTACCGTGAGCTGCTGGAAAAACACCATGATCTGGCTCTTTTTCACCTGCATTATCTGGAAAAAAACTGGGTGGTAAAAAAAGAACCTTTGGAAGTCTCTCTGAAGTATGAAACAGCAAAAAAAAGATATTTGCAATTGCTTGATAATGCATCTCTTTACAACCGAGTGAAACAGCATCACATCGCTTCTTATCTGGGCATAACACCTACACAGCTTAGCCGGATCAAAAAGGAAATTAGCGGAGATAAGCACTGATTAAATTTACCATCCATTTTTAATAATCACCTATAAAGTGATTTATTTCATGTTTCTGGGATATATCCTGTTATTATGTTAAATTTACATTATATCACAAATAAGAGATATAATTAAAATATTAACCAGACATGAAGTTACATCACACGTATTTCTATCATCCTGATTTTGTAGAAAATAATACAGCTGTTATTGAACACTTTGAAAACCAGGAAATTTCAATACAAAAAATCCAGAATGCATTAGGCAGGGCAGAACGTTTTATTGTTCCGGAGAATTCTTTTGAAACTACACTTTCTATGGGAATTGAAGCAGCAAAAGGAGTTTTTAATGAAAGTAATATTTCTATCCTCGATATAGATATTATTATTTTTGTAAGCAGCTCTCCTGAACATCATATTCCCTGTGATGCTATCCAGATCCATCATGCATTAGAGGGAAAACCGGATACCTTATGTTATGATATCAATGCCAACTGTATTGGAGCATTTATAGCGCTGGATCAGGTGTCAAAATATTTAAAAGGGACCCGGTCCGGAACAAAAGCTTTGGTAGTTTGTGCCGAAAAATTCTCGAGGATATTAGATCCTGACAACCCGATTACTGCTTTTTGTCTTTCAGATTCTGCTTTTGCTTTCATCGTAGAAAATGATGGGGACGACACCTCAGGGTTAATAGATGTACTATATCATACAGACAGCAGCTTTTGTAATACCGTGCTCTACCCACCTAAAGGAAGTTCAGGTCATCATCATGGCGATCTGGCAACCTGGGATCGTGTTTTCGACGGAATGGCAAGTGTCAATTTTGCACTGGAAAATATCCCCCTTTTCTTAAAGCGCAATCAGATAAGTCTGAAGCAGATTGACTTGTTTTTATTTTCACAGTTTTCTATCAAGAATATCAATATTATCCGCGATTACTTTCAGTTGCCGGAGGAAAAAATTCCTTTTTACTCTAAAGAGCTTGGGTATACCGGAGCATCCAGTCCATTTTTAGCTTTAGACCAATATCAAAAAGAAGTAAAATCATTAAAAAAAGGAGATTATATTCTCATATGGACACTGGGAACAGGCTATCAGGCGGGATTAATGCTTTGGAAATATTAATCATTGACTGATCTAATTTTATGAAAAGAATTAACAAAAGCTTCAACATAGGTTGAGGCTTTTCTTTTTTTTATGCTGCAATTTTGCTCTGTTAAAGATGCATTGGTACACAATATGTTTAAAGAAATATGATACCAGTGATTATGATTAATTAAAAATTTTTCAGCATGAAGAAGCTTATCAACATTGTATTTGTACTGACTGCATTTGTACAGTTATCAGCACAAAAAATTATTCATCAGGAAATTTTCAGTCCGAAAATGAATAAAAAAATCAAAACAGTGATCATCACTCCCAATTTACAGCCTAATACCAGGTATCCATCTGTCTATATTCTTCATGGCTTCAGCGGTAATCCGGACAGGATTATCAAACAGGATATTCCTGATCTGGTTAAAAAAGCTCAGCAATTGAAAACAATCTATGTGCTTCCGGATGGGAATTACAGTTCCTGGTATGTAGACAGCCCGGTTGTTAAGGATTCGCAATATCAGACTTTTATTGGAAAAGAACTGGTAGAATTTATTGATAAAAACTATCCTGTGAAAGCTGAGAAGAAATTCCGCGGGATTTTAGGATGGAGTATGGGAGGCTATGGAGCTATCAACATCGGGGTTACGTATAACAAGACATTTGGAATCGTTGGAAGTTCATGTGGAGCACTGGACTTCAATTCGTTCGGGGAAGGATATCAGAAATATATGGTGAATAAAGTGCTGGGACCATTGGAGTCTATCAATCCGAATTTCCTTACGGACAACAAAATAAAACTGATGGCCTCAGCAGATCAGCAATATATTTTCGACTGTGGTACAGAAGACACTCAAATGATTACTATGAACAGGAATTTTCATAAAAAGCTGACTGAAATGAAGATCCAGCATCTCTACACAGAATCTTTAGGCGGGCACGTTCCGGAATACTGGAGCAGATCATTATCTGAACAGTTGTCTTTGTTTGACAGATTTTTTAAACAGTAAGTTATACTCTTGTCAAGGCTTTAAACCTTGACAATGGTAGATTTTAGGTTTCGGCTAAAGCCAAAGGATTTATTTTCTATTTATTTAAACGGGCTAAAGCTCGTTCCTATTGAATATTGATTATTTTTAACCACAAAAGACACAAAGTTTTTAACCAAATAAATTTTTAGAGCAAATTTTTATGCAGAATAAGTACACATAAGTTTTGCGAAAATCTTTGATTTTCAACTTAGTGTGAACTTTTTTTGCAGCATCATTTTAAAGTTGCTTCATTGAACTAAAATGTATTAATATATAAGCTTTTGTGACTTTTGTGGTTTGTAAAGTTTTTAAATTTATAAAAAACCTTTTTGAGCTATGCCCAAAAAGGTTTTCGATTGATTGAATGTTCAAAAATACCAACTAACCAGGCATTCTATTAAAAATGTTGAAAATTTTTCCCCAGATGTTCCTCTATCACAAAGAACGGATCTTCCGTAAGGGTGTGTGCTCTCATATCGATAAGACTTACTTTGCTCATCATACGAAGCATAATCCTTCTTTCACATGGCTGTTCTACACCGTCAATATTTCTTACTCCCGCACGGAAAGCCGATCTTCCGTGAGCACATAAATGATTATTAACCAGAATAACATCTCCGGCCTGAGGCGTAAATCCAGAATAAATCAAATGTCTTGCTTCTTCCCAGAATTCATGCAGCGTATTCTGCGCCTCATCAGATTGTCTGATACTGGGATTGAAAAGCTGCTCAGCAGCATCAAAACGCATAAACGGAAGGCTGTAATTTCCATACAAAACAGAATCTAAGGTTTCTTCTTCACTACTTCCCGTTTCTAGGTTGGCATCTTTCGGGATTTTATAGATTGGCTCAAAAAGTGGCCTGTACTTTTCCCCGATAGACTCATGAGAACGGATGGAATATAGGGTAGAAGGAACCTGTTCTTCATTTCTTACATACATAAAGCTTAAAAAATCAGCCTGATGCTTAAGAAAAGCATCTTCAGTATGTACATACAAATCGGTTGCGGATCCTGATCCCGTCTGCGTTTCTTTCATTTTTTCATCAGGAATAATGGCATGGATCAATCCGCCGCCTTTACGCTGTGAATAATATTGTACAGGCTTTGAGGGAAGTGCCCCATGAATAAGCGCACACGCAAAACCATATAAATTAAACTTTGAATAATCTGCCGATTGCCAGTTGGGTGGAGTAGAACCTATTTCCTCCTGATCTATATCCATCAATCCTGTAAAAACCAGCGCGCCATACTGATTTTCAGAAAAGTCACTCGCAAAATCAGCTGCTATATTGAGAATCCTTTCCGGAAGAAAATAAGAGGCCAGCTGATGGACATGCTTTATAAAATCACGGTTTTCATAAGTGTCATACTTTTTCTGAAGATGCAATGCCGCATCTTTGATCATTCTTCTTTCCTGAGAGGTGACTTCTATGACCGTAGGAAGCAGTTTTACAGCTGTTAAACAGTCTTTATCTAAAATTTCTGTAGAATTCATTAAAAAAAATTTGGTGTTAAGTAATAATTTTTATCTTTGTTTTTAATTATTCTAAATAACAATAGCTAAGTCAAATTTAGTAATAATTATGTAATCACCAAATAAAATATAATAAAAAATGCAAAATTTAAAAAACTGACTACCAGATATATATAGTCGTATATCGAAAAAACCACAACAATTCACAGATTAAAAAAATCACATTACAAAACTTTTATGAACAACAATTTAATATCCCTTGAAGAGCACGCAAGTACAACTTCACCCCACATTTCGGGGAATTTTGGGAATATTTTTCATCCTGACAATTATGATCATTATCGTAATGCTGTCAACAGTACTTTGGACCTGGTTCAGGAATTTCTTTACAGAAACAACAAGCCTTTCAGTGGTATAGAAGCCAGAACAATGAAAGGAATGGTACAACAGATAGACCTTAATCAAAAACTATCCAATTATAATGAGCTGCTGGCTGAAGTAGATGAAATCTATGTGAAACATGCCACCGCTTTTCACCTTCCACAATATGTAGCGCATCTTAACTGCCCTGTAGTCATTCCGGCATTGGCAGGAGAAATTCTTGTAAGTGCCATCAATTCTTCTCAGGATACTTATGATCAGAGTGCAGGAGGAACTTTTATGGAAAGAAAGCTGATCGACTGGACTGCGGGTCAGATCGGATACAATACCCATGAAAGCGATGGCGTTTTCACAGCAGGAGGCTCACAGAGCAACCTAATGGGATTGGTGATGATGCGTGACTGTTTTTCTCAGAAAAAATATAACCACAATATTAAAATGGATGGTCTGCCAGCGGAGGCAAGCCGTTTCAGGATATTTGTTTCCGATAAATCTCACTTCAGCAATCTGAAAAATGCATCCATTATGGGATTGGGTGAGAAAAGTATTGTTAAAGTTCCGACCGATGACCGTTTCCGTATGGATATTTCTCTTTTAAAGAAATACATTAAGAGGGAAGAGCAATTAGGAAATATTCCTATCGGAATCGTAGCGACAGCCGGAACTACAGACTTTGGAAATATCGATCCATTGGATGATATCGCCAATATTGCAGAACACTATAACATCTGGATGCACGTAGACGCTGCTTACGGTTGTGCTTTATTATTAAGCGAAAAATACCGTGACCTGATCAATGGTATTGAAAGAGCAGATTCTGTAACGATTGATTACCACAAATCATTCTTCCAACCGATCAGCAGCAGTGCTTTCATTGTTAAAAATAAAAAAGAACTGTTGATCCTTAAACACCACGCCGATTATCTGAATCCGAAGGAAATGGACGAGGAGGAAATTCCGGCACAGATCAATAAATCCATTACCCAGAGTACAAGAAGATTTGATGCGTTAAAACTTTGGTTTACCATAAGGATGATGGGTAAAGAACAGTTGGCAGAATATACAGACACCGTGATCGATCTTACCAAAGATGCTGCAGCGATGATCTCTGAAGATGCAGATTTTGAACTTCTTTCAGATTCCGACTTAAGTGTTCTTGTTTTCAGATATGTAAATCCGGAAATCAGTGATCTGAATGCCTTGAATCAATACATCAAGATGAAACTGTTCTACAGCGGAGAAATCCTTGTAGCCAGTACAAAGGTTGACGGTAATTTCTATCTGAAGTTTACGTTCCTGAATCCGATTACGACTACGGAAGACATTCATCAAATTCTCACCACAATCAAAAATCATGGAAAAGACTTTAATTCAGAAAAATAGAACAGGAGAAAAAGCTAGGGAAATTACTTTCAGGATTCTGTTGAACGGAATGCTGAGAGAACTGGGAAACGGAAAATTCTACCGCGGCGTTCCGAAATATGATCTTCTCACGGCAAAAGCTCTTCAGAAAAGCAATTATTCATTGTTTATGAGATTTGAAATGAAGAAAAGCGGACTGTTTTTATTTGCTCCGGTTTCCTATCGTTCAGAAACTCTTTTTCATGAATACGGACCTGTTTTGTGGGCGGTAGATCATCAAAATCAGGAAGTTTTTGAAGTGAATGATCAAAAACTTACTGAATTGGTTTACAAAGAACTATCTGAGACTACCAATGAAACGGGTTTCAGAAACTTTGTGGAAAGAATTCAAAGCAGCTTAAGAAATCTGGAACTGACGACAGAAGCCTGTCTTCAGGACGATCAGTTGTTGACCTATTCTTTTCTTGAATCTGAGCAAATGCTTCCTGCCGGACACAATCTGCATCCTTTCACCAAATCAAGAATGGGATTCTCTGAGGAAGAACAGCTTTTATACGGTCCAGAATTCGGGAAAGTATTTCAGTTGGATTATTTCCTGATCCATAAAGACTGCATCACGGAAAAATCTCTTCCGGGAATCTCGGCCAAAGAAATCTTCGAAAAATGGACTTCTTTACCGGAAAGCTACGATTTTGAAAACATCAATGACTTTTACATCGTTCCATGCCATCCGTGGGAGGCACAATATCTTTTATCAACAGCAGAATACCCTGAAATGCTGGGTTCCGGTAAGATCATTCATATCGGACCTTTAGGAGAGGATTTTTATGCTACATCTTCTATAAGAACAGTATACAATCCTGATTTCAGCTGGATGTTAAAATTCTCTCTGCATGTTTTAATGACCGGTTCTGTGCGAACAAACAGCTTAAAAGATCTCAACAGAGGATATGCTTCCGCTATCTGGTGGCAGCAGGAAAAAACTTCATTTGAGCAAAACTTCCCAAATTTTAAACTATTGCTGGAGCCTTCCACATTAAGCGTTCATTATGAAGGGAATAATATGGACAGCCTGAATATTCTGCTCCGTGAAAATCCTTTTTCCAATGAAGATAAAGTGATTCTATTGGCAAGGCTTTGTCAGGATGAATCTACAGATGGATTCAATTTTACGGCGCATTTCTTTAAGAATGTTGCGAATCAATTGGGTATAGATGCAGAAAAAGCAGCTATTATCTGGTTTGAAAAGTATGTAAATCTATTGCTTTCTCCTTTAAATAGGTTGTATGATCAATTAGGCATGGCTCCTGAAGTTCATCAGC
Source organism: Chryseobacterium cupriresistens (assembly GCF_046614675.1). Lineage (NCBI taxonomy): Bacteria > Pseudomonadati > Bacteroidota > Flavobacteriia > Flavobacteriales > Weeksellaceae > Chryseobacterium > Chryseobacterium cupriresistens. The sequence goes on along the minus strand of NZ_JBKKJT010000001.1, from coordinate 782,629 downwards.
AGAATCTGCTTGTACAATTGGATAATCAATTGCTTCCTCAATCTATTTATGTGAGAGACGGACAAGGTTATTTAATCAAAGAAAGCTTTACAGGAAAATATGAATCTCTGATCAAAGATTATCCTGAAGTGGAAGACCTTTTCATCAGAGATGAGCGTCTTCTGGATATTATTTCTCACCATCTTCTGGTAAGTAACCTGAGCGCACTGATTGCTTCAATAGGTAAGACGGGATTGGTGAAAGAAAGAAGATTAATCCATATTCTGTACAGGGAATTTGAAAATCTTCATGACAGTGAACCTTCATCTTTAACGGATTATGCTTTGAATCAAAGATATTGGGCCGTAAAATCAAACCTTCAGTCGGCGGTTGCTGATGTAGACGGAGGCGTGAATGCTTCTTCAATTTCTTATGCTAAAGTTCCGAACCTTCTTCACAAACATTTCTTTTCGGATCAGTTAATCAATCCGCAGGGAACAGAGGTTTTCTTCAAAAGGTATTTCCAGAAAGAGGATGTTACTATGAGTATGCGTCCTATAGATCTTGAAAATGACCTTGAAATGCTTCATGAATGGTTCAACCGTGAACATGCCGTAAAAATCTGGCAGATGAACTGGCCTATTGATGAGCTGGAAACCTATTACAGACTGATGCTTCCAAGTGATGAAGCCCACAGTTACATCATCGCAGGAAACGATGAACCTTCATGCAATATCGAGGTGTATTGGGCTTGCAGAGATATCGTAGGCGATTATTATGAAGTATTGCCAACAGATTACGGAACGCACCAGTTTATTGCACCGACTGATCCAAAGAAAAAATTCGTTTCTCCATCCACACAATCTATGGTGGATTATGTTTTTGCACAGCCACAGGTAGGAAAAATGGTTGGCGAAGGATCTGTAGACTCTCTTGCTTCTATGATGAACAAGGCCCACGTAGGTTTCAAAGTAGAAAAAGTAATTGAAATGCCTCATAAAAAAGCCAATCTGAACTTCTGTTACAGAGAATGGTACTGGGAAAAATTCCCCCAGAATAAAGAGGTACAAATCACCACAAACATCACAAAAAATGACTAACGAAGCCGTATACAATGTAATAGGCATAGGGATTGGCCCTTTCAATCTGGGACTTGCCGCATTATCCAATCCGATTTCGGAACTGAAAACCCTTTTCCTGGACCAGAGAGATGGTTTCGACTGGCATCCGGGACTGATGATCGACCATGTAACCCTGCAGACTCCATTTTTATGCGACTGCGTATCCATGGCCGATCCAACAAATCCTTTAAGCCTTTTGAATTACCTGAAAGAAACCGGAAGACTGTATAAATTTTTTATCAGAGAAGACTTTTTCATTCCGAGGAAAGAATACAACCGTTATTGTCAATGGGTGATTGAACAGCTTCCGCAATGCCGTTTTTCTACTCAGGTAGTGGATATTACTTATGAAGACGGTTTATATCATGTGACGACCATTCACACCAAAACAAAAGAAACAACTATTTTTAAAACGGAAAGGTTGATTTTAGGAACGGGGACACAGCCTCATATTCCTTCTTTTATTCCGAAAGATGATTCAAGACTTATTCATACGAGCTCTTATCTCTATCGAAAAGAGGAATTGTTATCTCAGGGAAAGAAAATTGCCATTATCGGTTCTGGCCAAAGTGCTGCAGAAGTTTTTTATGACCTACTTCAAAACAGGAATGAAGAAACCCAACTGGGATGGTATTCCCGTCCGGACAGATTTTTTCCTATGGAATATTCTAAACTGACGCTGGAACTTACTTCTCCGGATTATGTTGATTATTTCTACAACAGAAGTGAATCTGCAAGGAAAACCATTTTAAGCAAACAGCAGGCTCAGTTTAAAGGAATCAATTACGATCTGATCAATGATATCTATGATTTTATTTATGATCTGAATATCGATAATGCGGATCCTAATCTTAAAATTATTCCTAACAGCCAGCTGAACAGAGTAGACAACAGTAATCCGGATTTCATCAATCTTGAGTTTACCCAACTGGAACAGGAAGTTCCTTATGATCAGGAAGCGGATTACTTGATTTTAGGAACAGGATACCGTTATCATGAACCTGCATTCTTACAAAATATTCAGGATAGAATCAAGAGAGATTCCAGCGGATTGTTTGATGTGAACAGAAATTATTCAATAGACCACAACGGAGGGGAAATCTATGTGCTTCATGCTGAAGTGCACACCCACAGCTATATTTCTACCGATCTGGGAATGGCTGCGTACCGTAATTCTTACATCATCAATGATATTCTGGGAAGAGAGCATTATAAAATTGAAAAGAAAATTGCTTTCCAGGATTTTGATGTAGAAAAATATGCTGATTTACCAACTGCCAAAATTTAATTAAAGATGAACACCAACTTAAAAAATACAATAAGCCAGGAAAACTGGAATCAGGCCAACAGAAACCTAATGGCCAAAACCATCTCAGAACTGATGCACGAAGAGCTTCTGAAACCTGTCGTGACCTTTGAAGATCAGGACGGATATACAGTTTTCAAGCTCGAAACAGGATTTGAAAATATTTCATACAGCTTCCGCGGACAGGAAAGAATGATGGATTACTGGCATATTGATAAAGACAGCATTACAAAAACAGAAAACGGTGAAGATCTGTCTTCGGTAGATGTAGCAGCCTTCTTTCTGGAAATGCAATCAGTTTTTGACTTAGACCCTTATACCATTGCAAGATATACAGAAGAATTACTGCATACTTTGTATTGTGATGCTTTAATCTTATCAAGAGGAGTGATCTCTTCAAAAGATCTTGCGGATGCGGATTATCAAACTGTAGAGCATAATATGACCGGACATCCTTGGGTAATTGTGAACAAAAGCCGGTTAGGTTTTTCTCCAAAAGACCTGAAAACATTTGCCCCTGAAGCCGATGAGAATCTAAAAGTGATCTGGCTGGCTTCCCATAAAAGCAGATCATCATTCCAGGCTTTGGAACATATTGACAGAGATGAGTTTTATCGTTCCGAAGTAGGAGACCTGCTGTATAATGATTTTCAGCAGCAACTGATCAGCGAAGGAAAAATTGTTAAAGACTATCATTTTATTCCTGTACATCCATGGCAGTGGGAGCATAAGCTTCAGATTCATTTTGCCGGAGATATTGCTTCAGGACTTTTAATCCAATTGGGTGAGGGTAGTGATACGTACAGTCCGCAGCAGAGTATCCGTACTTTATTCAATGTAGATCATCCTGAAAAGAGATACCTGAAAACGGCTGTTTCTATTCTGAGCACAGGAAATATCAGAGGATTATCACCTAAACAGATGAAAATTGCTCCAGCTATTACAGATTGGGTAAAAGGCTTAATTAAAGATGATGCTTACCTTGAGAACAAAGAGACTATTTTCTTAGGAGAAGAAGCAGCAATCACCTATCTGCATCCACAATATGGAGCTATTGCGAGTGTACCTTATCAATATAATGAATTCCTTGGAGCATTATGGAGAGAAAGTGCTGAAAATCATCTGAAAGAAGACGAACAAATGGTAACTATGGCTTCTTTACTGTATGTAGATGAAAGTGGAGTTCCATTGGTTCAGGCATTTGCTGAAAAAGCAGGAGTAAGCATTAAAGAATGGATTGAAAGCTATCTTGATGCTTATCTTACCCCATTATTACATATTTATTACACGCATTCATTATGTGTAACGCCACACGGAGAAAACATTATGGTTGTTTTGAAAAACGGAGTTCCGAAGAGAATCGTCATCAAAGACTTTGTGGATGATATTGTACTTACCACAGAAGCCAGAGAAAAGCTTCCTGCACACCTTGCGGACGGTTTGATCCAGTCTTCCAATAAAGAAAATATCCCATTGTTTATTTTGCTTGGAGTTTTTGATGCCTTCTTCAGATACCTGTCGAATGCTTTGCATACCTATTCCAACTTTAATGAAGAAACATTCTGGGAATTGGTTCACAACTGTGTAGAAAATTATAAAGCTGAGAATACTCACCTTCAGGAAAGATACGAAAAGTATGACCTGTATGTGCCGGCATTCAAAAGATTCTATATCAACAGTCTGCGTCTGAAAAATAACGGTTACAGTGAGAATAAAGCATTTGCTATTCCGAGAAAAGACGGAGCACTGCCAAATCCGCTGTATCAGATTGCCAATAAAAATTCAGTAGCAGCAGTATGAGGAAATTCCTGCATATACTAAAAGAAGGAGCGGTTTTTACGTATGGAGCCATAGCCGGAAAGAAAGTTGAACTGACTTCCGGAAGTATAAACCGTTCCATCTTTAGTCTTGCCATTCCTATGGTGATGGAACTTGTCATGGAATCTGTTTTTGTAAGTGTCAATTTATTGATTATTGCAAAATTAGGCGACAAGGTTCTTGGGCTTGTGGGAATTACCGATAACTACATCAACTTTGCTTATGCCATTGCAGTAGGTTTGGGAATTGCAGCAGCAACCCTTACCGCCAGAAGAGCGGGCGAAAAAGATAAAGAAGGAATGGGCAGAACAGCCCAATACATTATCTTGCTGGCTCTGTTTTTTGCAGTGCTTATTGGCGGTGTTTCCTGCTTTTTCGCATCAGAAATTGTTGATTTTTTGGGAATCAATGCCAGTACGGTAACCGAAGGCGTTTCTTTCTCAAGACTGGTCTTTCTGAGTATCGGGCTTGTGATTCTCCGCTTGTCTGTCAATGGGCTTTTCAGAGGGGCAGGTGATGCCGATATTGCCATGAAATCACTTTGGATCTGCCATATTTCCAATATCATCTTTGCGGTAATCCTTGTTTTCGGATTAGGATTTATTCCTGCTTTCGGATTGATGGGATTGGCGTATGCTACGGTTTTATCAAGGACATTAGGAGTTGTATATCAGGCATTCATATTCGCCACAGGAAAAACCAGCATCAGCATCAGAGTTCCTTTTCAGCTTGATCTTACATTGTTACAGAAGATTCTGAAACTCGCCTTTGGAGGATTGGTTCAGTATATCATTCCTACATCCAGCTGGCTGATTATGGTGAAAATCATCTCTACTTTCGGAACAACCGCGCTGGCAGGATACATTATTGCCCAGCGTATTGCTTCGGTCGCAACAATGCCTGCCTGGGGAATAGGAAATGCAGCAGGAGTGCTTACAGGACAGAATCTCGGTGCCGGAGAACCGGAACGTGCAGAAAAAACAGTCTGGAGAGCAGGAACCATCAACATGACTTATCTGGTCATTGTAGCCTTATTCTGGCAGATTGCAGCAGAATATGTGGTGAAATTTTTCACTACAGAACCGGAAGTTGCCAGATATGCGGTTCAATACATCCATGTGGTCTCTATGGCTTATCTGCTTTTAGGATTCACCATGGTGATCAGCCGCGCATTGAATGCAGCCGGAAATATTATGCAGGTTACCCTGCTTTATATTGTCATGTTTTATGTAATTCAGCTTCCTATGGCTTATCTCTTGGGGGTAAAGCTTCATTGGGAACTGACAGGAATATTTACCGCTATCGTTTCTTCGGAAATTGTCTTAGCAGTGTTATTCCTGATGATTTTTAGAAATGGAAAATGGAAAACTATAAAAATTTAAAATGAACACTACAGAAGAATTTTATGAAATTATCGCCTCTGCCATCGCTATAAAAAAAGAATTGGTAGATGAAAAGCTTACGTATCAGGAAATCCCGGAATGGGATTCTATGTCTCATCTTCTGATCGTAGAAGCGCTTGAACAGTTTTATCAGATCAAATTTGATTTTAATGATATTCTTGAGATGGGAACCGTCGGAAAAATTCGCGAAAAAATGAAAAAATACGATGTATTCGTAGAAAACTAAGCTTATGAAAATTTTAGAAAATGTAATTGCCAATAAGAACTTGGGGTTTACAGATGCTTCCACCGGTACAACAATACCGGTGGGAACACTGTACCGGTCTTTAGGCTTAAACCCCGTAGAAAAAGGCCTGCTTTTTTTGTACAATGATAATCAGCTTCCAAGCATTGAAGTGCTCCTCAATTTTTATGGAACAGCACATACCATTGCGTTACTGGGACAGAAACTTCATGAGGAATTTAAAGAACGTATTGAGGCAGAATATCGTCCGAAATACATCTTTGATCCACAAAGGGAAACCATTGAAGGATACTCTCTGAAAGCATTCTCAGACAACATCAGAATCTTTGCAAAGGATGATTATAAAGCTGAGATTATCATTCATCCTGACATCAAAATCCTTTTGAGTACTTCAGGGACAACAGGTGTTCCGAAACTGGTTAAGTTATCTGATGAAAGCCTTTATCAGAACGCATTGAGCATCCTTCAGTACATGCCGATTCAGGGAACAGATGTGGTTCCTTTAAACGTACCGATCAACTTTGTATACGGATTCTCTATTTTCACCACCAACTGTATGCGCGCCGGAAGAATCGTGTGTACTGATAAGGATATAATGCAGAAAGCATTCTGGGACGAAATGGAGGAGTACGGCTACAGTACGTTGGGCGGAGTGCCTTTTCTCTATGAAAATCTGAACAGAATAGGATTTTTCAGAAAAGATTCTCCAAGTCTAAGGTATTTTACCCATACCGGAGGTGTAATTAACGCTGAGCTGAGAAAAACTATTTTCTCTTATTGTCATGAATTTAAAAAAGAATTCTTTGCACAATACGGGCAGACTGAGGCTGGAGGAAGAATGGCTTACCTTACCACAGAAGGATTGCTGGAAGAAGAAACATCAATCGGAAATGTGGTGGAAAGAGGAAGCTTCAAAATTGATCCTGAAACGGATGAATTGCTGTTTTCTCACGTAAGTATTTTCGGAGGCTATGCCCATAAACTGGAGGATCTTGCTACGTACGAGCAGCCTTCTGTACTGCATACCGGAGATACTGCCAGAAAAGGTGAAAACGGGATTTATTATATCACAGGTAGAATAAAACGTATCATGAAGCTTTTCGGAATACGCCTGAATCTGGATGAGGTAGAATTCATTCTTAAAAATGAAATGCAGGGCAATACCTTCGTATGTCTGAATGCCAATGATAAAAAAATCGTGGTATTGTATGACAATCCGGAAATTGATCCTCAGATCATCACCGAAACCATTAAAAATAAACTGCGTATTAATCCACAATATGTACGCACAGAACGTATAGAAACATTTCCTTTATCACAAAACGGTAAAATAAACTATCCCCTGTTACAAAAATTACAGCATGAAAACATCTAAAACCCTTATATTACTTCTTGGTCTTGCTTTATCTTCCAATTCGCTTTCTGCACAGCAGGGCGACAGAGTTCATGGCAAAATCATGCTGTCTGAAAAAGCACCGGTAAAAAATGCTGTTTTAAGACTTGTCAACACGTCTTATCAGGCAAAAACCAATAATTTAGGAGAATATTACTTTGAAAATGTGCCACCTGGAGAATATACCCTTCAGGTGGTTTTAAATGACATCGAACTGATGAGAGAACCCATTCACATTCAGAAAGATGTCTATGAAATCCCTGCGATCTACGCTCCTTTACACAACAATGTGATTGAAGGAATTACCGTATATGCAGTGAGCAGAAATAAATTTCTGGATAAAGACAGTACTTCAGTGGCCAAAATGCCTCTGAAAGTTCTTGAAAATCCACAAGCTTATACAAGCATCAACCAGCAGATCATGAAGGAACAGCTTACTTACGATATTTCGGAAGTATTGAAAAATGTTCCGGGTATGGTAAAAATGCAGGGAAGTCCGGGAAGAGGCTCGGGAGACGGAAGTTTCTACTACAGCCTCAGAGGTTTTCCTACGAAAGTATCGATGGTAGACGGTGTTCCTGCAACCACCAATGGTGAGATCGATCCTGCAGATATTGAACGTCTTGAAGTCATCAAAGGACCTTCAGGAACGTTGTATGGAGGCGCGGTAACTTCGTTTGGAGGCCTGATTAATGCGGTAACCAAAAAACCGAAAGATTATTTCGGAGGTGAAGCTTCTTATCTCATGGGAAGCTACAACCTGAACCGTGTTACCGCTGATGTTTACGGCCCGATTACAGAATCCAGAAATATGTTATTTCGTTTGAATGCAGCCTATCAGTATCAGAATGGTTTCAGAGATTCCGAATTCAGAAAATCATTCTTTGTAGCCCCAACTGTAAGCTACCAGGTTAATGAAAGATTGAAATTTAACCTGGGAGCTCAGATTTATAATTATGAAGGAACTAATACTCCGATTATTTTCCTTCCGAGAACAAGGCAATATTTTGCCCATAATCCTGATGAACTAGGCTTTGACTGGAAAAGATCATATTCCAACAATGATATGACCTTAAAAGCGCCATCTATTAACGTAAAAGCAGAGGCTAATTACAAAATTTCAGATCAATGGACTTCGCAAACCTTACTTTCAAGAAACTTCAGAAAAACGGAAGGATTATATCAATACCAGTTTATCAGAGGGACAACCAGTGATGCCCTGCTGGAACGTAATGTACAGTGGCAGAACTCTGAAGCTTCTTCTACAAGTGTTCAGCAGAATTTCAATGGACAATTTAATATCGGGAAAATTAAAAATAAAGTATTGATCGGATTGGATTATCTGAATCAGACAATCAATAATAACCATTCTCCAATTGTAGTCTTTGATAATGTCAACGGACAAAACTTAGAGGGATACCCGAATATTTCTAAAGATCTTGCCCTTCAAAAAATCCAGGCATTTACACAGGCAGCCATTCAGGCAGGCAAAACACCTTTAGTGAGAAATAATTCCGCATCAAACCTTTATGGAGCCTATATTTCAAACGTCACTTATATTACGGACCGTTTGATTACGCTTTTAAGCTTGCGTATGGATCATTACGAAAGTAAAGGACAGCTTAATCTGAATGATAACAAACGTACCGGTGATTTCAGTCAGACTGCATGGTCTCCAAAAGTAGGAATTGTATATCAGATCGTTAAAGACCAGTTATCTGCCTATGGTAACTATATGAATGGTTTCAGCTATACAGCCCCTGTTGCCCAGCAGCTTCCGGACATTAGCGGTGAGATGAAACCTCAGATGGCGAATCAGTGGGAAGTAGGAATCAAGGGAAATCTTTGGAGGAATAAAGTGAATTTCACGGTTGGATACTATGATATCCTTGTTGATAATATCCAGAGAGGAACCGGAGTGATCCGTGACGGAAAAGAATACAATATTGTTGTTCAGGATGGAAAGCAAAGAAGCAAAGGGATTGAAATCGAAACCATCATGAACCCTGTTCAGGGATTAAATATCATGGCCGGATATAGCTACAATCACAGCAGATATGAAAAGGCTGATCCCGCTGTAGAGGGCCGTCGTCCTGAGTCTGCAGGTCCTGCCAATGTATTCAATTCATGGATCAGTTATATTCTTCCGATCAAAGGACTTCAGGGACTTGGAATTGGTTTCGGGGTAAACCGTGTCGGAAAACAAATTACCGGAAATAAAACCGTTACCGGACAATTTGCATTCCCAGCCTATACTTTACTGAACGCTTCCATCTCCCTTGAAAAAGAAAGATACAGATTAGGGTTTAAAATGAATAACCTGGGTAATGTACAATATTTTGCAGGACAGGGAGTTGTAGTCGCTCAGATGCCTCGTAATTTTGTTGCTGAGGTAAGCTTTAAATTTTAAGAATGAAGTTAAAGTTTAGAAAAATTGCATATCAGTTACATCTATGGCTCGGACTAACGTCCGGGCTTATAGTTGTTATCATGGCCGCTACGGGATGTATCCTGGCTTTTGAAGAAGAATTAAAACATATTGTTCACCCCAACAGATATTACGTTGAAAATATCGGAAGAAAAAAACTTTCACTGTCTGAACTTACGGAAAAAGCAGAAAAAGCACTTCCCGAAGGTTTAAAGGTCAAAAGAGTTGTTATGCCTTCTGATCCCTTACGAACGTATGTATTCCGTACCTTAAAAATGGATGACGAAGCATGGACGTATTGGGGAACTTATCTTTATTATTACCGGATCTATGTAGATCCTTATACCGGAAAAATACAGGAAGTGGAAGACGCCAAAAAGGATTTCTTTGAAATTGTACTGGATCTTCACCGAAGACTTCTATTGGGTGAGAAAATTGGGAAAACGATTACCGGTTATTCCACATTGATATTTGCTGTCATTCTTTTATCGGGGCTTGTGATATGGTATCCCCGAAAAATGAGTAAAGCCATGCTGAAAGGAATGTTTTTCATTAAAATATCGGCCAATTGGAAAAGGATTAATTATGACGCTCATAATGTTTTGGGATTCTATGCCATTATTCCTTTACTTTTAATCTCTTATTCTGCATTGATATGGAGCTTTGAAGATGTAGATAAATGTGTAAAGAACACATTGAACAGAAATACGCCCACAGAAAAGAAAGCTAAGAGTACAATTCCTTCCGAAGAATTTTCAAACCGGGAAAATATTCTCAATCTGATTGGAAATACTATGGAAAAAGGATTGAAAGACAAAAAATCTGTACTTGTCAACTTTCCAAGATCGGAAGAAGGAACCTACTATGCTGAGCTGACGTATGACGGAAGACAATACAGAAATGAACATTTTAATTTTGATCAATATTCAGGAGAAGTTTTAAAATCTCAATCGTATAAAAACAAAAATATAGGATATGGAACCGCATTAAGAGAAAGAAATTATGATCTTCACACCGGAAGTATCCTGGGACTGACCACCAGAATTATTTATTTTCTGACAGCAATTATCGCAACATCACTTCCCATCACCGGTTTTATCATCTACTTAAACAGAAAAAAGAAGCAACCGAAGCATAAGAAAAACAAAATAATTTTTCCTACTCATCATTAATAAAGAGAAGAGGTTATCTCAAAAGTCAAATGACGTGGTTTTTGTGGCTTTGTCATTCTGACGAAGGAAGAATCTCATTATAATTTAACTAAGAGATTCTTCACTACATTTCATTTCGTTCAGAATGACACTTTACGTAGCCTCTTCACTTTTACTATTCAAAGCAAGAATATCCAGTATCAATTTTATCGCAGATAAAATCCTCGCGCCTTAAAACACATTGTTTTGGTCATTATTTGCGCCTTCGCGTTCAAAAATAAAATAATCTTTTTTTTGGAAAGTCGCAAAGGCGCAAGTTTTTTAATATTAATACATTTTTAAGACGCAAGAAAATCAAAGATTTTCAGCAAGTGAAGCCGTAATTTATTCAATCGGCGAGAGATTTCATCACGCAATCAATCCCTTCACATTTTTAGTAAAAACTTCAATTCCTTTGTTCATTTCTTCAACATTCAAATCCCCGAACCCCAGACGCATTGCTGTAAGAACTTTATTCTGATACAACAGTGTTTTAGGAATAAAAAGATTATCCCTTGCACAATTCCGGCTCAGCTGCATCAGATTCAATGGGATATTCCATTCCAGCCATATGGCCAGCCCTCCGGAAGGTTTTTGAAAAGAGATAAAATCACCCAAATTCTCTTCTAACAACAAAGAAAAATAATCGCGTCTTTCCTGATATACCTTTAAAGATTTTTTCAGATAACGGTTGATTTCTCCCTCTGCAATCATTTCTCCTAATGCCCTTTCCATCAGAATATCTCCCTGACGGTCGATGATCCCCAGATATTTACGCATCTCTGTCATCAGATTCTCTGGAGCAACAATAAATCCTGTCCTGAATCCCGGAGCCAAAGACTTTCCAAAAGAGCCGATATAGATCACCATTCCGTTCGTATCCGCACTGGCTAAAGGAAGAATGGGGCTTTTATCATAATGAAATTCATAATCATAGTCGTCTTCCAGGATAATAAATCCGTATTCATTCGCTAATTCCAATAATTCAAATCTTCTCTGTGCACTCAAAGCAACGGTAGTAGGATAGTGGTGGTGCGGTGTCAGATAAAGCATCCGGATTTTCTGCTTTTTACAAGCTTCGCGAACGCTTTCTACGATAATTCCTTCTTGATCAATCGGAATTGAAACAATATCAACCCCAGCTTTCATAAAGATCATATTAACGGAAAAATAGCTTAAAGCTCCTACTAATACGGTATCACCTTTGGAAAGAAGAATCTCGGAAACAATATAAATACTCATTTCCGTGCTTCTGGTAATAAGGAGATTATTCTTAGAAATAGGAAGTCCGCGAGAAAGATTAAGGTATTGGGATAAATGTTCTTTAAAAAATTCACTTCCGTCATGATTATAATGTCCCAACGTTTTTTGGTTAGATTTACGCTTTAAAATAGAACTGTAAAATCTTGAATGCTGCCCTATCTGCGTCAAACGAATATCCGGCACCCCATCATTAAATACATATTCACAATCCGAATGTTCAAAAGGATTATCCAGAATGTTGGATGTTTTAAACGAAAAACCAGTTGAAATAGGGTAGTTTTGAAGATTATTCTGTTTAAAATCATTCAATTTAACAGGTTTTTCCTGATCTTTTCCAATCACAAAAGTTCCTTTGTTGGGAAAACTCTCCGTCCAGCCCTGCGCAGAAAGTTCATCATACACTGCAACCGCTGTATTTCTATGGATTTCCAGCATTTCACTGAAAGTTCTTGTCCCCGGAAGCTTGGTTCCGAAAGGCAAAAATCCCCGCTGAATCGCATTGATCAGCTGATTAGCGACCTGCAGATAAATAGATGTTTCTGATTTTCTATCAATTTTTATAAAACTTTCGTAAGGAATTTTAACCGGACTATCCATAATATCAAAACTGGCACCATACAACCATCCGGCAATATACTACTTTTGACATCAAAATAAAAATCTATGGAATTTCATCATCTGTTAAAAAAAATTGTACAGGAAGGAAGTACCCACGCCAAATGGCTGAACACGCTTTCATTTATGGAAAATGCCGGTGCAAGAAAAATATCAAAATGTGAACATCCAACATTAGTTTCTCAAATCCAGCTGAAACACGCTGCTGAAGAACACCGCCACGCTTATTATTTAAAAAAGCAGATTGGGAAAATAAACCCTGAATTATGCAAAACCTATGAAAGCACAGAACTTCTGGCTCCTATCGCAACAAGTCAATATCTTCACTCATTAGATATTAAAGCCTGTCGTTATCTTCAGGAAGCTTTCCAACTTAATAAAACAGATATCAAATATGCTGCCTATCTTTTCGTAACCTATGCTATTGAGGTTCGGGCGGATGAACTTTACCCTGTTTATCAGCAGGCACTTACCGAAGCTTCTTCTAAAATTATGGTAAAATCCATTATCCTTGAAGAAGAAGGACATCTGGAAGAAATGATTCATCAGCTCAATGAGTTTTCGCCAGACTGGAAGCATCATGCAGACCATATTCTGGACATAGAAAAAGAACTGCATAAAGAGTGGATTAATGCGATTACAGAAGAAGTAGCTCAATTAAATTATGCTTAGCAATACTTCCCATTTTCAGGAATCCCTTGATAAACGAAAAGAGAAGGGAACCTTAAGAAGTTTGAGGCTTCAATCCGATGGAATTGATTTTTATTCCAATGATTATCTGGGGTTTGCAAAAAGTAAAGACCTTCAACAATTACTGCTGCAAAAGATTATGGATAACCCTCAACTGCTTTCGGGAAGCACAGGTTCAAGGTTAATTAGCGGAAACAGTGATATTGCAGTTTCCGTGGAAAATGAGATTGCGCAGAAACATCATTTTGAATCGGCATTGCTTTTCCCATCCGGATACAATGCCAACCTGGCTTTGTTTTCAACGCTTCCCAGCCGTCATGATGCCATTATTGTGGACGAACAGATTCATCGGTCAGTACATGATGGTTGCAAACTATCCAATGCTAAAAAACTGAAATTCAAACACAATGATATCGAAGATCTTGAAAATATTTTAAAAAGACAGAAAGGACATTGTTATATCGCAATAGAAAGTCTTTATTCGATGGAAGGAGATTTTGCTCCTGTTCAGGAAATCGCTGCCCTTGCCAGCAAATATAAATCTTCTTTGATTGTTGATGAAGCCCACGCCTTCGGCGTTTTTGGATATGGATTGATTGAAAAATTACAGTTACAGAACCATGTTTCAGCAGCTGTGGTGACCTATGGAAAAGCTCTCGGGGCTCATGGAGCAGCAATTCTTTGCAATGAAACAGTGAAATCTTACCTGATCAATTTTGCAAGTCCTTTCATTTATACCACATCAGCACAGGATTTTCAATGGATGAGCATCAAAACAGGATATGAATTTTTAGATCAAAATCATGAACTGGCTGAAAAACTTCAGAATAACATCAAAGTTTTCCGAAGCAGTAAATTACAGTCTCCATCGGCAGAAACAAGTCCGGTTCAGGCTATTGTGATCCCGGACAATCAAAGACTGAAAGAATTACAGGATATTTTATCTGAAGAAGGATTTTTGACCTATGCGATATACAGCCCAACGGTAAAAGAAGGAAGCGAACGTTTGAGGATATGCCTTCACAGCTTCAATTCAGAAGAGGAAATTATAAAACTGAAAGGAATCATTAAAGAATTTATTTAAAGCAAAAAGATTCAAAACACGTAACACGAATTCTGAACCCCGAATCACAAAAACATGAAATTATTTATAACAGGAATAGGAACCGAAATAGGAAAAACAGTTTGCTCAGCCGTTTTGGTTCAGCATTTTAAAACAGAATACTGGAAACCGATACAATCTGGTGATCTTCATTATACAGACAGTCATAAAATTGAAGAATGGACAGACACCAACTTTTGCCATCCGGAAACTTACCGTTTAAAGCTGGCAGCTTCACCACATCAGTCTGCAAGAGAAGAAAATATTACCATCAATCTTAATGATTTTCAACTCCCCAAAACAGCAAATCCACTCATTGTAGAAGGAGCCGGAGGCCTTATGGTACCGATTTCAGACACTACATTTATGATCGATCTGATTGAGGAGTTAAACATTCCGGCAGCGCTGGTTGTAAGAAACTACCTGGGCTGTATCAACCATAGCCTGCTTTCAATCTTAGCCTTACGACAGAGAGAAATTCAGCTGGAATATTTAATTCTTAACGGAGATTTTCCGGAAGATACAGAAAGAGTAATCTGCAGTTTTATCGAAAAAGAAACAAAAGTTATAAAGATCCCGGAAATCAGAAATACGGATAAGGAATCTGTACAACATGCTGCAAAACAATTAGTAATAACAAAATTATGATAATGGATACAAAAACAACATTGAGAAACGACTGGACTAAAGAAGAAATCGAAGAGATTTACCACCTTCCTCTGATGGAACTGATTTATAAAGCAGCCACCATACACCGCGAATGGCATGATCCTTCCGAAGTGCAGATATCTACTTTATTATCCATCAAAACAGGTGGATGTCCTGAAGACTGCTCTTATTGTGGACAGGCAGCCCGTTATCACACGGATATTAAAGTACAGGCTTTATTACCTACAGAAACTGTAATTGCTCACGCTCAAAAAGCGAAAGACTCGGGATCTTCAAGATTCTGTATGGCAGCAGCATGGCGTGAAGTTCGTAATAACCGTGATTTTGACCGGGTGATTGATATGGTAAAAGGAGTAAACGAACTTGGCCTTGAAGTTTGCTGTACATTGGGTATGCTTACCGAAGAACAGGCCATCAGACTTCAGGAAGCCGGATTATATGCTTATAATCATAACCTTGATACTTCAGAACAGTATTATGAAGAAATCATATCTACCAGAACTTTTGACAACAGAATCAATACGATCAATAATGTAAGAAAGGCAGGAATCACAGTATGTTCCGGAGGAATCATCGGACTAGGCGAAACTCACAGAGACAGAATTTCAATGCTTTTAACGTTGGCAACAATGCCTAAACACCCGGAATCCGTTCCCATCAATGCATTAGCGAGGGTAGCGGGAACACCATTAGCCGATAATGAAAAAGTAGATACCTGGGAAATGGTAAGAATGATTGCCACAGCAAGAATCGTAATGCCATCTTCCATGGTGAGATTAAGCGCAGGACGTATAGAAATGACTGAAACAGAACAGGCATGGTGCTTTATGGCAGGAGCCAATTCCATTTTCACGGGAGAAAGAGAAACCTTATTGGTAACGCCTAATCCAGGAGTTTCTGAAGACATGCAGATGCTGCAGACCTTAGGATTGAGACCTATGATGAAAAAAGAAACATGCTGCTAGATAATTATGAATTATAAATGATAAATTATGAGTGATGAGTTGGATTATTTTTATTATAGCGCTTATTATAAAATTGGTTTTTGAATTTTTATAAACTGCTCTACAAGTTGGAAAACGCAAAGGCGCAAAAGCTTTTGTAGTAAGTAATACTTTAAGACGCAAGGATTTTATCTACGATAAAATTTAACATTGCAAATTTTTATTCTATTGCAGATTGTGTAAATTAAACAGATGATATAAAAAATCCACGGGAAAATTATAACACATTCCTTGCTGAAAATCTTTGATTTTCTTGCGCCTTAAAATATTCGCAATCTATGACAAAACTTTGCGCCTTTGCGATCAATCCAACATTTCAATATATTCAACTAAATTATTGTTAAATCCATCTCCATCACTCATTTCTATTTTTTACATCAAAATATGAATACAATAACAAAAGAAATCAGCCTTCAAAAAAGAGACAAAACGGTCAACTGGCATCCGTACACCCAGATGAAAACAGCTGATGATGCCATTCCTATTGTAAAAGGAAAAGGAATTTATCTTTATGATACCGAAGGAAAAAAATATCTGGATGTCGTTTCTTCATGGTGGGTAACTCTACATGGACATTCTCATCCTTATATTGCTCAACGTGTTTTTGAACAGTTGAATACACTGGAACAGGTGATTTTCGCCGGATTTACCCATGAACCTGCTGTACAGCTTTCAGAAAATTTACTGAAACTTCTTCCGGCTGGTCAGGAAAAGGTCTTTTATTCGGATAATGGCTCTACCGCAGTAGAAGTTGCTTTAAAAATGTGTATTCAATATGCATACAATAAAGAGAAAAAGAAGACAAAGATTTTAGCTTTTAAAAATGCCTATCACGGAGATACTTTCGGGGCTATGTCTGTAAGTGGAAAAAGCTTCTGGACAAGACCTTTTGAAAGTATGTTGTTTGAAGTTGTTTTTATAGATACACCCAATGCAGAAAACCTGGAAAGTCTGCGGAGACAGATTAAAGAATTAGCGGATGAGGCGGCTTGTTTTATCTATGAGCCATTAGTTCAGGGGGCTGCCGGAATGCTGATGTATAAAGCTGAAGACCTAAGCCAGCTAATGAAATTCTGTAGAGAAGAAGGCGTTCTCATGATCCAGGATGAAGTTTTTACAGGGTTTGGAAGAACAGGTAAACTTTTCGCAGCAGATTATCTTACGGAAAAGCCGGATATTATGTGTTTTTCAAAAGGATTGACAGGAGGAACGATGCCTATGGGAATTACAACCTGCTCCAATGAAATTTATGAGGCTTTCCTTTCTGAAGACCGTTATAAAACCTTATTTCACGGGCATTCGTTTACAGCTAATCCTCTAGCCTGTACCGCGGCACTTGCCAGTATGGAATTACTATTGACAAATGAAACTCAAATGAATATCAACCGCATCACTCATCAACATTCAGAGTTTGTGAAAGTACTTGCTTTGCATCCTCATGTAGAAAAGGTTCGTCAGATCGGAACTATTTTAGCGTTCGATTTTAAAACCGGGAATGATACTTCTTATTTCAATGAAATAGGGAAGAAGCTTTACAATGAATTATTACAGAGAGGAATTATTATGAGGCCGTTAGGAAATGTAATCTATCTGGTTCCTCCTTATTGTATTACATCGGAAGAATTGGATTTTGTCTATCAGAATATTACGGAGGTTCTGGATCAGTTTAGAGAATAAAAGATCCGGTCCGGTAATAATTATTTTTAATTTTTTTAATATACCTTATAGGTTTCCAGGACCTATAAGGTTTTTATATTGAATGCCAGTGCCGGTATTTTTTAAATATCCTGTTCTGATTTCTTCAAAATAGCAATCAATTCTTTTAATTCATCTTTATTGAATTCCAGCAAGTTCTGATTAAAATGATTGGATGGAATTTTGATATAATTCACCCATGAAGAAAGTTTTTCACGATAAACACTTCCGAATTCAATATTACTCATCGTTACAAACTTATATCTGGTTTCCTGGCCAGCCTTTTCATTTTCTTTCTGTTCTACCATCTGAAGAGCCTGAATCAGTTTTCCCAATTCATTTTTGTCAATAGTGAGTGTCTTTTTGAAGATTTCATCAAAGGTTTCATATTCATACATGATTCCCAGAAGAGTATCCGAAGAATTTTCGGAAATATCTTTCGTTACAATTTTTTGAATATTCAGGTTTTTAAACTTACCTAAATTGATGATTTTCTTTTCAATTAATGTTCCTTTTCTTGAATTGACAGTTAGGCCGCGGGGTGTTGTGTTGGATCTTTGAATCGTTGGTGGTGGCGCTATCTGCGCAGTTACCCCTGTGCCTATTGCGCAGGAGATCAAAATAATGATTCTTTTCATTTGTAAAAATTGTTATTAGTTTTTAAATTATAAATCTACTACTTCTTAATAAGTTTTTTTGTGAAAATTTTCCCGTTTTCAAAAACTGTTTTTGCAAAATACACTCCTTTAGGCAGTTCAGAAATATCGGAATTATTTTCTTTTATAGTTTTCAGTAATTTTCCATCAAAAGAATAGATTTCTATTTTATTAATTTTTTCTTTTGACTGATAAACTATATCTTTTTTCACGGGGTTTTCAAAAGTGATGTCAGTATTGTTTTTTAGAGTTTCTGCTGTTGATAATACAGCTGTACTGGTTAAAAGATATTTAACGATCTCTGTTGTTGGCCCATCTCCATAAACAATTATATTATTATCAAAAACTTTGATTGCGTGAATCATGTGATAGAGTAAGCTGGAATCATTTTCTATATATTCTCCAAATACCGTATCAATAGTTCCATTTTGATTAAGTTTAGCGATATAATAAGCAGGTGCATTGTTTAAATCAGCATAACCTGCAATATAATAAGAATTATTTTTTTCATAGATATCCCAAAATTCAAGACCCAGAGCACCATTATAGTTGAATGTGGTATCTGGCGTTCCATCAGCATTCAGCCTTCCTATGG
Source organism: Chryseobacterium cupriresistens (assembly GCF_046614675.1). Lineage (NCBI taxonomy): Bacteria > Pseudomonadati > Bacteroidota > Flavobacteriia > Flavobacteriales > Weeksellaceae > Chryseobacterium > Chryseobacterium cupriresistens. Next base: position 763,458 of record NZ_JBKKJT010000001.1, on the reverse strand, counting down.
TCGCAGGGCTTGTTGATGCAAGTTGTGCATATATAATTCTATTCCCCGAATCTACCTTTATAACATTCACATTCACTCCATTAAATAAGGCCACTCCATTGTTTCCAAAACCTGTCATAAGCTGTCCATCAGAAGTATACTTTTTTATAGTATTATGTTCTAAAAAAATAATATTAGATTGATTATCTAAAATAATGCGGGGAATTCCATTTGTTAACAGCTCTCCATTATTAAAGCTGTTATCTGATGTACCATCAGAATTTAATCTAAATGTATGGGTGTACCCGTCAAAAAATCCATTGGTATCCACACCGGTTCCTGAAACAATAATTTTGCTTCCTTGTTCTATGAGGTTGTTTTTTATATTGAAATTGTCCTGATAGAAATTGGCTAATGCTTTTACTCCTCCATTTGAAAACGAAGAATCTAATTGTCCATTGGAAAGTAATCGAACAACATCTAAATAATTAATACTATTTACAGAATCATATCGCCTTAACAGTAAGGTTAATTTATCATTATTATGCCTTATAAATCCAACCAGAGCGTCTGAGGTATAATTCAATGCAACTTTACCATTAGTTCCAAAAGCCACATCCAAAGAGCCATTGTAACTTGTCGCTTTAGAGATAATTAATTGATTCGTATTGGAGTCAAAGGATTGATAAAATACGGCATTGGTTGTTTCTGTCAGCTCTCCCAGATAAGAGCTTCCTGTCGGAAGATTATAAATTCCGTTCGTAGCAAACGAGGGATCTTTAGAAATAATTTGAGCAAAAAAAGTTTGTGCTACGAAAGTAAGCACAAATAATAATTTTTTTTTCATTGGTTTGTTTTTTTATAAAAATTTGAGGTTATATTATGTAACCCCTACATAAATCTATTTTTAGGTAGTGTTTCCAAATGTAGTATAAAATTTTAGAAAAGGAAAGAAATACCTACAGGCATCGAAAACCTTCGATGAATTTATCCAAAATGATTTTAACCCAATCCACTTCCCCATGAATGCAATTCCAAAAGAATAGGGCCCAGCTTCCGGCCTTTTTCAGTCAGTTTATAATAGACTTCCGGTGGGAAATTATAAACTTCAATCCTTTCAATAATAAGATCTTCTTCCAGCTGTTTCAATTGCTCTGACAGTACTTTCTTGGAAACACGGGGCATAGTACGCCAAAGTTCCGCAAAGCGGACCTGGTCATCTTCAAAAAGATTGTGCAGGATCAATGGTTTCCATTTCCCTGAAAGAATATCCAGACTTCGTCTTAATCCACAGTTTTTAAATTCCTCAAAATTCATAAGTCAATTGAATATTTATGGTTAACTTTTTGGTAACCTTCGATTGTTTTGCTGTTATTAGGTAATACATTTGTCAAACAAAAATACCCAAAATGAAATTACAATTATGGCGCAATGCGACATTACTGCTTAATATTGACGGAATTTCTATCCTGATAGATCCGATGCTCGGCGACAAAGGTTTCAGAGGAAAAATGCCCATGACAGACAGTGAATTATTAAATCCTCTTGTAGACCTGCCTTTTGATAAAGAAGAATTAAAGAAAAAGCTGGAAAGAGTAGACGCAGTTGCTGTTACCCACCTTCATCCTGATCATTGGGATGATGCTGCTATTGAACTCCTGGACAAGAATATTCCGGTCATCTGTTCCGATGTTATTTCAGGACAGATTGCAGAACAAGGCTTCACCAATATCATCGTTCTGAAGGATCAGCTTCAATGGAATACTATTGAAATATCCAAAACCAAAGGCCGGCACGGAACCGGAGAAATCGGAGAGAAAATGGGAATCGTGAATGGTTTTGTTTTTAAAAAAGACAATAAATCCGTATACATCGCAGGAGACACGATCTGGTATGATGAAATTGCTGCAGAAATTGACAAACATCAGCCACAGCATATCATTGTAGCGGGTGGAGCTGCTACTTTTTCCGTAGGAGATCCTATTATTATGACCAGTGAAGATATCGTAAAAGTATGTGAATCTGCTCCGGAATCCACTGTTTGGGTAACGCATCTGGAAGCCCTAAGCCACTGCAGGGAAGACAGAAAATTTATTCAGAAAAAGATCCATGAAAACGGAATAGCGGGAAGATGCTTTATACTTGATGATGGTGAAGAGGTAAGCCTGAAATATCTATGAAATAAATACGTTTTATGGCTTATTTTTTGAATATTCCTTGATAAATAATTGGTATGCTGTCAGTTTTTCTCTTAAATCTTGATTGGAAAGAATTATTATTGGGACATGAAGAATGGTCTTTTCTTTTAGAGATCATTCTTCGTACCATGATTATGTTTCTGGCTATTATCATCGGACTTAGAATTTTAGGAAAAAGAGGGGTAAAACAGCTCTCAATCTTTGAATTGGTAGTCATTATCGGCTTGGGATCAGCAGCAGGAGATCCTATGTTTAATAAGGATGTCGGAATTATTTCTTCCCTTATTGTTTTTATTGTTATCATTCTCCTGTATTCTATTGTGACCCATTTTATCGGAAAAAGTAAAAAATTTGAAAATCTGGTGGAAGGAAAGTCCATCTGCCTGATAGAAAATGGTGAATTCTCCATTAAAAACTTTCAAAAAGAAAATCTCGGGAGTGACGAATTCTTTGCAGAACTGAGGCTAAAAGGAGTTTCGCAGCTTGGACAGATTGAAATGGCCATAGAAGAAATATCAGGAGAGATCAGCGTTTTCTTTTTAGAAAATGAATCTGTAAGATACGGGCTTCCTATTATGCCAGACTCATTAAATAATCCGTTACAATATATTCATGAAGACAAACATTATTCTTGTATATTCTGTGGGTATACAGAGCATAAAAAAGTGGGTAGTGCCGGAAGCTGCCCAAGATGCCATAAAGAAGAATGGGTAGCGTCCAGCAATAAAAGACGGGTAACCTGACCTTTAACTTTCCTAATCCTCAACACATTTATTTCTTGCCGCCTTCATTCCAAAATACAGCATCAGCAGTACGGCACAGCTTAACAGATAGAATGAACTGTTCCAGGAAGTATCCCAATCATGCAGTTTTCCAAACAATGGAGGCCCGAACGCTGCAATCAGATATCCTACAGACTGAGCCATTCCTGATATCTTAACGGCATTGATACTGCTTTTCGTTCTTGTAGAAAAGAAAAGAATTGACAAACTGAAAGATAACCCATTAGAAATACCAATTATCACCGCATTCCCATAAATCCACTGAGATTTCAGAAAAACAAACATCAGTGTACTGCTGAACATCAGTGTACATATGAAAAGGATCATAAGTCTCTGATCTTTCATTTTACTGGCAATAATCGGACAACAGAATGTCACAGGAATCATCGTAATCTGAATAACAAAAAATACCCAGCCCGAACTTTCTCCCTGCATATGAAAATCAGCAAGAAAGGAGGGAAGCCATGCTACCAGGCAATAATAAAATAAAGACTGCAATCCCATAAAAATACTGATATTCCATGCCTGGGCAGATTTGAACATATTAAAATCTGAAGTACTGAGCGCTGTTTTAGGTGGGGCCGGATTTCTTTTGTTAAATATAAATTCCAATGATAAAACAAGAAAAGCCAATGCGGCAATCACCAGCCATATTCCCAGAGAGCCTTTCCATCCAAAACCTGTCAGTTCTCCTATTTTCACGCTGAATCCGGAAGCTAAAGCTGCTGTAAGATTCATCGATACAGCAAAAATTCCTGTCATAAGACCTATCTGCTTCGGAAAATTATTCTTAACATATCCCGGAGTGACTACATTTCCAATGCATATTCCTAAACCAATGAATAGAGATCCTAAAAACAAAAGCCATAGAGATCCGGTGATTCGCAAAAATAATCCTAAGCTTAAAATAATCAGGGAATACATCAGAAGCTTACTGATTCCAAACTTATTGGAAAATCTGCTCACCAGTACAGAACAGGCGGCAAACATAAACAGGGGAATAGAAGTAAGCAGACTCACCTGAAAATTATTCAGTTTCAAAGCCTCCCTTACTTCTCCAAGTACAGGAGCAACCGCCACAATCGGTGAACGGAGATTGCTGGAAATAAGTATAACTACCAGAACATTAATAATTAATAAAACATACGAAGCATTCTTTTTTACTTCATTCTTCATCATAATAAAAACTTTTGTACAAAATTAGCACAGTAATTTTGTTTAATTTTGCCAAAGTTTTAACCTAAAACGACATGAATGCTAATGACAGTATAAAAATAGATGAACTGAAAAAGCCTTATTTTGTATGGTTTGAAGAAAACTGGGTGCATGATAATGTTCTGCATCACCATCAGAAAGGGCAGCTCGTGTATGTAGAGAGTGGTTTCCAGTATATTACTATCGAAGAAAAAATCTATCTCCTCCCTCAAAATCATGCCGTATGGATCCCACCAAATGCAGTCCATAAAACCAATTCCCATTCTGAAAAGATCAAACTGATGATCATGTTTGCGGAGATCAGTATCCAAGAATCTTTTTATCAAGAAGTGAAGGTATTTTCTGTTCCTCCGGTTTTAAAGGAAATGATAAAATATGCAGAGAAATGGTCTAAGATGATGACTCCAGATCATCATGAAAGCCTGTTTCTGAAAGCATTGTTCAACGAACTTCCACGGTTTGTAGAACATTCCCTGACTCTTCATATCAGTCTTCCTAAAGATAAACGCCTTGCTAAAGTCATAGAACATCTCCACAGTCATTACCGAAATGAGATCAAAATGGAAGACCTGAGTGATACAGCGCTTTTATCTTTCCGTACTCTGGAGCGTATTTTCAAAAAAGAAACAGGTCTTACTTTAAGCAAATATCAGCAAATGCTTCGTATCATCAAAAGTCTGGAATATTTGAGCTCCGGGAGTCTTACGGTTTCAGAGACGGCTTATGAAGTAGGATACAAGAGTGTTCAGGCTTATACCAGAAGTTTTCAGTCTGTGATGAAGTTCAGGCCGACTGATTTTATTAAAACCATTCAATAGGTTTTAAACCTGTATAAAGACAGTTTAAATTTGTCAAAAAGAAGAGTTATTAACATTATAAAACTCATCCTATTCCCTTAAACAAAAGCAATTAGCAGGATCGAAAAATAAAATATTTCACATTTTCACCATTTTTCCACTTCAATAGTCAATATTCAATTATGATATTATTGAAAATAAAAAGGTCTCCACGAATGGAGACCTTAAAAAAACACAAATGATGAAAAAAAATTATTTCGATTCACAAATATAAACAAAAATCATGTTATGCAAAACATCATAAGCTTATTTTTTTTAAAAATTATGGATTTTATCAAAAAATAATTATTTCCTAAATCTTTCCTAATTTCTTTGAGATTCCGAAATTAGTAACACAAAAACCTATGCTAATAAATATAATTCGCCATCTGAAGAATTGTACACACGATTTTTAACCAAAATGAAGAAATACCAAAAAGTGAATTATTGTCAAAATATGTCTTATCTCGGCTAGTATTCAAACAGTTGTTTAACTATTTATATGATCCTGCGCATAAATTCTGTACGTTTTTTATGCTACTTTGCTTAAAAATCTAATATGATTCCAAAAATACTTAAGGGTGTTCCTGCACAAAAATCAGGAGGCTTTCATGACACGGAAAGCAGAAAAGTATTTGACCAGGCTCTGATTCCGGAAAAATTTGAAATATTAAAAAAAAGATTTTTTTCAGTTAATCAATGGGAAAGTTACAGCGGGAAAGCATTTGCAGCATTTAAACTGCATAATTTTAATGGTGATCCTGTCGACCGCGAACCTCTGATAGGAGATTTTATCCGGATTGATATTCCTGGCCCGGGAGAAGCAGAGGCAAAAGGATATGATTGGGTAAAAATAACAGATATCTGTTTCTATGAGGATAGTTTTTCAGAGAGCCTATCCATAACATGCGAACCTTCAGTAAATCCTCAAAATAAGAAAAGCGGTCACATTGCTCATTTTTATAGTTCTGCAGCCAGCTCAACCTTCATAATATCCAGAAGTACCGATTATCTACAAGCAGCTGTATACGGCCGAAATGAAAGACCTAACCGAAATGCTAAGTTTCTGGATGTCATCAGAAATTTCGCGATTGCTATAGGGGGAATGATGGGAATTGCAAAAATACAGTGGAAGCAGCTTACTGATAGTTTTCTGGATTTTGATTAAATGGCTGTACCTTTTTTGACTTAGATCAAAGTTTTGTGTTGATTGTTCGGAGACCTTTGCACCCGAATATTTTAAACAAAATTTATGAGTACAACATTAGAAAAGGGACCAACTATCACTTTCTATCAGGCGATTGTTCCTATTATCATTTCGGTATTTGGAGTGTATCTTACCATAGGAATTGCTTTGGGAGTAATTCCCGGATTTGTTCAGAACACTTTAGGTTTTGACAGTATTATTGTAGGTCTTGTCATCGGACTGCAGTCATTGTCTACACTTTTAACCCGAGCCTATTCCGGAAAAATTACAGATACCAGAGGTGCCAAGCAAAGTAAAATGTCGGGAGTAATATTAGCCATTGCTGCCGGGATCTTTTATATAATGGCTGTATTATTTCAGGCGCATCCTTTCCTGGCCCTTTCCTTCCTTTTGATAGCAAGAATTATTCATGGGATTGGCGAAAGTTTCCTGGTTACCGGTGCATTAACCTGGGGAATAGGCCTCGCAGGCCATTCCAGCTCAGGCAAAGTAATGACGTGGAATGGTATCGCGATGTATGCAGGAATTGCAATCGGAGCTCCCATTAGTATCTGGTTAAGTAAAGAATACAATATTTTTCCTGCTTTTCTTCTTATTGCCTTACTTCCGCTGGTAAGCTGGCTTTCCACAGCAAAACTTCCTTCTATTCCCGTGGATAAAGATCATGTAAGAATGCCTTTCTACAAAGTAATTGGTACCATATCGGGTCAGGGTCTGAGCCTTGCTTTTTCATCAATGGCTTTTGGATGTATTGCTTCTTTTATTGCCTTGTTTTTCTCCCAAAAAAACTGGGGTGATGCTTCACTGCCCTTTATGGTTTTTGGAGCATGTTATGTGCTGACCAGAATTCTCTTTGCATCTTTTCCGGATAAATACGGTGGCTTTACAATAGCCTTAATCTCTCTGATTATCGAAGTGGCTGGACAAATGCTGATCTGGACCTCTGCCTCCAAAACATTGGCCATTATCGGATGTGGATTGACGGGAGTAGGATTTTCATTGGTCTTTCCGGCTTTGGGAGTTCTTGCCATTCAACAAGTAAAGCCACAGATGAGAGGAACAGCACTAGGAGCCTATGTCGCATTTGTTGACCTTTCATTAGGTCTCGCGGGGCCTATTGCAGGATTAATTGCAGGCTGGTTTGATTACCAGACCGTTTATCTCTTCGGAGGCATCAGCTGTGTGATTGCAATGATTATTTTACTATTTAACAAAAAATAAAAATGGAACATTCCCTAATATCTCAAGTAAAAGAAACGAAAAAAATACATTCTGTATTTACCGTTAAAAACAAACAATATCTTACACCACATCTTATCCGTGTGATATTTGATATTGATGATAGCCAGGCTGAATTGCTGTCTCATGTACGCTCTGGTTCTAATAATAAAATTTTTGTCCCGGCTGAAAAGGGAAGTACGCCACTTATCAGAACCTACACCAACAGAAAGATTGATCTGGAAAACCGGGAATTAAGCATTGATTTTGTCGCCCATGGTGACAACGGACCAGCTTCTGCATGGGCATTGAAGGCCAATCCAGGTGATGTATTGGAAATAGGAATGAAAGAAAGCACAAAACCTTTAATTCCGGATGCTGATTTTTATCTGATGGCAGGAGACGCAACGGCTCTGCCTGTGATCTGTGCCATCGCAGAACAGTTTCCTTCCTACGTAAGAGCAAAAATAATATTGGAAGTGGCAGGTAAAGAGGATGAGCTTATGCTTTGTTCTGCAGCAGATATTTCAGTTGAATGGCTGTACAATCTTCATCCTGAGCAGGGAAGCATGCTGGCCGAAGTGGTGAAATCTGTTCAGTTTCCATCAGGTGTATTGAAAGAATATGTTTACATCGCTGCAGAATATACTACTGTACATGAGCTTCGCACCTATTTTAAAACAAACCTGAAATGGGACACCCAAGCCCTATACACCTGTTCCTATTGGAGAGCAGGGCAACCGGAAGGAAAAACTTCTGAAAGCACTTAAGAAGCAGGAACAGCAATAAGTTTTAACATATTTATTGCTACATTTGCGGTGACTGATTTAAATAAATGGAAGACGTATTAGTTTCATATATTAAAAGCAAAATATCAATAACAGATGAAGAATTGAAAGTTATTCTTTCTTATTTCAAACCTGTCAAATTAAAAAAGAACGAGCTTCTCGTTACCAATGTTCATTCTCCCAAAAAAACATTCTTTGTTGTAAAAGGCTGTTTACGGATATTTTACATTAATAAGGAAGGGCAGGATTCTACAAGATATTTTGCTTTTGAAAATCAGTTCGCTACAGCGCTTCATACCTTTATTACTTCAGAACCTTCTGATGAACTTCTTCAGGCAGTAGAAGATTCGGAGGTCTATTATATTACCCATCAGGATTTTTATCATTTATTGGACATTATCCCTCAGTGGGAAAAATTTTACAGAATTTATATTGAAATTGCCTGTATTGCCAACACTAAAAGGCTGATGTCTTTTATGGTGCAGGATGCTCTTGAAAAATACAAACAGTTACTGGAAGAAAATCCGATTATTGTACGCCGGCTTTCCAACAAACTGGTGGCTTCCTATCTTAATATCTCACAGGAGACACTGAGCAGACTGAAGTCAAGGCTTTGATTTTTTGTTTGATAAACCTAACATTTTTACGAAGAGTTATTAATTATTTAAACTGCTTTTAAACTGGCTAAAATTCTCAAAAAATTAATACTAAAGCCCATTCAGAAAAAATTTAAGCCCTATATTTGCACTCATGTTAAAATGGTTCTCCATATTATGTTCAATGATGTATGTGCTGGCTACCACCAATGCGGGGGAAGTACTGAAAGTGCCTATGTTTGTGGAACATTTCATGGAATACCATGGAAGCTTTTCAGAATTTGTAATGGAGCACTATGATAACCACAAAGAGGATTCAGACTGGGATACCGATCAGAAACTGCCGTTTATCAATCCACCTATCGTACTTACCGTACACGCACAGCTTCCGGAGCTTTCATTCGAAATAAAAAAACCTAAGGAAATTACTGTTTCAAAGAAAAGCAGTATTTACAAGGAAAAAGACTTTTCCAACCAATACCTTTCTCAGATTTTCCAGCCACCGCGGCTTTCTTAATCGACTTCACATTGAAAATTAATGCTTTATGTTCTTACCTAAAGCAGTGAATTTTTGTTACATATCAATTAATCCGTAATGCGTTGTATTGATGCTTAAGCCTTAACCTGAAAAGTTACAAACGCTTGTTTTGATACTTTACGTTGTGGGAGAATTTCAGCTTTTATAAAGCATTCCGGATTATCAATTAATAGTTTTTCCATGTTAAATAAAATTATTGAGTTTTCTGTAAAGAATAAACTCATCATTGCTCTGTTTACAGTGGCTCTCATCCTTTTTGGAGTCTATGAAACCACTAAACTTCCCATTGATGCCCAACCGGACATCACCAATAATCAGGTTCAGATTATTACTACTGCTCCTTCTTATGGTGCAGCAGATATAGAACGTCTTGTTACGTTTCCTATCGAACAGGCCACCAGCAATATCAGCGGAATTACAGAGCTGAGAAGTTTCTCCCGTTTCGGACTTTCATTAGTTACTGTAGTTTTTGATGATAAGACGGATGTGTATTGGGCTCGTCAACAGGTTCAGGAACGATTGCATCTTGTTCAGGACAATATACCGGCAGGAATCGGTAAACCTGAATTAGGTCCTATTTCAACAGGATTGGGAGAGATTTTTCAGTACGTGGTACGGGCAAAAAAAGGATACGAAAATGTATATGATGAAACTGAACTGAGGACTATCCAGGACTGGGTGGTCAGAAGACAGCTTCTCGGAACCAAAGGTGTGGCGGATGTAAGCAGCTTCGGAGGCAAACTGAAACAATATGAAATTGCCATTAATCCTAATAAATTACAGGCATTTGACATCAACATCAACGATGTTTTTGCAGCGTTGGAAAAGAATAACCAGAATACCGGAGGTGCATATATTGAAAAGAAAGAAACCGTTCTGTTTATCCGCAGCGAAGGACTTCTGGGAAGTACAGAAGATATCGGAAGCATTCAGGTAGCGGAAACGAAAGAAGGAATTCCTGTGCATATTAAAGACGTAGCATCTGTGAAGATCGGTTATGCAACAAGGTATGGTGCTATGACTTATAATGACACCGGAGAGGTTTCCGGAGCAATTGTTCTGATGCTGAAAGGAGAAAATGCCAATGTCGTTATCGGAAATATCAAGCAAAGACTGGAAAAAATTCAGGAGTCCTTACCGGAAGGAGTAGTGATTGAGCCTTTCCTTGATCGCGCTAAAATGGTGAATAATACCATCAGTACTGTAAAAACAAACCTTATGGAAGGAGCTTTGATCGTTGTTTTCATTCTGGTATTATTTTTAGGAAATTTCAGAGCAGGATTACTGGTGGCTTCCGTTATTCCTTTGGCCATGCTTTTCGCCATTATCATGATGAATATTTTCGGGGTTGGAGGAAATCTGATGAGCCTTGGAGCGCTGGATTTCGGTCTTATTGTAGACGGTGCCGTTATTATTGTGGAAGCCGTGCTGCATCAGCTTGCCCATAAAAAGCATTTTGGGAAAGACAATATGCTCACCAAAAAAGAAATGGATGACCAGGTTTCAAGCTCTGCGACCAAAATGGTTAACAGTGCGGTTTTCGGTCAGATCATTATCTTAATTGTATATCTTCCGATTTTTACGCTTCAGGGAATTGAGGGCAAAATGTTTAAGCCTATGGCTCAAACCGTTGCCTTTGCATTAATCGGAGCTTTTATTCTTTCCCTCACTTATATTCCGATGATGAGTTCTCTGGTATTGAGCAGAAAGAAAAAAGAAAAAGAGAACATCTCGGACCGCGTCATGGGTAAAGTGGAAACCGGACATCAGCGATTACTGATGAAAGCTCTTAAATTCAGAAAAACGATCATCATTGGCGTGTTGATTCTGTTTGCAGGTGCTGTTTTTACTCTTTCCAGAATGGGTGGAGAATTTATTCCGTCTCTGGAGGAAGGCGACTTTGCTGTTGAAATGAGAATCCTTCAGGGAAGTAATATCAATGAAACCAAGAAAGCCACCACACAGGCAGCGCATATTCTTTTAACACAGTTTCCTGAAGTAGAAAAAGTAGTCATGAAAATTGGGAGTGCAGAAATTCCTACAGAACCTATGCCGATGGATTCCGGAGATATGATCGTCGTTTTAAAACCTAAAAAGAAATGGACTTCCGCAACAACATTTCCTGAACTTTCTGACAAAATGAGCAAAGCATTAAGCGTTATTCCCGGCCTCACCACCAGTTTCCAGTTTCCGGTACAAATGCGCTTCAATGAGTTGATGACCGGAGCCAGACAGGATGTGGTTTGTAAAATCTACGGCGAAGATCTGGACAGTCTTGCCACGTATGCCAAAAAGATTGGAAGCATCATCAATACCGTAAAAGGTGCTCAGGATCTTTATATTGAACCGGTAGTAGGCGCTCCACAGGTTGTGATTGATTATAACCGTTCGGAACTTTCCCGATACAATATTTCAGTGGCGGACATCAACAGGGTAATTAATATGGCTTTTGCAGGGCAGACCGCAGGTGCTTTGTATGAAGGCGAGAAAAAGTTTGATATCGTTGTCCGCATGGATAATAAACATAAAAAAGATATTACCAGCATTCAGAATCTTTTGGTTCCAACTTCTTCAGGAGAACAGATTCCTTTGTCACAATTGGCTAAAGTAGAGCTTAAAAACAGTCCGAACCAGATCCAGAGGGAAGATACTAAAAGAAGGATTATTGTAGGTTTTAATGTGAGAGGAAGAGATGTTCAGAGTATCGTGGAAGAACTTCAGCAGAAAGCAGATAAAAACCTGAAATTATCACCGGGCTACACCATTTCTTATGGAGGAGCTTTTGAAAACTTAAATGAAGCCAAAGCAAGATTGGGAATTGCTGTTCCTATTTCGTTGGTGATGATTTTCCTGTTACTATTCTTTGCTTTCGGTTCAGTAAAACACAGTTTATTAATCTATACTGCTATTCCATTATCTGCGATAGGAGGTGTGTACTTTCTGGCGTTGAGAGGAATGCCTTTCAGCATCAGCGCCGGGGTAGGATTCATTGCTTTATTTGGAGTTGCCGTACTTAATGGAATTGTTTTAATATCAGAATTTAACCGATTGAAAAAGAACGGAATAAACAACACCAGCAGAATTGTACTGATAGGTACAAAAATCAGGCTTCGTCCGGTCTTAATGACTGCGTTTGTGGCTTCTCTGGGATTCCTTCCAATGGCCATCAGCAACGGTGCAGGAGCAGAAGTACAGAGACCTTTGGCAACGGTGGTGATCGGAGGATTGATGCTTGCCACCCTTTTAACCCTGTTTGTACTCCCGATATTATACGTCCTGTTTGAACATATTAATAAAGATAAAATGAAATTCTCAAAAAAACTCAACTATAAAAAAATGTCTGTTTTCCTGTTGTTAATATCCTTTGGAACTTATCAGGCTCAGGAAAATATTACCTATGATCAGGCTTTGGAAAAAGCATACCAGCAGAATGGTACTCTTAAAAATTCAATATTAGTCTCAGATTATCAGGAAAAACTGAAAGCCAGTTATCTGGATATTCCCCAGACGGAAATTACCGGAGGATTTGGGCAAATTCAGGGTGAGGAAACCGATAATTCATTCGGGATCTCACAGAGGTTCAGTTTTCCTACGGTGTATTCAAAAAGAAAACAGATGCTGGATGCTGAATGGTCTGCCAGTGTCATCAGTCAGAATCTGACCAAAACACGGCTTACCAAGGAAGTGACAGACGTTTTCTACAGGATACTGGTGCTTCAGGAAAAGAAAAAAGTGCTTGAATACATCAGCCAGCTTTACAATAATTTTGCAGACAAAGCCGGATTAAGATTAAAAAAAGGAGAAGCCAATATTCTGGAGGAATCCACCGCCGAAATCCAGAAAGAACAGATCAAAGTACAGTTGAATACGTTAGAAAACGACCTGAATATTGCAAAACTTCAGCTTCAGTTATTACTTCAGTCAGAGGTTCCATACCAACCAGTTGCCGATCGTCCCACGATGAATATTGGTCTACAGATTTCAGAAGAAATGGTACAACAGCATCCTGAGCTTCAATATCTGCAGCAGCAGATCAAAGTAGGAGAGGCAGAAGTACAGCTTGAAAAAAGCAGGCTGCTTCCGGATCTTCTTATAGGATACACCAATCAAAGTATGAAAAACATCAATAATAATCGGTTCAATTCGGTTCAGATAGGAGTAGGAATTCCACTATTCACCAAAGGACAGAGAGCTTTGGCAAAGGCAGCACAGGCAAAAATAGCCATCTCCGAGAATCAGTACCAGAGAAAAGAAATTGAACTTAAAAACAGATTGAAACAACAGTTGACTACCTATATGAACCAACAGCAGATCATCGAAAATTATGAACAAAAACAGCTTCCAAAATCCGAAACTATTCTAAAAACTGCTCAGAAACAGATGGAGGTTGGAGAAATAGATTATCTGGACTGGGTCATACTGGTGAATCAGGCCGTAAAAACCAAAGCAGATTATATTGATCAGCTTGAAAAACTGAATCAGATCGGAGCTGAACTTCAATTCTTAATTTCAAAATAATATCAACATGCATTTCAAGAATATATCCCTATACAGCGTGGCTTTCATCCTTACTTTATCTTCATGTTCCGGTAAAAAAGAAGAAGAAAAAACGGTTTACGAAAACACCAAATTTTCCAGGAATGACAAAAATTCTGTTCACCTTACAGAAAAACAGATTCAGTCTGTAGGGTTAACAACAACCAGTATTCAGAACAGGAATATGGAAAAACTGGTGAAATTAAATGGAAAGGCAGAAATTGCACCATCTCACATCAGTTTGGTTTCCAGTATTATGGGTGGACATATCAAGTCTATCAATGTGATCAATGGAAGTCATTTCAGCAAAGGACAAGTGCTTGCAGTAGTAGAAGACCCTCAGTTTATACAATTACAGCAGGATTATCTGGTGACCAAAGCCCAGCTCGAAGCGGCAAGACTGAATTATAACCGTCAGAAAGATCTGAATACAAGCAAAGCCAGCAGTGACAAGACCCTACAGACTGCTCAGGCAGAGTATTCTACTTTGAACGCCACTTTAAAAGGGCTGGAAGAAAAACTGAGAATCATCGGAATCAATGCCAAAGGCCTGAGTACCGGAAATATCAGAAGTAAAATCAATATCTATGCTCCTTTTACAGGTTTTGTAAGCAAAATTCTGGTGAATAACGGACAATATATCAACCCGGCAGATACTTTATTTGAGCTGATCAATCCGGCAGGATTACTTTTAGAGTTGAAGGTTTTTGAAAATGATGTGAATGATGTAAAAGCAGGACAGGAAATTTTGGTGTACAACAATCAGAATCCGGATGTGAAATCCGATGCTAAAATTGTCAGTGTAGTTCCCAGTATCGAAAACGGCGGTTCTGCAACCGCAATCGCCAGATTATCTTCTGTGAACAGGGAATTTGTAAAAGGAATGTATGTGAATGCCGAAGTCAATATCAGCGGCCGTTACACTCAGGGACTTCCCAACGAAGCGATCGTTTCTTTTGAAAACAAAAATTATGTTTTTGAAGACCTTGGAAAATCCAATTACAAAATGATTCCAGTGGTCACCGGAATTGCTGACGATCAGTTTACGGAGATTGTAAAAGCAGATGCTTTAAAGGATAAGAAAATTGTACAGAAAGGGGCTTACAGTCTTCTGATGATGCTTAAAAACAAAGCAGAATAATTAATGTGAAACCACAAAAGACACAAAAGCTTTTATTTTGAAACACTTTAGCCACTTAACTAAGCTGAAAATAATGATGTAGAAAAATTTCACATAAGCGAAAATCAAAGATTTTCAAAAACTTAGGTGTACTTATTATGTTTAAGCAAGGTTCTTATGAAAAGAAGTGTCAAAAACTTTTGTGACTTTTGTGGTTAGAATAAAACAGACAAGAAGAAAAGATCAGTTATTCAGCTGATCTTTTTTATTTCAAACAATTAAAAAAATGACATTTGACATGTTTTCAATAATTAAAATACTATTTGACGCATAATTCATTTTAAAATAATATTTTTAAGAAGTGAATAGTTGTAAAGATTTTTAGATGAACAATAAAAAACTTTTATCAAAACTTTATGACACAAAAACCTTTGCACAATTTCCATATTCCGGTAATGGGACTGGCTTATACCATAGACAGCCCGATTCGTGTTGCCCAGTATGGAATTTCTTCCGTCATCTCTATTATTGATGATGAAATCCTGGAAAAAATGAAGAACTTTTACAACAAAAAGTTCAATCTTGACTATTTCGGAATCTCAACAAAAACAGAAGATTACAGAGCAAAAAGAGTTACCGCTTATCTGGATATGGTAGATGATATCGTGAATGAAAAATTTGAATCTTTCAAACAGGAAATCAGCAAAAACAAGGAAGCTTTGAAGGAATTCATGGCTATGCTTCCGAATACATCAGACCTCAAAAACAGCCTTCAAAATCTTATCAATCAAAAAGATAACTGGAGTTCCAATATTAAAAACTTCATTGAATCGAATTTAAAACCGGGAAGTATTGATGTCAATATCATGACGAAAGTAGATAAAGACAACTATCAGAATAATGAACAGCTTCCTGTGATGTATAATGATGCCCATGCCTCACTGCGCGGATTTGCCAAAAGCAAATTATCATCATCAATGGTTCTTTCTGCAGGGATGAATCCCCGTTTGTACAGCTATATGGAGGAGTTTGAAGATTTTTTCCCGGACGAAAACGGAAACATCAAAAAGAAAATTATCCTTAAAGTAAGCGATTTCCGTTCTGCAATGATTCAGGGGAACTTTCTGGCCAAAAAAGGATTATGGGTTTCTGAATACAGAATAGAATCCGGATTGAATTGCGGAGGTCACGCTTTTGCCACTGAAGGAATGCTTCTCGGGCCTATCATGGAAGAATTCAAGCAGAAAAAAAACGATCTGATACAATCAGCCCATTCCTTAATGACAGCTGCTTTGGAACAAAAAGGAAAGCATGTAGTTTCCGAACCTTTAGAAATGAAAATTACCGTTCAGGGTGGAGTAGGAACTGCTGAAGAACACGGGTTTTTACTGGCAAATTATAATGTAGACAGCGTAGGATGGGGTTCTCCGTTTTTGTTGGTACCCGAAGCAACATCGGTAGATGCAGAAACCAGAAATTTACTTTTACGATCAAAAGAACAGGATTTCTATCTGAGTAATATTTCGCCTTTAGGAGTGCCTTTCAATACAGTAAAAGGAACATCCAATGAACGGTTAAAGTTTGAAAAAGAAGCAAAAGGTAAATATGGAAGCTCGTGTCCCAAAAAACTTCTGGCATTAAGCAAAGAATTTTCTCCGGAAGGAACCTGTACCGCTTCCAGAAAATACCAGGATATCAAACTCAAAGAACTGTACGACAATAAGGAAACCCTTACAGAAAAGGAATTTAATAAAAGAAAATCCGACATTACGAATAAAGCGTGTCTGTGTGTAGGACTTGTGAATGCTGCATACATGGAGCAGAATCTGGAAATCAAAGGGGAAAAGCAAGGCGTTGTCATATGTCCGGGACCGAATATTGCCTTTTTTGATAAGGAAGTTTCTCTTTCGGAAATGGTAAAACATATCTACGGAAACTCCAATATTCTTTCAGACAACCAACGTCCGAATATGTTTATTAATGAATTAAAAATGTATGTGGATTATCTGAGAAAGGAAATCACCGAATACACTGCACAAATTACCCATTCGCAGACAAAAAAATGGAATGCTTTCAGGAAAAATGTTCTTGAGGGTATCGAATATTATCATGAGCTTTTTAAAGCATCATCATTCTTCAGCAACGGTTTGTCAACCATTCATCATCAGTTACAGGAATATAAACTTCAGCTTATCGCTATTGACATTCCTCAGGTTGAAAAATAACCGTATTTTTAATTGATAGATAGATAATAAAAACAGCTTTTACATGGCTGTTTTTATTTTTTTGAGCTGTTTTTATTGGAAAAGCGCACAGGCGCAAGAACATTTCGAATTTGCTCAATGAAAGATTTTCAGAAAATGATATGTTAAGAGATTCTACAGATTTTTTGCAAAAAACATAAAAATAAGCAGTATTCAATTTTATCGAAGATAAAATTTTTGCGTCTTAAAGCAGTTAGCTTTTAAATTATTTGCGCCTTTGCGCTTTTCCAACACATTCAATTAATCAAAAAAACTGAGGAAACATCAGCATTCCCATTTATAATAACTATGGCCGGAATGGTCATTTTGAATATTTTCCAGGCTTAATATTCCCTACCTTAGAGATCACTTAGTAAAATTATTTTTATGGAAAAAAGAAAGATCAAAAACACCGATTTAACGATTGCACCCATCAACTTCGGAGGAAACGTTTTTGGATGGACGCTGGATGAGAAACAGTCTTTTGATATACTGGACCGCTTTGCTGAAGCAGGATTCAATTTTATTGATACTGCAGATACCTATTCATGGTGGGTGAACGGGAAAGGCGGACAATCTGAAGAGATCATCGGAAAGTGGATGAAAAGCAGAGCTAACCGTAATGACATTGTTTTGGCAACCAAAGTAGGTTCAGAAACAAAAGAACACGGTTATGACATCAGCAAAAAACACATTCTTAAATCTGTAGATGAGTCGCTGCAAAGACTTCAGACCGATCATATCGATCTTTATTATACCCACTTTGACGATAACATTACTCCTGTAGAAGAAACTCTTTCTGCTTATGATGAGATTATCAGGGCAGGGAAAGTACGTTATATCGCGGCTTCCAACTTATCACCGGAACGTTTGAAGGCATCATTTGAAGCAGCAGAAAAGAATAATCTGCCCAAATATGTTGCGTTACAACCTCATTACAACCTAATGGAAAGAGATGGATTTGAGCAAAATTATGCCCCTCTGGCGGAGCAGTTTGACTTAAGTGTATTTCCTTATTGGTCTTTGGCAGCAGGTTTCTTAACCGGTAAATATCGTGATGAAGCAGATCTGGCAAAAAGTGCAAGAGGTGAGGGCGTAAGAAAATATTTAAATCCTAAAGGACTGGAAGTATTAAAAGCGCTGGATCAGGTAAGTGCAAAACATCATACAACACAGGGGACAGTTTCTCTGGCATGGCTGTTAACCAATCCTCTGATTACAGCACCCATTGTAAGTGCTACCAGTGCTTCCCAACTTGAAACAGTCATCAATGCACCAAAACTTGTTCTGGATCAGGAAGATATTGAGCTTCTTAATAGAGCAAGCAACTAATTTTCTCAACTTTATTATAGATTAAAATTAAATCCGTTCATTGCTGAACGGATTTTTTTGTTATTTGGCAACGCTCACCACCCCGTCAAAAATTCTTTGAATTTTCGCCACCCCTCCGGAGGAGGGGAATTGAGGTTTCCGATTGTTATATTCTGTTATTACTATTAATCGGAATATTCTTTCAGAAGCTGTCTGTAGCTCATTAATATGGAAGATTTTGAGATAAAACCGATGAAATCATTATTCTCACTTACTACAGGTAAATTCCATACTCCCGTATCATCAAAGGTCTGGAGAATATCCAGGGGTTTATTTTCACGATGAAGAACGGCAGGTGGCGCTTTCATGATCTGGGTAACCGTCTGGGACGTTTCAATTTCTTTATTAAAAAGATAAGGCCTTATATCATCCAACGTCAGAACTCCTTTCAATTTTCTGTTTTCATCCACAACGGCGAAAATATTTTTATTACCATTCTTTACCATTTCAAACAATTCTGTAACAGAAGCATTTTCATTAATGGTCTGGGAATATTTGTCAATAAAATCTTCAGTTCTTAAGGCAAAGAGAAGGTTTTTATCATGCTTATTTGTGAAAATTTTTCCTTCATCAGCCAAGGATTTTAATTCCGGAGAAATCGGGGAGAACCATTTGGCAATGAGATAGGATATGATGGAAACAATCATGAGAGGAATAAATAAATCATATCCAAAACTTGATTCAGCTATCAGGAAAATTGCAGTAAGAGGAGCATACAAAACACCGCTCATTGCTCCTGCCATTCCTACCAAAACGAGATTGGTCACCGGAACATCTGTAAACCCTAAATGCTGGCATACCAACGCAAACAGATAGCCCAGAGTTCCGCCTGCAAAAAGAGACGGAGCAAAGTTACCGCCATTTCCACCGCTAAAAATCGTAAATGAAGTAGCAAATGCCTTTAAAAGCAATACCAGAATAAGAAATATGATAATGGTCCAGTCTCCGATCTCAAAATACCTGAAAAAACTGTTTTCAATAATGGAGTAGGTGTTTCCATTCGTAAAAGCTTTTACCGTTTCATAACCTTCCCCAAACAACGGTGGAAAAAGAACGCATAACAGGGAAAGTACGGCGCCTCCAAACATGGCTTTACGCATTCTCGAAAGCTGCAGTCCTTTTATAAAATGTTCTACTTTTTGAGAAATAATCACAAAATAACGGGCATATAATCCCGTAACAATCCCCAAAATAAGATAGTACGGAACATTTTTATAGTTGAACGGATCCCTGGTATAAAACCTGAAAAGAACATCTTCCTGAAGTAAAATTCTTGATAAAAGACTTCCGCAAACCGCAGCTACAACCAACGGAATGAAATCGGTGAAAACTACTCCGGTTAAAAGAATTTCAAAGGCAAACATAATCCCCGCAATAGGAGCATTAAATGCTGAAGCGATCCCGGCAGTTGCCCCGGCAGCCAGTAACAACGTACGTTCTTTATAACTTAACCTGTAGGTTTGTGCATAGTTGGAACCGATAGCAGCTCCGGTAACGGCAATAGGGCTTTCCAATCCTGCAGAACCTCCCAATCCTACGGTAACAGCACTTTGTATCACCTGAGAATACATTTTAACGGAGGCCACAATACTGGAATTCTGTGCAATTTCGTATAAAATAGCCCCGATTCCTTTACGATCCTGACCTTTAAACAAGGTAAGAACAATCATCGTTGTCAGAACGATTCCTAAAAAAGGAAAAACAATATAGAATAAAATCTGATATTCAAAATGAACTTTATTGGTAATAAAATAATGAATATTGTGCACCAGTGTTTTCAGGATAACTCCCGCAAGACCAGCCGTGCAGCCTACCAGAATTCCGGAAAGAACAAGAAACTGATTTCTGCTCAGCCTGTTGTTCAGCCAATGCAGGATAAGCTCATAACTTCGTGCTTTTTCCAGTCCGTATTTCTGGAAATCTCTTTTAAATTTAAGGAAACTGAGGTACTTTTTTTTGTTGTGAATTTTCACCGTCGAAATATTTTACACTATCATCAGATTGATACAGTTCTGTAAATTTATGAAATATATCACAAAAAATATAGTAATGAGCCTTTTTCAAACTATAGCGATGACTGTTTATTTCTATTAATCTTCCCTTATTTCTTTCGTTTTTCCTGAAAAAATAAGCCCAACAGCCAATGCTCCAATGATTCCTGCACCTGCCAAGATCAAAGGTTTTTTAGAAACAGATAATAGTGTTTTCCCATCAATTCCCATATTTCCTGAGGAAGATTGGCGGACATTTCCACCTGTATTTTTTGTCTTATTGGCTTTCTTCATTATCATTCTCATTCCTGCAGAAGATACATAACGGATGATTCCCGGAAACATTTCATATAAATTTTTAAAAACAACAGCTGACCAGTCCGGATAAGAGGCTTCAGTTGGATTTTTAGCTGTTTTCACAATAGCAGCAGCCAGCTCACGGGGATCAAACGATGGAGGAGGTGTGCTGAGCTTTATTCCTGAATAATTGGCAGCATGTTCTATTCCTGATGATTTCTGAAAACCGGGATAAAGCGCACAAATATGGATATCAGGAAAGTCTGAAACTTCACCCTGCAGGGTTTCTACCATTCCGCGAACGCCAAATTTCGAGGCCGTATAGGCTGTTCCATAAGGTGCCGGCATCCATCCGCCAATAGAAATATTATTCAGTAAGACTCCTTTTTTCTGCTTTTTAAAAACAGGAAGCACTGCATGTGCCGAATGCATATACCCCAAAAGGTTGGTTTTCACAATCTGATCGCTGATATCTACCGGAATTTCTTCAAATTTTCCAAATGCAAGCACTCCTGCATTATTGACCCAATAATCAATTTTCCCGCTGAATTCCAAAGCTTCTCTGACAAGGTTCTGAACATCTTCTGCAACGGAAGTATCGGTAGGAACAGCAATCACTGTAGCTCCCAGTTTTCTGCATAATTCTGCAGTTTCTGCCAGTGCTTCTTCTCCTCTTGCTGCCAATACCAGATCAGCTCCCTGTTCGGCAAAAGCTTCTGCCGTAGCCTTACCAACTCCGCTTGAAGCACCGGTGATGACGACTGTTTCTCCAAAAAACGGAGGTCTTCTTTGATTTTTCATAATATGATAGATTTAAGTGTTTTGTTTTTTATCATGATCCGTTTCCTGTATTTCTTTTCGGAAAGAGAATAAGCCGGATGGATGGATTATTGGTGATGAATAGCCGGAACCAGTCCATGGCCAGTTGAAGTTTATTTTTAAACCCTACCAGCGGAATGATGTGGATGAAAAGCCAGGTAAGCCAGGCTATAAAACCGTTAAAGGAATTTTTCGGAAGATCTACTACCGCGTTGTATTTTGATATGATGGCCATACTTCCTTTATCATTGTACCGGAATTGTTCCAGGATTTTTCCGTCTTCTATCCGTTTAAAATTGGAAGCGAGATTTTTAGCCTGCTGAATGACAACCTGAGCCAGCTGAGGATGTCCTTTTGGATATTTTTCTTCTGTCAGCATCAGACATATGTCTCCCAACGCATAAATATTGGTAGTTCCGGTTACTTTATTATAGTCATCCACCAATATTCGTCTGCCTTTCCCGATAGTTTCTTCCGGCAGACCGGGGATTTCTTTTCCAATGACACCGGAAGTCCAGATCAGGGTTTCTGTTTCAATAGAATTTCCATCGCTCAGAATGACTTTACAGTCTTTATAATCTTTTACAGATACATTCAAAAGGATTTTCACTCCTAATTCTTTCAGCTTCTCATAGGCCGTTTTCTGGGCCAGCTGGCTCATAGGCGAAAGTAAAGTAGGTAAAGCATCAATAAGATAAAGATTGGAAAGTCCCAGTTTGATTTCCGGATATTCTTTCTGGGCTATATATTTTCCCATTTCCGCAAGCATTCCTGCCAGTTCTACTCCTGTAGGTCCACCTCCGGCAATCACGATATTTTGAAGTTTTTCGGCTTCTTTAATGTCTTTATTTCTAGCGGCTTCTTCCAGAGTCAGCAGAATATGATTCCTCAGATAGAGTGCTTCTTCTATATTTTTCATCGGAAGCGAACATCTCTTTACATTTTCCATTCCAAAAAAATTAGTCTCTGTCCCTAATGCCAGTACCAGATAATCATAACTGAGAATCCCCGTATCAGTTTCTATGGTCTTATTTTCAGGATTTACCCTGAGAAGGCTGCCCATGTGAAATTTCACATTTTTATTGTTTGAAAACAGTTTTCTGAAAGGATAACTGATATTGGAAGCTTCTATAAACGAAGTAGCTACCTGATAGATAAGTGGCGGGAAAAAATGATAATTGTTTTTATCAACCAGAGTTATTCTGAACCTTTTATCATTTCTGAGAGATTTGATAAGGTTGATGCCCGCAAATCCTCCTCCTACGATTAGAATATGCTTTTTCATAGTATGTGATTATTTCAAATGGTGTACTGAATTTCATTCAATAACAAGACCAAAAGAACGACAAAACAAATATTTAACATAATCTATAAATTGCCAAAACAGCCTTAATATTAGCTCTCATTAAGAATTTCAGGTTTCAACAGGTATTTTCTTTTTAACGTTTCATTCAGTGCCAGCACGATGTTTGTACTTTACTGATCATCCAACACTTTAAATATTTCATATATGAAATCACACATTTTAACCGAAAAGCACCAACTGGGGATAGGGGGTGTAGCAATAGGAACAGCTTTTGAAAATATTACAGATGAACAGGCTCATGAAATACTGCAGGCAGCCTGGGATATCGGAATCCGGTATTATGATACTTCTCCATGGTACGGATTGACCAAAAGTGAACGGAGATTTGGAAATTTCCTTAAAGATAAAGACAGGGATGACTTTATTTTCTCAACCAAAGTAGGAAGGCTTTTTCATCAGGTTCCTGAATCTGATGTTCCTCCAACCATGTGGAAAAAACCTCTTGATTACGACTTCCTGCATGATTATACAGCCGACGCCGTACAGAAATCTATTGAAGACAGCCTTCAAAGAACCGGATTGAGTCATATTGATATTGTTTATGTCCATGACCTTTCTGAAGATCAGGTAGGAGATCGTTATCCTTATTTTCTGAAGCAGGCGAGAAACGGTGCTTTTAAGATACTTTCTGAGCTTCGTGATCAAGGAGTAATAAAAGCCTGGGGAATGGGTGTTAATAAGATAGAACCTATTTTAGACTGTATTGAATCTGCTGATCCGGATATCTGTCTTTCGGCCACACAATATTCTATTCTTGAACACGAAGATGCTGTGGACCGCCTTCTTCCGACTGTTAAAAATGCTGGGGTAAAACTGGTTTCGGGAGCAGGGTATAATTCAGGATATATAGCAGGAAGAGAACGTTATAATTATAAAGATGTAATTCCAAAAGGAATGTATGAAAAGCGGAAAAAAATGAGTTCTCTTGCTGAAAAATACAATATAAGCCTTATTGATGCCGCACTGCATTTTGTACTGGCCGCTGATGAATTCGCTTCCATTATTCCCGGTGCCAGCCAGCCTGAGCAGGTGAAAGATAATATGAATGCCTTGCAAACCAATATTCCTGCCGAATTCTGGAAAGAATTAAAAAATGAGGGACTGATTTATGAAAAGGCGCAGGTTCCTGAGTAAATGAAGGTAACCATTATCGTTAACTAACTCAAAAGCCCGATTCTTTCCTGAATCGGGCTTTTCTTTATACTACCTTTGCTTTACGGATTATTTTTGCCAATAGGCCTGGAAAAAATCGTTTCAGGTAAACAGCCATCACTTCTTTACCACCTATCGCTTTCTGTCTTTTCTGTTTCTCTATGGCATAAAGCATTTTTTTGGCGAAGATATCTACAGGCATGCCATTCTTCGTAGCATCATCCATCGTGCCCTGTAATGAACCATCTCCGGTGACTGCATTAATAGAAATATCGGTCTGTATAAAACCCGGGCAGATCATCGTAATCTTAATATTCTGGTTGAATAATTCTGCCCGAAATGCATCAAAAAAACCGTGTAAAGCATGTTTTGCGCCTGCATATCCGCTTCTCATAGGAGCTCCAAAAATTCCCATAAGACTGGATACAACAACAATCTGTCCTCCTTTATTTTCAATCATATAAGGTACAACTGCTTTAGTAAGTGCCACTGTTCCGATATAGTCAGTATCGATAAGCTGTTTATCTACTTCAATATCTGTTTCCATGGCTAACGACCGTTGTGACAATCCGGCATTATTAATAAGAATATCAATCTTTCCAAACTTCTCAGCTGCCTTCGCTGCAATGGCTGGCATTTCCTTATAATTTTTAAGATCTAAAGGAATGACCGCATACCGATCTGTACTCAGGCCGGCATTTTCAGCTACAGAATGAAGCTGTTCTTCTTTTCTGGAAGAAAGAATAATTTTTGCATTGCTGTTCCTGGAAAGCTCTTTCACTAAAGCTTCTCCAATGCCTGACGATGCACCGGTGATCCAAATGACTTTATGATCAAAATAACTGCTCATGTTCAATACTATTATTTAGTTTTTTAAAGTCCGCCAATATATTTTCCCGCTTTCATTCCAGAGAAGATGCAGCCTCCTAAAAATGTTCCTTCCAGAGCTCTGTAGCCATGCATTCCGCCGCCGCCAAAGCCAGCTGCTTCTCCGGCAGCATATAATCCTTCAATGACGCTGTCATCCTCCCTCAATACCTGGCCATTCAAATTAGTTTTTATTCCGCCCAAAGTTTTACGGGTTAAAATAGTAAGACGTACAGCAATCAAAGGTCCGTTTTCAGGATCTAAAATTTTGTGGGGAGCCGCTACACGCCCGAGTTTATCTCCTAAATAATTCCGGGTGTTCCGGATATAATTTATCTGGGTGTCTTTTGAAAATTTATTGTTGAGTTCGCGGTCTCTGGCTTCAATCTGTGATTTTATCTTTTCATATTTCAGGAGATTATTTCCAGCCAGTTCATTCATTCTTTTAACCAGATCTTCCAGGTTATCTGATACAATAAAGTCTTTTCCGTGCTCTTTAAAAGCCTCTACCGGTCCGGGTGCTTTTTTACCAAAAATCCTTTTCAGAAAAAGAGCATAATCTTTATTGGTGATATCCGGATTCTGTTCCGAACCTGAAAGAGCAAATTCTTTTTTAATAATTTTCTGGGTAAGAATAAACCAGGAATAAGAAAATCCGGTTTCCTGGATATATTGTAAAGTCCCCAGCGTATCAAATCCCGGAAGAAAAGGAGCGGGGAGACGTTTTCCTTTTGCATCAAACCATAATGATGAAGGCCCGGGCAATATGCGGATTCCGTGATTGGGCCAGATAGGATTCCAGTTTTGTATCCCTTCCGTATAGTGCCACATCCTGTCTGGATTAATGATGTGAGCACCGGCATGCTCTGCAATGCCTATCATTTTTCCATCCACATAAGCAGGAACACCACAGACCATATTTTCAGGTGCTTTTCCCAATCTTTCCGGCCAGTTTTTTCTTACCAGCTCATGATTGGCACCAATTCCTCCTGAAGCAATGATAATATTAGGCGCTGTATACTCAAATGCAGAGATGACATTCCTGTTCGTTGCAGCACCTCTTTCCTGGTTATCATTTTCCAGAATATCTCCTTTAAGGCCTTTCATTTTGCCGTTTTCCTCTATCAATTCAGTTACCCGATGTCTGAATTTCATCTGAAGCAGTCCTTTTTCCTGAGCTTTGTAAGCTTTTTCTACAAAGGGTTTTACCACGCCTGTGCCTGTTCCCCAACTCACATGAAAACGGGGTACGGAATTTCCATGACCCGTTGCCGAACCATCACCACGCTCTGCCCAGCCCACCATAAACATCAGCCTGATTCCCAGTTTGGAAATATAATCGTACTTTTCACCGGCAGCAAATTTCAGATAAGCTTCAGCCCACTGGCGGGGCCAGTAATCTTCCGGACGATCAAAACCAGCGGTACCTTTCCAGTCCTGCAGTGCCAGCTCATAAGAATCTTTAATTCCCATTCTTCTTTGCTGGGGGGAATTAATCAGAAATAATCCTCCAAATGACCAGAATGCCTGTCCGCCGATATTCTGCTCTGTTTCCTGATCCAGAAGCAATACTTTTTTTCCGGCATTGGTAATTTCCATCGCCGCGGTAAGCCCTGCCAGTCCGGTTCCGATAATAATTGTATCAGGCTGGAATTTTTCTTTCATTGTTAAGCGTGTTTTGATTCAACAATACGTTAGATAAATGTATAAAATTATTCGGAATCGGGTTTAAAATTAAAAATTTAAATAAGCCTGCTTTGAGTAATCAGCCCTGAACTCTGAACTTTTCAACTTATCTTTGTGAAAAATAGAAGAATGAAGTATTTGTTTATCATTGCCTGCCTGGTTTGTTCCATATTCAGTCAGGCACAGCAAAAACAGGATCCATGGAAAGACAGCCAGCTGATGGATCCGGCATTACTGGCTTCCAGAATTGAAAATCAAAAAACAAACGATCTGGTCATCATTTCAGTAGGACCTGAAGCTATTGTGAAGGGTTCTGTAGACATCGGACCGACTCATGAACCTGAAAACCTGGAAAAACTGAGAAATTATCTTAAAGATATTCCTAAGAACAGAGAAATTGTGATCTATTGTGGCTGCTGTCCTTTTGTAAAATGTCCTAATATTCGTCCTGCATTTGCATTGTTAATGGAATTGGGCTTCAAAAATGCAAAGCTTTTAAACCTTCCGAAAAACATCAAAACAGATTGGCTGGATAAAAATTATCCTACAAATGATTAATATGAAAAACTCTTTAACAATATTATTTTTCATACTGTTTTCAGGATATATTTCTGCCCAGAACACCATAGAAGTAGGGAAGAAAGCTCCTGAAATAACAATGACAAAGGCAGATGGAACTTCATTTTCTCTTTCAGCATTAAAAGGGAAACTGGTTCTGATCGACTTCTGGGCAACCTGGTGCGCACCCTGCGTAGAAGAACAACCTCAACTGAAAACAATGTATGACACTTATTCCGGGCAGGTTAAAAAAAATCAGTTTGAAATAGTGGGCGTTTCTTTAGACAAGAATAAGGAAAGCTGGCAGAAAGCAATCGACAGGTTTCAGATCAACTGGATACAGATCAGCGATTTAAAATTCTGGAAAAGCCCTGTAGCAAAACTGTATGAAGTAGATGAGCTTCCCTTTAATGTTATTATTGACGGACAGGGAACGATTATAGCTAAAAACCTTCATGGCCAGGAACTGGAAGATTTTATTAAGAAAAATTTGACACAGAATTAAAACAAGTTATTTTTCCGGTTATAATATAAAAGAGTGGTAAGTTATTTACCACTCTTTTTAGTTGAAAAAGATAGAAGCATTTGTGTCTTAGAATCGTTTTATAACCATGTAAAATATCTTATGAAGACCGATTACTGATTATGGGGAAATTCATTATTATGTCTTATCTGAATGTAAATATACTAAATTGTATTTATTAAATCACTTTATATTGAAATATTAAAAAGATTTAATATTGCATACAATAGATCTCAATAATAAAAATTGCAATTTATGCTGAAACTAAAACTTTTATACCTTTTTCAAAGTTGTTGATATACAAAATGATAAGTGTATGTTTTCACATATTAATTTTGTTTCTATGAAAAAGAGTTTTTACCTTCGTTTGGCACTTTCAGTGATATTACTGATGCATAGTGTGATTTCTATTTTCAGTGGGGATGTGAATGATTTCGGACATGCTTATCTGGACAGATTGGGTTTCAGCCCTGCAGGAATTTATATAGCCTGGGCCATAAAACTGACTCATCTTTTATCAGTGCCTTTACTCTGGATTGACCAATGTATCAAGCCTGTAGCGGTCTGTAATATTCTCATTTTTATTTCCGGGATTTATTATGTTCACTGGCAAAATGGTTGGTTTGTAGTAGGAGGCGGAACCAATGGGATCGAATTCAATGTCCTGCTGATCTTCTGCTTTTTCAATCTCATGTATCCTGAAGTCTCTTTATATTTTATGAATAAAAATAAGAGTTAACCTATTCCAGAATCTTTGCCACGTAAAATGATTCAGAAGAAACAGTTTGTAGATTTTTGGCTTCATTTGATAGACTTATATGTTTATATTTGGGTTAATAAATGGTACTTTGTACTTTTAAATCATCATAAGCTTGAAATCAGACAGTCAATCTAAATGGCGGATTCATTTGCTTTTTTGGATCTTGTATTATACGCTGGAAGTTTACCTCGACTTTTACTGGTCCAGGTATCAGTTTCCTGATTTCAAATGGCAGATAAGGCTTCAGAATGCCCTTATGCTGGAACTCTGTTATTTTTTGGTTAAAATTCCGTTAGCCTATGTGTTGCTGTATGTATATGAAAAGGTTAATCTTAAATTTGTTTTTAAATATATTCTCTATATTTTCATTGTAACAGCAGCTGTCTTTGGCCATCGTTTTGTAACACATTTTATCATATATCCTGATATCTATGGTGTTATTGAAACATTGGACGGCAAGCAGGTCTCCGGATTTATCAATGGTTATGTGGCTTTCAATTCTTTCATGGATCTTATTTTTATGACAGGTCTTATTTTCGGGGTTGAAATTACCCGGCAGAAAAATATACTCAAAGAACAGATCTCTCAGTTAAAGTCAGAAAAACTGGATCAGGAACTTACTATGCTGAAAGCACAGATCAATCCCCATTTTCTTTTCAATACCCTCAATAATATCTACGGAATGGCTCTTAAAAAAGCAGACGAAACACCCGATGTTATTCTGCAGCTTTCCAAAGTAATGCGGTATAATATTTATGAAGCTGCAGAAAAAAACATTTCTATAGCCAAGGATATTGAAAATATTAAAGATTTTATACAGATTCAGAAGATCCGGTACCATCAGCTGACTGTGAATTTTTCTGAAGATATTGATAATCCTTCACAGGAAATTTCACCCCTGATATTGATACAGTTTGTAGAAAATGCCTTTAAACATGGCGTTTCTGAAAGTCTGGGAGAAGCATTTATTACCGTTGATATTCATTTAAAGAACGGAAATCTTACTTACCTTGTAGAAAATTCCAGACAGGAAAAATCTCATGAAAATTCCACCAAAATAGGACTGAAAAATATCCGGAGACAGCTTGAACTTCTTTATCCAAAACATACGCTTTCCGTGGAAGATGAGAGCAACCGCTATACTGTAACTTTAACCATTGATTTTCATGACACCATCAGCCTCTAAAAAATACAATTGCATTATCGTAGAAGACGAACCTATTGCAGCAGAAATTCTTGAAAATTTTATATTACGGGATCAGGAACTGAATCTGGTAGGAAAATGTGCAGATGCAGTATATGCCAGCAGTCTTTTAAGTATTCATGATGTAGATTTAATGTTTCTTGATCTTCATCTTCCGGTTCTAAAAGGTTTTGATTTTCTAAGGAAAGTAAAAAATCCTCCTTTTGTAATTGTTACAACAGCGTATCATCAATATGCAGTAGAAGGCTATGAGCTTGATATCACGGATTATCTGATGAAACCCATTCCATATGACCGCTTTCTGACTGCTATTGATAAATTCAAGCATTTAATGGAAGCAGAAGATGCATTACTCGAAGTTTCTGAACGCGATTTTATATTCCTGAACAGTGGTAAAAAGAAGGTTAAAATTGTTCTTCAGGATATTTTTTACATCGAAAGTTTAAGAGAATACATTAATATTCATACAAAAACGGAAACTCTCACTTTTAAAATGCCCATCAGTAAAATAGAAGAAGCGTTGAATCCCAAAATGTTTGTCCGTATCCACAAATCCTATATTATTTCCCGGCCAAAAATAGAAGTAAAATCTGCCAATATTATTCAGGTGAATGGAAAAAAGCTGCCTGTGGGGAGAACTTATAAACCATTGATTGAACTTTAAAACCAACATCAAAGCTCTTGAATTTCATCCCGATTCTCTAAAGAAGATTATTAGAAAACTTCAAAATTTTTCAGATACTGGTCCGTTGTAGATAGTTAATCCTTTATTACTTAGAATTTTAGTAGATCTTAGCCTGCCGTTGATATATTCCTTTCACTGTATTCTTCACCAATTGTTGAATTTTGATTAACAATACGTTAAAAAAATTAATAATTATGAAATACAAGTTAAAGCTTTTAAGTGTGGGAGTCGCTTTTTTCATAGGAAGCGAAACCTATTTCAGCCAGGGAAAGCAGGACACACTTACCACTAAAAATATAGAAGGTATCGTGGTAACTGCTTTAGGCATAAAAAGAGAAAAAAGATCGCTGGGATATTCTACACAGGAAGTAAAAGGAGAGGACCTCACCAGAAATCCCACAACCAATTTTATGAACAATTTATCTGGAAAAGTGGCCGGGCTTGAGATCAGACAATCAACTAATTTTGGTGGCTCCGTGGATGCAGTGTCCCGGGGATACAAATCTATCCTGGGGGACAATCAGGCACTTTTTGTAGTAGATGGTGTTCCGATCATCAACAGAAATATTAATTCTCTTGCTCAACAAAATGGATTCAACGGGTATGATTATGGCAGCCCTGTTTCAGATATCAACCCCAATGATATTGAGACAGTGAATGTACTCAAGGGTGCCGCTGCCGCTGCTTTATATGGTTCAAGAGCTCAAAACGGCGCCATTATCATCACTACCAAAAAAGGTAAAAAGAACAAACAGGGGATTGGCCTCGAGTATAGTGGGAGCTTGTCTGTTTCTTCCATTGATAAATCCACATTTCCTGAATACCAGACCCAGTATGGACAGGGATACCTGGGAAATACTTTAATCCCTTATCAAAACGGCTCACTGGTTTATTTCTGGAATGATGCTTCTTACGGAGTTCCTTATGACCCTAATCTTTCAGTATGGCAATATGATGCGTTTATTCCTGACTCTCATAATTTTGGAAGACAGACTCCATGGGTAATGGCTAAAAACGGTCCTATTACCTTTTTTGATAAAGCTACTAACCGAACCAATAATATCGCATTCAGCGGGGCTAATGACCGGGCTTCCTTCAGACTAAGCTATACCAACACCAGTGCAACGGATATTATGCCGAATTCTTATCTGGTCAAAAATAATTTGGGGGGAAATGCTTCTTATAAAATTACAGATAATCTTACAGCTAGCATTTTTGCCAATTATATTGTACAAAGTACCAAAGGAAGAAATTCCACAGGGTATGGTGACAATATTATAGGAAATTTCCGACAATGGTGGGCAACAAATGTAGATATTCAATATCAGAAATATCTCTTTGATACTTTTAATAAGAATTATACCTGGAATATGAAAAATCCTGTGAACCTGTCACCCGCTTATTGGGATAATCCTTATTTTACGAGATATAAGAATTACCAGAATGATAAGAGAGAACGCTTTGCAGGAAATTTCAGTATGAGCTATGATCTTTCCAAAGAGGTGAATATACTGGCTAGAGTAGGTACGGACGGATACAATATGATTACTGAAGAAAGAAGAGCTGCCGGTTCTATTCCTGCTTTTTTCAGTTTCAATCCAATAGAACAGCCTTCCGGATATGCAGTGACCAATCTGCGCTTTACAGAAACCAATTATGATCTCATAGCTACGTATAAAAAGAACATTGTCGAAAACCTCAATCTTCAGGTTCTTTTGGGTGGAAATATTAATGTACAAACCAGCTATTCCAATGCACAGACAACATCCGGCGGACTTTATATTCCAGGACTTTATACCATTTCCAATTCCGCGGCAACCCCGGCAAAGCCTTTGATTACAGATACTTCAAAATATATTTACGGAGCTTTTATTCAGGCTTCTGTAGGATATAAAAATACCTATTATCTGGAAGGAACTTTCAGAAGAGACCAATCTACAGCGTTGCCCAAAGGGAAAGAAGCATATTATTATCCTTCCGTTTCAGCAAGTATGGTATTTTCCAGTTTGCTAAAAAAAGAATGGCTAAGTTTCGGAAAGTTTAGGGCTGCCTATGCGGAAGTTGGCTCGGACACTGGCGCAGATCAATTAATAAACCGGTTTATTCCACAGGCTTCTTTTGCTAACAACCCGGTTTACTCTTATAATACAACTTTAAGAAATGCCGACCTTATGCCTCAAAAACTGAAGAATTTTGAAATAGGAACCAATATGCAGTTTTTCAAAAACAGATTAGGATTTGATCTTTCCTGGTTCAGGAATATTGCATTTAACCAGATTCTTCCGCTTCCTGTATCTTTAGCAACGGGTTCAGCAGCAAAAATTCAAAATACGGGAGAGTTAACCACAAAAGGAATTGAATTGTCTTTAAATATCACACCGCTAAAATTCAATAATTTCAACTGGGATGTAATGCTCAACTGGTCCAATCCTAAAACCAAAGTAACTGCACTCCGGGAAGGTATTGAAAATATAACCATCGGTACATTACAGGGAGGTATCAGTATCAATGCACCTCTCAATAAAGAATATGGAAGCATCTGGGGTGCAGATTTTGTCTATGATCCGAATGGGAATAAAATTGTAGGGAAAAACGGAGCCTATCTTCATACTGATGATTCTGATCACAATCTTGGAAGTTTTCAACCTGATTTTATCGCTGGACTAACCAATTCTTTTACCTATAAAAATTTTAATCTAAGTTTTCAGATTGACTGGCGAAAAGGAGGAAAAATATTCTCATTAGACCAGTATTATGGATATGGAACCGGACTTTATCCTGATTCCGTCGGACTAAATGACCTTGGAAACCCTATCAGAAATACACTGGATAACGGAGGTGGTGTTATTTTACCCGGAGTGATGCAGGATCCAAATAATCCGGGAATTTATATTCCAAATACGGTCAGACTTGACAAGTCTATGTCCAGCCAGACATTGGGAACTGATCCTCCTGTTGCTGCTTTTGTGTATGATGCAAGCTTTATAAAACTCCGTCAATTATCTGTTTCTTATACTTTTAATACCAATTTTCTAAGAAACACCGGCATTCAGAATCTTACTGTGGGATTTACAGGAAGTAACCTTTGGATCATTCATAAAAACCTTCCTTATTCAGATCCTGAAGCAGGGATTTCATCGGGAAGTATCCAGGGATACCAGTCCGGAGTTATGCCTGCTACCAGAAATTTTGCCTTCAATGTGAAAGTTAATTTTTAAAAACAATAACAATGAAAAATACAATTATATTAAGTTCATTTCTGGCTTTATTCCTGGCAGGATGTACTTCCGAAGATGTCAATCTTGATCCTCATGTAGCTTATAACATGTCCCCGGAACCTCTTCTTACCTATGCAGAAAAGGAATTGAGCGATTATATGACGACTCCAAGTGTTAATGAAAATAATTTCCGTCTTATCATGCAGTACTGGCAGGAGACCACATATGTGAACGAAAGTAACTATAACTTTACGGCAAGAAATGTTTCCAACAATATATGGGGAGATAATTATGTGAATGTCCTCAACAATCTGAACAAAGCAAAAGAACTTGTGGAACAATACCAACCTGGACCATCAGAGCTGAATACATGGCCCGCAAAGAAGAAAAACCAGCTGGCTGTTATAGATATTCTATCGGTATATACATTTCAGACATTAGCAGATACTTTTGGGGATATTCCGTACAGTCAGGCACTCAATCATCATCAATTTCCTCTTCCGGCTTATGACGATGACAGACAGATTTATGAAAGTTTGATCAGCAGACTGAAAACAGATCTTAATAATTTGGAGGAAGGAGCTGGAACCTTCGGATCGGGTGATATTCTTTACAACGGTGATATTGGAAAATGGAAAAAGTTTGGAAATTCACTGCTTTTAAAACTGGGAATTGCGCTTTCAGATATCAATCCAACGTTGGCACAGTCTACAGTAAATACAGCAATTACAGGAGGTATTATTACAGATGAATCTCAAAATGGTCTTTTCCGGTATCTGGCGGAGACTCCCAATTTCAGTCCATTGTATGAAAACCTTGTGAACAGCGGAAGGGATGACTTTTTTGGAGGAAAACCCTTTATTGATTTTATGAATATGACCTCAGATCCAAGGATAACAAAATATTTTCAGGATGTAGACGGAGAATATATAGGACAGGTCATAGGTTTGGCGGGGGAGTTTTCTGCATTTTCAGCACCAGGAATTTTTGCTTATACTCCTATAACTCCAGGAAATCTGATGACGCATACGGAAGTGGCTTTTTATCTTGCTGAAGCAGCAGCCAGGTTTGGAATAGGAGGCAGTCCGGAAACTTTATATAAAAATGCAGTTAGGGTTTCGTTCCGTGAATGGGGTTTTTCTGATCAGGATGCTCAAACATATCTAACAAACAATCCTTATAACGCTTCCAACTGGAAGAAATCTATCGGAGAACAGGCCTGGGTAGCCATGTACAATCATCCGGTGGTTTCCTGGAACTTTTACCGTCGTTTGGATTATCCAGCGCTACAGGCACCACCTACAGCTATTACCAATGCAGAAGGGAAAGTTCCGGTAAGGCTGCAGTATCCCACCTTAGAAGCAACGACTAATGGATCCAATTATGCCAAAGCTGCCACGGCAATTGGAGGAGATAGGCTTACCACCAAAGTATTTTGGGATAGCCATTAAATGAACAAAATCCTTAATATCTTCCTTTTTCATATCGATTATTTTGTATCCTTAAGCCTGTATAATGCAGGCTTTTTATATTATTTCAAAAAACAGTTGGTAGATAAAAATTGCCCATTTATAGCTATTTTTTTCCGGTTCATATTCATTTGTACATCTTTGAAACTGTAAATAATAAATATTTGAATTATGAAAGTAATCGGAATTTCGAAACTAATGAGCAGATTCTTTTTAATGTTGGCTTTAGGAAGTATTTTCTTCAGTTGTAAAAACAGTGATGATGATGATCCGGCTCCCGGTTCACATGGCATTGAAGTAGCAACAGGAGTATTCAAAGGAACTATGAAAATTCAGGGGCAAGATTATTACAATGCAATAGTTAATGTTTCAAAGACAGATGATGCCCATGTTAAAGTGCAGCCTAAATCAGGTGAAGCTTATTCAACAGCAACCTCTAAAACCATCAATGTTACCAATTCTGCTGGAGTAAGTGTTTCGGGCAATGACAGCCAGGGTAGTTTTAACTACATGATTTCATCAAAATCACTTCAGATCAGCACTCAGAAAGCATCCGAAAATGAGGTAGCTTTTTATTTTGAAGGCGAAAAGCAATAATACAATAAAATGTGGTTGGTTTATTATTCGAATGTTGAATAATGTTTTGGCTTATGACTCATGTCTTAAGCCAATTTTTTTTTGATTAAAGTTTAGCCCTACAACACTTACTTCAATGAGTAATGCAATAATCAATCTCATAAATTATGTAACCCTGCAAAAAAAAGAAGTCTGAATTATTGTATAAAAATAATTTCTCTTTCACTATGCTTTATTAGGTTTACTCACATATTTATTTCCTTTCACAAAAAAGCGCCAGGGTAAAAGCGCATCCTCCTGCGCATAGGCAACACCTATCCGGGGACCTGCAATAATGTCATGCGGAGGATAAGAAATACCGTGATCTTCAATCCAGATTTCATGACCGGTGAGCTCTTTTTTGTTAAAGGACCGGTCAATACCTAACGCTTTGGCAGCTGATCCGGGACCTGCAGAAATAGCAGGTTTAGAGGCAGGCATATTTCTTCTATGCTCCATAATTTCTTTTCCTACCAGAGGTTCAACAGCTCTGATGAGTACTGCATGAGGCTCATCTTCCACGGATGTTACTACATTAAAAAGATGGTGAATTCCATAGCATAAATAAACATAAGAAACTCCGCCATGGCTATAGAGCGTTTCAGTACGGTTTGTCCGTCTGCCGCCATAGGCATGCGAAGCTTTATCTTTCACGCCAAAATAAGCTTCTGTTTCTACAATGATTCCTGCTGTTTTTTCACCATTGAACTCTGTAAAAAGTACTTTTCCCAAAAGATCCCGGGCCAGAAAAAGAACATCCTGATTGGAATAGTAGGAGAGTGGTAGTTTCATGAATGATGTTGGAAATTATTCATTCAAATGTAATGATAATCCTGTAAAAACAGAAGAATACGAAGCTGAAATTAAAAAGGTACCACAAAAAGTCAGATTTCATAAAACAGTGACTAATTTGGCACATCCATTGTTATTTTTCAGGTACATCATTTCACACCACTATAAAAAATTATAGGTTTTGACACTTATTTTCCCTGGAGTAATCCGGGGAATTTTTATTGGCATCAAATGTATTGAAAATAAAAAAGTCCCACATCCATGTGAGACTTTCATTATTTTATCTTGCTCCCGGAGGGCAGTGTTCTTTCAGGTATTTTGTAAACATGGTAGCAAGATGCAGTGATGTTCCTTCTCCTTCATCAATAGAATGGGTACGGTTAGGATAAGACATCAGCTGAAACTGTTTGTTATATTTTACCAGTTCATTAATATATACTTCCGTATTCTGGTAGTGTACATTATCATCTCCCGTTCCGTGAACCAGCAGAAGATTTCCTTTTAAGTTTTTAGCATAGGCCAACGGAGAACCGTTGACAAAATCTTCTCTGTTTTCCTGTGGGAGACCCATATAGCGTTCCTGGTAGATATTATCATAGAATAATTGATTGGCAACGGGTGCAATTGCAATTCCTGTCTGGTAAATATCAGGATATTGTCCTAAAAGGTTCAGGGTAGAAGAACCTCCGCCGCTCCAGCCCCATACGGCAACTCTTGAAGTATCGATATAAGGCCATTTTGCGAATAAAGCTTTAGCTCCCATTGCCTGATCACGGATATTGAGCTGTCCTATTTTCCGGTAAATAGATTTTCTCCATTCCCGTCCTTTTGGAGAAGGAGTTCCACGGTTTTCAAGGGACACGTATAAATAGCCGTCTTCTGCCATATCACCTGTATATAAATAATTCCAGCCTGTGTAGAAGTTATCGGTAACGGTTTGTGATCCCGGTTCTCCATACACTGTAAAAACAACAGGATACTTTTTATTGGGATCAAAATTTTTAGGTTTTACTACCCAGCCGTCCATTGTAACACCATCCTGTGTTGTAATCTGGAAGAATTCTGCTTTAGATCTTGCCGGGTCGGCTTTTGCAGATCTTTTGGCAGCAACCAGTTCTTTATGATCGGGAAGCGATATCACAGATCCAATGGAAATGGCATTCACACTGTTATTGGTAAACATAGCGATTTTTCCATTGGGTGAAATCGTATATTGGTTAGAACCTTTAAAAGCTTCAGGCGTTACTTTTTGAGCTTTTCCACCTTTCATACTTACTTTATACAGATATTTCTGAGTAGCGTTATCTGGAGAAGCCAAAAAGTAGATCAGTTTATTGGGAACATCAAAAAATTCAGGTTTGATAACATCGAAAGCATCTTTTGTGATCAATGTTTCTTTACCGCTCATATCTATTTTATAAATATGTCTCCATCCGTCTTTTTCAGACAGCCATAAAAATTCTTTCCCATTTTCAATCCAGTCCCAGCCGCTTGGATCATTATCATTCCATCGGGATTTTATATCAATCCATGCTGTTTCTGTTTCTGTATGAATGGTTTTGCTGCTTCCGGAATCCGCATCTGCAACAATAATTTTACTTTGATTCTGTTTTCTGTTCAGCTGCTGAAGAATGACCGATCTGGAATCCAGCACCCATTCCATTCTAGGAATATAATTTTGTACTTCATCACCTGCTATATCAGCTTTCTTTGTTGATTGGGAAGCCAGATCATAAAACCAGATGCTGCATCCTGAAGGATTTTCTCCAACTTTCGGATATTCTACAGGAACGGTAAACGAATACAGGCTATCCGTATTATTGATCATCAGGAAATTCCTGGTACTTCGGGCATCCATTTTCCAGTAGGCAATTTTCCTGCCGTCCGGAGACCATCTGAAACCATCCTGCGTTCCGAATTCTTCTTCATACGCCCAGTCAAAAGTACCATTGATCATTCTGTCGGTACCATCATTCGTAATTTTACTGATCTGATTATTTGAAAGATCCTCAATATAGATATTATGCTTAGAAACATATGCTACCTTTTTTCCGTCAGGTGAATATTTTGCAAACATTAACGATGAAGCCGGCAAACCTTTTCCAAGCTGGATCAGTTTTTTTGTGTTTTTATTGAAAATCCAGTAATCTCCACGGGTATTATCCCTCCATACTTTTTTGGTATCGGCAAATAGCAACAGGCTTTTTCCATCAGGAGACACCTGAAAACTCTGTACCTGCAGAGCATTGGAACTTCCGGCAGGAATCAGTTCACTACTGTTTAAAAGCGTCTGATCTTTTCCGGGATGCAATAGATCAACAATTTCAACCCCTTTTTTAGTAAATGAATAATAAGCATTGCCATCGGGAGTCCATTGTGTCTTCTGTGCCGCCAATGGTGACAAACACAGGAAATACAATGCAATAGCTGTTAGTTTTTTTATGTTCTTCATAAATATAATTTGAATTAAGCCAGATGTTCAGCTCTGTAATTTTCAATGTCTTCAACGGATTTGATCAATCCGTTCCCCAGAAGTCTGTAACTGTCATCCGTAATCAGGAAATCATCTTCTACACGGATTCCACCGAAATTACGGTATTCATTTACTTTATCATAATTAATAAAGTCTGCGTTTTTATTTTCAGCCTGCCACATGTCAATCAGCTCCGGAATCATATAAATACCCGGCTCAACTGTCACTACAAAACCGGATTCCAAAGCTTTTCCTAGACGTAAAGATTTCAATCCGAATGTTTTGGTATCTTTTGGTTCTTCTTCAGTATAGCCAATATATTGTTCCCCGAGGTCTTCCATATCATGTACGTCAAGTCCCATCATGTGTCCCAATCCGCACTGAAAAAACAGGGTATGAGCGTGTTTTTTTACAGCATCTTCGGGATTTCCCTTCATCAGTCCAAGATCGACAAGTCCTTCTACCAGATGTTGTGCTGCTTTCAGGTGGATATCTTTAAACCTTACTCCCGGTTTCAAAAGCTTCTGGGCTTGATTAAAAGCATTCAGAACCACTTCGTACATTTCCTTCTGCTTTGTTGTAAACGTTTTGCCTACAGGAAAGGTTCTGGTAAGATCACCTGCATATCCCATTGAAGTTTCTGCTCCGGAATCGTTCAGGAAAAGATCGCCTTCTTTCATTGTATTGAGACGATAATGATTATGCAGAATACCTCCGTTGATCGTTACAATGGGAGGATAAGACATCTGGCATTCTTTGTTGGCGGCAAGATATTGGATAGCATTGGCAATTTCATATTCTTTCATTCCCGGTTTCGCAAGACGCATGGCCAGCAAATGCATTTCATTGGATACATTTACAGCCTGTTCTATCTGTACAATTTCCTGAGCTTCTTTAATAGAACGCTGTTTCACAATAGCTTTGATCATTTCGACAGAAGGCTGCAATTCCTTAATTTTAATTCCAAGAAGATCTCCCAGCAAAATTTTATTGGAAGACTGATAAGGAGGAAGGTAATGCACTTTTCTACCAGAAGCCTGTGCTTTTACAATATATTGGGCAAGTTCTGCGTAAGGTAACGTTTCCTGAACACCGGATTTCAGACTTTTTTCCTTAAGGGTTTCCTGCCTTCCCATCCATACAATTTCATCTATACTTAGCTCATCGCCGAAAATGATAGTTTTATTTTCATCAATATCGGTAATAGCTGCAATGCGGGGTTCCTGAATCCCGAAGTAATATAAATAAGTACTGTCCTGACGGAAATAATAAGGGTTATGCTCAAAGTTCACAGGATTCTCTATATTTCCCAGAAATAATAAGATTCCATTGGATACATTTTTCTGTAATATTGCTCTTCTTTTTTGATAAGTTTGTGCTGAAAACATATTATGAATAGTTTTTATTTTAAAACTTTAAAGTTACGATTTTGTAGTATTATAGTACTTTATTCATTAAAAATAAGAATATGTAAAATTTGGACTTTAATACGATATTTAATGTTCATATTTTGCTTATCTTCAGCAATATTTTAACCTTGCTAATCTAATAACCGGTAAATCATTCATATTATGATGAAGAGTTTGCAATTTTCTGTTCCTGCCGATACCAACAAAAGTATACGTATTCAGGAAGATATAATGCCTAATTTCTATCCTTATTTCCACCGCCACACCGAAACCCAGATCATGTGGATCCTTAAAGGACATGGAACACTGGCCATAGAACAGAATCTCTTTAATTTTGAGGCGGGCGATATTTTCTATCTCGGAGCCAATCAATCCCATGTTTTCAGAGGTAATTTTGAAAAAAATGAAAAACAGAAGGTTCATTCCATCTCTATTTTTTTTGATCCTCATAAAAAGATCGCTGCATTTTTCGACTTACCGGAATTTGAAGAACTTAAAAACTTTATCAGTCATTCAGAGGTAGGATTCCAGGTGGCTTCCAGGCTTACAAAAAGTATCGGAGAAAATATTGCGGCTTTACAAAAAACAAAAGGTGTAGATCAGATCATAGATTTTATAAGAATTTTAAACCATCTTATGCAAAACCGACATCTGCATATTCCCTTATCTCCGGAAAAGAAACTGCCTGATCATATTTCCGATACAGACAAAAGAATTATTGATGCCCAGACTTTTAT
Source organism: Chryseobacterium cupriresistens (assembly GCF_046614675.1). NCBI lineage: Bacteria > Pseudomonadati > Bacteroidota > Flavobacteriia > Flavobacteriales > Weeksellaceae > Chryseobacterium > Chryseobacterium cupriresistens. The sequence goes on along the minus strand of NZ_JBKKJT010000001.1, from coordinate 722,210 downwards.
CAAGAAAAATTTCACCCAACATAAGCTTACCCTTGATCTGATTGCCAAAGAAGCCTGTATGACTCCTCAGGCTTTTTGCCGTTCTTTTAAAAAACGTACCCGCATTACTTATATTGAATATCTCAATGAGCTTCGTGTACAGCGGGCCTGCAGACTTTTAACAGCCAGCAGCATGTACAGTATTTCTTCTGTGGCTTTCAATAGTGGGTTCAATAGTCTTACCAATTTTAACAGGGTTTTCAAATCCATTATGAAATATTCCCCTAAAGAATATCTGAAACACTACAAAGAGGCTACCATACAGCAATAAAAAACAACATGTTAAAATACGGTTAGAATACATTAAAATATTAACATTTTCCGTTTTAAAATTCACCTAGTTTTGAATAAATATTATTTAATATGAGTACAAAACTAAACTGGGAAGGTATTTATCCAGCTGTATTAACGCCTTTTACAAAAGAGGGTGAGATAGACTTTGAAATGTTTGCTGTCAATACAGAAGCCCAGATTAAAGCAGGAGTTCACGGAATTATCCTTGCAGGAACATTAGGGGAAGCCAGTGCGTTGGAAACGGAAGAAAAATTTGAACTGCTGAAATACGCAAGAAAAATAACGCAGGGTAGAATTCCTGTCATTCTTAATCTTTCTGAAAATACTACCAAAAATGCGGTTCATTTTGCCCAAAAAGCAAAAGAATTGGGAGCTGATGGATTAATGTTACTTCCTCCAATGCGTTATAAAGCCGACAGCCGCGAGGTGGTAGAATATTTCAAAGCAGTGGCCACGGCTACAGATCTTCCGATCCTTATCTATAATAATCCTGTAGATTACGGAATTTATGTCACCCTTGACATGTTTGAGGAGCTTATTGAATATCCCACTATTCAGGCTGTCAAAGAATCAACAAGAGATCTTGCGAATGTAACCAGAATGATCAACCGTTTTGGGAAAAGAATCAAAATTCTTGGAGGCGTAGATACAATTTGTCTGGAAACGCTGATGCTTGGAGCAGATGGCCTTGTGGCAGGTCTTGTAGATGCCTTTCCTAATGAAACCATGGCTATGTACAACTATGTTAAAACAGGCGAATACGACAAAGCTGTTGCCATCTACAGATGGTTTATGCCATTGCTTGAGCTTGACATTCATCCTAAACTAATCCAGTATATCAAGCTTGCTGCAACAGCGGAAGGGATAAGCAATCCTTATGTGAGAGCTCCACGTCTTGAACTTCAAGGAGAAGAAGCTGAAAGAATTCAAAAAATTATTGAAGAAGGCAGAGTGAATCGTCCGGTATTATTAATTCCAGAAATACAGCTATGATGGAAGAAACATCAACACAAAATATAGACAAAAGAATTCAGATGGCGGTTGAAGCCTTCCGGTTTCTGAAAAACACCACCATCAATGAACGGGCTGAATTTATGAATGCTGTAGCGGATCAGATTGAAGCTTTGGGAGAAGAACTTTTAACAGTTACTCATGCTGAAACTTCATTGCCATTAGCCAGACTTACCGGAGAAAAGGCAAGAACAGCAGGACAATGGAGAAGCTATGCAAAAGCTGTTGCTGCCGGGATCTATACGGAGGCCAGAATTGATCTTGCCCAGCCTGAAAAACAAAAAGGAGATCTCCGGAAATACAACGTAGGCATAGGCCCTGTAGTTGTTTTCGGAGCCAGTAATTTTCCTTTTGCATTTTCTACTGCAGGAGGCGATACTGCCAGTGCTATCGGTGCAGGCTGTCCTGTCATTATAAAAGCACATCCGGCACACCCACAGACTTCACAGATAATGGCGGATGCGATAAGCGCTGTTGTTAAAGCTTTCGGATGGCCTGAAGGAATTTTCAGCCATATTACCGGAACATCTTATGAGATCGGAGCTTATCTGACCCAGCATCCGGATATCCGGGCTATTGCGTTCACAGGTTCATTTAATGGCGGAAAAGCATTGTTTGATATTGCCAGCCGCCGTGAAAATCCTATTCCGGTATTTGCAGAAATGGGAAGTATCAATCCGGTATTTGCCTTTCAAAACCTGCTTGAAACCAAAGCTGAAGCATTGGCAAAGGAATATATCACTTCTTTAACGCTGGGTGTAGGACAATTTTGTACCAATCCGGGAGTATTTATTGCATTGAAAGGAGAATCGTTTAACCGTTTCATCAATACATTAAAAGAAGAAATTCAAAAAGTGGCTCCCGTTAAAATGCTTCATAAAGGAATATTCGACAATTTCGAAAAAAATAAAAGCATTGCATTAGAACAGCCTGATGTTGAAATCATTGTATCAGCAGAAACAGAAAGTTCTTCGGGCAACGCAACCGTGATAAAAACCAGTGCCGGAAATTTCTTGAATAATCCGGTATTAAGTGAAGAAGTCTTTGGTCCATTTGGTATTGTCGTAGCATGTGAAACAGATGAAGATCTCATGCAAATTGCCCGCCAGCTAAAAGGACAGTTAACCATTACCATCGCAGCTACCCATGAAGATGTTCGTGATAACAGTACATTGATTACTATTTTGAAAGATAAATGCGGAAGATTATTATTCAATGGAATGCCTACAGGAGTAGAAGTGGTGTACAGCATGCAGCATGGAGGCCCGTTTCCTTCTACTACCGATTCCCGTTTTACCTCCGTAGGACCGGATGCCGTGAAACGATTTGTCCGTCCGGTTTGCTTTCAGAACTGGCCGGATGAATTCTTACCGGATGAGTTGAAGAATGAAAATCCATTACAGATTAGCAGAATGGTGGATGGAACAGTGAATTCAGGATCATTAAAATTACAGACCACATGAACAGAACATTTTTTTGTATAGATTCACACACCTGTGGATGTCCTGTACGTCTTGTTGCAGGAGGTGCCCCAATTTTAAAAGGAAATTCCATGATGGAACGCCGGCTGCACTTTATGGAAGAATACGACTGGATCAGAAAGGGATTGATGTTTGAACCCCGTGGTCATGATATGATGAGCGGAAGTATTCTGTATCCTCCTGTAGATGAAAATAACGATATCGGAGTTTTATATATTGAAACCAGCGGATGTCTTCCCATGTGCGGGCACGGAACCATCGGAACGGTTACCATAGCTATTGAAGAAGGACTTGTTGTTCCCAAAATCCCGGGAAAATTACGTCTTGAAACACCTGCAGGACTTATCCTCATCGATTATGTACAGGAAGGAAAAAAAGTAAAATCTGTAAAACTGACGAATGTAAAGTCTTTCCTGTATGCTGAAAACCTGGAAGTTGAATGTCCGGATCTGGGATTAATAAGAGCCGATGTTGCTTATGGTGGAAATTTTTATGCGATTATAGATCCTCAGGAAAATTTCAGAGATATTTCTGATTTTACGGCCAGCCAGCTCATTCATTATGGAAAACTTATCAGAAAATTGCTCAATGAAAAGTATCAGTTCATCCATCCTGAAATTGAACACATTAAAGGATTAAGCCACATTCAGTGGACGGGTAAACCCACAGATCCTGAAGCCAGCGGAAGAAATGCAGTATTGGTGGGTGAAAATGCTTTAGACCGTTCGCCATGTGGTACGGGAACTTCGGCAAGAATGGCGCAATGGTATGCTAAAGGAAAACTGAAGGAAGGTGAAGAATTCATTCATGAAAGCTATATCGGTTCCCGATTTATCGGGAGAATTGAAGAGACTACTACTTTAGATGGGAGACCAGCCATTATTCCGTCAGTAGAAGGCTGGGCAAGAATTACCGGATACAATCATATAATTATTGATGATGAAGATCCTTACTGGCAGGGTTTTCAGGTAATGTAACAGGCATATGGCACAGAATAAAGGAAAAGCACTGATCATCGGTGCAGGAATAGCAGGATTAAGCTCAGCGTATTATCTTTTGCAGAAAGGATGGCAAGTGGAGATTCTAGAGCAGAATGATCTTAGCAACAATTGTTCTTATGGCAATGCAGGCATGATTGTACCCAGTCATTTTACCCCATTGGCAGCTCCGGGAGTTGTAGCACAGGGAATACGCTGGATGTTCGACAGTAAAAGTCCGTTTTATGTAAAACCTTCACTCAATTCGAGACTTATATCCTGGGGATTGAAATTTTTAAAACATTCCAACCAGAAACATGTTGACTATTCTGCAGCAGCCATCAGGGATCTTAACCTGGCAAGCAGCAAACTTTATAATGAGATCGCGCAAAATGATGAATTTGATTTTGAGCTTAGTCAGAATGGCATTTTAATGCTCTATAAAACCGAGAAAGTTGCAGAAGAAGAAACAGAGCTTGCCCACAAGGCAATCAGTATGGGTTTACCCGTTGATATTCTGGGTAAAAAAGAAATTCAGGAACTTGAACCCAATGTTCAACTGGACGTTATCGGAGGAGTCAATTATAAATGCGACGGCCATATGAATCCCATGAAACTGATGAAACAAATGATCTCTTATCTTAAAAATAATGATGTCGTTTTTCATACCCATCATCAGGTAACTGGCTTTGAAACTTCCGGCAGCAATATTAAAAAGGTCATAGCGAATGGTAAAGAATTTACTGCAGACCAATTTATCATGACGGGAGGTTCATTTCTCCCTGAACTGGCTCAGAAGGCAGGAATCAAAATTCAGTTGATGCCCGGAAAAGGATATTCATTCATGCACAAACCGGAAAATCCTCTTAATACTTTACAGCATGCTGCCTTATTAATTGAGGCCAGAGTTGCAGTAACTCCTATGAACGGACACATCCGTTTTGGCGGAACGATGGAACTGGCTTCCCACAATGATACAATTAATATGAAAAGGGTAGAAGGAATCACCAGGTCTATTCCCAACTATTTACCTGACTTTCAGATTGAGAAACCCAAAGAATCTGAAATCTGGTTCGGCTACAGGCCCTGCGCTCCGGATGGGCTGCCTTATCTGGGACAGTCTTCCAAACTCAAAAACCTGATTATCGCAGGTGGCGGCGGAATGATGGGACTAAGCTTAGGACCCATTTTTGGAAAAACAGTTTCAGAACTTGCCCATGACCAAAAGCCAACGGTTGAGATAAAAATATTCAACCCTGAAAGATTTAGTTAAAAAACACCACATAACACACACAAATCAAGCCAAAAACAATTTGATTATTTAAATAATTTATTAACCACCAAATCCAAAAAATTATGAAAAAATTTAAATTACTATTACTTGTTTCCCTATTTCCAGCAATAGGTTTTGCTCAGGAAAACAGACCTCGTGAGTGTAAAGCAGATGAAATGATGAAAAAACATTTTGAGCTGCATCCCGAATCTAAGGCAGAATATGAAAACTTTGAGAAATATACCAAAGATTTCGTAAAAAAAATGGGATCAAACAAAAACTCATTGAATAATAGTAGGATGAGCAATCCAACTTACATCATCCCTGTGGTTTTTCATGTGTATGGAGAATCTCAAAGCAATGTAAAAGTAAATTACCAAAAAGTAGTTGACTTACTGCAACAAATCAACTTAAATTTCAATGGAATCAACACGGATTCAAATACTGTAGATCCTTATTTCCAATCTATCAGAGGAGCATTAAGCATTGAATTCCGGTTAGCTAAAATTGATCCAACCGGAAAAGCTACAAGCGGAGTGGTATTTCACCCTTTCAAAGGTGGATATGGCAACGGAGGTGGATATGATGCACAAATTGGCACAGATGCATGGGATAATACAAAGTATATGAATGTGTATATCCAAAATGATCTGTATGCTAATAAAGATTTATATCAATCAGGAGTTGCATGGTATCCGGATTCATACATGAGTTCAGTAAATACAGCCAGAGTGGTGTATAATGGACGTTATATATTTAATGCTGCAGGAACAGTGGCTTCAAACGAGTTTTCTGATACATTTACTCACGAATTCGGGCATTGGTTAAATCTTCAACACACGTTCAATGTTCTGTGTTCAACTTCGAACCCTGGTAATGATGGTGACGGAGTTGCTGACACCCCTGTAGAAAATGCTTCTTCCGGATTGGGATGTAACTCTGGAAACAATTGTCTTGGACAAAAAGTAAACGTTGAAAACTATATGGGATACAATGGTTCTTCCGGCTGTTATAAAATGTTTACCAATGGACAGGTGAACAGAATGCTGGCAGCATTAAACCATCCTTCGCGAATAAATTTATGGCAGCCTGCCAACTTAGCCGCAACCGGAGTTGCCAATACTCCACCAAGATTAGCCCTTAGCAACAGTACATTTACAGAGAACTTAAACAATAATGGAGTCGTGTCATTAGACGGAACAGTAGCATCTGCCCCTATATCAACGATTACGCTGAACGGAGCAACATTTGCCGTACCCAATGGAACAACTCTTACTGCAGGAACCCATTTCACGTCTTCATTACCAGCAGGATTAACTGCAAGTATAGTAGTTACAAGCCCTACGACTGCTACACTTACTATAAATGGTGCAGCAACCAGTCATTCTAAAAGTCAGGTCTTAAATTCATCAATTACGTTCCTGAATCCGGCTATAACAGGAGGCGTAACTTCACTAGGATCAACGACAGCTTTGGCCTTAACTTTTTCTTATAAAGATCCTTATAAAATAGTTACCGGAACTCCTCTGGAAAGTTATGCCAACCCAACACCAACAACAGTAACCACCAACTCAGGGGCAACCTGGAAATATTTTATCATTAATCCGGAGCTTAGTGATGATGCAGGGTATGGCGCCTGGTACTATGGAGCCAATCAATTAAAATTGGAAACTTATTGGAAAGGATTAGTGTGCCAAACAGGAACAAGAAATATTAGTTTAATTCCAGCCTGTACCACCATAACGAATGCAAATAATATAGGGTATCCAACTTGGACTCCCGGACAACTGGATGTGTATACTCCTACCTATACTACCTGGTCTGGTAAAACCGCTTATGTTGGTTTTAGAAACCAATTCGAAGGTTACGATATTAACGGCTATTTCAAAGTGAGCGTTGGGGCCAATGGTTCAAATTATTCTGTCACTGAGTTTGCATATAATACACAACCAAATGGCAGTATTACAACACCTTGTGCATTATCATTCTCCACTGCAGACGTTGATACAACCAACTCAGAAACTTCCATCTATCCAAATCCGGTTTCTGATGTATTGAATATTAAAACAAAAGGGGAAATTAAATCAATTTCTGTTTATGATATGTTTGGAAGAAAAATGAATGCAAAAGTTATTGGTGATAAGGTTGAGGTTAAACACTTCCTGAGCGGAACTTACTTAATTGATATTGAAACTTCTTTAGGGAAATCTTCCCAAAAATTCATTAAAAAATAGTTTAGTATCCATATGCAGTTGATTGGGCTTCATTGTAAGCCCAATTTTTTTATCCTGTTTATGAGCAGTTCTTCATTTATTTATGTAATTTTATTCTTTGATAACAATATTCCATGCATTATAAAAACGACAGGATCATTATCCGTGAATTTACCCCTGAAGAATTTTCATTATTTTCCACTCTTTTTGAAAATGAAAATGTAACCCGATATCTGCCTTACAAAACCCCGGAAGAATATAAAGAAATGTTTGACAAAGCATTGGCAGATTATGAAGAGGGACCATTCAGCAGATGGGGAATTTTCCATCCCCAGAACAGTGATTTTGTAGGAATGTGTCTGGCCAGAATCTTTCTCGACAATCCAGATCAGCTGGAAATAGGCTATACTTTAGGAGAAAATTATTGGGGAAAAGGCCTCGGAACGGAAGTTTGTAAAGCGCTTGTTGACCACTGTTTATCAATAAATCATCAGAAAGATATCGTAGCAGTAACGGATCTTGATAATATCGGGTCCCAAAAAGTACTTTTGAAAAGCGGCTTTAAAAGAGTTGAAAATCTTGCACGAGAAGATAGGGAACTGGCGTATTTTGTTTTACAGAAAGAGTAAACTTGTGGCTCATATTACAGACGGAGGGCTTAGAATTCCACTCTTGTGGAGAGGTGGTGAAAATTCAAAGAATTTTTGACGGGGTGGTTAGCTTTTCCCACAGATTTCACGGATTTACACAGATGTTTGTGTATTTTAAAAATCTTCGATTTTTAAACTTAAGTGAACTTCTCAGCAGTTTATCTGTACTTAAAATCAACTTAAGTGTTTTTATCTTTTGTGGTTAAAATACAAAGTTTTCAGCTATAAAAACATTTCATTTATCAGATAATTTATCATAACTTGCAGGAATTATGATGTCGAAACGTTGCAAATATGCGCTTAAAGCAATGGTCAGATTAGCAAGGAATTATAACCAGGGCTTTCTGCCAACTTCCGTTATTGCACAGGACGAAAACATTCCCAAGAAATTTCTGGAACAGATTCTTCTCGAACTAAAAAGAGCCAAACTCGTTAACAGCAAGCAAGGCAAAGTAGGCGGGTATTATCTTTTAAAATCACCCGATGAAGTTTCATTAGCAGATATTTACCGTATTTTCGATGGCCCTATTGCTCTTACCCCTTGTGTTTCTTTAAACTTTTACGAAGCATGTGATGATTGTGTAGACGAAGCAGTATGCTATCTGAGGAAAGAACTTATGATCGTTCGTGAAAAGACCAGAAAAAGCATGATGGAAGCTACCTTAACCAAGTTCATCAATAAAGAATAAAATTTTTTTTATTTAAATTCTACTATTTTGATAGGAGTTATAGAATTTTATATATATTTGCAAGACTTAAATCTCAATTCAAAATGGAAAACAGTCTGAAAAATGAATTCGAAAATCTTGTAAAAGAGGCTGATGAAGCTTCTTTTCAAACTAATGCACTGCAAATACTGACTGAAAGATTCCCGGGTAAAGTGATCTTTTCAACCAGTTTCAGTTACGAGGATCAGGTCATCACTCATCTGATTAAAGATTTAAATATTGAAATATTCACCCTGGATACGGGAAGACTTTTTGAACAGACTTATGAAACCTGGACTTCCACCAGGGCTTTCTTTAAAAAGAACATCAAAGCTTATTATCCGGATACGGAAGAGCTTAGGGAATTTGTAACAGAAAACGGCCCTGATTCATTCTATCAATCTGTAGAAAAAAGGAAAGCATGCTGTACAATCCGAAAGGTTCATCCTTTAAGAAAAGCGTTGGAAGGCTATGAAGTATGGATTACAGGTCTGAGATCCGAACATTCTCCCAACAGACAGAATATGCCTCAGCTGGAGTGGGATCCTGATAATAAAATTATCAAATTTCATCCCATCCTTCACTGGACCACAGAACAGGTAACAACGTATGTAAAAGATCATCATTTACCTTACAATCACCTTCATAAAAAAGGATTTGTGAGCATAGGATGTGAGCCCTGTACCAGAGCGATCAAGGAAGGAGAAGATTTCAGAGCAGGCCGTTGGTGGTGGGAAGATGCCAATAAAAAAGAATGCGGTCTGCATATTCATCAATAAAAAAGAAAAACATGTCAATACATCATTTAAATTATTTAGATCAGTTAGAAGCCGAATCTATTTATATATTAAGAGAAGTCGCAGGCCAGTTTGAACGTCCGGCGTTGTTATTCAGTGGAGGAAAAGACAGTATCGTACTGGCGCATCTGGCAAGAAAGGCCTTCTTCCACGGAAAAATTCCGTTTACATTTGTTCATGTAGATACGGGACACAACTTTCAGGAGGTTTTGGATTTCCGTGATCAGCTGGTGGAACAGCTAGATGTGAATCTGGTCGTTAGGAAAGTGGAAGACACGATAAAAAGTAAAAAACTGACTGAGGCTAAAGGTAAATTCCCGAGCAGAAACTGGCTGCAAACCTACACTCTTCTTGATACTATTGAAGAATTTGAATTCGATGCCTGCATAGGAGGAGCCAGAAGAGATGAGGAAAAAGCCCGGGCCAAAGAAAGGATCTTCTCCGTTCGTGATGAATTTGGGCAGTGGGATCCTAAACTTCAGCGTCCTGAACTTTGGAATATCTTTAACGGAAAGATTCACAAAGGAGAAAATGTAAGGGTTTTCCCTATCAGCAACTGGACAGAGCTTGACATCTGGAATTATATCCGAAGAGAAAAAATTGCACTTCCTTCCATCTATTTTTCGCATGAAAGAGAAGTAATCGATTTCAACGGACAGTGGCTGGCCAATTCTTCCCATGTGGTTTTAGAACCGGAAGACGTCATTACTACTAAGAAAATCCGTTACCGCACCGTAGGAGATATGACCTGTACTGCAGCTGTGGAATCTAATGCTGTTACGATAGATGCCGTTATCGAAGAAATCGTAGCTACAAGAATCTCAGAGCGTGGCGAAACCAGAATTGATGACAGGGTAACAGAAGCCGCTATGGAGGACAGAAAAAAAGGAGGCTATTTTTAGTCAATGATAAAAGATAATTGATTAATGATTACACAAAGTATTTTCATCAATTATCATTCATAATTTATCACTTATCATTTATAATTACAATCGGATGGATATATTAAGATTTATAACAGCAGGAAGCGTGGATGACGGTAAAAGTACCCTTATCGGCAGACTGCTTTACGATAGCAAAAGTATTTTGCAGGACCAGTTGGAAGTCCTTGAAAAACATTCTAAAAACAAAAATGAAGACGGAGTAGACCTTGCTCTTTTAACAGATGGTCTGCGTGCAGAAAGAGAACAGGGAATCACCATTGATGTTGCCTACCGCTATTTTTCAACGGCAAAAAGAAAATTTATCATCGCCGATGCTCCCGGTCATGTACAATATACCCGGAATATGATCACCGGAGCATCCAACTCAGATCTGATGGTTATTCTGATTGATGCACGAAAAGGCGTGATTGAACAAACCAGAAGGCATTCCATCATCGCCTCTTTATTACAATTAAAGAAAGTAGCTGTAGCCATCAATAAAATGGATATGGTGGATTATTCTGAAGAAGTCTTTGAAAACATAAAATCAGAATATGCAAAAATTGCTGAAAATCTTGGACTGAATGACGTAAGTTATTTCCCGATCTCCGCATTAAAAGGAGATAATATTGTTTCAAAATCTTCCAGAACAGAATGGTATGAAGGAACTTCCCTTCTGGAATATCTTGAAGAAGTAACTTTACATGAAGAAAAAAATAACGGAAGCCGTTTTCAGGTTCAGTACGTGATTCGTCCTCAAACTGAAGAACTGCATGATTACAGAGGATATGCCGGACAAATATTAAGCGGAAAGTTCACCAAAGGAGATAAAATTCACATTCTTCCGGCGGACCTGACCACTGAAATCACCAAAATTGAGATCAATGGCATTGAAAAAGAAGAAGCCTTTGAAGGCCAGCCAGCCGTTATTCATCTTGCTCATGATGTTGATATCAGCCGTGGAGATATTTTTGCCACGGAAGAACATGTTCCCACCGTTGAAAAAGATCTTGAAATCCTTTTATGCTGGCTGGATCAGAAACCGTTGCAGCCAGGAAACAAATACCTTTTGCAGCAAAACAGCAGACTGATAAAAGCAGTAGTAAAAGAGGTTGATTACAAGATCAATGTGAATACTCTTATAAGGGAACAGGCCGATGGAGAGATCAAACTGAATGAAATTGTAAAAGTTACCCTGCGAACGGCACAGCCTTTGGTCTATGACAGCTTTACCAATAATAAAACAACGGGCTCTGCCATTCTGGTGGATGAAACGTCCAATTCAACGGTAGCAGCCTGCATAATTCAATAGAAAAAAATGGCAATTTCCGATCAACTCATAGAAAGAATTCACCAGACCAAACACAATAGTATTCATGGATTCTTTGATAAAATAAAGACAAAAAAATGGGTCAAGGATTTGTATGAAACACTCTTCCTTCCTCAGGATGACAATACTGAAGATCAGCTGAAAAGAAATTTTGAAGCGCTCCAGAAAACACTTTCAGACCTTATCAATACGGTAACAGGAGATAAAATTATTACCGAAAAACAGGTTAATCGTTTTTTTGAAGCTTTACCACAACTCTATGATCAGCTGGTACTGGATGCAAAATCCATTCTGGAATTTGATCCTGCCGCTGACTCACTGGAAGAAGTATACCTGGCATATCCCGGCTTTTTTGCCACGTATGTCTATCGTATCTCGCATCAGCTCTGGAGTCAGGAAGTGAAAATTTTACCAAGGGTCATCTCAGAATATGCCCACAGTAAAACGGGAATTGATATTCATCCGGGAGCCACCATCGGAAAGTCTTTTTTCATTGATCACGGAACAGGAATTGTGATCGGAGAAACAACGATTATCGGAAATAATGTCAAAATCTATCAGGGAGTAACCCTCGGAGCTTTGAATGTTTCCAAAGAAAAAGCCCATCAGAAAAGACACCCCAATATTGAAGATGATGTGATTATCTATTCGGGAGCTACTATTCTGGGAGGCGAAACTACCATAGGCAGGGAAAGTATTATCGGAGGAAATGTCTGGGTTACACAGAATGTTCCTGCCAACTCTCTGGTTTACCACAAAAGTGAAATAAAAATAAAGGATAATTCTTCATTACCGGAATCATTAACCTTTGTGATCTAAAAAAACAAAAATAAAAAGTACATTGATATGAAATTTCAGAATGCATTAGAAACGATTGGGAATACACCCGTCGTGAAAATCAACAAACTCTTCGGTTCAGATCATGAAATCTGGATCAAACTTGAAAAAAACAATCCCGGCGGAAGCATTAAAGACAGAATCGGACTGGCGATGATTGAAGATGCAGAAGCCAAAGGATTATTACATAAAGACAGCGTTATCATAGAGCCTACCAGCGGAAATACAGGGATAGGACTCGCTTTGGCTGCTGCCGTAAAAGGGTATAAGCTAATCCTTGTTATGCCTGAAAGCATGAGTATAGAACGTCGGAAAATCATGGAAGCGTACGGAGCAGAATTTGTGCTTACCCCAAGAGAAAAAGGAATGAAAGGGGCTATTGAAAAAGCCAATGAGCTTGCTGAAGAAACACCCAACTCATGGATTCCCAGACAGTTTGACAATCCTGCTAATGTAAAAGTACATGTAGAAACCACCGCTCAGGAAATTTTAAAAGACTTTCCGGACGGCCTTGATTATATCATTACCGGAGTAGGAACCGGAGGACATATCACCGGAATAGCAAAAGTGGTTAAAGATAAATTTCCTAACGTAAAAGTAATTGCTGTAGAACCGGAATTATCTCCTGTATTAAGTGGAGGAAACCCGGCACCACACCCGTTACAGGGATTAGGAGCAGGCTTTGTACCTTCCATTCTGGATATTACTCTTTTAGACGGAGTGATTACAGTAGGCAAAGAAGAAGCTTATGAATATGCCCTTAACGCAGCTAAAAAAGAAGGTCTTTTTGTCGGAGTTTCCACAGGAGCCGCTTTAGCAGCCATCGCCAAACATTTACCGGAAATACCACCTAACGCTAAAATCCTGACAATTAATTACGATACCGGAGAGAGATATCTGTCGGTAGAAGGACTTTTCTAATTCCTTAATTAACAACTACTTCAATGAAAACAAATATAAAATCACCAAAGGTCTTCCTTATCGGTGCAGGGCCCGGCAACCCTGAACTGATCACTGTAAAAGCTGTAAAAGCAATCGCAGAAGCAGACGTTGTCTTATGCGACCGTCTTGTAAGTCCTGAGATTCTGGAAACCTACGTCAATAAAGACACAGAAATTATTTATGTAGGCAAAGAATGCAGCAAAAATGCTTCCACCCCTCAGTCTCATATCAATACTTTAATGGTGGAATATGCTCGTCAGAATAAAACGATTGTAAGACTCAAAGGAGGGGATGTTTCCATATTCTCGAATATTCTTGATGAGTTACAGGCTTTAAAAGAAAATCATATTCCTTACGAAGTCATTCCGGGAATTACAGCCGCTTTAGGTGCGGCAGCATTTGCAGGGATGCCTTTAACGGCCAGAGGATATTCCACATCCGTTCGTTTTCTGACGTACTATAAATCAGAGATTGTAACTGAAGAGTATTGGAAAGAACTTGCTCTCACCAATGATACCCTTGTTTTCTATATGTCTAAAGGAAACCTTACTCCTCTTGTGGAAAAGCTGAAAGCACTTCAGATTTCAGGTGATAAAAAAATTGCAGTCATTGAACAGGCTACGACTCCTTTCCAGAAGGTGTATACGTCATCATTTGATGATTTTAACGAAAAATTCGGAGACAAAAACTTTGCTTCCCCTTCATTGGTGGTAGTGGGCAAAATTGTAAACCTCCATGAAGAATTTTCATGGCTTGAAAATGCCGAGCAGGAAGGTCTTTATTTCAAATCAGTGGAAAACGGAACTCTAATCCCTACAACTCAAAATTTCTTTGAATATGCTGTCTGAATCTAAATTAAATGTATTAAAACAAATCTCCGGAGACCTCTCCAGAGACGAAGCCATCTGGGCAAGCGGATATCTTGCGGGTATTGCCGGAGGGTCCTCAATTACAGCCGTTCTGCCACCACTGGAAACGAATACCACTACACAGAATGCTGTAAAGAAAATAACGCTGGCTTACGGTACAGAAACCGGAAACAGTAAGAAACTGGCTACTGCACTGGCCGGTATCGTGAAGAAAAAAGGGCTTCAGGTAAAGCTGGCTGACCTTTCCCAATATAAGCCTAAAGATCTTGCAAAAGAGGAGTTCTTTTTTGTCGTCATCAGTACTCAGGGAGAAGGTGAACCGCCTGCTCTTGCTAAAAAATTCTACGATTATATTCATGAAAATGAAATTGATCTCAGCGGACTTAAATACGGAATTCTGGCATTGGGAGACAGTAGCTACCCTCTGTTCTGCCAGACTGGAGAAGATGTGGATTCACGCTTTGAAATATTAGGTGCCCAGCGTATTATTCCATTGAAAAAGTGTGACATTGATTACGAACAGGAAGCTTCCCATTGGATAGAGCATGTATTTGAAACAGTCAATAAAAATGCGGTGCAGAGTACAAAAAATGCTTTAGCTCCAAAGGTTTCTACCGGAAGAAAGAAATTTCAGGGAAAAGTTTCAGCCATCATCAACCTTAACGATATTACCTCAGAAAAAGAAACCTATCATATTGAAATTGAAACAGAAGAAGCGCTTAGTTATCAACCAGGTGCAGCTTTGGGAGTGATCCCTTTCAATTCAAAAGAGGTTGTAGATGAGATTATTACACTCACAGGAATTAATTCTAAAAAACAGGTTGAAACAGCAAAAGTTACAGACACTGTGGAAGAACTTCTACTCAAGCATCTTAACATCAGCTATTTACTTAAATCTGTAGTGGCTCAATATGCAAAAATAACAGGGCATTCCATTCCGGAAGTCAGATTAAGTCTTCTTGATCTTCTTAGAATTTATCCCGTAAAAAATGCAGACGAATTTGAAGAAATCTTACAGATATTAACCGCTCAGGCACCGCGTCTGTATTCCATTTCTTCTTCCCTGGAAGCTCATGGTGATACGGAAATTCATATTACGGTTGCTAAATCAGAATTTTTTATTGACCATCAGAAACATAATGGGTTATGCAGTGGCTTTCTGAGTGAATTTAAAGAAGGAGGGGAAATAGAGTTTTATATTCAGGAAGCAGGACATTTCAAATTGCCGGAAGCGGATAAAGATATCATCATGATTGGTCCGGGAACAGGGATTGCGCCCTTCAGGTCATTCCTTTGGGAGCGTGATGCCACAGGTGCAGAAGGAAGAAACTGGCTGTTTTTCGGGGACAGGAATTTTGTTTCAGATTTTCTTTACCAGGCAGAGCTGCAGGATTTTCTCAAAACAGGCAGTCTGACTCATTTAGACCTCGCTTTTTCAAGAGATACAGCTGAAAAAGTATATGTTCAGCACAGGTTGGAACAAAAAGCCCAGGAAGTATTTTACTGGCTTGAAGGCGGAGCATCGGTGTATGTATGCGGTGCTAAAGAACCAATGGCCCGTGATGTAGAACAAACGCTTCTCACCATTATCCAGACTGAAGGAAAACGCAGCAAAGAAGATGCTGTAACCTACCTGGAAGAAATGGAATTAAGCGGCAGATATGCTAAAGATGTGTATTAAAAAAAAGTACCCGTAAAAATTAAAGGAAACAATTATGAACAACAATAAAGAGAACCTTTCACCGGTAGAAAAAATTAAAACCGGCAGTAACGGACTCAGAGGAACTTTAAAGGAAAGTCTTGCAGATAACTTCACCGGAGCCATCAGAGAAGATGACCAGACTGTGATCAAATTTCACGGAATGTACCAGCAGGACGACAGAGACAGAAGGGAAGAGCGTGTCGCCAAAAAACTGGAATGGTTGTATTCTTACATGATCCGTCTAAGGCTTCCCGGTGGTTTTTTAACTCCGGAACAATGGATAGGATTGAATGAAACAGCTGAAGATCATTCTACAGGAACCATTAAAGTAACCACAAGACAAACGATTCAGCTTCATGGGATTTTGAAATCTCATTTAAGACCCACCATTCAGAGCTTCAATCTTCAGCATCTGGATTCTATTGCCGCTTGCGGAGATGTCAACAGAAACGTAACCTGTACAGCCAATCCTTCGGAATCCCCTTTACAACAGGAAGCTTATGAACTGGCAGGTAAAATCAGTGAAATGTGTCTTCCGAAAACCAAAGCTTATTATGATATCTGGATCGATGACGAACTTCTGGTAGACCGTAAAGCAGAGGAAGATCCTTTGTATCAGGACAGATATCTTCCGAGAAAACTGAAAATAGGAATAGCCGTTCCACCCAATAACGATGTGGATGTATTCATCAATGATATTGCTTTAATCGCGATTATCGAAAATGATAAAATCGTAGGTTACAATATTGCTGCCGGAGGGGGATTAGGGGCCACTCACGGAAATGAAGCCACGTATGCCCGTCTTGCTTCCATCCTTGGATTTGTGGATACCGAGGAAAAAGTATTGAAAGCCGTGTACGAAATTATAACGGTACAAAGAGACTTCGGAAACAGAAGCGACCGAAAATTATCAAGATTAAAATATACGATTGATAAATTGGGTATCGGAGAGTACAGAGCTGAAGTGGAAAAGAGAACAGGATTCAGCTTTGAACCGGCCCGTGAATTTAAGTTTACACAAAGAAAAGACCGCTACGGCTGGATACAGAATCATGAAGGAAAATGGTTCTATACCGTATTTGTAGAGCACGGAAGAATCCTTAATACAGCAGAATATCCTTTAAAATCAGGGTTGCTAAAAATTGCGCAGACAGGAAAAGCCAATTTCCGTTTTACTTGCAACCAGAACCTTATTCTTGCTGATATTGACGAAAAGGATAAAGCTGAAATCGAAGCTATTTTAAAAGAGCACAGAATCTCAGAAAATACTGACGGAGCAAGTGCTTTACGTAAAAACTCTGTTGCGTGTGTCGCTTTAAATACCTGTTCACTGGCACTGGCGGAAGCCCAGCGTTATCTGCCTTCTCTGGTCACAAAAATAGAGCCTATCCTTGAAAAATATGGTTTGCTGGAAGAAGATATCACGATCCGTATGACCGGCTGTCCTAACGGCTGCGGAAGATCTCCCAATGCTGAAATAGGATTTGTAGGTACAGCCTATGGGAAATACAATCTTCACATTGGTGGAGACCGTTTAGGAATGCGACTGAATACAAAATTTAAAGAAAATATTGGTGAAGAAGAAATTCTGACCACTCTGGATGAGCTTTTCGGGATTTATGTACAGAAAAGACTGGCAGAGGAAACATTTGGTGATTTTTCATACCGTTACTTACTTAACCTAAATTAATTATATGGCTGATTTTCATTATGATCTGAAAAAAAACAAAAAAACTCAACCTCTTCATTTAAGCGGACGAATGTGTATGTGTTGTTGATTCTCAAATAACGATACATATAAAGCTGTTTGAAGTTTTTCGATTCAAAACCGCAAAAGTCACAAAAGTTTTAAACACTTAAGCTTTTTAAGAGCCAAACTTTTTGAATAATAAGTACACCTAAGTTTTGTAAAAATCTTTGATTTTCATCTAATGTGAACTTTTCTACAGTGTCATTTTAAACTTATATAATTGAACTAAAGTGTTTTAAAATGAAAGCTTTTGTGCCTTTTGTGGTAAAAATAATCAATGTAAAAATTCAGGCAGCTTCATTCTCAACCTAAAAAATGAAGAAAAAATGAAAAACAAAAAGCAGGGAAATTTTCTGCCAAAAGCAGGTATTATTGCATTTACATTTCTATTTTTTAACCTGGCAGAAGCACAGCAGCAACTCATAGAGCTCAGCGGAAGCATCAAAAATACAGGTACACACAAAGGTCTTGATTCTGTAAAAGTACAGATCGAAAACACACAGGATACTGCATTAACTGATCAGGCAGGTAATTTTAAAATCAGAACAAGGGTTACAATTCCGTTCCGGGTGGTTATTCAGAAAGATGGTTTTACCAGCCAGACGGTTGAAATACTTTCACCTTCCAACAAAATAACGGTAGGCCTTAATCCTCAGAATACCATCATTGATGATGTGGTGATCTCCGCCTCCAGAGTTCCGGAAAAGATATTAAGATCACCGATAGCTATTGAGAAAATAGATATTAAAACCATCAGGGAAAGTCCGGCAGCTTCGTTTTATGAAACCCTGGAAAATGTAAAAGGATTACAGCTGTTAACTTCCAGTCTTACTTTAAAAATTCCAAATTCAAGAGGTTTCAATTCGCCGAACAACTTCCGCTTTATGCAGTTGGTTGATGGTGTTGATGTACAATCAGCAACCTTGGGCGTACCGCTGGGAAATGCAATAGGACCTACAGAACTGGATATTCAGTCGATGGAAGTTACTCCGGGTGCTGCTTCTGCTTTGTATGGGATGAATGCCATCAACGGACTGGCAAGTTTACAGACCAAAGATCCGTTTACCTCTGAAGGGATAAGCTTTTATTTCCGGGGCGGAGTGAATCATGTAGATAATGTCAATCATAAAGTAAGTTCTCTGGGAGAAAGTGCCATCCGGTTTGCAAAAGTATTCAATAAAAACTTTGCCGTAAAGGTAAATGCTTCCTATTTCAGTGGAACCGACTGGATTTCCAATAATCTGACAGATCAGAATCCAGGTTCATTGGTAACAGCCAATCCTAACTTTGCTTTGGCCAACAATCCGGCTGAAGATCTTTGGAATAAATACGGTGACGAAAGAAACAACCGTGTAGCTGTAAAAGTAGATTACAACGGAAAACCAACCACATTCAACGTTTCGAGAACCGGATATCTGGAAAAAGATCTGGTAAGCCCTGACGTGAAAAATATCAAGTTCGATGCAGGTTTATATTATCGTTTCGGAGATCAGTGGAGAACATCTTATGTGTATCGCTACGGCTTGCTGGACGGAACTTTCCAGAGAGGAAATAAAATCCGTCTGCAGAATGCTACGGTTCAGAATCATAAAGTAGAACTCACAGGAAGAGAATTAACCTTCAGAGCTTATGTATCGATAGAAAATACAGGAGATTCCTATAATCTCAAACCTTTGGCAGATAATCTTGATCTGACGAATCTTTCCAATACCAACTGGAAAAATATATTCCAGACCGCGCTTCAGAACAGCCTGAATGCCGGAATCAATCTTAACGAAGCATTTATTCTCGCCCGTCAGGAAGCTGATAAAAACAGGGCTGTACCGGGAACTGCAGCCTTTGAACAGTTAAAAAATACCATTATTGGAATTAATAACTGGGATTCGGCCAATGCAGGAGTAGCAGGAGCTCCGGCAACAGGAGGAGCCAAGCTTGAACAGAAATCCCGCTTTTATCAGGGGGAACTGACCTATGATTTCAGCAGGTTTGTGAAGATATTCAACCTTCTTGCAGGAGTAGATTACCGTTTGTACAGCATTACTCCGGATGGAAATAACTTTGTTGATTTCAACCGTCCGGTCAATGAAAGAAACATTCCTTTAGCCAATGGTACTTTCGGGAAAGAGGTTATCTATCAGAAATATGGGGCTTTTGCACAGATTACCAAGCTTTTCTTCGATGATAAAGTAAAAATTAATGCCGCTTTACGGATCGACAGAAACCCGGAATTTGAAGCCAAACTAAATCCAAGAATAAGTGTAGTGTATTCCCCTGTAAAACAGCATAATTTCAGGGCATCTTTTCAAAACGGCTATCGTTTTCCATCTTTATTTGAAGCCCTTTCATTCGTGAATAACGGAAATGTAAGAAGAGTAGGCGGACTTTCAAAAGTGAATGATGGATTAGGCTATCTGGAAAACTCTTATACGCTGGCATCCATCGATAAATTTACCTCAGCAGTAAACGCTGATGTTGACGCAGGAAAAACCCAGGCTCAGGCAGCTCAGGATAACAAACAGCTTTTAACGGTAGCGAATCTTCAGAAATTACAGCCGGAGAAAATCAATTCGTTTGAAGTAGGGTATAAGTCTACTTTTTTCAATAATAAACTGGTGCTGGACTGGGATTTTTATTACAATATCTACGAAGGATTCCTTGGTCAGGTAGAAGTGGCTGTTCCCAAAAACAGTCAGGTAGGAAGCAGTGCAGCCGTACTTGCGATGCTCGATAGAAGTAAACAGGACCGATACAGGGTTTATACGAACAGCAACAGTACCTACAAAAGCTACGGAACATCTTTAGGAATCCGATATAATATCACAGGAAATTACAATATCAACACCAATGTTTCCTATAATGATCTGGCTTCCAATAATAACTCAGACCTGTTTATTACAGCTTTCAACACTCCGAAATGGATGGTAAATGTAAGCTTAGGAAACAGAGAGATTGTTAAAAATATAGGATTCACTCTTGTAGCCAGATGGCAGAGCGGTTTTATGTGGGAAAGTCCTTTAGCATCCGGAGAAATTCCCGATTATTACACCATTGATGCACAGGCAACATGGAAGCTTCCTGAAATCCGTGCAAATATTAAAATAGGTGCTACCAATCTGCTGAACCGCCGTTACTTCCAGTATGCAGCAGGTCCTGAAATCGGAGGACTGTATTATCTCGCTTTTACTTATGACTTAAAACTGTAATCAGGATGAGCAATTCTTTATATCCCATCTTTTTAAAACTTGAAAACCTGTCGCTTCTGATCATTGGCGGCGGCAAGGTTGCCCTTGAAAAGCTGGAATCTGTTCTGGGCAATTCACCGGAAACATCCATCAAACTGGTAGCCAAAGAAATCATTCCGGAGGTCAGAACTTTACAAAATCAGTTTTCCAATATAACACTTCATGAAAGAGCATATGACGATCATGATTTTAACGATACTGATCTGGCCATTATTGCGGTAAATGATATTGAACTGGCCGGGGAAATCAGAGAAAAAGCCCAGCAAAAAAGTGTACTGGTCAATATTGCGGATAAACCTGATCTTTGTGATTTTTATTTAGGATCCATTGTTAAAAAGGGAAGTCTTAAAATAGCTATTTCCACCAATGGAAAATCTCCAACCATCGCTAAAAGATTAAGAGAAACCTTTACCGAAGTGATTCCTGACGAAATGGATCATGTATTGGACAATATGCAGCATATCCGTAATCAACTGACAGGCGATTTTAATTATAAAGTAAAAGAACTTAATAAGATTACAACAGAATATCTGTCCGAAGGAAAAGCTGCTGCAAAACCGGATATAGAAATTCAAAAGCTGATCAGTATCACCAAAACAGCCCAGAGAAAAGCCAATATTTATCTGGCCATCATTGGTGTTTTACTTCTTTTCGGATTATTTGGCCTTGTCGTGTATCAGTTTAATTTATCTGATGATATTCAGCATTTTCTGAATAAAGATGGCCATATTTTTTACTGGATGCTGTTTGCGGGCTTTATGGCAGAAATTGTCGCCGGATCTATGGGAATGGGCTATGGAGTGATATGTACTACGATTCTTTTATTACTAAATGTTCCGCCGCCGGTTGTAAGTGCCAGCATCCACTCTGCGGAATCGTTTACCACGGCGGCCGGGAGTTTCAGTCATTATAAATTGGGAAACGTGAATAAAAAAATGGTCTGGGTGCTGTTTCCATTGGCTATTGTGGGTTCTGTTATCGGTGCTTTAACACTGTCTCATTATGGTGAACATTATGCTCACATCGTAAAACCAATTATTGCCTGCTACACGCTCTATCTTGGAATTAATATCTTAAACAATGCATTTAAAGATAAAAAAACCGGACAAGCGAAAGCCAAACGCAGAACCAATCTCAGAATATTAGGATTGGCAGGCGGCTTCATAGATTCTTTTGCCGGCGGCGGCTGGGGACCTTTGGTAACCGGAACGCTGATCAAAGAGGGAAGGATTCCCCGATATGTAGTGGGAAGTTCCACTGTTGCAAAGTTTTTACTAACCATTACCAGTGCCATTACCTTTATTTTTACGATAGGTATCCACCATTGGAATATTGTTCTGGGACTTTTATTGGGTGGTGTTTTTACCGCTCCGTTTTCTGCGATGCTTACATCAAAGCTTCCGACAAAGAAAATGTTCGTGGTAGTGGGAATAGTAGTAATTATAATGAGTCTGGTGACAATAACAAAATCATTTTTATCATAAGAACAAATATAAAAACAGAAAAAAAGTATTAAACGCAGAGATTTTAATGTTTACTTTATTTTGAGGCATCAGGGGGGAAATTAATGATGCAGTGTATTGACACTATCATTACTCATTTTTAGTAAGAATCTGAAACCATTAAAACTTTGCGTTTTTTTATTTTTTTTTAAACTACATATAAAATGTTTTTGGAAAACGCAAAGACGCAACATGATTAATAAAAAACTGCTGTAAGGCGCAAGAATTTTATCTCCGATAAAATTAAATACAGGATACCTTAGTCTCTCATCAATTATTTAGATTTCGCAATTGATTCTTTTTGAGCGCATGTATAGCCAAACCTTCATCAGCGACATAGTCGCAACCATTTGCTCACTTTATTAAAAAGCTTACTTTTTTAAGCTTTGCGTTTTACTTTTCGCTTTATCTTACAACATATATTGTACTGTCAATCCCCGCTCTTTATTTTTCAAGCTCACGAATTACTACTTTAGCCATTTCTTTAGAACTGAAAGGATTTTGCCCTGTAATCAAATGTCCATCAACAATAACGTTAGAAGTCATTGGAATAAATGCTTTTTTGTAATGTACGTCCCGTTCTTTAAGAGCGGCTTCCAGGTTAAAAGGTACTTCATTTTTTCTTCTGGCCAGGGTTTCTTCAAACCAGTCAAATCCAGTAATCGATTTACCTTTAATCATATATGCTCCTCCTGAAAGCTCTACATTCAACAATCCTCCAACTCCATGGCAGATTGCAGCAACCATTTTATTATTTTCATACTGATCTCTGAGTATAGTCTGTAAAGTAGTATTATCAGGGAAATCATACATCGTTCCATGTCCGCCGGCCAGATAAATGCAGTCGAAAGATTCATTCTTTACCTCATTGAGACTTTTTGTATGGGCCAGTTCATTCATGAATTCAGGATCTTCATAATATTTTTTTGAAATTCCATCAAGGACCAGAGGTTTCAGGCTTTCGGGGTCAACAGGAGTATTTCCTCCTTTTGGAGAAGCTATGGTGATCTGCCATCCTTTTTCCTTTGCCGCATGATATATATGGCTAAGCTCGCTCAGCCATAAACCTGTTTTAAACTTACCACTGGCATACTGATCTATATTCGTTACGATTAGCAATATTTTTTTCATCATGATACGATTAATTAAAAGATTTTCTGAATTCTAAAGGTGAAACAGTAGTTTGGTTTTTAAACAAACGGTGAAATGACTGCGGATGTTCAAATCCTAAATGATAAGCAATTTCAGAAACAGATAAAGTAGTAGTGGAAAGCAGTTCTTTGGCCTTTTCAATCACTCTGTTCTGAATATGCTGTTGTGTGGTCTGTCCTGTATGAACTCTTAACATATCACTCAGATAATTGGGGCTGATATTCATCTGAGCTGCCACAAATTGTACAGTAGGAATCCCGTCAATCAGCAGTTTTTCATTTTTAAAATAATCATCCAGTAAAGTTTCAAGCTGTGTCAAAAGATCATGATTCACCTTTTTCCGTGTTAAAAACTGGCGGTTGTAAAATCTGTCGCAGTATTTTAACAGTAAATCAATGTTGGAAACCAGCAAATCCTGGCTGAAACTATCCATGTTGGCTTCTATCTCCCTGCTGATATTATCCATGATATCCGTTACGGATTTTTCTTCCTTTTCGGAGAGATACAAAGCTTCATTAGCAGAATACGAAAAATAACCATAATTCTTTATGATAGCGGCCAATGGATAACCTTGTAAAAAATCAGGATGAATAACCAGTACACTTCCTCTTACTTCGGAAAGCAGAATATCTTCAAACTGTAATACCTGATGGGGAGCAATAAAATACATGATTCCATCCTCAAAATCATAATAATGCTGTCCGTATTTACATCTCCCTGCACAATCTTTTTTAAGGGAAACCACATAAAAATCTGTGGTCACAGCACTCAGAACAGTCTTCGGATCTATAGTTACTTCATTAAAACCAAACACACTGATCAAAGGATTAGACGGCCTTTTCAGATTCAGATACCTGTGTAATGCTGTGATGGAGGTTACTTTTTCTGGAGCTTTCATTTTATTCTTTTTTACCACCCCGTCAAAAATTCTTTGAATTTTCGCCACCCCTCCGAAGGAGGGGAATATTTTGTCCTTCGGTTGTGGTGATGGTGTCTCTAAGTTACTTATTTTGAAAGGATTATTTTGCGGATTACTGTTCTTTTTTAATTTGTTCAATTCCCTGCTTGTAAGAAGTTACATTAAATCCCGGGAATCTCTTTCTGAATTTTGAATCATCAAACAGGTTATCATATTGATATCTGGGAAGCAGTTCCAACAGCTCTTTTGCATTTTTATTGAATAAGGATCCGATTGAAAAGGCGAGCTTTGGAATAACCGAATATTTCAGTTCTTTTCCATAAACCTCAGAAGCCAGCGCAATGAATTCTTTATAATTCAGCTTATGATCATCTACAGGTAAATGCCATGTCTGTCCATAAGCATCCGGTGTATTTCCGATCAAAGCAGTGGCACGGCTCGCATCGGGAGTCCAGATCAGACTTCGTAATTTATCATCTCTTAAAGGGACTTTCAGCTTTTTGTCTTCTTTAATGGCATTAAAAACAAGACTGTTGGTAATACTCTGCGTTTTTCCGGGGCCATAAAACTCAGGGGCTCTGCAAATAACGGCTTCTATGGTTCCGGCTTTCATTTCTTTTAAAAGCATTTCGGCCATCTGTTGTCTTACCCTTCCTTTTCTTCCCACAGGAGCGAATCCGGTTTGTTCCGTTAAAACTTCATTATTTTGAGGATACATATAGGTATTATCAAAAAACACCAGCTTTGTTCCGTTGATTTTACAGGCTTCAATAACATTTTTCATGATGGTCAAAAACTGCCTCTCCCATAAATCCGTATCCATGGGAAGTCCAAGAGTAAAATAAGCGATTTCACTTCCTTTCACAGCTTCAACTGCCTTCTCCCTGTCTGATAAATCTGCGGAAAAAACAGTATCTGTATCATTTATTTTTTTTGCCTTTCTGCTGACGATACGGAGATCTGAAGTATAATTCCTTTTCAGTTCTCTTGCCAGCTCTTCACCAATCTGGCCGTTGGCTCCTAATATAGTTTGCATCATTTTAAAATTTTGAGGGTTACCTATTTCACTGAAAATAAACCCAATACTTTCAGTTTCTTTTATTTCTGATACAAAATTCGGGCATAACTATAAAAACAGAGTAACTGAATCTAAGGAAGTTGTAACATAATCTCTGAACAATGTAAAAAAGCAGGAAAATAATTAGGCTGAGAAAATAAAAATACAGCATTGAATCATTTTTAACCACAAAAGGCACAAAAGTTTTAAATACTTCAATTTTTTCAGAGCCAAACATTGTACGTAATAAGTACACCAAAGTTTTGTGAAAATCAAAGATTTTCATCTTATGTGAACTTTCCTGCGATATCATTTTACCTAAATAAACTTAAGTGTATTAAAATGAAACCTTTTGTGACTTTTGTGGTTGGATAAAGAGTCAAAAAATTTATACTAATCAGGTAATTCTTTACTTTTTTCAGCCTTACTGTTTTTATTTTCGATCCAAGGCCAGGTAATTATCCTCAATTCTGCTGATCAGAATATAGAACAGGCCTGCATAGATCATCTGAATACCCATTGCTTCCCAGTTTTCAACAGTACTGCTTCCAAAAAGGAGCAGGATAATCAGAGAAGCTCCGGCCATCGCCGCAATACGGGTTTTAAAACCAATGATCAGCAGAAGGCCGATTGTAAATTCGAGAAAGGGGAGAGTGACACTAAAAAGATGGACCAATGGCTGCGGAAGCCAGCTTGTTTCAAAACCCTTCATCATTCCTGATGCAAAGTCCTGCAATTTCATGAGACGAACCAATCCGTGTCCCAAAAGGTTAATTCCCATCGATACACGAAGGAAAAAATAGGCTGTTTTTGTGTTATTCATAAAGGTATTTTTTTTAGGATGGAAGCGGGAAGCCGGATGCTGGAAGATATAAATCTGCTGTGATTCACTTTTACTGTGTTTTTCAATCATTCTCTAATTTGTTTTTACAGACTTCGATAACTTCATTCTTCCAGCTTCCTTACTTATATTTTTTGGATGGAAGCGGGAAGCTGGATGCTGGAAGGCATAGATCTGCTATGATTCACTTCTACTGTGTTTATCATTATTTCAATTATCTATAATTCGTTCAGACTTCGATAACTTCCTTCCTCCAGCTTCCAGCTTCCTTACTTATTAAACTTTTCTTCGCTGTTGTCAACCGGAGTATCAGGATCGTTCATTACCATTTTCGCAATATCATCTTTTCTCATAAAGACTACGCCATGCTTTTCTTTGGCATATTTTATAAATTCTTCCATAGCATGCACCATTGCAGGAGTTCCACCGATTCTGTCATGAAAACTGATACTCATCATTCTCCTTTTGGAAGCTCCTTCTTCATACAAGCGGTCAAATTCAAATTTCAGCTGGGCCAAAAACTGCTCCGGGCTCCAGTGTTTCCCTTCAATATTGACAATATCATTGTTACGAAGCGTATAAGGAACGACTACAAAGTTTTTTCCTTTTACTTTAGTTATAAAAGGTTCATCATGGCTTAGATCATCAATATGATACAGAAAACCCAGTTCCTGTAATACTTTAAGTGTATTCGGGCTTCTTCTCAGCCAGTTGGCATTATACCCAACAGCTTTCTGTCCTGTAATTTTTTCTACAACATCCACACCTTTCTTTACGAAATTCAGTTCGTCAGCATAATTTTTATTCCACTGATTATCCCAGGTAAAACCATGAGCGGCAATTTCATGACCTCCGTTTGCAATAGCTTTAGCGACTTCAGGATACTTTTCAGCAGCACTTCCTACGACATGAGAGGTAACTTTAATATCATATTTTTTCCATAAATCCAGCATACGGTAAATTCCTTCATTTCCTCCGTAGCGGTACCAGCTTTCTGCGGGAAGATCCGGTTGTCCCTTGGGAAGAGGAGTTCCAGTGAAAGGACTTTCAGCGCCTTCCGGTTGTCCACCCGTTTCAAACTGCATGGAAACGGAAATAACTAATTGAGCACCATTGGGCCAGTATTTTTTTGCCGGAGCCTGTTTTTCATGCTGTTGCTTTTTTTCTTTTGTATCCCTGTCATGATGATCAGAAAAAGACATCAGAACAATTGCTGAGGCAAGCAGCAATACTGATTGTTTTATATATTTCATTTTGAATGTATTGATAAGGCAAAATTCATCAATAATCCATTGGCATATATTGTAAAAATTAATGGTAATTTTGTAAAAATTCATTCTGCTATGAAACGAATCGTTAATTTCAACTCTTTTAATGTTTTCAGCATTGAAAAGGAAAACTGGGATGTTGAATATCACAATCATAATTTTTATGAACTGATCATCATAGAAAGCGGAAAAGGATTTCATCACCTCAACAACATTACTTTCCCTTATAAAAAGGGTGATGTTTTTCTCCTGAGACCCAGTGACGGACATGAATTTTCAATTAAAAACAAAACAAAATTCATTTATATAAAATTTACAGAACAGTATATCTGGGAAAATCTTCTGCTAAATAAAAAAAATGAACTTAAAAAGATTGTACAGCTCCTGATGGAAGATCATTCCTTCGTGTACGAATCGGCGATTAAGAGTAAAACAGACAGGGAGCATCTTTTACAGCTTGCCCGGATTCTTCTGTATGAATTCAGCCATAAAAATACCTATAACAAAGAGATAACTACTGATCTGTTTTCAAGCATTATGATTATTTTGATCCGGAATACAATGCAAAATGCCACTGCAAAAAACTGGCTCACCCAAAACCTTAACAAAATTGAAAAGATCATGTACTATATCAATGTCAATGCTCTCGATGCTGATAAAATGAAAATTGAGAACCTGGCTGAAGAATTTATGCTTTCTCCCAATTATATCAGCATTTATATCAAAAAACAGACAGGCTTCTCCATACAACAGCATATTATACAATATAAAATAAAAACGGCTGAAAAGCTTTTACTTCAGAGTCATTATAATATCAGTGAAATTGCTGACAAGCTGGGTTTCAATGATGCCAGCCACTTTAATAAAATATTCAAAACGTACAAACAAATGTCACCCTCTCAGTTTAAAAAGAAAGGCTGATCTTATTGATCATCTGATTATATTTTTTTATATCTTTAATAATCAAATATTTAAACCCATGAAAACAAGTTCCGGGATTCTGCTCTTTAAAAAAGAAAAAGACAGTCTGTATTACTTTCTGGTTCATCCCGGCAGCCCTTTCTGGAGAAATAAAGATTCTAGCGCATGGTCTATCCCCAAAGGAGAAATTCTTCCTGATGAAGATCCATTAGTGAGGGCATTAACGGAATTTAAAGAAGAAACAGGTAAAGCAGCAGAAGGCCAATTCATAGAATTATCACCCATCAGACAAAAAGGAGGAAAAATAGTTTATGCATGGGCCCTGGAAGGAGATATTGATACATCAGATCTTTACAGCAATAGCTTTCCATTAGAATGGCCGCCCAAATCCGGCAAAATAATTGAAATTCCCGAAGTGGACCAATGGGAGTGGTTTGCTTCAGAGGAAGCACAAAAACGGATCAATCCGGCACAGAAAGATTTCATTACAGAACTTGAAAGTATATTAAAAAATCACTAACACCTAACAACAAAAGCCATGAAAAAATTAAACAGAAAAACATTAAAAAACATGATCGGAGCCATTGGAATAGAACTGAATCTTCCTCTTCCTGTAGGCGTTTGCCTTGGCAATCTGCTTTCCCTTTGTCCTCCTCATTCTCATTGCCGTGCAGATGAAAGATGCTATCCTGATGCTGCCGGTCCCTGCATCAACGGGCTTTGTCCATCAGGCTACCACTGCCATTCGGGGGAATGTGTCAGATAGAACAAGAAAACAAAAAACCTTTATCAGTACTGATAAAGGTTTTTTATATAGTACAACTATAATTTATCGTTTTATTCCAATCGCTTTTAATGCACTGGATGTTAAAAAGATATCATCAAACACCGTCAGTGATTCTACATCATTGAAGCCTGTAGGGATCAGATCATTTTTATTAAAAGACAATTCGATAGAAGGGTCGTATGAAGCAATGATTCTCACTTTTGAATATCCATTATAATCTACCTTAAAACCTTCAAACATACAGTTCTGCTCAGCCTTCTGGTACTCTGCATATTCTTCAAAACCTACAATATCCGTTCTTCTTCCATCGTTATGGTCAAGAGATTTCCATGCGGTATAATTTTTCGGTTCTTTCAGAATATTTCCTTTACGGTCTACAGGAACAAACATTCCAAGAGTTAAACGCTTCTTTAAGAAATTGGCATAATTATTCATCAGATTCAAAATCTGAAGATCGGCATATCCTTCGTGTGAATAATATTCCAGCACGAAAGTTGTCATCGGAATCAGCTTAAGAGAAGCATCAGTGGGCATAATGAGTTTTTACTTTTTTGGCCGATAAAAATAGTATTTTTATTTACTTTACCCAATGGGAACAGATGAATAGGATGGAATTTATACCCATTCTGAATAACAATAACTTTGGCATAAACCCTGATTTTTCATTATTTTTGAAGGAATAACCACAGAAACCATTATGAACCATCTGCAAAAAACAGGATCGTTTTTGTGGATATGCATTACAATATGTTGAATAAGATACTATTGGCAGCCGGCATTTTTCAGTGCTGCTTTTATAATACCATGGCACAAAGCCCTGGCCAACGCCCTGTTTATACGTCAGAATGGGGATATCTCTTTCGTGAAAGTGGAAAAAATAAAGATCTTTTAGGAATATTTTCTACCGAAGCTCCTGTTTATGTTCTGGATTCAACCCAAACGCAATACAAAGTACAGGTAAGCAACGGTGATATTGGATTTATAGACCGTCAGCCGTTACAAAAAAGCATGCGTGGGAAAAAGTCTGCCGGCGAACCCGCTCAGTATTTTTATAGAGGAACAGAAGGACATCAATGTCCACATTTTTATGTGCAGGTATCTGAGCTGCGTGTACGAAAAGCTCCTACCACAGAAAGTACAGCCATACGCAGGGCTGCTTTAAACGAACTTGTCTGTATAGATTATGTTCCTTTATATGAGGACGGCTGGATTTATATCGGGGATCATTTTCATGAGAATCCGGAATATATCCAGATGAAATACTTGGGAACCGGACTTACTTACGACAGAATTCTTAAAGATTATCTCGCAGTTAAAGGTAAAAACAAGGAAAAAGAACTGGCTCAGGTGGGAAGATTACGTGAAATTGCATGGCAGGAAGATAAAAACCTTAAACAAGCATTACAGTACTGGAAAGAATCCAATACCAGTGTAGAAAATCCAAAAGTAGATATTGATTTTGAACTTCTTCTGGCAGATCAACTGGCAAAAAAACCTGGAACTGAAGCTTATGAAAAAAAGCTGAAAGCCTTAAATATGCATTTTGTATGGAAAGAAACCAAGCTTTTTGACGGAAAAATCACTGATGCACAGATGAAACAGCTGGAGATGCAGAAGGTAAAAGACATTCCCAATACCCCTGAATGCGGCTGGGATCCTCAATATTTTTACAGAACCTCTGATATGATGGTTGCTTTTGAAGAATATAAAGGAAAAGTTTCCGGAAGCATTTACAAAATGTCCTTCAACAATGGCGAAGCTGTGATTCTGGGAAATGAACGTATGGATTCTAATTATAACGAAAAGGATTTTGTCAACCATTTTGGCGAATTGCTTTCAACACGCTGGATTTCTTCTCCACACGAATATCACATTCAGAATGGAGATGCCGGGCTCTTTATTTTTACTTTTAAAGAGGGGAAACTTTTCAGCTATGAATGCATGTATTATTGTTAAATGAATTGTTAATTATATTGATCAATAGAGGCGGGTTTTAACCCGCACATTTTATTATTTATTTTTCAAAGGTTTCAGCCTGAACTTAGCCAATATTAAGTTTTGGCTGAAGCCGACATATCTGTATTTAATTGTTAAAACGGGCTAAAGCCCGTTCCTATTGAATATTTACATTTGTCTCTGCTATAATACCTAATTTATATATCAATAGAAGCGGGCTTTAGCCCGCCTATTTTATAAAGTATTCTTCCATTGGCTTTAGCCGAAACTTAAAATATTTTCTAACATAAGTGATTAAATTTTAAAGCCGTATCTTTACGTCACCAAACAAAATATTACAATATGTCATTTATAACACCAGAAGGAGCCAGGAAGGCTCAGCTATCCCTATCTGAAAGAGCACCCGTTGCTCATTCCATTCTCTCTGGGGAAGAGAATATTTCGAAATACAACAGTGGAGTATGTCATGATGTGGTTGCCTATGCATTGTATATGCGTGGTGCCAGGATAAGTCCTACTCAGCTTGCCGAATCTGCAGGACAAAAATGGTTAACCTTATTCAATTATCCGGCGGGAGAAAAGTGGGATGGATATACCCCTATTCCGGCAGGAAAAGCCATTGGTTTTTACAGGCTTATCGACAAAACATTCTTTCATTCGGCTATTACTACGGGAAATGGTAATGAAATCCGTTCTGTTAACGGTTTTTCATTAGGATCAGCATGGAATGTACCTGTAGACATGAAATGGGTATTGGGTAAAAAGAATTCTGACGGAACCTTCAATTATGACGGTACCAAGATAGAAGTCTATATTTCTTCTTTATAACAGAATTTATATTTCACTACAATAAAAGGGCAGATCAGCATATTCGCTTTTCTGCCTTTTTCTTTTTCAGGCATCAGCACATTTCGGGCATATACCGCTGATAATAAAATTATATTCCTGTGCAATAAAATGCTCCGGCAGACTGATTTCCGGAATAGCGTTTTCAATACACGTAACGGAATGACATTCCTTACAGTTGAAATGAACATGATTATGAAAATGCTGTTCATGGGTACATTTTCCACTGCACTTTGCAAAATTCACTACACCATCAATATTGACGATCTTGTGTATCGCACCTTCGTTTTCAAGCCTTTCCAGAACCCTGTAGATGGTTACTCTGTTGCACAGATCTCCAAGTTTCTTCTGAATATCAGAATGGGTAAGGGCAACATCCGAACTATTAATAAGGTTTAAAATTTCAGTTTTGGCGTGAGTATTTCTGACCTGTTTCATATTTTAATGCAACAAAGTTGCGTTATTTAAATTTTTATCTCTACTTTTGCAACAAAGTTACGATAAGAAAATTAATCCATACTATTATGAAATCAAAAATTCTTGATGCTGTAGGAATCTCCGCTGCTGTTTTATGCCTGATTCATTGTATTGTCTTTCCACTGCTATTAATTGTTCCATTGGGAATCTCCCATAATCCTTATATTGACCTTGCTTTCCTTTTTATTGGAGCCGTTGTGGTATTGAGAATAACAAAGAAAATGGAAAACCGGTGGCTGAAGTTTCTGTTCTGGATATCATTAAGCCTTATTTTCATGTCTATATTGACAGATTTTCTGTTTGAAGTTCATCTTCCTCTGATCTATATCGGAGCTGTCGGTTTGATTACAGGCCATATCATCAATTTTAAAAATCATAAACATTAAAACATGACTAAGAAACTTCCTGTAACGGTACTCAGCGGATTTCTGGGAGCGGGTAAAACGACATTATTGAATCATATTCTGCATAACAAACAAGGTTTAAAAGTAGCCGTGATAGTGAACGATATGAGTGAAATTAATATTGACGCACGCCTGGTTGAAAATCAAAACACGCTTTCAAGAACAGAAGAAAAGCTTGTTGAAATGAGTAACGGATGCATCTGCTGTACACTTCGTGAAGATCTTATGGTAGAAGTAGAACGTCTTGCCAGTGAAAACCGTTTTGATTACCTCCTTATTGAAAGTACGGGAATCAGTGAACCGATTCCTGTAGCTCAAACCTTTACCTATGTTGATGAAGAGAGCGGAATAGATCTTTCCCGTTTCAGTTATGTTGATACAATGGTAACGGTGGTCGATTGTTTCAATTTCATGAAAGATTTTGGATCTAATGAACTACTGATGGACCGCGATCTTACTGATATGGGAGGCGACTACAGAACGATTGTTAATCTTCTGACTGATCAGATTGAATTTGCCAACGTGATTATTTTAAACAAAACAGATCTTATCGATACTGAGACACTTGGCTTTTTAAAAGCAGCAATCAGGAAGTTAAATCCGGAGGCGACCCTTTTACAATCGGAGTTTGGAAAAATTGATCCTCAAAAGATTTTGAATACACAGCTTTTTGATTTCGATAAAGCACAGTCATCCGCTGGCTGGCAAAAAGAGTTACAGGCTGATCATCACACCCCGGAAACTGAAGAATATGGAATAAG
The DNA here is from genome assembly GCF_046614675.1 of Chryseobacterium cupriresistens. Taxonomy (NCBI): domain Bacteria; kingdom Pseudomonadati; phylum Bacteroidota; class Flavobacteriia; order Flavobacteriales; family Weeksellaceae; genus Chryseobacterium; species Chryseobacterium cupriresistens. The sequence goes on along the minus strand of NZ_JBKKJT010000001.1, from coordinate 688,282 downwards.
TTCACTGGTTTTCAGAGATAAAAAGCCCTTCCATCCCATAAGACTCTGGGAATATCTGAATCATCATTATCCGGAAGGAACCATCAGAGCAAAAGGTCTGTTCTGGCTGGCTTCAAGACCTGATGATGCATTGAATTTCTCTCAGGCAGGAGGTTCATTCAGACTCGAAAAAGCAGGAGTCTGGTGGTGCAGCATGCCGATGAGTCACAGGGTTCAGTATTCTTCATTTTCAGATAATCAGAAGTTTATAGAAAGCAGATGGGATAAAAACTGGGGAGACAGGATCAATGAACTGGTATTTATCGGGCAGAATCTGGACAAAGATCAGATGCTGGCAGATCTTCAGCAATGTCTTATTAATGAAAAAGAAAAGGAACAATTCGATAAGAAACGAAGTTTCGAGGATCCGTTCCCAAAGAATATTTAAAATTAACTTTTATTTAATGCAACAAAGTTACGATAAAGAATTAAATATAATAACTTTCGGCATTATTTCAAAAACAATATGGACAGAAGAAAATTTCTAAAAGGATCTGCAATACTTTCAGGATTATTAACCTTATCGCCATCTGATCTCTGGAGCTTCGGGAAGAATACCGAACTGCACCGGAAAGGAAAAGCTAAGAATATTATTTTTATGATCAGTGACGGGATGAGCCTTGGAACGCTTTCGATGGCAGATCTGTATTCACGGAATATTTTAGGAAAAGGAAGTAACTGGCTTAATCTGTATCATGATAAAAAGGTAACCCGTGCTTTGATGGACACCGCTTCAGCAAGTTCTGTTGTGACAGATTCTGCTGCCGCAAGTTCGGCCTTTGGAGGAGGAATCAGAGTGAAAAACGGAGTTTTAAACATCGGAGCTAATGGAGAGAAACATCTTCCGATATGGCAGCAATATAAAAAAGCAGGAAAAAAAGCAGGCTGCGTGACTACTGTAACCATTACTCATGCTACTCCTGCCGGATTCTGTGTAAATTCTTCGAAAAGAAATGCTGAACCTCAAATTGCTGAAATGTACGCCGAGCTTGAACTCGATGTGCTGCTAGGTGGTGGAGACGAATTTTTTAATCCCTCCAAAAGAGAAGACAAAAAAGACCTCTATTCTGTTTACAGCAAAAAAGGATACAGAATTCTGAAAACACAAAATGATTTGAAAGAAATCAAAGAAGGGGAGAAACTGCTAGGCATTTTCAATACAGGAGCATTGCCTTACAGCATCGACAGAGCTCATCTTCCGGAATATAAAAATACACCCACTCTTGCTGAAATGGCCAATACTGCTATCCGTCAGATGAAAGATCATCCCGAAGGTTTTGTCCTTCAGATCGAGGCCGGAAAAGTAGACTGGTCTGCCCATGCCAATGATGTAGCGGCACTCATCCATGATCAGCTCGCATTTGATGAAGCGGTAAAAACAGTCATGGATTTTGCCGAAAAAGACGGAAATACTTTAGTCATCATCACTACAGACCATGGAAATGCTAATCCGGGAACTATTTATGGAGCAGAGGCTACTACACATTTTAACAGCATTTCAGAATACAAATACACCAATGAATACATTCTGAATAAGATTAACAAGGATGATTCGGTAAAAGACATTAAAGACTGGATTTATGAAGGCAACAAGATTACTCTGAATGACGATGAAGCCAGACATATGCTAAGTTTCTACAATGGTCTTGAAAAAGAGGAAGCGGGACTTTATAATTACAAGAAACTGCCTTTTAAACTGTATTCAGAAATTCAGAAAAGCAGGAATTCCGTAGGATGGATCAGTATGGATCATTCCGGAGATTACGTGGAAGTCGTTGCTTACGGCCCCGGAAATGAACTTTTACAGCCGTTTATTAAAAATACAGACCTTCACGATCTGATGCTGAAGGCCTGTCTGGTTTAGACATTCATATTTTTTCATATTTAATTATTTGGGAGATACGAGGCGGATTGATTGTGTCCGCCTTGTTTTGTATCAACAGGGGGTTAGATTTCCCCCATTACAAACATATTTTCCATGGTAGGAACATTACTTCCACCTGCTTTTTCAAGTGTAATGGCAAAAGCCTGCGCTTTGGGAATATTGGCCAAAGCAATTCTGCTGTCTTTATCTTCAGTGTACATTCCTGCATTTACCGGTTTTCCATCTTCTATAGCCCAGAGCTGATACTGCATTCCTTCGGGAGCTTTAGGAAGTTTTTCCGCATTCAGATAGACTTCTTTTGTTTTTTTATCCCAGAAAACCATTGCTTTGGCGTCTGTGTGTTTCTCTACGCCCTTCAGCATCACCATCTGCATATCGGGATTGGAAATCATATCCATCTTCCGGTTCATTTTTTCCATAGCCTGATCCATCTGCTTTTTATCAGCTATCATTAAAGCCATTTCTTTTTGACTGGCAGACTGGCTGTTCATCCAGAATACATTTCCGGCAACACTTACGAGGAACAATACAGAAGCTGCTATGGCATATGTTTTCCAGGGTGTATTTTTCCTGAAATCATTTCTTTCTGTAGTATTTTCTGTTTCTCTTTTTACTTCAGGAAGAACTGCCGGAAGAACAGGAGTTATTTCTTCAACAACCTGTTCCTGCTGAATTTTGTTCCAGATCTCCGATTTCAATTCACTTGGCGGTGTTACAGCCTGAGCTGTAGCAAGATGTTCCAAAGTCTTCTGTGCTTCTTCAAAAGCTTCTTTTACTTCAGCATTATTCTTCATCACACACTCCAAAATCCCTGCTTCCTCGGGAGAAGCATGGCCAAGAATATAAGATTCTATAATTCCGGATGATATGTATTCTTTAGTGTTCAATTTATTGATAATCTTTTAGCAAATCCTTTAATTTCATCAGCGCATTCCGCATTTTCGTTTTTACCGTTCCCAGCGGTATCTTCAGTTTTTCTGATATTTCATGTTGGGTATATCCCTGGTAATAAGCAAGATCGATGAGCTCCTGTTTGTCTGTTTCCAGACCTTCCAGCACGTTATTAAATCCGATATAATCGGAAGAATGGTTAGTCGTTGAAAGCTCTGCAGTATTATATACGAAATCCGGAAGTGGTTGGTTTTTAAGCTCATTCTGGAAAGCTTTTGATTTTAAATAATCAATGGCTGTATTCCTAGCAATATTGATGATCCAGGTATAAAACCTCCCTTTGGAAGCATCATACTGATGGATAGAATTCCATATTTTAACAAAAACATCCTGAATAACTTCTTCGGTATATTCCTTAGACTGAACGATCCGAAGAATAATCCCGTACAACGCACCGGAATAGTGGTCATACAGATAATGAAAACCAGTTTCGTTTTTCTCTTTCAATAAAACGATAAGCTCCTCTTCAGAATAGGTTGTTTTAATAGCTTTTATTTTTTCTTTCCAAATGTAATAAAATAAAATACATAGACAATAAAATCTAACACATCTTTTATTTCGTAAACAATTTTATATAAATCATTGAAAAATATTCAATATCAGAAATTCTACCTGTAAAGCTATAGAATAATCCTATTGAGAATATCATTATTGTACCTCAGAATTTGTTTAAAAAACGGTTTTTAAAATTCGAAAGTATTATAAAATCACTACGGATATAAAATTAACAAACTGAAAATCAAAACATTAAAATAAATTTACTTTTTTTTCAATCTAAAATAAAACCAACCTCGTAAATGACATTAAAAGCACGAATTAAATATAATTAACAAAAAAATAACTACAATGAACACACAATCAAAAATCACAGTTCTAGCAATGGTAGCTCTATCATTTGCATTCAGTGGGAAGGTAACTGCACAAACGATGAAAGAAAAAACAGTAATGGTAGGGGGAGCTCCTATGTATCCTTCTAAGAACATTATTGAAAATGCAGTCAACTCAAAGGATCACAAAACCCTTGTCGCTGCGGTAAAAGCTGCCGGCCTGGTAGAAACATTACAGGGTGCGGGACCTTTTACAGTATTGGCACCTACAGATGCAGCCTTTGCCAAACTTCCGAAAGGTACCGTAGAAAACCTTGTAAAACCTGAAAATAAAGCGATGCTTACTTCTATTTTAACCTATCATGTTCTTCCGGGAAGATATAGCGCTAAAGAAATATGGGCCGCTGTAAAAGCAGGAAACGGAAAAAGCATGATGAAAACTGTACAGGGTGAAGATCTTACATTCTGGACAAAAGGTAAAAATCTTTACATAAAAGACGCAAAAGGAAACAGCGCCAAAGTAACGATTGCTGATGTGAACCAGTCTAATGGAGTGATTCATGTAATCGATACAGTATTGATGCCATAACAAATTCTAAGATTTCAGACAGCATATTCCAATGTGCTGTTTTTATCTCTTATTTATCCAACACTAAAAATAAATACTATGAAAAAAACAATTCAGGTTTCTAATCAGGGTGCAACCCTTGATACCAGCAGAAGAAGCTTTTTAAAACTAAGTGGAGTAGGATTGGCTATTGCATGCCTTACCATCATCGGATGTAATGATGATGATGACTTCCAGATTATAGAAGAATCAAAGTACGATCTTGGAACCGGAGATGTAGGGGTATTAAATTATGCCTATGCTTTGGAACAGCTTGAAGCAGATTTTTATACAAAAGTGGTCAACAATTTTTATACAGGAATTTCCAGTATTGAAAAAGAGATTTTTACAGACCTCTATCATCATGAGGTGATTCACAGGGATTTTTTCAAAGTTGCCATTAGTGGTGCTACAGATCATGTGCTTCCCAAGCTTGAATTCCAGTATCCGAATGTGAATTTTAATGATAGAAATTCAGTACTGGCTACAGCAAAGGCACTGGAAGATACCGGTGTTGCAGCTTACAATGGAGCAGGAAAATACATTTCCAATCCGGCTTATCTCGTTATTGCCGGTAAAATAGTTTCTGTGGAAGCCAGACATGCTTCTGCCATCAGAAATTTAATCAATCCCGGATCTGCAGATTTTTCAGGAGATGATGTGATCGACGCCAACGGACTTGATCTTGCCAAAGAGCCGAAAGATATCGTAATGGCTGCCGGAGCATTTATCAAAACACCATTTACCTGGAAAGAAAGAGGAATCAACTAAACATCACCCTAAAAACTCACATTATGAATATTCTTAGATTACTGGATAAACTTTCTGATGATAAATTTTTCACCAAGGAAGCATCAAGATTAGAAACGATTACTGATATTTCATTATTCGGGAAAAAAGCAGCTACAGCAGCTGTACCCCTTGGTTTGGGTGCTATGATGGCCACTCCTGCCAAAGCAGAAACTACCAAAACAGCATTAACAGGTACTGCTTTAAAAAGTACACTTACAGATGCTTTACAACTAGCGCTGGTACTGGAATATCTTGAAAATGAATATTACAGCATAGGTTTGTCAACCCCGGGACTGATTCCCAATGGAGACCGGACTGTTTTTATGCAGATTTCGAAGCATGAATCGGCTCATGTAAGTTTTTTGAAAAGTACACTGACTTCTTTAGGAACAACTCCCGGAAATAAACCTATTTTTGACTTTACAGCCGGCGGAAACTTTATGCCTTTTACAGATTATAACCAGTTTCTTATCCTTGCGCAGGCTTTTGAAGATACCGGAGTGAGAGCTTACAAAGGGCAGGCAGGAAATGTGATGTCCAACAAAGTGGTTCTGCAGGCAGCGTTACAGATTCACTCCGTTGAAGCCAGACATGCCTCACAGGTAAGAAGAATGCGAGCGAATAAAGGATGGATTGAGCTTGCCAACGGAGGAAGTATGCCCTCCGCCACCAATCCGGTTTATGCAGGAGAAGAAAATACCAACCAGGCAGGTTATAATACCGGAACTTTATTTGGTGCCGCAGCAGGTTCTGCAGCCTACGACGAAATTTTAAGCGGTAGCGATGCACAAGCCATTGCTTCCCTGTTCATAGTATAGTTGTGATTTGGATGATGATAAGTGGTGAGTCCATTTCCGTATTTTCAGGGAATGGACTTTTTTCTAAATCAATCCTCAGGCCTTAAGAAAACACACAATCAATATCTTATATTCATCCCGATTCATCTTTTAAGTACCATATTCACTTATGGTGCTTTTATTTTCATAATGCTCGTTATTTCAATATAAATACAGAATTCACGTAAGCTAATTTAAAATAAATACACATATAGCTTTATTAACAAATTTACTGCAATACAATACAAAATTATTTTGTAATTTGGTTTACTTATTAAAATAATAATTTAAAGCGCTTAAAAACATTTAAAATATAAACTTTAAGGCCTTGATTATCATTTTTTAATAATCAAAAAAGAAAAGTCTCTAATTGTTGATATAATATATGAAGAAGTATCCAATTCCTGCGAATGAAGAAAGCCGAATGAAGAAACTGGAGTATTTTGGTCTTTTAAACCTTGAAAAAGACCCCCAGTTAGATATTTTCGCAGAAACAGCGTGTCTGGTGACAGACTGCCCGGCAGGGCTTATTGCCATGATGGAAAGCGAAACCCAGACTATCCAAAGCTGTGTGGGGCTTGCTCTTGATTTTGTAGACAGGAAGAATACTGTATGTCAATACTCTATCGCCAGTGGTGATATTGTTATTATCAACGATACTTTATTAGACGAAAGATCTTCTGATAACGCAATTATTCTGGCAGGTGGAATCCGGTTTTATGCGGGAGTTCCCCTGATTGATGATGAGGGATTTGTATTAGGAACACTCTGTGTTATCGACTACAAACCTAAAACAATTACAGATGATCAGATTTCAACCCTGAAAAAAATAGGAGAGGCAGTCACAAAAGTTCTCATGGGAAAAAGGAAAAATCTCCAGGCTGAGTATTTTCAGCAGACTTTTACCATTTCCAATAATCTGATCTGTGTTCTGGATAAGGATTTTGTGCTGAAGGATGTGAATCCGACTTTTGAGAGAGTGTTTCAATTAGATAAAGCAGAGGTTCTTAATCAGAATTTCATGGATCTGATAGGGAATCACAATTCTCAGCTGCAAATGCTTTCCAAAAATCTTCCCGATACCAATGAAGAAGTTACATTTACGACTTCAACAAAGATAGATGATACGCAAACCATCATCATTGAATGGTATTTAAAGCTCAATCAAAATCGCTCGGAGATTTTTTGTTTCGGAATCAATATCACTCAGCGTATCGAAGAAAAGAATAAACTGGAAAGCTCTGAACGCCGCTTCAGAAGCTTCTTCGAAAACGCCATAGGATTGATGAGTATGCATGATATGGAAGGTAATATCATTGCTGTCAATGAAAAAGGAAGAGAAACCCTGCAATATTCTTCTGAAGAAGTAGAAAGATTGAATTTAAGAGACCTTGTTCCCCAAAAAAACTGGCATCTTCTTGAGCAATACCTCGAAAGAATCAATAAAAACGAGGAAGATTTCGGAACCATGATCCTGAAAACAAAAGGAGGTGAAGAAATGATCTGGATGTATCACAATCTTGTGGAAATCAACAAAGAAGGAAATCCTTATGTAGTAAGTACTGCCCTGAATGTTACTGAAAGAGTAAGTTTGGAAAAAGACCTTGTTCAAACCAAAAAGATGCTGGAACAGACAAGTGCTGTGGCGCAGGTGGGCGGATGGGAAGTCAACCTGAAAAACAATACCGTTTTTTGGTCTCAGTCTACCAGAGAAATCCATAAAATCGATAGAGATTTCCAGCCCGATTTTGAAAATGCACTGGGCTTTTACAGTGAAAAAAGCAGGGAAAAGCTGGAATTTTTATTCGAAAAGGCTGTAAAAGAAGGCGTTCCTTACGATGAAGAATTACAGCTTATACAGAATGACGGCGTGATGATCTGGGTAAGGGTAAAAGGGATCCCGGAATTTGAGGATGGAGTATGCACCAGAGTCTATGGAATCATTCAGAATATTGATACCTTCAAAAATATCTACCTTGAGCTGGCCAGGAAAGAGGCTATGCTACAATCTTTTGTAAAATACGTACCTGCTACAGTAGCCATGTTTGACAAAGATCTCAATTATGTTTCTGTAAGCAGAAGCTGGAAAGATGAGTTTCAGATGAATGACATCAGGCTTATTGGTGAAAATATGTTTAAGATATCGCCCAATGTACCGGATGAAAGAATAAAAATATATCAGGATGCACTGGCCGGAAAGGCCTATAAGAATGAAGACATGGCCATAGAAATTCCTGGTAAAGAAATCATTCAGCATTACAGCGTAGAGGTGACACCATGGTATCTTTCCAATCATGTTATAGGAGGAATTATTGTTTCTGCCCAGAATATTACAGCCTCAGTAAGAATCAACAGAGAACTGAAAAATGCCAAGAAAATGGCAGATATTGCCAGTAAAGCAAAAACTGAATTCCTGGCCAACATGAGCCATGAAATCCGGACTCCGCTGAACGGGGTAATCGGTTTTTCCGACCTTCTTTTAAAAACTCCATTGAACGAGATACAGACTCAATATCTCCACTATATTAATGAATCAGGAGAAAATCTGTTGAATATCATCAATGACATCCTTGATTTTTCTAAGGTAGAATCCGGAAAAATGGATCTTATTGTGGAAAAAGCCAATATTTACGACATGGTAAGTCAGGTAATCAATGTTATCCTTTACCAGTCGCAGAAAAAAAATATAGAATTGCTGCTGAATATAGAACCGGGACTTCCTGAAACAATCTGGCTGGATGAATCAAGGCTGAAACAGATTTTGATCAATCTTCTTGGAAATGCCGTAAAATTTACAGAACAGGGAGAAATAGAACTTAAAGTAGAAAAACTGAATCTGGACAGCAAAAATATCACCCTGAGATTTTCCGTAAGAGACACCGGAATTGGTATTCCTAAGGAAAAACAGCAGCATATTTTCGATGCCTTTACCCAGGAAAACAGCTCGATCAGCAAACGCTATGGAGGAACAGGTCTCGGATTGACCATCTCCAATAATATTCTGAAATATATGGGAAGCAGCTTGTCATTGGTAAGCGAACTTCATAAAGGTTCTGTCTTCTATTTTGATATAGAGGTTCCTTATGAAATGTCCGACCGTCATGAAGATGAAGAGCTGCCAATCAATAAGGTTCTTATCGTAGATGACAATGAAGCCAACAGGATTATTATTCAGCACATGCTGGCTTATAAAAATATAGATTCAAAGCTGGCTGCCAATGGAATGGAGGCACTTCAGATCTTACTTGCGGGAGAACGCTTTGATGTTATCCTGATGGATTACCATATGCCAATTATTTCCGGGCTGGAAACCATAGAAAAAATCAAAGACCTGTTTAATCAGCAGAATGAATCCTCACCTTTGATTATCCTTCATACCTCATCTGAAGAACATGATGTGATTAATTATTTCCGTCAGGAAAGCGATTCATACTTCCTGTTAAAACCTATTAAATCAGAAGAACTCTATAAAACATTAAGCCGGGCTGTGAAAAATACGGAAAAAGACGTAACCAGCATTTCACAGCAGGAAACCGAATCTTGCTTTTTGATGCAGTCACCACAGGTTTTACTCGTGGACGATAATCCGGTTAACATGGTTCTCAACCATAAAATGATAGGTTCATTGATTCCTGATGCGGAGCTTACAGAAGCTACGGATGGGCTCCAGGCATGGCAGCTTTGTCAGGGAAAAAAATTCAATATCATTTTAATGGATGTCCAGATGCCGGTAATGGATGGTATTGAAGCTACAAAACAAATCCGTTTGCTTCCGGAATATTCTGATATCCCGATTATTGGCGTCACTGCCGGTAATGTACTTGGAGAGAAGGAAAAGTGTCTGGATTCCGGGATGAATGACTTCCTTCCTAAACCTTTAAGACAAAATGATCTGCTGGAAATACTGAAAAAATACATTCCTGGTGAAAATAATGTTCCAGAGGAGAATAATGTTCCGGACGAGAATACCACAGATACAGAAAATGATCTCGATATAAATCTTCTGAACGAACAGATAGGTGATGATGATGAAGATTTTAGAAAAATATTCCTGGATCTTGTCATGCAACAGCTTACTCAGGCTGAAGAAGATATTAAAAAAAGCGCAGCTGAAAAAGACAGTACCAATCTGAAACTGATCCTTCATAAGCTCAAAGGAACAGCAGGAACAGCGGGATTGGTAACGCTTACAAAAAATGCGGCCAGCTGGGAGAGTAAAGCGGAACCCGACATGGATTTTATCTCCATGGAAAAAGAAATGATCCGGGAAATAACAAAAGGATTACAATTAATTAAAAATTTAATACAATAAAAAACCAAAATTATGCTGATTCTAATCGCCGAAGACGACGAACTGATTCTAAAAACGATTGAACACAAATTATTAAAAGAAGGGCACGAAGTGATCCTGACCCGAAACGGGAAAGACGCTATTGAAACCCTTAAAACCAGAGAGGTAGATCTCGCCATCACTGATATTATGATGCCTTTTGCCTCCGGAATTGAAATACTTTCTGCCATTAAAACCATGGGCAAGCAGATACCGGTAATCATGCTTTCCAGTATGGGGCAGGAGGAAGTAGTATTGAATGCATTCGATTTGGGCGCAGCCGATTTTATTGTAAAGCCATTCAGTCCCAATGAATTGATATTAAGAATAAAAAGATTTTCTTCAAAATAAACTACAGCCATGTTTCTCACCACTTCTGTGCATTTTCTTTTTCTTGTTTTCCTGGGAATGCTATCTTTAGTACTTTTATTGATCATCGTTGTACTGATATACAGCTTTTATCAGTACAGAGAATCTATCCGGACTTTCAGATGGTCTGAAGTGATCAATAAAAAGATCTCAGAAGTGATTGTATATGGTGAAGAAGAATTGGCTGCAGACACTAATTTTTTAACAGCATCTGGTACTCCTTCATTCAGAAATCTGTTTCTTCAGAAACTGGCAGAATCCGAGAAAAAATTTTCCGGAGCAGCACAGAATAAACTTAAAGATTTATTTCATGAATATGGCCTTCAGGAAGAAGCATTGAAAAAACTCAATCAAAAGAAGGAACATATTATTGCAGGAGGAATACAGGAACTTACCGCCATGCACGTACAGGAAGCGTTGCCAAAAATTTCTACATTTTTAACCCATCCTTCAGCTCAGGTGTATCAGGAGGCGCAATATGCAATGGTTAACTTTAAAGGATTCGAAGGTCTTCATTTCCTGAACAGCATTTCCTCCAAAATATCAGAATGGCAGCAGCTTCGTCTGCTTATTTCCGTAACACATATTCCGGAGAATTCCCGAGACAGCATTAAAAGCTGGATGGAAAACTCTAATGAATCCGTAGTTATTTTTACCCTTAAACTCTTAAGAAAATTTCAGATATTATCACTTTATCCAACAGTGACTGATTTGTTGAATCATCCATCTGCTGATGTACGGATTCAGGCGGTGCAAACTTTATTATCGCTGGAAAATTCTTCAACAATCGCTGATCTTATGGAAATCTATCCCCATCAGCCAGCTGAAGTACAGAAAGAGATTCTCAAAGTCATGAAAAAGTCAAAAGACCAATACAGTACGGATTTTCTGAAAGATCAGTTATTGGAAAATCCGGATTCAGGGATAAAAGTATATGCAGCAGAAGCTTTATGTGCATTGGAGAAACAGGAATTACTGAAAGAGATATCCCAAAAGGAAACCTCTCCTGAAGAATTAATTCAAATTATTAAATACGCATTACAGGAAAAAGCATGTTAGAATTCTCACACATCATCTATGAAGTTGTTATCTGGCTGTTTCTGATTTACGGAACAGCAGTAGCCCTTATCTATGGCTGGATAGGAATTTATGCGCTTGGCGCTGTATTACGTTATAAAAAAGAAAATACATTTACAGACTACAGCATTATTGCGGCCAATCCCAATGCTCCGGTATTCAGCGTTATAGCTCCGGCATATAATGAAGGAATGACCATTGTAGAAAATGTACGTTCACTGTTATCTCTTTACTATCATAATCTGGAAATTATCATTGTAAATGACGGAAGTAAAGATGATTCCATGCAAAAGCTGATTGAGGCTTACGAACTTGAGTCTGTAGCTTATTTTATTCAGGGAAAAATTGAAACCAATGCGGTAAGAGGAGTTTATAAAAGTAAAAATCCGGCCTTCAAAAAACTGATTGTTGTTGATAAAGAAAACGGAGGAAAAGCCGATGCCTTAAATGTTGGAGTCAATATTTCTTCCGGAGACTATCTGGTCTGTATTGATGTTGACTGTATTCTCGAGCAGGATTCGATTTTAAAACTCGCAAAACCAATGCTGGAGCAGACTGATAAAAAGTTTATTGCCTGCGGTGGAGTGATTCGTCTGGCCAACAACTGTGTCATTGAAAACGGAAAAGTAGTAAGTGTCAATATGCCCAAATCTCTTTTGGGAAGAACACAGGCATTGGAATATATCCGGGCTTTTGTACTGGGACGTATGGCATGGTCCAGAGCATCAGGACTGATCCTGATCTCCGGGGCTTTTGGAGTCTTTGACCGGAAAATTGTACTGGCCTGCGGTGGCTATGATAAAAACACAGTGGGAGAGGACATGGAGCTGGTGGTAAGAATGAGAAAGTATATGGAGGAAAAGAATGAGCCTTACGAAGTACTTACCATTCCGGATCCTTTATGCTGGACAGAAGTTCCGGAATCCAAAGATATTCTCAGAAAACAACGAAACCGATGGATGCGCGGAACCATGGAAACTCTGTGGAAACACAGAAAACTCATGTTCAATCCGAAATATAAAAAATTAGGAATGATCAGTCTTCCTTACTGGTTCTTCTTTGAATTTCTGGGGCCGCTCATCGAATTTTCAGGGTATATTATCTTTATCATCTTTTTATTGCTTGGGATTATCAACTGGCCCTTCTTTCTGATCTTGTTTGCCCTCGTCATCTCAATGGGATTCCTCTATTCCATCTATGCGATATTGGTGGATCTTGTCAGCCATCAGGTTTATACCAAAAGGAAAGACTTCCTTAGACTAATTTTTACCGCTTTTTCCGAACCTTTTTATTTTCATCCTATTGTCGTAAAAGCAGGCGTTAACGGATTTATAGATTATTTCAAAAAATCCCATGGCTGGGGCGAAATGACAAGACAGGGCTTCAACCAAAGCACACAGCATTTACCGCTGAAAGAAAGGATATATGCCATTCTTCAGGCAGGACTTAAAAAATGGGGAATGCTGGCATTGGCTTTCTTTGCCTTATTTTTATTAGGAATAACCGCAGAATCACTGTGGTACAAATATACTTTTCCAAAATTTGAAACATCAGCCATTATTGGTCATCTTTTCTTAGAAAACATTTTATTTGCGCTTCAACTGACATTCTGTGTCGGAATTATATATCTGATTATTAATTTTGTTAAAGAAGGATGGGCAAAAATTCTGGGAATAATCACCCTGGTTATTGTAGCAGTTACTCAATATATTTTGTTCCTGTATTTTTCTGAAACCCGAAATGTTTTGGGTGCCGACCTTTTATACTACAGCAAAGAAGAGATGAAGCAGATTTTGCAGGCAAGCGGAATGCTGAACTTCAAAAACTTTGCATTGCTGGGAATTTTAATCGTGGGATCCTTGATTCCTTTGTGGATTGCAGGAAAAGGAGCTTTAAAATCAATCTATCCGGGAATAATACTATTGATTTTCGGGTTAACAGCATTTTTTATTCCTTCCAATGTAGTGGGAGCAAAGATTTTGAGTTCCGAAAGTGAGTTTAATCAAAATGCAGCAAAAAGTAAATGGGCTTATTTTTTTAAATCCAATAAAGACAATTTTATCAGCGACCATCCGGAACTCACTGAATTGCTGAGTGATAATGAAGATTTTACTGCCAATGCAGAAATGATTGATAAAAACTATCCGTTCTGGAGAAAAGAAAACACACCGGATTTTTTAGGTTCTTACTTTAATCGATCTGAGAAAGTTCCCAATCTTGTTTTTCTTGTGATGGAAGGTTTCGGACATGCGTATACTTCCCCAAAAGGATATATCGGAAACTTCACTCCTTATCTTGATTCACTGTCCCATAAAGGATTGTATTGGGAAAACAGTTTAAGCTCAGCAGGAAGAACATTCGGAGCATTACCGTCATTAACAGGATCTCTTCCTTTCGGAAAGAACGGCTTTCTTGAAATAGAAAAAACACCGGAGAATTTCAATCTTTATAATATCCTTAAAGCAAACGGTTTTGAAACAGGATTTTATTACGGAGGTCATGCATCATTTGACCGCTACCGTGAGTTTCTGGAATACAGCGGAGTAGATCATATTATTGACCAGGCTTCCTTCAGCAGTCCTTACAGTAAACTTCCTGCCAACAACGGGGAGAGCTGGGGATATGAAGATCAGGCTGTTTTAAGTAAAATGCAACAGCAGCAGAAACCACAGAATCAACCGTATTTCAATATGATACTTACGCTTTCAACCCATAATCCTTTTTTAATCAACAATAAGGATTATTATGAAAAGCTGTACAATCAAAGGCTTAATTCAGGAATTTTAACTCCTGAACAGAAAAAATGGGCATCTGCTCACAAAAATCAGCTCATTTCGGTATTGAATGCAGATGATGCAATGAAAGATTTCTTTGAAAATTACAGCAAACGACCGGACTTCAAAAACACCATTTTCATCATTACAGGAGATCACAGTATGCCTGAAATTACATTACAGTCTAAAATTGACAGATTCCATGTGCCATTATTAATCTATTCTCCGTTATTAAAAGAATCAAAGCGATTCTATAAAACGGTAAGTCATTTTGATATTGCGCCTTCGATTCTGGCGTACTACAGAAATAATTATCAAATCAAAACACCTTCTACCGTTACATGGGTAGGACGTGGCTTTTCAGCAGATTCTGAAATCAGCAAGGCCGGAATCCCTATGATGCAAAGTAAAAACCAGCTTATCGATTTTGTTTCTGAGAAATATTATATCCATGACGGGCAGCTTTTCACCCTTAAGAACATGGAGGAAGATAATTCCAATGATGCAGCATCCCTGAACAAGATCAATACCCGGTTCAATCAGTATAAAAGCATGAATGCCCGGTTTTATTCCACAAAGAAACTGATGCCGGATTCGGTAATGGTTAATTTTAAGAAAAAAACAAGGTCAAAGTTTTAAAACTTCCGGGTGTAACCTAAAGTAATGTCAAACTGATTTCCTCTCTCACCAGGACGGAATTCTTGGTTATAATACATGGTTCCTAAAGAAAAAAGATTGACAGAACGGTAAGAGAAATTATACTCAGCACCTATTTTAAAGGTTTTAAGCTTAAAGGTTTCATTTTCCAGAAGGTTATTTCGGTATTCTTCCGGGCTTATCCCGGTTCCGATCTGAAAGGCAACATAATCCTGAGCGCCTTTTGTGTAATATCTCACCGTTCCGGTATAAGAATGTGAAATATTTTTATTGTCAGGTGTAATATAAGTACGAAGGTTGAACCAGAAATTTTTATAATATTTTCCTACAGCCGCAGTATACATCCAGATATTGTTGCTGAAATGAAGCTGACGGTAACCCAGCTCTGCCTCAAAACTATGAGGAAGATTGGCATTCAGGGAAACTCCGGTACGGTATTTCGGAAACAGACCTACATCATCAGAATATCCTCCGCCAACATATAAATAGAACATTTTGGAAAGTCTTGGATACGCTTCCAGCTCAATCTGTGTTCCGCCTTGTGCAAACTTATTGGCATAATTGCCACGAAGGATTACAGAACCAATAGATGTAATTCTTTTGTAACTTACTCCCACAATATGCCAGTCATCATCAAACTGCTTGTCAAAATGGGAATAGTTGTAAATAATTCCAATAGCATTTTTAGAAGACAGATCCTTGATTCTTACTGCAAGAGCCCTCGCTTCTGTATTTTTGGGATTAATAGATAATAGAGTGGTTACCGCTTTGTCAGCTTCTTCATAATTATCCATTCCAAAATATACTTTTGCCTTTAGCAGCAGTAATGCCTCAGATTTTGAATGATAAGAAAGTCCTTTATCTATAATTTCAATTGCCTTTGTATTCTGATCATTCCAGTATTCCAATGAAGCATACGCCAGAAAATAATCTTCATCCTGAACCTCTCTTTTTCCGAGATCTTCAAACACAGCTCTTGCCGCTTCAATATCTTTATTCCAGGTATATAACCTTCCCAAAAAAACAGAAATATCGGTATAATTGGGAGCTTTTGCCAACGCCTCTTTTGCCAGGGCAATAGATGTAGTATAATCTTTCTGTTCAAAAGCGGTGGTGCGGGCTTTAACAAACAGTTCATCAGCAGTAAGATTCTGCTGGCTATACATGGTAATGGGAAAAAGTAATGCTAATAAAAAGGTCGGATATCTTTTCATCGAAGTTTATTATTAATGAGCTACATCTTTAACACAAATATATTGAACTTTTATCTCTCTACCCAGAGATTATTCACCAAAACTTATCTTTTTAAGATTATTCTTCCACAAAATATCAAATAACAGATATTTATGATGGAATAATTATTGTCGTAATTGAAAATAATTGATTTTCTAAAAACCTTCCTCATGAAAATAGCAACCTATAATGTTAACGGAATCAATGGCCGGCTTCCTGTTTTACTGAAGTGGCTGAAGGAAGCTTCACCAGACATCGTCTGCCTTCAGGAGCTAAAGACCCCACAGGAACGTTTCCCTATACAGGAAATCAATAAAGCAGGATATAAGGCGATATGGAAAGGGCAGAAAAGCTGGAACGGAGTAGCCATATTGGCCAAAAATAAAGAAATAACTGAAGTACAAAGATCTTTGCCAGGTAACGCAGAAGATGTTCAAAGCCGATATATAGAAGCGATTATAGATCAAATGGTCATCTGCTGCCTGTATCTTCCCAATGGAAATCCTTATCCGGGACCTAAATTTGATTATAAATTGTCTTGGCTGAAACGTTTTAAGAGACGAACCAACCAGCTTATCAAAATGGAACTTCCCGCCATCCTTATCGGCGATTTCAATATTATTCCGGAACCTGTTGATGTTTATAAACCTGAGCGCTGGGAAAATGATGCCTTATACAGAACAGAAGTAAGAAAAGCATTTAAAGAACTCCAGAAAAAAGGCTGGCTGGATTCTCTGCGAAGTCTTTATCCTGATGAGAAAATCTATACATTCTGGGATTATTTATACAAAGCCTACGACCGCAATGCAGGAATGAGGCTTGATCATATTTTATTAAGTCCTTATCTACAGCCCAGACTGGCTTCCGGTGGAGTAGACACACATGTACGGGGTTGGGAAAAAAGCAGCGATCACGCTCCGGTGTGGATTGAACTTTCGGATCATCCTTGATAACTGAAGTCCATATATAAAAACTCCCGGTATAAAACCAGGAGTCTTTATATGATATCTATTTTAACTATTAAGATTGCTTGCGGCGGCGGCCTGAAACCTTTTTGTCAAGATCCCTGATATCCTGTCTCAATTCACGGAACATCTCTTTAAAGTTGTAGCTCTCATAATCACCCGGCTCGAAATCTTCCGGGAAAATTCCTGAAGCATATTGCCAGATTTCCACTACTTCTTCAAAAGGGATATCATAAGGCTCATAAAATGAATTATCAGCACTTACACAAATTGCATTTTCCTTTCTTTCTTTAAAACGTTTGTAGGTAATTCCGTCATTTAAAGTAACAAAAACATAGGTTTTACCCTGTTTCAGTTCATTGATTCCTTCTACATATTTTCCTACAATATAAGATCCGCTTCTGAAAGGAGGCATAGAATCACCATCCGCAGGAAAAGCCCTGTATTTACCATTGGTAAGAAAAGGAAGAGCAATACGCTGAAGACTTTCGATGTATTCTATATCGCTATAACCTTCCAGATATCCCATTGATGCCTTCTGAGGAATAATTTCTATGGTATCATTTCCATGAGTATCCACTGCAACCGGAAGAACGATTCTGTTATCCGGAAGCTTTAACATTTCATCTATCGGATGCTTCTCAATATCTACTGAAAGCATAAGGTCAATACTCACATGGAAATATTTTGAAATTTTTACAAGCAGTTCGATAGGAGGCTCCGAAATTCCGTTTTCATATTTTGAATACCGGACTCTTGAAATCATGAGTTCATCGGCTACATTTTGCTGGGAGAGCTTTCTCCTGGCTCTTAAAAAGCGTATATTATTTGAAAAAACTGACATTGATATAAGTATGTCAGCAAAAATACAAAATTTGATTCCTTTATCAATCAACCCAAGTGGGTTTTACCCGATAAGAATACAAATTTCATTGATGTTTTTTTATTTTTTATCTAAAACTAGGAAATCCAGGTATTTCAGGTCATCCATTTTACCTGCTACAGCACCATTGGAAACTGTTTTAGTCACATTGAAAAATAAATATCAATAATTAACATTTAATGCAAAAATAATAACTCTAAATTCCACAAATTGAGTTATGCTTTTTAACTTTTAGAAAATCAATCACATATAAGTGAAAATAATATTATCAATTATTTGTATTTATATTAATGAAATATTAAATAATATAAACTTATAATTAATTTATTTAAAATAATTTGCAATTTTATTATTATTATTCATATATTCGTGATGTAATAATCATATAAAATTATAGTTATGAAAAACTTAAAAAAATTGGACAGAAACGAATTAAAAGCTATTTCAGGTAACGGATTACTAGATCCAATCGGCGGACTTCTAGGTGGACTAGGAGGAGTAGTTGGTGGAGTAGTAGGCGGTGTAGGTACTATCGTTGGTGGCGTAGTTACAGGCGTAGGATCTACAGTAGGTGGAGTAGTTGGCGGTGTAAGCACTGTTGTAACTAACGCTTTATGCCAGACACAATGTGTTGTTAATGGTGTAATCCACATCAAATTACTTGAGTGCGGATCAACTTGCTAGTCAGAAAGCATTACATGTAAAAAACAGACCGCCCTTTTCAGGGCGGTTTTTTTCTTATCCATATCATTCCTTTTCAGTGACTTAGATTTATTAAATGGCTTTTGATAAACTGCAATAAAGCAACAATGTTGCATTAATAAATTTAATTTTCTAGCTTTGCCGAATCATTAAAGTATATGCATATGAAAAGGACCTTTTATTTTTTGGCAGGCAGCTCACTTATTTGTTCGTCATCACTTCTGAAAGCGCAGAAAATTATCCCCGAAAAAAGAACGGTAAAAGACATAGAGTCCATTCAGGTACAGGGAAAAACAAATTATAACGCTGCCAATATTTCAAGAAAAAAACTGGATTTCATTCAATCCAATACACTGGGAGAAACATTGAGTAAAATTCCCGGAATTCAAAATTCGGGATATGGACCAAATTCCGGAGCTCCCGTTATCAGAAGCTTAAGCGGAAACCGGGTAAAAATACTGGAAAACGGAATGGCAGTGAATGACCTTTCGGGATTAAGCCCGGATTTTAATACGGATATCGAAATGAACAGTGTTCAGAATATCACTGTTTACAAAAATTCTGCATCGGTTTTGTATGGTGGAAAAGCTATTGGAGGAGCTGTAGATATTGAAACAGATTATATTGCCAGACAGCTTCCGGAAAAAAAGATAAATTTCAAAGGCCTCCTTGAAGGAGGCAGTAATAGAGGTCAGAAACAGGCTTTTTCAGCCAGAGGAATTATTGCTAAAAACTGGGTCTGGACGGTTGGAGCATCCAATCAGAAGCAGGAAATAGTCAGAATTCCGGGAAAATCAAAAGACGACAGATGTTATGATCCCGAGCTTGTAGGTTTCAACAGTATTTTACAGTCACTTTGCCAGATCAATGTAGATTCCAGACGTGTCCTGAACAAGAGCCTTTTTCCTTATATCAGCCAGTTTGCCAAAGATCATATGATAGAGTATGAGCTTTCGGAAGATGATCTGTATACATTCAGTTCCACGTATTACAATCCTGCTGACGGTAAATATTATCCCAACCCGAAAAACGATTTGTATGTTCCTGGTCAGGATGCCGTGAAAGACCGATATAAAAGTGAAGTAAACGGAATCAAAGATTATGTGGAAACAAAAGATGGTGAGATCCCCAACAGTCATTCGGAAAGCAATTCATTTTATGTAGGCACCAGTTATAATGGAAAATCATTGTATGCAGGAGGCGCGTATCAGAATTCTTACTCCTATTTTGGGGTTCCGGGATATGCAATCCCTAAAATCCCCAAACATAGCCATGGAAAACCACAACCCAAAATAGAATATAGTCCCATCAACATCAGAAGCCTATCTCATAAAGCCATATTTGAATCCGGTTACAAGTTTACCCATTCTCCGATTTCAAGCATCAAACTGAATTATATGGGGGTATTTTCAAAAAATGCTGAACTTCTGGATCGGTACCGTGCCAACCAGTTTACTGTGAATCAACACAATGGACGCCTGGAAATCAACCAGCAGAAATTACAATTTCTTACCGGAACTACGGGGCTTGAAATACAATACAGAGATATGGAAGGCACCGGAGGCCAGAGATACTTACCCAATAATATAAGCCGTGAAATTGGAATCTTTACCATGCAGCACCTTGATTTTAATTTTCTTCAACTGGATCTTGGGTACAGAAACGATTATGTACAACGCAGGGCAGAAGCAGATAACAAGTATGTCAGAAGCCGCGGACTTTCCGGAGGAAAACTCAGTGACAGAGATTTCACTCTTCATCAGTTCCATAGTTCCGCTCAATGGACTCTCTTTAAAAAAGGGTATCTGAAAGTACAATACAATCACTCGGAAAGGGCACCGGAGGTGAATGAGCTTTATTCAGGAAACAATCATTTTGCGATCCTGACAGAAGAAAATGGTGATGATACACTGGATAAGGAAACAGCCAATACCGTTGAAATCGGGACCGGATTGAATCTGAAGAACCTGCGGGTATCTGCCAGCTGGTATCATACTTCTTATAAAAACTATATTTATCTTGCCCACACCGGAATTTCCAGAGAAGTTTTTCTGGTAAAAGAATGGCGCTCCGATGATACGGAAATCAATGGAATTGAAGCGGAAGCTGCTTATAAAGCAGATCTCGGAAAAGCAGGAAAGTGGGAGATAGGCGGATATTATGATCTGGTACGAAATATAAGCGTTGCCGACAGCTCCATAAGAAAATGGAGTGATGGCGATTATATGCCCAATATGCCTACCAGCCGTTTCGGATTCAATCTGGAAGGAACACTGCAGAACTTCAGCGTGAATCTCAGCTTAGACCATTACTTACAGCAAAAATATTTAGGTAAAAATATTAATCCTGAACTTCCGATGCCTGCATTTTCACTGCTGAATGCCCGTTTTTCTTATAAGGACAGCAGTCTGGGTTTAGGTGATCTCGAATATTATATCATAGGAAACAATCTGCTGAATGCTGAGGCCCGACTTCAGAACTCTCAGTTAAAATTCCTCAGTCCGCTTCCCGGAATTAATATTTCCGTCGGTGTGAAAATCACCATATAAATCAATCTGTTCTGCAGTTATTATTACTTAATAGCTGCAGATTTTTTTAGGTTATCCATGTAAAACCACCTTTTAGGATGCAGACTATTTCTGGTAGTTTTTACCCTGTTTTTTTATACAAAAAAATAATCAAAAAAAAAGAAAAAAAAGAAGGAAAAAAATTTAATACGACGAGTTTTGTCGCTGTGCGCCAGTACCTTTGTATCAGAGATAAGATAAAGAATCCCGGGAAATTAATTGTCTTACCCAAACCAATTTTAACCTTAAAACAACTTTTTTAAATTATGTGTAAAAAACAACTAATAATCATTTTTCTCCTTTTATTTTGCATTTCCTATGCGCAGAATGAATTTACTACCATCTGGAAACCCAATGCAAACGGCGTCATTGATCATTCAATAAGATTCGGCGGCACAGGAACCGATTACACCATTTACTGGCACGAAGTAGGATATCCTGAGCATAACGGGATGTTTGATTATGTAAACTCCAGCAGCAATGAGCCTTTACTCATATATTTTGGGCCATCATTCCATCCAGATCCTCTGCAGGCCACTTACGAATTAAAAGTATCCAGCGGTAACGGATCATTTTACGGGTTCAGGGCCAATACCGAAATCATACCTCCGGGTGGAAATCAGGAACTTATAGAACTTAGCCAGTGGGGAAATACGACATGGCTTCAGCAATTCGACAGAGCATTCGCCAACTGTCCCAATCTTAACGTAACGGCTGCAGATACTCCTGATTTGACACAGATAACCAGTTTATCACAAATGTTCCTTAACTGTTCATCTTTGACAGGCCATACTTCATTTTCTTACTGGAATCCATTCCGTATTACGGACATGAGCGGTATGTTCAGCGGAGCGACGCTGTTTAATCAGAATATCGGAAACTGGGATACGGCAAAAGTAACCAATTTCAGCAGCATGTTTTCTTCTGCATCTTCTTTCAATCAGGATATTTCTGCCTGGAATACGATATCCGGAACTGATTTTTCCTCCATGTTTGCAGATGCCACCGCTTTCAACCAGCCATTAAATTCATGGAATACAGAAAATGCGACTAACTTCCGCTATACATTCTATAATGCGGAAGCATTTAATCAGCCCCTTGATAACTGGAATACAGGTAAAGTGACAGATTTTGAGCATATGTTTGAAAATGCAGTATCGTTCAATCAGCCCATCGGAAACTGGGATGTAAGTAAGGCTGATTATTTCGCCGGATTTAATATGTTTGCTGGTGCTTCACATTTTGACCAGGATATTTCTTCGTGGAATATCAAGCTTCAAAACTTCAGCTGGAATACAATCTATTTCGGATTTAAAAATGCAGGCTTATCATGTACGAATTACAGCAATTTTCTCATCGCTCTGAATAATAATCCTACCTGGGCGAGCTCAACAATAACGTCCGGAACTATAGATGCAACAGGATTGGTTTATTCTACACCGCAAGCGATGCTGGCCAGAGCCCAGCTGATCAGCAAAGGGTTTAATATTATAGGAGATTCCTATATTTCAGGTTGTTTTCTGTCAACAAGAGAAGCTTCTCCAAAAACAAAAACTTCCGCTTATCCTAATCCAACGACAGGAGTGATCAACGTGGAATCCTCAGTAGATGAAAATGTTTATTTATATGATAATAACGGTAACCTCATTAAAAATATATTGTTCAGAAAAGGGAAAAACACCGTCGATCTGACTGAATATCCTTCAGGAGACTATATCTTTAAAGGTGATACTTTTTTCCATAAAATCACCAAGCAATAGTAGAACAGCCGAAAGGTTAGCTATTTAAACCCTGCTCCAAAATCTGCGGATTTTGGAGCTTTATGGTTTTCCTCATTTTATATATAAATAACTGTGTTATATTTGTGTACACTGGAATAATCAACTGCAAACTAAGAATTGAATTTCCAATATACAAAATAACAATTATGAAAAAAACAATTACTTTTTTTACTATTCTCTTATCGATAGTAAATATTCAAGCTCAGGAAAATATTGATTTATTGACCTACGAAAACACACAGGATATTAATTTCTTCAACACTATTAAAAACGGTGCTCAGGTTAAGGAATATATAACAACGAGTAAAAATAGTGTGAAGGTAGGTGATACTTTAATATTAGGATCTCCAACCTCTGAAGAGCTGAATACAAGGACTTATTCAGGAAGTTATGGAAATAAAGCAAGAGGAGGGATTTCACAATCAAGAAGTACTTCCAAAAAGACTTATGACTTTGTACAAATGGGAAGACCGGCTGGATTTGGAAGTATTATGTCTGCTATGGGTGGTGAAGCACAAAATATGGCAGATATCAGCTTAAAAAATACTAAAGTGATTGTCAGAGAAATAAAAACTTATCATAGAGGCAGCAAAAATAAGCCTTTGTACGTAGTTATGGTTTTGGGAGAAATAAATGACAGAGCTTTTGGAATCAATAAATATTTAAGCGTGATGGATACGGAGCTAGGGATTGAATCTGGTGAAATTCTTTTAAAAAATAGAAAAATGACCAGAGAAGAAGCGATTGCAAAATTAAAAGAAGCAAAAGAACTCGTGGAAATTGATATGATGAGCAAGGAGAAGTTTGAAGAATTGAAAAAAGAACTTGCTCCGATTATTAACAATAATAACTAAGAATTACACTTGTATTGATAGTATGGTCAGCAACTTCCCGGATATTTTAACGAACAAAAAGGATAATGAAAAAAAGCCAGAATTTCGAAATGCACTGTTTAATTTAGACAAAAGCATTATCAACAATGACAATGTAGAACATCTGATTACTATTTACAACTCAGCAAAACAATTAGATATTCGAAATAAAATATTGAAATTGCTATATGATTTTAATTATCCATTATTGAGGGATTTTTTCCTGAATGCCTATAAGAAAGAGCGTTACCTGGATATGAAAATATATGCGTTACGCGGGCTTTCTCATTGTATTGAGGAGAAGGAAATTGCTCAGCTTTTAAAAAAATTTAACCTATCACTGGCTAAAAGACAGCAAACGACACCTTATAACTTTCAGGAGTACGAACTTTTAAAAGGAGGAAATGCTTTGCCGTATTTAGTTGAAAAATATGGTTATCCTTGTTTTACAGAAACATTAGAACAAGTAAACAGACAATACGATGCAATGCCTGATGCTTTTAAAGGGCATTATAGAATTGATGACAATGGAGATATCAAAATGCTGAAAAGCCCGGGAGAATCTAAGGCAATTATGGACAGATTCTGGGAAGAGGAGAGAAGCAAGCTAAAATAACTCATTTAAATTTTAAAAAAAGATTTATCAAATCATCCAAAACTTAGGATGATTTTTTTTTTGTGATTTATTAACAATCCCATCATCAAAATAAACTTTATATTCGTAGCATAAATGGCTTTGTAAAATTATATCAATTAAACTGAGCCTGAAAACAAAACGTAACCATCTAAAATCTAAGAATTAAATACAGAAAAAATGAGAAACACTATTTATGCTTTGTTATTATTATTTTTATTCACAGGCGCTAATGCTCAGGAATACTCAAAATTAATAATTGAAGCTGATCAATTATACAGGGCAAAAGATTATAAAATGTCTACTGATGTATATGGTAAAGCTTTTAAAATCGAAAGCGAAAATCCAAGTCACTTATATAATGGCGCATGCTCATCTTCCTTGGCAGGAAATACAAAACAAGCATTCAAATGGCTGAACCTATCCATAGATAAAGGCTGGACCAATCTCAAGCACTTAAAATCTGATTCTGATTTGGATAATCTACATTCAAAAAAAGAATGGGGGAAAACAATTGAAAAGCTAGAAAAGAATATAGCGGTCATAGAAGCCAATTATGACAAACCATTACAGGCTGAATTACTGGCAATTCTTGAGGAAGACCAAAAATATAGAATGCAAATGGATGAAACGCAAAAAAAATTCGGTCCGCAATCTAAGGAAATGAATGATCTTTGGAAAAAAACAATGCAGAAAGACTCGCTTAACCTGTTAAAAGTAAAAAAAATATTAGATGAAAAAGGCTGGGTGGGTAAAGACAAAGTAGGCGCACAGGCCAATAGTGCCTTATTTCTTGTGATTCAGCATTCAGATCTGGAAACGCAGAAAAAATATCTACCGATGATGAAAGAAGCTGTCACAAAAGGAAATGCCAGCGCAGGTTCTTTAGCGTTGTTAATTGACAGAATAGAAATCCGGGAAGGCAGAAAACAAATATACGGAAGCCAGATAGGAATCAATCAAAGTAATAATACTTACTATGTTTTACCTTTACTAGATCCGGAAAATGTAGATAAAAGAAGAACAGAAGTTGGCCTGGGTCCAATCTCTGACTACGTTAAAAACTGGAATTTAGCTTGGGATGTTGAAAAGTACAAAAAAGATTTACCTGAATTAGAAAAATTAAATAAAAAGAATTAAATCAATAGAAAAAACTTCTGATAACAGCAGTTTACAAAATGGCGGATTAAGGGTGTTAAAATTCTTTAATCCGCCATTTCTAATTATTACAACCTTGAATAGAGTTGAGTATTACTTGAAAAACCCGATACAATAACCAAGAGAGCAAAGTAATGAAACCTAAGATGTTCTGTGAATCTTTGAAACCAGAATAATATACAATTTAACATAATATAAATTATAGGATTTTTATTATAAAAAAGAAATAGAGCACTACTGTCTGAGAATCCGGTATTCTTAAACTTTTTCTACCCAATAGCTTTTAACGAATTCTCGGAACTCTTCTCTGTCGTAAACCTATCCGGAAAATCTCCGGCTTATCATCATCCAATTCTCTGAAATTTTGGTAAGCATAAAACAAAACGAAAAATTTTATTTCAGAGCTTTTTACAACTCCTCGTAAATATTTTTTCTCTATAAGCCGTACAGCTCTTCATAATATTCTGAATTTTCTCTAAGCGATGTAAAACTCAATTATATAGTTTTTAAAATTCAAATAATTTCGCTTGCCATTGACGACGTAGAAATCTTTAATTTCTGACAAGGGAAAATTTTCCTGGCTCAATTGTTTGAAAAAATTAGTTGTAGAGAGCACAACCCTTGTCAAGGTTTTGAACCTTGACAAGGGTCTTTAAGGGTGTCTTCGATCATTAATTATAACTTAACTCTTTATATTATGTTAAATTACCCAACAGGAAATTTAGAAGGAAACCCATCATAAAAGTCAGCCCTTACGCTCTTAATATTTGAATCTAATTCCTGAAGTATAGTTTCCATAATGTTCATTTACCCCTTAAAAATACGAAATCTTGTCCCATGACAGTTTTTATTCTGTAAAAACAAAATACCTTTATCCTAACCAAAATAGTACTGATATGAAACCTAAAATGATCTGGGCCAATCTGGCCGTAGCCGACCTTGAACGCACACAGAAATTCTATACTGAACTGGGTTTCAGGCCCAATAATCCACATACATCCAATGAACTGGTAAGTTTTTTTATGGCTGGAAATGAATTTATTATTCACTTTTTCTTACAAACTGTTATTGAAAACAACCTGAAAAGTATGAAGTTTGGAGATCCCCACCACTCCAACGAAATCATATTTACCCTTTCTGCAGAAAATAAAACTCAGGTAGACAATTGGGCTGAAGAAGTTAAAAAAGCTGGCGGAACCATTGTGTCAGAGCCTGAGACTTTTGGAGACAATTACTATGGTTTTGTATTTGCAGATCCGGATGGACATAAGTTTAATGTATTTTTTATGTAACCCTTTACAAAAACCAAATAATCAGGCTGAAATACAATTTGCCCGTATATCTCCTCTGTTTTCAGTCAGATAGCATAGTTACTGACTTGATAAATACGGCTTTTTTGGGAGGTTTTATTGCTTTTTTTATAATTGACTAATATTTAACACTTTGTATGATTTAAAGGTTTAAGTTTTATTTTAAAC
Organism: Chryseobacterium cupriresistens; assembly: GCF_046614675.1. Taxonomy (NCBI): domain Bacteria; kingdom Pseudomonadati; phylum Bacteroidota; class Flavobacteriia; order Flavobacteriales; family Weeksellaceae; genus Chryseobacterium; species Chryseobacterium cupriresistens. The sequence continues at coordinate 660,865 of NZ_JBKKJT010000001.1, read as the reverse complement.
TTCTGAATTCAAGTGTTTAAAAATGATAGGTTTTATGACTTTATGGTTTTTGTACAGCTTACATACGTTTACTATAAAAACAAAACCGGACACTCAAGTAATTTTAAGTGTCCGGTTTATATCATAAGTTTATGTATTACCCGTTCAATCCCAAACTGTTATACAGCTGCACCTGCCATATTCCCAGTACTTCTTTAAGCATCACAAAAGTAAATGCTGCGTTATAGCTGTTAGGAAACCAGGTAATTTCCGTATCTATAAAATCTGAAGCTTGCGGAACAGGTTTTACTCCAAATGTCTGAAACAAAGCCACAGACCTTTTCATATGAAAACCGGAAGTCACCAGGTAGACATCAGAAGGAGCCATCTGTTTAAGGATCTTGCTGGAATATTTTGCATTTTCATAGGTATTCATACTTTTGTCTTCTTTGATGATATCAGCATCCGGAACCCCCATGTTTTTAAAATTTTCGCTGAAGAGTTCTGCTTCACTTGTATGTCCTCTCCCCTTTCCTGAAATGACTATTTTACAAGGCAGATTATTTTTCCTGTATTCATGATACAGCTGATAAGCCGTTACCAGTCTGGAATAAGACAAAGTATGCAGCTTTTCTGTATGGTTAAAATCTACAACGCCGCCACCCAATACAACGATAACAGGATTCTGAGAAGCCCCGTTTTTATTCGCAATAGTATTCACATAACTTTTCTGCAGATATTCTGCGGTGAACTTTCCGAGAAAACCGTTCCCTATAAAAATGATCATTAAAACGGCAACAATGCCAATTCCTATCCGTAGGTTTTTACGTTTGTTTTTTCTTCTTAAAAGTGCAATGATAACCACTGCGAGAAATACTAAGAAATAAGGCTCTGTAAAAAGCTGGATTGTACGAAACAAAAGGTCTAATAAAAACTTCATCTTCAAATAATATTATTTAATACCTGCAAACATTAAAAGCCCAAAGATAAAGCAATTTTCTGAGTATAACTTTTTACAGCAGCAAACCATTCTATATAATCAGGATGATTTCGTCTTATTTTTCTTTTGATTTTTTCCATTTATTTTATACATTTGCATACAACACACTTTTTAGTGTGTTAAATAAAATACCTACCCCAGTGAAAAAGCAGAAAAGTATCACCGTTTTGATGACCGTACTCCATATATTTTTGGAAAGGCATTTTTGTAAAGGAAAAAACAAAAATTCTTCCTCACGTATAAAAAAACGATTTCTACTTTAATAAACTGAAAGCCAAACTGATCTATTCAATTAAAAACAAGAAGAGATCTCACCGATAATTTCCGGACTGTATTTATTACAAAACCTTAACAGATTTAATGTTAAAATTAATGTTGTCTCAATGCAATATGGCCTTTAAAAAAAGTACATTTGCTGAAAACTATAATACAACATCTGTGAAATGTCAACAGTCCTCAAAACATTTGTAGCTTATCTTAAAAGGCCCCCTCTTTATCCTGAACTGGGCAGGAAAATTATCAAAAACACATTCAACAGAAGAAGTCCATCCAAAGGAAAAGCCAGAGCAAATTTCTGGGCTGCATCCATAGCCGTTTCTCAGGAAGAGGTGATCTCCAGACTTTTCTCCAGCAATGCTGATCATTTCAGATCTGCTTATGCTGATATCCTGCAAAAAGCCGGTGTAAAAGAAAAAGAATGCCCTGTCAAAATGGGTGAACATGGTGCATTGGAGCTTATTTATTATGCATGTGAATTCACCAAAGCACAAAACGTTCTTGAAACCGGAGTAGCTTATGGATGGTCTTCACTGGCGATATTGCTTTCGCTTCAAAAAAGAAACGGCACACTTTATAGTTCAGATATGCCTTTTCTTGCCCAGAATGGAGATCAGTATGCAGGATGTGTTGTTCCTGATCATCTTAAAAAATACTGGAAGTTATTCCGTTTTGCCGATAGAGAATCTCTGCCTAAAATTTTCAAACAGGCTTCCTCTTTTGATGTTTTCCACTATGATTCCGATAAAAGTTACCACGGAAGAATGTGGGCGTATCATCAGATCTATAAAAAACTGAGACCTGGCGGAGTGTTTATCAGTGATGATATCGGAGACAATTCCGCGTATCAGGATTTTTGCAACCGAATGAATATCAGCACTTGTGTTGTAGAATATAATGGAAAATATATCGGCATTTTTGTAAAAGAATATATTCCGCTCATCAGAGCTAAATAACGCGATTGATGAGATAAAACTATACTTAATTTAAAAACCATTAAGAAAGCGGTAAGCTGTTAAGAATATGAAGAGAACACAAGACATTCATGAAGCCTTACCACTACATTCAAAAGCACTCTCATTAGAGGCCGAACCGAATCTTAATCCTCTTAACCTCTTCCTACAATCTTAATGGTTCAAAATAAAAAAACTTTAATTTTAAAAATTTAAGCCTCCTGATGGTTTAAAACCAATACTTTCACTCATAGCTCACTTCCCTTTCCAAAATAATCTGGTTCCTGCTTACGGTTACCAATATCTTATCTCCTGCCTGAAAGCCACATTGCTGTACCCACTTTCCTGTAATTCTTATTTCGGGAAAGTACACGATTCTGCCATACGCTCTTGAAAACGATTTGAGGAAAACCGTAAGGTTACGATTATGCAGTTCATTATATTTGCTGCTGTTCATTCTTCTTTTTCTTTTCATCTTTGTTATTTTTCAACAAATGAAAGGATAATAAGAAGGATAAACCATCCGGATAAAGGATATTTTATTCTTAAAGACGGATATTTTAGAATAGTATTTATTTTAAAACAGAGCATTATTTTTTGTTCTAAAGCTTTATATTTGTTATTATGAGTTACACAGATATGCAAAATAAAAAAATACATCAGGGTAGAAATATAAAGCGTTTCCGCGAAATGCTGGGCATCAAACAGGAAGCTCTGGCTTTTGAGCTGGGCGACGACTGGAACCAAAAGAAAATTTCCCTTCTGGAACAAAAAGAAACCGTAGAATCTGATATTCTGGCACAGGTAGCCCGGATTTTGAAAGTTCCCGCGGAAGCGATTGAGAATTTTGATGAAGAACAGGCGGTGAATATTATTTCTAATACTGTCAATAACAATGATAATGCTACCGGTAATTCCTTATACAGTTATCAACCTACCTTTAATCCTATTGATAAAATGGTGGAGCTTTATGAGCGTATGCTGGAGCAGCAGAGGGAAATGATTGAGAAATTGGAGAGGTTGATTGAGAAAAAAAATAACTAAACATACTTTATAAAAATAAATAATGATTAATTTATAATCTCTATATAGACTTAAACCAAATATTAAATGGCTACCAGAAAAAAAACGACACAACCAGAAAAAATATCTACACAACTAATTGTTGGTAAAGATTATTTTAAAGAAAAGATAAATGAGCGTATACAAGCTGGAACTGAAATTTATAATAGACAGATCCAGACTCAGCAACAATTAGAGGAAGCCAAAAATGATTATTACAATTGGAATGATTATAACTCAGAGCTTTTAAAGCAGTCATTTAATAATGAACTTAATGAATATAAAAAAAGATATGATGATGTAAATAATTTCTTCGGAATTTTGATGGGTGGTAACGATCAAAGAAATGAGCTGAAAGAGTTTAGGGAAAAATTAAATAATAAACTTACAAATCTTAAACAAATTGTTGCTAAAATTGATTTAATGAAATCTGAAGTTCCTGACCAAATTACAACTGGTATTACAAAAACAGATAGCAAAGAAATAAATAATGATATATTTATTGTACATGGACATAATAATGAAGTAAAAATAAATGTTGCTAGAACATTAGAAAAACTGGGATTAAATCCGATTATTCTTCATGAACAACCAAATTCAGGTAAAACTATCATTGAAAAGTTTGAGGAACTATCAAATGTTGGTTTTGCAATTATCCTTTTGACAGATGATGACTTAGGAAAAGCAAAAAAAGATGAAAACTTAAACCTGAGAGCTAGACAAAATGTTATTTTAGAAATGGGATATTTTATCGGAAAATTAGGTAGGAACAGAGTATGTCCTCTCTATGCAAAAGGAGTAGAATTACCTAGCGATTTATACGGAATACTCTACACTGAGATTGATAATGTAGAAAATTGGAAAATACAAATTGCCAAGGAATTAAAGGCTGCAGGATACGAAATTGATGTTAATAAAATCATTTAATGCCAAGAAAAGACCAACTATTTATTAGCTGGTCTTTTTTAATAAGTCTTTTACATGACTATAATAATTCTTATGCAAAAATATTTCAAAAAAAACTTGCGTAGCTAAATAACTACACATATATTTGTAGTCAAATAACTACACAATGAATTTAAGAAGAGATGTATTTCAGGCAATAGCAGATCCTACGAGACGGTCTATATTGATGTTGGTGGCGGCACAGTCGATGACGGCGGGAGCTATCGCTTCCAATTTTGATACGGCAAGGCCTACCGTTTCAAAGCATCTCCAGATCCTTACAGAATGCGAACTGCTGAGATCTGAACAAAACGGCAGAGAAATTATCTATCACCTAAATCCCAATAAAATGAAAGAAATAGCCGATTTTATAGAACCTTTCCGCAAAATGTGGGATGAGAAGTTCAACAAGCTGGAAAGTGTGATGAAAGCGTATCAGAATGTGAATAATAAGACATAAAAGATGATAGACGGATAGATAATAGACAAGGGCATCAAAATTTAACTGGTGGATGTCAATAGTCAATTTTGCTTCGCAAGTGAATCGTCAATCACCAGTGAAAGAATGACAACCTTGAACTTTAAACAGCAAACCTTGAACTCTTTCCTCTAATACTCTCCCACTCTAACACTCCCAAACCCTCAAACTTAAACACCAAACTCAAAATATGGAACTTAAAACAAAAATCCACGCAGAAGACGGCAAACAGGAAATCTTCATCATCAGAGAATTTGACCTTCCTGTAGAACTGCTTTTCAAAGCGTATACAGAAGCTGAACTTTTCGAGCAATGGATGGGAACGAAAGTAACTAAATTCGAAAACAAACCGCACGGAAGTTATCGCTTCGAAACTTTAAATCCTCAGGGCGATGTGGTCTTCAGTGCCAACGGAACCATTCATGATATTGTTCAGAATGAGAAAATTATAAGAACTTTTCAGATGGAGAACACGCCTTTTCCGGTTCAGATCGAGTTTTTAACATTTGAAAAATTAACCGATACCACCAGCAAAATTACCATCCAAACCATTTATAAATCTGTAGACTTCAGAGACCAGCACCTGAAAATGCCATTTGCACAGGGCATTAATATGGCGCATAACCGTTTGCAGGAATTGTTTAGAGAGACTAAAAGATAATAGACGAAGAGATGATAGACAATGGGCAACAGGGCTCAAATTATGAACATCAATGTCAATAGTGAATTTTGCTTTGCAAGTGAATCGTCAATGATCAGTGAAGGATAACAACTTTAAACATTAAACCTTGAACCTTGAACCCTTATACTCTCCCACTCTCAAACCCTCTAACCCAAAAACCCAGAACTATGAATCCAAAAGTTAATTTTTTCTTCGAAAATGCCGGACAATGGCAGGAAGAATTTGAGAAATTAAGAACGATTGCTCTTAGTACAGAACTTACAGAAGATTTAAAATGGGGCTGTCCCTGTTATACTTATGAAGGGAAAAATATTTTCCTGATCCACGGTTTTAAGGAATATTGTGCGCTTCTCTTTTTTAAAGGAGCTTTAATGAAAGACCCGGACCATATCCTGATTCAGCAGTCTAAAAATGTACAGGCGGCCAGACAGATCCGCTTTACAGAAGTAGGGCAAATCAATGATCTGGAAGATGTTCTTCGTGCTTATATGTTTGAAGCCGTTGAAATTGAAGAATCGGGTGCTAAAGTGGAAATGAAGAAAACAAAAGAGTTTGAAATGGCTGAAGAGTTTCAGGAGAAACTGGATCAAAATCCTGCTTTACAGGAAGCTTTCAAAGCATTAACTCCGGGAAGACAAAGAGCTTACCTGCTCCACTTTTCTTCTGCCAAACAATCTAAAACCCGCGAAGCCCGCATTGAAAAATGCATTCCACAAATCATGGACGGAATAGGATTAAACGACTAATTATAAAAAAAACAATCATGAACACACCACAACCTTCACAAAAAAGAACAAAAATCATCTATTGGATATTTACCCTATGGATGGCTCTGGGCATGGTTTCAACAGCTATTGTCCAACTGATGAAAAACAAAGATGAACTGGCCAATTTTACCAATCTCGGCTATCCTTCTTATCTGATGACGATCATCGGAGTATGGAAAATTCTTGGCGTTATCGCTATTTTAATTCCTAAGCGTTTGCTTTTAAAAGAATGGGCTTACGCAGGATTTTTCTTTGTGATGTCAGGCGCTGTTATTTCCCACCTTATCGTTGGCGATACAGCCGGCAGAACTTTTCCGGCAGTATTACTATTGGTATTAGTACTTATTTCCTGGTATTTCAGACCTGCAGAAAGAAAAATTACTATCGTTGATTAATCATTATGATATTAAAATTGTTTAAACTTTTATTTTTGAAACATTAAGATTGTATTAAGCTATTTAGAATATTAAGATGAGCTTCGCTTTAAGCTTAAAGTCAGAATAATCCATCTTAATATTTATCAATTAAATCCTTCTTAATGGTTCAATATATACTGAACATTCTTTGATAGGTTTAAACAGTTTTTATTAAAATCATTTAAGATTAAAAAAGAAAGAAATTTTATCGAAGATAAAATCTTTGCGCCTTTAAACAAGCCATTATTAATAAAATTTGCGTCTTCGCGATTTCCAACAATACCAATCAGCATATCCACATAACAAAACAAAATTTGACATGAAAAAGAAACTAACCCCGGAACAAACCAACGAGCTTTTAAAAACACTAAAAACCCGTTTCGAAAAGAATATGAACCGTCATAAAGACCTGAAATGGGAAAAAATCCAGCAAAAACTGGAAGCCCATCCCGAAAAAATCCGGTCTTTATACGAAATGGAAACCACAGATGGCGAACCCGACGTGGTAGATTATAATAAAAAAACAGATGAATACTCTTTCGTTGACTGCTCTCCCGAAAGCCCCAAACGCCGAAGCTTATGTTATGATTATCAAGCCTGGGATGCCAGAAAAGCCAACAAACCGGAAAGTAACGTCATCGACACCGCTAAAGAAATGGGTATTGAACTTTTGACAGAAGAACAATACCGTCATCTTCAGGAATTGGGAAAATTTGACCAAAAGACTTCAAGCTGGATCAAAACACCACCGCAGATCCGTGAACTTGGAGGTGCTGTTTTCTGCGACAGACGATACAATACCGTATTTACGTATCACAATGGTGCAGATTCTTATTATGCCGCAAGAGGTTTCAGAGGAATATTAAAAGTATAAGGAGAATAATCAACTGGGATCTCTCAGCCAGGGAGATTCCACACTCCAGAATATAATTTTTACACCCAGATAGTTTTCAGCATATTCTGTAAATTCTTCTTTGGTGAAAGGCTTTTTAGTTTTCGGATTTATATACGTCAAAGTCGGCTCCTGAACAGCCATCGCTACCAGAGAAAGTTTTCCTTTGTACTGATTAAAAAAAGGATAAGAATTTTTCATTTGGGCTTTCTTATCCGGAACAATATCCGGTCCGCCCAGTCCTATATTATTTTGGTAAGCAAAATCGAAAAGTCTTGACATATACTGGTGATCATTTTCCCATTCGCACGGAAAGAAATTGACATATTGCAGAACGTAAGAATGGTGGAAAGCATTTCTTGCAAACTTTAGATTTTCCAATTCGGCCTGAAAATAACGGTCGCAGCTGAAACCTGTCTTATCTTTCTTCATATCAATATCGATCGATGTTTCCGGAAGATTAATCCCCTGAATCTTTCCGTCAAATTTCTTTGCGAGTTCTCCTATCAGCTTCTGAAATCTCATCCGGACAGCTGGATTCCATTGCTGGGCAACCCAGCCGTTTCCAACAGGTTTATTCTCTCCCGGATTATCATATTGAGGTACCAATCCCCCGTTATATTCTTTATCTTTCAATATATAATCAGGAACATATCGCGCCTGTGGCTCAAAAAATCTGTCCTGAAGCTGAATAAACAGTTTTTTGTTAAGGCTCGTCAGATAATTCAGATCTTTCTCAATAACCGAAAAATCATAGACATCTTTTGATTTTTCCAAAGCCTTCCAGTTGTAGACAATCTGTACACCGCCGATATCTTTACGGGTAATCAGTTTTTCAATTCCATGCAGATCTCCCGAGGAAGTGTAAATATAATTCTTAGGAGCCTGTCCCCCGACAAAACATATACCTAAAATAAATAATCCCAAGCTCAGCACTTTAGTAATCTTTTTCATTACAATCAATTTAAAAAAGTAAATCATTTTCCGTGCCTAAAAACAATTCATGCCATAAGTATTGGTAATTTCAATGTATATTTTAATTAATATTTTTCCTTAAAATCCATTTTATGAAATATTAATTTTAACCAAAAAACCATTATCTCTTCATATCCTATTTTTAATATACAAATACTATTATTATTTTAGCAGAATAGAAATTTGATTTTTAACAATGAAGGATATGAAAAAATTAATCTTATTGGGCGCTGTATCAGCTTTTTTAATCAACTGTAATAAGAAAACTGAAGCTCCGGCTCCCAAAGTGGAAGCAGATACCATTGCTGTGGAAGAACCGGTAATTGATACCCTTGGGCCAAAATCGTTCTGTTATATCGGGGTTACAGGAAAAGACAGTGTTTTTGCTTCTATTGATGACAATTTAGGAACAATCACCGGAAAATTATCCTATAAAAACAGTGAAAAAGACAGCTCAAAAGGGGATGTAACAGGTTTCAAATCGGGAGACACCCTGAAACTAATCTATGAATTCAGCTCTGAAGGGAAAAAGAGCAAAAGAGATATCTACTTCCTTCAAAAGGATAATGTTTTGACGGAAGGTATTGGTGATCATAAGGAAGAGGACGGACAAACCAAATATGCTGACGAGAAAAAAATCAGTTATAAAGACGGACAGAAGCTAACGCCTGCAGACTGTAAAGTAGTCAATGAAGCTTTGAAAAAATAATTCATTATAAAATAAAAAAAGGCTGTCTCAAAAGTGTCATTCTGAACACAGACTGAAAGTCTGCGAACGAAGTTCATAAATTAGTGAAGAATCTCATGGAGTTGTTGTCATAGAGATTCTTCCTTCGTCAGAATGACAAAAATCCACTAGTGGACTTTTGAGACAGCCTTTTCATTCTATCTTAACTCTGTTCAATCATTTCAATAAAACGGTTCACAGCTTCATCCCCTGTACTCCACGAAGTAATAAGACGAATGGCTGAAAAATTTTCATCTACTTTTTTCCAGACATAGAATTCAAATTTTTCAGATAATACCTCTATGAGCTGGTTACTGAGAATAGGAAAAATCTGGTTGGTATAAGTATCTGAAAGAAATGCAGTTCCTTTTTTTTGCAAAGCTTTCTTAATCTTCATGGCCTGCTGATTGGCATGTTGTGCCAGCTCAAAATACAGGTTATCTTTCATCAGCTCTGAAAACTGGATTCCCAACAATCTTCCTTTTGCCAGTAATGCTCCTTTCTGTTTGATATTAAAAGCAAAATCTTCCTGTAGCAAAGGATTATTGATTACAATTGCCTCACCTATTAATGCTCCGTTTTTCGTTCCTCCAAGATAAAAAACATCGGTAAGAGCGGCTACTTTCTCCAGGGTAAGATCACTGATTTCTGCAGTCAGTCCATGACCAAGCCTTGCCCCATCCATAAACAGGTATAATTTATTTTCCTTACAAAATGCAGAAAGTTCTTCCAGTTCTTTTGCCTGATAGATTGTTCCCAGCTCTGTAGAATTGGAAATATAAACCAGTTTAGGCATCACCTGATGCGGTACATTACTGTGTCCCTCTAAAATTGGAACAATATCTGATGGTTTTATTTTTCCGTCTGCCGTTTCGATGCTCAGTACTTTATGACCTGTAGCTTCAATGGCTCCCGTTTCATTATTCAGGATATGCCCGGGAGCAGCAGATATTACACACTGATAAGGTTTTAGAATTGCAGAAATAACAATTAAGTTAGCCTGTGTTCCTCCGGAAACAAAATAAATATCCGAATTCTGATTATTGATTTTCTCCTTAATCAAAGCTTTGGCCTTCAAGGAAAATTCATCTTCTCCATAGCCGGCCTGCTGAACAAGGTTATGCTGTAAAAGTGCCTGTAAGATATTAGGGTGACAACCCTCAGAATAGTCGTTTTTGAATGAAAATTTCATAGAGTAAAAGTAAAAAAAGTTAAAATAACAAGAGCGAACTTTTCATTTTATTTTGTTAGATTTGTAATGAAAATCATCTAACATTTTGAGAACAACCCTAACAGAAGAGAATTACCTGAAAGCTTTGTTTCATTTAGTTGACAATGAAGGAAAGGTTACGATTAATGAACTCAGCAAATTTTTGAATGTAAAAATGCCGAGTGTCAATAACATGATGAAGAAATTTGCCGAGAAAAAATGGGTGGTCTATGAGACCTATAAGCCTTTAATCGTTACCGAAAGCGGAAGACGTGAAGCTGCGCTGGTGGTTCGTAAACACAGGCTTACCGAAATGTTCCTGGTTAAGAAAATGAATTTCGGTTGGGAAAACGTTCATGAGATTGCAGAACAGCTTGAGCATGTACATTCTCAAATCTTTTTTGATAAAATGGATGAAATTCTGGATCATCCTAAATTCGATCCTCATGGAGAACCTATTCCTGATAAAGATGGGAATATCATTGCCCAGGATCTGCAAAAATTAAGTAGTTGTGAGCCGGGAGAAACTGTCACCTTTGCCTCTGTTACCCTTTCCGACGATGCTTTCCTTACGTATCTGAATGACAGGAAATTGCTGCTCAACACCAAGGTAAAAATTGTAAAAATAGAAAGTTTTGATAAATCAATGACGATAGAAATTGAGGGAAAAACAGAAATTTTAAGCAAAAAAGCCGCTGAGAAAATACTCGTAAAGAAATAAATCATTACAACTGAAAAAATAAACCTAACAGGTTTTCATTAAAAAATTCAGACTTTTCAAGAATTTCAACCATTAAGAAATTTAAGGCGAAAAGTATAGTTAAGATGAATCATTCTGATTTTCAGCTTACAGCGAAACTTTACTTATGCTAAACCTAACAGGTTTTAAAAACCTGTTAGGTTTGTCATTTTACCAAAAGCACTATAAAAACTCAACGCTAATATTTTTCAATTTAAAATAATTTAAATCAGTCTGCTCTTTCCTGTATTATTTTGACTTTCTTAGGTTTTATGCTCAACAGAAAAATAGTTGAAATAATAAATATACTTCCAATCCAATCGATTAAAGAGTAAGAAACATTAAGCCAAAGCACCGCTAAGATTGTGGCAGAAAGAGGTTCCATAGACGCAAGAAGACTTGTTTTCTGACCTCCAATGATCTGAACAGCCGACAGATAAAAATAAAAAGCGATCAATGTCCCGAATAGTACAATAAATGCCGTATACCCAAATGTCTGCATGTCCCATACTCCCTGAATATCCCATGGAGCTTTTACAAAACTGAATACGATGCCCGCACAAAACATTCCCCATCCAATGATGAGAGAAGATTTGTATTTTGATAAAAGTTTCACCGGCTGTAATGTATAAACAGCCAATGCAACAGCTGAAGCCAGACCAAAGAACAAAGCTATTCCCGAGACAGAAAGACTGGATGTATCTCCATGAGTTACCAGTAGAAAAGTTCCTAAAACCGCTAAAACAATCGCTGCTATTTCAACCAGAACAGGAACTCTTTTATTTTTAAAAGCAAGATATACAGCAATGATAACAGGTCCTGCATACTGCAGAACAGTTGCAGTAGCAGCATTAGAATATTTTATAGCTGCAAAGTAAGTATATTGAACTGCCAGCATTCCTGTAATGCTGAAAACAACAAGTTGTATAGCGTCTTTTTTATTTTTCCAGATCTCAAAAAGCTCTGTTTTATCTGCAAGTTTTGCATACAGCAAAAGGCATATCCCCGAAATGAGTAAACGTATGGTAATAAGCCATTCAATATTAATACCCCGCTGTTGAAAAAGAAATTGTGCAAATGTCCCGGAAACACCCCAAAATAAAGCAGCTAGTACTGCCAAACAAAAACCTTTTAGTACATTCATAATGATAAATTCTATTTGAAATGCAAAATTGCATCAAATATGACTTGATTTTTCACGAAATTTGAGTATAAATTTGCAATTTTGTTTCATAAAACTCTTTAATTTTGAAAAAATGAATGAACTTGATCAATTTGACCTGCAAATCCTTGAAATTCTGCAAAAGAATAATCTTACTCCACAAAGAGATATTGGAGAACATATAGGGCTATCTGCTGCTGCAGTACAGAGACGAATCAAAAGAATGCGGGAAACGGGAATCGTCAAAGCAGATGTTTCTGTGATTGATACGGAGAAAGTAAAACATTCTGTTACTCTTATTGTAGAAGTTTTTCTTGAAAGAGATAAAATTGACCTGATAGATCAAGCGCAAAGACTATTTACTTCTGCTCCGGAAGTTCAGCAATGTTACTACGTAACGGGAGAATCGGATTTTGTACTGATCATTGTTGTTTCTTCTATGAAAGATTATGAACAGCTTACCCGCAGAATATTTTATGGGAATGATAATATCAAACATTTCAGAACATTAGTCTCCATGAATACAGTAAAATCAGGACTTGAAATTCCAATTAATATGTTGCTATAACATTATAATATGCGGAAGTAATTTTACCTGAAATCGTTAAAAAACGGTTAAACTCTATTTTTAAAAGAGCCGAAAATTTATTTTTACCTAGGTTTGCAAAACTTTCTACAGGCTTTGTCTTTCCGGCAAATACCCAACCTTTAACTATTACTTAAAAAAATTATGAAAAAAAGCATTCCGTTTTTTATTATTTCGATGTTGCTAAGTCCATTGGCAACGGCTCAGACCACTCAGGTAAGAGATTTTGTCATTGAACCACAGATTCAGCCCAATTTTTATATTTATAAAACTTTCGGAGTATTCGGAGGGAAAGAATATTCTACCAATGCGGTTTATCTGGTGACCAAAAAAGGAGTTGTCTTATTCGATGTTCCGTGGCAGAAAACACAGTATCAAAGTCTTTTAGATACTATTCAGAAAAGACATAACCTTCCAGTTATTGCGGTATTTGCCACTCATTCGCATGAAGACAGAGCCGGAGATTTAAGCTTTTATAATAAGAAAGGGATCAAAACCTACGCTACAGCGAAAACCAATGAGCTTTTGAAGAAAGATGGAAAAGCAACCTCTACCGAACTTATCAAAACAGGAAAACCTTACCGCATTGGTGGTGAAGAATTTGTAGTAGATTTTCTTGGGGAAGGACATACTGCGGATAATGTAGTGGTATGGTTCCCGAAATATAAAATACTGGACGGAGGTTGTCTTGTAAAAAGTAAAGCAGCAGCTGATCTTGGGTACACGGGAGAAGCCAATGTTGCAGAATGGCCGAAAACCATGACAAAACTTAAAGACAAATATTCACAGGCAACTTTGATTATCCCCGGACACGATGAATGGAAAGGAGGCGAACACGTAGAACATACACTTGATCTTCTGAATAAAAAATAAATTAGAAGCGCCCTGGCGAATTGCCAGGGCGCTTCGATTTTTAAACCATCATATTAATAATTACTATTTTCTAAAAGTTGTGATACTTTTTCAATTTCTTCCATTGTATTGAAATAATGAGGGGATAAACGGATCGCATGATCTACATTTTTAGAGGTAAAATCTATTAATGCATCCTGTCTGCGGTTTTCCTTAAAAAACACGTTATGATCACTCAAAGCTTTATGAATTTTTTCAACCTTTCCATCTGCCTGGCAGAAAGTTACAATACTGCTTAATCTGTTTCCCTGATCCAACACTCTGAAACCGTAGTTCTGCAGATTGATTCTTAAAGTATCTGCCAACTTGCGGTTATAGCTTTCAATCTGATCCATTCCAATCGCATTGGCATAGCGTAAAGCCTCTGCAAATCCAGCCAAAGCAGCATAAGGTCTTTCAAAAAGTTCAAATCTTTTAGCAGTATCATTGAGCTGAAAATCATCAAATGATGTCCATTGAGCCCCAAAACTATCTAAAAACAGAGGATACATTTTCTGGTTTAATACTTTATCTGAAACATATAAAAATCCTGTCCCTCTAGGTCCTCGCATGAACTTTCTTCCGGTTGCCGTCAGAAAATCACAATGGATTTTTTCTACATCCACTACAATCTGGCCTACTGACTGACAGGCATCCACAAGATATAGAACATCATATTGTTTGCATAACTTCCCAACTCCTTCCACATTTTGAATTAAACCGGAATTGGTCGGAATATGAGTGACAGCAATTAATTTGGGGTTATGTTTTTTAATTAATCTTTCAAAGTCTTCCAGATCCAATTCATGGTCAGGAAGGTTGGCAACCCTTACAATTTCAATATGATATCTTTTCTGCAGAGAAATAAAAGCAATCTGATTGGAGATATAATCATCATTGGTGGTAATGATACAGTCACCTTCTTTAAAATCAATACTGGATAAAGCTTTTGCATAGCCATCTGTAGAACTGCTTACAAATGCTATATTGGAAGGTTTTGTATTAATCAGCTTTGCGGTTTCATCATAAAACCGGTTGATGAGACCTGTGTTTTTAGTTGCGGCTGTATAGCCTCCAAGCTGCTGCTCTTCATATAAAAACTTAATTGTTGCCTCTACAACGGTTTTTGGCATCAGTGATGCGCCTGCACTGTTTAAAAATATCTTATCCGAACATCCCGGAGTCTCCTGTCTTATAACCTCTAAATTCATTTTATCAATCCTTACAACAAATGTACTTTTAATTTTTCCTAAATACGACCATAAAAAATCCCGAATTTTCATCCGGGACTCTATTTTTAATTAATGATTTTAATCTAAAACACTCCAACCTCTTTTTGGATTCGTGTTCGTGGATACTTCCTGCTCATTAACGATAATATTTTCTTTTCTCTGACCGATATAATCAAGCTCGCTCAGTTTAGAGAAAATAATTTCAAGGCTTCTCAACATCTGTTGAATATAAAGCAATGGTTCACCACAATTATGGTGGTCATAATTCGTTTCTGCTACAATAGAAAGCTGATTTAATAAGGTATGAGGAGCAATTTCACTCCACTCTAAGCTGTAGTTCAGCATTTCCTCCAGTTCTGCCGGAACAAGAAGCTGGGTTGAATTGTATAAATGAAGCGCCAGTCTTGCAAAAGATTCAATTAAAAATACAGGTGGCTGCCATGGTGTTATATTTCTGAACTGGAAATACATATCACCAAAAGTATTGATCATGGTAGTACACAAAAACTTAACGTTTTGTGCTAAAGCTGTATTCTGATTCTTGTGAGAAGCTTTCTGGATAATTTTAAAAGCATACTGCTGAAGATTTCCGATAGATTTTGCATAGCTGCTGTAATAATCTACCAAAGCCGGATGACTCTGCACAGAAGTACAAGGCGGAATAAAGTTGGAATCCACCTGGGCAATATTTCCTTTTAAATCTACCTTACCGATAATAAGATAATTTCCTCCTGAATAGCTGCTGTTCAAGGATGTTACTGGAAGCAGTTCTATATGATGATTCGGCTGTGCACTTGGATGGCGTGGCGGAATTTCTTCAGGATCAATATCTCCAAAAGGTACTTTATCAAAAGGATTTACAGAGATCAGGATATAATATTCCCCGTCTGCCTGCTCTTCATTCATTGATTTCGCCAAAGACTTCACACTGATTCTTCTGTCCGTAAGTTCAATACGGTATCCAGCCATTGTAACGGCGCTGCAACGTTTAATTACAAGCTGTACATCATTGGTTGCCGTGTTGTGAACGTCAAAAATGGTACGGTCTGTAAATTCGTTCGAAATAGGTAAAAGCCCGTAGTTATATGTAGTAATTCCAAGGGAATTGGAATCTCTGATGGTATCGATTAAGAAATTATCCTGATCATTAAGGTGTCTCTGGGAAACTTTCATCCCATCCACCCAATTGATGGCAAAATGTTTAATAGGCTGTATCATGTTTAATACTTTTTAATTTTTTGTGTTATGATTTTCTTGTGACTCCCTCCTCTTCATGCTGAATAACTCTCTTACAAATCACCACTTCATTTTCAGAAATGTTGTTTGTCGTAATGTCGTGGTCGAAATCTATATATTTTCTAAAACTGAAAAACGATTTTTTGGTGTAGAAAATCCAGTAATAAGGCTCATTTCCCTCGTCTGAAAGATGAATAATGGAACCCGGATTTTTATGATTGTAATCATCTACTACCCTGTAGAACCAGTCTCCGAAAGTAACTCCGGTAGGAAGTGTTTTGGCTTTAATTCTGAAACGGTTGGTATCTTCTAATTTTTTGCTCAGTTCAACATTCAGGACCATTAATCTGTCAAAATCGGCACCTTCAAAATCAGGCAGTTTCTGCTCCGGAGAATATCTCCACGTTTTATAAATATCAAAAGGAATGCTGATAAACTGAATATAGCAGTAATAAAAAACCATCGGAACCACAAAGATCACCATACTTGTCGCTGCCATTACAGCATATCCTGTACCTTTACTCATCAGGTTGAAGAGCAGTGTAAAAAGATATCCGCCCAAAGCGATACACGTCAGAGAAAGGATAGATTCAAACAGAATGCTCATTGCCAGAGAATCGATGTGCTTTTTGAAATATTTATGCAGCAGATTCACATGAATAATCCCAAAAATAAGATAGATCACCTGTGCAATAAGATACCAGTACGGATTAAAAAGGTTTCCCGCAAACCCAAAAACACCCGGAATAGCCAGACATAAGCTGCAGAGCAGTACGTATATAATAATTACTTTAATTTTTATCGCAGGTTTATTTCTCCTGATTACACCCAGTATAACCATCATAATAATAGCGATTAAAGGCATTAAGATATACCTTAGAAAAATACCTTTTACTGAAGAAATTTCCATTTGTTTCTTTTCGAATTTATACTTTGTTGGTAGTTGTAAATATAATAAAATAATTTAGAGGAATGTAGAGTATCCAAGGCGGCTGGCATTTCTTTCATCGTCCTCAAGGCTGAATGAATATTCCTTCTTTTCGGTAACAAAATTCTCCTCTACGTCCACTGTTACAGGAAGAAAATAATCATACAGAGCCTGAAGCACATTTCTGAACGGACTTCCCGGAATATATTTCTTCATATCCCCGTAAGGAATAGGACCAATGTTTACCACCCAGTTTCGCTGCCCGTCCATATGAGGTCCGCTTGGAATATAGGTGACGCCCAATCTTGAATTTCCCAGTAACATGGAATTATCATTTTTCTCAATTCCGTCAATAATATTAGGTGAAAAACTTACTTTTACCGGTACCTGCAGAAAAGCAGTCATACATCTTTCAAACCATCTTTTGTCTCCTCTGATCTGATGGAAAAACGGTAAAATATGCATAAAAATATAAGCGTTCTGCTTGTCCAGCATTTTTATAAGAGGCCAAAGCTCACTCACTGTTTCCAGCAAAGAATCTGTATTGCTTGTAATATCAAATTCTGATTCTTTAAGCAAAGCACTTATTTCTGTAAAAAATACTTCCAGCTCAAAAGGCCGGAAAAACTTACGGGCATCATCTTCTACCCTTTTCTGCTTCCGGATTTCTCTTACTACAGTATCTACATTTTTTCTGGAAGCTCCGAGAGACGGCGGATGGAATAAACCTTCCGGAAGATAGTCATAAATGCCTTCCCTGTAAGTCTCTATAGTAAAAACTTCCTCATCAAATCCTAAATAACTGCTTGAAATACTTTTAATATCTTTCAGGTAAGCACGGTCGTTTACGCCCACACGCTCAATGAAGATATTGCTTACCGCACGATGGTATTTCAAGAGGTTTACAGCCACAGCTTCAGCCTTAAAGTCTGTCTGCAGCTTATTGTAATGCATATCTACAATATTATTCTCATACATAGTGTTTCCTCTGATTATGACTTGTAAAGATAATATATCTCATAAGTTTGAAAAAATATTTTTACAACAATTTTATCCTAAAAATAATAATTTATTGACATTAATAGGAATAATTTTCTACAAATTCCGTGAAAATACGGTAAACAGCCTATTTATTTGCTTTTTTAAATTTAAAATTAACTATTCAGAATCAATCGATTAAAGGGTTTTCATTTATCGTTTAAAGTTCAAGGTTTAAAATTTAAAGTGTAAGGTTGTGATTCAGATTTTAAATTGTAATCCGTATTGTTCTCTCCTGTTACCTTTATTACCGGAAAAATTCGAGCCGTCAAACCTACTGTAATTGCTTCTTTTATTTAAATTAAATTTTATTAACATCATCATATGGAATAAATTCAGGATAAAGCATGCTCATTCCGAAAGCGGGCCGTATCTTTGCAGACTGAAAATTGTTATTTAAAATGAAAAGTATTTATTCTAAAATTCTGATTTTAGCATTCATGGCCTCTTCACTTTATTCTTATGCGTGGGGATTAACGGGACACAGAGTGATTGCAGACATTGCACAAAACCACCTTTCCCGCAAAGCAAGAAGAGAGATTAAAAAGATCATGGGAAAAGAGCGTCTGGCTTACTGGGCAAACTGGCCGGATTTTATCAAATCTGATACAACAGGCGCATGGAAGCAGGCTTCATCATGGCATTATGTAAACATTGATCCGATGACTGATTTTAAAGCTTTCGAACAAAACTTAAAAGCACAGGCGGGACCAAGCCTTTATACTCAGGTAAATACCCTTTCCAGCCAGATCAAAGATAAAAACACTTCTGAAAAAGACAGAAAAATTGCTTTGATCTTCCTTATTCACATTATGGGAGATCTTGCTCAGCCTCTACACGTAGGAAGAGCTGAAGATTTAGGTGGAAACAAAATCAATGTTACCTATTTCGGGGAAAAAACAAATTTACACTCTGTTTGGGATGGAAAATTAGTAGATTCTCAAAAATACAGCTACACCGAATATTCTAAGCTTTTAGATATCAAATCTAAAGAAGAAGTAGCACAGATTCAGTCCGGAACACTGGAAGACTGGCTGTATGATTCTCACAAAATCGCCAATAAGATCTATGCACAGACTCCAAATGATTCTAAATTAGCTTACGATTACCAGTACAAGTTTAATGAAACGATGGAAAGACAGCTTCTATACGGAGGATTGAGACTGGCAAAAGTATTAAACGAGCTTTTCTAGTTACAAGTTACGGGTTGCAGGTTCATTAACCATAATAGCCTGCAATAGTAATCTTAGATATAAAGACGGGACTTCGGTTTCGTTTTTTTTTGTTTAAAGTTTAAGGTTTAGGATTTAGGATTTAGGATTTAGGATTTAGGATTTAGGATTTAGGGAAATTATAAAGTTTGTAAATGAATTTACCTCTTTTAGAATTTATATTTATTTTTTTTAATGATAAACCAAAACACAAAACAATTTAGTTATCAGTTATTTAATCTATTATTAAAAAATCATTAATACATTTTATAGTATACTTTGCACAAAAATATTAAATCCTGTGTAACCTTTTTACCTTTTCATACGTATATATTATAGTAACTCTTTTTTGAGGAAAAAATAAATGAGACAATTAAAAATCACTAAGCAGGTTACCAACAGGGAAACTGCTTCATTAGACAAGTATTTGCAGGAAATTGGTAAAGTGGAACTGATTACTGCGGACGAGGAAGTAGAATTGGCACAAAGAATACGTGCCGGCGACAGAGCCGCACTTGAGAAATTAATCAAAGCCAACCTTCGTTTCGTAGTATCTGTATCTAAGCAATACCAAAATCAGGGTCTTTCTTTACCCGATTTGATCAATGAAGGTAACTTAGGATTAATGAAAGCGGCAAAAAGGTACGATGAAACTAGAGGTTTCAAATTTATCTCTTATGCAGTATGGTGGATCCGTCAATCAATTTTACAGGCATTGGCTGAACAGTCAAGAATTGTAAGATTACCATTGAACAAGATTGGATCTATCAACAAAATCAATAAAGCATACGCTCACCTTGAACAGGAAAATGAAAGACCACCTTCTCCGGAAGAATTGGCTGAAGTTCTTGACATGAGCGAGGAAGATATCAAAGAATCTATGAAAAACTCCGGAAGACACCTGTCTATGGATGCACCTTTGGTAGAAGGTGAAGATTCTAATCTTTATGATGTATTACGTTCAGGAGAATCTCCAAGTCCTGATAAAGATCTGATGCTTGAATCTTTACAAATTGAGATTGAAAGAGCATTGAATACTTTGACGCCAAGAGAGGCTGATTTAGTAAGATTATACTTCGGACTGAACGGAAAACACCCAATGACTTTAGAGGAAATTGGTGAAACTTTCGATCTTACAAGAGAGAGAGTTCGTCAGATCAAAGAAAAAGCAATTAAGAGACTAAAACACAATACCAGAAGCAAGATCCTTAAATCTTACCTGGGTAAATAATTTTAGCGTAAAAATTTTATAGGCGGAGTCTGTTTTCAGGCTCCGTTTTTTTATGGATGTAACATTTTTCAAAGTTTATTCAACTAATTAAAATCATATCCTTTAATCCACTTGCGTTAGCATTGAAATGATTAACTTTAATAGCTTTGAATATGATGCTGATTTTCAACTAAAACAAAACATACTATGAAAAAAATACTTTTCGCTTCTATCCTTGCCTTGTCTCTATTTTCCTGCAGTGAAAACAAATCGCAGCACGCTCCTGTGGTAGAAAATGCAGTTGACAATGCTGAATCTTCAGTTTCCGGTGCTATTAAAAAAAATACCAGATACTCCTCACGTGAAGGAAATCTTGTTCAGGAAATCTATCTGGAGCTTATAAAAAATGATAAAACTTTACAGGATCTTGACTTAAGAATAGAAAATATTCAAAAGGAAACGGAAACCTCCATTTCGGAATATGATGATATTATCGGTAAATCGGAAACATACTATAATGATGCAACGGCACTATCAAATTCGGTAACCGATTCTATTACAAAGAAGCAAATTGAAAAAGAGATAAAAGCAAGCGCTGAAAAATATGATGTAAAAACACAGACGATCAGAGACCTCATCGCCAAAATAAAAGCAAACAGGACCACACTTCATGATCAATACCTTGTATTCAAAATCAGAAAAACACTTCCTGAAATTGAAAAATATCAAAAGGCCCATCCTCTGAAAACAGACAGTCTCAATCAATTTATCAATAAGCAGAATAAACTGCTGGAAGAGCTGAAAAATCTGAAATAAAATTATAACACCTTATGAAATATACGACCCAATGGCTTACCGATAAAAGCCGCGTAAAAGAACTTGTAGACTTTTTTATTACGCATAAAACAGATGCTTATATTTCTCATGGCGAAATGATGTCCGGCAGAGCCATAGACTCACACCACTGGAATCCTGATCTTGAACTGATCCTGACAGAACAGCTGATCACCGATTTTAATTCCGATGGCAGTTCCAAACTGAATATTCTGGTTGCAGAAAATGAAAATGGAGAAATAGTCGGCATGATGGTTTTCAACGTCATCAACAGTCCTTTTAAAAAGTATGCTATTCTGGAAGATATGCTTCTGGATCAGTCAGTGAGAGGCCAGTCTCTTGGAAGTAAACTGCTGGAGAAAGCTATTCATGAATCTAAAAGCTGGAACATCAGTTTTATCTTATTAGAAAGTGGAGTCAACAATCATGGCGCTCACAACTTTTTCAGTAAGTACGGTTTCAAAAAAGTGTCGGAGAGTTATATTTTAAGTTTATAAATTAAAATTCAGGTCCTAACTTATGAGCACCATTTCTATTATCGGAGCCGGAATCGGAGGACTTATCCTCGGAAATGTACTGAAACAGCATCAGTATGATTTCACGATCTATGAATCTGCGCCTGAAATAAAACCGGTAGGAGCAGGAATTATGATGGCCGTCAATGCAATGCAGATATTCGATAAATTAGGTTTAAAGGAAAAAATTAAAAAATCATCAACAATTTATTAATAACAACTAAAAATTAACAACATGAAAAAAATTTTTTATGTATTGCTCCTGCTCATAGGAGTTCATACGGCACAAGCTCAGGAAGTCCCGGTACTGGACAGAGCTTTATTCTTTGGTAACCCGGAAATTTCCGGAGGACAACTGAGTCCCGATGGGAAATGGATTTCCTTTACAAAAGAATATGAAGGGATTATGAATATCTGGGTAAAAAAAATTGATGAGCCTTTTGAAAAAGCACGTCCTTTAACAAACAGCAAACGCCCGTTGAATGGATATTTCTGGACAGAAGACGGAAAATATATTCTGTATGTAAAAGATAATAACGGGGATGAAAACATGAATATTTTTGCAGTAGATCCTATGGCAAAAGTAACAAAAGGAGTTCCGGAATCAAGAAATATTACACCGCTTAAAGACGTTACTGCAAGTATCTACATGGCAAGCAGAAAAGATCCCGATTTGCTGATGATTGGATTGAATAACCGCGATAAAGCATGGCATGATCTGTATTCGGTGAAAATTTCTACAGGAGAACTGAAAAAGATTTACGAAAATAGAGACCGTATCACCAGCTATGAATTTGACTGGGATGAAAAATTAAGGGTTCTTTCCAAAACGGATGATAAAGGAACGACACAGTTTTTTTATAAAGAAGGTGATAAACTGACTCCTATTTACGAAACACTGGTTACAGAAAGTGCTTATATCTCCAACTGGAACGAAGACAATTCTAAGTTTTATCTGGTAACCAATAAAGGAGATCTCGATAAATCTGCACTATTCCTGATGGATCCTAAAACAAAACAGATTACAAAAATAGAAAGTGATCCTAAAGATAAGGTGGACTTCGGAGGACTGTTTTTAGACAGAAATACAAGAAAAATGATCTACACTTCTTATACCGGAGATAAAACAGAATATTACTGGAAAGATAAAGCCTGGGAAGCTAACTACAAATTCCTGCAAAGTAAATTCCCTGGAAGAGAGGTTGGTTTTGCAAGTTCTACCAATGATTATTCTAAGTTCCTTGTTTCCGTAGGAGGAGATAAATATGCTTCAGAAGCCTATTTCTTCGATGCCAAGACAAAACAGCTGATATTCCAGTATACGCCAAGAACAGAACTGAAAAAAGTTGAAAAATACCTGGCTGCCATGACTCCTATCAGCTATAAAAGCAGTGACGGACTTGAAATTCCGGCTTACCTGACTTTACCTGTAGGTTCTTCTGGAAAGAATGTTCCTGTTGTGGTTTTAGTACACGGAGGCCCGAAAGGTCCAAGAGATTATTGGGGATATAACTCAACCGTACAGTTTTTAGCCAACAGAGGATATGCTGTGCTTCAGCCTAACTTCAGAGCAAGTGGCGGATATGGTAAAAAGTTCCAGAATGGCGGAGATCTTCAGTGGGGAAAGCTGATGCAGGATGACATTACCTGGGGCGTAAAATATCTGATCGATCAGGGAATTGCAGATAAAAACAAAGTGGTGATCATGGGAGGAAGCTACGGTGGCTATGCAACGCTGGCCGGGCTGGCTTTCACTCCGGATGTATATGCTGCGGGAGTAGATATCGTAGGACCAAGTAACTTATTTACATTACTGGATTCTGTTCCTGCTTATTGGGAATCTGCCCGTGCATTCCTTTATGGGATGGTAGGTGATCCAAAAACGGAGGAAGGTAAAAAACGTATGCATGATGCAAGCCCACTATTCAGTGTAGATAAAATCAATAAACCATTATTGATTGTTCAGGGAGCTAATGATCCAAGAGTAAAGCAGGCTGAAGCAGATCAGATTGTCATTGCTCTTCGTGATAAAGGTAAAAAGGTAAACTACATTCTTGCTGATGATGAAGGTCATGGATTCCGTAAACCTGTAAACAGCATGGCTATGTATGCTGAAACCGAAAAATTCCTTGCTGAAGTTATCGGAGGAAGATATCAGAAAGAAATGCCTGAAAATGTGGCAAAACGTCTGAAGGAAATGACGGTTGATATTTCAAAAGTTACTTATACACCAGCAAAGACTGAAAAAGCCGTGGGAGCTTCTAAATAAAAGCATCTTATATATTACATAAAGCCATCTCGTGAAAATGAGGTGGCTTTTGCTTTTAGCTAAATTATTAACATTTTTCTTATAAAATTTATACCCATCAATTCCATAAAACCAACACATTACATTTGAGTAATTAATAATAAAAAATACTATTATGAATGTAAAAGAAAAAGAAAAAATTGAAAAGCTAGTTAAAAACCAATTAGCTCAATTTATTACTCTTAAAAGACTTACTATTCTTAAAATTAAATCTTTCTGATTTATTACAAACTTACCACGCAAAGGCTTCACTTTTGAATAGTAAAATTTTAAGGGAGCAAAGCCGGAATCAATTTCATTGATTCTTTTTAAGCGAATGTATTATTTAAAGCTTCATCAACGACAAAGTCGCAACTCTTTGCCCTCTAAAATTAAGCATTGCAATTATCTATTCTGAATAAAGTTTTTGTATCCACAAACAAAGCCATTCGTTTCAGAATGGCTTTTATCTTTTTAATTCTTATTGGCTTTATTATTTTCAGTCTGCACCAACTCTATCCAGCGGACCATTTCTTTTACCTGACTTTCAGAAAGCACAGCTTTCGGATGTAGATAAGTATAAGACGTAAGCGGCATTTTTTTTCTGTTGGATCTGATTAGCAACAGATTCTAATTTATTGGCCTGCTTACGTTGACTGTAGCTACCCCATTCATTAAAATTCAATTCCTCTTTTCCTTTTTTAATATGCTTTTCAAGATAATAACTTAAAGGCTGTATATAGGAATAGAACGGATAATGCGTAGAATTGCTGTGACAGTCATAACAAGATTGCCTTAAAACAGATTGTACATTCTCGGGAACTTTATAAACCTTTGAAATATCTGTTGAAGGAACCTGCCCGTAATCAATATTACGGGCAGGCTGAATAATCTGAATAAGTAAAAAAATGAGAACAAACCCTAAAAATATGCTTTTAATGTGCCGGTTCATTTCTTTTTACATTTTAAAATACTTTTTTTACAGAGCCACAGTTAATCATTTTCTGTCCCTCATATGGATTGACAATCTCCTCCGACTCGCTGATCCAGGTTCCACCTTTTCCATTATTGTACATAGGACAGAAATCCTGGTATAATTTTAAACCGCCGGTTCCCTGTTCTTTTATTAAATCGGTGATATCATTACTCAGGGAAAACAGATGTTCTCTCTGATGAGCTATATCATCAGATTTTTTACCTATATGTTCTGCGTTCTCTGCTGCACTTTCTATAATATCACGCAACTCAGAATTGTTTTTTGCATCGGTTGTACTGATGTCTATTTTCTTTAAGATGGAAAACAGGTTTTTAGCCGCATCGGAAGCTTTTTTAGAATCATCCTGAGCCAGGGCATTTTTTAGAGGAAGGTAACCTTTGATAACTTGCTGAATCGGAAAAGGTGAAAGCTCCTCTGCTTCTTTTTTATTTTCCGGATTTTCTTTTAGCTCCTGACTTGAAGTTTCGCCAGCCTCAGTTGTTTCTATTGTTTTGATTTCCGGTTCTGCGGCCTTGTTTTCAGCTATTTTATGATCGGGTTTATTACAAGAATATAATGTAGCTCCTACAAACAATACGGTTATTATATTTTTCATTGTTTCTTAAATAATAGGGTTAAAAAATTAATATGTTAAAGTGACACCTGCGCCCCAGCCCAGTTCGTTATCATAATTTCCTGAAAGAGACAGCCATTTCTGAACGATATATCTCACTCCGGTTGAAAACTCACCGTCTGAATTGACAGAGAAATTTCCTCTCAGTCTTCTGGAAAGTGGTATATCTTCTCGGCTAAGTTCCAATAACACTTTTCCGTTTTGATCAACACTTGCGTCAGCAGTGATGAGCATTGGCAGCACATACTGCATACCCACCATGAATGTAAACTTATTCTTGGAGGCTTTCTGCTGCCCGAACCAGGTCTTTTTACCGTGAAAATCCGTTCCCATATCTTCTGCCATCTGTCTTTCCATGATCTCATGATTCTTTTGAACTCTGATTCCGGCATAAGGAAGCGCCCACTGGAATTTACCTAAAAAACGTCCCACTTTCGCACTTCCTTCGAAATGATCAAAGTTCCAGTTGGAATGAAACTCATTCAGGTTAGCCCATCTAGGCCCGAACATCGTCATCGTTTCTGCATGGATTCTATTGCTAGCTACATCCAGCATCGCCATAGAACTGGTCATTTTATTATCCTGTATGAAATTTTTCCAGGCTAATTTCCTGTTGGGAAGCTGCGGATTGGGCTTTGAGTTTTCATAACTGAAGATTCTTCCCATTCCTGCCATCATATGGTATAAAATGTGACAGTGGAAAAACCAGTCTCCATCCTGATTCGCAGCAAATTCTATCGTTACGGTTTCCATTGGCATGATATCCACAACATTTTTCAGTGGAGAATATTCTCCTTTTGAATTGATCAATCTGAAATCATGACCGTGAAGGTGCATCGGGTGACGCATCATAGAATTATTATACATCTTGATTCTAAGAACCTCTCCTTTTTTGATCAGAATTTTATCTGTCTCTGTTACGGTTTTATTATCCAGTGTCCACAGATAATGATTCATATTCCCTTCCAGCGTAAATTTCATTTCACGAATGCTGTCTGAGGGAAGAATGGTTTTCTCAGGAGATTTCAAAATATTGTAAGACAGTCTTTTGATTGTTTTCTCTTCCTTCATATCCATTCCGGCATGTTGAGAATGATCCTCTTTCTGATCTTCCTTCGTCTTCACACCCATCATTTCATTGATGTGCTTCGCTGTAGTCTTTCTCTGGCTTTCGGATAATTCAGGGTACATCACTTCGTTCATATCCATCATCTGATTTCCCATCGTCATATTCATCGGTTTCATATTTCCGCTCATCTCCATCATGCCGTTCATCATTTTCATCCCTTCAAAAAGCATCAGCCTTGGAAGGTTGGGAGCTTCAACCTTTTCTCCTGAACCCAGCCAGAGAGAAGCGTGTCCTATTCTGTCTTCAGAAGTCGCTCTGAATTCAAAGCTTTTGTTTTCAGGAATGGTCACTTCAATATCATAGGTTTCCGACACTCCTACAATCAGACGGTCAACTTCTATCGGTACCACGTCATTCCCGTCATTTCCCACTACTTTTATCTTTCCTCCGCCATAATTTAACCAGAAATAGGTAGAGGAACCTCCATTGGCAACTCTCAGTCTTACTTTATCACCCGCTTTTACATTAGAATAATCTGAACTTGGTGCGCCATTGATTAAGAATTTATCGTAATAAACATCACTTACATCCATGGCTTCCATTCTTTTCCATTCATTCAGTACTTTTGTCCCAAAATTTCCCGATTTGATAGCTTCCCAGTAACTTTGTACGGCGTTTTTCTTTACAGCATACCAATCTGTATTCGCCATATGAAGTCTTCTTGTAATCTGCATCGGATCATCATCACTCCAATCTCCCAGCAATACCGGAATTTCAGCATTGTATGTTGTTTTTGGCTCACCTTCTCTTTTTTTGAAAACCAGAATACCGTTCATCCCAATCTGTTCCTGAAGGGCTTCGTGCGAATGATACCAATAGGTTCCGTTCTGAGAAATTCTGAATTTGTATAAATGAGTTTCCCCGGGTTTTACAGGTTTTGTGGTAAGGTATGGAACACCGTCATGTTCATTGGGAAGAATCACGCCGTGCCAATGCAGCCCTGTATTTTCTTTAAGCATATTGTGCAGGTAGATCTCTGCAGTATCTCCTTCTGTAAAATATAAAGTCGGAGCCTGAAGTTTCCCGTTGATTGCAATTGCTCTTCTGTTTTTTCCTGTAAAATTGACAATCGTATCTTTTACATAGAGATCGTAACGAACTGTTTTTCCTCCAAAAGTAATCTTTCCATTTTCTGAATTACGTTTTAAAACAGATTTTTCTTCTTTAGGATTTTCAGCCTGTGTATGGGAATGATCTTCTTTTTCTACCAGTTCCATCCCGCATTTAGGACATTTTCCCGGTTTGTCCGAAACTATTTCAGGATGCATCGGGCAGGTATACGTAGTTTGAGCCTGTTTCTGAGCTTTAGATTCCGATTGATTTAAATCCTGAGTTTTAGCCGGCAATACAATCTTTGTCTGAGATTTAGCATCATTAACCTTTTTAGCTTCTGCTTTTTTCTCAACCTTTCTCTTATTTATTTTTGTTTCTGCAGGTTTTGCTTTAGCCTCTGTTTTAGGGGTAGGCTTTACTTCCGGTTTTGCTGCTACTTTGGGTTTTATAACCACTGTTTTTTTCACGAGAGTCATTCCGCATTTCGGGCAGTCTCCGGGTTTTGATGACACCACTTCCGGGTGCATGGGACAGGTATAATACGTTTTTGTAGTTTGTGCGAAAGTAAACACAGAGAATAAAAGCATCAGAAACATTATCAGTTTTTTCATAATATTTCGAACTTTTTAGAAGCTGCATGGATTAAAGTTAATTCTAATTTAAGCCATGCAACTTATTGTTTTTAAAAATAATACAACAATTAGTTAATTTCTGACTTTACGCTACCACAAGAAAGCATAGATTTCCCATAGTATGGGTTAACGATCTGTTTTTCATCGCTTAGCCAGCTTCCGTCTGCCATTGGGCAATATTGAACGTAGACTGGTTTTTCAGAAAGTTTGAACTCTTTGGTCAAAGCAATCATATTGTCGGAAAGATTGAAAAAAGTTTCTCTTTGTGCGGCAACTGTTCTTGCTTCAGAAATGGCAGAGGCATCTTTTCTGAGAATATTAAGGTTTCCTTCAGAAACAACTTTATAATCAATAGCTGAAGCTGTTTTGATAAATTCTGTTGCAGCTTTTGAGGTTTTGTCCGCATCATCTGATGCTAAAGCTGATTTTATCGCAATATAGTTCTGATATAACTTAGAAACCTGAGCATCCTTTTTAGATTGTGCTGATAATGAAATGATTGAAAATAAAGATAAGGCTGCTGTGATGATATATTTTTTCATTGTTTTAAATTTTAGAATTAATTTTTTAATAAAGAATAAGGGATAACGCATCGGTAGTGCGTCAGAACATGTCGTCTGTAACGGTATATGATTCATTATACCGGAAACGACTGACGGATTCTAGATTCTAAAATTACAATGATTGATGTAGATAGGGACCGGCCGGAATTCAGGCGGCGCATTAATCTGGATCTGGGTAAATTTCGTAGCTGAAAAAGACTTGTCAACAACTGGAAACTGATGTTTCACCGGAATTTCTGAAACTGCACTTAAGAAATCCACATTCAGATAATCTGATTTCTGTGAATCGTCTACTTTTACAATTTTAATCTCCGTTTTGCAGCATCCTTTTTTATCTTTAACGCCGCATTTTCCACAGATGTCATCTACTTTCTGGCTTACGGAAACAAATTCTTTCATGCAATAATGAATGCTAAATGCCGCTCCGGAAGAAAATCCGAAGTAGAAAATAGAAAACAATATGGCAAGAATCTTTTTCATTGGTAAGACAAAGTTAAAAATATCTGTGATACCGTTGTTATAAAATTTGGTAATGTTGTTATAAAATTCGGGTAAATAAAAAAGCTTCCAAAAAATTTGAAAGCTTTTATTTTACATATTTTCTGACAGATCAAGGTAAAATCAACCTCAACCTTTATTTTTTACAGTTTGAATTCCAGTTTTACATTAAAGAAACGTCCTGTAAGACGTACCGGAACAGGATACATATAATTGCTGTTATAATCTGTGATCCATTGGTTCGCAACAGTATTGTTAATATTAAATGCGTTGAACACCTGAACGCCTAATGTCAGCTCTTCAAAATTACCCCAGAAACCGGATCTCTTATTTTTTTCTTTTGGATCAATAAATACCTTTGTCAACCCTAAGTCTACCCTTTTATAGGAAGGAAGGGTCTGCTGATAATTATAAGCTGAGCCAAAATCCGGCTGTCCGTTACTGTTGAATAGTACAGGAGCTCCTGTAGGTAATCCCATAGCGTACACGAGGGTAAGGTTCACACGCATAGACGGAAAACTTGGCATATAATCCTGATAGAACATAGCAAACCTCAACCTTTGATCTGTAGGTCTTGGAATATCTCCTCTTCCATCAATATTTTCATACACTCTGGCATAACTTGCAGACAACCATGAATCCACACCCGGAACAAATTCTCCGAATAGCCTGGTATCGATACCATAAGCATATCCTTTTGAATTATTTTGCCCGGAATAACGAATCCTTACATTATCCATATAATAAGGAATCAGGTTATCCATTTTCTTGTAATAAAGTTCCGTTGTCAGTTTGAATGGTCTGTCATACATCTGGAACTCATAATCATTGGCAAGAATGACCTGGATAGAACGCTGCGATTTTATATTAGAGTTAAAATTACCATCTAAATCTTTAATTTCTTTATAGAAAGGAGCCTGATAGTAGATTCCCCCTGAAATTTTGAACAACATATCGCTGTCCCAATCCGGTTTGATCGCAAACTGGGCTCTTGGTGAAAATATGGTTTCTTTATTGAAACTCCAGTTGGCAACACGTACTCCGGCATTCACAAACACTTTACTGGCACCCCAGTAGAACTTCTGTGAATACTGTGCGTATGCTGAAAGTCTTGTAGGCTCAATATTATTTTGCCCGGCAATATAATAAGCAAGCTTAAGATCTCCTGTGGTTCCGGTTCTCGGATCAATAATTTCAGGTCTTGGCAGGCTGTATCCGGCAGAATCTACCAACTTCCACTCATTGGTAAGATCTTTCAGGTTTTCTTTTTCATATTTGAAACCTACTTCAAAATCTGTATTGACATTGGGTGAAAATTTAGCTCTGAATTGTGTTCCGTAGGTTCTTACAAACAAGTCGTTTCTTGCATGTTCTATCTGCCCTCCAACATCAAAAGACGTTACAGGCTGCTGTGTCACAGGATCAAAAGTTTGCAGCTCGTATGCTGACTGTATCGTGTAATATTCTCTTTCTCTGTTCTGATAAGCAAAGGCATCCAGGGTAAGCTTCCACTTATCTGCCGGCTTATAGTTCATAGAGAATGTTCCCATCATATTTTTATACTGGTCATTTTCCTGACCTCCATATCCAATATTAACGGTAATAGGCTGCTGAAGACTTCCGAAAGTAACACTTTTTGCCCTTGGGATCATCTCATAATCATTCTTGGAATAATATCCGATGAATGACATGGAGAATTTGTCACTGACATGATAATTGAGATAAGACTGGAAATCCCAATAGGTTGGATTAAAGTCTGTATCTTCTTTTAAGGTATTAAGAACAAGGTTGGTATTTCTGTATCTGCCGGAAAATAAAGCAGTAAATTTTTTATTTTTTGAAGCCAGACCTGTTGTAAGCCTTCCTCCAATTAAGCTTGCCTCTCCTGAAACTTCAAATTTTTCAGGCTCACGGTAATAGATATTTAAGGCAGAAGACATTTTATCGCCATACTTAGCTTCAAATCCTCCCGCAGAGAAATTCACTGCAGAAACCATATCCGGGTTGATAATACTCATTCCTTCCTGTTGAGAGTTTCTGATCAGGAAAGGTCTGTAGATCTCAATATCATTAATGTAGATCAGGTTTTCATCATAGTTTCCACCACGAACCATATATTGTGAGGACAGCTCGGTATTGGAGTTTACGGAAGGTAGTGTTTTAAGCAATCCTTCAATCCCACCATTTATAGAAGCTACTGATTTCGCTTCTTTTGCTGAAATTCTTACGTTGGTAAGGTCGTTTGTTTTTCCTGTTGCTTTTTTCTGGAAGACAACTTCCTCTATATCGGTTACTTTAGTGGTCGCTGTATCTTTTTTCCTTTGTTGGGAGAAAAACAATACAGGGACCATAAGGCTTAGCGGTAAAACTAGTTTTTTCAAAAGAAATGTTTTAGAATTTCTAAAATTAATGTTTTTTTAACAATTACAAAATCGATTCTCTAATTCTTGTCAATTTTTGTAACAAATCTTCTAATAAATCTAATCTTAACATGTTGGCACCATCAGATAACGCGGTTTCCGGTGTAGGATGTGTTTCGATGAAAATTCCGTCTGCTCCCACTGCAATTCCTGCTTTGGCAACGGTTTCAATAAGGTCCGGTCTTCCGCCTGTAACGCCTGAGCTTTGATTAGGTTGTTGTAAAGAGTGAGTAACATCCAAAATCACTGGAGCGTATTCTCTCATCGTAGGAATTCCTCTGTAATCTACAATCAGATCTGTATATCCGAAAGAATTTCCTCTTTCAATAATGGCTACTTTCTCGTTATTGGAATCTGTAATTTTCTGAACCGCAAACTTCATCGCTTCCGGAGAAAGGAACTGACCTTTTTTAAGGGTAACACATTTTCCTGTTTTAGCAGCAGCCACCAATAAATCAGTCTGGCGCACCAGGAACGCAGGAATCTGTAAAACATCTACATACTGTGCGGCTAATGCTGCATGCTCATTTTCATGGATATCTGTTGTGGTAGGAATATTGAAAGTCTCTCCTACTTTTTTAAGGATTTCAAGAGATTTCTCTTCACCAATGGTTGTGAAAGAATCTACACGGCTTCTGTTAGCCTTTTTGAAACTTCCTTTGAAAATATAAGGAATATTGTATTTATCTGTGATGCTGATTACTTTTTCAGCAATTCTTAATGCCATATCTTCCCCCTCAATAATACAAGGTCCGGCAATAAGGAAAAAGTTTTTTGAATCTTTGTGCGAAATATTATCTAAATACTGAATCATTTTGTTGTAATTAAAAAGTTCAGTAAAAATACTGAGAAAGTTTCACAAATGGAAATTATTTGATTGCTTTAACAGGCTATGGCTGCAATAGTTTTTGGCTTTTGGATTTCTTATTATTTATTGATAGATGCTTCGACAGGCTCAGCATGACAGCTCTGATACTAGCTTTTAATCGGCACTGGATAATTGATAAGTGATGGATGCTTCGGCAGGCTCAGCATGACAGCTCTAATACTAACTGTTAATGAGGGCTTGATAATTGATAGATGCTTCGACAGGCTCAGCAGGACAGCTCTAATACTAACTGTTAATGAGGGCTTGATAATTGATAGATGCTTCGACAGGCTCAGCAGGACAGCTCTAATACTAACTGTTAATGAGGGCTTGATAATTGATAGATGCTTCGACAGGCTCAGCATGACAACCCTAATACTAACAGTTAATGAGGACTTGATAATTGATGGATGCTTCGGACAGGCTCAGCATGACAGCTCTGATACTAGCTATTTTATTTATTTGAAAATTATAATACAAAGTATAAACCATCAATGTACAAACACCTACGTCGAAGCCACATTATATTAACGTTATTTTTTAGCGGTGTCATGCTGAGCCTGTCGAAGCATTGCGATAATTATTTGAAATTTTTTTAAATTTTCTCATGCCCGTTCACCTTCCTGCTGGTAAACTGATCTTTAAGACTTTTTTTGCCCAGTACTTTCCAAAGGTAGAATCTGCGTAGATCAGCAAAATCTGTGGGAAACACTACTATAATTTATAAAAATAAAATAGGTTTTGGCTGAAGCCAATGACTGTTACTTTTTTGATAAACGGGCTAAAGCCCGTTCCCATTGAATTTCCAATAAATGTTATAATAACTGGATAAGCTATATCGAAGGATGATTCGTGTATTTTAATTCATCTTTTTCAAAATTTTTTCAAATGTATTCACATTCCTGCTGGTAAACTGATCTTTAAGGCTCTTTTTACCTAATACTTTCCCGAAGGTAGAATCTAAGGTATTTCCTTTCGGAACCTGCCAGTAAAATATATCATTAACGATTGCAGCCTTTTCATTTTCTACCTGAGTGGCTTTCTGAAACTCCTCCATCAAAACCTTTTCCACTCCGGGAATCCCTACAAAGCCATAGATGTGAAATGTATCGTTCTTTTCAAAAGGAATACTGTTCCAGAACACTTCTATCTCTTCCTGGGTTTTCACAAACAAAAAAGCTTCGTAAGAAAAATGGTCAGACATCGCTTTTTCAAGAATGGTCTTTAACTCCTCCACATTTTTATCTGAAGAAAACACAATATTTCCGGACGCCAATATTGAACTTACGTCTTTCATCCCCGCATCTTTAAAAACCTGGCAGACTTCCGCCATTTTCATATTGGTTCCTTTTACGTTGACGCCACGGAGAAAAGCACAGTATTTCATTTTTTCAGGTATTAGGTTTGTTTTGAGTTTGAGGGTTTGAGAGTATTAGAGTGAAAGAGTTATTTTAAACTGTTTCACTAAAATATTTCAATCTTTTAATCAATTCTAATGTACAAATTATAGTCTGTTCCGGAAGGTTTCAGATGGTAAATTTTTTCCAGAATCTTATGATCACTATTCAGATGATCTTTGACACGGAATTCTTTCAGAAGCTTATAATGGGTTTTATAGTATTCTGAATTGGCATTCTTTTCTTCATATAAATTCTGATAAGAAAGAAGATATTTCGGTTTTCTATTTTTTACCGTGTTGATCCAGTAATTCGTTTTATCTTTTTTAATTTCCTTCTGAATCTGTTTATCAACCAATCCAACCTCATCAATCGTTTTTAATCCTGAAAAATAAGGCACATAACCTGCCGGCTCCAATAAAATCCATTGGTTTTTATCTTTTTCATATTGATTTAAAAAGGTACCAATCGTTCTGCGGTAGTTCCACTCTCCGTTTCCTGTTGCAATACAGTGAACAGTCTGGAAAACAAACATCGGAAAAATATAGAATACAATTAATAATGAAAGCCATAGGTTTTTCTTCTCTTTCTGTTCCAGTACGAAAATAAGAACAGGAACAAAAAGTAAAAGCTGCGGCACCCAGTAATACCAGTCGAATAAACTTTTTTGAGAAATGAAAATGATTTGTTTTGCCCATCCGAAAAGAAAAATCATCCACAAAAAGTAGTTTCTTTTTTCCCTTTGTCTGATCAGATAAATAAAGCAAAGCAATTCAAAAATCAAAACTACGATAGTCAGCGGATTGAAATCTCCCGGAACTTTCAGCATTCCCCAGAAATTCCCAAAGCTTTTAAAGAAATATCCGATATGCTGCTGGATCGTAAAATTTTCACTGTAAAGCAATTTTTTTGCGGTAATGGTATTGTTCACCAGTTCTCCAAAGTAAAACCAGTTGAAAGCAACGGTTGATAAAACTCCAAAAGCTCCTCCAAAAACATAATTCCATCTTATTTTTCTGTTCCAGAACAGATCCACAAGAAATACAATTCCAAGGAATATGACGGTATCAATTCTGGTAAACATGATTAAAACGGGAAAGAGTGTCACAACCCATTTTTTCCCTTTGTTAAATCCGTAGTACAACAATGCCATCTCCAGAAAAAACAGAATTCCATATTCCATACCAAGGATTGAAATTTTAATGGCTGGCGGTAAAATACCGATCAGAAATATAAAGATTGCCTTATGCCATGGATTTTTTAAAACCAGATTAGACAGCCATAAAGTTCCTATGGTAAACAGTATGGAATTAAAAATCAAAAGAGGCTCAATAAAATTTTCTTTTCCAAAAACAAGATTGAAAATATAGGATACAAAAACATACAGATGTGTTGTAGATGCAGAAATTTTAGTATCTCCATTGAAGCCGATTACTCCATAATCCAATAGATTCTGGGCAACTCTCCAGGTGATAAACGCATCTTCCTGGATATAGTGCGTTAATAAAAAAAGAAGTTTAAAAAGAACCGTAGCAATGACGGCATACATTGGGAATTTGTTATTTTGTGTTTCGGACATTATGTATTTTTACTTTCACAAATATAATCTTAAAATTCAGGATTCCCAATAATAAAAAAACGGAACCGAAGTTCCGTTTTAAAGTATTTTATTTTGTTGCTTTGATAATTGCAGTCGTAATCTGATTTTCCTTTTCTTTGGAATAGGTAGAATCATAAGGCTCCATCACATCAAATAAGTACTGATAGAAAGGCGTAATTTCCTGTACATTTTCAGACTCTTTCATCGCCTTATCTCTGCCCATTTCCTGAAGATCTTTGATAAATACATTGAACTTCTTGTCAATCGGCTCTATGGATTTTACCAGATAAGCATATGCTTTTTCTTTCTGTCCGATCTTTGTATAAGCATCTGTTACTGCAGAAACCACAAGAGAATATTCCATTGGTTTTGTTCTCATCTGTCTTCTCAGATAGCTTTGATCTGCTTTGGAAAGACTTAAATAATAATCATACTCTTCAAAGATTCCTTTTTTAAGCACTTCAGCAATCTGAAGACCTTTCTGCTCCTGCCCTGCAATAATGTATCCTGAAACAATTGAACTTAATGAACGGGGATCATTATATTTCTCTGCCGGAATTTCTTTGGCTGCAAGATCCAGAATTTCCAATGCTTTAGCTTTCTGTCCGCTTAATGCAAGGGCTGCTGCCGCTCTGCTCGCTGACATTCTATAGCTGATGATATTGGAAGTAGCCGTTTCATCAAAGTGAGCATTTAAGTTTTTGAAGTTCCCCCATCTGAAGTTTTTCACTACATTATAAAGAGAATTGGCATCTACTCGTCCCATATCTCCATCAGCGCTCGGAGGTGTCTGGATAGGAATCAATCTGTAACTGAATCCGTCAAACTGAAGGTAATCGTTCAGATAGAAAATATTTTCGCTGTCATAAATACCTCCTGATGAGAAGTTGATCGGACGCTTCCAGTCGAAGTTCGCTAAAAGATCCATCAAAATCAGGTTGTTCTTATAAAGCGTATTTCCTTTGTAAGTAATCATAATCTGATTGGCTACGTTTGGAAGATCTTCTTTGTTGATAATTCCTGCTTTTAAAGCATTTTCTTTATTCACAGGAAGGATGAATTTGTTGACCGGAAGAATATTGTATTTTTCAAATTTCTCTTCACCGAAATACATTTTCAACAATTCGTCTTTTTCAGGAGATTTGAATTTAATGAATTCAATCGCCTGTTTCAAAGTTAAAGAATCCTGAGTAAGATATTTTCTGAAAGACTGGAATTCTGTTTCCGGAGCTCCCTGTTCTTTCAACATAGAGAAAACACCTTCCCAATCTTCCTTCTTCATCATATAGATCTGGTCGTTTACCCCATCTCTATAGTCGTCGTGTGTCAGCTGGCTAGGGATTCCCATTGCATTGTACGTTCTTCTTTTGATCTGATCCAGATTCCATGGAGTTGAAGCAAGAGTAAAGTTAACCACCTTCACATCATCCCTGAACTGTTCTGTCTCCTGAATAGCCCAAACCGGGTAAGTATCGTTATCTCCGTAAACGAAAAGGATATCGTTTTTCGGCAATGATTTTAACACTGAATACGCATAGTCGTATGCAGTATATCTGTTGCTTCTGTCATGAACATTATAGTTCTGGAAGCCCATCATGAATGGTACTCCTAATAAAACCACTCCCAGAGCAATATTAGCCCCGTTTGATTTTATTTTAGATTGTAAGAACCAAAGAATAGCTCCGGCACCCAAACCGATCCAGATCGCAAATGCATAGAAAGAACCTACCATTGCATAATCTCTTTCTCTCGGTTCAAAAGGTTTTACCCCAGTATAGAAAACAATCCCTACACTTGTTAAAATAAATAAAGATAACAATGCATAGAATCTTCCGAAATCTCTGTTCAACTGGAAGAAGAACCCAATCAATCCTAAAATTAACGGAAGGAAGAAGAATTTAACTGTACTTTCATTCTTAAATTTAGCAGGCATTTTATCCTGATTTCCTACCACAGCATTATCAACGAAAGGAATTCCGGAAATCCAGTTTCCTTTTGTGCTTTCCATGTTTCCTTCAAGATCATTTTGTCTTCCTACGAAGTTCCACATCAGATATCTTACAAAGTAATATCCGTTCTGGAAAGTAATAAAATAATCCATATTCTGAAGAAATGAAGGCTTCTGAACATTGATCAGATTATAAGGTTTTACTTTCAGATAATCTGAAGCGGTAATTGATTTATCTTCATATTTTGCTCTCAGTTCGTCAAAGATCTGCTTTGCCTGCGGATTGTCTGCCACATCTTCATTAGAATAATTGAATGTAAAATCAGGAGCGCCATACATAGAAATATAGTTGGCCATTACATCCTTATCTTCATTAAACATTCTCGGCATTAAGCTTACCTGAGACTTGTTGAATACATAATTGAAACGGTCTCCCGTTTTTCTGTAGGTTCCGGTTTTTTCATCTTTTTCATAGATTTCCCCGGTTTTCTTTGTTTTGAAACTTCCGTCTTCGTTTTTCTCAATTCCGTTAGCATCAAGGAATGCCGTGTAGTTTTGTCCGTAAATAGTAGGCCAGTCACCATACTGCTCTCTGTTATAATAATCGAGCATACCGATTGCCGTATCCGGATCATTAAGGTTCATTGGCGGGTTGGCATTCGCTCTGATAGGAATAACCATCCAGCAGGAGAACCCTATCATCATGAA
This sequence comes from Chryseobacterium cupriresistens, assembly GCF_046614675.1. NCBI lineage: Bacteria > Pseudomonadati > Bacteroidota > Flavobacteriia > Flavobacteriales > Weeksellaceae > Chryseobacterium > Chryseobacterium cupriresistens. The sequence continues at coordinate 622,208 of NZ_JBKKJT010000001.1, read as the reverse complement.
AACTACAGATAATGCAGCCGTCTGATAAATGTTTCTTTTTGCCTTTCTTGCATATTTAATTAAGAAGTAGCAGATCGCTACCATTAAAATAAACGCTGCAATGGTTCCGGAGTGGAAAGGAAGTCCAAGACCATTCACAAAGAAAATCTCAAGTCTTCCGAACATTGTCATAATTAAAGGGAAGATAATTTTGAAAACAATAATCAAAATCCCTAATGTAATAAGGTTTGCCCAGATAAAGTTTTTCCAGGTAAACTTGTAATTTCTTGCATAGTATACCAGACATACTGCAGGAATTGCCAGCATACACATCATATGTACTCCTACAGAAAGTCCTAAAACGAAGAAAATAAGAATAATCCATCTTTCACTGTCTCCCGCCTGATACTCATTCTCCCATTTGGTGATTAACCAGACCAAAAGCGCAATGAACATAGAAGCCATAGAGTAAACCTCTCCCTCTACCGCAGAGAACCAGAACGTATCTGAGAATGTAAAGCAAAGTGCTCCCACTGCTCCCGCAAATAAAATAGAGATTTCCTGATGTTTTGTAATTTCTTCAAAATCTTTGTTTAAAAGTCTTCTCACAAAATGAGTGATCGTCCAAAACAAAAATAAAATAGTCAGCGCACTGAACAATGCAGACATCGCGTTGATCACGATAGAATAGTTTTCGCCTTTCCCTAATGCAAAAATGGCTGCCACGGCACCCACTATCTGGAATAAAGCAGCTCCGGGAGCGTGCGTTACTTCAAGTTTTACTGCAGAAGAAATGTACTCGCCACAATCCCAGAAACTGAAATTGGGTTCTATGGTGGACAAGTACGTAAAGAAAGCAATAACGAAAATCACCCATCCTGAAACGGTGTTCCATTGCCTAAAAGTCCAATTTTTCATAGTATTAAATCAATTATGCGAAAATAAGGCTTTTATCTTATTTTATGCGGGTTTTAACAAAATTTAAAAATTTTGGCGCAGTATTTGCGATTATACTCGTGTCAAAACTGAAAATACTAAAATATTTTTTTACAAACTATGCCCTAGAAATCAAACAAAAGTTTAGTAATTATTTATTTTTTTGTATTTTTGCAGTCAGATTTTTATTGAAAATAACAAATAATGAGTAATGTTTACGATAATATTCTTGGCCTGATAGGACACACTCCGATGGTGAAGCTAAATACTGTGACAAAAGATATTCCAGCAACCATTTATGCCAAGTTAGAATCATATAATCCTGGACATTCCACTAAAGACCGAATCGCACTTCATATTATAGAAAACGCAGAGAAAAAAGGCCTTTTAAAAGAAGATTCTGTAGTTGTAGAAACTACTTCCGGTAATACCGGGTTTTCTATTGCGATGGTATGTATCATTAAGGGATATAAATGTATTCTTGCAGTAAGTGATAAAACAAAACCTGAAAAAATTGCTTATCTGAAAGCATTGGGAGCTACGGTATATATATGCCCGGCCAATGTACCGGCAGATGATCCAAGGTCATATTATGAAGTAGCTAAAAGAATCGCTCAGGAAACTCCTAATTCTATTTACATCAATCAATATTTTAACGAATTGAATATTGATGCACACTATCAGACAACAGGTCCCGAGATCTGGGAACAGACACAAGGTAAGATCACTCACCTTTTTGCCTGCACCGGAACGGGGGGTACGCTGTCTGGTTCTGCCAAATTTTTGAAGGAAAAAAATCCTGATATCAAGATTATTGGTGTAGATGCAGACGGTTCGATCCTTAAAAGCTATCACGAAACAGGAGAAATACATAAAGAAGATGTACATCCTTATCAGATTGAAGGAATGGGTAAAAACCTGATCCCTTCTGCCCTGCTTTTTGACAAGGTAGATGAGTTTGTAAGGGTAAATGATGAAATGTCCGCGTACAGAACCCGCGAAATTGCTTTGAAAGAAGCCATCATGGGAGGTTATACTACCGGAGCTGTAACCCAGGGATTGATGCAGTATGCCCAGTCTCATGAACTTACAGAAAATGACGTAGTTGTTTTGATTTATCCTGACCACGGTTCCAGATACATCACTAAAGTATACAGTGACAAATGGATGGCAGAACAAGGATTTGTTAACAACTGTGTTCACAACTATGACGAAGTTTTCAAAACCGAGTTTATCAAATAAGAACGAATAAAATCACGATACAAATAAATAAAGCCTTTTGCGTATTCAGACAAAAAAGGCTTTATTACTTAAAAATTACGATACAATGTTGGATATTTTTGAAAGAATAAAAGAAAATCCAGGACCACTTGGACAATTTGCAGATTATGGTGAAGGCTATTTTATTTTCCCAAGATTAGAGGGACCTATTGGCCCGAGAATGCAATTTCAGGGGAGAGAAGTAATTTTCTGGAGTGCCAATGACTATTTAGGGCTGTGTAATCACCCTGAAGTAATAGAAGCGGATGCGAAAGCGGCTGCAGAATATGGAATGTTCTATCCAATGGGAGCAAGAGCAATGTCCGGAGAAACAGACCAGCACCTTCAGCTGGAAAGAGAACTGGCAGACTTCGTAAAAAAAGAATCAGCATACTTATTGAATTTCGGTTACCAGGGAATGGTTTCTACCATTGATGCTTTGGTAAGCAGAAATGATGTGATTGTTTATGATATGGATTCTCATGCCTGCATTGTGGATGGAGTAAGACTTCATTCCGGTAAAAGATTTACCTACAAGCATAATGATATGGCAAGTCTTGAGAAAAACCTTCAGAGAGCCACTAAGGTAGCTGAAGAAACAGGTGGAGGTATCCTTGTGATCACAGAAGGAGTTTTCGGGATGAGAGGACAGCAGGGAAAAATCAAAGAGATCTGCGATCTTAAATCCAAATACCAGTTCAGACTTTTAGTAGATGATGCCCACGGTTTCGGAACTCTTGGTAAAACAGGTGCCGGTGTAGGTGAAGAGCAGGACTGTAACGATCAGATCGATGTCTATTTCTCTACATTTGCAAAATCAATGGCTGGTTTCGGAGCATTCCTTGCGGGTGACAAAGAAATCATCAGATATCTGAAATTCAACTTAAGATCACAAATCTTTGCAAAATCTCTTACGATGCCAATGGTAATCGGAGGATTAAAAAGACTGGAGCTATTGAGATCAAGACCTGAAATCAAAGCTAAACTTTGGGAGAATGTTTACAAACTACAGAACGGACTTACAGATAGAGGATTCAATATTGGAGACACTAATACTTGTGTAACTCCGGTAATGATGCAGGGAACTCCTGTAGAGGCTACTCTATTGGTAAAAGATTTAAGAGAGAATTACGGTATTTTCACCTCTGTGGTGGTATATCCGGTCATTCCGAAGGGAATGATTCTTTTAAGGCTTATTCCTACCGCTTCTCATACCGATGCAGAGATCAATGAAACTCTGGCAGCGTTTGAAGCAATTCATGATAAGTTAGTAGGTGGCTACTACAAAGAGCAGGAACAAAAATTACTGCAGGAACAAGGATTAAGTTTTAAACCGATTTAATCTTAAAAAAATAAAAAAAGCCACTGATTGATTCAGTGGCTTTTTTGTTTAATAACTATAAAGCACATGAAACTTAGAGGTTACACACTGGGAATTTTGTCGGCCGTTTCCTATGGTCTGATTCCGATTTTTATTCTGCCCGTAAAGCAGGCGCATTTTTCAATGGATATTACGCTGTTTTACAGATTTTTCTTTTCAGCATTAATGGTGGGAGGATATCTGCTGTATTCAGGGGAGAGTTTTAGAATCAATAAAAAAGAGGTCTTAATCCTGGCCATCCTTGGTATCTGTTATGCCCTTTCTTCAGAGTTTCTCTTTTTGGGGTATGATTTCCTGACACCGGGGATTGCCTCTACCGTTTTATTTATTTATCCTATTATTGTTGCATTGATCATGCTTTTCTTTTATAAGGAGAGACTTACCAGATTATCCGGAGCTTCTTTACTTCTTGCTTTCGCGGGAGTTATTGTTTTATGTTTAAAAGGAAAAGGACTGGAAATCAACTTTGCAGGGTTGGGAATTGTCATGCTCAGTTCACTGTTCTATGCTTTATATATGGTTATCGTCAACAAGTCGAATATCAAGGTTTCCGGATTCAAGCTTACATTTTATTCAATGCTTTTCACCTCACTGTTCTTTATGTCCAAAGCGGTCACAGCACATGCATCGTTTGCTATTCCTTCAACAGAGATCTTCATTAACTTCCTTATTTTTGCCTTTCTGACTACAGTGATCTCCAGTCTTTGTCTGGTATATGCTATTAAATATATCGGATCTACTCCTGTGGCTATTTTGGGAGCTTTGGAACCTGTTGTTGCTGTATTGATCAGTGTCCTGATGTTTCATGAAAAATTCACTCTGAATTTACTCATCGGGATTACTTTAATTCTTTTGGGAGTTACCCTGAATGTGATTGGAGACCAAAAGAAAATAAACCATATCTAAAATTTTTATTGACTGATATACAAAACAATACAAATACCGGACCTCTTTATGAGTCCGGTTTTTGTATGAAATGATCTAATTTTTCAGCTCAGGAAATCATCAAAAAGAAAAATATGTGAAAAAAAACATCTCTTTCTGGTGTAACACAATTTATCTGACTATATTGCATCAGTCTATTAACAGGTGTTTCCCCCACCGAATAGATAATGTATATACTTTTAAAAACCGATGAAAGAATTGCAAAAACTAACCAAAGACCAATTATACAAACAACTCAAAGAAAAATCAGAAAATCTATACAGCATTGCTCACGAAGCCCTGGAAAACAATTTTTTCAATGAAAGCGGCATCGATGAAGAAAGTCTTAGTGAATTTCTCGAAATGCTGGACGATGAAACAGCAGAAAAGTTAAAGGACGCTTCCCTGTACATCAATAATGAAAATGATGCTCCTGAAATTGTTCTTATACAAAATGATACCAATACTTCTCTGGAACTGATTACTTCTGATGAGGAAGGATATAAAATTATTCTTATTGATGGTGATCTTCATTTATCAGAGAAACTTTTTGTGGAAGATTTTATTGTCCTTATAGTTACCGGTAATATACAGGCAGAAAATATCATCATCAACGGTTCGCTGTATTGCGCTGGAAATGTTACCTCAAAAGTATTGTTTGGTGCTTCGGGGAATGATAATGAAACCTACATAGGAGGAAGCATTATGACTTCACTTATTGCAGAAAACGGACATTACACTGTTGCTGAGAGTAATATTTATTCCAGATACTTAATCAGTTTTCACAATGAGATCACAGGCAAAACCGGAAAGTTTATTGAAAATATCAGCCTGGAAAAACCTAGTGAAATCGAATTATTAAATCCGGCAATTCTTGATGAGGACGGATATTTTGATGAAGATGCTTTTCTAAACTTTATCGATAACAATGCTACTGATGCTTTGTTTAACAAACCCGCTGATTTATTCTAAGATACCATTTTCAAGATTGGAAATAAAACAATTGTGATAAAAAGGATGTAATAAAGCAAACTATTTCTGAAGACTTTTTCGGACTGTTTATAATCAGGAGAAAAAATTTTTTTCTAAAAAAACTTTAGAATAACTTTGCAAAAAATTTCTGTTGAAAGACCTGCTTCTTATTACTCCGCCTTTTACCCAACTTAATACTCCTTATCCTGCAACGGCTTATATTAAAGGATTTTTAAATACCAAAAATATTTCCAGCTATCAGGTAGATTTGGGGATCGATGTTATTTTGGAATTATTTTCAAAGGACGGAATACTCAAGGTTTTCAATAAAGAAATTGATCTTCAGAACACCTCTGAAAATTCCCGGAGAATTTATGCCTTAAGAGAAGAGTATTTAAAAACGATAGATCAGGTGATTCCTTTTCTACAGGGAAAAACACCTACACTGGCAAGACAGATCTGCAGCATGAACTTTCTTCCCGAAGCTTCCCGTTTCAACCAGCTGGATGATATGGAATTTGCTTTTGGAAATATGGGTCTTCAGGATAAGGCCAAACATCTGGCAACACTTTATTTAGAAGATATTTCCGATTATATTGTAGAAAATATTGATGCTGATTTTGGTTTCAGCAGATATGCGGAGCGTCTTGGAAAAAGTGCTAATTCTTTCGATGAATTATATTCTAAACTATCTGGTGAGCCTACCTTTATAGATGAATTTACTTTAAAAATTCTTCAGGAAAAAATAGAAACTGTGCAGCCAAAACTGGTTTGCTTTTCAATACCGTTTCCCGGTAATCTTTATTCCGGTTTCAAATGCGCCCAATGGATCAAAAAGCATTATCCTCACATTAAAATTGCGATGGGAGGAGGATTTCCCAATACAGAATTAAGAGAAGTTAAAGACCAGAGAGTATTTGAATTTTTTGATTTTATTACTTTAGATGACGGTGAGCTTCCATTGGAACTTCTTCACCAAAATTTAGAAATTGCCGCCGGGGAAGGTGAATTTAAAAGAACTTTTCTTCTAGAAAATAATGAAGTTGTTTACAAGAATAATTCTAGAAGACACGACTTCAAACAGTCTGAAATAGGTACTCCTGATTATACAGATTTAAAACTGGATCAATATATTTCCGTTATCGAAATCGCCAATCCGATGCACAGTTTATGGAGCGACGGACGATGGAACAAACTGACGATGGCACACGGATGCTACTGGGGAAAATGTACATTCTGTGATATTTCTTTAGACTATATTAAAATCTACGAACCTATTTCTGCAAAAATTCTGGTAGACCGGATTGAAGAACTGATCCGTACAACCGGTGAAACAGGATTCCATTTTGTGGATGAAGCCGCACCGCCTGCCTTAATGAGAGAAGTAGCTCTGGAAATCCTCAGAAGAAATCTGGTGGTTACCTGGTGGACCAATATCCGTTTTGAAAAAAGCTTTACCCGTGATCTCTGCTATCTTCTGAAACTTTCAGGATGCGTGGCTGTTTCCGGTGGGCTTGAAGTTGCCAGCGACCGATTATTGAAATTAATTGATAAAGGAGTTTCCGTGGAACAGGTTGCCAATGTAACAAGAAATTTTACAGAAGCCGGAATTATGGTTCATGCTTATCTGATGTATGGCTATCCTACCCAAACCGTTCAGGAAACTGTTGATTCTTTGGAAATGGTCAGACAGATGTTTGAGATGGGAATTCTCCAAAGTGGTTTCTGGCATCAGTTTGCGATGACCGCTCACTCACCTGTCGGGATGAGCCCGGAAGATTTTGGAGTCATTCCGGTAAAGCAGGAAATTCTGTTTGCCAATAACGATGTAGATTTTAAAGATAAAACCGGAATCGATCATAACAGATTCAGCTTCGGATTAAAGAAATCTTTATTCAATTATATGCATGGAGTCAATTTCGAACTGCCGCTCCAGGAATGGTTTGATTTTAAAATCCCAAGAACAACCATTCATCCGGATTATATTCACGACTGTCTTTTGGAAGATGGGCAGTTTCAGTTGAAGACCAATTCCAAAGTTGTCTTTTTAACCAAAAATGTAATCGCTGAGAATCGCGTAAAAAATAAAAAGAAATATTCTGGTACGTATACGCTTCTTACATTCCACTTAAAAACCAATATTGTGAAGGTTGAGCTGGAACAGGAAAAAGCAGAATGGCTGATGAATGTACTGGAAGAAAATGCTGTTGAAAATTCTAAAAAACCTACTATTCAACAACTTAAGAATCAATTTGAAGAAAATTTCGATGATTTTGAGCTGTTCTGGTTCTCAAAACCAATGCAGCAATTGAAGGAAAACGGCGTAATTTTAAGTTTATAAAAAATTCCGTTTTTTTCTCAGGGATTTTTAAAATTGGTGAATTTTCCGTGAATTCTTATTTTTCTGAATGAATAAGACTTGTTTTGATTAAAATATAATCTCTCACAGATTTCACGGATTACACAGATTCAAATTTTTATTTAAGAGAATAAAAAAACGGGCTAAAGCCCGTTCCTATTGATAAAATCTGTATTACATTAATTAGGGGTCTCTTTTGAAACAGTACCTACGTTTACTTTTTCCTGTATTTTGATAAAATTGGGATCCATAATCGCCATGCGCTCAGCCAGTGCTTTATAGGTCGGGAATTTCAGGATTGAAGCCCTTCCGGACATTTCTCTATAGATCGTAAAAGACTTTCCTCCCGCTGTTTTCAGCTGTTTTGTTGTGGTAATATACCTTCCGATAAGTTTACTTTTAGCATCATAAATTTCAATATCAATAGGTGTTTTGTCCATAATGGTATCTTCCGAACCAAAACTTACCGGCAGATTGGTAAAATATCCCACCGGAACGCCATTACTAAGGATCTCTCCCACTTTATTGACCTCAATATTCATTTTGTCTATTTTCTTTCTGATCGCATAAGCATCTTTTGTTTTAGCGTCCAGCTTCCTTTTCGGAACATTTGAAAAAAGCTCATCCAGATTTTTAACATTGATCCCTTTGTTATCAATAATTTTAAGATCTTTAACTGAAGTAAAGACTGCAGATTTTTCTTCTCCGGAAAATGCAGAAGGTGACGAGTAATCAATTTCGATGGTTTTGTCCCTGTTGTACACTCTGTTGACAATGATATAACTGTCGCGAACAGAATCCACGATGCTTTTATCAATGAATTTAATCGTATACATCGGGGTCTCTTTAAGATCCATAAACGTATATTCGCTGGATTTGTTGGAGAGCTTAGCTACCGGAATACCGTCAAGATTAATAATTCCTCTTTTGGTTTTGATATTCTGGGCATGGAGGAAAACACCCAGAACTGTAAATAATATGATTATGCCTCTCTTCATACAATCAGACTTTTACAAATAAAAAAAGTGTAACGCAAAGTTACACTTTCTTGAAAATATATTTAGCTTTTCATTTAATTATTCACAAAGGATAATTCCTTTATTATGATTAAATTCTACAACACCGCTTTTGATAGCATAAGCAAAAACAGAGTCTTTTCCGGCTTCTTTAGTGAAATTTTTAGCATAAGCCTCATCAATAGAGTTAGCAAAAAGCTTTACATCACCTCCGATTAAAGAAGAAACAATTCCTGCGTGGTTTTTCATGATGTGAAATTCACCATTTTTTCCAGGCAATAATACTGAGTCTACTTCTCCTTCAAAAACTACGTATTCTGGTGTTAAAATTTTTATATTCATAGAAACAAATTTGAAATTTGATGTTTGAAATTTGAAATTACTCATCGAATTTCAAATTTCAAATCTCAAATTGTTAATAATTTATGCGTTTTCAGCTAACATTTTTTGTCCTGCTTCGATAGCTTCTTCGATAGTTCCTTTCAGGTTGAAAGCTGCTTCTGGTAAGTGATCTAATTCACCATCCATAATCATGTTGAATCCTTTGATTGTATCTTTGATGTCTACCAATGATCCTGGGATACCTGTAAACTGCTCTGCTACGTGGAAAGGCTGAGATAAGAATCTCTGAACTTTTCTTGCACGGTATACAACAGCTTTATCTTCTTCAGAAAGTTCTTCCATACCAAGGATTGCAATGATATCCTGAAGTGCTTTATATCTTTGAAGGATCTCTTTTACTCTTTGAGCACAGTTGTAGTGATCGTGACCGATAACTTCAGGAGCAAGGATTCTTGAAGTAGAAGCTAGTGGATCTACCGCTGGATAGATACCTAATGAAGCAATCTTTCTGTCAAGTACCGTAGTTGCATCCAAGTGAGCAAACGTAGTTGCAGGAGCCGGGTCAGTTAAGTCATCCGCAGGTACGTATACCGCCTGTACTGAAGTAATTGAACCATTTTTAGTTGAAGTAATTCTTTCCTGCATCGCACCCATTTCAGAAGCTAGCGTTGGTTGGTAACCTACCGCTGATGGCATACGACCAAGAAGTGCAGATACCTCAGAACCAGCCTGTGTAAAACGGAAGATGTTGTCTACGAAGAAAAGTACGTCTCTACCTTGTCCGCTTTCACCACCGTCTCTGTAGTACTCAGCCAATGTAAGACCAGAAAGTGCTACTCTCGCTCTTGCACCTGGCGGCTCGTTCATCTGTCCGAAAACGAATGCAGCTTTTGAATCTTTCATAGCTTCTAAGTCTACTTTAGAAAGATCCCAACCTCCGTTTTCCATAGAGTGCATGAAATCATCACCATACTTGATAATACCTGATTCCAACATCTCTCTCAAAAGGTCATTTCCTTCTCTCGTTCTTTCACCTACTCCGGCGAATACAGAAAGACCTCCGTGTCCTTTTGCAATATTGTTAATCAACTCCTGGATCAATACTGTTTTACCTACACCGGCACCACCGAACAATCCAATTTTACCTCCTTTTGCATAAGGCTCAACTAGGTCGATTACTTTAATACCTGTAAATAAAACTTCTGCTGAAGTTGATAATTGATCAAATTTTGGAGCTGGTCTGTGAATTGGAAGACCACCATCCTTAGAAATATCTTGAAGTCCGTCGATAGCATCACCAACAACGTTGAATAGTCTTCCGTTTACAGCCTCTCCGATAGGCATCATAATAGGATTTCCGTATCCAATTACGTCCTGCCCTCTTTTAAGACCGTCAGTAGCGTCCATTGCGATACATCTTACTGTATCTTCGCCAATATGTTGTTCTACCTCTAAAACTACTTTTTCACCGTTTTCTTTTGTAATTTCTAACGCGTCATAGATTGCTGGAACAGCTTCCACATCTGTGAAGACAACGTCGATTACCGGACCAATAATTTGAGAAATTTTACCTTTAATTTGGTTTGCCATTGCTAAATTTTTTCTTGGTGCAAATATAGTGATTCTTCATAAACCCGCAATTGGTAAAAAAAAGATTTTTATCATGCTTTTGAAGAGAGGAAGGAGTTTGCCATTTACTATGTAAAATTCATTATTTATCATTATATTTAACAGCAAATATGCAATTCATTAATTTGTCATTATTATCATACAATATAATACAGGATATTTTCAGAATTTTTCATTTTTAAATTTTCAGGTTCTCTCCTTTACATTAAAAATAAAGGTTTTATATTTGCAATCAAAATTTTTCCGTTTTGAAAGTTTTCAAGAATTTTACAGATTACTCCTCACAGAAGCCTCTAGCGTTGTCTTTAGGAATGTTTGACGGGGTACATCTCGGGCACAAGAGTATTATCGATGAGCTGACTAAAATAGGTACAGAAAATAACCTGGAAACTGCAATCCTTACCTTCTGGCCGCATCCAAGATTTGTTTTTAATCCGAATGAAGATTTAAAGCTTCTGAATACACTGGAGGAAAAGAAACAACTTGTAGAGAAGTATGGCATTGATAATTTGTTCCTGAAAGAATTTGATGAAGAATTCAGAAATTTGACCGGAGAAGAATTTGTACATCAGATTTTAGTTGATAAACTTAATGTAAAGTATCTTATTATAGGCTACGATCATTCTTTTGGAAAAAACAAAAGTGGAAATTTTGAGCTTCTTCAGAAATTATCAAAAGAACTTGATTTTGAAGTAGAACAGATGGAAGCCATCAACATTCATGAAAACAATATCAGCTCCACAAAAGTGCGTAATGCGCTTTTAGCAGGAAATGTTAAAGAAGCAAATGAAATGCTGGGCTACTCCTACTCTGTTTCCGGAACTGTAGTTCATGGGAAAAAGATCGGAAGAACCATCGGATATCCAACAGCTAATATTGATACCGAATCAATCAAGCTGTTACCTAAAAAAGGAGCTTATATTGTGGAAGTATTTGTAAAAGGCAACCAATATAAGGGAATGCTGAGCATCGGAACCAATCCGACGGTAAACGGAGAAAAACTAACTGTGGAAGTTTATATCCTTGATTTTGAGGATGATATTTATGAAGAAAAGATTACGGTAAGTTTTAGGGATTTTCTTCATGATGAGATCAAATTTGAAGGTCTGGACAAATTGATTGAAAGACTGGATGAGGATAAAAGAATAACAGAAAAATTTGATTTTTAAATATAGAGAAAGGCTATTCGGTGAGAATAGCCTTTTGGTTTATTTTAGTACTTTTAAGTAGATTTTCTGGGTTTCATTATTCAGTTTCACATTCGGGAACTTCTTGTCATAATCAATAAAGATATCTCCTTTTTGATCTGCTTTTCCGTTTCCATCAGAGTCCCAGCTTATGGTTACATAATATTTTGCAGGACCGGCAGGTTTTGGATTGATCTTGCTTTCGGTATTTTCAGGTATTGGCAGATTGATGGTGAAAGGTATTGATTTCTGTTCATATTCCTGTTCTGTAATTAAAGTAGCAGGAGCATCAGCCAGTTTTTCGTCCATTCCATATAAGCTCACTTTCAGCCGGGCATTTTTAATGGTAAATGCGTCTGTTCCTGAAAATTCTAATTTAAGAGTTTCGGGAGATTTTTCAGAGGCTGATACAGCAGAAGTATTTTTTTCGGTAGTGTTCTTATTTACCGGCTTGGTGCAGCCTGACAGCATCAATGTTCCGGCTGCTGCGAATAATAAAAGGTGATTTCTCATTTGTTATTTATTTTATTAATGTCAAATATATTATTTCACCAGTAATAGATAACAAATCCCGTACCTCAATTTATTTTATTTACTATAATGAATTGACTTCATTCTGCGCTTTTTTAGTCAGGGATTTGAAAACCAGCTCGTAGGATTGATCAATGAGTTTAAAGATCAGATCTCTTTTCAATCCATCTACCGTTACAGAATTCCAATGGGTTTTGTTCATATGATAAGCACCTGTGATCTGAGGATATTGTTCACGAAGCTCTGCACTCCATTCAGGATCTGTTTTTACATTAATGGCCAACGGCTGTCTCTCAAGTCCCATCAGTAAAAACATTTTGGTGTCTACTTTCATCACGAGAGTTTCGTTATCAAACGGAAAACTTTCTGTAACTCCTTTTTTGGCAAGACAATAATCTAAAATTTCGTTGGCATCCATGTTCAATTTAAGTGATAAGTAATGATCAAATTAATTCTTTAATCTTTGATTCAAATTTAGTAAATTTAAGAAAGAAATAATCTCACAAAACCGCAATTATTATGAAAGCTCTGGTAATAGGTGCTACAGGTGCCACAGGAAAAGATCTTGTCAATCAGTTACTGAATGACAAAGAGTTTGATGAAGTGGATATCTTTGTCAGAAAGCCTGTTGATATTCAAAATGACAAGCTTAAAGTTCATGTGGTGAATTTTGAGAAGCCGGAGGAATGGAAAAATATGGTAAAAGGAGATGTTGCCTTTTCCTGTCTTGGAACAACTTTAAAAGATGCAGGAAGCAAAGAAGCCCAAAAGAAAGTAGACTTTGATTATCAGTATGAATTTGCGAAAGCAGCGAAAGAGAATGAAGTGGAAGATTATATTCTGGTATCAGCCTACGGAGCAAATCCTCAGTCTAAAATTTTCTATTCCAAAATGAAAGGCGAACTGGAAGAAGCTGTAAAACAACTGCATTTCAACAAGATCACTATTTTTAAACCGGGAATGCTGGAACGAAAAGATTCTGAAAGAACCGGAGAAGTATTGGGAAGCCGCATCATCAAATTTGCTAATAAATTAGGGCTATTAGAAAGTCAGAAGCCCCTGCCAACCGATATTCTGGCAAAAGCTATGATTAATTCTTCGAAAATAAAAAGTAACGGTTACTCCAGTATCAAGCTGGGAAATATTTTCTGTTTTGCGGAAAAGAGCAATGAATAGTTAAAAGATTCGGGATGCGTGATTCGGGATTTCGGGATGCGGGGTAATATGTTCGTGTTAAAGGGGAAAAAACTCCTTATTGATTCCCTTAAATTTAAGCTCCCAATACTGCTACCTGTAATGTATTACCTATTTTGTAGTCTTGCTGCCCATTTTCTGTCCTAATTTTTCATATTCAATATCATTAGGCTCCCAAAGCTCTATTTTATTGCCCTCAATATCCATAATGTGGACAAATTTTCCATATTCATAAGTTTCAATTTTATCTACAACGGTTACATTTTCTTTCTTCAACTGTTCAACAAGTTTTTCAAGGTTATCCACCCTGTAATTGATCATAAAATCTTTCTCCGAAGGCTGAAAATATTTGGTCTTTTGGCTGAAAGGGCTCCACTGGCTGAATCCTTTTTTTGAATTATCACTACCCTGAAACCATTCAAATACAGCTCCATACTGATTGGTACTGAGTCCCAGATGATTTTTGTACCACTCTCTCATTTTCTCAGGATCTTTACATTTAAAAAAGATACCGCCAATGCCGGTAACTCTTTTCATATCGTCAGACTTGTTTTCTGTAACGGCCTTAAAAGCAAATCCTAATATAAACGAAGCCAGGATACAAAGGGTAAAAATTATTTTTTTCATAAGATATATTACAATTTAAAAGGACTATATGCAATTTGATGCCATTGCCATTCTGACGAAGGAAGAATCTTATGGAAAGTCCGGATTCTTCATATCACTGCGTTACATTCAGAATGACAGAGTCATAATAAATAAGAAAGCAGGATTAATGTAAAATTGTATATAATTACCAATTTTAAAATAAAAAAGTGGATGTTAACACCCACTTATAAAAAATATTTCTTATTTCAGATACTTTGTAATAGCCTCATCAGTAGGCTTTGTAGTACTTACAAAAGAATCGATCAGTTTTCCGTTTTCATCTACCAGGAATTTGGTGAAGTTCCAAAGGATGGTTGTGTTCTTTACTCCGTTCAATTCCTTTTCCGTTAAGTACTTGAAGATAGGAGCGGTATCATCTCCTTTCACGGAAACTTTGGCTGCCAAAGGGAACGTTACTCCGTAGTTTTTCTGGCAGAAAGCACCGATTTCCGTGTTGGTCCCAGGCTCCTGGCCTCCGAAATTGTTTGCAGGGAAACCTACTACAACCAGTTTATCTTTATATTGTTCGTACACCTTTTCAAGATCTGCGTATTGGGGTGTAAACCCACATTCTGAAGCGGTATTGACAATGAGAATTTTTTTCCCTTTGAAGTCTGCAAAATTGATTTCTTTGCCATCAAGACTTTCTACTTTAAAGTCATATATTGTTTTTCCCATAAGTTCTGTGGTTTTAGCTTTAGAAATTTCACTTTTCTGGTTGGTGCAGCTTTGCAGGAATGCCATGAAAGAAAGCAGCAGTAAAAAAATCTTTTTCATTTCTTATAATTTTATGCAGCAGGCTGCAGTTGATTTAAAATTTAAAAATATTAGCCGGAAAAACTTTATTGATATCGATTCTGTTTAATAACATCACATAATCTCCGTCTTTTTTGGGACTTGAAGATTCGATTCTGAAGGGCATGATAATGTTCCCAACTTTTTTGAAATCAGAATAGATCAGTGTCTCATCTTTTTTCACTTCTTTAATCAGCATATACGTTTTTGTATCAAAATAGTACATGTTCTTATTTACATTCTTGGTAAGCTGTACCTTATGGCAGTAGATCTCTCCTACTTTTTCTTTTCCAAGATATTGGGCGTCAAATCCTTTATTTTCCCAATCAATGAAATCATTATCAAAACTTTCCGGCACATATTCAGGATATTCCTGAAGTTTGTTGGCCGCATAGTTCATTGCATATCCTTTGGTACCATCAAAACCTTCAATTGCCGTTTCTTTCCCTCCGGTGGTAATCAATGTTTTAGTAAGATTCGGACGCTGCTGAAAAATTCTTATCGGATATTCATCTTTGACACCCAGGATTACTTTTCCCTGAAGCAATACTGAGTTTAACAGTTTCCAATTGGTTAAACCTCCGGATAATTCAATGTTTTTGTCAATAATTTCCTTTGCGGTCTGTCCGAATATCACGTGCGAAAATATCAGTCCAAATACTAATAATAACTTCTTCATTAATTTTATTTATAAATTCAAATATAGGGGGATTTATGGAAAATTGCAAAAAAGGCAAAAGCTCAGGAAGACCAATTTGTTAATTTCAGATAAGTTTTCGGGCTTTTTCCAGATCTTCAGGAGTATCAATGCCTACTCCTACGAAATTGGTTTCTATCATTTTGATTTTCATTCCATATTCAAGATAGCGGATGCATTCAATCTTTTCGGATATTTCCAATGGCTTCATAGCCAGCTTTGAAAACTGCAGCAGGGCATCTTTTCTGAAAGCATATACTCCAATATGCTTAAAATAACTTACATCATAAGAAACCTCCCTGTGAAAAGGAATGACGGAACGGCTAAAATACAGGGCAAACCCATTATTATCGGTGATCACTTTTACATTATTCGGGTTTTCAATTTCTTCTTTTTCATGCAGCTGTATTTTCAAAGAAGCTAAAGATATTTCCTGTTGCCGGTCATGTTTAAAAACTTCTATCAGTTGACGTAAAGGTTCTAACTTAAGGAAAGGCTCATCTCCCTGCACGTTGATCACAATGTCGCAGTCTATATTCTGTACAGCTTCCGCAATACGGTCGCTTCCGGTCTCATGCTGTCCTGTCATGACGGCTTTTCCTCCGTTTTTTACGATTTCATCAAGAATAATTTCGGAGTCGGTGGCGACAAATACTTCATCAAACAGCCCCGTTTCCACTACATTCTGATAGGTTGTGGTAATAACGGTTTTTTCTCCTAAAATCTGCATTAATTTCCCCGGAAAACGGCTTGCTTCGTAACGTGCAGGGATAACAGCGATTATTTTCATTCAATACAATATTAAGTAATTCTTTTTAAATCAGGAGGTTTCATCCCAACACTTATAAAAGTCCGGATACACCTTTTATCCTGAGACCAAATGTAGTGAAAAGTATCTTATTTCCTAAACAAAACAAAGATTTCAGAGTTTAAAAAGAGAGTTTTACGCCTACCATATTGTATTCCCATTGGCGGGAAACAGTGAAGTTGAGACTATATTTTGTCTTTCCGATTGTTCCTTCTGAAGAAGTGTATCTGCTTTTTGATATGGTTTTTCCTATAAAATATCCCATTAATAGGGCTAATGGATAGTCTGAGGCCCAGTGAACTTTACTTTGCATCATTTGAAAGCACAATGCTCCGGCTAATGTATATCCTACAGGTTTGATCCATTTCGCATCCGGATAGTTATCTGCTATTACCGTGATCCCAGCCATAAATGTCGTTAAATGTCCTGATGGCATTGCGTCGTAATTTGAGGTGTTTTTGCTGAATGCTGAAAAGCTTGGAAACGGATTCCACGCGCCTCCTTTATGTCCGTATTCTTCTGCAATAAAAGGGCTTTCTCTTCCGGTAATTCTTTTCAGGGTTTGGGTAAAAACTCCGGAAAGAATTAAGCTTTCCATTAAACCACTGGCGGTAGCCTGTGCCCTGTAGTCATTTTTTATTAATCCATAGGTTCCGAAGCCTATTCCTAATAAGACTAATGTAGACCCGTTTCCGATCAGGTACAGCGCAGATCCGACATCTTTAGGAATTTTAAAAACACCTCCCACTTTGTGATAATTGTTATCCTTATCCATTCCCCATCTTTCGGCCAGCTCTCTTGAATTATCAATGAGTTTCTGATCAAACGGCAGGAGTATTAACGTAGCACCAACAGCCCCCCCCAGATAATAAGCATGATCTTTAGCT
The DNA here is from genome assembly GCF_046614675.1 of Chryseobacterium cupriresistens. NCBI lineage: Bacteria > Pseudomonadati > Bacteroidota > Flavobacteriia > Flavobacteriales > Weeksellaceae > Chryseobacterium > Chryseobacterium cupriresistens. The sequence goes on along the minus strand of NZ_JBKKJT010000001.1, from coordinate 604,663 downwards.
ACGAAATCTTTATTGGTATTGATGAAGTTTCTTGGTAATTTGGTGACAAAGTCAAGGAGTTTAGGTTTCGGATATGTCCGGACGGAACCGTCTTTTAAGGTGTAGGTTTGTACTTTTGGCAGTTCAACTTCTTTTGGTAACTCACTTACCTTCAGACTGTCAACCTCCTGTGAGTATACCAGTATTGAAACCGGTAAAAGTAGAAATCTCAGTTTTTTCATCGTGTAATTTTCGATTTATATATTCAGGTGTGTAAAGCCACAAATATAATTCCTTGTTGAATGTAGTGCAAAGCGGTTATCTAACTTTTAATATTTATTTAATTTTTTGAGAAATAAACGCAACTTCAATTCAAATATTGGATCAGAAAAATAATTCCATATATCCATGAAATATAGATAAAAGAATAGAAAAGTCCGAGTCCAAGGCTTTTTACTATTTTTCCTTTACATTTTCCTGAATTTTTAAAAACCAATCTGAGTGCTCTGAAAAATATCCAGTACAAAATGGCACCCAACAAGAATACGGCCGACCAAAAGAAAAGTCCGAAAAAATAAGAAAGAAAAACAAGTAGAATGGAAATTACAATCCAGGCAAGAAAGGAAAGAATAGCGCCTCCTATTCCATCTTCGGCATCAGGAATGTCTACCTCAAAACCATCAAACTTCGGTGTTTTATCAGCATACCTTTGTATTCTTTCTTTGTTTAAAATATTTCCGATATTATCTTTTAATTTTAACCCAGAATACAGTCCTCCAGTGATAAAGAGGAAAAATACTCCCGCCAGAACAGAAGTTGATAATATTGAATTCAAAAACAGTGAACGATGATCAGCTTTCCCTGAAAGCCACACGCTTAAAATCACTATTATGATAATTGACAATGTTGAAAAAAACAAATATTTTGTCTCAAGTAAGGATTTCTGTGGAAGGCTCATGGTTTAAAAGACGTGTAAAAACGCTTCGACTCCGCTCAGCGTGACACAATTACTATTTTTTAAATTTAATGATGTCATGCCGGACAGAGTCGAAGCATATTTTTTATGTAAAGATTATTTTAAATTGTTCAAAGCACTTTCCAGTTTTGGAAGCATTACCTTGATCTCATCTACAGCCAATCCTCCTACAGAAGCACGGAACCAAGGTTCTGATTTTTCTTCTCCGAAAGCTGAGAACGGTACCAAAGCCACTCCTGCTTCATTGATTAGGTAGAAAACAAGATCTGAAGAGTTTTCAATGACAGCTCCGTCAGGTTTTGTTTTTCCGATATAATCAAGTTTGATGGTAAGGTAAAGAGCACCCATTGGTTCGATGCTGTCAACAGCAAGTCCTTTTGCCTTTAAATCCTGAACTCCGTTGTGAAGTACTTTTAAGCTGTTTTCAAGTTTAGCTTTAAAGTCGTTAACGAAAACATCAACGTTCTCTGAGTTTTCATAGAATTTAGCGGTTGCTTCCTGCTCAGGTTTAGGTGCCCAAGCTCCAACGTGAGTAAGAAGTGCCTTCATTTTATCAAGAATATGAGCAGGTCCGAATCCCCATCCTACACGTACTCCGGTTGCAGCAAGGCATTTTGAAATACCGTCAATATAGATGGTGTAGTCTTTCATTTCAGGGAAAAGAGAAACCGGATCTACATGTTCTGCTCCAAACGTAAGACAAGAATAGATCTGGTCATACATCAGGTATAGCGGTTTTTCGTCTGCTCCTCTTTTTTTGTTTTCAGCAATAACCAGTTCACAGATTTCTGAAAGCTGTTCTTTTGTAAACATGGTTCCTGTAGGGTTCAATGGAGAACATAATGCCAATAAAACAGCTCCATCCAAATGCGGTCTTAAATCATCAGCAGTCGGAAGGAAGTTGGTTTCAGGTTTTGTTTTCACTTCTACAGCATTGGCAGAAGTAAGATAAGCATAGTGATTGTTGTTCCATGATGGTGTAGGATACACTACTTTATCTCCTTCGTCTACAATGGTTTTGTACACCGCATAGATCAAAGGTCTTGATCCTGCCGTAATCAGAATATCGTTAGGAGAATAATCCAGATTCCATCTTTTTTTAAGGTCTTTGGAAACTTCTTTTCTTAAAGATAAAAGTCCGTTCGCAGGCGGATAGTTCGTCAGATTATTCTGATATGCTTTCTGAATCTCTTCCTTCAGCAATGCCGGAATAGGATAAATGTTAGAATTCAGATCACCAATAGTAAGATTGGCAATTTCCGCTCCTTTTGCTTTTAGATCATTTACTTCGTTACCAATTTTTACAATTTCAGAACCGATCAGGTTCGCTGCTAATTTTGAAACTTTCACTTTTTCTTATTTTAAATTTATATTATCGTTCTCCATGAATCTTCTCATATTTTTGATTGATGGTGTTTTTAAGAGTATTAATCCAGTTTCAAATCTGTTTTAACGGCTCCTATTTTGGCTTCCAATGATTTTAATTTGTCTCTGAAATCTGCTTCTGAAGTAATGGAATCCTTTACAGAAACATAAAACTTGATTTTTGGTTCTGTTCCTGAAGGTCTTACGCATACTTTTGTTCCATCCTGCGTATAATAGATCAAAACGTTAGACTTTGGAATATCATTCATTACTTTTTTCTCGTTGGTAGAAACGGTAAGGCTGGTTTGTTCTTTGAAATCCTTTACTTCTTCTACCGGTGATCCTGCCAGTTCCTTCGGAGGATTTTCACGGAAGTTTTTCATCATATTCTGAATTTCTTCAGCACCTTCTTTTCCTTTTCTTACAATATTGATCAATCCTTCATAATACATTCCAAGGTCTTCATAGATCTCGATCATATACTGATACATTGTCCTTCCGTTCGCTTTACACCATGCTGCAATTTCGCAGGCTAAAAGGATACTTCCGCAAGAGTCTTTGTCACGAACGAAATCTCCGGTCATAAATCCGAAACTTTCTTCACCTCCGCATACAAATTTCTGCTTTCCTTCTGCTTCACGGATCATTTTTCCAATCCATTTGAATCCGGTAAGACCTACTTTGCATTCTACTCCGAATTTCTGAGCGATATCAAAGAAGATATCTGAAGTTACAATCGTAGAACCAATAAATTCTTTTCCTGTAATTCTTTCCTGCTTTCTCCACTCGTTTAAGATATAATACGTAAGGATGGTATTGGTCTGGTTTCCGTTCAACAGCTGCATTTCGCCATCAAGGTTTCTTACCGCGATTCCTAATCTGTCTCCATCCGGATCTGTTCCGATTACAATATCAGCATTGGTGATTCTTGCCAGATCCATTGCCATTTCCAATGCTGCAGGCTCTTCCGGATTAGGAGAATCTACAGTAGGGAAATTTCCGCTTGGGATCATCTGTTCTCTTACCAGATCAACCTTTTTGAACCCTGCTTTTTCAAGTGCTTTAGGAACAGTTGTATACGTTGTACCGTGGATTGAAGTGAAAACAATATTTAAATTTTCTTTTCCAACATTCTGATAGGTAGAGTTTTCAATACATGCATCGATATATACGTCGTCCTGCTCCTCTCCGATCCATTCAATCAGATCATCATTTCCGTTGAATTTAATTTCTTCAAATTTCACAGAATACACTTCATTGATAATGGCTTCATCATTAGGCGGAACAATCTGTGCGCCGTCATTCCAGTATACTTTGTAACCGTTGTATTCTGGTGGGTTGTGAGAAGCCGTTAATACGATTCCTCCGTTACATTTTTTATCACGTACCGTGAAAGACAATTCAGGAGTCGGTCTGTGATCTTTGAAAAGTAAAACTTTAATTCCGTTGGCTGTTAAAACATCTGCTACCAGTTTTCCAAATTCTTTTGAGTTATTACGAACATCATAAGCGATGGCCACTTTAATCTCTTCACCTTTGAACTGCTGCAGCATGTAATTCGCCAATCCTTGTGTAGCCTGTCCTAATGTATATTTATTCAAGCGGTTGGTTCCTACTCCCATTATCCCACGCATACCTCCTGTCCCGAATTCCAGTTCTCTGTAGAAAGAATCTTCCAGATCAGGGGAATTGCTGTCGATCAACGTCTGTACAGCATCTCTTGTTTCTTTATCGAAGGTATCACTTAACCAAAGTTTCGCTTTTTCTAGTGTATTCATATTTGTAATGTTGTTCTTTTATAATTTGTAAAGTTCCTAGTTTCTAGTTTAAATAATGCTGTTTTTTAATCCAGCTTTTTGTTTTCGACTTTCGTTGTTTTATCAATTTTAAACGCTCTGATGGGATCGTTATAATAGACAAATTTTGCTGTGTTCTGAATATGTCCTTTTAAAGAATCTTTTACGTTTACTTCTGCATAATTTCCATTTTTGGAGTCAATATTCAGGTTGGTAATTTTCCAGTAAGGCGCAATTAAACTTGCTGTGTCTGAAATCTTTATGACTGCATCTTTCGACAATCCAAGGAAATTAGCGCGGCTTCTGTTATGCATTTCCACTTCTGCTCTTCTGGTGTTGACAGAGCCCATGAAGCTGGCATTATTTTTCATACTAAGCCTGAAATTGTCTGTTTTGATTTCACTTGAAATATTGACTTCAACAGAATCGGAAACAGCAACTTTTTCAAGATTATATTTTGAATAGATCGTTACATTATAAAAATCGACTCCTTTTGTACCTTTTTTTTCTTTGATGAAAAGTGTTTTGTCTTCTACATCCACATCCAGATTATTGGCTACATTCGGATAGGTCTCTATTTCTACAAAATTCTTCGGACCTCTGGCATAAAATACACGAAATTTCCCTTCCAGGTCAAGGTTTACAAATTCCGGTACATCCACATCTTTCTTTTCAATATTTCCTTTTGGAGAAACTTTTCCACAGGAAACTACTGCCATCAGCATCAATGTGTATACAACTTTTTTCATATTTAATTTTAAATATTACATTATTATCGTAACAATTCGTACTGAAAATCCCTGAAAGTTTTTTCATATCTCTCATTAGACTTTCAATATTACTTTGAACAAAAATAGGATTAAAATTTCTAAAAATCTTTGTCTTTTGACAATAAAATACCTGATCATTTTTAATTTTCTGCTTTTCAGGGAAAAGACTGTTTCCTATTTATACTTTGTCTTTATTTTTTTATAAAACCACGTTTTAGGGCTTCCCGTCATTGAAAATAAAAGCAGGTAATTTTTACTTACACCGGAAATTTTCATAGGAGTTACATTTTCATCATCATTATACTTCATTTTCAACAGATTATTTTCTATCTGATAAGTTCCGCTGTTGCCCATTGAAGTGAAAGTTTTATCCTGATAAAAGGTCAGAACTCCTGCTCCATATCTGGAATTGTTTGTTTTATTTTTCAACGTATCCGTATTAGAAATTTCTCCATCATAAATATCAATAAACTCCCATGAACCGTAAAGTTTATTTGATGAACATGAGACTGCAAAAAGTAACAGAAAGTAAAAAAGAATAGATTTGAGTTTAAACATCCGGATTTAAAGTTTTTATAAAAATACAAAAAGCACTCTGGAATAGAGTGCTTTGTATGTATTAAAATTGGAATGATTATTTTTTGCGTAACCACCCCGTCAAAAATTCTTTGAATTTTCGCCACCCCTCCAAAGGATGGGAATGGCCATACATCAACTAAAGGTTTACATTAACAGATTAGTTTTCAGTACATTTATTAAATAATCACCTAAATTTATATTACTTCGTCAATATTATAATTCTTATGCTCACGGTTGGTTCTGATAATCATTTCTCCTAAGAATCCTGCGATAAAGAGAAGGGTTCCCATGATCATCATGGTTAATGCGATAAAGAACCATGGATTATTGGTAATCAAATGTCCGTAAATTCCTCTTGCCACATCAATCAGTTTAGAAATTCCCAGCCAAAGTGCTGAAAGAAATCCAACAATAAACATTAAAGTCCCTACCGCTCCGAAGAAATGCATTGGTCTTCCCCCGAAACGGCTTACAAACCAAAGGGTTATCAGATCCAGAAATCCTCTGATGAATCTTTCCGTTCCGAATTTTGAAGTTCCGTAAGGTCTTGCCTGGTGCTGTACTTCTTTCTCGGTAATTCTTCTGAAACCTGCATTGGCAGCCAATACCGGAATATAACGGTGCATATCTCCATACACATCAACCGATTTTACCACCTGTCTTTTATAAGCTTTCAGACCACAGTTGAAGTCGTGAAGGTAAACTCCTGAAACTTTTCTCGCTGCCGCATTGAATAGTTTTGACGGAATATTTTTCGTCATTACATTATCAAAACGCTTCTTTTTCCAACCGGAAACGATATCATAATTATCATGAATCACCATATTGTACAGTTCCGGAATTTCTTCAGGAAAATCCTGTAAATCGGCATCCATTGTAATCACTACATCACCGTTTGTTCTTTCAAAAGCGGCATGAAGCGCCTGTGATTTTCCATAATTTCTGGAAAATTTAATAGCGTGGATCTGAGGATACTGAACTTTCATATTCTCAATAATACTCCACGACAAATCCGTACTTCCGTCGTCTACAAACCAGATTTCATAAGATAAATTACTGGTTGTACATACTTTATCAATTCTTGAAAAAAGTTCTTCCAGAGAGTCTTCTTCGTTCAGTAACGGAATAACTATAGATAAATTCATTTAATTTTAATAAAAATTAGGCTTGATTGGTTTCTTCGGGTTGATGTATCATTCTTGTTCTGAAAAATGCTCCGAAAAACACCGACAAAACTACGTAAAATATAAGAATTGCTGCAAAATATCCTGAAAAATGACTTGCGGTAAGCATATCTTTTCCTTTAACCGCCTCAGGAGTGAAGCTTTGCAGTCTTTCTTTGTATTTCTGATCCAGTTCATCAATATCCTTCTGATGTTTCAGAATTTTTCTTGCAGAAGTATATTCTGTATCCAGTTCTGATTTTTGTCTCTGAACATATTGATAGTTCAAAAGGCTTTTTGCAGCAGGATCAACGAAGGTTAAAAACGCATAAATACTGAAGATGGAAAGAACTCCTCCGATAAACATCGGAACAAATGCTCTTTTGAAAGCATCTTTAAATTTTACCACTCTATGGTTGTTCCAGTAAGATTTTACAGACCAGAAAGCAGCTCCGGCATATAAAAGAGGTAAAACAAAAGCATTGGCTTTCAAAGAGATATCAAAATAATTGATTCCTGAGAAAAAAGTATATACTACAAAGAAAACGATCATTGTAGCAATAAAAAGTATAATTCCTAGTGTTGATGGACTTTTCGTCATATTTAAATTTTTAGAAAAAAGTTGAAAAATTTTCCCTCTAAATGTCAGGCGTTTAGCTTTACCACTGCATTTTTTCGACTAATTTTCTTTAATAAAGTTTTGAAGTTTATAAAATATTCCTACCTTTGCAACGGCAAGTCCTAAACAACCAGCTCCTGAGAATCCTCCAGGGTGGGAACGCAGCAAAGGTAATCGGTCGTAGCGGTGTGATTTAGGTAGCTTGCCATTTTTTTTTGGTTTAAAGTAAGAAGAGAGGTAATTTGATAATTATCTTTTTTTGTTTTTAATACCTTACGCATCATTTTCATTTTTCTAATTTTCGGATTACCTCCGGTTTTGTTATCGATTAAAATTCGAACGTTTCTCCTAATTTTGGTAAAACAAGTTCTACATTTTTATCAGCGAAATGCTTTAGTGCACTTTCATGGTTGATTTCAATGGCAGGAAAAGTATCAAAGTGACATCCGATCACTTTTGGTGTTTTTAACAGTTCTGCTGCTGCAAAAGAAGCTTTTCTGGGGCACATCGTGTAGTGGCTTCCGATGGGAAGAATAGAAAGGTCGATGTTTCCGTATAGTCTCGGGAACAGCTCCATATCAGCCATTACTCCTGTATCACCTGCCAGATAGATATTCTTACCTTCAGGAAGTCTGAAGATATACCCTACAGGAACGCCTCCATAGCTTCCATCCGGGAAAGAACTTGTATGGTGAGCCGGAACCATGGAAATTTTAAGGTCGTCGATTTTTGCCGATCCTCCTAAGTTCACATCGTCTTTATTTTTTGCCTGCTGGAAATAACCGCATACTTCAGGAACTCCAATGATGGTAGCTTCCGGATAGTGCTGCAATACTTCTGCTACATCAGCAATATGATCACCGTGCGCATGAGTTAATAGGATGTAGTCGATTTTTTGGGCAGAAATGTCAAAACCTGACTCTGCTTTTTTGTAATTGTAAAAAGGGTCACTCAGAATTGTTTTGTCCTTGTAGGTAAACAGGAAACAATTTTGCCCTAAGAATTGTATTTTCATTTTAAATTTAATTTCAATTATTATTAAACACAAATGACTCAAATCATTTCACAAAGAACACCATGAGATTAGTGACATTTGTGAAAGCATTCGTGCCATCTGTGTTTTCTTTAATTTGTTATTTTGATGGGAATTTATCCTCAATCAATCTTAAATTAATCCCATGTTCCAGATAAGCTTTACATCCATCTAAAACAGTCGTAAAACCTCCTGTATTGTCATTAATTACTTTTAGCAGATCTTCACCCGTTTGGCTGAATCCATAGCTTTTAATGATCACTAAAGTTCCTTTTTCCATGGTTTTGAATTCATAATCTACGTTCGTTGAAGGCTCTCCCCACTCTGTTCTGATGAGCTGGTTTGGAATGATCTGAAGAACCTTCACTTCGGATTTCACGCCATACATTTCCCACTCCCAGATAATGGTTTTACCTTCTTCCAATTTTCCGGTGGATTTGGTAAACCAGAAATGAGTGGTTAGTTCCGGATTGATGAATGCTTCGAAAACATCTTCAACCGGCTTCCTGATAAGCATTTGAGCTTCAACGTATGCATTAGAACTCATGGTATAATATTTTAGATTTAGTGAAATAAGTTAAGTCCGGCTGCTGTAAGAATTGCCATTACAAAAGTCATGATTCCTACCTGTTTTAAGTACTGGTCTAATTCTTTTGGTTCTTTCACCGACATGATGCTTCTTCTCAGCTTGGCTAATGGGAATAAAAGGATCATTACAATAAACACATAGTAGTTTTGCTGCTGTATAAACCCGTTTACTCCTAAAAAGATAAGGATAAGCACCAATGGTAACTGTAACAGGACCATTTCATAGATCATTGCATTTTTGAATCCGATTCTCAATGCAAAGCTATTTTTCCCTGATAATCTGTCGCTTTCAATATCTCTCATATTGTTCAGGTTAAGAACCGCCATACTCATCATTCCAACCGCTGTTCCGGGTAATAATATATCCCAGCTGAAAGTTTTTGTAAACAGGAAATAGCTTCCGCACACAGAAACCAGTCCAAAGAAGATAAACACGAAAATATCTCCCAATCCCATGTATCCGTAAGGTTTTTTACCTACCGTATATCCAATTGCGGCAAGAATGCATGCTACTCCCAATCCTATGAAGATATAGAATTCATTCATATAGTTTGGAATAAAAGCTACGTACAACAAAGCAATGGTAGCAATGAAAGATAATACTGCGAAAAGAATCACAGCATTTTTCATCTGTTTTGCGGTAATTTTCCCTGATGCTACCGCTCTTGCTTCAGCTTCATTGATTCTTTTGGCGTCTGTACCTTTTACTCCGTCACCATAATCATTGGCATAATTTGATAAAATCTGGTATAAAAGCGTAACCAACAGAGCGAGTGCAAGGATTTTCCAGTCCCAGGTACCGCCTTCTCCGTAAAGTCTCCATTTTGCAATGAAAGCTCCCATAATAATTCCGCTTAAGGAAAGCGGTAAAGTTCTTAGCCTTGCGGCTTTTATCCAATCCGTCATATTTTTATCATTGATAAGCGATAATTGATAAATGATAATATCATTCATCAATTATCAATTATATTTTTAGGATATCCATTGATCTTCTCCGAAGTTAGGTTTTCTTTTTTCAAGAAAGGCATTTCTTCCCTCCTGAGCTTCTTCTGTCATATACGCAAGACGGGTAGCTTCTCCTGCGAAAACCTGCTGCCCTACCATACCATCATCTGTAAGGTTCATAGCAAATTTCAGCATTCTGATAGAAGTCGGGGATTTAGCTAATATTTCCTGTGCCCATTCGTAAGCTGTATCCTCTAGTTCTGCATGAGGCACCACTTTATTCACCATTCCCATTTCGAAAGCTTCCTGTGCAGAATAGTTTCTTCCTAAAAAGAAAATCTCACGTGCTTTTTTCTGTCCTACCATTTTAGCAAGATAAGCAGAACCATAACCACCATCGAAACTGGTAACATCTGCATCAGTCTGTTTGAAGATAGCATGTTCTTCGCTCGCTAAAGTAAGGTCACATACTACGTGAAGTGAGTGTCCGCCACCAACTGCCCATCCGGGAACAACAGCGATCACCACTTTCGGCATAAAACGGATCAGACGCTGAACTTCAAGAATGTTCAGACGGTGTCTTCCGTCTTCTCCTACATACCCCTGGTGTCCTCTGGCTTTCTGATCTCCTCCACTGCAAAATGCCCATCCTCCGTCTTTTGGACTTGGTCCTTCTCCTGACAGCAATACAACGCCTATTGAAGGATCTTCATAGGCATCATAAAAAGCATCATATAGTTCTGAAGTTGTTTTAGGTCTGAATGCATTACGTACTTCAGGTCTGTTGAAAGCAATTCTTGCTACTCCGTTAGATTTTTTATAGGTAATATCTTCGTATTCCTTGGCGGTTTTCCACTCGATCATCTTATAAAAATTTTTCTCAAAGATACGGAATTACAGAGAAATTTTCAGGTTGAAATTGAAGGTTCATCTCTATAAAAAAAGAAATTTTGAATGCATGAATCCGGCATGAAGAGAAACTGCATAACAGGGTCGGTAATAAATCAAACCTAACAGGTTTTTAAAACCTGTTAGGTTTATAAATTTAATTCAAAATCATAAAAGGCCTGCAAACTTCTATATGAAACATAAAATCCTGATATGAACTTCATTACTTTGTGTTTACAATAAAAAAAACCGGAACATTTCTATTCCGGCTTTATCTGTTGTGTCAAAAAATGATTATTTTGCACCAGCAGCTGTAAGTTCAGCTTCTTTAGCTTTCATTTCTTTAACTTTATCCATGTTTTTAGTTACAATGTAAATTTCTTTTAACGCAGTAACCGCATCAAGACTCTTTGGGTTGGCTTTATACCATCCTTCAGCATATGGTAGTGCTTTTCCAAATCTTTCTCTTCTTGCATCAATCAGCTTAGAAGCTTCATCCGGCTTGTCTTTTCTTAAGGCATTGATCTCTCCTACTACTTTAGCATCATCACCAATAGTCGTATATACTAAATTCTGATATGCATCAGAGAAATCAGGCTTCAGCTCAACAGCTTTTTTGAACGCTTCCAAAGCATCGTTAACAGTAGCCGGGTTTTTAGCCTGCATTACCCCAAGGTTATACCAGTTTGTAGCATCGTTAGGGTTTTTAGCCAATTGTTCTTTCAATCCTGAAACAAATTTGTCTGTATTTCCAGACTGAAGGTATGCTGTAGTCTGAGCTTCTTTAAGCTTAGCATTGTTTGGGAATTTAACCAAACCTTTTTCGATAATCGTAAGAGCCTCAGTTGGTTTTTTAGCATTCAAAAGCAATGAAGACAAAGTTTCATACAAATCAGACTCTATACTTTTAGTCTGTTCTGTCTTGAAATCACTGTAATCAGGGTTCTTTTTCATTAGTTCCCAGGTAGCTTTATCAAGATTTACAACCTGACCTGTCTTCTTCTCTTTTGCAGTGTATGTAGTTTCTACTCCTGTAAATCCGGAATTGATAAGGTCTGTATATATTTTGATAGACTGATCAGTGTTATTAGCTAACGCGTGGCTCAATCCGGCATAATACATATATATTTTATTATCCTGCCCGTTAGCCTTTAACAAGTCGTAGACTTCTATAAACTTAGGCGCTGCAGCAGCATAGTTTTTTGCATTATATGCATCCATAGCCACTTTATTAGCTTCCTGAAGCTGAGCATTTAAAGCTGCCGCATCTTTTTTCTGCCCAAAAGCAAAAGCAGATGCTACGATAGCCATTCCTAAAATTAGTTTCTTCATAATAACTATTTTATATTTATATTGTACAATTTATTCGGAATCAGAATTCTCATTTTCCTCTGCAGAATTTTCATTTTCAGCCTGAGGAGCCTCTTCGTTTTCCTGGTTATCAAATAGCGATCCTACAACACCTTCTTCTGTTTCTTCAAGTTCTTCAGAATCTTCCTCTACATCTTTATCCATTTCTACTTTTGCAATGGCTGCAATTTCGTCATTTTTCTTAAGGTTGATCAGTTTTACACCCTGAGTATTTCTACCCATTACTCTCATTTCATCCATTCCCATTCTGATGGCAACACCGGATTTGTTGATAATCATCAATCCGTCTTCGTCTGTTACGTTCTGAATAGCAATAAGATTTCCTGTTTTTTCAGTAATATTAAGCGTAATAACTCCTTTTCCTCCTCTGTTGGTAATTCTGTAGTCTTCTACCGCAGTTCTCTTACCATATCCTTTTTCAGATACTACAAGTACTGTTTCGTTCTCTACATCGTTCACAACAATCATACCAATAGCTTCGTCACCATCTTCAAGCAGGATTCCTCTTACCCCGATAGATCCTCTACCTACTTCTCTTACTTTCTCCTCAGGGAAACGGATACACTTACCATTTTTAGTGGCAATCATGATCTGAGAAGTTCCATTGGTAAGGTAAGCTCCTAATAGCTGGTCATTATCTCTGATTTCGATAGCATTCACCCCGTTTACTCTTGGTCTTGAATAGGCTTCCAACGATGTTTTCTTGATGGTTCCGTTTTTAGTTACCATCACGACGCTCATCTGATTTACATATTCGGAATCCTTAAGGTTGTTGGTTCTGATATATGCTTTGATCTTATCATCCGGTTCAATGTTGATAAGGTTTTGTACTGCTCTTCCTTTTGCCGTTTTGGAGCCTTCAGGAATTTCAAATACTCTTAACCAGTAACATCTTCCTTTTTCAGTGAAGAACAGCATATACTGGTGGTTGGTTGCAGAAACAATATATTCAAGGAAATCGGAATCCCTTGTCGTTGCCGCTTTATTACCTACACCACCTCTACTTTGGATTTTATATTCTGAAAGAGAAGTTCTCTTGATGTATCCTGCATGAGAAATAGTAAGAACGACAGATTCATTAGGAATGATATCTTCGATAGACATTTCTCCTCCTGAGTAATCTATTTCAGTTCTTCTTTCGTCTCCGTATTTTTCTTTGATTTCGATTAATTCTTCTTTAATGATCTGGAATCTTCTCGGCTCGTTAGCTAGGATGTCTTCCAAATTTGCGATTTCTTTCATAATCGCATCATACTCATCACGGATCTTATCAAGCTCCATTCCTGTAAGACGGGCTAATCTTAGATCAAGAATTGCCTGAGCCTGAATATCAGAAAGTTCAAAAGCTTCGATCAAGCCTTCTTTTGCAGCCTGAGGGTTGGCACTGTGACGGATAATAGAGATTGCTCTGTCTAAAGCATCCTGAGTTCCGATCACCTTCATAAATCCTTCAAGAATATGTGCTCTCTCTTTTGCTTTCTTAAGCTCATACTGAGTTCTTCTTACGATGACCTCGTGTCTGTGCTCTACAAAGTGATGAATGATATCTTTAAGGTTCAGCTGCTCCGGTCTTCCGTGTACCAATGCAATATTGTTTACACTGAAAGAGGTCTGAAGTGCTGTATATTTATATAATAGGTTAAGAACGACATTCGGTATTGCATCGTTTTTCAATTCATATACAATACGAAGTCCTTTTCTATCCGACTCATCTCTGATTTCGTGGATTCCCGGGATTTTTTCGTCTTTAACAAGCTCTGCTGTTCTGGCGATCATTTCCGCTTTGTTTACCTGATAAGGGATTTCGGTAACAATAATCGCGTTTCTGTTTCCGATTTCATCAAAGTTAACTTTAGCTCTTAAAACAACTCTACCTCTTCCTGTATGGAATGCATCTCTTACTCCGTCATATCCATAGATGATACCACCTGTAGGGAAATCCGGTGCAATGATGTGCTGCATCAGTTCGTCAATCGTAATTTCTTTATTATCGATATACGCACAGATTGCATCTACAGATTCTGAAAGGTTATGAGGCGCCATATTCGTTGCCATACCTACCGCGATACCTGAAGTACCATTTACCAAAAGATTCGGAACTTTAGTCGGCATTACCGTCGGTTCCTGTAAACTGTCGTCGAAGTTATTCTGAAAATCAACTGTTTCTTTGTCCAGGTCTGAAAGAACCTCATCAGAGATTTTTTTCAATCTAGCCTCGGTGTAACGCATTGCTGCAGGCGGGTCACCATCCATGGAACCAAAGTTACCCTGTCCGTCTACCTGAGGATAACGCAAGCTCCAGTCCTGAGCCATTCTTACCATAGCATCGTATACAGAGGAATCTCCGTGCGGGTGGTATTTACCCAAAACGTCCCCAACAATTCTCGCAGATTTTAAATATTTTCTATTAGAAAACACCCCTAGTCCATACATACCATACAGTACTCTTCTATGAACGGGTTTCAAGCCGTCTCTTACATCCGGTAACGCTCTTGAAACGATAACGGACATCGAATAATCGATATAAGACGACTTCATTTCATCAACAATGTTGATAGGAATCAGTCTTTCTCCTTCTTTTTGCATAAACAAATTTTATTGTAATGATATTCAAACTCTTAGCTGTAAGTTTGAAAATTATTTATTTCCAATTTTTATTAACGGGCTAATTTACGAAAAAAAAGCCGATTTTTGTGGTAGAATTTATCCAAAAAATCTTAAAAATTCATAAAAATATGAGCGTATTAAGTATAACTTTCCACTGCACAAAAGATAACCTGGAAGAATGGGAAAATTATATTGATGAAACACTGGTTTTAATGACTGAAAACCTTATGGATGTCAACAAATATATTCTTTCTGAAGTGCACAGTGACTTTATTGAGGAAGGTAAAAATTATAATCTCCTGCTAATTTTTGATAATAATGAACTGAGGGAAGATTTTATTAAAAGTGAACTTTTAAATATTTCCGAAAGAATTGAGAAAAAGTTCGGACAGGAAGTAATGGTTTTCAATACTTTCCTTAATCCAAAGAAATCAAGATTATAATAGATCATAAAAAAAGCACTGAAAAAAATTCAGTGCTTTTCTTTTTATCTGTGATGTCCATGACCGCGGCCTTTGTGATGATGCCCGCGATCGTCATAAATATACACTTTCTTTACCTGTCCTGGTGCGTAGTACCTTGCACTTCCGCCATAATACCTTTTTGCATGACCCGGTGGCATTCTTCTTCCATGATGATCGTGTACCACACAAGATGACAGCATTAAAACTACCACAGCTACCCCAGCCATTTTAAACAAACTTTTCATTATTTTCACTTTTTCAATTTCGATAGCGAAATATATCAATGTTAATGCCAAAATAAATTGAAATTAAGCTAATGTATGTTAAAACTGACTGCTAATTTTTTATTTTTTGTACCAGTTAATAGCCGCTTCTTTTTTTCACCTGCCCAGGAGCATAGTCTTTTGCACTTCCTCCAAACACTTTTTTAGCCTGTCCTGGCGGAACTGTTTTAACCCGGCGTCCATTGTCATGCACCACACAAGATGATAACATGAATGTTACAATAAGAACTCCTGTAATTTTAATCAAATTTTTCATTATTTCTATTTTTCAACTTTATTTAATATAACAATGGTAGTGCCAAAGGTTAAAAAAATTAAAGTTCAAAGCTCAAAGTTTAAGGTTTAAGGCTGGAATAGATGGGCTTTTATTGTCGATGGTCAATTTTGCTTCGCAGGTCAATGGGGAATTTTGTTATGGAGAATTATATTACCAACAAAATCATCAATTATCAATCATCTATTATCGATTATAGTTCTCTAGACGATTTCACTTCTTTTTTCCATCAGGATAATATCTTTCCACTCTCCGTTGAGTTTTCCGATTTTTTTACGGACGCCTACGATTCTGAAACCGTTTTTCTGATGAAATTTGATAGAAGTTTCATTTTCGGAGAAGATATTGGTCTGTAATGTCCAGAATCCGTGATCCTCGCTATCCAAAATCAATTTTTTAAGCAATACGGAACCCAATCCCTTTCCCTGATATTCGTTATCAAAATAAATGCTTACCTCTGCAACTCCTTTATAGCATTCTCTTTTGCTGACCGGTTTTAAGGCACACCATCCCACAACTTCATTATTTTCATTTTCCAGTACCCAGCGGCAGTCGTTAAAATAGCCCATGCTCCATGCTTCAGCAGTTGGAACTTCTGTTTCAAAAGTGGAAATCCCACCGTCTATTCCCTGGCGGAAAATTTCAAGAACCCTGGCTTCATCAGTGGGAAGCATTTCTCTTAATTCGTAATTCATCGTATTTAATGGTATTTTCTTTTGATTTTTCTTTTAATTCTTGAGTAGTGTGTCTGCTTGCTTTTTTCGTCCTGAGAAACCACACTGATATTTCCATCCACTTCCAGAACGGAAAGCTTTACATTGTTAATGTTTTCAATTCCGTGTTCTCTTATCGCTTCTTCCAATTCGCTTTCTGTAATCTTTACCCGATTCAGGGCTGCCTGATCGGCAATTCCATCCTTGATCAGAATAACCGGCTCATCTTCCATAAAAGTCTGAAAGGAGCGGCTGGAAAACATGAATCTCTTCACAATGAAATTAGCAACAAACAAAACCAATGCCGCCACGATTCCTCCCTGAAGAGAGGTATCAGGACCTACCATGGCATTCTGAACAGCATTTGAAATTAACAACAATAATACAACATCTCCTGCATTGAGCTGGGAAAGCTGATTTTTGCCGAATAAACGGATAGCAATTACCATGAAAAGGTAAACGCAGAGGGAACGGACAGCAACATTAAGAATTGGATCCACAATTTTTTTTTATCTACTCAAATGTATTGATTTTTGTGATTCTTAAGAAATATTTTATAGGCAGATTTTGGTATACATTTTGAGCCTGAAATTCAAATAATACCACAAAATAACACAATGAAAATTTTTTTTCTCTGTTTAGGAATATTTCTGTTTTTTGTATCCTGCAAAAAGAATGAACCTCAACCTACCCGGTTTTCAGAAACTGCCATTATTGAAAAAGTAAATGAGCTTTATACTCAATATGGAAAATCCAACGAAGCTATTTATAACCAGCCGATTCCGGATGCTTTATTTTCTCAGGATTTAAAAAAAGTTTTAGACGAGGCCATCAATGCATCAAAAGCAGATATTGAAAAGGTAAAGAATAGTGATCATCCTGATGAGAAACCTTTAATATTCGAAGGTGCTATTTTTTCCAGCCTGTATGAAGGATTTACAGATTATAAAATCAAGTCTGTTAAGATACAGGATAAAACTGCTGAAGCATTGGTGGCCTTCGAATATAATGCGGCTTCCCCCAAAGAAACCTGGATGGACACCGTGCATCTGATCAAGACAGAGAAAGGATGGAGAATAGATAATATTACTTTTGATACAATAGGGAATTCTAAAGATCTTAAAGCAAGATTAACAGAGTTTGTTCAGAGTACATAACAATAGAAAAGCCGCTTTTTGTAAGCGGCTTTATTTTTTACGGACATTGAACGATTGGAATATCACTGCAGATTACTTTATTTGCCCACTCGCAAAACGTACAGTATTAAAATTAATCTCAAAATTCTTCTAAAGAATTTTTAATTGTCTAGAAATTACATCATTGTAATTTTTGTCATAGTTTTTATGTTGAAAAGTTAGAAAAATTTTTTTGTCATTTTTACTAACTTTAGGATTAAATTCTTTTTCAAATACATTATTTTTTATGAAGTTCTCATAAATCTGTTTTGTATCAAATTCAATATTTATAAATGAACACTCCTTGAAAGAACATTTTTCGAATTCTCCTGTTTTTTCAATCTTTATATTATCAAAAGTAACATTATTAAACTCAGAATTATAGAATTTCACTTCACTAATATAACAATCATTAAATACAATATTCTTTAAACTACAATTTTGAAAAGATACACCTGAAATTGAATCATTAAATATCAAATAACTTAATTCTGAAGAGGATAAATAAAAGTACCTATCAAACCAAGAAAACGAAATATAATTAAAACTATTATCAAACAAACTAATAACACCTTTTGGTATATTTTTCGTATAATGATTTGTCAAATCACTATCTAATACTAATATTCGACCTACTTTTTTGCACGCAAAGCCTAAATATATGAAAGATAGCCAAAATATTGATGTAATCTTTTCTATTGCAGTTAATTTACAGGTATCTCTACTATATCTCAATAAAAAATCATTATTACTAAGACTGTAAAATACTTTTTTAGATCTATCAATTAATAAAACTAATTCAGCAACATTTTCATTTAATATTATTTCTTGAACATTCCGATCAACCATTCCTTTAAAGGATTTATCTCCAATTAAATAGGTCAAAAGATCAAAATATTCATTAATATCAATGTCTTTATAATCCCCATTCCTATTTGTTGATAAAAATAAATCTTTAAATTTTTCCCAAAAGTATTCCGCTGTTAAATATTCCCAAATAGAATTATGAAAAAACTCGATTGCAGCCTCGTCACTTGCTTTATTTGACTCTTGAAAATAAAAACTGATTAATAAATATTTTGTTAAGTCCATAAAGTTTCTAGAATCATTAGTAAAGTCATCTTCAAAACATTTATTTATAAAACTTTTTGTAGAATCTAAATTAGTCAAATCTTTTATAGTTATATATAAATTAGGAGATTGATAAATTGAAAAAGCAATACTTCGAATATACTCTCTTAAATGTCTCTGATAAACATCAGGACTTATATTTTTTTTAATAAAATCTAATTGTCCTTTTTGTTTATCCCAACTTCTTTCTGCTAATGAATTAAATATCCTATTATATATTTCCGATCTAGAATTTGATTTATTTATATCAATATTTGACAAAGCAATAAAATACAAAATTACAGGTTGTCTAATTAGTTCATTTAAGTGTTGATATTCTATTGTATTTGCATTATCGACATAAAGATCAACATTGTTAATAAATTGATTATCAGGGTAAAAAAACAAATATTTATTTTTGTATTCTAAGACTTGTTCATTGGAGAATACATCTAATTTTAAAACCAAAGAATCATCTATACAAGAATCATTTATATTTAAATAATTTTCTCTCGAAGTTAAAATTATTTTTATCTTAGGATTGGTCCATTTCCATTTATTTAACCTATCATATAAATTTTTTAAATCAGAATCAGTAATTCCTCCACTCATGTACGCTTCGTCTAATCCATCAAGTATTAGAAATCCCTTATCTTCACTGAAATTAATATTATTATGTAAGTGTTTTGTTAATATGTCAAAAGGATTATTGATAAAATCTTTAGCAACTAGCTCTCTTATTTTTACAAAAAAAATCGGAATGTGAGGAAGGTCTAAATTTGATTCCAAATAATCATATATAACTTTATAGCAGAATGAAGTCTTCCCTTGCCCAGGTTGTCCTAAAAGAAATAACATATTATATTCTTTTTTAAGATCTGGATAATGTACATCCTTTAAGTAATAATTGTTTATAAATTCGTGAATATTCAAATTTGCTTCAACAAATTTTTTATTTCCTTTCGACTTATTTAGATTATTCTTAAAAATCAAAAAATTAGGTTCTATATACAAATCTTTTAGAGTTTCAGCACGTTCCTCTATATTCTGTTGTTGCTTGTTTGAATAATATTTTTTAATTATAGCATAGTATTCTAATAAATTTCCATACTTATCTTTGACTACAGACATCGGATTCTCAAAGTATTCAATTAATTTTTTATACTTTTCTTTCTTTTCTTGATATTCATATTCTAAGTTTTCAGCATATCGTAAATAATATATATTTCTTATTGATATTGGCAATTCAATTTGTAAAATTTTTGCATACTCTTTAAAAATTAAAAAAGAATCTGTTAAATATTTTGGTGAGTATTCCAGAATATTTATAAAAAAATTTTTATCTAATGTAATTTCTTTTTCAAAAAATTCTTTTAATGTTTTCTCAAAATTAAGATTCTCAGAAACTAAATGATAATTATTATCTAGCTGAGTTTGCCCAAATTTTTGCAATAACTCACTAACAGTATTTCTCGTCGTTTGAAAAAGTAATAAAAAAGCCAAACATTCAATATCTTTTTCTACTTCTACAACTTCAGTAATTGCTGATCCCCAATTAAAATCAAAAAAGTTTTTTATTAATTCTCTTGAATTAATTCTCCACTTAATTTTTGAGGCATTTAATTTAATTTCCATGGATATTCATTTTTGTCCAAAAATAAATAAAAAAAATATGAAAAATTATGGTTTACCATAATACATTTTCATCATTATTCTAATATTCATATTAAAAAAAATCCCATGCAAAATATGCATGGGATTTTTTAATTTTTTAAAATAAATATTATCTGTTATGGATCTCTACTGTCACCGGCATTACGTAAGTATAGGCAACCATATTATCAGTTAGTTTTTTGCGATCTACCCTGTAGTCGAGATCACTTAACACGGTTTCAATTTCTTTACTTACGGTTTTACAGTCTCCACTGGAGTGAACGTTTACAATTTTTCCGTTTTTTGCGATATCAAATTTCACCACTGAGTTTACGGTTCCCTGCTTGTAATCAGGATTGGTAAGGTCAAAATTGGCTTCTAATTTATTTCTGATATCGTTAAACGTTTCACTTTTGCTCAGTTGAATTTCCTGAATGGTATTATGATCTGTAGTCTGAGCTTTAGCAGTGTTCAAAACAGCAGCAAATCCGCAAACGAAAAGTGAAGCCATTACTATTTGAATTCTATTTTTCATAACTAACTGGTTTTAAATATTATACTAACTTATTTTTGTATCTCTTAACCAAAGTTATTAAAAATAATTCATATTAATTTTACATTGAGTTAACATTGAGTTAACATTAAAGATTAATTAATTGATTATCAGTTTAATAAATTTTAAAAATAATTGAAAATTTAATATTGGAAAGGTATTTTAAGCATAAAAAAGGCTAAACCTTATGAGTTTAGCCAATTATTATCTCGATTTTCTTATTTTAAAAATGCTCTATAAATTTTATGAATACTTACTCCAGTTCCCTCTTCAGGAACTTTCCAGTCAAGCTCTTCTTAGACTTTACAATTTCTTCAGGAGTTCCCTGTGCAACGATCTGTCCGCCATGTTTTCCTCCTTCTGGTCCTACGTCAATAATATGGTCTGCTAATTTGATGACGTCCATATTATGTTCGATGATGATGAATGAGTTTCCAAGTTCTACCAATTGGTTGATGGCATCCATCAGGATTTTTACGTCTTCAAAATGAAGTCCTGTAGTTGGTTCATCAAGAATATAAAGGGTATTTCCGGTTTGTCTTTTTGCTAATTCAGTTGCTAACTTGATACGTTGTGCTTCACCTCCTGAAAGGGTTGTCGACTGCTGTCCAAGGGTAATATACCCTAAACCTACATCCTGTAATGTTTTTACTTTTGCAAAAATCTTAGGAATCGGCTGGAAGAAATCTACCGCTTCATCAATCGTCATATCCAATACGTCAGAGATTGATTTTCCTTTGTAACGAACTTCTAAGGTTTCTCTGTTGAAACGTTTTCCGTTGCAGGTTTCGCAGTGTACGTATACATCCGGAAGGAAGTTCATTTCAATCACTTTCAATCCTCCACCCTGACAGGTTTCGCATCTTCCGCCTTTCACGTTGAAAGAGAATCTTCCCGGTTTATATCCACGGATTTTACTTTCCGGCAGCTCTGCAAAAAGGTTTCTGATATCGGTAAACATTCCGGTATAGGTTGCAGGATTCGAACGTGGCGTTCTTCCAATTGGTGTCTGGTCTACGTCTACAATTTTATCAATATTCTCTAACCCTTCAATTTTCTTGTAAGGTAACGGTTCCTGAACCGCTCTGTAGAAGTGCTTGTTAAGGATCGGATATAATGTTCCGTTAATCAGAGAAGATTTTCCGCTACCTGAAATTCCGGTTACTACAACCAGTTTTCCAAGAGGAATATCCAGGGTTACGTTTTTAAGATTGTTCCCTGTAGCGCCTTTTAAAACAATATTTTTACCGCTTCCAGCTCTTCTTTCTGCCGGAATTTCTATTTTTCTTTTTCCATTAATATACTGCGCCGTGATGGTATCAGCTTTCAAAAGATCTTTTGGTTTTCCCTGCCAAAGAATCTCTCCACCGAATTTTCCTGCTCTGGGACCAATATCCAGCACCTCATCAGCTTCAAGAATCATGTCTTTATCATGTTCTACTACCAATACGGAGTTTCCGATATCTCTCAGGTTTTTCAGAGAATGGATCAGTCTTTCATTATCTCTCTGGTGAAGCCCGATACTTGGTTCATCAAGGATATATAAAACATTCACCAATTGAGATCCGATCTGTGTTGCCAGGCGGATTCTCTGTGATTCTCCTCCGGAAAGTGTTTTTGAACTTCTGCTCAGACTTAAATAATCCAATCCTACATCCAGCAAAAACTGAAGCCTGGTTTCAATTTCTTTTAAGATCTCGTGAGCAATGATTTTATTCTTTTCTGAGAATTTATCTTTAACATCAGCCAGCCAGTCTTTTAAATCCGCTAAGCTTAAAGCATTGACCTCTGCAATGTTCTTTCCATCAATTTTAAAACTTAAGCTTGAAGGCTGAAGACGGGTTCCGTGACATTCAGGACATATTTCTTCTGTAGTGAAATGTCTTTCCAATAAAACAGCTTCATAGGAATCTCTATCATCAATAATCTCCTCCATGAAAGCGATCAGACCATCGAAACCTATTTTTATTTTCTTGGTAATTCCTGCGTATTTCAGGTCTTTATTGAATTCTTTGTGACATCCGTTGTAGATATAATCCAGTGCTTCTTCCGGAATATCCTGCAATGGCGTTGTTAATCCTAATCCAAAGATCTCAAGAATGTTTTTGATCTGTGACAGGATCCATTTGTTGGACTTGATATCTTCCAACGGCAATAATCCTCCCTGATTGATGGATAGTTTCGGATTGTCTATAAAGTAATCGGTATTGATTTTTTTAATGGTTCCCAGACCTTTACAATTCGGGCAGCTTCCTTTTGGAGAGTTGAATGAGAATGTATTGGGTTCAGGCAGCGCCAGAGAGTGTCCTGTTTCCGCATCCATCAGATTTTTGGAAAAATATTCAATATCTGTGCTTCCCAGTTTCTGAATTCCGATAATTCCTTCCCCCATTTCCATTGCAGTACGCAATGATTTTTCCATTCTGCTTTCCGAAGCATTCTCCCCGATAATCCAACGATCGATCACAATGTCGATATCATGGGTTTTATAACGGTCAAGTTTTAAATCATATTCAATATCCTGCAGCTCACCATCAATTCTTGCCTGCCCGTAACCTTTTTTAGCCATCTGAACAAAGAGTTCATGATAATGCCCTTTT
Organism: Chryseobacterium cupriresistens; assembly: GCF_046614675.1. Classification (NCBI taxonomy): domain Bacteria; kingdom Pseudomonadati; phylum Bacteroidota; class Flavobacteriia; order Flavobacteriales; family Weeksellaceae; genus Chryseobacterium; species Chryseobacterium cupriresistens. The sequence goes on along the minus strand of NZ_JBKKJT010000001.1, from coordinate 581,158 downwards.
CTGGAACGCACCACGGGCGCCAAAAGCATGATTTTCTCCTTTTTATAATTTTCTTTGATGGTTTCAAGGATCTGATCTTCGGTATAGCTCACCAGTTTCTGTCCTGTAGACAAAGAATAAGCATCTGAAACTCTGGCATACAATAGACGCAGAAAGTCGTACAGTTCGGTAACCGTTCCTACGGTAGAACGTGGGTTTTTATTGGTTGTTTTCTGCTCAATGGCAATAACCGGAGAAAGTCCTTCGATTTTATCTACATCAGGACGCTCCAATCCGCCCAGAAATTGGCGTGCATAAGCAGAAAAAGTTTCAATATAACGACGCTGACCTTCTGCAAAAATAGTATCAAAAGCCAACGACGATTTTCCACTTCCGGAAAGGCCGGTAATCACGACCAATTCGTTGCGCGGAATTTTTACGTTAATATTTTTAAGATTGTGTTCACGGGCTCCGTAAACTTCTATATATTCTGTTGATTTACTCATAATTTGGGGTGATTTGCCTGAAAATCACAACGTGCAAAAATACGAAATTTTATAGACTTTTTTTGAATATAAAAGGGATAAAAGTTTCATAAAAAATTCTTAGGTTTTGTTAATGCTTTGAACCAAATGTTATTGAATTTTTCCGGAGAGATTTTATAAGTTTTGGCTGAAGCCAATGGAAAGCTCATTGATAAAAAAACGGGCTAAAGCCCATTCCTATTGATATCATTCAAAAATGCCGCAATTGATACGGCATTTTATATTTTAAACTAATTGGGTATTGAAGAAATTACATATCCTGGAAGTCAACATCTTCATTGGTGATTCTTACAATATATTCAATTCCATCAATAGCTTTGGCAATAATCTGATTCCTTATAATATTGGCCATATTTTCCCAATAGGCTCTTCCGTAGAAAGAATAGTTCTGAGGAATAATCTCTACCTCAACCGTTCTTACAAATCCTTCTTTTGGCTTGTTGCTGATCATCGTTCCTCTTCTTACCCTTACTTCTCTTACTTCATCTTTCAGAATCATACGACAGTAGTTTTTAACGTCTTCCAAAGAAATGATCTTATCTCTGGTTGTTAATGCATATTTATAAGCCTGAATACTATCCGTTCCTTTTTGTTCTTCGGCCCCTCCCAATGTTTCGGTAAGCAGTACCACAGTCTGAGATTTCAGCTGGTTGGAAAGTTCAGTTCCCGGACGCATATGATTGGCCAGCGTACAGTGTGTAATCCAAAAAGAAGCGTAGGTATGATCGGTTTTTTCTACCGGTTCCATGATCACGTAATTCAGCTCCTGTCTGATATTTCTTTTGGCATTGTTTACTTTCTGCACCATGGATTTCATTTTGTCAGACATTTCACTTAAGACTCCTTTTACATTATCTCTGTTCAAAAGGGAAAATGCAGCAATTTCATCTCTTGTCAGTTCCAGAACATTGGCAATCATATCTACTGCATTTCGGCTGGTAAAACGTTCCATTCCACCTTTTCTTACAGTATATAATCCTTTTTTAAGATCATCGGCCGGAGTGAAAGGAATTTCGGTATATCTTCTGCCGTCACCATCCTGTACCTCATCCACATAAAGGAAATGCTCGCCTTCGTCTGTTACCAAAGGGATATTATTCCCCATGATATCAAGGCTGTATTCTGTTTTTTTCCAGCCTCTGTTATAGATTGGAAAAGCATTGAGTACAAATGAGAAATTGTCAAGAATCTCCGCTGAAAACTGAGGAGGAAACTCAAATGTTAGCCACAGGTAGCTTTTATTATCCAGAAATTTAGTAAATTCTTCTTTTCCAGCCAGGAAATCAAGGTTCTGTGGAAGCTGTCCCGGTTCTGAGAACAGACTTTGAGAGATTCCTGTTACTTCAATAAATTTATGACGATAGATACTTTTAATATCTTCAATCACCTTATTTCTGATGGATTGCTCTTTGAACATCTGTTCATAACCGTCATTCTGACTTTCTGTAAGATAACTTAATCCTTCTCTTACAAACAGAGGGTTACCATTGCTTGAAACCGTAATATACGGTAATAATTTATATACGAAATCAAGGTGCTCGAAAGCAGGATTGGAGCAGAATATGCTCAGGTATTTGGGAAAGTTTTCACTTACATATTTGCTTACATCTACCCCTATTGTGATTTTTCTGTAATCTTCAGGTCTTCCCTGAAATCTTGCAATAGGAATTTTGTTGAATCTGTCATCGATGCTGTAGCAGGTATTTCCTACAAACATGATTGAAGTGTGAACTTTATTGATTCTTACATTTCCCACCGGAGTAAAAGGAATGTTCAGCTGTTTGTCCGATTCCGATTTCACCGTGGAAGTCATCTGTTTACGGAAAAAGAATTCCGTGTGTTCCAATAAAATTTCAGAAGACTCATAAGGCTGTGTAAAAGCTACGGAATGAGCCGGAATAGGATGGGTATAAATGGACGGTGTAAGCAGTTTTGCTAGTTTTTCCAATATACGGGCATTCACCGTCTGTATTTCATTATTCGCTTTGAAAACCTCTGTACTGAATGCGTCTATCAGCAGTTTTACAAAAGGATCTAAAGACTGTGGGCTCCTTAATCCCCATACTTTAGTTGCATTCTGCAGCATTCTTGCTTTTACAGATTCTTTGGAATAAATATTCTGATCTAAATTCATAATTTTCTTTCGCTGTTAAAAATATTAATCAATAGACATCGGGCTTAGAAACAGCTCTGTTGAGAAACTGAACCGTTCTCCTGTTTCTTCCATTTTTGCATTGATGGCAATTCTTACTTTCTTTTTAATTTCGGTGTGTTCTTTAGTATCGTAGCTGTGCTCTACAAATTGTATGTGAGCATCGATCTGCGGGTTTACGATTCTTGGTTCATATTCCTGAATCTGTCTTCTTAAGCTTTTGATAAAAACGCTTTCCCAGATGGCACTTGTAACTCCATTATCGAATTCAAGGTTCCAGACATCATTTCCATAGTTTTCATCATATCTGTTCTCCCCTTTTTTGGTGGTGATCAGCAGCATAATATTGTGGGCAATACTTTCGCCCATATCGCAGGTATCGATACTTCCGCCTTCGGTCATTAAAGTAGAGGGTACGAAAGGCATTCTGTAATTTGGTGTATCCATAACTTATTGTTTTTACTTCATGGTCCTGTTCTAAAAACGAAATACCAAATTACACATTTTCGACAAATAATAATGATATACTTTAAAATATTATTCAAAAACAAGGGCCTTCAAACTGAATTGAAAGCCCTTTAATCTGTTATATTTTTGTTTTATTTTAAGTATTTGCTTTTTTTCTGTTGATAAAATAGTACACAGGAAGTCCCAGCAATACCAAAACAAAACCAGGCCATGTATATTGCTGCTTGTAAATAAGCAAGAGGATACAGAAACATGTTCCTATGACAAGATAAATAACCGGCGTTACAGGATAAAGCCATGTTTTATAAGGTCTTTCCAGCTGCGGCTGTTTGATTCTTAAATAAATAACTCCAAAAACCGTAATCATATAGAAAAGAACGATTACGAAAGAGATCATATCCAGCAAATTTCCATACTGCCCGCTCAGACACAAAATGGAAGCCCAGACTCCCTGCATCCACAATGCATTTTCAGGAACTTCATTTTTATTATTTTTTACGGCTGACTTAAAGAACATGCCGTCTTTGGCCATCGTCTGGAAAACTCTTGCTCCTGCCAGAATCAGTCCGTTGTTACATCCAAATGTAGAAATCATGACCAATAAGGCAATGATGATAGTTCCTGCACTTCCAAATATATTCTGGGATGCCGCTACCGCTACTCTGTCATTAGCAGCAAATGCAATTCCGTCTCTGTCCAGAGCATTTAAGTAGACATAGTTTACCGCGATATAAAGGATCATTACAGCAGAAGTCCCGTAAATCATTGATTTCACTACATTCTTTTTAGGGTTTTCAATTTCACCGGAAACAAATGTTACACTTTCCCAGGCCACAGAGCTGAAGACAGAGCCTACCATGGCAGCAGCAATTCCGCCTAGAAGAGTCATTCCTCCAATCGGTTCCCAGCCTTCTTTAAGGAAATTCCCGCTCAAATCTTTTTTAAGGTTATTGAAAGAATCTGTTCCCCAGCTAAAGTTTTCTGCTAAATGAGAAATGTCTACTAAAATAAAACCGGCCGCAATCAGCCCAAGTAATGCAATAATTTTGGAACCGGTAAAGATATTCTGAAGGATTTTTCCGCTTTCTACACCTCTGGTATTGATATAGGTGAGCAAAATAATGACAGCAATGGCAAGAATCTGTATCCAGGTTATTTTAAATTCACCACTCTGGAAAATAGGAGCAGCATCGTTTAATGACGGAATCAGATAAGCGGTAAATTTCCCAAAAGCCATTGCCACCGCAGCAATAGTTCCGGTTTGTATCACCGTAAACAATCCCCATCCGTAAAGAAATCCCATTTTTTTTCCGAAAATCTCTTTCAGGTAAGTATATTGCCCTCCGGCCTTCGGAAACAGTGCAGACAGTTCTCCATAGCTTATGGCTGCAGCTACTGTCATCACTCCTGTAATTACCCATACGATAATCAACCAAAACCCGGATCCCAGGTTTCGCATCATGTCAGCACTTACAATAAAGATCCCGCTTCCGATCATCGATCCCATCACAAGCATGATGGCATCCCATAGTTTCAGTTTTTTTTCCATAGTCAAGTATAGAGGTCAAATATAATCAAATCTGTCTTTGATTTTCAAATTTGTTGAAAATTCATTGAAATACCTGTTTTTTGTTATTTTTTATTCCTTTATGATTCAATTTTAATTAGTATTTTTGAGAAAAATATTAAACATGAAATTTAAAGCAATATTATTGGGTGCAGCTTTAACAGCTTCTTCATTAGCTTTTGCTCAATCCGGACCACCGGAAGGAAAAGCGTTGGTAGGTGATACTTACGGAGATCAGGTAACTTCATCCGCTGAATCCAAAGCGATCACCGCAGATAAATTGAATAAACAGCTTAAAAAAGATAACAAAAAAGTTGAGAATGTTTCCGTTAAGGGAAAAGTAACAGACGTATGTGACAAAAAAGGCTGCTGGCTAACGATCCAGACAGAAGATAATTCTAAGTTTTTTGTAAAAATGAAAGATTACGCTTTCTTTGTACCTACCGCATTAAAAGGGAAAAATGTTGTATTGGAGGGGAACGCAGAAAGAAAAGTAACTTCTGTAAATGAACAGAAACATTACGCGGAAGATGCTAAAAAGCCTCAGTCTGAAATTGATGCTATCACTCAGCCCAAAGAAGAAATCAGATTTGTAGCGAATGGAATTAAAGTGGTTAACTAATCTTTAGAGGAATCGACATTCTAAAATTAAGTTTTGGCTAAAGCCGGATGAATATTCATTAAAGTAAATGGGCTAAAGCCCATTCCTATTGAATAACATTATAATTGAGTGGATAGCCCATTTGAATTTTGGAAATTAGTTATATAAAAAGTTTCGGCAGCCCTTCAGGCTGCCGAAACTTTTTATATGGGAGATATTTAAAGTCTTTTAATCTTCTATTTTAAAATCCACAACTGCGTCCAGTTTGGGATATTTAGTTGCAGAAATAAATTTCTTTCCGGTACAGTCTATTTCCAGCCAGCCCTTTTTTTGTTTCACATCTCCGGCTTCCATTACGAAAGGAATAAATGAGATGTCACTTTTCCCATCTTCTTTGATTTCCCTGTACTGAACTGCAATATCAAGAATACATTCATGCTCTGTATTCAGCTTTACATTTCTGTAAATCAAGTCATAATGAGTTTCCTGGTTCTCAGGGATTTCAAGGTAAGTTTCCCAGCCTGTAGTATCAGAGTTAAGTTCACTGATTGCTTTCAAAGCATAATAAAGAGCAATTGTATAGTATTTTCTTGTTCCTGTCCGGGTATAATCTTCTACAAAGTGCCCGCCTTCAAATAAGATGGTTGGCATCCCTGCTTTGATAAAGTTATCTCCGGTAGAAGTCGGATAAAATTCATCAGAATATCTTCCGATCTGGTTGGGGATCATTTCTTTTAAGTGGTTGTATATACTTCCAATGACTGCCATACATTTCTTTCTGTTTTCGGTAACCGTCCGTTCTACGTTTTCCGAAGGAGCCAAAAAGGAAAGCGTAGCAGGATGAATACCATCAGTGGTAAAAATGGTTCTCTGCTCATGAAGATTTAAAGCATAATCATATTTTTTGGAAGCTGCTGCTTTTTTCAGGAATTTAATCTCCTTACTTGCTTCGTTATGAAAATCTCTGTTCAGGTCAATATCGGCAGCATTCAGTCTGGTCCATCTTTCGGATCCGTCCGGATTCAGCATGAATATAAAATCAAGTGTTATTTTACTGAATAAGTCCTCCTTCATTTCCGGAGCTTTATCAAGGCTTACCAAAAGGTCAAGCATAGCATGAGTGGCATTAGATTCATTTCCGTGCATTTGTGACCAGGCCAATACCTGAATGTTTCCGGTTCCGATACTTAACTGATAAATCGGTTTATCTAAATAGGATGTTCCGATCTCGTGAATATAATCGCTGAGATTGGCCTGTAGATAAGAAAATAATTTTTCAGGGGAAATATAGCGATTTGAGAAATCGGGGTTTTGAGAATAGATCTGTTCAAAATTCATTGTAGGAATAGTTTACAAGAATCAAATTTAGCCATTTTTAGCCAAAAACTTAAATTAACATTTGTAAATGTTAGCAAAATTCACGAATTTACATTTGACATCTGTTCTGAAAATTGTTTACAAGATTTAAATTAGTCAAATTGAGAGTTATAAAAATAAATTGACAATTGTAATATTATTAAACAGCACTGGAGGACAATTTGTCTGTGGATAAAATTGTGGATTGCGAATAATTTAATATGACATATTTAAAATATTAAAAGTCAGTACTTTATAAAGTTTAATTCAACTGTATTTATAACCGTACTTTAAGTGTAAAAATAGAGTGTTTTTGCTATTTGAGGGTTATTTTGCTAAACATAAAAATTGTGGAAAACCAAGTTGCTTAGTAGTGTATACATATGTAAAACAACAGAAAAATCAAATGGATGTCTGAAAATTATTCAAATAATACTTTTATCAGGAGTTTTAATCTTTGATAAAATGAGTTGCTTAACAGGAACAGTATTTTCCCCTCAATTTGGCCAAATATGAGCCTAAAATAGTATATTTACATCAGTAATTTACTACTGTAACTCTATTAAAATTGCTTTTATATGTGTTTTATAAGGTATTTATCGATAATCTTATTTCCGGAAACGATTTAAGTAGTTTAATAATGTATATTCTGTTTTTAAAGATATTTAATGGATAAAATAGCTCCATCGATCGGTTTAATTTACATTTTTAAACCAGTTTTTTTAAAGAACAGTAGTCTTTTACCAGATCGAAACTATCTGTCTACAGCTGTAATGGTAGATTCATCTGATAAGTAAATACAATTGTAATTTACATATAATGATTTGATTTTAAAACAATTAAAACTTTGTTACAAATGTATACAAAAGTAATTTCAAATTATTTACATTTGTATTTTGCATTTGTAAATTATATATGTTACATTTGTAAAATAATTAAAGGCTTATTTTTATGAGTTTAAATGAAAGAATTTCCAAAATTATAGAGTATTCTCGTCTTACTCCTTCCGAGTTTGCTGATGAAATTGATGTGCAGCGTTCGTCCATTTCACATATCACGTCAGGAAGAAACAAACCTTCTCTTGAGTTTATCATAAAAATAAAATCCCGTTTCCCGGAACTTCTATGGGACTGGCTGGTTACGGGTGAAGGTGAAATGCTAAAATCCCAGCTGCCCGAATCAGAAATTAAAGAAGAATATACGGAAGAGGAGAAAATAAAAACAACTCCACTACCCGATCTTTTTACCATGATGAATGACGATGATGAATTCGGAAGTGATGAAACGGAAGCGGAACCTTCAATATCAAGTCCTGGAGAATCGTTTATACCAGCCCATGATAAAGCTCCGGAAAAAATATCGGATTCTCAGCGATTAGAAAATTCGGGTGATCATATTTTAGGACAACTATTTGGTAATCAACAAAGTAAGATAAAACGAATTGTTCTGTTCTACGAAAACGGAAAATTTGAAAGTTTTGAGCCTTAAAAAACCTGATCAAGGAAAATGATCAGGTTAAAAAAATATTTGAAGAAGAAAACTAAAGCTATTGCTTTATTTTATTTTAAAAAAATTTTCACGGATACCAGTGACAGAGTTTTTACCTTTTATGATCGTCTGATCCCCTACTATATTTTTATAATTTAGTTTTAATAAGAGTGATTAGTGTATGGATGGTTACTGTCATAGGACAGAAGTGTGTACTAGTAAATGAAGATAGTGTTTTATGTTTTTTTATAGTTTTATCAAATATAACTATTTAAAATAAAATCAACAATAAAAATCGAATTATTTTACACTATAACCAACGCATCTTACTATTATATTCATTATCATTAATTCACTGTTCCATTCCGTCTTTTAATTCCAATAAAAAAGACCTGCAAAACTGCAGGCCCTATATATATTGTGGACAATACTATTATTTCTTTCTTCTTTCCAATTCTTTTTTGATCAGTCCAAGCTCTCTTCCGGTTTGTCCGGCCACAGAGGTGTTTTCCTGGGCTCTTCTAGTTAAATAAGGGACAACATCCTTTACAGGTCCGTATGGAAGATATTTAGCCACATTATAGCCTTTATCTGACAGATAGAAAGTGATATTATCGCTCATCCCGTAAAGCTGTCCGAAATAAATGTGCGGATTGCTGTTTTCCAGAGATTTTGCTTTCATTTTATCCATAATCAGCTCAGAAGAGATTTCATTATGGGTTCCAAAGAATGCTGACACTTTATCCAGATGATCCATTACAAAGTCAATTCCTGCATTATAATTTTTATCTGAAGCCTCTTTTGTCGGCTGAATAGGATCTGCGTATCCTTTTTCTGCTGCTCTGGCTCTTTCTTTTTCCATGTAAGCACCACGAACGATTTTATAACCGATGAAGTAATTTTTCTCTCTTGCTCTCTGAAGATGTGCCTCCATATACTCCAGTCTTCCGGTTCTGTACATCTGGATGGTATTCCAAACTATAGGTTTCTGCTGGTTATATTTCTCCATCATTTCTTCACAAAGATGGTCTGCTGCGTCCTGCATCCAGGTTTCTTCAGCATCTACCATTACTTTTTTATCATGTTCATGGCAAAGACTGCATACTTCATCAAATCTTTTTACCACTCTTTCCCATTCTTCTTTCTGGCTGGTAGTAAGCTCAGCTCCTTTTCCAACAGCTTCATAAAGATCAATTCTTCCGAATGCGGTAGGTTTAAATACAATAAAAGGAATCGCCGGATTTCCTACTGAGAATCTTACAATGTCCTTGATTTCTTTGCAAACCGCATCAAAAGTTTCTTCATCTTCTTTCCCTTCAATGGAATAATCAAAAATACTCCCAACTCCCCTTTTAAACAGCTGTTTTACAACTTTCATGCTTTCTTCACGGGTTTCACCACCGCAGAACTGCTCAAATAAGGTATTTTTTACAATTCCGGTAACGAAAGGGAAATTGTTGTGTACTGTGAAATTCAGAACAGATGTTCCAAGGCTTGTAAGGGTGGGCTGTTCAATCATTTTAAACATCCAGTAAGCCTTTCTCAATTGTGCATCAGACTTGTCTGCAAATGCAATTTTAGTATCATTAAAAATGGGCATTCCTATTTATTAAATTTAGTTATGCAAAGGTAATAATAACCTCAGTTTATTTAAAGAATTTTTTTACAATTTATGCTCTATTCCGTTTAAAAGCATGGCGATGATTCCTACAAAAACCCAGAATCGTAATACATTCAATGTAAGAAAGTTACTTCTTCTGGAAGCATTTAAAAGAAGATATATGCATACAATCATGACAAAAAGCCCGCCGGCAAAATAATAAGCCATGAATCCGGTAGTACTGGTTTTCGTAATAATATTCATTGAAACTGCCATGGTAACGATCAGTAAAGAAGTCAGAATAATTTTTGTATTTCTGCTTTTAAAATAATTGGGAATGGTAGTATATCCGAAAGCTTTATCCACACTTCTGGTAAGCGTATCTTTCACAATATCAATACATAGCAGGATAAGGAATAGAAAAACAGCCATCAGAAAAACCTTTTTGGAAAAAGTTTCGTAATACACCATCATTCCAAAGAACGGATACAGCGTCAGACTGACAAAAGTAAGGTTGTTCAGGATCAGTATTCTGCTCAGTTTATGGCTGTAAAACCACATAAAGAACTGATAGACCAGAAAAAAAACAAATACATTATGAGAAATTATCCAGGCTACCCCTAGAGAAATTGCACTTAGTGCCAGGTAGGCATAGAGAAAATATTTTTGTTTGATGAAACTCTGAACCCTTGTTCTGAAGGGTTTTACTACATGATCTTTCTCCAGATCGTAAAATTGGTTGATGATACCACCTGCCAGAATCGTAAGGACAGTACAAAAAATAATCCCGTGTACTTTGAAATCGAAGACAAATTTTCTGAAAGATTCATCCTGATTGAACAGGAAAAAAGTAGATACATAAAGTGCAAACGTCAACAGAGCAGCTACAAAAAACCGTGCTCCGAGAAGAAAGCCCACGAATTGTGAAAATCTGTAAAATAGAGATTTTGATAAATAGTTTTTAGATTGGAAAGGTTCTTTTTCAGAATTCATTCCAATCTGTTTAAAATCTGTAAATCACTTCTTTTTGGAAGCCGTCAAGCATTCTTTCTGCTTTTGCATAGTCTTTGGTAAATCCTAAGATATAGCCGCCTCCACCGCTACCGCACAGTTTCAGATAATAAGCGTTAGAATCCAGACCTTTTTTCCAGATGTTAAAAATACTTTCAGGGATCATAGGACGGAAATGTTCATAAGCCCAGTGAGAAAGCTTTTTAAGGTTTCTGAAGAATGGATTCATGTCTTTTTTAAGGAAAGATTCGATACATGCATTGTTATAACGGATGAACTCTTCTTTCAGGGTTTTGCGGAAACCTTCTGTTTTCATTTTTTCGAAGAAAATCTGAATCATAGGTCCTGTTTCACCTGTCATTCCGGAATCTATCAGGAAAATAGCTCCTTTTCCTTCTTCACCTTCGGGAATATTTACCCTGTCTAAATTCTCTTTATTTTCGATAAGGATTGGCAGATTCATATAACAGATCAGTGGATCCATTCCTGAACTTTTTCCATGGAAATAGCTTTCCATTTCACCAAAAACAGCTTTTAATTTTTTAAGATTATCTTTTGAAATGTTTTCAGGATTCAGTTTGCTGACTGAATATTTTTCAAAAATAGCAGCCACTAAAGCACCGGAACTTCCCACTCCATACCCCTGAGGAATATTGGAATCAAAGAAAAGTCCGTTTGAAATATCATTTTTGAAGCTCTCGATATCCAGCTTAAAGTCGTCGGAAAGATCAAGTGCTGTAAGAAATTCAGAATATTTCTGCAAATGTCTGTTGGAATTAAGTTCGAAATCAGAACTCAAATCTGAGAATTTCAAAGTCCCTTTATAGAAGCTGTAAGGTACAACAAGCCCCTGGGAATCTTCAATCATTCCGTATTCTCCAAACAGGATTATTTTTGCATAAAATAAAGGATTGGTCATATTGACAATAAATCTTTTTGCAAAGTTAAAAATTATTCCGCTGAATATAAGCAAAACTCAGGCCGAATTGTCTTCTATTTTACTTTCTTTAGTTCTTCTATTAAAAATACGAAAAAAATATGATAAATAACTATAATTTCATAGATAAAATTCAATGAATTACCTTGACAAAAAAAGACGTTAAAAATAACGTCTTTCAATTTTATAATGTTTCTCTGTCTTTTCTCATTTTAACCTTCAGGAATCTGATTAAAACCAATCCTGCGGCGAAGAATATAGTCATGGACAATGCTGCAATACGCATATTATTGAAATGTTCGATCAATGTTGCAAAGATAAATGTTCCGATGATAATAGCAATTTTTTCCAACACATCATAGAAGCTGAAATAGGTTGTATTCTCCATTGAGTTCTCAGGCAGAAGTTTTGAATAGGTGGATCTGGACATTGCCTGAAGCCCTCCCATTACTAACCCTACTACTGCAGCAACTCCATAAAACTGGTATTCTACTGTTGGGTTTTCTTTGTTCAGGAAATAAGCCCAAAGACAAGCTACAATCCATAGGATGATCGCAATTGAAATAACATTTTTGTTACCAATTCTCTTTGATAACCGTGAGAAAATAACCGCTCCAATGATTGCTTCAATCTGAATCACCAAAAGAGTTCCGATCAGCTTATCCTGAGCAAGGTTAATTTCACTTTTCCCAAATAATGTAGCCATAAGGAAAATCGTCTGCATTCCTACACTGTAAAAGAAGAAGCTCGACAGGAAGAATTTCAGGTTTCTATCTTTGAAAAGCTCTCCTCCTACCTTAAACAGCTCGTGGAAACTTTCTTTTGCAATATCTTTATAGAAGCTCAGGTTATCTTTAAATACTTCAAAGAAGCCTCCCTGTTCTTCATGTTTTTTGAAGATATTCTTATAGTTCAGCAGTACTAAATCTTTAGGCAGTTTATCTTTCACATCCCCAAACTGAGGAAGGTGCTTGAATGTATATTGAGAAAAACCGAACCACCATGCTCCTGTCAGAAGGAAACTGATTCTTGTAAACAGCAGCTGCTGCGCGGCTCCTTTAGCAAAAACCTGAATCAGTACCAAACAGATCACCACCAAAACTACGGAACCGATGTATCCGTAAACATACCCTCTTGCAGAAAGCGCATCCTGTCTGTCCGGTGTTGCAATATCCGGGAGGAAAGAGTTATAAAAAACTAAACTTCCCCAGAAACCGACACTGGCTGTAATGCTGAATAAAAGTCCCAGAAATACATTATGCATTCCCGTAAACATGGCCAATCCCATACAAGATGTTGCACCAAGATAGCAGAAAAACTGCAGGAAAGACTTTTTATTTCCAATCGTATCCGCTAATGAAGATAAAAATGGAGACAGCAATACTACGATAAAGAATGATATGGTAAGGGAATATCCATACACCGCATCTGGCTGATATTCTTCTCCAAAAATTTTGATCATATGTCTTACCGGAACATCAATCCATGTTTTTGTTTCTGCCACGTATTCTTTTTTCTCGTAAGCAGTAGTAAGGATAGAGTAATAAATGGGAAAAATGGTAGAGGTAATCACCAGGGAATAAACAGAATTTGCCCAGTCATATACAGCCCAGGCTTTCATAATTTTCGGATTATTCTTTATGTTTTTAGGCTGTCGATTCTCAGTTTCAGACATTTCAAATATATATTAGTAGCACAAAAATAGAAAAACTACGGAATATTCTACGGTTTTTAATATTATTTTGAAAATAATAATTGTAAAGTATTGAAATAACTCAGCAAAGTTTTAATCACATTTGATACCATCAAAGGTTAGACCGCATCTGTTGAAGGTATACAACCTCCTATATTTATGTAGATAAATTATCTGGCTGGAATTATAAAGTTCAGCCCTGTAACTAAAAAATCGGGGTTTAAAGACCCCGATTTTTATATTTTAAACCACAAAATGCGGTTATATACTTATCAATTATACGTTTTCAATCACAATTGCAGAAGCACCGCCACCACCATTACAGATAGCAGCAGCTCCGTATTTCGCATTATTTTGCTTCAATACGTTGATTAATGTAACGATGATTCTTGAACCTGAACTTCCCAGTGGATGTCCTAATGCTACAGCCCCTCCGTTTACGTTTACTTTAGCAGCATCCAGCCCTAAGATTTTGTTGTTTGCCAGTCCTACAACTGAGAAAGCTTCGTTGAATTCGAAGAAATCGATATCGGAAACTTCTAATCCTGCTTTTTTAAGCGCGATAGGTAACGCTTTTGCCGGAGCTGTTGTAAAGTTTTCAGGCTCCTGTGCTGCATCAGCATAAGAAACGATTTTTGCCAGAGGCTTCAATCCAAGTTCTTCCATTTTTTCTTTAGAAACAAGGATCAACGCAGAAGCTCCATCGTTCAGAGTAGATGCGTTTGCTGCTGTTACTGTTCCTTCTTCTTTTTTGAATACGGTAGGAAGTGTTGAAATTCTGTCAAAGTTTACTGCTTTGTATTCTTCATCTTCAGCAAAGATAACTGGTTCGCCTTTTCTCTGAGGAATAGAAACCGGTACAATTTCTTCGCTGAATTTACCTTCGCTCCAGGCTTTTGCAGATCTTTTATAAGATTCTACAGCGAAGTTATCCTGATCTTCTCTTGTGATATTATAGTCTGTAGCACATTTTTCTGCACATACTCCCATATGTACTTTGTTGTACACGTCTGTAAGTCCGTCAAGTACCATTCCGTCAAGCATTTTGATATCGCCTAATTTTGTAGCAACTCTTGCATTGTAATAATGAGGAACTAAAGACATGTTTTCCATACCTCCTGCAACAATTACTTCTGCATCACCAGCTTTAATAGCCTGAGCTGCCATTGTTACAGCCTTCATTCCTGAAGCACAAACTTTATTGACTGTAGTAGAAGGTGTATTGATTGAAAGACCTGCTCCTAAAGCAACCTGACGAGCCGGCGCCTGGCCTTCCCCTGCCTGAAGAACATTTCCCATATAGATTTCCTGAACTTGATTAGGATCTAAACCGATTTTATCTAATGCTCCTTTTACAGCAGTTGCTCCCAGTTTTGTAGCCGGAACTGTTGATAAGCTTCCCATAAAACTCCCCATAGGCGTTCTTACTGCGGAAACAATGAATACTTCTTTCATGTATATAATTTTTATTTAGCTGAAACGGAATAAAAATCCCGTTTTTATAGTTAGAATTTATTTCACTTTTATGTATACCAGGTCAAATTGAGTCCCTTCAATTTTGGTATTCACTTTCAGAAGATTATCCTGAGTGGCGACTATTTTATTATTGAAGACATCTCCTATCTGTGCAGGATCATTTTTATCAGATTTCTCTATCACGATTGCTTTATAATTGCAGTCATCCACAAAAACCAATGTCGATTTGATATAATCTTTTCCATTATTGAAATATTCGGTTTGAACATTATCTTTAATGGTCATATGCCATATTGCTTCCGGATAATTGGGTCTTAGAAATTTTCCTTCTTTTATGTTAGTACATTTAGGCGGATTATCCGGTTTTTTCTGTTCTGTTGCCTGAGCATACACCTGTGCAGCTGTCATCAACAAAATTCCTGCTGAAAAATTTTTTAAAAAGTTCATATTATATTTGTGTTCTGTTATTTACTTTTTTATTTCCTCGTGCAAAAACCATCAGAAAAGCACCTGAAAACTCTACAGCCCAACCCCATTTCAATGTAACGATTCCTGCAAAAGTTTCCTGCCAGGATTTGAATGGTAAAAAGCTAAAGTATTGCAGCGACTGCATTTTCACAGCAACTAAGGTAAATCCGAATAGAAGAATAAGGAGAATACCAAAGAACCTTACAATTTTTGCACTATTGTTTACAATCCCAAAAACTGCACATGCGGAGAAAATCCAGCATGCGATAGCCAGATAATGATCAAGCTTCCAATAGTTCCAGTTCCCTATTACAGGTACATGTACCAAGGGTAGAAAACTACCTACAATTACTAACAGTAATCCTAATAACTGAATATTTTTCATATTTACTAAAGTGCCAAAATACAAAAAAAAACACACTTTTAAATAGGGTGTTTTAAAAATAGAAATTCCGCACCCGAACACTTGTTAGCCATAAAAAAAAATCGATATTTCTAATTATTATATAAAGAAAAATGAGATTTATTATCAAATTAAAAATTAACATTTACTGTTTCTATATCAATCTGAAGTCCATATTTTTCTCCGGCAAAGCATTATTTGATAAAAGGATATTTGAATAAAAAAAAATTGCATCTTTTTTCAAAAATGCAATTTAATATCTTAATATATATAAGGTCTAATTAATGTTTAACTGATGAAACATCTTCCGGGTTATGTTTATGCTTGAACAATACCGCAAAGAAAACAGCCAGTATTAATGCATAGATTGCGAAAGAAAGCCATATCTGCTGCCAGTCTTTTACCATCACCACAGAGGAAAGAGTTCCATCTGAATTCACAGCTGCGTTGAAACTCTTCTTTAAAATATCCAGGAATGTAGGATTATCAGGTGTCGTTTGCAGATAAGCAGAAAGATCTGAAGCCGTAGAAAACTTATGGGTAAAGAACTTATCAATAGCCCATCCTGCAGCATAACTTCCAAAAACAGCTCCAAAACCGTTCGTCATCATCATAAATAATCCCTGAGCTGAAGAACGTATCTTTTTATCGGTAGTTGTTTCCACAAAGAGTGATCCTGAGATATTGAAGAAATCAAAGGCCATTCCGTACACAATACATGAAAGAATGATCAATGAAAGTCCAAATCCGTCCGGTACCCCATAAGCAAAGAAACCGAATCTTAACACCCAGGCCAGCATAGACATCAGCATTACTTTTTTAATTCCGAATTTCTTCAGGAAGAAAGGAATTGCCAAAATAAACAGGGTTTCTGAAACTTGGGAAATTGACATAATGATGGTAGATCTCTGTACCACGAATGAGTCTGCATATTTAGGGAAATTAGCAAATTCACTTAAGAATACATCACCATAGGCATTGGTAAGCTGAAGCGCAGCACCCAAAAGCATTGAAAACATAAAGAATAATGCCATTTTATAGTTTCCGAAAAGCTTGAAAGCATTTAAGCCTAACTGTTCAGATAATGGAGAGTTTTTATCAATCAGCTTTTGTGGTGGGCATTTTGGAAGTGTAAGGGCATAAATTCCTAAGAAAATTGCTACAACACCTCCGATATAAAACTGACCTTCTGTTGCTTTATTTCCACTAAGGTTGGTGATCCACATGGCAACAATAAAACCAATAGTTCCCCATACACGAATCGGTGGAAAGTCTTTCACTACATCCAGATTGTTATTTTTCAGGATTGTATAAGAAATTGAATTGGCCAATGCGATGGTAGGCATGTAGAAACACATGGCTACAAGCATTACCGAAAAGAAGGAATTCGGATCTGCAGAATGAGGCAGTATAAAAAGAATAACCCCATAAAGAATGTGTAATACTGAAAATATACGCTCCGCATTTACCCAACGGTCAGCGATAATTCCAGTAATGGTTGGCATAAAGATAGAAGCAATTCCCATTGTTCCGAACACAGCTCCAAACTGAGTTCCATCCCAATGTTTTGTGCCAAACCAGAAGTTTGCCATCGTAATCAGCCACGCTCCCCAAACAAAAAATTGGAGAAAACTGAGGATGGTCAGTCGTAATTTTAAATTCATAGTTTATATAAAAAGTATCTCTTTAATCAATTTTCTTTTTCCTCCTCTTGATTTCTTCCTGGATTTCAAGAGCGGTATCATAGTCTTCTTCTTTAACGGCTTCATCTAATAATTTCTGAAGCTCTTCCATAGAAAGAGATTTTAAGTTATCTTCTGTCTGTACAGTTTCTGAGAATGATTGTTCTTCTTTTGAAACGTCTTCCAGTTCCAGTAAAATTCCTGCTTCGTTTAAAACCTGCTGCGTTGTAAATATTGGCGCATCAAATCTTACGGCCATGGCAACAGCATCTGAAGTTCTGGCATCTAGGATCAGTTCTTCTTCTGTTACTTTATTTTTAAAGTTAATATTTGAAAAGAAAACTCCGTCTACAATCTGATAGATGATGACAGAAATTAACTCATAATTGGCAGAAACTATAAATTTTGTAAATAAATCATGAGTAAGAGGACGCGGTGGATGAATATCTTTTTCCAATCCGAGAGAGATAGACTGGGCTTCGAAATTTCCTATAACAACAGGTAATTTTATGTGTGTTTCTTCATGTTCCAATAACAATGCATAAGCCCCCGACTGGGTCTGGCTGTACGATATTCCGCGAATAATTAGCTGCTTATAATCCATAGCTACAAATATAGATTAATTTTTTATTGTGTTTTCACTTTTTTACGCAAAAATAAAAGCCCGGAAAGCCGAGCTTTTATCTATATAGTTGATGATTGTCAAACGTCAATAGTGAATTTTGCTTCGCAAGTGAATTATTTCATTAAAAAATTGACGAGCAAAGCGAATTGACTATTCACAATTTACTTTCTTATCCTTTTATTGCTTTAATTTTCTCTGTTAATGCAGGAATAATCTGGAAAGCATCTCCTACTACTCCGTAGTCAGCAGACTTGAAGAATGGTGCTTCAGGATCACTGTTGATTACCACGATAGTTTTTGAAGAGTTAACTCCCGCAAGGTGCTGAATCGCTCCTGAAATTCCTACTGCAACGTAAAGATTCGGAGAAATTGCTTTACCTGTTTGTCCTACGTGTTCTGTGTGAGGTCTCCATCCGATATCAGAAACCGGCTTGGAACATGCTGTAGCTGCTCCTAAAACGTTTGCCAGATCTTCAATCATTCCCCAGTTTTCAGGTCCTTTCATACCTCTACCTGCAGAAACAACAATTTCAGCTTCTTTAAGGTCTAATTTACCAGAACTCTGCTCGTGAGAAATCACTTTAGTATCTTCATTGGCAACAGATAAGTTTTTCACTTCTTCTGAACCTGATACTGCATTTTCTTTAACACCGAAAGCGTTTTGAGAAACAGTAACGATTACTCCGTTTCCTTCTGCTTTTGCATGCATGAAACCTTTTCCTGAGAATGCTCTTCTTTTTACCTGGAAAGGAGAAAGGCTTTCTGGAGTTTCCAATGCATTGGTAATTAAAGAATAGTTCTTCATTACCGCAAGCATAGGAGCAATAGAAGAAGCATCAGTAGTGTGAGGGAAAACGATGATATTTCCGTCTGCTACTTCACTTACAGCCTGAGCAAATGCTTTTGCTGAGAAATTTTTAAGACCTTCGTCTTTGATATTGATAACGTTTGATGCTCCATATTTGTATAATAGATCTGAAGAATCAGTTGGGTTTACAGAGATTGCCGTAACGGTATCTCCCGCCTTATCAGCAATAGCTTTAGCATAAGAAACTGCTTCGAAAGCTGCTTTTTTGTAAACTCCGTTTATATTTTCTGTGTATACGAATACTGCCATTGTTTTACATTTAAAATTTAAAGATTGAAAAATTTAAAGATTAGATTACTTTAGCTTCTTCGTGAAGTAATCTTACCAATTCATCCAGATTGTCAGGAGAAACCATTTTCACCGCTGCTCTTGGCGGAACGCTGTCATAAGATACTCCCTGCACTTTTACTTCTGAAGAAGAAGGCTCTACTACCTGCAAAGGTTTTGTTCTTGCAGACATAATTCCTCTCATATTCGGGATGATAAGATCTTTCTCATCTACCAATCCTTTCTGACCTGCAATAACTGCCGGTAATTTTACTGAAATAGTTTCTTTTCCTCCTTCAATTTCTCTTACTGCAGTAGCTTCGCTTCCGTTAACGTCTAATCCTACTGAAGCGTTTACGAAAGGCTGGTTTAATAACTGAGCTACCATTCCAGGAACCGAACCTCCGTTATAATCGATAGATTCTTTTCCGCAAAGGATAAGATCATATCCTCCGTTTTGAGCTACAGCTGCAATTTCTTTTGCTGTAGAATAGCTGTCTTTCGGGTCAAGATTTACTCTTACAGCATCGTTAGCTCCAATTGCCAAAGCTTTTCTGATTACAGGTTCTGTAGCAGCATCACCTACGTTGATTACCGTTACTGTTGCTCCCTGAGATTCCTGAAGTTTAACCGCTTTTGTCAACGCAAATTCGTCTAGAGGATTAATTACCCACTGAATTCCGTTTTTGTCGAAAGCAGATTTGTCTGCTGTAAAGTTAATTTTGGAAGTAGTATCCGGAACACTACTAATACAAACTAATATTTTCATATGTTGTTCTTAATTTTTTTATTGGTCATATGTAACCTTAAGGTTTCATGTGTGCTATTTTATTTTTTCCCTTTTGGCGCATAAAATCATGACAGTTTATGCAGAGATTTTGTTTGAATTAATTTTTGCTAATATAAATAAAAAATATATTATGCATGCATAATACTTATTAAATTATTATTCAATACATTAGATGTAGTTACTTCGCTGGTTTTGTTGCCCTAAACTCTATTTTACTCGGCAAAACCCTTGGGTTCATCTTTAAAATATCCAGTACAAGATTCCCCATATCTTCGGGCTGAATCTTCCAACTGTCCTTTTCAGACGGAATATTTCCATTAAAATGAGTGGCTACTGATCCAGGCATAATTACAGTAGATTTAATATTGTATTTTCTTAAATCGATCATGGCAGCCTGAGTGAAACCTACCACTCCGAATTTGGAAGCATTGTATCCAGTTCCGTTTTCAAAGAAATTGGCACCTGCAAGACTGGAAATGGTAATATAGTAGCCTTCTGTCTTTTTCAACTCTTCTACAGAGGCTTTTAAAGTATAGAAAACCCCTGTAAGATTGGTTTCTATCATATCATTCCATTCTGCTGCGGTAAGTTCATCTACGGGCTTAAAAATCCCTAATCCTGCATTAGCAATAACATAATCCAGTCTTCCGAACTTTTCAACGGTATATTTTACAGCTTCCTGTTCGCTTTCAAGACTTCTTACATCAGAAACAATTCCCAAAACATTTTCTGAATATTGCTTAAGTTCTTCTTCCGCTTTCATCACATCTTCTCTTTTTCTTCCTGAAAATGCTACAGAAATGCCATTTTCAAGTAAAATTTTCGCAATCCCGAAACCTATTCCTTTGGTTCCGCCTGTTATATAAGCTGTTTTATGATCTGACATATGATTAAAATTTTTAATTCTCTAAAATAACAAAAACGCTCCAATTGGAGCGTTTTGCTGATACTAAGATTTATCAGTAATTATTTTTTGATGAACTTCTCTGTAAAGTTTCTTCCTTCTGTTTCTACATTCAATAAATACGTTCCGGCAGATAGATTTCTAACGTTTACCTGATCGCCATTGAGTGTTGCATCCACTCTTTTTCCGGACATATCATATACTTCAACATGTTTAATTTTGTTAGGAGTTGTGATTTTTATAACCTCAGTAGCAGGGTTTGGATAGATGGACAGTTTCACATCATTTTTAACGGCATCTTTCGTAGATAACGCTGCTTCATTATTGATTTTAATATTATCGATATAGGCCGAACCTCCATAGTTGTCATGTACAAAATCCATTCTGTTAATATTATTATTACTGAATGGCTGTCCTGTATAGATTAGAGCATCGTTCAGGAAATATTGGATTCCTGTAGCCGTAGAAACTATTTTTACCCTGTACCAGGTATTGGCATTCCAGGTCTGGTTGGTATTAACCAGATTACCGGATCCTGCTGTAGCGAGTAAAATACTTCCGTCATAAGAAAAATCGATATAGGTAACAATTCCTCCAGCTCCTGTTGTACTTACTGTTCTAAAAACAAAATCTGAACTGGATGTACTTTTTTGGGTAAGTCTTACATCAAATGACTGTGTAAAGCTGTTATATGTCAGGGGTGTCGTAAAGGTATAAAAGCCACCCATTACCGGGCTCTGTTGCGGCCCATACGCTGGATCCGGAGTGATTTTAAAACTATTTGATCCCTGGCTTGCTATTTCAGATGACACCAATTGGGTTGTTATATATACCGGCGGTACTCCTCCATCATTGGTCGTAACCCAACCCTGCTGTCCATTAATGTTCCCTGCTGTATATCCTTCACTGGCTTCAAAAGAAATGGTCTGCTGGGCAAAAGATGATATTGAAATCAACGAAATTGCGAAAATGTAAAGTTTCTTCATGATATTTTTTTAGTTTCAAGCAAATATATACGTTTTAAATCTAAAAAACAAAACACGTTAATTTTTTACACATATTAATGAATTAACATAATATTTTTAATCAAAAATCGTAAAGATATTAAATCCAAGAAAGAAGATTAATGCCGAAAAATCATCCATGAATACATTAAAGCGCTAAAAAGATCCCATGTTTCCAGAGGTAAGAAATAATTTATCGGATGATCACTTTTTCTGTAAAATTTCCTCCTTCGGTTTTAACATTGACATTATATATTCCTGCACTTAAGCCTTTTACCTCTATTTCATTGTTGTTTATTTCCGTCTTTATGAGTTTTCCTGTCTCGTCATAGAGGTCAATACTTTTTACTTTGGCAACTGTATTAATATTGATAAAATCATGGGCGGGGTTAGGATAAACCGCAATTTCCTTAGTGTTTTCTTTAGAATCATGTACCGCCATTACCCCCAGTTCACTATTAATTTTGATATGATCAATATAAGCTGATCCCAATGAATTATTATGGACGAAACGAAGCTGGTCTATATTTAAAGAATTGGCGGCTGTTCCAGTGTAGATCAGCACATTATTAAGGTAATACCGCACATCTGTGGCACTTCCTACTATTTTTAACCGAAACCAGGTGTTAGGTATCCAGATTGAAGGCAGGGAAATCAGATTCTGTATACCTGAAACCGTGTTTAAAATCTTTACCGATCCTGTTTTTTCAAAATCCAATCTCACCACAGACTGGTCATCAATACTGTTTACACCCTGAAAACCAAAATCAGAGCCGTTGAACTGCGACATGTTGATATCGAATGATACAGAAAAATTGTTGGAAGCCAACGGTGCCGGAAGATTATAAAACCCTCCTATGATCGGATCATTCTGAGTTCCATATGTATTTTCTTTTACGATTCTAAGGGAACGGCTACCATCACTGGCTTTATCCATGCTGATGGTCTGATGGGTAACATTTTGCGGTATACCTCCTGTGGGAGTACTGATCCAGCCTGTCTGCCCATTGATATCTCCGGTGTTAAACCCTTCATTAGACTCAAAGGAAATGGTCTGCTGAGCTAAAATGCATATTGAAGATAGCAAAATTGCAACTGAGTAGTATTTTTTCATAGTAAATCAAGTTTTGTATTAAAAATATAAACTTTCAATGAATAGTGAAATAACTTATTGCAAATAAAAATTAACCCTTTTATTTTCAGTGAATTTAATTTTTCAAATTCTTAAAAAGACTCTGCCGGCAGTTGATAACAGGATAATATAAAGCAAAAAAATAAGGTATCTCTTTCCAGAAATACCTTATGATATCGTATTATTGATCAATTACTTTGAATAATTCTCAAAGAACAATGGAATACTTTCAATCCCTTTATAGAAATTGAACAATCCATAATGTTCGTTTGGAGAGTGGATCGCATCAGAATCCAACCCGAAGCCCATTAATACAGACTTAGCCCCTAACACCTGTTCAAACATGGCGGTAATCGGAATACTTCCTCCACCTCTGTAAGGAAGAACTTCTTTTCCGAATGCTGATTCCATCGCCTGTTTTGCAGCAGCAAATTCTTTTGTATTGGTTGGTAAAACATAAGGCATTCCTCCATGGTGAGGAGTTACTTTTACTTTTACTGTATCCGGAGCGATTTTTTCAAAATATTTCGTGAACTTTTCCGTGATTTCCTGAGGAGTCTGGTAAGGAACCAAACGCATTGAAATTTTAGCAAAAGCTTTTGAAGGAATTACAGTTTTAGCACCTTCTCCTGTGTAACCACCCCAGATTCCGTTACAGTCTAAAGTAGGACGGATAGAAGTTCTTTCTAGAGTAGTATATCCTTTTTCACCTTCGATATTGCTTAACCCGATTGATTTCTTGAATTCTTCCGGATTGTCTTTCAATTTGTTCATTTCAGCTCTTTCAGCATCTGAAACTGTTTCAACATTGTCGTAGAACCCATCAATAGTGATATGACCGTTTTCATCAATCAGATTAGCGATCATTCTTGAAAGAACATGGATAGGATTTGGAACCGCTCCACCATAAAGACCTGAATGCAAGTCTCTGTTTGGACCTTCCACTTCTACTTCTACATAGCTTAAACCTCTTAAACCAGTTGTTACAGTAGGTTGTTCATTGCTGTAGATATGGGTATCGGAAATTAAGATACAATCACAAGCTAACTTCTCCTTGTTCTCATTTACCCAGTCTCCCAAGCTTACAGAACCCACTTCTTCTTCTCCTTCTAAGATAAATTTAACATTGCAAGGAAGAGCATTGGTTTTCATCATGGCTTCAAAAGCCTTCAGATGCATGAAGAACTGTCCTTTATCATCAGCAGAACCTCTTGCGAAGATAGCTCCTTCAGGGTGTAATTCAGTTTTTTCAATATAAGGCTCAAAAGGTGGCTTTGTCCATAATTCCAACGGATCTGCCGGCTGAACATCGTAGTGTCCGTATACCAATACTGTAGGTAAGCTTTTATCTAAAATTTTCTCCCCGAAAACAATTGGATATCCTTTTGTCTGGCAAACTTCAACATTGTCAGCCCCAGCATTCTTAAGGTGTGCCGCTACTACATCTGCACATTTCAAAACGTCATCTTTATACGCCGGATCCGCAGAAATAGAAGGAATTCTCAATAACTCAAATAATTCATCCACGAAACGTTGTTTGTTTTCGTTGATGTAATTTAATGTCTCTTGCATTGTAAAAATTTATTTTGTTAAAATTAAAAAAAATGCCTGGCAGGGACAAACAAAAAGAAAGGATTTTCCCAATCTCATGCTAATGAACCCCATAGCCCTCTTTTTAATAAAAAAATGCCCTGCAGAAACAGGGCACTTATATATTTTGTACTTCTAATTAGTGTTCAGCTTTTGGAGCTTTATCAGCTTCAGCAGGTTTTGCAGCAGCAGTACTGTCTGTTTTTGGAGCAGCAGCTTCTTCAGGTTTTGCAGGAGCTTCTTCTTTATGCTCTGCTGCAGCAGCTTCATGTCCGTGAGCTTCTCCCTGAGGAGCGTCAGAATATCTTTCTACTCCTTCTTCAAGTTTCAAAGTAGCTTTGTTTCCTCCTTGCGGAACTTTTTTACAGCTTACCGCTACCGTTGCAATCGCTAAACAGATAACTAATTTTTTCATATGTAAAATTATTTTTTTTAAAAGATAATATGGAACCGCACTATTTTCAATCTATTCTGACCCTCCAAACAGCAAACGATTACATGCTTCAATTTTTGATTGCCCAAAAGTAAGAAATCCTGCTTTTTTCGGCAACATTTTTATACTGATTTTAATATTATTTTCCCTTTTTTGGATTGGGTAAAAATAAGATACTGATCTCCTCCGTCTTTTAAACCGTATTTCTTTTTGATTTCTTCAGGTTTTAAAGGGTAATTTTTTGCAATGATATTAAACTGTCCTTTCTTTTTAATACTTTTAGAATCAACGGATTCCATTTCCAAAATCCTTCCCGGAAAGTTTTCAATCTTTTCAGAGGAAGTGTAAAGATGGCTGTTGGGATGAAGTTTTTTCAATCCGAATTTCAGGGAAATCAAATTAAAAGCTCCCGCCTTCAAAATAGAATGATTGGGAATATAAATGTATTTTTCCGGTTCGGAATATTCCGATTCCGCAGTTTCTTCTTCCCCAAATCTGAATGTAAAAGTCTCTTCTCCGCTTTCAAGGTTCACACAATTACAGATGATCTTATCCGTATTTTCGTTGGAGAGAAATACGACAACTTCTTTCACATCATTTTTGAGGGCAATAACATCAATTCTTGTAATACCTGGCAGCACCGAAACAAGATACTTAAGATCAATTAGCGGGGAAAGCTTTATCACCACAAGATCGGATATAGAGCATAATTTTTCCTGAATTTCAAGAATATCAGGAGACAGATCTTCCAAAAGAAAAACTTTATTTTTTTGCTCGTCTCTTCTGGCCGGGTCAAGATAAATGACATCAAAGTGTTCGGTATTTTCATTCAGAAAATCTTCGAGTTTTCTGTTGATAAATTTTGCCTTACGGCCCAGGACGTTCCAGTTATTTTCAACAATATTTAAAAGCGAGGTATTTTGTTCTACCAAAGTGATATCGTCAAAATTTCGGGAGAGATAATAAGCATCAATACCAAAACCGCTTGTGAGGTCAATGAATTTCTTTCCTTTCAGAATTTCAGATTTATAAAGCGCTGTTTTTTCTGATGATGACTGTTCCAGATTAAGCTGTGGCGGAAAAAGAATACCTTCTTTTAAAAGAAAAGAGAATTTTTTTTCTGCGACCTGTTTTCCCTTGATCTGCTGTACAATTTCCTGCATAGAAACCTCCGGAAATGGTGATTTTTTTAATAATAGCGTATGTAAATCTGTTTTCAGATTTGCATTGATATAGTTTTGAACTTCTTTGTTTAGTAATTTACTTCCCACAGATTTCACAAATTGCACAGATTATTATGCTTATTAAATGTTTCCGTTTATTTTTCGAATAATACTTTTATCAATATAATCAGTATTGAAATTAACCAATATTCCTAATTTCAGTTTGGTCAATTTTAAATAGGTTAAGAGCTACTTGTGATGAACATTAATTATTTCAGGAATTGATTTTATTTCAATAATAACTTTGTCTTCAACAATTATATCTGCAATAAAGCTTGAATCAATAAACACTCCCTTAAACGTAATGGGTATTGGAACTTGGGTTTTAACGCTTAAACCGTTATTTTTTAATTCAAGTGCCAAAACTTTCTCGTAAACTTTTTCCAATAAACCTGGTCCCAGCTCGTTATATACAGAAAAAATAGATTTCCTGATATAAAAGCTTATCTCATTTTCATTCATTTGTGTATAATTTAGTTTCTACAGTTGCACTGTAAAAAGCTGTGTCATCTGAGAAATCTGTGGGAGCAATTAAATTTATTCAAACATTTCCGCCCAGCGAACAGCTTTTATTTCTTTTTCGCTGTAAAGATCCGTGATGGACTTTTTAACGTCTAATTTAGGGTACAGATTCACTCCGATCAGCTTTATTTTACCTCCTTCAATCCATTGCTGCTCTTCAATCGCATGATCATAGATTTTTTTCTGAATAACTCCCTGTTTCAACAATTCAAGATATCCGCCTGCTTCTTCAATCTCAACAAATAAAGCCCATGCTTTTTCTGCAAACTGCCGGGTGATATCTTCAACATAATAACTTCCGTTGGAAGCATCTTCAAATACATTGATGATACTTTCATAGGCCAGAACTATCTGTTGTTTGAAAGAGATCTCTTCCGAGTTATCCGTACTTCTGTCTACAAGATAATTGTTTGAGAAAACAGCGTCTGCTCCGCCAATCATCGCAGAAGCAAGCTCCAACGTAGAACGGATCAGGTTATTTTCATTATCTGAAACAGCTTTATTTCTTAACGAAGTTTCAGCAAAGATGTAAGGAACTTCATCCAGTCCGTATTCTTTTGAAAGCTGGTTGAAAATAATCTTAAAAGCTCTCAGCTTAGCCATTTCAAAGAAATAACTTCCTCCTACAGCTATTCTGAAAATCAGTTTATTTAAAATTTCAGCTCCATAAACTTCTGCTAACTCCTTAGCTTTTGCAAGGGCAATTGCAAGCTGCTGATAGATAGCGGCTCCGGCATTCTGATGCAGTGAGATATCTACGCAGATATTTCTTCTAAAATCTTTTGAAAGTAATTCTTTTACCAGCTGATCATCAATACTTCCTTCTTTTTCATTAAAAACATCAATAAGTGAAAAATACTGGTCTTCTTCTTTAGGGCTAATGTGCCCTGCAAGATCTTTATTATTCACAAAAATGGTTTTCTGATCCAGATTTTCTACATTCTGATCCAGCATAAATGCAAATACTTCTTCTTCCAGACTTTCGTGGTATCTTGCAACCAGATGGGTACTTTCTTCAACTCTTGGCAGGTTTACCAAAGGCTTCTGAACTTCAGTGTAAAAAGGCTTCACTTCTATTCCCTCCAGATTCTGTTTTTCTAAAACGGGATAAATATCCTCTGTTTTAAGTTGTTTTTTGACCAGGTTTTCCCAGTTTGAAAGTATATCTGTATTTGACATTAGTTTTTTATTTGTGAATTGTTAATGGTGAATTTTGCTTTGTAAGTGAAATTTAAAAACTAAAAATTCATTTCATCATCAACGTAATTCTATTCAACTTTTATTACTTTTTAGCCACTTTTGTGCTGTCTACCACCAGAATGAAAATTTCTTCATTCGGTTTTTTCATAAAATAATTTTCTCTTGCGTATTTTTCTTTTTCTGACTTGTTGTTCATCAGTTTCTTATAAAAAGCATCATTTTTTTCATACTCTTTTTTATAGTAATCCAGCTGCTCTTCATACTTATGAATCTCACCATTCAGTTCATTAATAACAAGAAATGAAGTTTTATCGAAAAAAATCATCCATACCAAAAACAGACAGATCGTAATGGTATACTTGTTCAAAACATATTTCTGGATAAGTTTGAATGTTTCAGATTTCGGCTGAATGTCTTTGATAAGGTTGTTCTCTTCCATTTTTTAATGTTTTTTCAACGAGTTTTTAATAACAGTAGTTAAAAAATCAATGGCTACGGAATTCTGTTTCATATTAGGGATAATAAGATCGGCCTCATTTTTAGACGGCTCGATGAATTCCTGGTGCATTGGTTTCAATGTGGTCTGATAACGGTGCAATACTTCGCTCAGATCTCTTCCCCTTTCCTGGGTATCTCTCCTGATCCTCCTGATCAGTCTTTCGTCAGAATCTGCATGAACAAATACCTTCAGATCAAATTCTTTCAGCAATTCTTTGTTGGTCAAAACAAGAATTCCTTCTACTACCAATACGTTTTTAGGTTCTACAGTGACATGATCTCCTGTTCTGGAATGTGTAACAAAGCTGTAAATCGGCTGTTCAATCGGCTCATTGTTTTTTAAAGCTTTTACATGTTTTATCAGTAAGTCAAAGTCTATTGATTTCGGATGGTCGTAGTTCAGAGCTTCTCTTTCCGTCAATGTAAGACCCTGGTTGTCGTGATAATAATTATCCTGAGAGAGGATATTCATTCCCTCAATATCAAGCTGCTGAAGTATCTTATCAACAACTGTAGTTTTGCCGGATCCTGTACCACCGGCAATTCCTATTACAAGCATTGTTTTTTTTGTTTCTTTATAGTTGGTACAAATATACTATTTTAGATAAAATATGACAATGTAAGAGTATTGAGAAATTAAAAGATTAAAGGATTTAAAGATTAAAATACATTCTGAAAACTGACAGGTCTTTATGATTTATTGGTATTACTCAACTTTCTTTTTGGGATTTAATAAAAAAAACCGGCAAATGAATTGCCGGCTTTTTATTTTATACGATTTCGCTTGTTAATTCGCGCGAAATTAATTTTTCATGCATAGGCTTCAGAACATCCATTGAGCCTGTTTTTACGGTACATTTGCCTTTGTAATGAACAAGGATTGTGCATTGCTCAGCCTGTTCCAGCGTATGCTTGCATATTTCGATCAGACAGTCTATCACATAATCAAATGTATGGATATCATCGTTATGCAGTACCAGTTTATAAACTTCATCCGTATCATCCAGAACAAGTACTTCTTCTTCGTACTGACGTTTTGGATTTTCGTAATCTTTTATGCTGTTATAAAAATTCATTTTTATTCTTTTAAACTTCTCCTATTTTGTCTGCCAGATTATCAATCGCATTAGGTTCCTGATAAACAAGTTCCACCAGTTCAACACTCTTGTTATTCATTTTCAGAATTTTAAAGTGATAGTCTGCAAGATCAAACTCCTGGTTTTCTTCAGGGATTTCTTCGAGCTCATAAAGAATAAATCCGGCCAGTGAGTTGTACTCGCTTTCTTCGGAAAGAGGAAGTTTTCTTGGAAGGAATTCATTGATTTCCTCCAAAGGCTGTGTAGCCTGTACCCAATAGGTATTATCCGCTATTTTATCAACAATTTTTTCTTCATCGTCTTCTTCATCCTGAATTTCCCCTACCAGTTCTTCCAGAATATCTTCCAGTGTAATAATTCCTTCAGTTCCACCAAATTCATCAATAACAATGGCGATGTGCTGTTTTTTAAGCTGGAAAGTCTTCAGTAAGTCTGAAACTTTTTTACTTTCCACCACGAAGAAGGCGTCACGCATTAAGTCTTTAAGATCTTCATGATCCAGATCTCCTTTTCTCTTCACAAATTCTCTTATAATTTCTTTTGTGTAGAAAATTCCGATCACATTATCAATAGAATCAATATAAACTGGAATACGAGAGTAACCGCTATCCATTATTTTGTTGATAATATCATTGATATCTTCTTCAAAATCAATAGAGGTAATATTCTGCCTTGGAACCATGATCTGTTTTGCAGAATGATCTGTAAAATCAAATGCATTTTTGATGATCTCATAGTTCTCTTCTTCTATCTCTCCGCTGTCTGCACTTTGCTTTACCAAAAGCTGAAGTTCTTCTGTAGAGTGAATTTCCTGTTCCGAAGCCGGGTGAATTTTCACAAGTCTTAAGAAACCATTTGACATGGAATTCATCAACCAGATAAACGGTTTAAAAATCGTGTAAAAAACTCTCAACGGAACTGCTGTTGCCATTGTAGTGGCTTCAGATTTTCTGATCGCGATTGATTTTGGAATAAGCTCACCGAAAACGATGTGCATGATGGTAATCAATACAAAACTGGTCACCACTGAAATGGTGGTAATCGTTGTTTGTGTCAAGTCTATATTAAACGAATGAAAGAGGCTTTCAACCACGTGGTGCAAGGCGCTTTCTCCCACCCAACCAAGGGCAAGGGATGCTAATGTAATTCCTAATTGTGTAGCGGAAAGATATTCATCAAGATGCTTGATAATATGTTCTGCCTGCTTAGCCATAGAGTTTCCTTCTGCAGCTTTTAGCTGAATTTGAGAGTAACGAACTTTAACAATTGAAAATTCTGCGGCTACGAAGAAGCCATTGAGTAAAACAAGAAATAAGGCCAGCAAAAGCCTGACTATGTCCGAGTCCATTTAGAGATTGTATAAATTTTATTAGGTACAAAGATATGTAAAATAAAAATAACCTGAATCCGGGATAGATTATTTCGATGGAGGAATTTTCGGAACAGAAAGTGACACAATAAAATACCGCTATTTTCAAATAAAAAAAATAATTGGAACAACGACTCGTTTTTCAACAGAAACGATATTTTTAAGCGGTAAATATCCGTTTCAGCCTTCCACAAACATAAAAGCACCGATAAATTCGGTGCTTTTATGGTATAGTAAAATAATTCTTTATGAATTTTTCAAAGCTTCTGCTCCGGAAACAATTTCCAGGATTTCGTTGGTAATTGCAGCCTGTCTTGCTTTGTTGTAGAAGATCACAAGATCATTCTTTAAAGCCTGAGCATTGTCTGTTGCTTTATGCATTGCAGTCATTCTCGCTCCGTGCTCAGATGCTACTGAATCTAAGATCGCTTTGAAAACCTGAGTTTTGATAGACTTTGGAATCAGGTTATCCAGGATTTCAGCTCTGTTAGGTTCAAAGATATAATCCGTTTCAACCTGCGGCTCAGTATTTTCCGGCATTGAGATAGGAAGAAGCTGTTCTGTAGTAACTTCCTGAGTAGCAGCATTAACGAATTTGTTATAGATAACATACACTTCGTCAAATTTACCTTCTCTGAAGCTTGTCATTACCCCTTCAGTGATATGAGCAACTGCATCAAAGTTCAGATTATCATATACAGTACTTCCATTAGTATATACCTTACGGCTTTTTCTCACAGCATCATATACTTTTTTACCTACAGGAAGAACTTCAATCTCGTACTGAGCGTTGTTCTGAAACTGAAGGTTAAGCTCTTTTACGATAGAAGAGTTAAAAGCTCCCGCAAGACCTCTGTTTGAAGTAACAGCGATGAATAGTACTCTTTTAACCTCTCTTTTCTGAGCATATACAGAAATCTGATCAGGATCAGAGCTAGAATTTACATTCTGGATAAGCTCCTGTAATTTTTCAGAATAAGGTCTTAACATCACGATTGCATCCTGTGCTTTTTTAAGTTTCGCTGCGGAAACCATCTTCATAGCACGTGTAATCTGCATCGTAGATGAAATTGACGTAATTCTGCCTCGTATTTCTTTTAAGTTTGCCATTAATTTGGGTTCAAAGTTTAAGGTCTAAAGTTTAAGGTTTAAAACGCTATATTTCAAACCTTAAACATTGAATTTTTTAGTTGTATTTAGAAGCTAAATCGTTAGCTGCCTGCTTAAGAACACCTGTAATATCGTTATCGATTTTTCCAGCTTTGATAGCAGCCATTGTATCCGGGTGCTTAGATCTAAGGAACTCGATGTATTCGTGTTGGAATTCTTTAATCTTGTTCAATGGAACGTTTCTCATTAAGTTTTCTGTTCCGGCATATACGATAGCTACCTGACTTTCTACAGGAAGTGGTGCATTTACCGGCTGCTTAAGGATTTCTACGTTTCTTTCTCCTTTAGAAATTACTGCTAAAGTAGAAGCGTCAAGGTCAGAACCGAACTTAGCAAACGCTTCCAATTCTTTATACTGAGCCTGGTCAAGTTTCAATGTACCAGATACCTTTTTCATTGATTTGATCTGAGCGTTACCTCCTACCCTTGATACAGAGATACCTACGTTGATTGCAGGACGAACCCCTGAGTTGAATAGATCAGACTCCAAGAAGATCTGTCCGTCTGTAATAGAGATTACGTTTGTAGGGATATACGCAGAAACGTCACCAGCCTGAGTTTCGATAATCGGAAGGGCTGTTAATGAACCACCACCTTTTACAATTGGCTTAAGAGACTCCGGCAAATCATTCATTTGCTTAGCAATGTTATCATCAGCGATTACTTTTGCAGCTCTTTCCAATAGTCTTGAGTGAAGGTAGAAAACGTCTCCAGGGTAAGCTTCACGGCCCGGTGGTCTTCTCAATAGTAGAGAAAGCTCACGGTAAGCAACAGCTTGTTTAGATAAATCATCATAAACGATAAGCGCCGGTCTACCAGTGTCTCTGAAGAACTCACCGATAGAAGCTCCTGCCATTGCAGAATACACCTGCATTGGAACTGGATCTGATGCGTTAGCTGCAACGATTACCGTATAAGCTAAAGCTCCTTTATCAGAAAGCGTTTTAACGATTTGTGCTACAGTAGAAGCTTTCTGACCGATAGCAACATATATACAATATACTGGCTGACCAGCATCAAAGAATTCTTTTTGGTTGATGATCGTATCGATAGCAACAGTAGTTTTACCTGTTTGTCTGTCACCAATGATAAGCTCTCTTTGCCCTCTTCCTACAGGAATCATCGCATCAATTGCAACGATACCAGACTGTAAAGGCTCAGTTACCGGCTGTCTGAAGATAACTCCAGGAGCCTTTCTTTCCAATGGCATTTCGTATAAATCCCCAGTAATAGGACCTTTACCATCGATTGGGTTACCAAGAGTATCTACTACTCTTCCTAACATACCTTCTCCTACTTTGATAGAAGAGATTCTGTTTGTTCTTCTTACTGTATCACCTTCTTTTACTAATTTACTTTCACCAAGTAGAGCAACACCCACGTTGTCTTCTTCAAGGTTAAGTACAATACCTTCTACATCACTAGAAAATTTCACCAACTCTCCGTATTGTACGTTTTCTAACCCGTATACACGAGCAATACCATCACCGATGGTTAAAACTGTACCTACTTCCTCAACGTTGGATTGAGTATCGAAGTTGGCCAATTGCTGTTTTAAGATCGCAGATACTTCTGCCGGATTTATTTCTGCCATTGTATGGTTGTTTTTCTTAATTTAATTGGAAATCTTTTTTAACTTGGTTCAGTTTTGTCTTCACAGACGCATCTACCTGCTGGTCACCTACTCTCAGAATATATCCTCCAAGAATTTCAGGCTTAACATTTACTTTCAGATCAAAGTTTGAATCAGCATTTACAAGATTTGTAGATCTTAAAATCTGGTCAAGGTTCTCTTTTGAAAGCGGAGTTGCCGTAGTAAGCGTTACTCTTTGTACACCACTAAGGTCTTCTACTTTGTTGATAAATTCCTGAGCAATATTTTTCAATTGGTTTTCACGTCCGTGCTTAATAACCAATCTGATCAGGTTTTGAGAAGAAACAGATAAACCTTTGAATATTTCGTTTGCTACTTCTATTTTCTTTTTAGAATCGATGTAAGGAGTAAGGAAAAACTTGTTTAAATCTTTAGATTCAGCCATTACCTTTACTACATCTTTCATTTCTGAAAATACAGTAGCCGTTTGCCCAGCTTCGTTGGTGAAGTCAAGTAAACCTTGTGCGTATCTTTTAGCTACTTTAGATGTAAGCATTCTTAGTTAAGGTTTGATTTGTTTAAATAATTTTGAACTAATTCGTTTTGAGCTTCGCTGTTATCTAGCTTTTGCTTCAAGATAGACTCGGCAATGTTTACAGATAAAGTACCAATCTGAGTTTTGATGTCTGCCATTGCAGCATTTTTCTCAGCGTTGATAGTCTGTTTAGCAGCTTCGATCATTTTGTCTCCTTCAGCTTTAGCAGCATCTTTAGCTTCCCCTACGATTCTGTCTTTAATTTCTCTGGCTTCTTTAAGGATCGCGTCTCTTTCGATTTTAGCTTCACGAATGATTCTTTCGTTATCCTCTTTTAAAGTTTCCATTTCTTTTCTAGCTAATTTAGCTTGATTAAGAGCGTCAACAATAGATGTTTCTCTGTCGTCGATTGACTTTAAAATAGGCTTCCAAGCGAATTTACCTAACAAAAACAATAATGCTAGAAAAATAACAGACTGGATAATAAATAGTCCTGATGAAAACTGATGAATTAATTCCATTATATAAATGTATAAATAATTATTACTTTTTTTTAAAAATTAACATTGCTGCAGCCAACCGCTGCAACAATGTTTTTGTTTTGTTTGGCTTATGATGCGAATAACGCAGCAAATGCAACACCTTCAACTAGTGCAGCTGCAATAAGCATAGCAGTTTGGATTTTTCCAGATTGCTCAGGCTGTCTAGCGATAGCTTCAAGAGCAGCAGCTCCGATTTTACCAAGACCGATACCTACACCTAGTACGATAAGACCTGCACCAATAATTCTAGGGATTTCCATAATATATAATTTTAAAAAATTGTTTTAATATTTGTTTAAATTTTCTTTTTAACTTTTAATTAGTGAGCAGCATGATGTTCGTGCTCGTGCTCTTCTACAGCCATTCCGATAAATAAAGCAGATAACATTGTGAAGATATAAGCCTGTAAGAATGCTACCAAAACTTCAAGTAAATAAATTACTAATGTTAAGAATGGGAATGCTACTCCTGCGATCCAGTTTTTAAAGATATAGATAGATCCAATCAAAGTCATTACTACGATGTGACCTGCTGTCATGTTGGCAAAAAGTCGGATCATCAAAGCGAATGGCTTAGTGATAGTTCCTAATAATTCGATTGGCAACATAATGAATTTCATTGGAACCGGAACACCTGGCATCCAGAAGATGTGCTTCCAATAATCTTTGTTAGCTGAGAATGTCGTAATCAGATACGTAAGGATAGCCAAGAAGAACGTCATTGTAATATTACCTGTAACATTAATTCCGAAAGGCATCAATCCAAGAACGTTAAGGAAAAGAATAAAGAAGAATACCGTTAATAAATAACCCATAAATCTCTTATACTTATGTCCGATGTTAGGAAGAGCGATCTCATCTCTTACAAAAATCACTAAAGGCTCTAAGAATCTTGCCGCTCCTGTAGGAACCGCTGACTTCTTATAAGACTTAGCCATTCCAACAAATAACACAAACATGAAAACAGCTACGAAGATGATAACCAATACACTTTTTGTAATAGAAAGATCTAAAACTTTCTCTTGCGTTGGGTGATGATCTTTATCCAGAGTAATTGTTCCCTTTTCATCCGTCTTATAGATTTTCTCATGATGTAATACATAATAAGCTCCATCTACTTCAGTTGGCTCTCCATGCATAAAACCTTCTTTGTTACTCATGAAAGAGTGGAAACCATTATCATAAAAAATAACAGGAAGAGGAAAACCGATATGATGACCATCTTTGTCAACCATCAATGTGAAATCATGAGCATCCAATAAGTGATGATCGATGAACTCTTTGTTTTCTTTAGTTACTTTGTCTTTCTCTGAAAGCTCTTGAGCAGGAGCCTCACCAGTGGTGGCCTCACCATGCTGTGCAGACACTAAGTTTAATACAAAAATACTGTAAAATAAAACTGCGAATTTCTTAAACATTGATAGGTTTTTTTCGTTGTGCAAAAATATGATAATTTTTCTAGTTTCAATAAATAATTTTACTGTTTTTTATCATGATTAATTAACCCGATCGCATAGTATGTAAGCAGTGCTGTCAGGACAAAATAAGGTATGATAAAATGGAATTTGTAGCCTGGAATCACTTCAAAGTTCAGTTTCTTTCTGATTAAATACATTAAACCAAATTTTAAAAGGATCAAACCAATAACAGACAATCCTAAAAATTGAGGCGCTACTCTATTGATTAAGATAACAAGAGTGATCATCATCATAAACATGACACTTAGAAAAAGGTAAAATTTAATGATCACTATCTCATCCAGGTGAAAAACAAATTTCCAAAGGGAAAAATGCACCAGGAAGGCCAAAAAGAATAAAACGACAACAAGAATATTGGGATTAATTTTCATTCTATATTTTAATTGATCGCAAAAATAGACTTTTTCTATCGTATTATACTATGATTTGATATTTATCATTTTTCTTCTTTGTAATAATATTACATGTATATATAATATTACGTGTTCAAACACTTTGGATATCCTAAAAATTCCTTATTTTTGCAAACCTATAATTTACAATAAATATGTTTAATAGTTTACAGGATAAATTAGACAAGGCATTACACAATATTTCCGGTAGAGGAAAAATTACTGAAATCAATGTGGCGGAAACCGTAAAAGAGATCCGTAGAGCATTGGTAGATGCCGACGTTAACT
Source organism: Chryseobacterium cupriresistens (assembly GCF_046614675.1). Taxonomy (NCBI): domain Bacteria; kingdom Pseudomonadati; phylum Bacteroidota; class Flavobacteriia; order Flavobacteriales; family Weeksellaceae; genus Chryseobacterium; species Chryseobacterium cupriresistens. The sequence goes on along the minus strand of NZ_JBKKJT010000001.1, from coordinate 544,212 downwards.
ATAAAGTTGCGAAAGATCTTACAAAGAGAGTTCAGGATAAAGCATTAGGAGAAAACGTTCTTACTTCCCTTACTCCGGGACAGCTGATGACGAAAATTGTTCATGATGAACTGGTAGACCTGATGGGAGGTTCTCAGGAAGGAATCAATCTTTCAGGAAAACCTACTGTAATCCTTATTGCCGGTCTTCAGGGATCTGGTAAAACCACTTTCTCTGGAAAGCTTGCTAATTATTTACAGACAAAAAGAAATAAAAAACCATTATTGGTAGCATGTGACGTTTACCGTCCTGCTGCGATTGACCAGCTGAAAGTATTGGGAGGACAGATCAAAGTTCCTGTTTATACTGAAGAAGGCGCTACCAATCCATCTACCATTGCTGAAAACGCGATCAATTTCGCAAAATCAAACGGTCATGATGTTGTGATCGTGGATACAGCAGGTCGTCTAGCTATTGATGAGCAGATGATGAACGAGATCAAATCCGTACATTATTTCATCAAACCGCAGGAGACTCTTTTCGTAGTTGACTCAATGACTGGTCAGGATGCTGTAAATACAGCAAAAGCATTCAACGATGCCTTGAACTTTGACGGAGTTGTTTTAACAAAATTAGATGGTGATACTCGTGGTGGAGCGGCTTTAACAATCCGTTCTGTTGTTGAGAAACCAATTAAGTTCATTTCTACAGGAGAAAAAATGGAAGCTTTGGATCTTTTCTATCCGGAAAGAATGGCGGACAGAATTCTGGGAATGGGAGACGTTGTTTCCTTAGTAGAAAGAGCTCAGGAGCAGTTTGATGAGGAAGAAGCTAAAAAACTTCACAAAAAAATTGCTAAAAACGAGTTTGGTTTTGATGATTTCCTTAAGCAGATCAACCAGATCAAGAAGATGGGTAATATGAAGGATCTGATGGGAATGATTCCTGGGGTTGGAAAAGCGATTAAAGACGTAGAAATCAGTGATGATGCATTCAAACACATTGAAGCCATCATCTATTCTATGACGCCTGAAGAAAGAAGAAGACCTTCTATCATCAATACTCAGAGAAAAGCCAGAATTGCTAAAGGAGCAGGAAGAAAAATCGAAGATGTGAACCAATTGATGAAGCAGTTTGATCAGATGGGTAAAATGATGAAGATGATGCAGGGACCTCAGGGAAAACAAATGATGCAGATGATGAGCAAAATGCCGAATATGCCTGGAATGGGTGGAATGTTTGGAAAATAACAAAAGAACATATTTAAAATATAAAAATCCGACTCAAAATTAGAGTCGGATTTTTGTTTTTCTTATCTTTAAATAAGCTGATTATTTATCAGATTTCTGAGCCTTTCCTTTGATAAAATAAGAGAAACCAACGTTAACCCCGAAAGTTTTAATATTCGTTTTAACATCAGTATTCATAATAGTTTCTTTATTTGAAAACTGATCATAGGAAATACCCAAATTGATTCCTAAAGACTGAGTCGCCATATAAGTTACCCCTCCTTTTACTCCCCACGCCAAACCGTCCGTAGTATTCTCTGTATCCTGCATTAATAAAGGATCAACCCCTTCATTATTGATATTACTATTATAAAAAGAATATTTCGTCTTATTGGATGCATATCCAATACCTGCCCCTAAAAACGGCACAAGCTTGCTGGAATTGGTAAAATAATAAGTAGCTGTAGGCATTACAGAGAACGTAGAATTTGTAGATTTAACACCTTGATATTTAGTAGTAGTATTAAAGTACCCTAAGTCGATACCAACTGCTAATTTATCAATAACAAAATACCCTACAGAAGGTGTAATTGAAAATGAGTTTACTTTAGGTCCGTCAACAGAGTTTCCTCCTACTTTTACCGTAGTTGTAGTGTTGTTAAAACCCATCCCGGTGTTCCCACTGATCACCCAGTCCCCTTTAGTCATTTGAGCATTAGAAAGCCCGAAAAGTGCCACTGCACCTGCTAATAATAGTTTTTTCATGGTTATTATATAAAAAAAATGTTTCCAAAAATACAAAAAAACCCCGAGAAAATCTCAGGGCCCTATTGCTATATGCTTTGTTTATTATTTTGCAAATACATATTTAACTCCGAAAGTTACAGAAGATAAATTCAATCCGAAGTTGTAGTTGTTTGTAGCATCACCATCTTTTGGCTTGTAGTTGCTATAACCGAACTCACCGATAGTAGCTTCGATAGACCAGTTTTTGTTTAAGAAATAATCTAAACCTGGCTTCACAGTAACACCGATTTTAGTGTATTTAGCTTCAGTAGAAGTAGAGTTTGTAACAACTGTATTTCCAGTAGTAGTTACAGTGTTGTCTTCAGTTTCAGTTTTTCCAAACTGCATAGGCACTGCTAATTGTCCGAAGAAATATAACTTGTCAGATAAAGTCCAGTATTTTCTTACGAATGGAGCAACAACAAAAGCTGGAGTTTTAGTTACTTTGTCATTTACGATTGTAGTGTTTGGTAAAGTTGCTGTAGTAGTTACAGTGTTCTTTTCAGTTTGGTAACCAACTCCTAGACCGATTGCTAGGTTAGTGTTTACGAAATATCCAACTGTAGGTAATACGTTGAAGTTTTCTTTTTTAATGTTACCGTTGTTAGTTTCTTCTTGAGAATAACCAACAGATCCTGATAAATATGTAGTTCCTTTAGCAATCTGAGCGTTTGATAAACCAAAAAGTGCAACAGCACCCGCTAATAATATTTTTTTCATTGTAAAAAATTTTAATACTTTCTGAGGGCAAATTTACAGTGGTCCCCAGTAATATTAAAATTTGTTAATGTGATTAATATCATTACTAAAATATAGGGTTTTATAAAAATAAATCCTAGTTAAGAGATGTTATTAAGTTTTTCACAATTTTATGAATAAAAAAATTACTTTTTTTCAACAAGAGCTGAATATATTTAGTTTTTTAAATTTTGTATTTTTTAGCAAAAGCCCATAAATTCTGGTAAAATGCTAAAACCTATTAACTTAATCTGCTTATTGTAAAGCCATTAACTCTTAAAATTTAAACAAATGTTTATTATTTGAGATTTTTTTTCTTTTTTCTGGTTGTCACAGCCCCTTTATAACAAAAGTTCTGATAAAAAATCTGCACAGTCTATATATAATATAATCAAAAAACTCCGGCCTTCGGCCGGAGTTCTCATATGCAATTGCTTTTTCTTATTTCAAAAAGAAATTAAATCCTAAGTTTACAGCTCCTACGTTCCAATTATGTTTGTACCAACCATAATCACGTGTGTTACTGATAGACTGATATCCGATATACAACTCTCCTTTGGACATCTGGTATCCAAATTTAGGCTGTGCATAGAAACCTCCATCTACCCCATCCTTTGTAGAAATACCATATCCAAGGTCTAATCCTACAAAAACAGGAGCTCCTTTAAATTTATATTTCCCGGAAACAGCTACAGGAACGAATCCGAAATCATCAAAGTTATCTTTTCCAAAGAAATGAGAATATCCTGTTGTTACCCCAAGGTCGAAACCTTTGGCAATATTCCACATATAAGCTGCATCCACTCCTAATGTAAATGAAGATACATCACTTGCATCAGATACAGGAACACCAATATGTCCACCCAATTTAAAACCTTCCTGTGCCTGAGCAACACCTCCTAAAAGTGCAAAAGCACCTAGTAATAGTAGTTTTTTCATTTTTTTAAGTTTAAATTTTACCCTGCAAAAATACTAATTATTTTCATCATTAGAATAAAATTGTCTTATAACAGAAAAGCAGGACAAATTTTGTCCTGCTTTTATTATCATTTAAAAGTAAATTTTTCAGAATTAATTTCCTCCGAATTTGAAACCTACACCTACCTGAGCAAAGCTGTTCTTTACTGTACCTCCGCTGTTATCATTGGATAGGTTGGATACTCCTAAGCTGTATCTTGCATCAAAGAAAAGTCCGTTTTCCAGCATATATTCAACCCCTAAGAAAGGGGCAAGATTTAAAGACTTGATATCTTTTTTAATATCTACATCACCGGTATCTCCTTCCATTTCTACGTCAAGGAAATCTGAACCTATCACAGTCTTTTGTTTAGCAGTAAGGATAATTCCTACGTTAAGACCTGCAGCTACAGAGAACCCTTCTGTAATAAAGTATTTTGCAGAAACAGGAACCAAAAGAGTTCCAAAAGTTACTTTAGTTGATTCACCAAAATACATTCCTCCAGCATTTACTCCATCAATTTTCTCCTTGGCTCCAAGTGGTGAATACAAAACTTCTCCCTGAACTGCAAAGTTATCATTGAATTTGTACTCAGCCATTCCACCAATATAGAAAGTATATTTAGGAGACATTTTTCTTCCGTCAAGATCATCTTGCTTATCGTCTAGTTTAATAGTAGACATTGCGAAACCGGCTTTTGGACCAAATCGAAATTCCTGTGCGTTGGCACAAATTCCCATAGCAGCGACTGCTGCAACAAGTAAAAGTTTTTTCATGTTTAGTTAGTTTTACATTTAAGGTGTGCAAAACTAACTATTTTTTTCAAATTAACAAATTTTAACCAACTAATTTAAGGTTAATAAAAGGTTAACAGAAACTTTTACTCATTTTACTAGTCGTTTCTTAGTCTTTTCTCTTCTTCGTTATAAGCAAGGATAATCTTTCTTACCACCGGGTGTCTTACCACATCTTCTTCTGTAAGGTGCACAAATCCTATTTCTTTTACTCCATTTAAAATTCTCATGGCCTCTTTCAGTCCGGACTGCTGGTTTTTCGGAAGGTCAATCTGACTTGGATCTCCCGTGATAATGAACTTGGCATTCATTCCCATTCTGGTAAGAAACATTTTCATCTGAGCATGAGTGGTGTTCTGTGCTTCATCCAAAATCACAAAAGCATCATCCAGTGTACGCCCTCTCATGAAGGCCAATGGTGCTACTTCAATCACTTTCTTCTCCATGAAACCTTCCAGTTTCTCATGGGGAATCATATCACGAAGCGCATCATACAAAGGTTGTAAATACGGATCCAGCTTTTCTTTAAGGTCACCAGGAAGAAATCCCAGACTCTCTCCTGCTTCTACAGCCGGTCTGGTCAGGATAATTCTTTTTACTTCTTTATCTCTCAAAGCTCTTGCTGCCAACGCAACACTGGTATATGTTTTTCCTGTCCCTGCAGGTCCAATGGCGAAAACCATGTCCTTTTTCTCTGTTTCTTTTACCAGCTTTTTAAGATTGGTCGTCTTTGCCTTAATTACTTTGCCGTTGACTCCTTTTACGATAATATCCTGGTCGAATACCAGTTGTTTCTCGTTTTCGTCTTTAATATTCAATATATTTTCAACATCTTTCAGTCCTATTGAATTGTTTTTGGAGATAAAACTGACAATATCATCCAGTTTTTGTTTCAGTATGTCTAAAGCTTCCTGATTTCCCATGGCAAAGATAAAATGATCTCTTCCTGTAATTTTAATGGTTGGAAAGCTTGATTTTATTAAGTTGAAATATTGGTTATTAACTCCATAGAAGATTTTCGCATCGATATCTTCCAAATCATATGTTAATTCAAACATGCAGTATTTTTATTTTTAGATTTTAAAATTAAAGCTTTTTTTCAAATTTATATCAAATTCTTTTCAACAATCTTTCGGGCTTTCTTTTTATTTTAAATAACTTTGCAATACTACACTATTCTATAAATTGCTCATGTCAATTATTACCCTTACTTCGGATTTCGGAAATTTAGATTACAGAGTTGCTGCTGTGAAAGGCAAAATTCTGTCTCTAAACCCTGAGGTTAATATTATTGATATCACCCACGAAATCCAGGCATTCAATCTTATACAGACTTCATATATTGTAAGAAATGCTTATAAATATTTTCCCAAAGGAAGCATTCACATTCTTTCTGTAGACAGTTTTTACAGCAAATCAAGAAAGAATATCCTCTATAAAGCAGACGGATCTTACTTCCTGGCGGCAGACAACGGCCTTTTGAGCCTTATATTTTTTGATATAAAACCGGAAGCCATCTACGAACTTACGCTGAACAATCGTTTTGACGACGTTATCAACTTTACTTCTACGGACATTTTTGTTCCTGCAGCAGTGCATCTTGCCAATGGCGGACTTCCTGAAGTGATAGGAAGAAAAATCAGCACAGCAAAACAGCTGATGTTCCCGCGGGCGGTTTATAATGAATCGGAAGGGATGATTATTGGTGAAGTGACTTATATTGATAATTTCGGAAATATAATATCAAATATCAATAAAGATTTTTTTGAGAACATCAGTAAAGGTTACAACAGTTTTACCATAAAATTCAGAAATTTAAGCCTTTCAAGAATATTTTCCAGCCATACAGAAGTTGTTTCAGACTGGAAAAGGGAGACCGAATTCCACGGACAGTCTGCAGCGATCTTCAATGATAGTCAGTTATTGGAGCTTACCATCTACAAAGGAAGCAAGAAAAACGGTGCTAAAAGCCTGTTTGGACTGAATGTGGGAGAAAATATTTATATCGAATTCAGCTAAGATTATATATTTCTTAAAAAAACCGATTTTTTTTATATATTTGTCAAAATCTAAAAATCAAAAATGGCAGAATACAAATTATTGCTTCCTTCCATGGGAGAAGGTGTTATGGAAGCGACAATTATCACTTGGTTATTCAATGAAGGTGATAACGTAAAGGAGGATGACTCCGTAGTAGAAATTGCAACAGATAAAGTAGATTCAGACGTACCGACACCAGTTTCGGGGAAAATTGTAAAAATTTTAAAGCAAAAAGATGAAGTTGCAAAAGTAGGTGAAGCCATTGCTATTTTAGAAATTGAAGGAGAAGGTACAGCTTCAGAAGAAGTAAAAACTGAAACTCCAACGGCTACTCCGGATGCTGAAACTTTAAAAGCGATTGAAGAGCCATTGCAAACAGTAGCTGTTTCAAACGTAGAATTCTCAGGAGATCTTTATCTGTCTCCACTTGTAAAATCTATCGCACAACAGGAAAAAATTTCTGAAACTGAACTGAAATCTATCAAAGGAAGCGGTTTGGAAGGAAGAATTACCAAAGAAGATATATTAGCTTATGTTGCCAACAGAGGAAGCCAGCCAGCTCAGCAGGCCGCTCCGGTACAGACAGCTTCTGCTCCACAACCGGCAGTATCAGCTCCGGCAGCTACTATTCCGGTAAGTGCAGGTGATGAGATCATTCCAATGGACAGAATGAGAAAAATCATCGCTGAAAACATGGTGAAAGCAAAACAAATTGCCCCACACGTTACTTCTTTCATTGAAACTGACGTTACCAACGTGGTAAAATGGAGAAATAAAAACAAAGCTGTATTCGAAAAACGTGAAGGTGAAAAACTGACTTTCATGCCTATTTTCGTAAAAGCGGTAGTGAAGGCAATCCAGGATTTCCCGATGATCAATGTTTCAGTAAATGGTGAAAACATCATCAAAAAGAAAAACATCAACATCGGTATGGCGACTGCCCTTCCGGACGGAAACCTTATTGTTCCTGTTATCAAAAATGCTGATCAGTTATCTCTTTCAGGTCTTGCAAAAGCAATCAACGATTTAGCTTACAGAGCAAGAAACAAGAAATTGAGACCAGAAGATACTCAAGGGGCTACGTATACAATTTCTAACGTAGGAAGTTTCGGAAACCTTATGGGAACACCGATTATTCCTCAGCCTCAGGTAGCTATTTTAGCCATCGGAGCGATCGTTAAGAAGCCTGCAGTTCTTGAAACAGCTGACGGAGACGTAATCGCAATCAGAAACTTAATGTTCATGTCTCACTCTTATGACCACAGAGTGGTAGACGGTTCTCTGGGAGGAATGATGCTGAAGCACGTTCACGACTACCTGGAAAACTGGGATCTGAACACAGAAATATAAGTAATGAGAATCAGTAATAAGTAATTTTTGCTGATTTTAAATACTAAACCTTCGATGTAATCGGAGGTTTTTTTTGTTTTTATTAATTAGACTCATAAAAACTCATAAGATTAAAAAACAAACAAAACAAACAATAAAAATTCAATAAAAACAATTTTTATTTATTAATTTGATAATTTAACACTTAAATATTTTTTGGAAGTTTAAGGTATTAGTATTAATTTTAAAACAAATATTATTTGAAATAGATACTCATTATATTATAGAAGATCACGTATTTTTACATCTCTAAACTGACAAATGCTGAAAATTTTCGTCCTCATAAAAAGATCCCTCAAAAATTCCTTCGATAATATCCGGAACGAACAGCTGAAGCATAATCTGCTTCAGGCCATTCCCTTTTGGATAGGATCTGTAATTACAGGCTTTTTTGCTGTGATGTACGCACAGGTATTTGCATGGGGCGAACATCTGATGAATTTCATTTTCGACTGGCACGCATGGATGATCTTTATTATTGCACCTGTTGGATTTGTACTTTCCTGGTGGCTGGTGAAAGAATTTGCGCCGAATGCCAAAGGAAGCGGGATTCCTCAGGTGATGGCGGCTGTAGAACTGGCCAATCCGAAAGAACATAGGAAAATCCGGAATCTTTTAAGTATTAAGATTATATTTTTCAAAATCCTTTCCTCCGTTATTCTGGTCATCGGAGGAGGTGCTGTAGGACGTGAAGGACCTACCATTCAGATTGCCGGCTCTGTTTTCAGAAAAGTGAATGAATACCTTCCCGAATGGTGGCCAAAGATTTCCAAAAAAAATATGATTATGACAGGAGCGGCAGCAGGACTTGCAGCAGCGTTCAATACTCCGTTGGGAGGAATTGTTTTCGCTGTGGAAGAGCTGTCAAAAACTCATATTAATTATTTTAAAACGGCCTTATTTACTGCGGTAATTATTGCAGGGCTTACTGCGCAAACATTGGCAGGATCTTATTTATATTTAGGATATCCAAAAACCAATGACGTTTCCTTAATGGTGATGTTTCCTATTATACTGGTTGCTGTTGCTGCCGGCATTATGGCTAGCCAGCTAGCTGTTACCATGCTTAAAATCAATAGCTGGAAGAAAAAAAAACTGAAAACAGATAAAGCCAATATAGTTTTTCTGATCATTTGTGCCTTAATTATCGCTTCCATCGCTTATTTCATCAACAGAGAAGTTCTGGGATCAGGAAAAGAAATTATGGAGCGTGTCCTTTTTACTAAAGATAAACATGAAGACTGGTATGTTCCCATTCTGAGAATGCTGGGGCCTGCCCTTTCCTTTACTTCCGGAGGTGCCGGCGGAATTTTTGCTCCGGCTCTTACTGCGGGAGCAAGTATAGGTTCTGTTATTTCAGGAATTATTCATTTAACACCCAACGAAACCAATGTGGTGATTCTGGGCGGAATGGTTGCTTTCCTTACCGGAATTACAAGAGCCCCGTTTACTTCAGCGATTATCGTGCTGGAAATGACAGACAGACATTCATTGATATTCCACCTTATGCTTGCAGGAATGGTTTCTTCTATTGCTTCCATCCTGGTAAGCAGACATTCTTTATATGATGTTTTGAAGGTGAATTTCCTGACAGAAATAAGAGACCGGGATGAACAGAATCCGGGAACCTATAGCAAAGGTGAATAAATATTCTCACGAAACATTAACTATTTCACCGCTCCTCTTGCATATAAGAAATATATTTTCTACTTTTGCACCTCGAAATAATTAACAAATTCATTTAACATTATGAACAATTACGAAACTGTTTTCATTTTAACTCCCGTTCTATCTGAGGCACAGGTAGAGGAAGCAGTGAACAAGTATGTAGATCTAATCAAAGAAAAGAACTGCGAAATCGTTGCTAAAGAAAACTGGGGATTAAAAAAATTAGCTTACCCGATTCAATTGAAAAAGAATGGGTTCTATACTTTAATCGAATTTAAAGGAGAAGGTACTGTAGTTGCTGATTTAGAATTAGCATTTAAGCGTGACGAAAGAGTAATCCGTTACCTTACTACAAAACTTGACAAGCACGCTGTAGAGTACGCTGTAACAAGAAGAGCTAAAGTAAAAGCAGCTAAAGCTTAATTATTAACCCTATTTTTTAAAAAAGACAAGACATGGCAATAGATGAAATGGCTAAACAAGCCTCAGCTGGAGGAGAATCAGAAGTAAAATTCCTTACTCCGCTTGATATCAATACAAAATCTGAAAAGAAATATTGTAGATTCAAAAAATACGGAATTAAGCACGTTGATTACAAAGATGCTGATTTCTTATTACAGTTTGTAAACGAGCAAGGTAAAATTTTACCAAGAAGATACACCGGAACTTCTTTAAAATACCAAAGAAAAGTTTCTGCTGCTATCAAAAGAGCAAGACACCTTGCATTACTACCATACGTAGCTGACTTATTGAAATAAGACAAAAATAAATAAGAGAAGAGGTTTTTCCTCTTCTTTTGTTGCTGAATACATCATTAATTCTAACTTGATTTTAGATATAAAACTAAAATCTAAAAAAGGACAACAACAATGGAAATTATCCTAAAAAAAGACGTAGAAAACTTAGGACTTGAGTTTGATACAGTAAACGTAAAGCCAGGTTATGCTAGAAACTTCTTAATTCCTCAAGGAATTGCTCTTTTAGCTACACCTAAAAACAAAGCTGCTTTAGAAGCTACATTAGAAGCTAGAAAAGAAGAAGAAGCTAAATTAATCGCTGCTGCTAACGCTGTAGTTGAGCAATTGAAGAAAACTTCTATCACGATCCCTGCAAAAGTAGGTGCTGGTGACAAATTATTCGGATCTATCAACAATGCTGATCTATCTGCTGCTTTAGAAAAAGCTGGTGTTTCTGTAGAGAAAAAATACATCAAGATTCCTGGTAACACGATCAAGAGAACTGGTAAATTCGCAGCTCTTATCAGACTTCACAGAAATGTTGAGTACAACTACGAGTTTGATATCGTATCTGATGCTCCAGTGGAAGCAGCTCCTAAAAAAGAAGAAGCTAAAACTGAAGAAGCTAAAACTGAAGAAGCTTAATAAGCAACTGAGAATTTCTCACAATACAAGACCACTTCAATTTATTGAGGTGGTTTTTTATTGAACTACCCCGTCTTTCTGCTTTGCAAAATCCACCCTTCAGAGAAGGGGAATGTAGGAAATCTTAACTGTTATTACTCGCTAAATAGCTTTTTCTTTGCCTTATTTAGCTCAAAAGAAAATCTGTAGAGATATTATCCAGCATTATAAAACCCGCTGCCCCGTAACCCGAATCACGAAACTCAAACACTCCCACTCACTACTTATCCCCTCTCAATTTATGTTGATACTCCGTAGGTGCCATTCCGATTACCTTTTTGAAGATATTACTGAAAGACGAGAGGCTGTTGTACCCAACCATCATGGCAATCTCATACATATTGTATTTTCCTTCCAGCATCAGCTCAAGGGAACGGGTAATTCTCAACGCTCTCAGAAAGCGAACGTAATTCATGCCCAGAATCTCTTTAAATTTCCTGGAAAGGGTTCTTGTACTCATTCCGAATTCTTTTGCCGTAGATTCAATCGTGAGGGGTTTCTCAAGGTTAGCATGAATATATCTTGCAATCTTCAGCAATGTTTCATCTTTTGGGAAAGGATGCTGTATCGGAAATGCCAGATGTTTATGTTTCTTTTCCTGTAAAACTCCTTTAAGAGCTTTGAGAAAATAATATTTTGAGGTATCATTTTTTGTGATTTTCCCATCCCAGTCTTTAGTAAAGAAAATCATCTCACGAAGGAGATTATTGACAGAATAAATATTGATTTCATCAAAAAAGCCACTTTCATTTTCTTCTTTCTTAAAATAAAAGTTATACAAATCAACCTTGGGGCTGGTTGAAAAAATATAATGCGGTGTACCGGCAGGAATCCACATAAAGCATCTGGCAGGAAGATACCAGTGTTTCTGATCCGTGAAAACATGCACAATACCGCCTTCTGCATAGACTAATTGTGCTGAACTGTGATAATGAATCTCTGTGGTAACATTTCCTGTGAGCACATGATAGATGTAAAATTCGGCATCATCTTCTTCTACCGCTTTAAAATGGCTGTCGTTCATACTCTAAAGGTAAGAAGAATTTTTAAATTGGCGTAAATGAGCAAATATTTTTCTGTTTTCACAAATAGGGTCTGTAGCATCTCATCGTAACTTTGCTGCATCAAAATCATTTTAGCAAAAATCCTTTAATTAATTTATGAATATCATATTGAACGCATGCCGGTATATGTGCATTGCGTTGTGCTTATTATTGAGCAGTTTTTTACATTCACAGATGATCGATTACCAGCATCTCGGCCTACAGCAAGCTGTAGAGATTGGTTTGAAAAACAACAAAAACATACAGATCAGTCATCTGAAACAGGAAATGTCCGTGACCAAAGAGAAAGATCTCAAGATGGAGAAACTCCCGGACATTGAATTTCATACAAGCTATAATCAGGTAACCAACCTTTTCCAGCATCAGAATGGTGTATTTAATAAAGCCACCAAGTATGATGTAATCAATGGAATGTATGATTTTACATTATCAGCATCGATCCCGGTTTATATGGGAGGGAAAATCAAAAATACAGAAAGGAAAGCGGCTATTGACACTGAAATTTCTGCTTTAAAAACCCATCTCGATGAGAGACAGCTTAAAATGACCATCATTACGGCTTTTCTACAGATCCATCATTTAAAAGAGCAGCAGAGTCTTATTAATGATAAAATGAAGGAAGATTCCGTCAATATCAAGCAGGTAAAAGCATTGAAAGCTAATGGTGTTGTAACGGTCAATGAAGTCTTAAGAACTTCTTTACAACTTTCCAATCATAAAATGAGCTGGACGGAACTGGATAACGATATTCAGATTGCAGAGCACAAACTGAAAACGATTCTTTCGCTTCCGGAAAATCAGGAAATGCACGTCAATACAGGAGATCTTATTTCAGACAATGCTGCCATTCCTTATGTTGATGAGCTTACAGAAACAGCTTTAAACAAAAATGAGTCTGTTGAAATCACCCATAAAAATCTTTCCCTTAAAGAATTGGATCAAAAGATTACCAAAGCGAATTATTTACCCAAAATTACCGCTGGCGGAGAATATTTCCTAAAGTATCCGAACATGATGTTTTTCCCTCCGGAACCTTATGCGTATCGGTTGGGAATGGTGGGGGTAAATCTTACCTATCCTATCGAGAATCTGTACAAAAATAAATACAGAATGCAGGAAGCACGGGAAAATATTGATCTTGCCAAACTTCAGATTGAAGAAAATGAGGAAAATGTAAGACACAATGTTTATGAGGCTTATAAAAAGTTTGAAGAGACAGACCAGAAGGTAAAAATTGCTGAAGAAGCGATTAACCAGGCTAAGGAAAACTACCGCATTGTAAGAACAAAATATGCCAATAAGCTAAGTCTCATCACTGAACTGATAGACGCAGACAATGCTTATCTGGAAGCTGAATCTAATCTTATTTCCGTTAAAATCAACAGACAACTTAAATATTACCAACTCCAATATACGATTGGAAACTTATAAAAACTATGGCACAGAAACAATTGACACAAAAGGAAAAAAGAATCAACAAGTCCATTACTTTACTGGCCTGGATTCTGATCATCAGCGGAATCACGGGAATGATCAGTTTTTATCTTTTTTCGAGAAAGAATGTGACAACGAATGATGCACAGATCGAGCAATATATTACGCCTGTATCCAGCAAGGTATCAGGTTTCATCAAAACGATACGGTTTAACGAAAATCAGTTTGTACATAAAGGCGACACTTTAATTGTCATCGACAACAGAGAGTTTGTGAATCAGGTACACATGGCTGAAGCGAATCTTCATGCCAATACAGCAACCATCAGCACTATTGAAAGCGGTGTCAGCACCAAAGAAAGTGATACAAAGATTATTGATGCTAAAATTGCCTCTGCAAAAATTGATATCTGGAGAACGGAACAGGATTTTAAAAGATATAAAAACCTTTTGGCAGAAGATGCTGCTACCGAACAGGAATTTGAGAATGTAAAAGCTTCTTATGAACAATCAAAAGCCAATCTTTTAGCATTGGAACAGCAGAAAAATGCCGTAAAAGCAGGAGCGAACGAACAACAAACGAAAGTTGCCCCTGTAAAAAGCCAGATCCAGCAGAGTTCTGCCAGTCTTAACAATGCGAAGCTTTATCTTTCTTATACCGTAATTATGGCTCCTTATGACGGATGGGTCGGAAAGAAGACCATTCAGGAAGGGCAATTGATTAAAGAAGGCCAGGCCTTGGTACAGATTGTCAGCAAAGAGAAATGGATCATTGCCAATTACAAAGAAACACAGCTTGGGCAGATTGATCAGAGCAAGGAAGTAATTATTACTGCGGATGCTTATCCCGATGTTGAGTTTAAAGGGAAAATTCTTTCCGTTTCTCCTGCATCAGGTTCTCAGTTTTCTTTGGTAAAACCGGATAATGCCACCGGAAATTTTGTGAAAATAGAACAAAGATTTCCTGTAAAAATTATTCTGGATAATAACAAAAACAATGAAAAGCTGCTTTCCGGAATGAATGTTCTGGTGAGCGCGAAGAAGATTTAAGTTTGAGAGTGGGAGTGTTTGAGAGTATTAGAGTATTAGAGTATTAGTGTATAAAATATTCGGTTTAATTTAATTTTCAAATTCTCCCAATTTCAAATTTTCAAATTAAATTATTTTTTTAGCGAAAAGGCAAACCGCAAAATAGCAAATCTGCCAATTTTTTCTTCAAGCATATTTGCCGTTTTACCTTTTACTTTTACACCCTTTTGCCCTTTGTCTTTTCGCGTTTTTCAAACACAACTCAATAGCAATTTGCTATTTTGTTTTTTAGCTTAATGCTTCTAAAAATTATGCAGCACAATTCAGTTTATCATAAATGGGTACCACAATGGCTGAAACTGCCTCTTCTTATACTGGCATTGTTTCCCCACCTGATGTTGTTGTCGCTTTTACATTCTAACAGCGCCTTCACATCTTCTTTTATGGATGTAGATTCAGATGACATCCAGTATTTAATGATTTTGATGTACGGGACATTTGTGGTTACCCTTTTAGTATTACAGAGGTTTATGGCCTATTTCAGCGTGAAATACTATGTTTTGCTGATGGCTTCCATTTCCGTGATTATTCTTTATATTTTATCAGTCACCAATGATTATCATGTTATATTGGTGATCCGGTTTTTGGAAGGAATTTTCGGTTTGTTGGAAGGTGCTATTTTCCTGCCTTTAATTATCGCAGAATTAAAAACAAAGCACGCCAAAGTCTTAGCATATCTTTTTATGTATACGATTATGCTGACCGGAGGAACTATTACGACTTCCCTGTTAAAATCAAGTATTGAAGATTATGATTTCCAACATATGGTTCTGATGATGGTCTACTTCCATGTGTTTGTATTGATCATCGGTATTGCTCTGTTCAACAGAAACCGGTTTTTTCCTAAAAAACCTTTGTATCAATTGGATATTACAAGCTGGTTTCTTCTTTGGGTATGCCTGCAGGCTGGCGGCTATGCCATTATTTATGGTAAAAGACTGATGTGGTTCGAGTCTGATACCATTATCATGTGTCTGTTTATATTTCTTCTTTCCGGAGGCTTATTTATGTTGAAACAAAGAAATTCCAAGAGACCGTTGTTCCATTTCGAAGTTTTCAGTTCCAAAAATGTCATTGTGGGAATGATCCTGTTTTTCATTTTTTATCTGATCCGTTCCGGGTTGAATAATGTCTACAGCATCATGGCTACCGTATGGAAATGGCCCTGGGATTATATTGTGAACATCCAGTACTGGAATGTAGCAGGAACTCTTCTGGGTATTTTGTTGTCAGGAATCTGTCTGGTTAGGGGAATTTCCTCAAGGATTGTTTTCTTCACCGGATTTCTTTTACTGGCCATAGATTGTGCATGGTTTACCTATACTTTTTATCCTGACACTACCCTTTCTACCATCTGTCCTCCCTTATTTCTGCAGGGTGTTGCTCAGGGATTCTTATTTACACCGCTTGTTTTCTTTCTGATTTCAGGAACTCCGGAAGAATATGTATCCAATGCTACTGCGCTGGGAACAACCACCCGTTTCTGGACAACCGCTATCGGTTATGCTTTGATGCAAAATCTGATGTTATTTTTAACACTAAAACATTCCGACAGTCTTAGCGCTAATCTCACAGATACGAATCCTGTCTTCTATAATCAGTGGAGTCAAATCTTTGGAGCCAATATTTCCAAACTACCGGTTAACGATTCTTTATCCATGACAGCCGGTGCTTTTAAAGCTAAAATAACAGCTCAGTCAATTCTACTTTCCAATATGGAAATTTTCACGGGTCTGTTCTGGCTGGCTCTTATTACTGCAATTGGGCTGCTGTTGTATCATCCTGTAAAAATAGCGGTACGAAATATTATGTAGAATTACTCGCCCCAAAAAGACCACACAGTTCCATTGAAAACTGCTAATTGCTTTTTCTGGGTATCATAAACCATCATGCCGGCTGCAGGAGAAATAATATTGAGATGAGGAGAAGCTACTTTCGGTAAAATCATGGCTTTATTATTATCCTCGAGCACCAGAATTCCTGAAACGGAAGATGGTGTTCCTACGGAAACTTTTGCATCAGGCTGATCTGCCAGACTATCCTGCAGACTTGTATCCGCAGTACCTGTTGTATCTACCGAAAGATCTTTCCAAAGGTTATTCTGATACACTTTCACCTTCATATCCGAAATATCAAAAACCAGAGTACCATTCTCAGGATTCTGAATGCCCGAGGTATTAGTTACCCAGGGAAGAACAATCCCGCGGTTCTCACTCCCGAATTCAATAGATGATGAAGCTGATTCTAAAACAGTTTTCCCTAAAGCAACCTGTGCATTCAAAATTCCGGAGGCTGTTATTATAATGATTAAGACTATTTTTTTCATAACGATTCAGTTTTTGGTTAATCCGGGCAGGTTTGGGTATTGAAACATTTCCAGCCCGCAGCTGTTCCGTCAATATTAACCTGCAGACAATTTTGTGTGGTATTGTAAACCATCATTCCTTCTTTAAGATCTGCCTGTGGAATGGCTGCTACCTGAGCATCGGTAAGCCTGTTAAGAACAAAGCCTTTATTTTTTGATTCCAGTACAGCCCACGCACCTTTTCGTACACCCGGCCAGTTGTTTCCTCCTTTATCTGCCCTGCTTAATGAAGTGATTCCAAAATCCGGAGTAAGAACAGTTCCCGCTGTAGCTGCAGGTTTATAACAAGGTACAGTCCCCTGAATCGTAACAGTTACCGTTGCCGTGTCACAATTTGACGGAGAAGCTGTCTGACAGATCTGATAGACTAAAGTATAATTGCCTGGAGGAGTTCCCGGAGCTACCAGAATATGTCCATCCGTAGTATTCAATGAAATATTGGGATTTGAGGTGGATACCTGAGATAAAATAACATTGGAAAGGGTTGCCTGTGCTCCGCCATACGTTTCAAAGTCGTTATCCAGTACAATTCCCACAGAAGATCCTCCTGCAGCAATAGTATAGGTATCATCTACCGCCATCGGGGGAAAATCTCCATTAATGGCAGGACAAAATCCGGGATTAATGATCAAAGGCGCACTACAGCTGTTGGTAGAAGCGCAATCATAGGTAACATTCGTCAGAAAGGTTGGATTACTGTTCATGAAAACCGTGCCTGGATCAGAAACACCTGTTGTTCTTCTGAAATCAAGATTGGGCCCTACAGCAACATTTCCCACCTGAATAGGATTTTGCAACACTATATATCCTTTTTTTGTAGGTGAAGAAGGTCCCTGAATGGCAGCATTCCCTCCCTGATACTGGTTCAGCGCCAGTTCTCCTTCATTATAAATAACCGCATCAGCAGGGGCATTATTCATATTTCCCGTGGAAGTAAAAAGTCCAAAATTATAAATTTCGCTGCTGCTTCCGGACAAATTAATATCTCCTCCAACTGTAAAAATTCCAGTATTGATAATTTTACCGCCATTAATATTAAATCCGTTCTGAGAGATAATGGTTCCACAATTGACATACACACTCTGTTCGTTATTCCCGTAGTTACCGCCGATAAATATCAATCCGCCCCCTTCGTTCCTGAATAAAGTGGTAGCAGAACTGCTCATATTCAGGTTTCCGTTAATATTCAGATTTCCAAAATTATCAATCTTATTGTTGGAATTATTACCTAATTGCAAAACTCCCATTTCTATAAGCCCCTCATTGACAATTTCATTGATCTGTCCGTCTATGGTGAGATTTCCATTCCCTCCTCCTACTGTTATATTCCCGGTATCGTAAACATGAACATTGAGATTGGCAACACTCGTTATGGTCTGATTAAAATTGAGTGTTCCATGCACTTCAAGGCTTACAGGTGCATTGCCCGCTCCGCTTATACTATTCTGAAACTGCAAGGTAACACCGGAAGCAATGCAAATCTTAGCATTTGTCCCGAACGTTGGATTATTGAATGTCATATCGGAAGTAAAGCAGACCGTTGTATTATCAGGAAAATGATAATTGGGGTCGGTAGGGTTTTGAACATCGCAGCCTGTACATTGTGCGTAACTGAGATAATAAAAGAATAAAGGGAATAAATAGAGTAATTTTCTCATCCTTACATTTTATATAAATAAAACTACAAAATTTTTATCACCAAATAATGAATTTTATAATATTTATCATTATGTTAATTAAAAAATAATATAAAATGATTTTATTTAGATCAATATTTAATTATTATTAATAAATTTCCAACCTATACGATCCAGAAAATAAGAACGTTTAATAATATAAAAGTCACCGATGGAAATTGAGAGTATTCTACTGAAGCAAAGAGATTTTTTCAAAACACAGCAAACCAAAAGCCTTGCTTTCCGGAAAATGTATCTTGAAAAGCTTAAAAACCTTATTATTTCTCATGAGAATATGCTGTATGAGGCTATTAACAAGGATTTTGGAAAATCAAAATTTGATACCTTCACCACCGAATTGTCTTTTATTCTGAATGATATCAATTATTATCTTAAGAACTTAAAATCCCTTTCAAAGCCTAAAAAAGTCAGAACCAATCTTGTCAACCAACTGGGAAGCAGTAAAATTTATGCTGACCCGCTTGGCTGTGTACTCGTCATCGGAGCGTGGAATTATCCTTATCAGCTGTCACTTTCTCCCATTATTGCGGCAATGGCTGCCGGAAACTGCTGTATTCTGAAGCCTAGTGAAATAGCAGAGAATACAATGAAAGCAATGGCAGCAATCATCAATGAAAACTTTCCGCCTGAATATCTGTATGTGTATGAAGGTGGTATTGATGAAACCACAGCTCTTTTAAAACTAAGGTTTGATAAAATATTCTTTACCGGAAGCACGAAAGTCGGAAAGATTGTTTACAAGGCAGCTGCAGAGCACCTAACTCCTGTAACCCTGGAACTGGGTGGAAAATCTCCGGCTATTGTTACAAAAAATGCCAATCTCGAAATGGCTGCCAAAAGAATTGTGTGGGGAAAATTCCTCAATGCCGGACAAACGTGTGTAGCTCCAGATTATCTGTTAGTGGAAGAAACTATTCAGGAACAGTTTCTTGAGATGTTAAGAAAATATATCAAAGAGTTTCAATATGATCAGAATTCTGAACAATACACAAGAATTATCAACCAAAGGAATTTTCAGCGCCTTATACATCTTATCAATAAAGAAAAAATCTATTCAGGAGGAAATTTTGATGAAGAAAAACTCTATATAGAACCCACTATTCTGAATCATATAGACTGGAATGATGACATTATGCAGGAAGAGATTTTTGGACCTATCCTGCCAGTCATCAGTTTTAAAAATTATAATGCAGCACTCAACTCCATTTTAGAACTCGAAAAACCGCTGGCCGCTTATCTTTTCACCAGTGATTCTGAAGAAAAGGAGAATTTCACCCGTAAATTGTCGTTTGGAGGAGGCTGTATCAATGATACAGTGATGCATTTAAGTAATGATCATCTTCCTTTTGGAGGCGTAGGCAATTCAGGAATTGGGAATTATCATGGAAAATATGGTTTCGAAACCTTTTCACACCCAAAAGCAGTTCTTGAAAAAGCAACCTGGGGAGAACCGAATATCAAATATCCGCCTTATTCAGAGAAAAAATTAAGCTGGATAAAGAAATTAATGTAATGCTGAAGGTTATATTTGTACAGATTTAACTATTTGTATTATAACATATCTATAAATCAATGCACAAAAATAAAAACTGCCTCATTTCTGAAGCAGTTTTATATTTTTATCCTTTCTTTGGGGCCCAGGTAGTAAAGAATTCTTTTACTTTTTCTTTACTGTACCCTTTTCCTTCTTCCAGAACATCACTTTGCTGAACCTTAATCATTTTCCCATCCTTATCCAAAACGATAAAAACCGGATAACCAAATTTTTCACCCGGATTTCCATACTGGGCAAAAACCTTTTCATTCTTATTGTCCGGAGAAAAGTTCAGATGGTAGTATACATAATTCTTATCTACTAATTCCTTCAGTTCAGGAGTAGTCTGTACGTAATTATTAAAACGAAGACACCAGATACACCAGTTTCCACCAGCCTGGATCATCACATTCTTTCCTTCTTTCTTAGCTTGAGCAATCAGTTTATTAATATCAGCCTGAGCATCTGCTTTTGGGTCATAAGGTTTAGGAAGCTTAGCCTTTTCTTCAGCTGCCTTTTTCTGAGCCTCTAATTTTGCCTGTTCTGCAGGCACTATAAGAGCTGTTTTTTGTTTTCCGTTATCAGGCGAATTCTTTACTTCTTGTGAAAAAGCAAAAGCACTTAATCCCAGAGAAGCGAATATTATCAATTTTTTCATAATATAAAAGTAAAAAAAATAACATATATCCCTCAGCAAAAATAGAACCATAATTTTATTATCACTAAATTTGCGTGTTTTATGAATTTTCTAATCAAAATATTATTCCTGATCTCAAAGCTTCCGCTGAAAATACTCTATGTTTTTTCGGATGTTATCTTCTTCCTGAATTATTATATTGTGGGATACAGAAAAGAGGTTATTACTCAAAACCTTAGAAACTCTTTTCCGGATAAATCTGAAGAAGAAATTAAAAAGATCCGAAAGAAATTCTACCTTAATTTTTCAGATTATCTGGTAGAAACGATTAAATCTTTCAGCATTTCTGAAACAGAATCCAGAGTGAGAATGCAGCACATCAATCAGCATTTATTTCACGAAGCTAAAGAAGAAGGTAAAAATATTATTCTTTTGGCAGGTCATGTTTTCAATTGGGAATGGATCAATGCACTGGCAAGAATTATTCCTCAGGCACACTGCCATCCCGTTTACAGAAAAGTAAACAGTGATTTCTGGGAAAATCAGATGAAGAAAGTCCGGAACAAATTTGGAAACGAAGCATTGGAAGCCAATGAGGTTATTCTGAATATTTTCAGATCTAAAAACAACGGTGACTCAGCGTATATGTTTGTCGCTGACCAAACGCCTCACCACGCTCATGTCACTTACGGATTAGAATTTCTAAATCAACGTACTCCTGCTTTTATAGGCTATGACAGGCTTGCCACAAGAATGGACCTTGTGTTCATCTATTGTGAAATGAAAAAGGTAAAACGGGGTTATTATCAGGTTAATTATCACAGAATATATCCGGATGGTGAAAAGTTTACAGAAAATGAGGTCGTGAGAAAATTTCATAAATTACTGGAAAACACTTTACATAAACATCCTGACAACTACCTTTGGTCACATAGAAAATGGAAATATCAGGACTCTATCAAAAATTTTGATTCCGAAAAAAAATAGGTTGACATGCAGAAAAAACTGGCAATTGCCATCTTAAACTGGAATGGCAGAAACTGGCTTGAGAAATTTCTTCCGGGTGTAGTTCAATTTTCTCAGAATGCGGACATCTATGTGATAGACAATCTTTCTACGGATGATTCTGTTGAGTTTCTACAAAAGAATTTTCCCACAGTACATATTATTAAAAATGATAAGAACTATGGGTTTGCAGGCGGCTATAATGAAGGACTGAAATCCATCAGACATGAATATTACTGTCTTCTCAATTCCGACGTAGAAGTTACTGAGAACTGGACAGAACCTGTGTTGGAATTGTTAGAAAACAATCCAGCTATATCCGCAGTACAGCCCAAAATTTTATCTTTTCATAACAGAAGTTATTTCGAATTTGCCGGAGCTGCCGGCGGATTGATTGACAACCTTGGATATCCATATTGCAGGGGAAGGGTTTTCGATGACCTGGAAGAAGATAAAGGCCAGTATAATGACGAAACGGAGATCTTCTGGGCATCAGGATGCTGCTTTTTTATCCGTTCAAAAGATTTTTGGGAGCAGAATGGTTTTGATGCCAGATTTTTTGCCCATCAGGAAGAAATTGACCTTTGCTGGAGGCTTATCAATTCGGGGAAAAAGATTTATTATACAGGAAAATCCAAAGTTTATCATGTAGGTGGTGGAACACTCAACAAGCAGAGTGCACAGAAGACTTATTTAAATATGAGAAACAATCTTTCTATGCTGCTTAAAAATCTTCCCTTTTCACAGGTAATCTGGGTGATTTTTTTCAGATTATGTTTAGATGGTATTGCCGGAGTATATTTTGGAATTAAGTATGGCATTTCCCATATGTGGGCTGTATTGAGAGCACACTTTGCGTTTTATAGTCACATTCCGGGAACTTGGAAACTTCGTCAAAGCCATCAGAAGAAGGTTTTTTATCAATCAAAATGGCTGATTTTTAAGCATTTTTTAGGTGGCAGATGAGAGGTTATAGGTTGCAGGTAATAGGAATTAGGGATTAGGAATTGATTAAAAATTACGACTTTCTTACCTATTGTGAACTAAGGATTTATTAGAGTAAAAATTTATAACTTTAATTAACCTTAAACTTTAAACTTTAAACTTTGAACCTTAAACCAGAGAACCAGCAACAAAAGACAACCCCGCAATAAATTATAATTTTAAGACAATGGATTTTTGTGCAATAGATTTTGAAACGGCAACACACGAGAAAAGTTCAGCGTGTGAGATGGGGATTTGTATCGTACAGGATTCTAAAATTGTAGAAACAAAGACCTGGCTGATCAAACCTCCAAGTTTTCCCTATTTCAGTAAATTTAACGTTGCGGTGCATGGAATTCAGCCGGAGGATGTAAAAGATGCCCCTACCTTTGATGAAATATGGAATGAAGCTCAGGATATGATGTACGGAAGTCTTATGATTGCTCATAATGCAGGGTTTGACGCCTCTGTTTTAAGGGGATGCCTGCAGCATTACGGAATGTTTACTCCTAACCTGAACTATCTTTGCAGTATTCAGCTTGCCAAAAAATCATGGAATTATCTTCCTAAATATGGACTGAAGCCATTAGCAGAATATCATCAAATTGATTTTACCCATCACAGAGCAGGAGCTGATGCGGAGGTATGTGCCAAAATATCTCTACTGGCATTTGAAAAACTCTTCCTCACCAGTAATGATGAAGTAAATGAGTATATGAAAGCAAAAATTAAAAAGCTTTAGTCATTTAAAAACAAACGAAACCCGGGTTCCTTTGTAAAAACCTGTACTTGGTACAGAACATCTATCATTAATTACTCAACACTTCAGACAGCAGATTGAATTTTGGAATATCAATTTCAAAAGTTTCCTGTGTCTCCATGTTTTTAACCAAGTATTTTCCGCTCATATTCCCTACTCCGGAACGAAGCATCACATTGGAAAAATAAGCAAAATTTTCATTGGTTCCTATCTCGGGAGTCAATCCGATCACTCCGTCGCCTATAATTTCTGTGTACCCGAATCCGACATCAAAAATCAACCATTTTCTTTTCAATACTTTGATAGGAAAGCTTCCGTCATTTTCTATCGTGATATTGTATTTAAAAACGTAACGGTTTTCGGATGGATAACTGTTTTTACTATCATATTCAGGTATTACTGAAACTTTGATATTGGAAGTCATTTTTGAAAACATCATGTAGTATTTTCTTAATAAATACAAAAATCTCGCCTTTTTTAAGGCGAGATCATATATTATGTTATAATTTTATTAAAAACTATAATCCAAGGCCTTTTCTTTCGTCACCACCCATTAGAATTTCAACAGGGTTGTCGATACCTTCTTTTACCGCTACAAGGAATCCTACAGATTCTTTACCATCGATAATTCTGTGGTCATAAGACATGGCTACATACATCATTGGTCTGATTACTACCTGTCCGTCAACAGCAACCGGTCTCTGGATGATGTTGTGCATTCCTAAGATTGCAGATTGCGGAGGGTTGATGATTGGTGTAGACATCATAGATCCGAAAGTACCACCGTTTGTAATGGTGAAAGTACCACCAGTCATTTCGTCAACTGTAATTTTACCATCTCTTACTTTAGTAGCAAGATCTTTGATGTTTGCTTCAACAGCGCTGAAAGACATGTTTTCTGCATTTCTCAATACAGGAACCATTAATCCTTTAGGACCTGAAACCGCAATTGAAATATCGCAGAAATCATAGTTTACTTTGAAATCACCATCGATAGATGCGTTTACATCAGGATACATTTGTAATGCTCTTGTAACAGCCTTTGTGAAGAAAGACATGAAACCAAGTCCCACTCCGTGTTTCTGAGCAAATTCTTCTTTATATAGTTTTCTCAATCTGAAGATTTCAGACATGTCAACTTCGTTGAAAGTAGTTAACATCGCTGTTTCATTCTTCACAGAAACTAATCTCTGAGCGATTTTTCTTCTTAAAACTGAAAGTTTAGTCGTTGTAGTAGATCTTGAACCTGTTGCAGTAAGAGGGCTTCCTCCTAATGCAGGTACTGCTGCTAATTCAGCATCAGTTTTAGTAATTCTTCCGTCTCTTCCTGTTCCTGAAACCTGTGCAGCATCCATTCCTTTTTCGTCAAGGATTTTCTTAGCAGCCGGAGATGGAGCTCCTGTTGCATAAGTTTGTGGCGCAGCTACCGGAGTAGCAGGTTTTGGAGCTTCCTGTTTAGCAGGTTCAGCAGCTTTCGGAGCCTCTTCCTGTTTTGGAGCCTCAGCAGCAGGTGCAGCACCTTCCGGCTTTTTAGCATCCATATCAATTAAACAAACTACCTGACCTACTTGTACCACATCACCTTCTTCTGCTTTTAAAGTGATAACACCACTTTGTTCTGCAGGCAATTCAAGAGTTGCTTTATCTGAATCCACTTCGGCGATAGGTTGATCTTTTTCTACATAATCACCATCTTTTACAAGCCAAGTTGCAATTTCAACTTCTGTAATTGATTCGCCCGGTGAAGGAACTTTCATTTCTAAAACTGACATATCGAGTATTTTTTATTTTTTAATTGATTATTATTTAAATTAAGCTGTTACTGGTCTTTTTGCAGGAGCATCATCTCTGTCGAAAACTCTGTTGATCACTGCATTTTGGTTTTTCTCAAACATTTTGTGGCTACCCGGAGCCGGAGCACCGCTTGGTACCGGAGCAACTACCTGAATTCCTGTATCTCTGAAGTTTCTCAGGATATAAGACCATGCCCCCATGTTTTCAGGTTCTTCCTGAGCCCACACCAGTTGTTTTCTGTTTTCATATTTGTTGAAGATCGCTTCAATAGCATCTGTCTGAAGCGGATATAACTGCTCGAATCTTACTAATGCAATGTTTTCACAGTTCAGTTCTTCTTTCTTCGCTAATAATTCGAAGTACAGTTTACCTGAACAAAGAACTAATTTCTCTACTTTTTTAGGATCTGCAGCAGGATCATCTAATACCGGCTGGAATGCACCGTTTGCAAAATCTTCAAGCGGAGAAACCACTTTAGGGTGTCTCAACAGAGATTTAGGGCTCATTACGATCAATGGTTTTCTGAACGCCCATTTCAACTGTCTTCTCAATAAGTGGAAATAGTTGGCAGGTGAAGTAATATTGGCTACTACCATGTTTTCATTAGCACAAAGGGTAAGGAATCTCTCCAATCTTGCCGAAGAGTGCTCTGCTCCCTGTCCTTCTGAACCGTGAGGCAATAACATCACCAATCCGTCCTGAATTTTCCATTTTTCTTCTGCAGCTGCCAAATACTGGTCAACAATAATCTGAGCACCGTTCACGAAATCTCCGAACTGAGCTTCCCAGATGGTTAATGTATTTGGAGAAGCCATTGCATATCCGTAGTCGAAACCAAGTACACCATATTCTGAAAGGTGAGAGTTGAATACATCAAATCTGTTTTCAGAAACGTGTCTTAACGGGATGTATTCTTCTTCTGTATCTTCTGTTTTTACTACAGCATGTCTGTGAGAGAATGTACCTCTTTCCACATCTTCTCCGGAGATTCTTACATTGTGACCTTCTACAAGAAGTGTTGCATAAGCTAACCACTCTCCTAACGCCCAGTCTAATGAGTTAGCCTCAATAGCTTTGATACGGTTTTCAAAAAGTCTTGTAATTTTATTGATGAACTTTTTATCTGCCGGAAGTGTAGACATTTTAAGCGCCAATTCTTTCAGCTTCGCTAAATCATATTTTGTATCTACCGGTAACTGAACTGCTCCTCTTTTACCAATTGGATAGTTTACCCAATCTTCAGCCATGAACACATCCATTACGTTTTTCTCAATCTCTTTAGAAGCGTCAAAATCTTTATCCAGAAGAGCTTTGAATTCCGTTTCCATTTTAGCAATTACATCATTTGAAGTAACACTGTCTTTTAATAATTTATCTTTATAAATTTCTCTTGGATTCGGATGTTTTGAAATGGTTTTATAAAGGTTAGGCTGAGTAAATCTTGGCTCATCCCCTTCGTTGTGACCATATTTTCTATATCCTAAAAGGTCGATATAAACATCTTTTCCAAATTTTGCTCTGAAGTCAGCAGCAAAGTGGATGGCATGAACAACCGCTTCAGCATCGTCAGCATTTACGTGCATTACAGGAGATTCTGTAACTTTTGCGATGTCTGTACAATATGTTGAAGATCTTGCATCCATATAGTTCGTTGTAAATGAAACCTGGTTATTCACAACGATATGAACTGTTCCTCCAGTTCTGTATCCTTCCAAAGTCATCATCTGAGCCACTTCGTAAGCAATACCCTGTCCGGCAATAGCTCCATCACCGTGGATGATGATTGGCAATACTTTAGAATAGTCTTTGTATTTGTCATCTACTTTTGCACGGCAGATACCTTCTACCAAAGCAGCTACTGTTTCAAGGTGAGACGGGTTTGGCGTAAGGTTGATACAAACTTCTTCTCCTGAAGCAGTTTTGATTTTTTTAGAAGAACCTAAGTGATATTTAACGTCACCGGAGAATACATCTTCTTCAAATTCTTTTCCTTCAAATTCTGAGAAGATCTGCTTGTAAGATTTTCCGAAAATGTTGGTAAGAACATTTAGTCTACCTCTGTGAGCCATTCCTAATACTACTTCATCTACTCCTAACTGAGAAGATCTTGAGATCAGCTGATCTAAAGCAGGGATTAATGTTTCACCTCCTTCTAACGAGAATCTTTTTTGTCCTACAAATTTTGTGTGAAGGTAGTTTTCAAAAGCTACCGCCTGATTTAATTTTAATAAAATTTCTGTTTTTTCGTTGGCAGAAAGACTTGGATGGTTTTCATTTACCTGAAGCCATCTTTTGATGAAATCTTTTTCTTCAACGTTGTTGATGTGCATGTATTCTACTCCGATAGAATCACAGTAGATGTTTTCAAGGTGCTTGATAAGGTCTGCCAGCGTAGCAGGCTCTTTCATTCCTGTTTCAACCGCACAGTTGAATTTTGTATTTAAATCTTCTTTAGAAAGTCCAAAGTTTTCGATGTCTAAAGTAGGGGTATAGTGTCTTCTTTCTCTAACCGGGTTAGTCTTTGTAAAAAGGTGTCCTCTCGTTCTGTAAGCCTCAATAAGGTTTACTACTTTAAATTCTTTCTTGATATGCTCAGGAACTTCTCCGTTGGATACTGCCTGAGAAATCTGTTGTTGAACTGCCGGGGCAGCATTGGCTGAAGCCTGAATAAATTGAGTGTTATCGTCATCTCCGTAGTTCTCCAAAGCAAAATCGAAGCCTTGAAAGAAAGCTTTCCATGATGGTTCAAGAGAGTCCGGGAATTTTAAGTACTGTTGGTATAAATCCTCAATTAATTGAGAATGAGCTGCGTTTAGGAATGAAAATCTGTCCATTATTACAGTTTATCTATTTATTAAAATTTATTTGTAGAATTAATCTTCAAATTTAATAAAAAAAACCGAGTTAGAACAGTCTGAAACCGTTAAAAAAACTTAAGAAAAAATAAATTAAAAAAAAATCACTTATACACTGATAATGAGAGCTTAACATTCACCTCCTGACCTTCCATAGGACGTTCAATAAAGGTCTGACGGATATCTCCGAAGCGCATCTCGTCTTTTTTGGCTTTCTGAATGAGCTGCTGAATGGCCCGAATTCGCCCCTCGTAGCTCCCTTTGTAGTAAATTACATAATTTTGAGACGGATTTACGGACCTGAAATTGAAATTATTATCAGACACTCCGATTTTCTTGGAAAGTGGAATTCCGAGGAAATAAGAAACCTCTTTGTCTTTGTAATTATCGGCGTCAGTAATCAGGATCGGGTACCCGAATTCATCGTCTCTTTTCCCGAGATCCATCGTCACAAAATTATAGACTTTATTATAATTCATGACAATATTTTTGTAAAGAGCATCTTTCTTGTTTGAAGTACTTACATTAATTCCCAACAAAAGTTTGTCTTCTTCATTTTCCACCATAAGACTATCATATTTGATAGCCGCCATCTGGTTATCTTTTTCTACTTTATTTCCTAAAGAATTTTTAAGATTCACCATACTTTTGTTGATATTTTCAGCAAAACGGTCTTCAGTCCAGAAGTTTTGCACTCTTCTCCAGACCGCTAATTTGGGGGTGTGAACATACCAGATAATTTTTGTTTTTTCTGCAGAAACTGGTTTGAATTTAACATCAACCAATGTCGGATTTTCGTTTTTATCTTCAAAAAGCTGGTATTTCAACGTTTTATTGAGGTTCTCATATCTGATGAACATTTCTCCATCAGTATCATTTTTAGGATCCGCATAGCTGATGGCACTTCCCTGTCCTTCGTAAGGCGTATAATAATCAATATCTATGGATGGTGAGCTGGTAAAAAAGTTATTCCATCTTGTAAAATTCTGAAGATTATTAAACTGAGCAAAAACCTTATCTACAGGATAATCGATCTCTTTTTCAATCGTAAAGTTTTTACTTTCGTCTACAAAATAGTACATGGAAGCAGCATAAGCTCCTCCCAAAAGAATAATAATTACCGCTAAGATTTTAAAAATACGCATCGCACAAAAATAATACAAATATAAAGAGTGACCAATATGCTGATCACTCTGATTATATGTTTAACAATAATTAACCTTGTTATAAGCGGGAAGCGGGAAGTTATTATTTGACAGATATTGCTACCCGATTTTTGATTGAAAAATTCTTCAAACAAATAAAATAGGTCAGGATTTCTTATGAAAAACTAACATTTCTATTCCGACATTCATAACTTCCAGCTTCCATCTTCTTACTTCCATTCTCCTATCCAATATGTGTTCCCGGTGCAATAACAGCCCCTTTCTTTACTACCACAATCCCATCCTGAACAGAATAAGTTCCATAATCTCCGTCCGGAATATGTTTTCCACCGATAATCTTCACATTGTCACCGATATAACAGTTTTTATCCAGGATTGCTTTTTCTATATAGCAGTATTTTCCGATTCCCATATTCGGACGTCCTCCTCTGTCATTGATGACGATTTCTGTCGTATTCTGGTAGAAATCAGCTCCCATAACGTAGGAGTTTACGATGGTACTTCCTTTGTCAATTCTGGTTCTGTTTCCAATCACCGAATTTTCAATTTTATCTGCCATGATGATACATCCATCTCCAAAAACAGCTTTGCTTACATAGGAACCATTGATTTTTGACGGCGGAAGCATCCTTGCTCTGGTGTAGATCGGAGATGAAGAAAAAAGGTTAAATTGCGGCAGATCAAGGCAGAGGTCAAGATTGGCTTCGTAGAAAGATTCAATCGTTCCGATATCCGTCCAGTAGCCTTCATACTGATAGCTTAATGTCTTATATTTTCCAATGGAACTTGGAATAATATCTTTTCCGAAATCATCACCTGCCCCTTCATCAAACATCTTTTTAAGGATATTCTTTGTGAAAATATAGATCCCCATGGAAGCCAGAAACTCTTTTCCGGTGCGTTTATTTTCTTCTGAAACTTCAGATTTCATGCCTGCCAGCATATCAAAATCCGGTTTTTCATGGAAAGAAGTGATATTCCCTTCGTCATCGGATTTTAAAATTCCAAAACCGGTGGCATCTTTTGCATTGACCGGAATGGTAGCGATAGTGAGATCACCTCCGTTTTCAATATGGAAGTCCAGCATTTCCCTGAAATCCATCTGATACAACTGGTCTCCTGAAAGAATCAGGATATAGTCGTAATCATATTTTTCAAGATGCTTCATCGACTGGCGGACAGCATCTGCAGTTCCCTGGTACCAGCTGTCATTTTCCACATTCTGCTCGGCTGCCAGAATATCGACAAAGCCT
The DNA here is from genome assembly GCF_046614675.1 of Chryseobacterium cupriresistens. Lineage (NCBI taxonomy): Bacteria > Pseudomonadati > Bacteroidota > Flavobacteriia > Flavobacteriales > Weeksellaceae > Chryseobacterium > Chryseobacterium cupriresistens. The sequence continues at coordinate 513,574 of NZ_JBKKJT010000001.1, read as the reverse complement.
TTGCTGAAGATGTCAAAGTGATAAGAATTTTTAATATGTGAATTGAGAGAAGCAGAATTAAACTGCGTTAACACCAGAATTTTATTCAATCCTGAGTTCAGACAGTTTGAGATAGGAATATCTACCAGTCTGTATTTTCCTGCAATAGGAACAGCCGGTTTAGATCTCGTATACGTTAACGGGAATAATCTTGTTCCTCTGCCTCCTCCTAAAACAATAGAGATTACATTTCGATTCATAAATATCTTGCGTTTTATTTTATTAAGTTTACTGTTCTGTTCTTAGTGTTTACTGCTACTTTAAAGCATTCTTTGTTTTCATATTGGAGTTCGTTTTTATAAACAGTCACCCGAAACTCATCTTTATCATTCAATACTAAAACCTCTTTATCCAGGTTATAGATCTCAATATTATATTTTTTAAGTTCATTGCTGAAGAACGGATTTGTAATAAGTACATCCATCACATCAGCACTCTTCATTACAAAGCCGTCGACATCTTTACGATACTTTTCTCTCCAGCCTTTCCCATATTTTCTTTCTATGGCATTATAAGTCCTTTTATTAAGAGCATCTATTCTCTTCATCTCTTCAGGTTCTACCAGACATTCACCTACAGAGTAATGCTTTATTTTCCATTTTTCGGCAATACCAGCCATTGCTTCATACCTTTCCGTTGCCGGAAGACCGTAGCCATAGATCCAATAATAACCTCCATGATAGCTTCCTCTGTCTTCTTTACATGAAAACAGCATAAACATTATCACAGAAAGAAATCCGAAAATCTTCACTCTATCAGCTATTATATAAAGCTATGTATTTTTCTGCAGATTTCTCCCATGCAAAATCAAAATTCATATTGGCATGGATAAGATCTTCCATAACTCCTTTTTGATTATAAATCGCCAATGCCCTGTTCATAGCATGTACAACATCATCTACACCCGGATAAGTAAAGTTCAGTCCTGCTCCACCGGTTGAAATATCTTCCACCGTATCTCTGAGCCCTCCTGTATATCTTACCACAGGAACGGTGCCATATCTCATGGAATACATCTGGTTCAGTCCGCATGGCTCTACTCTTGAAGGCATCAGAAGAAAATCTGCCGAGGCATATATCTTATGGGAAAGATGCTCTTTATATCCGAGATCCAATGCAAAATTGGTGTACGTATAATCGTATTCTTTCAGTTTATTTTCTATATAGGTGTTCCCTGATCCGAGAATCATAATATTTAAAGCGCCATAACTCTGCTTAATGCTTCTCCATACAACATCCGGCAGTAGATCTGCTCCTTTCTCTGTTGCGAATCTTCCGATAAATGCGAATAAAGGAAGTTCAGGTTTTAATCCATATTCTTTACAGAGATTTTCTTTATTTTTTTTCTTTTGAGCGACTGCATTGGTACTGTTAAAATTAAAATCAAGCATCGGATCGGTTTCAGGATTCCAGACTTCTGTGTCAATACCATTGATGATTCCATAGGCCTTTCCGAATTCCTGACGAACGAGGCTTTCAAGCCCGCGGAAGCTGATAAAGAGTTCTTCAAGATATCCTTCCGAAACAGTGGTAAAAGCATCAGCACATTTAATCATGCTGGCCAGAGGATTCATCAGTCCGTTCCAATCCATCAGTCCCCATTTGTACCCATCAAAAGAAGGCATATACTGTGCCATAGTCCAGCTCATCATGCCCTGATATTCGCCATTATGAATAGTTCCTATTGTTTTTACTCCTTTTAAGAATTCAAATTCATAACAGTTTTCTACCATAAAAGGAACCAGACCAGTATGATAATCATGGCAATGCAGTACATCAGGGCGGATTTTCATCGCAGAAAGCCAATGCAAAACGCCATGCTGGAAAGCCAGAAACTGGAAGTTTTCATCCTGGTATCCATAAGGGTTGTCCCTGTCCAATAATCCCGGAATTCTTACCATATACAGTTCAAATCCCAAAACATTGGTCTTCTCTTTCAATACCTGAACCTGCAGCATATTGGCTGCCTGATGAATAAATCCGTCAAAAACCAGATCAAATTCATGATCATATACAAAGGATTTGTTGTACCACGGCATTACCACTCTGGCTTCTACTCCTGCTATTTTATTCTGATATTTTGGTAACGCTCCCACCACATCTGCCAGACCGCCTACTTTTGCTACGGGATAACATTCTGTACTTAAATGATAAATAACCATTCTTTATCTCTTATGTTTAATTCTGTGTAATTTATATTTTTTATCTTTCTTCTGACGTAAAACTATTCCGGCCAATGGCGGCAGCTTCACGGTCATTGTTTTGGTGTATCCTCTCCACTCTTCATACTTCTCTTCCAGGATTTCAGGCTCCACTCCGCTTCCACTGTACTTTTCATCATCGGAATTCAAAACAACTTCCCAGTGGGTGCCTGTAGGAATCCCGATTTTATAATCCAATACGTTGGGTGCCAGGTTTAAAGCTACCATCAGTACATCATCTTTCTTTTTTCCTTTTCTGAGGTAGACATACACCGAGTTTTCCAGATCATCTGCTTCCACCCATTCAAAACCATTTCTATCAAACTGATTTTCATAAAAGGCAGTTTCTGACCGGTACAAGTGGTTCAGTTCCTTCACCATTTCCTGCATTCCTTTATGAACAGGATATTTCAGCAAATGCCAGTCGAGGCTTCTTGTAAAATTCCATTCACTGGTCTGCCCGAATTCATCGCCCATAAAAAGCAGCTTGGCTCCCGGATGGGTATACATATATACATACAGGGTACGGAGATTGGCAAATTTCTGCCATTCATCCCCTTTCATTTTATAAATAAGACTTGCTTTTCCGTGTACGACTTCATCGTGTGACAAAGGCATCATATAATTTTCATTATACATATACATGGAAGCGAAGGTCAGTTTATGATGATGAAATTTACGGTTAATAAAATCTTCTTTGAAATAATCCAGTGTATCATGCATCCAACCCATCATCCATTTCATTCCGAATCCTACACCGCCGTCATGAACAGGTTTTGTAAGCATGGGAAAATCTGAACTTTCTTCCGCGATGGTGATGATATTATCTCCAAATTCTTTGTAGACAGCTGTATTAAATTCCTGTAGAAAGGCCTTCGCTTCCAGGTTCACATTGGTTCCATATATATTAGGTTCCCACTCCCCTTCATTTCTTGAATAATCCAGATGAAGCATTGAAGTCACGGCATCCACGCGCAATCCGTCAGCATGATAACGATCCAGCCAGAACATGGCATTTGAAATCAGAAAGGATTTCACTTCATTTCTTCCGTAATTAAAAATATGCGATTTCCAATCTGGATGAAAACCCTTTCTCGGATCTTCATGCTCATACAGATAAGAACCGTCGAATCGGTGAAGTCCATTAGCATCTCCCGGAAAATGGGACGGAACCCAATCTAGAATAACGCCTATGTCATTGTTATGAAGTTCATCAATAAGAAACATCAGATCCTGTGGTGAGCCAAAGCGCGAGGTTGCTGCATAAAACCCTGTGATCTGATATCCCCAGCTCGGCTCGTAAGGATACTCCATCACGGGCATGAATTCTACATGGGTAAATCCCATTTCTTTGATGTAAGGAACGAGCTTTTTCGCAATATCCCTATAGTTTAAAAAACGCTGGGACTGATCTTCTTCCCTTACCCAGGAACCCAGATGTAATTCATATACCGATAGCGGAGCTTCCAGCCTGTTTTTTTTCCAGCGGTTATCCATCCACTCCTGATCATTCCATTCGTACCAGGTGGTGGAAACCAGGGAAGCCGCCTGAATATTCTGTTCCCAGCTCAACGCATAGGGATCACTTTTTTCCAGAATTTCGCCTCCTTGCGTTTCAATAGCATATTTATATAATGTTCCCCAGGTTAACCCTTCAATAAATCCTTCCCAAATCCCGGATTCATCCCATCGTGGAAACAAAATATGATCTTTATGATTCCAGTTGTTAAAATTTCCGATCACAGAAACTTTCTTTGCGTTAGGAGCCCATACGGAAAAATATACGCCTTTTACGCCCTCTTTTTCTGCAGAATGTGCTCCAAATTTACCATACAGCTTATAATGCCTACCTTCTTTAAAAAGATACACATCATGATCGGTGAAAAGCGTGTAGGTCTTAACAGAATTCATCAAGATCAGTTTATATTTATATTTTCCCTGAAACTACGAAAAATACTGACAATAGCGATGAATTATTCATCAAATAATTATCAAGATTATTTCATGTTTTGTCTATCTATCAAATATATCATTTTTTAACTCACATTTTTTATGATTTCAAAACAATCTTTTTTATAAATTTAACATCAATATTTTATTAAACACAACGATGAGGTTTGAACTTTATACAGCAGAAAAAGACGACAGACCGGTATTTATTACCGGAAATTTCAATAGCTGGAATCCCAAAGATTATAATTTCCAGCTTAAACAAATTGATCCTTCCGGTTATTTTATAGAAATCGAAGATCAGCTTCTTCCTGATGATATTGAATACAAATTCACAAAAGGAGGCTGGGAAAACGTAGAACTGGATCAATATGGAAATATCACTCCCAACCGGAAAGCGAAAAAATCTGCTGGTAAAACGTCCGACTCTGTAGACAAATGGAGACTGAACTGGGGACCGTTCAAAGAAGAATATTATCCTATAGCAGAAGTTATTTCCGAAAATTTTTACATTCCGCAGCTTGACCGTTACCGCAAGGTTTGGGCACTGCTTCCTTATGATTATCATACAACGGATAAACAATATCCAGTTTTATACCTTCAGGACGCACAAAATCTTTTCAATGAAGGAAGCGGTTTCGGGAATTGGGAAATCGACAAAAAACTATCCATTCTTGCTGAATACGGGCGCGGCGATCTTATCATCATTGCGATAGAACATGGCAGTGAGGAAAGAATCAAAGAATATATTTTTGATAATGATCATGTAGCTAACGGTTCTGAAGGAAAAAAGTACATCCGTTTTATTGCAGATACTTTAAAGCCTTTTGTGGACGAAAATTACAGAACTAAAAAAGACCGCGACAACACCGGAATCGGAGGCAGTTCATTGGGAGCATTGATCAGTATATACAGCGGATTTCTTTATCCTGAAGTGTACTCCAAACTACTGATATTCTCGCCTTCTCTTTGGGTAGAACCGAATAACAACTTTCCGATGATGAATTTCCGGGTTCCGTTTAAAACGAAGATCTATCTCTACGGCGGCGGCCAGGAAGGTTCTAAAATGGTCAAAAGAATTCATATTTTTGAAGAATATCTGAAAAGATGGGAAGAGAAAAAGCTTTTTGATTTTGAATTCAAAACCAATATCAATCCTGAAGGCACCCACAATGAGTTTTATTGGTCTCAGGAGTTCCCAAGGGCTATAGAATGGCTGTTCTATGATAACACAGAAAATCCTGTAGAAGTAAAACCACAACAAAAAAGCATCAGAAACTAAATGCATAAAAACTGCTGCAGAAAATGTAAGCCGGACAGGGACAAAATGAAGGCGGCACTCTTTATGAATTTAGAAATTATAACATCTATTTATGAAACTAATCAATAAAAAAAACAAAAATTACACTCAGGTTTTCCAACTGTTTACGGAGGAAGAATGGACAAAAACCAGCAAAAATTTCAATAAAAACATTTCCAATTTTTTCACCGGAAAGAAATATGAAGTTTTTGTCAATGCTCATGAAGAAGGAATTACGTATTTCATTGGATTAGGAAAATCCGCCTTACAAAATTTCGAGATCCAGCAGGTGGCGGCTAAATTTTCACAGACACAGAAAGAAAAACTGCTGGCCGTACCTACATTAGCCCTTGCTGACTTCCTGAATGAAAAGCAGTTCGAAGAGTTTGTAAAAGGACTTTTAACAGGAACTTACAACTACCCTTTTGATAAAAAACACGCTTTCTGGAATACGAAATTTGAATTGCACTTTGAAAATTTAAGCCAGAAAAAATTAGATCATATCAGCCAGAAAGCAGAAGCATTGGTTAACGGGCAAACTGCCTGCCAGGACTGGCTTAACAAACCAGCCAATCTTAAAAAACCGGATATCTTAAGCGCATACCTTAAAAATCTGGCTAAAAAATATGACTTAAAATACACTGCTTTTAACAGAAAGAAATGTGAAGAACTTGGATTAGGCGCTTATCTTTCTGTGAATCAAGGAAGTGCTTACGATGCCGCTTTCACTATTTTAGAATATAAAACGACAGCAAAAAACGCCAAGACTTTCGGTCTGGTAGGAAAATGTATTTTGTTTGACACCGGAGGAATATCAATAAAAAGCTCTGCCAATCTGCATTATATGAAGTCCGATATGGGCGGAGCAACGGCTGTTTTGGGAACGTTAATCTATGCCGCAGAAATGCAGCTTCCTGTAAACATCGTCGCTGTTCTCCCTATTACTGATAATGCGGTCTCTGAAAAGGCCCTGCTTCCAAGTGATGTGATTACAGCCTACAACGGAAAAACAATTGAAGTACTTGATACTGATGCGGAAGGCAGATTAATTCTTGCAGATGGTTTGTCTTATCTTTCTAAAAACTACAAAACTGATTTCCTTATTGACCTGGCTACCTTAACGGGAAGCTCAGTGAGAATGTTCGGAGATACCTGTGCAGCTATGTTCTCCAATAACGAGGAACTGAAAAACAACTTAATCAAAACCGGTGACCAGACCAATCAGAGGGTTTGGAATCTTCCTTTATGGGATGTTTGGAAAGATGATATCCAGTCTGATGTGGCCGATATGAAAAACATCTCTCTGAAACCTGTAGGAGACTGTATTATTGCTGCAAAATTTTTAGAGCAATTCATTGAGAACCATCCTAAATGGGCGCACTTAGACATTGCAGGAGTAGCCTTTGGAAGTGTGGGCTATGCAAAAGAAAAAGCAGCAACAGGTTTTGGTGTTCAGCTCCTGGTGAATTTAATTGAAAATTATCACTAAAAATTAGTTTTTTACAAAAAAACTCTGTATAATTGATTAGTGGATTTTCAAAAACGCACAATATTTTATTTTTTGATATTAATAAAATAATATATAAATGCTTTTATTTTTGAAAATTCACTAAATCTTAAAAAACATTATATGGAGAAGAAAACTATTGTGTGTATTTCGTGCTATTACAAAGGCTACGATTTTATGGACGAAATGAAGAAGCTCGGCAATAAAATCATCCTTGTAACCTCCGAAAACCTCAAAGAAAAAAACTGGCCCTGGCACGCGATTGATGAAACATTCTATATGCCCGAGCTCAAGCCTTCCGTATGGAATCTGGAACATTTAATTCAGGGATTTTCCCACCTGATGAAGACCAGAAAAGTAGATGCTGTGGTGGCTTTGGATGATTATGATGTTGAAAAAGCAGCGTTAATCAGAGAAACATTCCGTATTCCCGGTATGGGACAGACAACCCACCGGTATTTCAGAGATAAACTTGCCATGAGGCAAAAAGCAAAGGATTCCGGGATCAGCGTTCCTGAATTCACCGCTGTGTTCAATGATAACGAAGTGGATGAATTTACAGACCGCGTTCCTGCTCCATGGGTATTGAAACCAAGGTCTGAAGCATCCGCATCGGGCATTAAGAAAATAACCTCCAAAGAACAGCTTCTTGAAGCCCTGGAAATACTGGGAGAAGAACGTCATCTTTTTTTACTGGAAAGTTTTAAACCCGGAGATGTTTACCATGTGGACAGTCTTACTTTTAACAAAAAAACAATATTCACTTCTGCCTCAAAATATCTTGCTCCTCCCATGCAGGTTTCTCACGAAGGTGGGGTTTTCAGATCCAAAACATTAGGAAGGTATTCCGAAGAGTTTAAGGCACTGGAAGATATAAATGCCAGAGTTCTTTCCAACTTCGGACTTGTCAACGGAGCCACCCATACAGAATTTATCCGTGGAAAAGAAGACGGAAAATGGTACTTCCTTGAAACCTCATCCAGGGTTGGCGGCGCTCATATTCCGGATCTGGTTGAAGCATCAAGCGGCATCAATATCTGGAGAGAATGGGCTAAAATTGAAGATGCTCTTCTGAGAGGTCATGATTACAGCGTTTCTCCGCCTACAGGCTATTATTCAGGCCTGATTGTAGCTCTGATTAAAGATAAAGAACCGGATTACAGCAGCTTTGAATGTGAAGAGGTTGTCAAATTTCTTCCGATAGACTATCATGTCGGAATTGTATATAAATCCGGAGACGCCTCTGTTGTACAGGACAGGCTGGATTCTGCTGCTGAAATGATTCATGCGGATATGCTGAACATTCTGCCTCCGAAAGGTAATAAATTGAGTTCTTAACAATAAAACTTGACATTGATATTCAAAATGTTATCGAATTCATAATATACAATCTGATCAAAGATTCCCTCCTAAAATGTAATTTAGAAAAGATAAAACCAAATAAGGAAAATGCCTCACATAGAACATACAGAGTATTATTCAAATATATTGGGAACAAGTCTCAAAGTAGAAGTGACCGGACATTACGGCCATCCTATCATTATGTTTCCAACTTCCCAGGGACAGTATACCCAGAATCATGATTTTCATCTCAACGGAAGCATCAACTGGTTTATAGAACAGGGAAAGGTAAAGCTTTACAATGTACAGACCATCGACAGCTGGAGTTTTTATGATGAAAAAATCTCGCCTCAGCAAAGAATAAGAAATTATGAACGGTATGTACAGTTCCTGGTCCAGGAATTCGTGCCTTATATCCAAAAGCTTCATAAAACACATCGTGTAGCAGTGGCCGGAGCCAGTTTCGGAGGCTATCATGCCGCTAATTTTGCTTTCAGATTTCCGGATTTGGTTTCTCATCTGTTTTGCCTTTCCGGCGCCTTCAGTATAAGGAATTTTATGGATGGCTACACTGATGATCTGGTATACTTCAACTGTCCAAGAGAGTTTGTAAGAAATGATGAAGCCTGGAAGTACAAACATATGCATATTGTACTGAGCACTTCTGATCAGGATATCTGCAGGGATAAAAATGTTGAAATGGCTGAAATCCTCAGGATAAAAGGCATAGATTTCTGGTACGATGAAAGAAAATGGATAGGCCACGACTGGCCGCTATGGAGAATGGTCTTCCCTACTTTTATAGGAGCCTTTTTCTCTTAAAGCAATAAAAAGACAAATAGAAAAAATATACACCCACCTTAAAAACAAAAATTATGACAAAAAAAGTAGGAATTCTTTTCGGTATGGAAGACACGTTTCCCTGGGCATTTATAGACAAAGTAAATGAAATGGGAGGTGGAGATATCATCGCTGAACCCGTTACTATTGATAAACTGGAACAGGGTGCAGATTATGGTTATGCAGTGATCATCGACAGAATTTCACAGGACGTTCCCTTTTACAGAGCTTATTTAAAAAATGCCGCCCTTAACGGCACTTATGTCATCAACAATCCATTCTGGTGGAGTGCTGATGAGAAGTTTTTCAACAATGCCCTGATGTCAAAACTGGGAATTCCGCTTCCTAAAACGGTTTTACTTCCATCACACGAAAGACCGGACAATACTTCAGAAACTTCCTTCAGGAACCTGAAATTTCCTCATGACTGGGAATATATCTTCAATTATGTAGGGTTTCCTGCCTATATGAAGCCTCATGATGGCGGCGGCTGGAAAAATGTGTACAGGGTAGAAAACCCGGATGATCTTTGGAACAAACTGGGAGAAACCGAGCAGCTGGTGATGATGGTACAGGAAGAAATTATCTTTGACGATTATTACAGAGTGTACTGTCTGGGCCAAAAATATGTCCACATTATGCCTTATGAGCCAAGAAATGCACCTCACTTGAGATACGCCACCACGCATCAGACCCAAGGTGAAGAACTTGAAAAATTACTGAAGACTATTCATGATTATACGATTAAAATGAATCAAGCTTTAGGATACGATTTCAACACCGTGGAATTTGCTGTAAGAGACGGTATTCCTTATGCGATTGATTTCTGCAACCCGGCTCCTGATGCAGACCGCAATTCTGTAGGAGAAGAAAACTTTGCATGGATCATAGAACATGCTGCCAAACTGGCTATTGAAAAAGCTAAAGAATATGTTCCGGGGAAACCTAACATTGCCTGGGGAACATTCGTGAAGGATTCCATTAAATAACATTGAAAAAGAAATTAAAAAACACAAAATAAATGCATCATCAGTTTACTATTGGGATTGAAGAAGAATATCAGATCATCGATGTGGAAAGCAGAGATCTGGTTTCTCACGTTTCAAAAATCATTGAAGGCGGCAAAGCGGTTTTAAGTGAAAACTTAAAGCACGAAATGCACGAATCCATGATTGAAATGGAAACGGGAATCTGCCAGAATATTCAGGAAGCCAGAGCTGAATTAACGAATTTAAGGCGTCATCTTATCAATATCGCCCATGAACAGGGACTTCGTGTTTCCGGAGGTGGCACTCACCCATTCTCTCACTGGTCTGAAAACAATATCACTCAGGGAGAAAGATACATTAAAATTGTGGATGATATGGGAGATGTAGCCCGTGAAAATCTTATTTTCGGACTGCATGTTCATATTGGAATTCCTAATCGTGAAGAAGGCGTAAGAATTCAGAATGTGATGAGATATTTCCTTCCTCACGTATACGCCCTTTCTACCAATTCACCTTTCTGGATTGGAAGATATACAGGTTTTAAATCGTACAGACAGGAAATTTTCGTGAAATTCCCAAGAACCGGGATTCCAAGTTATTTCAACTCTCTGGCAGAATTCGACAGTTATGTGGATCTTCTTGTAAAAACAGGAACCATCGACAATGCCAAGAAAATCTGGTGGGATTTACGGGTACATCCGTTTTATCCAACTATCGAATTCAGAATCTGTGACATGCCGTTAAGAATTGACGAAACCGTTTGTCTTGCTGCCATAATGCAAAGTCTTGTTGCCAAAATATATAAACTGCACCAGCAAAATCTCAGCTTCAGAAGCTATAGAAGATTACTGCTGAACGAAAATAAATGGCGTGCCTCGAAAAGTGGTATTGAAGCCCATCTCATAGATTTTGGAAAAGAAGAATCTGTTCCTTATCCTCATTTGTTGAAAGAACTTTTAGAGTTTATTGATGATGTGGTAGATGATCTGGGATGCCGCCAGGAAGTGGAATATGCCTGGAAAATCCTTGAAAACGGAACCGGTGCAGACCGGCAGCTTCAGATCTTCAAGGAAACGGGTGATCTGACGAAAGTAGTTGATTATATGATCTCTGAAACGGAGTATGGCATCACCCATGGTGAACCTGCTTCATAATATTTTGGTAACTTTGCAAAAAATATGATGTAATGAAAGATATTCGAATTGCTCTGCTGGACATGAACAACAATCATGTGAATCAAGGTTTTAGAAATATTAAAGAAATTTCCGAAACTTTTCAGCAGAACTCTGAAGAAAATGTGGTGATCAAAACGTTTGATGTAAGATATAAAGATGAAATACCTGAAATAGAAGACTTTGATATTTTCATTTCTTCCGGTGGCCCCGGAAACCCACACCGTGAAGGCTTTGCATGGGAAAACCGTTTTGCAAATTTTTTAGATGCTGTTTTCGAGCATAATCAATACCATGAAGATAAAAAGTACCTTTTCCTGATCTGCCATTCATTCCAGCTGGCAAGTATCCACTGGAATCTGGGGAATATCTGCAAAAGAAAGTCTTATTCCTTCGGGGTAATGCCTGTTCATAAAACAGAGGAAGGTAAAGAAGAATTCTTATTCAAAAATCTTCAGGATCCTTTTTATGCGGTAGATTCGAGGGCCTACCAGTTTATAGAACCGGATCACGACCGTTTCCAAGAATTGGGAATGACCATCATGGCGATTGAAAAATTCCGTCCTCATATCAACCTGGAAAGAGCGGTAATGGCCGTTCGTTTTTCGGAGGAGATATTCGGAACACAGTTTCACCCGGAAGCCAATCCTGAATCTCTGATCGAAAACCTGAAGGATGAAAAGAACAAGGAAGCCATGATCGAAAATTTCGGGATGGAAAAGTATCTTGAAACGATAGACAGAATAGACGATGAAGATAAAATCATTCTGACCAGACATCAGATTCTTCCGAGATTCCTTCAGTTTGCAAAAAAAAACATTTTGAAAGAAGCTGAATCTTTGGCTTAATCAATACAAACCACAAAAGTCACAAAAGGGATTTGGGTATTACAATCATAAAAGCTGTTGAAAAGAACACATAAGCTTTCTTGAAAATCAAAGATTTCCCAATTAAATAGGTATTTTATAAAAGTCTATTGTAAACTTTTATATTCTAAAAACTTTTGTGCCTTTTGTGGTAAAATCAAATTGGGCATAAACGTCCGGTTTCTTTACCATCACAAAAGAAAAAAATATGATCCCAGAATACAGAAAACAGTTCAATCAGGAGTTTTCAGATGAAAAATACCATCAACTCAAAAATATACTGACTGAAAAAGGTGGAACAGCACCTGGTTTCAGAGTTTCAGAAAGTCCTATTTTTCTGACTAAAGAGTTTGAGAAAAAACTGATAGACGCCAGTGAAAGTATCATCAGCCAGATTAAAGCAATGCCGGCAGAACTCCTTCAAAAAGCCATTCCTGAAAACTGCAGGGTTCCCAATGATACCCATCAACCTCATTTTTTCACCATAGATTTTGGAGTCTGCAAAAGTGAAGACGGAGCAATAGAACCTCAGCTGATAGAACTTCAGGCATTTCCTTCTTTGTATGCTTTTCAGAAAGTATATGAGGAAACGTATTGTGAAGTCTACCCTTTCCTTTCGGAGATCAGAAATCCTATGCCGCATGAAACTTTTAAAAACTATTTGAAGGAACTGATTGTAGGTGATGAACATCCTGAAAATGTAATCCTGCTTGAAATCTTTCCGGAAAGACAAAAAACGGCTATTGATTTTGCTTTGACCGAGAAACTGCTAGGCATCAAAACACTATGTCTGACGAAAGTAAAAAAACAGGGTAGAAAACTGTATTATGAAAATAATGGTAAGCTAACCGAAATCAAAAGAATCTACAACCGTGTGATATTTGACGAACTGGATAATATTCCTGATCTTACTACAGAATTTGATTTTCGGGAGGAAGTGGATGTCCAATGGATCACTCATCCGAATTGGTTCTTTAAAATTTCAAAGTTCCTTTTGCCTTTATTACAACATCAGTTTGTTCCGAAAAGTTATTTTCTGCATGAATTTCCGGAAAATGAAAACCTTGACCATTTTGTATTGAAACCATTATTTTCATTCGCCGGAAGCGGAGTTAATCTGAATCCGACAAAAGAAGTTACAGACTCTATTCAGGATAAGGAAAACTATATTTTGCAGAGAAAAGTCTATTATGAACCCATTTTTGAAGATATCAACGGAGATTTTTCAAAAGCAGAGATCCGTTTGTTGTATATTTGGCGGGAAAATGACGAACGCCCTATCCTATTGGAAAATCTGGGAAGAATGACTAAAGCCGCCATGGTGAATGTAGACTTCAATAAAAAAGACGCCATCTGGATTGGTAGTTCGAATGCTTTTTTCGGATAAAAAACTGATAAAACTAATACAACATGGAAGAAAAGCCAACCGCTTTTGCAGAATTTGAAAACCACACTTTAACACGGAGAAGAGATCTATTACCTGTCTGGATTAAAATTTTCCTATGGATCTTTTTAATCGGAGGAGCGCTAGCTGCTATCTTTTTACTGGCAGGATCTCTGATGACTCATGTCTCTTTATCATTATACGGAATGAATGCCAATCATCCGTATTCAATGACAGGGCTTTTGATCTGCTTATTGTTTCTGTTCAAAGGTATTGTTGCCTACGGACTTTGGTTTGAACAAAAATGGGCACCACAGGCTGCCATAGCTGATGCCATTATCGGGATTGCTGTTTGCCTTATTATGATGGCCATTATTCCGTTTATGTACCCATCAATCAGCTTTACCCTCAGATTAGAACTTATTCCTTTGTATTTTTATCTTAAAAAAATGCAGAGCATAAAAACAACCTGGGAAAACTTATAGAAATAAGAGGCTGTCTCAAAAGTCAATAATTTGGCTTTTGTCATGACTACGTCGAATCTTCGATTTCTGACGAAGGAAGAATCTCTTGGGTAACCAATTATTTGATATTCTTCAATACATTGCATTTCGTTCAGAATGACACTTTTGAGACAGCCTCTTTATTTTTTACTCCTGAAGTCCTCTCCAATCATAAAAAATCCCCCAAGAAGGAGGATAAAAAAATTGACATGTACGCTGTGTTTTCACACATATTGTAAATATACGGTTAGACTGTAGTAATAACTCTACGGGAAACCGTAAGGTCTGATTTTTAATTATTTGTATATTGGTAGCCTAAAATTAATACACAATGAATTATCAAGAAGCATTAGAACACAAAAATAATTTGGTACGAGAAGCGAGCGAGTACACAAAATCTCATTTTAATTTTGTAATTGTACCAAAAAATTTTAATGATAGAGTTAAATTTTTAGCTTACTATGAAGATAATAGACATGATATTGCGGAAGATGCATGTACGCCATTTACAAATGAAGATGATTTTGTAGTATATGGATTAGCTACTGATCTACATAGAGATTATATGATGAATAAATTATAACAATTATCCCCACCTAACAGTGGGGAATATCTATTTTTGAGCTATAAATGATTAATATCATCAAATACCATTTTATAAACTTCATTAATTAGAACAATTATAACCAGCAGGTAGTTGAATAGAGTAATACATGACACTATTTGCAAAAACCATAACCCAAAAGCTCTAACTTGACTAAAGTTAATTGTTTCGTTATTACTATCAAATATATCTTTCCATATGGACATATCTCCTTTATAACAGAGTAGATATGTTAACAATATTATCACTGTAATACATGCTATCGCCACAGAAAACAGAATTAAAGTTGTGACACTTTCTGTGAATATCTTGTATCTTTTTAGGTAATTTTTTTTTTCTTCATTTGGATTGGTTCCAAGACTATCTCTTCGCTTCGAATAGTTATCAATAACAACGAAGATAACAGAGAATAACAATCCTGAAAAGATACTAATCGAACTTATTAAATTTGAAATAATATCATTATCAAAAAATACATTAAAAAGGATTAATATAATAGCAATAATTAAAGGAATAATAATGTGAAACAATACCGAATATATCATATTGTCGCTTAAAATAATTTCTTTTAAGCCGTCATTTAATAATTCTTTTAAGTTGAATTTTCTAAACATTAATTATATCCTATTTCTATTTTAATTTGTTCAAGTATTCTATCTGTATGCCTTTTAATCTTTTCATAATCAAAATGTCTTGTATCTCCTGACATTATTTCTTCAGGTAAAAATATAGTTGGTGAAATATCATAAATATTTTTTATACCAACATTAGCTAAATGACCATTTTCATCTTTATAGTAAGCTTTTATATTGTATCCAGCCTCCTCTGACATATCTAAATCATCAAGATTAGCACCAATAACCTTATTTGCTCCATATCCTTTAATATTTCTCCAAAAATCATTCACATCATGTTTAAAACCACTTACAGTAACTGTAATCTTTAAATCTTGTTCATCCGCAAATAGAGGATTTATTAAAGCTCTTTTCCCTCTAGACACCTTATCAGTTATCATTTTTATTTCATATACATGACTATTCTTAAGATATTCTTCTTTGATTGCCTCGGGTGTGAAGGGTGAAAAATTTAACGTAAATCCATAAGACTTGATAAACTCTCTAAAAATAATTTTAACTAAATTAGACACTGTATGATCTGTGTAACTTTGAACCATTAATATACCTGAACTATGATCAAAAGGCGTCCATAATTTAATATAGAACGGAAGCGATGCAATTTCATTTAATCCAATCTTTCCAATCTCTTCATCTGCATTGTCTTGATTAAAGATTAATTGTAAGCTCCCAATTGTACCTCCCCACATCTCAATATCAATAACATTGTTAATACTTCTTATTGTACCTTTGTTTTGATTGGTAGTACATATTCCTTTGGTCTTTTTTTGATCTGATTTAAATTTTCCACCGAATAAATCTATAAAGTCAGAAAAGAATTTTTGGTATGCCTGATCTTTATCTTCATCAATACTTTCAAAAAGATTATTAAAATCAACAAAATCCTCGCGTGAATTTCTGGGTTTAATTGCTATTTTAAAAATTTCTAATTTTAATGTTTGTGCCATGCTTGGGTTATTAGTTTCACAAATGTATAAATATTTGAAAACTATATTCAATTATTTTATACAGCAAATATAAATAGGTAATGCGCCAATCCTTGACGTATTTTTTGCAATATAAAAAATATCAAATTTAAAATATTACGGTTTCCCGTAATACAACTTTAAAACAGTCTTATAGTCCTTCACCTTATGATAACCCAGAATACTCTTTCTTAGCATCAAAACTAGGACAAGCTTTATGAACATTGGGAAAATCTCTATGTCCTTGAATTATAGCTTTAGGAAATTTTGATTTTAATTCTCTTAACAGCTTTACCATAGATTTTTTTTGCTCTTCCGTTCTTGTATCTTTTGGATGGCTATTTTTATCAATGCCTCCAATGTATGATATATTGATAATTTGAGAATTCCACCCTGCAACTCCATTGGATACCTGATCAATGGGCAACGTGTTGACTATTTTTCCATCAGCTTTTATCATATAATGATACCCTGGATTTCTCCATTTCAGGTTTTCCTTCCAATACCTTTTAATGCTTTCTATTGTAACATCTGGCTGTGTTGCTGTACAATGTATAACGATGTAATTGATTGTTCTCATGGATTTCAGTTTAATTATTGTTGAGCAAAATTAAACCTGTAACTCCCAAAATAGTGAAGGAAAAACACCCTATTTACATTGTTGTGATTACTTTCTTTTTAAGTTTATTCTTGTATTGCATTAAAATGATGAAACTCATAAAAACTGAAGAACAGCAACAAAAAATCCCTCACTGTGAGGGATAATTTTTATAACTCCGGACATGCCATCTGATTGTCGTGGGGAATGCATACCTTTTCATTCCATGGCACCGGACAATCATGAAAGCCTGGAGGGCATCCTCCTTTTCCGTTGATACTTCTTAATTTCTCTTTAGAGATTCTCTTTAAATTTTTCATGGTTTTGATTTTAGTTTACATTCAAATATAAAAATTATTCTCCAATTAGAGATTTAACATAAAAAAATAACTGCTCCAAATTTTCGTAAATAAAAAGTACAGTAGAAGATAAAATTTCATTAGAAATCATCTCTTATTTCGTAGCCCGGATTCGAAACCATAGATAAAAAAATTGCAATACGTTTTCCATTCCGTATTGCAATTGTAATAAGTTGTATAAAGATGTCTTTACAGGTTTTTATCGTCTTCCAGCAATTCCTTGGCCTGGTATTCCTGAACCAGATCAATAGCATTGGAAATAACGTCACTTAGAGCCGTGATAAATGTTCCTTCTTCTGCCATTCCTATCGCATGCTTTAAAGCTTCAATTTCTTTAGGAATGATCTCATAACTGACATCTCTTCCTGCAGAATTAATACCGTCGATAATCAATCCGTTGATTTCCTCTTCGGTTCTTCCGCGAAGGTGTTTTTCGTTTCGTATGATAATATAATCGAACATTCTTCCGGCAATTTTTCCGCATTCTCTGATATCGTTGTCTCTACGGTCTCCAACACCGGAAATAATCCCTATCTTTTTGGTAGATTCTACATTTCTAAGATAATCTTCTATGGCTTCGTATCCTGAAGGATTATGGGCAAAGTCGATCAGAACTTTAAAGTTTTTGAATTTAAAAACATTCAGTCTTCCCGGTGTCAGCTGGGCACTTGGAATAAAGGTTCTCAAAGAATTGGAAATATCCTCAATCCCGAATCCGTAAAGGTAACTCGCCAAACTGGCTGCCAATACGTTTTCAATCATAAATCTGGCTTTCCCTTCCATCGTTATCGGGAAGTCTTTGGCTTTTCCTATTCTGATTTTCCAGTCTCCTTTTTTGATGGTTACAAAACCTTCTTCATATACACAGGTTATCTTTCCTTCTTTAGCAAATTTTACAATATGAGGATTGTTTTCATCCATACTGAAAATAGCCACATTAGAATCGAGATCACTCACAATCTTCATGGAATATTCATTGTCGGCATTCAAAACACTCCAGCCGCTCTTTTTGACACTATCCAATACAACACGCTTTACCTTGGTAAGATCTTTTAAACTGTGAATATCGTTCATTCCCAGGTGATCTTCCTCAATATTGGTCAGAACCCCGATATCACATTGTGAAAAACCAAGCCCCGAACGTAAAATACCACCTCTTGCGGTTTCCAGCACTGCAAATTCTACGGTAGGGTCTTTCAGAATAAATTCTGCAGAAAGCGGTCCTGTAGTATCTCCTTTTGACAGCATGGTATTTTGAATATAAATTCCATCCGAAGTCGTAAATCCTACTCGGTACCCATTGCTTTTTACAATATGGGAAATAAGTCTTGTCGTTGTTGTTTTTCCATTGGTTCCTGTTACTGCAATGATGGGAATGGTAAAAGGTTTTCCCTGAGGATAGAGCATATCAACCACCGGAGCAGCCACATTTCTTGGTAATCCTTCACTTGGTGCAAGATGCATTCTGAACCCTGGTGCAGCATTAACTTCAATAATTGCTCCGCCACTTTCCTTTAAAGGCTGGGTAAGGTTCTCTGCCATCACATCAATACCGCAAACATCCAATCCGATAATTTTAGAAATTCTTTCAGCCATTGTGATATTTTCCGGATGCACCATATCTGTTACATCAATGGAAGTTCCTCCGGTTGAAAGATTGGCCGTTGATTTAAGATAAACCACTTCTCCTCTTTGAGGAATTGTTTCCAAAGTATATTGAAGTTTATCAAGTAATTCTAAAGTGTCTTTATCAACTTCAATTTCGGTAAGGACATTTTCATGGCCATAGCCTCTTCTAGGGTCTTTGTTTTCTTTTTCAATAAGCTGCTGAAGGTTCAGTTCTCCATCGCCTACAACATGGGCTGGAACTCTTCTGGCTGCAGCCACCATTTTATTATTGATCACCAGTATACGGAAGTCGTAGCCTGTGATATATTTCTCAACAATTACTTTTCTTGAATATTTCTGAGCATGTTCAAGGCCTGTTCTGGCGGCTTCCCAATCGTTCACATTAATGGAAGAACCTTTTCCATGGTTTCCATCCAGAGGTTTTAAAACAATGGGATATCCAATTTTCCTGATTACCGCATGTAAACCTTCTTCATCTGTTACCAAATCTCCAATCGGTACGGGAATAGCCGCATCATGAAGCATTCTCTTTGTTAATTCTTTATTACACGCGATATCAACAGCAATAGAACTTGTGTTCCCGGTAATGGTAGCCTGAAATCTCTGCTGGTTCACGCCATAACCAAGCTGTACCAATGAGTTTGTCCCCAGTCTGATCCATGGGATTCTTCTGGATGCCGCTTCTTCTACAATACTTCCTGTGGAAGGTCCTAAACGAACGCGTTCCCTGATTTCTTTTAATCTATGGATACAAGCATTCAAATCATAATCTTTGCCTTCAATCAGTGCTTCTGCAATTTTTACAGATTCTTCTGCAGCAAAGATCCCTGCATTTTCTTCGATATAATTGAATACTACATTATATACTCCCGGAGTTTTTGTTTCACGGGTTCTTCCAAACCCCACATCCATTCCTGCCAGGGTCTGTATTTCCAAAGCGATATGCTCAATGACATGTCCCATCCAGGTTCCTGTTTCCACTCTATGGAAAAAACCTCCTTCCACTCCTTCCGAGCATCGGTGCGTCATCAATGATGGGATTAATTTTTCAATCCTTTCCCGGAATCCTTCGATTTTATTGGTAGGATAATTCTCCATTTCTTCTAAATCCAACCTCATCTGTATCAGCTTCTTTCTTCTGATGCTCCAGATGTTAGGACCTCTTAGTGCCTGAATCTTTTCGATTTTCATAGTCTATTGGCATTTTAACAGTTAACAATAACTCCTTTCATAGCCAAAGATAATGTAAAACCCTAAACGAAACTATACCACATTTAAAGATTCAGTAAAAAAAAATTAATTTTAATTAACATTCCTAAAACATTAAAAATCAACTAAAGATGGCATGAAATTGGCCAGAGAATGTGAATTATTTTTTAATTTTGCACAATGATGAAACCTGTTGGAAAATTAATAGTTATCGGAGGCGCTGTAAACAAAGGAAGTTTTGCTGAAACCGATTATGATCAGAATATAGAAAAGAATCTTAATTTTTTTGAGCGTGGGATCCTGCGAAAGATCATCAACGAATCAAAACTAAAGGAAAATTCTGTCATTGAAATTGTTACCACTGCCTCTCAAATCCCTCAGATCGTAGGTTCCGAGTACAAAAAAGCATTCGAATTTCTTGGAGCTAAAAATGTAAATGTGCTGGACATCCACAACCGTGAGGAAGCCAATTCTGATGCAATGGTCGCAAGAGCCAACGCTGCCGATGTAATGATGTTCACCGGAGGAGATCAGCTGAGACTGACCTCTATTCTTGGAGGAACAAGATTTCATGATACGGTTTTATTAAAATACCAGGAACAGGATTTTATTTATTCCGGAACTTCTGCAGGTGCTGCAGCAGCTTCTGAAAATATGATCTATCAGGGAAGCAGTTCTGAAGCTTTATTGAAAGGAGAAATCAAAACCACTCAGGGATTGGGGCTAATCGATAATGTCATTATCGACACTCATTTTGTACAGCGGGGAAGAATCGGGCGCCTTTTCCAGGCGGTAGTGAACAATCCTAGAACGCTGGGAATCGGATTGGGTGAAGATACAGGACTTTTCATTCATAATGATGTAATGACTGCTGTAGGTTCAGGTCTTGTTATTCTGGTAGACGGAAGGTTTATCAAAGATACCAACCTTACCAATATCAACCTTGGAGAGCCGATTTCTATTGATAATTTAACAGTACATGTAATGTCTATGAATGATCATTATGATCTTACGACAAAAACGCTGACGATTGAGAATTCGCAGTTTAATCCTATTCCACAGGATAAATAGAACAACAAATACAGCTATACAAACGGAACCTCGGTTCCGTTTTTTTATTTAGCATACACATTTTAAGTTGGCTAAAGCCATTGGATTTAAATATTTATTATAAGGCGGGCTTTCTTCGTCTCCGCTCAGAATTATAGCCCACCTCTATTGATGTTGATATCCAGATGTATAATAGTCGCTTAAAAACATTATCTTTTATCTTTTATCTTTTATCTTTTATCTTTTATCTTTTATCTTTTATCTTTTATCTTTTATTAATTAACTTCGTAAAAGAAATCATTTATCAACCATCATCTATAATTTTATGAAAGTAATTATCCACGGCGGTTTTTTCTCTGAAAGCGATCAAAGCCATGAAGTAAAAACAGCAAAACAGGAGTCATTAAAACAAATTGCTCAAAAGGCATTCGATTATCTTAAGACCCATTCGGCTTTTGATACGGTTGCTTATGCTGTTTCCTTGCTGGAAGATGATCCGTTATACAATGCAGGAAC
This sequence comes from Chryseobacterium cupriresistens, assembly GCF_046614675.1. Classification (NCBI taxonomy): domain Bacteria; kingdom Pseudomonadati; phylum Bacteroidota; class Flavobacteriia; order Flavobacteriales; family Weeksellaceae; genus Chryseobacterium; species Chryseobacterium cupriresistens. The sequence goes on along the minus strand of NZ_JBKKJT010000001.1, from coordinate 491,917 downwards.
AGGTTCTCAAATCCAGAGTGATGGTGTTATTCGTATGAGTGCTGCCATTATGAACGGAAATACCCAGAAGCTAAGCGGCATAATTAACATTGAGAATGTACAAAACCCGATTTTTGTTGCTAAAGATCTTATAGGTGAAGATGACAGAGTATTAGGAGGAAATGGTGCCAAAATTTATGCTACGGAAAATGGTTTTGAAAATTTTTCTACAGAAATTCCCCAGAGAAGAAAAGAATATGAAGCTAAACTAGCCAATGGAGGAAAAGGAACTGTAGGCTGTGTTGCAATTGATCATGAAGGAAAACTGGCTGTTGCCACATCTACCGGAGGTAAAGGCTTCGAGATTCCCGGAAGAATTTCAGATTCTGCCACAGTGGCCGGAAATTATGCCAATGCTTTCTGTGCGGTAAGTTGTACCGGGGTTGGTGAAGATATTGTCAGCAATGCTACGGCTGCAAAAATTGTAACAAGAGTTACGGATGGAATGAGCCTTCAGCAGGCTTTCGATAAAACATTTGAGGAGCTTAAAACCATTGATGGGTTTGCAGGCGCCATCGCCATTGATAAAGAAGGAAATATATATCATCAGGATTCGTATCCTACTATGGTTTTCGCCAGTTTTGATGGTAAAAAACTTGAAGTCTTTTCCTAAATTTAACATTTATTTATAAGTCCATTTATTTTTTTGGCACGTATTTTACATTATTGATAACAACAAATTTTAATATTAATACTTAAAAAAATAGAAATCATGGGAAACAAGACAAAAGGCTTATTAGCTTTACTAGGATTAGGTGCATTAGCTTACTGGAAATATAAGAATTCAAGCCCTGAAGATCAACAAGCGGTAAAAGATAAGATCAATACAGCTAAAGATAATCTTAACAAATGGGGAAATGACCTTAAGAGCAAAGCCAATGATGTTGCTTCCCAGGTTCAGAATAAAGTGGACGAAGCAAAAACAAAGGCTGAGGACTCCCTTAGCTAACCAACACAGAGCAGTTTTTTTTAACATTCATATATAGGAAAAAGTCATCGTAATAGTAATTGCGATGACTTTTTATTAGGATTAAAATAAATCTTATATTTTCTCTGCAATCAAAGCGAACACCAACGGTATTTTATTTCCGAACTGTGGAATTCTCCATTTTCCTTTTTCAAATTCATCTACATGTCTGAAGCACGGATAAGGTGACCAGTCAAATTCCTGAAAAGTCTCCAGCTTCAACCCTTTTTTCATTAAATTGTCAAGCACTTCTGCTAAGGAGTGGTTCCACATGACATACTCCTGTACAATAGGTGCAGACTGATCTGCATAAGTGCCTTCATAGGTTTCAACAATCGGTTTTTCATTGAAGTAATTATAAGCAACTTTTGTAAAGTCGTCATCAAACATCCAGACAACAGGATGAAACTCTGCCATAATAAACTGCCCTCCCGGCTTCAGAAAATGATTGATAATTTCCGCCCATTTCTCAAGATCAGGAAGCCAGCCAATGGTACCGTAACTTGTATAAACGATGTCAAACTTATGATCCAGAACATTGGGCAGCTCATATACATCTGAACAGATAAATTCTGTGTCTGTACCGCATTTTTGTGCAAGTTCTCTGGCGGTATCAATCGCTTTGTCAGAAAGGTCAATGCCGGTCACCTTTGCTCCCATTCTTGACAGGGAAATAGAATCCTGTCCGAAATGGCACTGCAAATGCAGAATACTTTTTCCTTTTATATCTCCAAGAAGTTCCAGCTCTATGGAGTTCAGCGAAGTTCTGCCTTTTAAGAACTCATCTACAAAGTAAAAATCCGATTTCAGATGAGGTTCTACTTTTGCATTCCATGATTTTTTATTAATTTCTAAGTAATTTTCCATTGCTTTAGTTTAAAAATGGGAGTTCCACCCATCAAGTAATTTCATTATTCAACATAATGATTACAGTTTCTCCATTAATTTCTTCTTTTGATCCAGAAATTCCTCCTCACTTAGAACTCCGGATTCCTTTAATCTTCCCAATTGTTCCAGCTGATCTAAAATACTAGGTTCGGATTTACTCTGAAAATGTTGTTCCGGATGGGACATGAAATCTCTTACTTTTTCACAAAACAGTTCAGCATGGTACTTTCCTACTCCATCAATTTCTACCACGTCATCAGTTACCTGAATATCTATGGAAGCTAATAAAAATTCTGTTTCATATTGTATGGAGCTTATTTTGCTGTAAGAAAAGTCTTCTACTTTCAATCCGTACATGAACTCCTTATCCACAAAAATCAGTCTTCTGTCTGTGGCTACCAGGATGATATGATGGTTGTTCAGTTTATTTCTGCCTTCTACGAGATAGACAATTCGTTCGTCCAGTGAAAGGATATCCGGTAATTCACGAATTTCTTTCCGGGCAAATATGGTAGGGCTGATATCCAGTTTTTTAAGTTCTTCTTTTATTTCGTCAAGTCTTGATTTTTCACTCATAGCGTTAATTTTTGGGTCTAAATTACTCTTTATAAGTAATTAAATGAAAATATTAGTCTTCTGATGGTATTACAATGGAAGTATGCAAACAGTATAGCTTCCAGCCTAAGGTTTCATACAACAGCTTTCCTTCTTCCGTTGCCACTAAAATATTCTTGTAAAAACCTTTGGATAAAGCGATCTTCTCCAGTTCTTTCAATAAAAAACGGGCAAGCCCTTTCCTTTGATGACTTTTTTCAGTAATAATCCTGTCATACACAGCAACATCATCTATAAGAGAGATACGTCCTATAGAAGCCTGCTCACCATTCTCCGCCACAATCGTGATAACAAAGGTTGTATTGTACTCAGAAAATTCCAGATGGTATCCTTCTGCAAGACTTGTGTCCGGAAATTCCATTGGATGAAAACAGGTCATCATATATCCCTGCGGCTGCAGTTTCCATCTTTCAGGAATTTGATCTGTAATTTGATCAGGGGGAACAGATGCTTTCAGATAAATCCAGGGCTCGGTAATTGAATTGGCAAGCTGAAAAAAATCATCATTAAGCTCAGGAAACACAAAACGTTCTTTTTGTTTTTCATCTCCTACAACAACATGAAATCCGGATTTATAGGACACAGGAAAAGATGTTTCTCTTGAAAGGCACCATCCTTTCAACCAGCTTTCCACTATTTTTGCAGATACTTTATCTTTCATGATTGGGTATAAAATTTTTATGGTAATTGCTCCAGCAGTTTCTTTTTTTGCTCTGCAAATTCGGCATCGGTTAAAATTCCGTTTTCCCTCAGTTTACCCAGTTTTTCAAGCTGATTCAAAATATCGTCTGATGAGACTGCAATACTTTTTCCTGCTGTACCCATTTGTTTTGGAGATTGATCCTTAGAATTATTATAAATGGTTTTTATTGTATCATAGAACTTCTCTGCATCTTCCTTATCCATATAGCATTCAAACTCAACTATTCTTTCTTCCAGATGCAGTTTAATAATCGGAGATCTCGGATGGGTTACAAAGCTTACCAACTGTATGTTTTCATTAGGGTAAATAGTAATCTTTGCGGCACCAAACATTCCTTTTGATACAGAAATCATCCTTTTGGGCGTTGCTACCAATACTCCGGCATCCAGTGTATTGACAAACTGAGCATCTGTAATCGCAATGATCTGTTCTTCTTCAGAGATAAGATAAGGAAGTTCCTTGATTTCTCCTTTGGTAAAGACGGAGAGATTAGCATGAAGCCTTTCCAGTTCATTCTTTATTTTTTGGTGTCTTCGCTTATAAACCTCTTTTGAGATTTGATGAGAACCGGAATCTATGGCTGCAGGAAGAGTCTTTCCCACCGTCATGACTGTCTGAGCTGCTTCAGTGTCTTCTGTATTCAGCATATTATTGATATCGTCAATGCTGAATGCATTAAGATTATAAAGCAACTCATCATTGATATCGCTCACTTTATTCAAACATTTGTTGCATAAAACATTACCATCCGAAAGCGAATTCGCTCCCAGAAGCGTATCCATAGATGTTAATTCTGTATTACACAACGCACAATTATTAGTCATTCCTTTTTTATTCAAAAGTATTTAAATTCTCAACATCCATCAAAAAAAAACAACCACAAAAGTAATTTTGCAGTTGATCTGTTTTTAATATAATTAAGAAATTATTCTCCTAAAAACTCTTCTAAAGAAACCGTTTTCTGTATTCCGGCTTCAAGATCTTTAAAAGTAACGGTATTATTTTTAATTTCTTCTTCACCCAGGAAAACAAGATTTTTAATACCTTTCTTTTCTGCATAGGTAAACTGCTTGTTGATCTTTGCATTTTCAGGATATAATTCAGCTGAAATTCCTTTGGATCTTAGCTTTATGATCAGTTTTAAGGCATCAGTGATTTCTTCACCTCCAAAGTTAGCAAACAGATATTCTATTTTAGCTGATGCTTCTTCAGGGAAAAGGTTCAATTCTTCCATTACCAGATAAATTCTGTCTAATCCGAATGAAATTCCAATTCCAGGAATATTTTTCACTCCAAAAACTTCAGTAAGGTTATCATATCTACCGCCGCCTCCGATGGATCCCATAGCAACTTCATCTGCTTTCACTTCGAAGATCGCTCCGGTGTAATAGTCCAGGCCTCTTGCCAAGGTAATATTGAAGACCAGGTTTTGAATATCAACACCAAGGTTCAGAGATTGTGTAAGAACAAATTCAAGTTCTTCCACTCCTTTTAGTCCGATTTCGTTCCCTGCAAATTTTTCTTTTAACTGAAGAAGATTTTCCAATGCATCATCCGACTGGCTGAACAGGAAATCCAGCTTATCAATAGATTCCTGAGAAATTTCTCTTTCCAACAGTTCTTTTACAACTCCATCTTTCCCAATTTTATCCAGTTTATCAAGAGCAACAGTGAAATCAATCAGTTTATCTGTAATTCCAGCATATTCTGCCAATCCTGATAAAATCTTCCTGTTGTTCATATGAATGGTTACAGGAACTTTCAGATCTGCAAAAGATTTCAGATACAACTGAATCAGCTCCACTTCCTGCAGCAGACTTTCGCTTCCTACCACATCGGCATCACACTGATAAAATTCTCTGAATCTTCCTTTCTGAGGTCTGTCTGCTCTCCAAACCGGCTGGATCTGATAACGTTTGAACGGAAACGTCAGTTTACCATGATTCATCGCTACGAATCTTGCAAAAGGTACGGTAAGGTCATAACGAAGAGCTTTATCTGTAAGGCTCTCTGCACTGAATGGTTTTTCCAATGCTTTTTGAAAGTCATGAAGCATCTGAGTTTTTTTCTCTTCTTTCGCTTCGTTGATGCTTGAATTTAAAATTTTAAAAATCAAGCGGTCACCTTCTTCTCCGTATTTTCCTGTCAAAGTAGAAAGATTTTCAAAACTAGGTGTTTCCAAAGGCTGAAACCCGAATAATTCAAAATTATTCTGTAAAATATTGATGATATATTTTCTTCTGGAAACTTCCTGTGCCGTAAAATCTCTCGTCCCTTTTGCTAAACTTGGCTTCATTTGTTGTATGTCATTTTGATAAATGCAAAAGTAAGGAATTGAAAGGAATTTTTCATAGTATAAAAAGCTGAAGAAGGACTTCCCTCAGCTTTTCCTTTAATACTATCAATTATTCAAAAAAATCATACGCTTTCCAGGATTTCAAGGATCTCTTCACCATAGTTTTCAATCTTATGCTTTCCAAACCCTTTGATCTCGAGCAATTCTTCTTTCTTAGCAGGCTTATACTTGGCTACAGATATCAGTTCTTTATTGCTCGCGATGAAGTAAGTGGGCAGGTTCTGTTCTCTGGCTTTTTCCGATCTCCAGAATTTCAGAGCATCCAGAATTTTTTCTTCATCGATATTCAAAAGATCAGTATCTGCAGAATATTTTACTGCCTTTGGTTCTTTTACTGTACTTTTTATGGGCTTTAATTCCTCAAAATACAATATGACAGACCAATAACGTTCTTCGTTCACAAAAGCTGTTTCTACTTTCATAATCTCATTGGCGTCCAGGAAATCATCCAGCATTTTCTGATCTTTGTAGAGAAATTCTTCCGGAAGCCTGATTTTAAAAACTTTTACTTTCATCATTTGTGTTTTTAGAATTATTTACCTCCTAATAAAAGAATCTCGTCTACCCGAATTTCTGTGATATACCGTTTAACCCCATCTTTATCATCATAGGATCTGTAGATGATTTTGCCTTCTATGGCAATTTCTTTTCCTTTCGATACATACTTTTCAAAGATTTCTGCTGTTTTCCCAAAGGCAATCAGATTGTGCCATTGTGTTTCTTCTACTTTTTCTCCTTTCGCATTCGTGTAATGATCGCTGGTAGCTAAAGATACACTTGCTTTTACGTTTCCATTGTCGAAGTTTACCATTTCAACTTCTTTACCTGTGTAACCAATTAATGTTACTTTGTTTCTTAGTGACATAACTTTTAGATTTTAAAGATTAATAAATTCAGATAAGAGACGTTCACTGTTTTTCTCAAATCTCTGTTGCAAAGATTGCGATGTTCCGGTAAGACAGTCGGTTATAAACTATTTAAATCCGTTTGTAGTCGTTTGTAAACGGATAGGAAACTAAATAGAATTCTTTATAAAACAATATTTATCAAGCTTAAAAACAATAATCTTCACTTTTAAAGTAAAAATTAAACAATGAAAGCCTTATCCTAAAATAAAATTCTTCTTTAAAAAACATTGAAAAATAGATGTATGACAAGGATTTTTTTTCTTTTTAATTTAATTTTTTTTTGCAAATTTGTAAAAATGTCTGATATGCAAAAAGAAAAACTCCGTACAGTAAGAAAGATGAAAGGTTTCACTCAACAGCAAATGGCTGAAGTGATCCCTACCGACGTCTCCAACTATAGCAGAAAAGAAAGCGGTACTGTATCTATAACACAGACAGAATGGAACAAACTTGCCCAGTTTTTAGAGGTTCCTATCGAAGAGATTTACGAAGAAGAGGAAGCTAAAATTGTTATTGAAAATCCTGTTTTTAATGATAATAATGGAGTCAATGTAGGTAATAATAATGCTACAGCAAATATTAGCAATGAATTAAGCATAGAAATCATCAAGACGATGCAGGAATATATTGGTCTGCTGAAAGAAGAAATCAACAGATTGAAAAAGTAACAATACAAATATTAATTACGAATAGGGGCTATCGCTAAAAAAATAAATTTATATTTTTTCAGCGATAGTTTTTTTTAACAATATCAACCACAAATTTTTAATTTTTCTTTTTTACAAGTAAACAAATTAAAAAAGCGCTCAACAAAATTGTTGAGCGCCTCCTACTTAATCATGCAACTAAAAATAAAATTGAAACTTATATTTTTTCACATTCAATAATGCTTTTTGCATCTGTTCCGATGTGAATAATCTGAGTAAATTGTAATCCTGCTTTTTCAATGATCAATTTAAATTCGTTTAAAGTTCTTTCTTTTCCCGTAAGGCAGGCCAGCATAACAATGTCCAGAAGTTTGGCGATATGGGGCTTATTTAAAGAATCGTCCGGGATAACTGCGTCTATAATTAATAGTTTAGCTCCTTTAGGCATTGCATCATAGCAGTTTTTAAGAATTTGTACACATTTATCATCATTCCAGTCATGCAGGATCCATTTCATGGTATATAAATCCGCACCCTGCGGAATTTCATTAAAAAAGCTTCCTATAGCTACAGAACACCTTTCACTAAGATTTTCAGGAATCATTTTGATAGTTTTTTCAATTACATTGGCTTCATCAAAGATAATTCCGGAGCTTTGCGGAGCATTTTTCAGAATAGTATGGATCATAACCCCATTGCCTCCTCCTATATCAACAATTTTTTTATAAGGTTTAAAATCATAGTTCTCTATAATTCCTTTCAGCTCCATACCGGACATTCCCGTCATTCCCTTTCCAAAGTTTTCACCTGTTTCAGGAAATTCTTTATAAAATCCCCAAAGATCTTTCCCATGAATGTGTTCAAAAGGAACTTTTCCTGTCTGAACGGCATATGTTAGTTCTCCATAGCACGGGAAATGTTCATTCATAATGGTCAGAACAAAATTTTTTGCTGTTCCGGGAACATCGGTTTGCAGGGCAGCTCCGAAATCATTCAAAGCAAACGTTTTGTTTTCTAATTCTTCAAAGATTCCTGCACCACACAACGCTCTCATTACCCGGTACAGTTGGGCTTCATGCGATTGTGTTTCTTCTGCAAGGAAAGAAATAGTTTGAGGACCAGAGGTCAGTAAATCTGCAATATTGAGCTCAGCAGCTGTTTTTACACATCCGGTTAGCCATAAACCACCTAGTATTTCGAACATTTTAAAAGTAAACTCCGGCTTAATGGGTTGTTTTTCCATAGTATTATTTAATTGATTAATATCATTATATATTGAGTCTGAAAACAAGAACCAACTGATTAGTTTGTTCTTGTCTGACATGTGTCAAATTTGAAATTAAGTTTTAATAATGAGATTAATCTTTTGCCTGAGAAACTCTTGTTACACTACTGATAGTAGCATCCAATGCGGTATCAGATTTTATTTTAATAAGATATCCGCTGCCTATAGACAAAGGATCGGCAACACTCACCAGGTAAAAAACAAGATCTCCGGAGGTTACCCCATTGGGAGCAACAGCGGTCTGATCTATGGAGAATGTTGAAGGCGGAACAGGATTGGAAAGGTTTACTGTCACGAAGGCTACAGAACCATTATTCTTGTTGGCATAACTTACAATAACCCTCCACATATGAACCTGTCCGGCAATAGGATTTTCCAAAAACCGTCCTGTTGCCGGATCATATATATCTCCGGGTACCGGGTTGATAATATTTTCCGGCCATGTGGTTGTTGGAGATGATGCAAAATCTGTCACAATATTCATAGGAGTTTGATAAACAATGTTTTGATACGTCATTAAGGGAACTCCTCCGGAAGCTCTGAATGCAAATGAAGGTTTCACTCCTGCCCCGCTATTTAACTTAACAACTCCTTCATTGGCTGTTGTTAATGTTACTGAAGAAATTACAGTACTCCACTGGGTTCCATTATAATACCTCAAGGTTTTATTGGTGGTATCGTAGATAATCATTCCTGCTGTGGGTGTTGTCACATTGGCCGGAGGATTGGCATTTCTGGAAAGTATGACTGCAGAATTTGCAGAAGTAACATCCAGAACTCCTTGTGGAGATGTAGTATTAATCCCTACCTGTCCAAAAATAAGTGAAGAACACAGAATACTGAGTAATAAATTGGATTTTTTCATGGTTTGTTTTTTTGATGCATTAAAATTACAAAAAAACACAATACAGTGAAATAAAAATTCATTTTTTTTATTGAAAACTAGACTGTTATACATAACAATAAATATTTATTAATTAAAAATCCATTCTAAATATCGATAAATACTAAATTTTTCAAAATACAGTGAATTACACAAAACACATGTCTATATTCAAAAAAAAATTAGTCTAAATAAATTTAGATTTTTCTCAAACGTAATGACATATCATATATAAACCATTGTTTTTCAGTTATTAAAATTCACTCCGTTCTACAGAGAAGTGCGTTTCACTATAATAATTAGCAATCTGACAGTTATCCATTTACAAACGGATATTTCTGTATCTTTGTGAAAAGTCTTTTATGAAAAGGAATATCAATATTTTTGAGTTTCCTCTCAATTGAGGCATACTAAAAGGAAGATAAAAAAATACCGAAGAGTAAATGAAGAAGAGCATAAAAAGAACATTCAGAGTTTCAAAGTACGTAATCTATAAGGAAACGCTTGTCGATTATAAAGAGCATTTCTGGTCATTTTTAGGTGCATTTTTTGGAATCGGCATTATTGCATTTATTCAGTCCCATTCACTGGCAGAAACTGAGAATATATTCCTGATCGGTTCTTTTGGAGCATCCAGTGTCCTTATTTATGGTGCTATCCAGAGTCCTTTGGCCCAACCCCGGAATCTTATAGGCGGACATGTACTGTCGGCATTGGTAGGGGTTACGGTATACCAGCTTGTTCCGGATATCATCTGGCTTTCGGCACCTTTGGCAGTAGCATTTTCCATTGTATTGATGCAGTATACGAAAACATTACATCCACCAGGTGGCGCTACAGCGCTGATCGCGGTAAGTTCTACAGGAAAAATTCCTGAATTGGGATATTGGTATGTTCTCTCCCCTGTTCTATCCGGATGCATTATTCTTTTGATTGTTGCTCTGTTTTTTAATAATATTACACCCAACAGAAGTTATCCTGCTCACAGCATGTTCAAAAAGCTGTTGAAAAAAAGACACCACCATCACTTAAAATAAAGATTATGAATTGTCTGGAATGCGGCGAGAAAATCATCGGAAGGTCTGATAAAAAATTCTGCAACGATGCCTGCCGGAACGCCTATAATAATAAGCAGAATAAAGATTCTAACAATCTGATGCGGAATGTTAATAACAAACTCCGTAAAAACTACCGTATTCTGATGGAAATCAATACCGATGGTAAAACAAAAGTCCCCAGATCCAGACTGGATGGCTTGGGTTTTGATTTCGATTATTTTACCAATCTGAAAGTTTATAAAAATGGTTCTGAATACAAGTTCATTTATGATTACGGTTATAAACTTCTGGAAGATGATTTTGTACTGATTGTAAAAAATCAGGCATAAACCCACCCACCACAAATATAGAATTATGAAAGAAGTTGTCCTGATCACCGGCGCCAGCGGCATGATCGCTAAAGAACTGGCAAAAAAAATAGGGAGCAAATACGAGATCAGATTTCTGACCCGGAAAAAAAAACATGATGATGAGTATGAATGGGACATCAAAAAAGGAAGTATAGATGAAACAGCCTTTGACAATGTTTCACACATCATTCACCTGGCAGGTGCTAATATTTCAGAAAAGCGGTGGACCCCGGAAAGGAAAAGAGAATTGATTTCCAGCCGTGTAGATTCCGCAGAATTACTTCGAACCACTTTAAGAAAAAACAGGATTAAGCTAAAGTCTTTTATTTCAGCTTCAGGAATTAATTTTTACGGTACAAAAACCTCAGAAAAGATTTACACAGAAAACAATCCTCCGGGTAATGATTTTCTAAGTGAAGTGGTAGTTTTATGGGAAAGAGCTGCTGACGATTTCAAGGAACAGGATCTGGCAGAAAGGGTTGTCAAAATAAGAACTGCCGTAGTTCTTTCTGAAAAAGATGGAGCTTTAAAGAAAATGACCCCTCCTATTCAGTACTATATCGGTTCTCCACTGGGAAGCGGCCAACAATATATGCCATGGATTCATATTGAGGATATCTGTTCTATTTATGAATTTGCATTAAAAAATCCAACAATGGATGGTGCTTATAATGCTGTTTCTCCGCAACATGCCACCAATAAAGATCTGACAAAAAAAATTGCCAAAGTACTTGGAAGACCTTTATTGATGCCCAATATTCCCGGATTTGTTCTGAAACTGCTATTCGGAGAACTGGCAAATGCTATTCTGGAAGGTTCCAGAGCTTCTTCAAAGAAACTTCAGGATGCAGGTTTCCATTTCAAATTTCCTGATCTGGAGAAAGCTTTAAGGGATTTATTAAAAAAGTAATTTCAAGAAAACATTTATTATAACACAACAATATTCCAATGAAAAACCCGAATATAACCTTATTAAACACGGAAATCCTTTCAGACAACTGGTATACTTTAAACAAAGTCACCTACTCTGTTTTAAAAAAAGACGGAACTACAGAAACCCAGAGCAGGGAAGCGTATGACCGCGGAAACGGAGCTGTCATTCTTCTTTATAATAAAGTCTCCAACACAGTCATTCTCACCAGACAATTCAGATTACCGACTTATATCAACGGAAATTCTACAGGCATGCTCATTGAAGCCTGTGCCGGACTTCTGGATAACGATAATCCGGAAGACTGTATCAAAAGAGAAACAGAAGAAGAAACCGGATATAAAATTTCCAAGGTTGAAAAGGTTTTTGAAGCCTATATGTCGCCCGGATCTGTGACGGAAATTCTTTATTTCTTCATTGCAGAATATTCTCATGAAATGAAAATCAATAATGGAGGCGGACTGGAAGAAGAAGGTGAAAATATAGAAGTTCTTGAATTATCTTTTGAAGAAAGTCTGAAAATGATTGACACAGGAGAAATCAAAGATGCAAAAACCATTATGCTTTTGCAGCATCTGAGGATCAAAGGAATCTTGTAAAATAGAATATGAGTGATGATTGATTAATGATGATTGATACAGAAAACCGCCTATTTGAATAAAAGCAATAACTTAACTCCGGTAGTTTATACGATATGAAGTCTTTGGGAATACAGATAATTAAAGTTAGTGCTTTATTTTTAGTCCTTCTTTTCAGTATCCTGATGCTGAAAGTGATTTCCCAATATACTTCTTTGGATAAAAACACCGGATTTCTGGCTTTCAAACAACAGGTAGTTGATAATCCGTACTGGATGGCTTTTTTCTACATTCATATTTTTTCAATAACACTTTGTCTGCTCGCTGGTCTGACACAGTTTTCGAACCGGTTTTTAGCGGAAAACAGAAACCTTCACAAGCTTATCGGGAAAATATATGTGTACAATATTCTGATCATCAATGTTCCCGCGTGTTTTGTACTGGGACTTTTTTCAAATGGCGGAATTATTGGAATTACAGGATTTCTGGTACAGGACGTACTTTGGGCTTATTTCACTTTTGCTGCCGTATTTTCTATCAAAAAAGGAAATGTGAACAGGCACAGAATGTATATGATTTTGAGCTATGCCATTACTACCACAGCTATTACTTTCAGAATTGTCAAAAATCTGTTTTATAACGAAGCTTATCATGACTACGGGCTTTTTTATGGTCTGAATGTATGGGCTGCCCTTTTTATCAACCTTTTCCTTGCTTATTTAATTCTTAGAAAAAACTCCTGGTTAACGGGAGAAATCAAGGGTAGAAAAGAAAATATACAGACTGAGAAACGACACCAGAAAAAATGAAGCAATAAATATGAAGGTGTTAAAAATAAGTTCATATTTGCTTTGCCTGGTCCATTTACCGAAAAAACGCATGATGAGGTAAGAAATGCCTCCAAAAACAGCGATAATAAAAAGAAGAAAAAAATAATAGATCATGGTTTTGTGTTAATTGATGTAAATCTATTATTTTAAATTTAGAAAAACAACCAAACTGGAGAACTGATCCCAACTAACTTTATTTGAGACAAAATTCATAATTCCAGCAAGGTTAAAATTATAAACGGATCTGTAGGAAAAATCTAATCCTTTTTATTTTCGTAACCGGATTACAGTCTTATTGGAGTAAGCAATTATCATTAACAAAAACACCTCTGTATCAGTTTATAACCGTCTATTTTTCAGAATTTAAAACACCTGAATTCTGAAAATACAAAAACGCAAGTATAAAATCCATATAAAATTTGCAAAATCAATTGAGAAAATCTATTTAATCCTTTATATTTTGAATTTAAAGCTTTAATTTTGCACTGAAATTCAGAAAATTCGGATTCTTTCAACAGGTTATGTACATGAAAAAAATGATGATCGGGCTTGCTTTGGCCTTATCCATTACTATTTGGGGGCAAAAAACTCCTGCAAAAGCAAACAGTCTGACCCCTTACAGCTATCAGACCTTTAACTGTGACAATAAAGGGTATTTTGACCCGGCTAAATATAAAAAGGAAGAAATAGACGGTGTCAATAAACTTTTGTATCAGTTCAATGGGGTTGTATTTGATACCCAGCCTGTTTTTAAAATTGCCCAGCTTGAAGAAATCCGTAAAAACAGAGAAACGTATTTACAGGAACTGGAAAAACAGTATGAAGAAAAGAAAAAAGAATTGTACAGCCTTAAAGTAATTGATCTTCCGAAATGGAAAAAATTAATGGAAGAAACAATTGATTCTTTTGAAAATGAATACCAGCTTAATAAAGAAGAAATCCTTGCCTATTCTGATCCTACCACATTGAGAAACAGTAAATATTACAATACCTGTAGAGAACAGATTGACGCCATCTCCTCTCCCGACAGAGAAAAGATGTTTGCCGCATGGCGAGCGTATACTGAACTTAAAAGCAAAAATAATGCTGACCCAAAAGGTGTAATGGCAAGATTTGAGGCCAAAATGAATGATCCTCAAAAAGAAGATTATGCTTTAATCGATATGATTGGTTTAGGTTTTCATAACTGTGCCAACAGCAGTTTCAGACAAAAGCGTGATAATGAAGAGAGTTCTTACAAAGATTTTGATAAGATTTTCACCAAGCTGAAGAGAACTTGTGATCAGCCGTAGGCTTATTAAATAGTTTGAAAGATTTAATCCTAAAAAAATAGAATAGCAACACTCAGATTGAGTGTTGTTTTTTTATTGGTAAAGTTTCACAGAACGGTTAAGGAATGGTTAAAAGTGGGTTAATGGCTTATGATTTCTTTGAGAAAGGTCTCGTTACCTCTATTTTCGTACTTCTAAAACTATTCCATGAAATACATTGTTGCTTTCCTGACGTTGCTACTTTGCATAGCAGCATCAGCTCAAAAACCTATCTCTGTTCTTCCGTTTTTTCTGGAAAAAAATTCTGTGTATGTATATTGTAAAGTCAATAAAACGGACAGTATTAAGTTCCTTTTTGATACCGGTGCAGATGGCTCTGTCATTAATAGTAATTCTAAGAAAAAGATTCCGCTGAAAATTGACGGAAAGTCTGAGAACAGAGGTTCCAACGGAGTAAATACTGTAGATTACAGCAGCCACAACACAATACAGTTTGGGAATATTGAGAAAAAAGAAATACGATTTACGCTTATTCCTTATGAATCTGTTCATTTTGACGGGGTTTTCGGAACGGATCTGATGAAGGGCAAACTCATTGAAATAGATTATCATAGAAATGAAATCCGGTTTTATGACGAAGATGATCTGCTTATGGATTTAACAGGATATGAAAAGGTAAAACTTCATATGATCGACAACTACCCTGCTGTAGAAAGCATTATCATGGTCAATGACAAAGAATACTCAGGATTCTTTGGGCTCGACAGCGGAGCGGATGATGTACTTACGATTGCTTCTCCTTTTGCAAATAAGAATGTTCTGGTAACAGCCATGAAAACAATAGGTAAAACCACAGCACAAGGCTCCGATGGATCTGTATATGAAATGCCTGTTGTTCTTTGCCCAGCTGTTCAATTCGCTCAGAAGTATCTTTATAATCTCCCGGTTACCCTTTCCGGTTCTACTGAAGGAATTGATTCTACAGAAAAAATGGCGGGATTTTTTGGTAATCAGTTTTTAAAAAGGTTCAATACAGTGATTGATTTCAAGAATGGATTTATTTATTTTAAACTGAATAAAAATTTGTACTCAGAGTTTAATTAGCTGTAAAAGTTAGTTTTACACACTCTACCTTCCTCTACATACTATAAATTCAACACAAAAAAACATTCAAATAAATTAATAATGAATAAGTTATGGTTTATCAGATTTAAATCCGTAATTTTGCACCCCGAAAATAAGGATTAGAGATATGAAAAAAATTGGTGAACACAGAACACTTCTTGGAGTTGATAAAAACGTTACTTTAAGAGAATTAAAGACGATTTACAGAAATGTGATGAAAGATACCCATCCTGACAAATTCATTAATGATGAAGCAGGAAAACAGGAAGCAGAAGAAAAAAGCAAGTCTGTGATTGAAGCCTACCACTTTTTGGTAAGTATTAATCCTGAAACACAGGAAAAATATAAAGAAGAATATACTGAAACCATTACAAAATCTAATATTCAGGATTTCTATCTGGAGAAATCAATTTTAACGGTTCAACACTTAAACGGAAATATGTATGAATATATGGGGGTTCCAAGAAATACCTATATCAAAATGATCAATGCTGATTCACCAAGCCGTTTTGCAAGAAGACATATCTACGGAAACTTCGTTTACAGAAAATCCGGAGAGGCTATGGCAGATTAATTTTTTCTACAACAATATAGAAGAGCTTCCAGTTTTACTGGGAGCTTTTTTGTTGCCAAAACCGGATGTTATGTTTTAGCTAAAGCCAATATTGGCTGTTATAAATTTAAGCGGGCTAAAGCCCACTCCTATTGAATATTTTCTTAATGCACAATAATCATCAATAGAAATGGGCTTTAGCCCATTTACAATAATAAAAATAATCCAACGGCTTTAGGAGCCAAAACCTATATAGCCCAAATCCTGAATATTATTTACCAACAAAAAGCGCCTCAGGAAATCTGAGGCGCTTTCGGTTAATTAAAGGTTTAATTTATTTGTCTAAATGCTTCGGAGTAAATCCGTCTTCATTCAATTCTCTGTGTACGTAATCTGCTTTCATTTCAGCTTCGTAGTCTACTTTCTTATGTTGTCCCATTCTTCTTAAAAGAGAGTCAAATAATGAATATACTACCGGTACAATGATCAGGGTAAGGAATAGTGACGATGTCAGACCACCGATTACTACCCATGCAAGACCTTTGTTCATCTCTGCTCCGGCCCCTGTTGCCAATGCGATCGGTAACATACCGAAGATCATCGCAATGGTGGTCATCAGGATCGGACGAAGACGTGCGTGGTTCGCCTGTACCAAGGCATCGTGAGTATTGGCACCAGCTGCTTTTCTTGCATTCGTAAAGTCAACGATAAGGATCGCATTCTTCGCTACCAGACCAATCAACATAATCATACCCAACATGGTGAAAATGTTCAGCGAGTTGGCTGTTAAGGCAAGGATAACCATTACCCCGATCATCGCCAACGGGATTGAGAACAATACCACGAAAGGATATACAAAACTGTCATATAGTGAAACCATCACCAGGTATACCAATACGATAGCTGCCAATAATGCAATTCCCAATGTACCGAAACCTTCCTGCTGGTTCTCCATATCTCCACTCCAGATGTAATCTACACCTACAGGCTTTTTATCGCTGTTCATGAACTGGTTTGCCCATTCATTCGCTACGTCCCCTACCGGTCTACCAACAGCTTTCGCTCTTACTTTTACAGAAGGAGATTTATCTCTACGTTCAAGCAAACTCGGTCCTGAACCCATTTCCACATTAGCAAACTGACTTAAACGAACCTGCTGCCCCTGAGGGTTTGTAAACATAAGGTTTTTAACGTCATCAATAGATTGTCTGTTCACATCACCGAAACGGATATTAATATCATATTCATATTCTCCCGCTCTGAATTTTCCGTCTGTATTTCCGTTGAATGCGGTCTGCATCGTCTGTCCTACACTTGAAAGATTCAGGCCTAAAGCTGCCATTTTATCTCTGTCGATACTTACCTGAACTTCAGGGCTACCTGTATCGGTTGATAATTCGGCGTCTACTGCTCCAGGAACTTTTTTCAATAGCTCAAGGATTCTTGTTGCTTCTTTCACTGCTGTAGCGTTATCCGGTCCTGTTACTACCATTTCAATAGGAGCATTTTCCGCACCCATGATACCGATTGGAGCCGTTTTAAACTCAACTCCTGTGAATTTCTCTTCCAGCTGTCTTTTTATTTTTGCAGCTTTGATGTTGGTACTTTCAGAACGTTCAGACTTATCAGTTAAGTTCACCTGAACCTCAGATTGGTAAGTAGTTGCCTGAGCACCACCAAAACCAGTAGACTGTTGTCCGACTGTTGTGATAAGATCTACAACATCTTTATCATTTCTTAAGAATTTCTCAACTTCTAACGTTAACTGGTTTGTCTTCTCAACGGTTGCATCTTTTGACAATTCCATTTGTACCAGGAACTGGCCACGGTCGATTGGTGGGAAGAACTCTCCTCCGATAAACCCGAATGCTACCAGCATGAATGAACTGATTAAAACAATGAATGTGATTACCACTGTTGAAATTCTTCTTAACGTCGTTTTCAGACACCATTCAAGGATTCCTGTGATCCAGTGTGTAAACTTGTCTATTAATCCTTCAAACCAAAGAATGAATTTCTCGAACCAGTTTTTCCCTGTTAAATGTTCCAGTTTACCGAATCTTGATGATAACCAAGGAATAATGGTAAATGAAGCCAATAATGATAACAAGGTGGCAATAACTACCGTGACGCAGAACTGGGCAAGGATGTTGGCTACAAGACCTGAACTCATCGCGATCGGTAAGAATACCACCACAATTACCAAGGTAATCGCAGCAACGGTAAATCCGATCTCTGAAGCTCCGTCATACGCTGCTCTGATCTTACTTTTACCCATCTCCATGTGACGGTAAATGTTTTCCAGTACTACAATCGCGTCATCCACCAGGATCCCTACCACAAGTGAAAGTCCAAGTAAACTCATTAAGTTCAAAGTATATCCCATCAGGTTCATTCCGATGAACGCTGCCACCAATGAAGCCGGGATAGAAACCATTACGATGAATGCGTTTCTGATACTGTGAAGGAATAGTAACATTACAATTGCCACGAGGATAATCGCTAAGAATAAGTCGAAAATAACGTGGTTGGCAGATTCAAGAGTAAATTCTGTTGTATCGTTTACGATTTTCACTTTTACTCCCTGAACTTTATAGGCTTCTTCTACTGTTTTAATGGTCTTTTGAACACTTTCAGATACTGCTACCGCATTGGCATCAGATTGTTTCTTAACCTGCATCAAAATCGTAGGAAACTGATTGAATCTCGCTACTTTTTCAACATCTTTCTGAGAGTCGAAAACGGTTGCAATATCAGATAAACGTACCTGAGCTCCATTTTTATTGGAAACAACAAGGTTGTTCATTTCCTCTGTAGATTTATACTTTCCTGAAAGTCTGATCGTAGATTTTGTAGTTCTCGTTTTCAAACTTCCTGTAGGGAAATCTAAGTTTGATGAAAGAATGGCCTGTTGCACGTCTCCGATTGAAAGTCCGTACCCCTGTAATTTTTTCTCATCAAGATTTACCTGAATTTCTCTTTCCTGTCCACCTACAAGGTCCACCTGAGCTACCCCATTTACACGGGAGAAAATAGGTTCAATCTTTTTATCCAATAAGTCATAAAGGTCCTTACTGTTCAGTTTATCCGATGAAATACTCATCGTGATAATCGGTAAATCATCTAAGGAGAATTTATTCAGAGACGGTGCTTTTACATCTTCCGGAAGGTCTGCCAGAATCGCATTTACCTTTCTCTGTGCATCATTCAAAGCGTAATCTACATCGGCTCCATCGTTCAGCTGAACCATGATTACGGATAAGCTTTCGTATGAAGAAGATTCTACTTTTTTAACGTTTTCCAAAGAACCTACGGCATCTTCAATCTTTCGGGTCACGGAGGTTTCCACCTCTGCAGGCGAAGCTCCAGGATAGACCGTAGAAATGGTTACCATGTTGGTTTCAAACTTTGGAATCAATTCGTATCCCATGAGTGTATAACTCAGGATACCTCCCAACGTGAGAATTGTAAACAATACAATTACCAGCGAGGGTCTTTTGATCGATATTTCTGCTAACTTCATAGATCTGCTACTTTATAATGTTCACTTTAGATCCGTTGTCCAGGTTGATCTGTCCGCTGGTAACCACCTGCTCTCCTCCATTCAATCCGCTTAAAATCTGAACTTTATCTCCGTAAACTTTTCCGATGGTTACTTTGATCAATTTAGCAACACCATTCTGGACAACGAATAATTGTCCTGAGCTTACTCCGTTAACAAACGCTTCTGCAGGAACGGTCAGCATATTCTGAGTTTCTGCGCCATTGTTTGTACTGAATTTAGCCGTTGCATACATACCAGCCTTAAGGTTTCCTCTGTTTTGTACTTCGATTTCAACAGGGAAATTCAGAGAAGCATCACTTTTAGGAGCGATGAAAGTAATTCTACCTACGAAAGAATCTTCCGGAAGAACATTTACTTTAATCGGAACTTCCTGACCTAACTGGATTTTTCCGATCTGGCTTTCATCTACCAAAACAGATAGTTTCAGACTGTTGATATTAACGATTTCAAACATCGATGTTCCAGGAGAAACCACCGTTCCGGGCTCAACCATTTTCTTGTTGATGGTACCGCTGATTCCTGCACGGATGCTTGTATCATTTACTTTTACACCTTGTGCTCTTACTGCAGCCTGAGCATTTTTCAGCTGTAGTCTTGAGTTGTCAAGCTGTTGTTTTGTAACTCCGCCTGTTTTATATGCGTTCTCATAGCGTTGGTTATCAATAATAGCATTCTGTAGATTGTTCTGAGCCTGGGTAACATCCACTTCGATAGCATCTTTTTTGATCGTTGCCAAAACCTGTCCTGCTCCTACCCTTGAACCCTCTTTTACCAGAACGCTTACGATACGTCCTGATATTTCAGAAGACTGGTTCATTTCCTGCTTAGGAATAAAAGTTCCGTTGGCTGAGTAGTCTGTATCAATATTTTCTCTTGTAACGGTTACAATATTAACATTGATCTTATCTACCTGCTTGGCAACTTCTTTTACTTCCTGCGTCTGTTTTTCTTTGTTACCGGCAATCTTGTAAGCGGCTAAACCAACCAGTACAGCTGCTACGATGATATATATTAAAGTTTTTTTCATTTTAGTTTATTATAAGTTTTGTAGTGTGTTTAGTTCACCCTTAGCTTTTATCAGCTTGATCTCTGCCTGTTTATAATCCAGCAATGCATTGGAATAGTTCTGTTTTGCCTGCGTAAGAGCATTTTCAGAATCCAGCACTTCTGTAAGTGTTGCCAGCCCATACTGGTAGTTTGACTGGGTATTTTTCTGAACTCTTTCTGCCAATCCTACATTATCTTTCATGCTTTCGAGATTGATCAATGCATTTTCCATATTGGTAACGGCATTTTTATAATCTAAACTTAAGCTCAGCTGAGTGTTTTCAATATCAACATCAAGATCCTGAATATCAATTTCTGCCTGGTTGATTTTCGCTTTGGTAGCTCCACCCGTGAAAATAGGAATATTGACATTCAAACCAATTGCTGAAAAATCGCTCCAGAGAACGCCTTTACTAAGGCCATTGGTCAATGGGAATTTTGCTCCGTTAGCTCCCCATCCGTAGTTCGCCGTAAGATTTACTGATGGATAAAGATAAGCTTCAGTCGCTTTTTTATTGAAAACCAAAAGTTCCCTGTTTTTATTTAAAACTTTAAGCTCTGTACGATCATTAAGATTTACGTTGCTCGCAATCAGCTCAGGTTTTGGTTCGATTTGTTTTTCTTCAAGCTCGATGTCTGTAGAAATCGGGATTCCCATATAAAACTTCAGGGCATTTTTTGAAAGCTCCACAGAGTTGATTAAAGCCTGCTTGTTGGAACCGATATTGGTAAGCTGAACATTGGTTCTGTCCAAATCGATTGCTTTTGCCAAACCGTTATCAACCAAACTTTTAATAACATTTCTTACTTTTTCAGTATTGGCATAGCTGGCTGTTACCGTTTTAAGGTTTTCCTCCTGTACGAACACCTGATAATAAGCTGTTGCAACATTTTCAATAATCTGTTCATTGGTTAACTGAGCATTCAGTACATAAAACTCTCTAGTTGACTTTGCAGCTTTCAATCCTGTAAAGACTCTCTGATCAAAAATCGCCTGCTGAAGTTGTACAGAAGCTGTTGAACCCCAAGGCTGCCCAAACTGAGCTCTGATTTTCTCTCCTCCAAATTCCAGCAAAGATTCCTGAATAATCGGATTATAGGTTAAACCTGCCGTAGCACTGACCTGAGGAAGGGCACCGGCTCTGGCTTCATCAATCTTGTATTCGGCTTTTTTCACCTGTAAAGCAGCTTTTTTAGCTTCTGCTTTATTTTGAAGTGCCTGTTTAATTGCTTCCTGCAGGGAAACCTGCTGCTGGGCAGACATCAGGGTAGAGCCGAAAATCATAAATGCTGAAGCTATCCCAATTTTTAGCTTTGTAGCAGTTATACGTTTTCTATTCATAATTTTATACTTCGTTTATTTTTTATTTAATTTTCATTCATTATTTATTTCTATTTGACGAATCATTTTCAGAAATACTTTAGTTTTTTTAGTTTTTGAACAACATATTGATAATAATTTCTTTTCGTTCAGAAATAATCTTATCATATTCTTCATCATTAATTAATAGATTCTCCATGAATAATGGTCTTATAGCACTAGGAAATACCAGTAGCGAAACCATATTCAGAATAAACTGAACTGGTGCCATTTTCTCAATATTTCCCAATTCCATTTCTTTTTCAATATCCTTGTACATATCGTTCAGGATATCTTCCTCAATTTCTCTGTGATGGCAGGTTCCTTTATTGATCTGTGACACGATATACGTTTCCAGATATGGATACTGAAGGCTTGTGGAAAGACTGCTTTCTATAAATTTGCTGATCTTCTCTTTAAAAGGAAGAGCTGAATTCTGAATGATCTTCGATTTTTCCTGTTCTACTCTTTGGGCTTCATCAAAGATGATCTGGATAAGCTTATCTCTTGAACGGAAATAATAATTAATAAGGGTTCTGTTCACTCCTGCTTCATCTGCAATCTCCTGCGTAGTAGCATCAAACTTTCCTTTCACAAAGAATAAATTCTTCGCTGTCTCCTTGATTAATTCCTGTGTTTGGTCTTTTTTTGCTTGATTTGACATTTTTGTTAAACAAATTTGTGCAAATTTATAGTAAAAATTATTTTTGACAAAATTGTTAAACAAAAATATTAAACAAAAATGTCATGACATCCATCATGTTTGTGAATGAAAGTTTACGATTACTTATTATTCAATAAGAAAGCTATTTTTATATCTTTGCCGCAAAAATTAATAACTGATGAAGAAAATTCTTTCACTGTTCTCACTATTGAGCGCGGTACTTCTATTTTCACAGATAAAAGTTTCTGAAAACAACTCCTATTATTTTTATGAAAACAAAGGTCAGATTACGGATCAGAACGGGAAGGTAAATCAAGATGTACGATACCTTTTCCATTCAAACGGTCTTAATGTACAGCTTCGAACCGGAGGATTTTCTTACGATATTTACGAAATAAAGAAAACCAGTAATCCTGATTTTTCAAAAAAGGAAAAAAATGCGCTTTCAGTACCAGATCAGTATCATATCCGTGAATATATTTATGAAAAGCTGATTCACAGGGTAGATATTGATCTCGTGAATTCCAATACCCAATCAACAATTACTGCAGAAGGCCGATCTCCGGATTATGATAACTATTATAACCTTCCAGATAATCCAAAAGGCATTAGTAATGTTCACCGATATCAAAAAATCCGCTATAAGAATATATACCCTCATATAGATTTGGTATTCTTTAAACCTAACGATACTTTAAAACCCATCGAATATAATTTCATCATCAATCCTGGTGGAAAAATTTCAGACATACAAATGAAATTTAATGGAGCTCCTACTTTAATAAACAATGGTAGGCTCACCATGAATGTGCGGTTTGGGGAAATCTATGAAGATATTCCTAACAGCTGGATTGCCGGAAATACCAAAAAAAATATTGAAGTTTCTTTTAAGGATCTTGGAGACCATACTTTTGGATTTGCCGCTCCTGTAAATACTTCTGACAAGACCATTGTAATAGATCCGGTACCCACAAGAATATGGGGAAGCTATGCAGGAGGATACGGAGAAGATTACGGCAGGATAAAAACAGATCTTCAGAGTAAGGGCTATGTTTTCGGAACCACTACCAGTACCACAAACTTCGCTACTTCCGGAACCTATCAGCAAAATGTTGCCGGCGCTCTTGACGCATTCCTGATGAAACTGACCAAAACCGGGCAGAGGCTTTGGGGAACCTACTATGGTTTCGGAATGAATGACGGATTTGCAGATGTAGATTTTGATGAAAGTTTTAATATTTATGCAGGCGGAACCGTTCAAAGAGCACAATATAATGAAAATATTGTTTTGGTAAAGTTTAATAATAACGGAAGTTTTGCTTTTGAAAAAGAGTTTTCTTCAAGCAGGCAGAATAAACTCTATACTGTTTCCTACAGTCAAAATCATGTATACATTGGTGGTGATTCTTTCAGTGCTGACTTTCCGACTGTTAACGCCATGCAGCCTGCAAAATCAACACCGATCGGGTATACAGACGGTATTCTGGCATCTCTGAATTCAACAACAGGGAATGTCGATTGGGCTACTTACTTTGGAAGAAGTGACGGTTCTACTTCCATTTTCCAAATTCTCTCCTCAAGCGATAACCTTGAAATAATTGGAGCAACACAATCTTCTGCAATCCCTATGAACAATGCTTTTCAACCGTTAAAAGGCGGGGAATCAGACGGACTATACCTTAAGATTTCAAAATCAGGAACTTCAATTCTGAGATCAAGCTATTATGGAAACAGTGGTTCGGAACAGATATGGAAAGCCAGAATTGTAAATAATACTTTAATTCTTCCGGGAAGATATTCAACTACCGATTTTCCAATGGGGCAGCCTGGAATATGGAGGGTAAATTTAACTACGAATGCGATTAGCAAAAGCTATTTTAACTTTACAGGCTCATTCCAGCTGTTGGCTTATCCTGATAATAACGGAAACGTTTTTTTTACAGGACTGCATTCCAGCGGGCAGCCTGACATCTCTACTCCGGGTGCCTACATGGGAATGCCCGCAATGTATATTTCTACATTTTTAATTAAATACAATCAGAATGATGTAAAAGAATGGGGAACCTATTATACAGGAAACGGTGCAACGCAACAGGGAGAGGCGACAAAAGATGATGAAGGTGCCATTTATCTGACAGGCATGTCAAGTGGGAATTCAGCTGGTATTGCAACACCGGGAACCTTTCAACAGTCGCCAGGTGGTGGAAATGATATTTTCATTGCTAAATTTCAGGATTGTACCTCTGCAGCGGTTGTTACTTCTAATTCTCCGGTATGTCCTAATGGGATAATTCAACTCAGCGCTACCGGAGGAACAGTATATAGCTGGACCGGGCCAAATGGTTTCACATCCAACGAGCAAAACCCTACTATTCCAAATGCGACAGTTACTCAGGCAGGATCTTATGTATGCCAGGTTTCAGGATCTGGCGCTTGTGACGGGACTTTTACAGTAAACGTGATTGTAGGTGACAATGCGGCTCCGGTTCCTGATGTTACTCTGCTGGCAGACATTACAGGAGACTGTCATACAATGGTTGCTACTATTCCTACCGCTACCGATAACTGCGCGGGAGCAATTAGCGCAACAACAACAGATCCTTTATCTTATTCAAGCCCCGGAAACTATATTATCCACTGGACTTATAACGACGGAAATGGAAATACCGCTACTCAGAACCAGAATGTAATTGTGACATCCACAGCTCTTCCGACAACAGCTAATACCCAGCAAACTTTCTGCGCAACCAATAATCCTAAAATCTCTGACATCCAGATCACAGGTCAGAATATAAAATGGTATGATGCGGCAGGAAATATTGTACCTGCAACAACTGTTCTTATCAATGGACAGACCTATTATGCTTCTCAGACTATTAATGGCTGTGAAAGTAATAAAACAGCCATTCAGGTAACCGTAAATACAACTCCTAAACCAACAGCCAATGTAAATCAGGATTTTTGTGCTTCTGCCAACCCTACTTTAGAAAAACTGGTTGTAACGGGAACTGCTCTTAAATTTTATAATGCAGCAGGAAATGTAATTCCAATGTCAACTCCTCTGGTAAGCGGACAAATCTATTTTGTAACGCAAACTTTAAACAACTGTGAATCTGAAAAACTGGCAATAACAGTAACTCTGTCTACGGATAATGTTCCTGCAAAAGATGTAACACAGGTTTTATGTAATTCAACTACCGCAAATTCAATGACTGTCGATCTTCATTCTTATGAAGCCAGTATTATTAATAATCCGGCCGGTTATATTTTTACCTACACTGATACTGCAGGCAACCCTATTGCCAATCCTTCAGCTTACGTATTGAATACCGGAACAATACTTATTCACGTAAGAGTAGCAACGCCTGACGGATGTTTCAAAGGAGTCCGGTTAAGTCTTACCCTAAATCCAAAACCTTTTGTTCTACTTCCTGATAAGCTTGATTTTTGTGAAGGAAAGTCTGTTGTTCTGGATGCAGGGCCAGGATTTAATTCTTATGAATGGAATACCGGAGCAACCACACAAACAATTACTGTAACGACTCCGGGAACGTATACTGTAAAAGTGGCCAATATTTTCGGATGTGAAAATACAAGTTCAACTCAGGTAAGCTATTCTGTTTTAGCACATATTGTTTCTGTCAATATCACGAACAATACAGCGACCGTTATTCTTTCTCAGAGCGGAAACTTTGAATTTTCTTTAAATAATTTCACATGGCAGGATTCCAACATTTTCACCAATTTAAGTATGGGAGAATACACCGTTTATGTGAGAACAAAATCCGGATGTATTATCGGACAGAAAAACTTCTCGATATTCAATATTCCCAATGCCATCAGTCCTAACGGAGATGGAATCAATGATGCGTGGAGAATAGCAGGATTGGAAAACTATCCGGGAACAGAAGTAAGTTTATATGACAGAAGAGGTGCTGTAATCTACAAAGAGATTATCAGAAATAAACCTTTCCAGTGGGACGGGAGATATGAGTCCCATCCTATTTCTACAGGAAATTACTGGTATACCATAAAAGTTTCTGACGGAAGAATCTACAACGGATGGCTTTTGATCAAAAACAGGGAGTAACAAAAAACGGGCAGAAATTTCTGCCCGTTTTTTATTTTTATAATAATTTGATTTTATCGTCTGAGATATCGATGATCTTATCTTTATAAAGTCCTCCGATTGCTTTCTTAAAGTTTTTCTTACTCATCTGAAGCTCATCTTTAATCTCTTCAGGAGAAGATTTATCGGACACATACAAAAGTCCGTAATTTTCTTCCAGTTTATTCAGAATCTTCTGTTTGAACTCATCAATATTTTCAAAACCTTCCGGCTGCAAAGAAACATCTATTTTACCGTCCTCACGGATAGCTTTGATGTATCCTGTTTCTTCTGACAATGGATACAGTTTTTTGAAAACATCGGAAGCATAAATCAAACCAATGTATTTTTTGTTGATGATCACGTTCCAACCCAGTTCACTTTCGTTCATCATAATCAGATCTACTTTGTCACCTTTTTTGAACGGAAGATCATCATACTGAGGATTTCTTTTGAACTTCGTGGTACCGGTAATCAGTTCCATATCTTCGTCTACATAGATATAGACCAGATATCTTTTTCCTTCGATGATTTTGGTTTTCTGCTGCTTGTAAGGAATAAATAAATCTTTAATGATTCCCCAATCCATAAAAGCTCCGCTAGGAAGGCTTTGTACACAGCTCATTACTGCAAATTCACCTACTTCAGCCAAAGGAATTTCAGTGGTTGCTTTTAATTTATCGTCATCCTGATATACAAAAACTTCAACTTCTTCACCTGTTTCTTTTTCTTCCTGAATAAAGATTTTAGGCAGAAAAGCCTTCTCACCGGATTCATCTACGAGGATCCATCCTGAATTAATTTTTTCTGAAATTGTTAAAGTTTGAGTTTTTCCGAGTTGCATTGATGATAAAATTAGCTGACAAAGGTACGGAAATTTGAAGATGCTATCCTAGTCAATGCTATTATAATTCTTTAAAGGTCCATCTTCATCTTTTGTAAAGCCTCTGAAACCTTTATATTTGAACAAAAATAATCATGAGAAAATTGATAATCCTACCTCTTATTTTTTTAACGTTTTTTTCAAATGCTCAGCTGCTGAAAAAAACAGCACTGGGTATTTCTTACCGTTATACCGGAAGAAATGTTCTTCAGGCAGGATTAGAATACAGATTGGGTGAAACCTATGATGGTTCCATTATCGTTGGCCCTTCCCTGCTTTATACCAGAGCTGACCAAACTGATAAATTCATCCCGGAGATCCATATTAATTTTTTACGTTTCGGGCAAATGTTTGGAGTATCAGCTAATCCATATTCATTGGAACCGAGAATAGGTTTTTCGTTATTTAATGCAATATTTCTCAATACAGGATATGCTTTTCCCATTCATAAAGAAAAATATTTTAAAGGGATAACTTTTGGGATCCAGTTCAACATTGCACCAAAACATTCTAAGTTTTATGACCATCTGAAAATGATATAAACAGTTATTGGTTTATAGATGAATTTTTTTTCAAAACCAAGTTCCGTTCTTTATAGCAAAAACGTATAAAAAGGGCTGTCTCCAAAAGAAACAGCCTTTAATTTTAAATATTTAAATGATTAAATCTTTTAATCAGATATTACATATGAATAGGTCTTTTTGCTGTAGCATCCAATGCAGCTTCTTTGATAGCTTCTGCATAGGTTGGGTGAGCGTGAGAACTTCTTGCGATGTCTTCAGCGCTTGCACGGAATTCCATAGCAATTACCCCTTCTGCAATAAGGTCAGCAGCTCTTGCTCCTACGATGTGCATCCCTAAAACCTCATCAGTTTTTTCGTCTGCAATAATCTTCACAAGACCGTCAATATCACCACTTGCACGGCTTCTACCTAAAGCTCTCATCGGGAAAGATCCTACTTTGTAAGCAACACCTTCTTCTTTTAGCTGCTCTTCAGTTTTACCAACTCCAGCAACTTCCGGCCATGTGTACACAACACCAGGAATCAGGTTATAGTTGATGTGAGGTTTTTGTCCTGCCAATGTTTCAGCAACGAAAACTCCTTCTTCTTCAGCTTTGTGAGCAAGCATAGCCCCTTTGATAACGTCACCGATCGCATAGATATTAGCAACATTAGTCTGCAGGTGATCGTTTACTTTTACTCTTCCTCTTTCGTCAAGCTCTACACCTGCTTTTTCAAGACCAAGACCGTCTGTATAAGGTTTTCTACCTACAGAAACCAAACAGTAATCTCCTTCTACAACTACTTCTTCACCTTTTTTATCTTTAGCCGTGATCTTTACAGTATCTCCGTTTCTTTCAACTGCAGAAACCGCAGTGGAAAGCATAAACTTCATTCCTTGTTTTTTAAGAACTTTAGTCAATTCTTTGCTTAAAGCTCCATCCATTCCAGGGATGATTTTATCCATAAATTCAACAACAGTTACCTGTGCTCCTAATCTTAAGTATACCGAACCTAGTTCAAGACCGATAACTCCACCTCCGATTACTACTAAATGCTTAGGAATTTCTTTAAGGTTTAAAGCTTCCGTAGAAGTAATCACTCTTTCTTTGTCTAAAGAGATGAAAGGCAGTGTAGATGGTTTAGAACCTGTTGCAATAATGGTATATTTAGACTCGATCGTTTCTGAAGAACCGTCGTTTTTAGTCACTTTAATCTGAGTAGCAGATTCGAAGCTTCCTACTCCTTCAAAAACAGTAATCTGATTTTTGTTCATCAGGTAGCTGATTCCGTCAGTATTCTGTTTGATCACTTCGTTTTTACGTTCGATCATTCTGGCAATATCCGCTTGCGGCTCGTTGATGATGATTCCGTGACCTGCAAAATTGTGTTTTGCATTTTCGAAATGCTCAGAGCTGTCAAGAAGCGCTTTTGACGGAATACATCCAACGTTAAGACAAGTTCCGCCTAAAGTTGAATATTTTTCAATAATTGCTGTTTTGAAACCTAACTGTGCTGCACGGATAGCAGCAACATAACCACCGGGACCAGAACCTATTACGGTAACATCGAATTGACTCATGTTATTGTATGAATTTGTTTATTATTATCTATCTTAATTCTCACAAATTTACATATAAATTACCAAGCACCAAAGTGAGTTTTATCAATTTTAAAAATGATAATTATATGCTCTAGTTTTATGAAAAGTATTATTTTATGAATTTTATATTTTCTTCATTGCCTTCCTTCAGATAAATTGCGGTAAATACAAGCGGTTTTTCAGCTGATGCATTATCAAAATGAAGGATTTTTACATTTTTAGGTTCGTAAAAAGCATCTCCTGTATGAAGTACCACTTTCTCATGTCCTTCTATTTGAAAAACGGCTTCTCCGGAATTAATGATTCCTAAAACGGGACAGGGATGCAGATGCTCGGGAGCTCCTTGTCCTGCAGCCATAGTTATTTCCTGAATCTCTGTGGATTTTACTTTCTGATCAAGAGCAGTTTTTAATAATTCTTTTCTGGAGATGGTCTTCTGCTGAGCAATCATAACAACAGAGTTCAGCATTAAAACAGCGAAAATAAGTGGCTTCATAGATCGGTATTAATTGTAAGAAATCAGTATAGCAAGATTATATATTCAACTTTCCTTGTCCAATGGTTCCCGTACTTTCAAAAAATGAGCCTCCATAGACATACCATTCAAGGCTTTCCAGATATTCTACTGCATTTTCCGGAGTGATGTTGGGACGGTCTTTTTTCGAAACAATTCCTTTATACCATCTCCCTGATTTAGGATAATGCTCATATTCCACAAAATAATGAATCCATATTCTTTGGCACAACTTGCACTGTTGAATCGTTACTTCTCCATATCTTCCGTTGGTATGATCAATTCCTAATGCTGAGCTTCTATATTCTGTATAGCTGGAGTTCGGTTTCTCGCAGGCGCATCCTAATTTTTGGATTTTATTCATGAATAAAATTGTTTTTCAGATAAAATTTGTAGCCTCAAAAGTAAGAAATTAACAGTCTATAAAGCAAATGGAGTCATTATGGTTTGATCAGATCCAATAAGACCTTTTCATATTTATCCAGAATAATATTCTTCGAGAACCTTGATTTAATAGAATTTTTTACAGCATCCCGATTATAATTGCCCTGAAGTATTCTTACAATTTCCTGGGCAAACCTGTCATGGTTCTCAATATCTGCAATCTCTCCATTTATATTATGCTGAATAATCTCATTAATTCCTCCGGGACAGTTGTTGGCCAAAGAATAAGTTCCGCAGGCACCAGCTTCCAGAAGAACGTTGGGAAAGCCTTCGTATCTTGAAGAAAGCACAAATAAATCCGCATATTTCAGATACTGGTATGGATTTTCCTGTCTGCCGTGAAAAATTACTTTTTTTAATCCTAAGAGCTCCTTGGTCTGAAGCAGCAGATCTTTATCTTTTCCATCTCCTAAAATATGAAGCATAATGTTTTCATTCTTCAGCCTTGAAAAAACTTTCAGCAAGTTATCAAACCCTTTTCTGGAAGACAGATTTCCAATGGCCACTACATTTTTATAATTGTATTTGAAACATTCAGGTTTTAAAGAAATAGCCATTTTATCTTCAATAAAATCAAAGTCTACAGGATTATTGATTTTGATAATTTTTTTCTTTTTAATATTAAAATTATCCACAAGATCTTTCATCATATCATCGCTTTGAGCAATGATTTTCTGATAGTTATTGTAAAAATTATAGAAAAACTTAATCTCTTTGCGGGTTACATGCTGAGTCACCACATTAGTTTCCCTTGCAATGAATTTTGTTCTTGGAAAAAGTTTTATGAACAGGGACAAATAAGCATTTACTTCACCAAAACCGGAGAATACAATATCTGGTTTTCTTCTATAGATTTCTCCTAAAATGGGTTTTAAAGAATGTCTTATTCTTTCGGTATTGATATCGATAATTTCTACATCTTTTTTCAGAAAATTCAAATATCCGCCTTGTTTACGTAACAGCAAAATCTTAGGCTCAAACCTATCTCTGGAAAGATGATTCGCTATTGTGGTAACAATCCTTTCTGCGCCCCCAGTTTCTAAGTCCGGCAGAATAAATATGACAGATATTTTTTTCATCCTATCAAAGTTACTAAAAAGTTTAGTTATCTTTCAAATATTGGAATACTGAAGATTTACTATTACTAAACCTAGCAGTCATTGTTAACGCAGCAAAGCAATCTTAATGGTAAAATTTTATTTATTGGAATTGCAAAGGCGCAAAAAAATTTTATAGTATAATGTTTTAAGGCGCAAAGATTTTATCTCCGATAAAATCGTATTCTGTTAAAATATGTTCATAATACAATATTATCCTTCCTTGCGTCCTTGCGTTTTCCAATATGAACCCTTCATAAAGTTCTTCTGTGGAAGAATTTCTTTATATGTATTGTCTACTATACTAATTAGTTCGCTACGTCACTGATGAATTTAATTCTCAACATTCTTACTTCTTCATCCGAAAGTTCATCCCCGAATTCATCCAGCAATACTTTCATACTGTCACTCTCAGATTCATTCATGAATTCCATGAATCCGTCTACAATGTCTTCATCAAAATTATCTTCAATATAGTAATCGATATTCAGTTTTGTTCCCTGATAGACAATTCTTTCCATTTCTTTAAGAAGTTCATCCATAGAAAGGTTTTTAGCTCTTGCTATATCTTCAAGGTCAATCTTTTTATCAGTGCTCTGGATGATGAAAACTTTATGGCTGGATTTATTGGCCACCTGTTTTAATACCATATCCTGAGTACGTTCGATATTGTTATCTTCTACGTATGTTTTGATGTAATCTGCGAATTCTTTACCGTATTTTTTGGCTTTTCCTTCACCTACACCATAGATTTTGGTGATCTCATCTACACTTATTGGATACTGAACCGTCATATCCTCCAAACTTGGATCCATAAATACGGTGTATGGTGGAATTCCATGTTTTTTGGCTACTTTCTTTCTTAATTCTTTCAACAGGTTGAAAAGGTTCTGATCCAGCCCTCCTCCAGCCTGCTGCTGTACCTGGTCGCTCTCAGCTTTTGCCTGAGTAAGATCAAATTCACGGTCTTCAGCAATTAAAAAGATGTCTTTAGATTTACCATTCAGGACACTTTTTCCTTTCTCTGTAATTTTTAAAACCCCGTAGGTTTCAATATCTTTCTGTAAAAAATTCTGAACAGTGGCCTGTCTCAAAATTGTTTTCCAGTAATTATCTTTTTCGTCTTTCCCAAAACCAAAATGAGAACTTTGTTCGAGTTTATAAGATTTTGTTACCGCATTTTCTTTTCCTACGATAACGGAAATCAGGTCTTTAGATTTGAATTTTTCTCCTGTATCACTGATCAGCTCCAGCGCCTTTTTTAAATCTGCTGTAGCATCCTTTAATTTTGGTGGATTGGATGAATTGTCACACATCTTTGCTCCGTCTCCGTTCACAGGATCGAAACTTTCTCCAAAATAGTACAGGATATATTGTCTTCTGCTCATGGAAGTTTCAGCATAGCCCACCACTTCATTCAGAAGCTGCAATCCGATTTCTCTTTCAGAAACAGGCTTCTGTGCCAGGAATTTTTCCAGTTTTTCGATATCCTTCGGATCATAGAATGCCAGGCAGTGGCCTTCTCCTCCGTCTCTTCCAGCTCTTCCTGTTTCCTGGTAATAACTTTCCAGTGATTTCGGGAAGTCGTAATGGATCACAAAACGTACATCCGGTTTATCAATTCCCATCCCGAAGGCAATAGTGGCTACAATAACATCTACCTCTTCCATCAGGAATTTATCCTGATTTGCTACTCTTACTTTTTGGTCAAGACCGGCGTGATAAGGCAGGGCGTTGATTCCGTTCACCTGCAGAAGCTGGGCAAATTCTTCCACTTTTCTACGGCTCAGGCAGTATACAATTCCTGATTTTCCTTTATGCTGATTGATAAATTTTACAATTTCCTTATCTACATTGATTTTAGGACATACTTCGTAATAGAGATTAGGACGGTTAAAGCTTTCTTTAAACACCAATGCATTGGTCATTCCTAAAGTTTTCTGAATATCATCCTGAACCTTAGGAGTAGCAGTAGCCGTTAAAGCAATCACCGGTACATTGGCGATTTTGTCTATAATCTGTTTCAGATTTCTGTATTCCGGTCTGAAATCATGTCCCCACTCTGAAATACAGTGAGCCTCGTCGATAGCAAAGAAAGAAATTTTCACTTCTTTCAAAAAATCCAGGTAATCATCTTTAATTAATGATTCAGGAGCTACATACAGAAGCTTGGTTTTGCCGCTTTTGATATCGTCAAAAACCTGTTTGGTCTGCGTTTTGTTTAATGATGAATTCAGTACGTGTGCTACCCCATCATCAGATGAAAGGCCGTTCACGGCATCTACCTGATTTTTCATCAACGCTATCAGGGGCGAAACTACTATTGCCGTTCCTTCCGAAATAAGAGCCGGAAGCTGGTAACATAATGATTTCCCGCCACCTGTAGGCATTAAAACAAATATATCCTTCCCATTCAATAGGTTATCTATAATCTGTTCCTGCTGGCCCTTAAATGTAGAAAACCCAAAATACTTTTTCAATTCGCCTGATAAATTGGCTTTTTTTGCGCTCATCTAATTTTCTATTGCTAAATTTGCATCTCACCCAAAGTTATAAAAATTCTGCTTAAAATAAAAGCGAACGAATTTATAAAAAATAAAATTTATATTAAATATTCTTTTTAAAATATAACATTTTTTAAGAACTTTTTTGTATACCTTATCATCGTAAAATGGATAGAACCAACATTATATCAATTGCAAAAAGCACTTTAGAAATAGAAATTTCTGAACTTGAAAAATTAAAAAACAGAATTGATGACGAATTTGCCAGTGCAGTAGAGATCATTCATTCGGCAAAAGGGAAGCTCATTGTGGTAGGAATTGGAAAATCTGCGCATGTGGGTAACAAAATTGTTGCTACATTAAACTCAACCGGTACGCCTTCACAGTTTTTGCATGCTTCGGAAGCGATTCATGGTGATCTTGGAGTTATTCAGAAACAGGACGTGGTTTTGTGTATCTCAAATTCAGGAAATTCTCCGGAAATTGCCAATCTGGTTCCTTATTTAAAAGATTACTCTTCTTCTTTAATTGGCATGACCGGAAACAGATCCAGTAAACTGGCAGAATTTTCGGAAGTTATTTTGGATACTCATGTTGATATCGAAGCCTGCCCGAATAAACTGGCTCCCACCAGTTCTACTACAATACAAATGGCATTGGGCGATGCGCTAGCTGTTGCTTTAATGGAACTGAATGATTTCAAAGCGAATGATTTTGCCAAATTCCACCCGGGAGGAAGTTTAGGAAAAAACCTGACATCAAAAGTAGAACAGTTCCTTTCTTCTCAAAAGCCTCAGGTTACGGAAGATTCTTCAATAAGAGATGTCATTATTTCCATCAGTGCCTCGAGCCACGGAATCACGGTGGTAACGAATGGAGACCAGATTATTGGCGTTATTACAGACGGAGATTTAAGAAGAATGCTGATGAAAGGAGAAGATATCAGTAAGGTGTCAGCAAAAGATATCATGTCTGCCCGTCCGAGAACAATTGAAAAGGGTGCTTTGGCTAAAGAAGCCATGAAAATTCTGAAAGAAAATAATATCGGCCAGCTTGTAGTAACGGAAAACGGGAAGTATTTTGGGATTATCGATCTGCATAAACTGTTAGACGAAGGAATTAATTAGAACTTATAAATCAGAGGAGATGTTAAACTGAGGAATGATTTTGCGGATTACAGGTAAAATCTAACTAATCATTCACAGACTCTTGCTTCTGTCATTTTTTTTATAAATTTGCGCTTTAAAATTTTATTCTGTGAGTGAAGGTAAAGACATGTCCTTTCTTGGGCATATAGGAGAATTAAGAGGGCACCTGATCCGATCGATTATTGCTATCATAGTTGCCGCTTTTGTGGTAGGCTTTAACATCAACTGGATTATGGACCATATCTTTTTTGGCCCTACCAGAAATGATTTCCCTACCTTCAGACTTGTAAATCATTTTTCAAGAATGATTTTAGGTGAAGACAGTATTCATCTTCCAAAGGACTTTCCTGTTCGTGTACAAAGATTGTATCAGCAGTTCAATGTCATGATGGCTGTTTCAATTTTTGGCGGAATGGTAGCGGCATTTCCCTATATTGTATGGGAACTGTGGCGTTTTATCAGTCCGGCTTTACATCCGAGAGAGAAAAAAAATTCTATTTATATTATTAATGCGGTATGGATGCTTTTTATGACCGGAGTTTTATGCGGTTATTTTCTTATCCTTCCGTTTGCAGTCAATTTCGGAGTTATTTTTAAAATCTCAGATATTATTGTTCCCCTTTATGATTTAAGTGATTATACCACATTATTTTTACAGGTGGTGTTGGGTATGGGTGTTATTTTCCTTTTCCCGATTCTGATCTATTTCCTTACCAGCATTGGAATTCTTACGCCTGCGTTCATGAAAACTTACCGTCGCCATGCCATTGTATTAATTATGGTAGTAGCTGCAATCATTACTCCGGCAGACGTTTTAAGTATGCTGATGGCCGCATTCCCGCTGTTGATTTTATATGAATTCAGCATCATGATGTGTACATTCACTTATAAAAAAGTACAGAAAAACAACGCAAATCTTCCTGCAGTACAGAAATAAACAGTATTTTTTACTCATAAAAGCATATGCGCTACTATTCAGTTGAATAGTAGCGCTTATTTTATATAAAAACATTAATCTTAATTAGATTTATTCTTAATTTAATTAAAACAACAACAAAATTTAACCAAAAATATAAAGTTTAGAATAATTAACACAGTTATATCAACATTTCTTTTAAAAAAATACGCTATCTTTAAAAACTTTAACAACAATCAATAAAAATATGAAAAAGAAAATTATTTTCGTCTGTGCACTGGCTTTAAGTCTGGGCGGTTTGCAGGCACAACGCTGGGAACCTGTCTCGGAAAAAATTACCCCGATAAGAAAGGAAGTAAAGGTAGAATATGCTTACAAATTTGATCTTTCTGCACTAAGAAATCAACTAAAGGATGTTCCTGAAGCAGGAAAAGGAGGAAACGCTGTAATCGTTTCTATCCCTACAGCAGATGGAAGAATTGAAAGGTTTTCGGTTTACAGTTCGCCCGTAGTTGAAAAATCAATGGCAGACCGATACGAATTGGGAGCATATGCCGGTATCGGGTTAGATAATCCACATAAACAAATCCGGTTCAGTACAGCACCTAATGATTTCCAATCTATGACATTCGATACTGATTCAGGAAAATACGAATTTATAGAACCGATCAATAAAGAAAAGGATGTATACGGGGTCTTTTTCAAATCCAACAAATCCCATGAAGACCCTTTCGAATGCAGAACTGCTGAGCCTGAAAAGGCAAAGAAAGAAATGAATAAGCTTCTTAAAACAAAAAATGTTTTGAAAGGATTAGGTAATGCTAATAAAAGTAACGAACAAAAATACAGAACCTATAGAATTGCCATCTCGGTAAACGGTGAATATACACAGCTTGCCGGAAGTGTTCCTTTGGCAGCAGCACGTATTAATGCTACGATGAACCGTGTAAATGGTGTTTTTGAAAAAGATTTTGGGATCCACATGA
Source organism: Chryseobacterium cupriresistens (assembly GCF_046614675.1). NCBI lineage: Bacteria > Pseudomonadati > Bacteroidota > Flavobacteriia > Flavobacteriales > Weeksellaceae > Chryseobacterium > Chryseobacterium cupriresistens. The sequence continues at coordinate 454,588 of NZ_JBKKJT010000001.1, read as the reverse complement.
TCGTACAGGATCTTCCACAACTTATATTTGCAGATCCCGCTACAGATCCTTATTCGAATGTAATTACCAATTCAAATGGTACCTATAGCGCTCCCGCAGCATGGAACCTTCAGCTTCAGCAAACCCTTACCAATACCGCTGGTGTAGGTAACGCTGCCTATGATATAGGACATTTCTTTGGCCACAGAGGTGGTGGAGGCAGTGCCGGAGATGTGGGAAATGTCTGCAGAAATCCTGAAAACAACAATGATGCGACTTCCAAAGGAGCGGGAATCACTTCTCCTTCTACTCCGGATCAGCCTTTTGGAGATAATTATGATATCGATTTTGTAGCTCATGAAATTGGTCACCAGTTTGGTGCTGCACACACCATGTCTATTGCTTTGCACGGAGCACACATGGAGCCGGGATCAGGATCTTCGATTATGGGATATGCCGGTATTACCAACTATAATGTTCAGATGCATTCTGATGCTTATTTCCATACCAAAAATATTGAAGAAGTAGGAGCCTACGTTAATGCTCAGGACTGTGGAATTATTACAAATGTGGCAAATACACCACCTTCTATTCAGCCAATGGCTAATAAAATGATCCCTAAAGGAACAGCTTTTGTGTTAACAGCTTCTGCAACAGATACACAAAATGATCCGATGACCTATACCTGGGAACAGTATGATCTGGCTACGTCTGCTTTTGGTCCGGTAAGTGCAACCAGAAATAATGGTGCGAATTTCAGATCTCTGATGCCTACCACTTCCCCTACCCGTTATTTCCCTAAATTCACCAACGTTCTTAATGGTACTCTTACCAGCCCTACAGACTGGGAAACTGTATCCAATATCCCAAGAACCATGAATTTCAAGGTAACAGTGAGAGATAACAATCCGGATGCTGCACAGCAACAGACACAAAGCAGTCTGATGAAAGTAGACATAGGAAATGAAGGTCCTTTCAAAGTAACTTCAACCACCGTTTATAATAATACGCCTGGAGCGGTTACCTGGGATGTTGTCAACACGAATAATGCTCCATACAATGTTCAGAATGTTAAAATAGATTATACTACAGATAATGGAACGACATGGACAGTTATCAGTCCATCTACTGCCAATGACGGATCTGAGCCGTTTTCATTCTCTTCTCTGGCTACAGGTACCGGTGTAAAAATAAGAGTAAGTGCCATTGATAATGTATTCTATGCCATTGGGAATGCTACTGTTTCCGCATCAGCGGGCGCCTGTACAACATCTGCTCCTACAGGAGTTACGGTAAGTGGTATTACCAGAACATCTGCATCTGTAAACTGGACAGCGTTAGTTGGAGCAACGTATTCTGTACAGTACAGAAAAGTGGGGACAGCCACATGGACTACCATTCCTGTTTCAACAAATTCTTATACTATTTCAGGGCTTACAGAAGCTACTCAATATGAAGTACAGATAGCCAATGTCTGCGGAGGTTCGGTTGGTTCTTATTCAGCATCAACAAATTTTACCACATTATCATTTACCAAATGTTCAATCACAGGAACAAATGCTGCTGACGAGTATATTTCCAATGTTACAGTAACCGGTGCGGGTATGAGCCCTGTTTCAAATAGCAGCAGCAATACACCTTATACAGACTATACTACAGATCCTTCAAAACTGATTACGCTGATGTCCGGATCTACAGGAAATAATGTAAGTATCACCAAAGGATGGACAGGTTCTCAGTATAACGACGGAGTAACCGCCTGGATAGATTTTAACAAAGACGGAGTATTCTCTTCTTCTGAAGTCATCTATACCAGTGCACCTAGTATCTTATCACCTGTTTCCGGAACATTCTCTGTACCGGCAGACGCGTATACGGGAGGAAACGTTATTATGAGAGTTGTATTAGGATATGAAAGCCAGCCAAGCAGCGGATGCAGCAACCAGCAATATGGTGAGGTTGAGGATTATCCGGTGTTGATTCAGCAGCAGCTTTCCACGAGTGAGACAGTGAAAGATAAGAGTTCAATCCAGATCTACCCTAACCCGGCAAGTGATATATTGAATGTAACTGAAATCTCATCTAAAGCTCAGTTTGTCATTACGAATATGGCCGGTCAGAAAGTAATGAACGGACCAATTAATGATCATAAGATCTCTGTTTCAAAATTAACAACAGGAACTTATATTATTTCAATTGAAGACAAAGGAACGACTTCAAATCTGAAATTCATCAAAAAATAAAACCTAACCCGTTTTTAGAGCCCGGCAATGACCGGGCTTTTTTTATGCCTTTCTAAAATCTGTATTTAATTTGATTTCCGGCATCGGGCTATTAATTTAATTTTATACTTTTGAAAAGATTTAATAACAGTTTACATGAAAAAATTGTCATACACACTCTTATTTGCATCAGGACTGGTTTTCGGACAGTTCTTTGAAAAAGATAAGACTTTCACCAAACAGGATACTTTAAAGGGTTCCAATACCGAGTTCAGAAATTTTTGGGATGTCAAAAAATATGACCTTTCCGTAGAACCGGACTTTGAGCAGAAAAGTATCAAAGGAAATAATAAAATCAGTTTTGAGATTATAAAAGATATTGCTAATCCTGTATTTCAGATTGACCTTCAGCAGCCTATGAAAGCTGACAAAGTGGAAGGAAACTTTCCTATCGCCAATTACAGACAGGATGGAGACTTTATTTTCATTACAGGGAATAAAAAATTCAAAAAAGGTGAAAAATATACGATTAACGTCATCTATTCCGGAAACCCAACCATTGCTAAAAACGCGCCCTGGGATGGCGGATGGGTTTTCACTAAAGATGAGAAAGGAAATCCATGGATGACTGCTGCTGACGAAGGCATAGGAGCTTCCATATGGCTTCCTACCAAAGATATCTGGAGTGATGAACCTGACAACGGAATCATCATGAAAATTATAACTCCTAATGATCTGGTAGGTGTGGGTAACGGCAGACTCACTGATAAAAAAACAGCCGGAAATAAAACTACTTATACCTGGGAAGTTAAAAATCCTATCAATGCCTACTCCATTATCCCCAGTATAGGAAAGTACGTCAATTTTAAAGATGTATTTGAAGGCGAAAAAGGAAAACTGGATCTGGATTACTGGGTAATTGACTATAATCTGGATAAGGCAAAAAAACAGTTTCAGCAGGTGAAGCCTATGCTTTCCGCATTTGAATACTGGTTTGGCCCGTATCCGTTTTATGAGGATTCATACAAACTTGTAGAATCTCCTCACCTTGGTATGGAACATCAGAGTAATGTAGCCTATGGAAACAAATATCAGAATGGCTATTTGGGCAGAGATCTTTCCGGGACAGGTGTGGGGCTGAAATGGGATTTCATTATTATTCATGAAAGCGGCCACGAATGGTTCGCCAATAATATCACAGCAAAAGATCAGGCTGATATGTGGATCCATGAAAGTTTCACCAATTATTCCGAGACTCTTTTCACGGAAAAATATATGGACAAAAAATCTGCTGACACCTATGTTCAGGGGATCAGGAAATTGATAGACAATGACATTCCTATTATCGGCCGTTATGGTGTAAGAAATGAAGGCAGCGGAGATATGTACCCGAAAGGAGCCAATATGCTTCACACGATAAGACAGGTTATCCATAATGATGAAAAATTCAGACAGATTTTAAGAGGTTTGAATAAAGATTTTTATCATCAGACGGTTACCACACAACAGGTAGAAAATTATATCTCCTCAAAATCGGGAATCGATTTTTCAACGGTATTTGATCAGTACCTGAGAACAATAAAAATTCCAACCCTTGAGTATGCCCAGGATGGTGATACTTTAAAGTTCCGGTATACCGATGTGGTAAAAAACCTGAAATTACCAATCATCATCAATGGTGATCAGACCATAACTCCAACGGAAGAATGGCAGACTGTAAAGCTTAAAAAGAGTACTCCGGTTGAACTAAACCCGAACTATTATATCAATTATAAGGAAACGAAATAAAGAAAAAGGCAAATCCGAACATCAGCAGATTTGCCTTTTCGCTTTTTTAACCTTGAAATTTTAAGAAAAGTTTAATACTTTCTTCGTAACAAATTCAGAAAAAAAGCAACTATTTAACTATTAATTTAAACCTAATGAGAAAAACAGTACTTAGCCTTGGTATTTTTGCTGCTTTTTTAGCAAATGCACAGTCTATAAAAACCACTATTGACCTTGTCAACGTAAAAGATGATAAAGTAGCCGTTACCATGGAGTTCCCAAAAATGAAATCCGGTGACATTAAATTTCATTTCCCTAAAACAGTTCCGGGTACTTATTCTGTAGACGACTACGGAAGATTCATCGAAGGAATCAAATTTTACGATAATAAAGGAAAAGAGCTTACTTATACTAAAGTAAATGACAATACCTATTCATTGAAAAATGCTCAGGGTCTTTCCAAAATCTCTTATCTTGTAAATGACAGTTTTGATGATGAATTGGATACCTCTAAGCATAAAGCCGTATTTTCTCCTTCAGGAACTGATATTGAAGAAGGAAAGATATACATGATCAATACCCACGGATTTATCGGATATATCGAGAACATGCAGGATGTTCCTTATCAGCTTGTCATTCAGAAACCCACTGATTTCTACGGAACGACAGCGCTGGTAGATCAGGATAAATCTGAATCAACAGATACCTATACTCTTGCCAACTATGCTAAGGTGACCGATTCACCATTAATGTATACAAAGCCGGATTATATTACCTTCAATGCCGGAGGAATGGATCTAGTGCTAGGCGTTTATTCTCCGACAGGAAAGTATAAAGCTGCCGATTTCAAAGAAAATCTTGAAAAAATGGTGGTTGCCCAAAAGAAATTCCTGGGCGATATGAACACGAATAAAAAGTATGCTATCATGCTTTACCTTTCCGGTGGTGACGGACCAAGAATCAAAGGTTTCGGAGCATTGGAACACCACGAATCGACAAGTGTGGTACTGCCTGAAGCAATGCCGAAGGATGCCATTGACAATACCATTACAGATGTCGTTTCCCACGAGTTTTTCCATACGGTAAACCCTCTGAAAACCCATTCCGAAGAGATTCATTATTTTGATTATGCAGATCCGAAAATGTCTCAGCACTTATGGATGTATGAAGGCGGAACAGAATATTTTGCCAACTTATTCCAGATCCAGGAAGGTTTGATCAATAAAGATCAGTTCCTTGAAAGAATTGGTGAAAAAATTGCCAATTCCAAGAGCTATGACGATACAATGCCATTTACAGTAATGAGTAAAAATGTATTGGTAGAGCCTTATAAAGATCAGTACAGAAACGTCTATGAGAAAGGAGCTCTTTTAGCCATGTGCTTAGACATCGAGCTTAGAAAATTGTCCAACGGAGAAATGGGATATAGGGATATGATCAGAAAATTGTCTCAGAGATTTGGTGAAAACAAACCTTTCAAAGATGATAAACTGATTGACGAATTGGTAACAGTTACCGGATATCCTCAGGTAAAAGAATTCTACAACAAATATATCGCAGGAAACCAGCCAACACCTTATGCACAATATCTGAGCATGGTAGGGGTGGATATTAAAAAGCAGGAAAGCCAGCCTTTGTTCTGGTTTATCAAAGACCCGAACCAGACAGGTTTTGATGAAAAGACCAATGCTTTTGCTTTTGATGAACATTCTGCGCTTTCTCCGTTTGCGAAAAGTATCGGATTTAAAATCACAGACCAGGTACTTGCTTTAGACGGAAGAACGGTAGATATCAAAAAGGTACAGGATTTTATTGGTTATACAAGAACCATTAAAGAAGGACAGGAAGTTACGGTAACCATTCTAAGAGACAATGCCGGCAAAAAAGAGAAAATGACATTGAAAGGAAAGGCTATTCTGGATAAAATGACCATGGAAACACTTTCTTTCAAAGCGAATCCAACACCGGAAGAACTGAAACTGCAGACTCAGTGGCTTACAGGTAAAAAATAAAGTGAAAAGCGGGGAAAATTTCCCTGCTTTTTATTTTTATCAGCTTTATCTTGATACAAACCTAACAGGTTTTCAAAACCTGTTAGGTTTCTTATTGGCCCTAATTTCAACGAGAATCAATCCTCTTTTCTGATCGTAATCCTGAAAGTACTCCCCTTTCCTACTTCAGTCTGGGAAATCTTAATATCTCCATTGTGGTATTCATGAATAACTCTTCTTGCCAGTGACAATCCTAGTCCCCAGCCTCTTTTCTTGGTAGAATATCCGGGATTAAAAGCATTTCGTGCCTGCTGTTTAGTCATTCCGCTTCCATTATCTTTTACTTCAATTAAAATATTCTTATTTCTTTCAAAGACAGACATGGTAATAGAGCCTTCACCTTTCATCGCATCCACCGCATTTTTTACCAGATTTTCAATGACCCAGCTCATCAGAATTTTATTGTGAGGAACCAGAACGGTATACGTAGGAAGATTAAGCGTAAAATTGATCTTTCTGGAGATCCTTGTTTTTAAATAATCATAATTCTCCTGAATGGTTTCATTAAAATTTCTGTCATTCAGTTCTGGAACAGAACCTATTTTTGAGAATCGCTCTGAGATCGTTCTGAGTCTTTCAATATCTTTTTCTATTTCATGTACTCCTTCCGAATCCGGATTATCAAGCTTCATAATTTCCATCCACCCGATCATGGATGATAAAGGAGTTCCGATCTGATGTGCAGTTTCTTTAGCCAGACCCGCCCAAAGATATCCTTCATCCGTCTTTTTAATAGTTTTGAAAAACCAGAAAGAAAAACCAAAATACAGCAAAATAAACAACCCTAAAATATAGGGAGAATAGCGAAGATTATTAAGCAGACGCGAGTTGTCATAATAGACAAACTGATTATTTCCATCCGGCACTTTAATCTCGATAGGATCATAATTTTTCTCCATATTCCGGATCAGATCCTGTAGTTTTTCAGGATTCTTAATCGTACTTTCAGGAATATTTCTATAGTATCCGAGGTCAAGAATCGGGTTCTTATATTTGTCTGTTACAATAAACGGAATGGTATTGTTGATATTCAGGATATCCGGCAGCAGATCCAGAACATCAGTATCCGGAGTTTTAACCTCCTGTTGTATTCTTATCGCTTTGGAAAGAAGACTGATCCTTTTGATCTCCTCTTTTCTGAGAAAATTAATAAGCGATGTTGAAGCCACTACAATGGCGATCACCAAAGTAGTCATCACAACAAAAATGATCCAGTTATTCAGTCTGGTGAGGATGGATTTTCTCAAAGGTATTTTATTTTAAAACATTCAGGATTTTCTGCAGCTCAGTATTTCCGCTTCCCTGATAGTTGTTGATGATAATCGAAAATACATATTTTTTCCCATCTTTTGCGGTGTGGTATCCGGCAAAAGATTTGGTATCTCTCATGGTTCCGCTTTTCATTTTCATACCATTATCCTGAACCGGAAATCCATCATAGTACGCTTCAAACCATGATTGTTTTTTAGCATATAAAAGAGCCTGCACTTCTGCTTTTGCGGACACATAATTCTGGGGGGAAAGTCCGCTTCCATCTGCAAAGTTGATCATATTAGGATTAATTCCTCTTGATTTCCAGAATTCTTTCAGATAGGCAACTCCGCTTTTAAAGCTTGAATTTCCTTTTTTCTCTTTTCCTAATGTTTTAATTAATGTTTCTCCATACAGATTGATACTTTTTCTCAGAAACCAGTACACTATTTTATCAAGAGTCGGAGATTGATAAGTCAGGAGAATATTATTTTTTGGAGCTGATAAAGGATTTTTTCCATCTATTTCAAGCTGAGAATTCGTTACAGCTTTTCCAGAAAGTTCAATTCCTGATTCCTTCAGCCATTGTTTTACTTCTGCTGCCAGCTGTAGTGGCGGATTGGGAGCAGAACCGGAAACCGTTACTGTTTTTCCAGCCGGAAGCATTCCATTAATCAAAGCGACATCAGAATGAGGAGCGGTAAAGATCAAGCTTTGATCCGAGTTTCCTCCTGTTTTCAGGTCATTCAGCCACTTTACACCCTCCAGCGGATAAGAAAAGCTTTTAAAATCGGTTCCATTAATATTGATATCAAACTGGTTCTCTTTCCAGTTGATTCCCCATACACCCGCACCATAGTAATTCCCCAGGTCATCCCACGGCCAGCCTCCCGGAATCGTTTGATGATCAAAATAAGAATCATCAATAATCAGATCACCGGATATTTTTGTTATCCCTGAATTTTTGATAGCATCAATCAGTTTCCTTTTAAAATTTTCGGGTTTATAGCCATCATATCTCCAGCTTCCCAAAGTAGGGTCGCCATTGGAGCTGATGAAAAGGTTTCCATTCAGCGTTCCTCCGGAGATATTTCCGGAATAGCTTGAAGTGGTGGTAAAAGTATAGTTTTTTCCTAAAGTTTCCAGTGCAGCTCCTGCCGTGAAAATCTTTTGTGTAGAGGCAGTAGAAAGACCTTTATTTCCCTGATATTCATATAAAAAGTTTCCGTTTTCATCGGAAACATAAAAAGATAAGCTGGAAGATACTGCTCCTGAAGAATCCATAAGATCCTTTGTTACTTTATCTAATTTTTGGGCTATATTCTGTGCAGCAACCATCTGTACAGAGAGTATGAGAACTGCAAATGTTTTTTTCATTACATTGTTATTTGGGTCTGCATGCAAAGGTTTCCAATACAGTTTACAAAGAGTATACGGACCTTTTTCTATTGATTTAAATTCTGATCAAATATAGTTAAAATAAAAGCTTTTCATACTCACTGAGCTCTTCGGAGGTGAAAAGTATCTGATGGCCAGGAGATTTTTCAAATGAACGATCATGTTTGAAATATTTCTCATAATCATCTTCATCTATAAAAATGTCCATCTGGCATTCCTTTATATAGTTTGATTTTTCCCCGTAATCCTGAATAAAATATCCTGAATCATTCCAGGGTTCATGATGACATCGCAGACAATTTCTTTGGTGCACAGCTTTATAACCGCATATTTCACAATTCCGAAGGTCCTGAAATATTGCTGAGATTTCATTCTGGTTTTCTTCTGGAAAAACAGACAGGGGAACGCTTCTCAAAAGCAGATAATAATTGGGTTCCTGCCATGAAAAATAAAAACTCTCTTCATGATGGGTATAAAGCCATAAACTCTGAAGATCATATTCAATCTCGGCTTTGGCAATATCTTTACTATTCAGAACGCTCTCATTATTTCTTTTGATATTCTGTTTATCATCAATCTCAATAACGGGCTGCTGCTCCAGAAAATGGTCCAGGCACAATGTTGTCTGCCATGAGCCTATTGCTCTCATTTTCCCTTCGCTGCCACAGATTTCACAAGTCTTTACCGATAATTTCGAATACTTATCTTTGATGTTTTTAAGCTTGTTATTGAGTATTTCATCCTCAGAATAGGTATAGCATCTCAATTCACCAAACTTCTCCTTTCCAAAGACACGGTATTCCATATTCCAGCCTGCCAAAGCAAATTCATACAGCAATTTCCGGATCAGTTCATTCCATCCGGTACTGTTCACTGAAAAATTAGTGAGATTGCGTTCTATGAAAAGATTAATTTCATTTTCGCTCATTAAAGTCTGCTTCCTGCTTCTATTTCGTAAGGCTCTTTTCCTTTTTCAAAAATCCTTGTCAGTTCACTTCCTTCTACAGTAATGGAATCATTGGTTCTTCTGATCCAGTTCCCTTCTCTGAGACCAACCACTTTGATATCATTCTGGGTAAGAAACTCCTGAATACGGGTTTCTCTGGTTTCTCCGTTATGCTTTAAGTCGGGATTAGGATCAAGATAATGCGGATTAATATTGAAAGGAACCAATCCCATACAGTCGAAACTTGGCGGATATACAATCGGCATATCGTTCGTTGTCTTCATATTCTGGCCTCCGATATTGCTTCCTGCGCTGCATCCGAGATAGGCTTTTCCTTTTGATACATTTTCTTTCAGGACAGACATCAGCCCTTCTTCGTGTAATGTTTTAACCAATAAAAAGGTATTTCCGCCTCCTGTAAAGAAACCTTTTGCCTGATGAATGGCTTCCTTTTTATCTTCAAATTCGTGAAGACCTTTCACTTTTATATCGATGGTTTCAAAGAAAGAACGTGCTTTTGCGGTATAATCATCATGGGAAATTCCACCTGGTCTTGCAAAAGGAATAAATACAATTTCATCAATTCCGTTATAAAGTTGGATTAATTCTTCTCTTAAGTATTCCAGATATTCTCCACCAAAAAGTGTAGATGTTGAAGCTAATATGATATTCATACCACGAAATTTATAAGTATTATTAAAAACGAATCACAAAGATAGCCTCAAAGATCAACGAATCAAAAATTAAATTAAAAAAAACATCAATCCCGTTAATATTTTCTAAAAAAACTTAAAGCCTCTAAAATTTACGGTTTTGTGGAATTATTATTGAATTTTAGATTTTGACTTTAAAATATAAGATTATGAAAATGAGTAAAATTAATAGCCTGTTTTTAGGCTTAATACTAGCAGGAAGTGTAAGTCTTGTAAATGCACAAACGACTCAGCCTGAAACTTCAGCAGCAACGAGTCAAACAACTAATCCAACTATCGAAGATCTTAAAAAACAGATCGCGGCCAATCCAAAGGATGCAGAATCATTAGCAAAACTGGCTAATGCTTATCAGGAGGTTTCAGACTGGCCCAATGCGATTGATACCTGGAAAAAAGTATCAGTTTTATTACCGGACTGGGCTCCGGCTTATTACAGCCAGGCTTATGCCTATCAGTCTGCAAAAGATGATGCCAACGCAAAAATTGCTTACGAAAAGTATATTGCAGCCGTAAAACCTGAAGAAGTGGAGCAAAATAAGAAAAATCTGGCGTACGCTTATTTCTATCTTGCCTTTACAGAACAGAAAACTGATCCTAATAAAGCAAAAGAACATATTGCGAAATCGATACAGTATGATCCTACCAATCAGGATGCTGTGAAGCTTAGCAAAGCATTAAATTCTTAGTAAAAAAGAAAATGCCGGAAGTTTTTCCGGCATTTTTGTTTAATGATTAATGAGTTTTAGATCTACTCAATCATTTTTCCAAAAAAATCTGTTTCACCATGTAGATGCCTGATGATTTTCTCAATATTTCTCTGAATACTGGCTTCGGTTTTTAAATTATTGATATACCTTACCAGCTCATTTTTTCTTGAGGGAGTCAGCTTTTCAAAATTTTCCGCAGCTAAAGCACTTTCTTTGATTGCCTTTTCTAATTGAGGATGAACAGGTATACTTCGGTCGGAATCATCATATTCCAGAACAACTTCAATAATTTCCCCGATTCTTTTGGGAGAATTTTTCAGCATAATCAGATTCACGTAAAGCCTCCACTCACCTAAATATTTCATAAGATTTTGTTTGAATTCTTTCCCGTTCACCGTTCCTTTGACAGCAATAGGGCTCTTATTTCTCCCGGATTTTTCAAAAATCGTTTCCAATATTTCTTCCGGAACAAATACAAAAGGATTAATTCCTATGATTTCCAAAGTGGCGCTGAAACTATTGTTTTTCATGGATGGTATTTTAAGTTGGTCTGGCTGGAAGCTGGAAGCTGGAAGCTAGAAGCTAGAAGCTAGAAGCTAGAAGCTAGAAGCTAGAAGCTAGAAGCTAGAAGCAAAAATAACAGTTTGACGAATATCTAGGGAATTTCTTTTTTTATTATTTCAAAACCATTACTTCATACACTCCCACAGCCAAACCCGTTTACCCTCAAACCCTCTCACTCTACCCCTGCAAACCCAAAAACCCGTAACTTAAAATTCATACCTCATAACCCAATTAATTCCCTATATTTGTATCAATAAATCTATTTATCAAAATGAAATTTTTTATTGACACAGCTAATTTAGAGCAAATCAAGGAAGCAAGAGACCTTGGAATTTTAGATGGTGTAACAACCAACCCTTCCCTAATGGCAAAAGAAGGTATTCAGGGAGCTGAAGCCATCAAAAACCATTATAAAACGATCTGCGAGCTTGTAGACGGAGATATTTCTGCGGAAGTTCTTTCTACAACGTATGAAGAAATGATTAAAGAAGGAGACGAATTGGCTGCTATTCACCCGAATATCGTTGTAAAAATTCCGATGATCAAAGATGGAATCAAAGCTTTAAAATATTTTTCCGATAAAGGTATCAAAACTAACTGTACATTGATCTTCTCTCCGGGGCAGGCTCTTCTGGCAGCTAAAGCAGGAGCAACTTATGTTTCTCCGTTCTTAGGAAGATTAGATGATATTTCTACAGACGGTTTGAACCTTATTCAGGAAATCAGATTGATTTTCGATAACTATATGTACGAAACTGAAATCCTGGCAGCTTCTATCCGTCACTCAATGCATATTATCGACTGTGCTAAAATCGGGGCTGATGTTATCACATCTCCACTTCCTCCGATTTTGAGCTTATTGAAGCACCCATTAACAGACAGCGGATTGGCTCAGTTTGTTGCAGATTCTCAGAAATTAGCATAATCACTGATCCTTGTTCAAACATAAAAATCCCGGAACATTGTTCCGGGATTTTACTTTATAGTGATTCTGTATATTATTCTTCCGGGATATTTTTTACTACCCTACACGGATTTCCCACGGCCACTACATTCTCAGGAATATCTTTCGTTACCACACTTCCAGCTCCAATCACAGAATTATTTCCGATAGAAACTCCTGGAAGTACAACCACATTGCCTCCCAGCCATACATTATTACCTACTTTGATAGGATGTGCATATTCCAGTCCTTCATTTCGCTGTTTCGCGTCAAGCGGATGACCTGCCGTATAAAAACTGCAATTGGGGCCTATAAACACATTATCACCAAACTCTACTTTGGCACAATCCAAAATAACCAGATTGTGATTGGCGTAGAAATTCTCTCCTACGGTTATATTATATCCGTAATCACACCAAAAGCTGGGTTCTATACAGATATTTTCTTTTATACTACCCATAATGCTTTTAAGCAATCGGAATCTGTTTTCGGAATCGGAGTTTTTGAGAGCATTATATTCCTGACACAAATCTTTGCATGCAATGCGTTCTTCTATTAATTCTTTATCGTAGTTGGCGTTGTATAAAAGTCCGGCTGCACATTTTTCCTTTTCTGTCATAAGATATAAAGTTTATTGCTTATTGCTTATTGCTTATTGCTTATTGCTTATTGCTTATTGCTTATTGCTTATTGCTTATTGCTTATTGCTTATTGAAAGATAAAAAAATATATTATAACATCATGAAATTGATATTTGTCCCATTTTATTTGACTTCTTTTGTCAAACAAAAACAGGATGACACGTATGCCATCCTGCAGATATTAGAAAATATAATTTTTAATTTACCAGATCCGGTTCTATCGGATTGTTATCTTTTTTTAGGGCTTCTTTAGTATTTTTTTCTATTTCCCTAAGTACCTGATTGGGATCTGAGATTTCTTTACCGTCTCCTGTTCTCAGCTTAAAACTAAATTTCGTATTGCCATCACCATTTTTCATCAACATTTCTCTCATATTCTTTGCCGGATCATTTATATAAGCCTTCCATACTTTTTTGAACTGATCTTTTGTGACTTCCAGTTCTTTTCCGCCTATTCCCAATACTTTTACATGATCAGGCACCTGCATTTCCGAGTCAGCAGCCGGAGTATTAATCGTTTTATTACCTATCATCGTCATGATATGAGATCCGGTGGTGTCCTCAATCTTTACGATGAGACCGGGAAGACCGTAAAAGACATAAGGTCCATCCTGAAAAGGAAGATCTGTTGCAAACCAGGCTATCCATTCCCTTCCTCCAAAGCTGGCAGTGGCTTTCTGAGCCTGATACGCTCCTATTTTTTGTTTCTCGTCCAATATTTTCCATTCCGGTTTCTGATCTTCTTTTATTTTATATTTATCTGTAGAAATGCTTCTGAAAAGATAGGTTTTGAAATCAGGATATTGTTTGGTAACTTTATAAGAAACCTGCCCGGGCTTTTCCCGTCTGTTAACACTGATATTTCCACCTCCGGCTTTTAACTGTTTTTCAAGTTCTGCCTTTCCAATAGAATCTGATACAAATTTATCACGGCTGTAATAGCTTGATCCGTTTTTATCAATATCGAGCATCATCATTTCCGTCTTTACATCTTCCTTATTATTGGAATCCGGAATAAACTTGTATTCATAAAAAAACCTGTTGACCTGTGCACTGACAAACCCACCCAGAAATAAAAAAAATAGAATTTTACTTTTCATAATGTATGTTTAAAAAAAGGCTTTGCCAATCTGACACTGACAAAGCCTGATGGAACTTATTTCTTTGTTTCGATTCTTACTTCCCCTTGCTTAACATCTCCTTTTTTATGAGTATTGACATTAACTTTCGATATATTGCTTGTATCTAATGAGTTAACATCATCCTTAGAAACTTCCCTTCCGTCAATATAATACTTGTATTGTACATCATCATTACCGCTTATTCTGAAATTTTTCACCCCATTCATGGCAATATTTCCGTTGCCATCTTTTTTGATAAAATCAGCATTCATTACAATTACATCAGGTTTACCATCAAATTTAATAAATGCTCCGTTTCTAAAGCTGACAGATCTTTTCTCTGCTTCTGCACGGGCTTTTTCAACTTGTTTTCGGATTTTTTCCCCATCAATTCTGATTCTTTCAGCCTTCACTCTGATTCTGTCTCCTTCAGCTCTTGCTGTTTCACCTTCCACTCTGGCTTTTACCGCTTCTTTCATCGCATCTCTGGCTTCTGCCATTGCTTTGCGTACTTCTTCTTTTTCTTTAGCACTCAGATCCTTATAATAAACAGTGTTATTATTTTTAAAGTAAACTACTTTGGGAGCCTTTGGGGCTAGTGGAGCTTCTGGAGCAATTGGCGCCAGAGGTGCATCCGGTGCATTAGGCGGTGTGGGCGGAACGATGTGTTTTACAGCTCTTGCAGCCTCTCTTCCCGCTTTTTTAGCTGCTCTTTTTATTTTGCGAAGTTCTTTCTTATCAAGAGGGTCCATATTTTCAAGTTCCTTCATCTGATTTTTCCATTCAGCAGAATTGAAATATTTATCAACTTCAACTTTGGCCGCCATCTCTCCTATCTCTGATGCCAGATTACTTATTTCTTCAATTTTATCACTGAAGGCATCACTTTCCGGATCCAATCCTTTCAGTTCCTTCTCTTTTTCTTTTATCTTTTTTTCAAGATCAGTTAATTTTTTGTGTTCACCAGGTGATAAGGTTTTTAATTCCGGGATATTTCCCTGAACCGATTTTTCAGGTCTGATGGTATCTTTTTTTATTTCTGAAACTGCTTTTTTAATAGAAAGATTGGTTTCTTCGATTTCTCTGTTCTTCGCATTTACCAGATAAGCAAACGCTACGGTAAATAAAACCGGCAATGCAAGAATTCTTCGCGCATATCCGAACTTGGTTTTTGGTTTTTGTAACATTTTAAGTCTTTTTTTAAGGTTTGAACTTAGAAACGGACTGGCAGCAGGCAACTGTGTTCCGGAAAAGTGGCTTGCTAAAAGCATCTGCGCAAATGCTTTGGTGTCCGACTGCTGTACGGCTTTTTTATCCGCCAGGTATTCGTGGATGAGATTAATTTCTTTTTTGATGATATGAAAAAACGGATTGAACCAGAACACAGAAGTAATAATCTCAATAAAGATCTTATCAAAGGAATGTTTCTGCTCAATATGCACCATTTCATGCTTTAAAATCTGTTTTCCGATATCAGAATGCAGGGTAATTGTATTCTTCCAGAACAGGTTTTTAAAATAGGAAAATGGAGCTTCATTAAGGTCTGTACGGTAAAAGTTGATCCCGTCAAAGCTTTCTTTCTGAAATTGATTTTTAAACTGCTGGATTTTAAAAATCCCATACAGCAGCCTTCCTAGAAAATAGAAAGAAACCAGTCCCAGAGCTGAAAAAATAATGTTAAAATAAAGGTTACCATTGTTTATATTTTTTTCTGAATTAAAATTCTGAATTTTGTCAAGAAGCATATATATATCATTATTCACCTCTATCGTAAAATCATCTACTCTGATGAGTGGCAATAACAGGGATATCACAATTGCTGCCAGCAGATAAAATCTGTTATAATGATGGAATGTCTTGTCCTTTAAAGACAATTGATAATACAAAAATGTTACACCCGAACATAAAATAATTTTTCCAAAGTATAAAAGTATTGCTTCCATAGGTTTTAGTCTTTATTTTTGAGTTCGTCCAATAGCATCTCAAGATCTTCTACCGTCATTTCATTTTTTTCTACCAGAAACGAAACGGCACTTTTGTAAGAACCTTTGAAATAGTTCTTTACAAGGCTTTTCATGGTTTTCCCGGAATACTGTTCTTTTGAAACCAGCGGAAAATACTCATGCTGTCTTCCATGTACACGATAGTCTACAAATTCTTTGTCTTTCAACACTTTTAAAATGGTAGATACCGTATTGGTATGGGGCTTGGGTTCCGGAAAAAGATCAAGAACATCCTTAAGAAATCCTTTTTCTATTTTCCATAAATACTGCATTACCTGTTCTTCTGCTTTTGTTAAAGTCTGAATTTTCATATCCTGTTCATTTATCAGTTATCGTGATATAAACCTTTTGACTTTTATATCACTAAGAAATTAGTTATACAAATGTAGAAATAAAATTGAATCAAACAACTATTTTTTTAGTGATAAACACCAACAAAACATTAAACGCCTGATAATCAATTGAATAAAAATAGTTAAAATATATTAAATTTTTAAGAGAGTGAAAATATAGCCTGCTTAATCGATAGAAAAAGAAGCAATTCAGAGGTAAATTCTTAAAACTTGTTAAATTTTATTAAATAAAATTAAAATGAATTTGTTTTAACCGGGAAATTATATTTATTTTAGTGCTTTAAAAATTTCTCATGAAAAGATATAATTTACTGATTGTACTATTACTGCTTATTTTTAATGTTACTACAGCACAAAAGAAGGGTTCTCCTGCTGCCGATCTTAGCATACTGAAAGATACAAAATCAAAAATCGAAGCTACCGTTCCATTGGTTATTCAACATCTTCAGACGATCGCTACAAAAGAAGGCGATAATAATATTGTGAATAACGGAAAGATTGCTTTGGGTAGAGAATATGGTATTGTAGAATCTGAATGGTTTTTATACAGAAACAACATGAAAAACTGTATCCTGAACAATTCATCTAAAAAAGCTAAGAAATGTATGGAATACCATAACAATATGATGAGAGGAACAATGATCAATTACAACAATTATATTACCAACCTTACAAGAAAAAACGGTTATCTTGGAGTTGAAGGAGATACAAAATTCGATTTCAAACCTGCTGATATCGCTACAAAACTAAGTGAAGCTTATTTCAATGCCAATGATGCTGCAGGCAGAATGAAAGCGGATCAGAAAAGAGACTTTCTGGGACAGACCATGTCTGATGACAACAAGCTTACTCCTTATGCTCAACTGGCTCAATAATATTTAAATATATTTTAAGAATACAAAAAGAGAATGACGATCGTCATTCTCTTTTTGTATTCAAAAGCAAAAAATCTCCGCCGGAAAAAGCAGTTTTGTGGTACTAATCATAAAACCTTGGGGAAAAAGTAGAAAATAGGCAGAGATTTTTTTGCATACGCTCTACAGATCAACTGTCCTACCCATGATCTGTAAGAGCTTTACAAAAATAGGATTATACCCTTCTACTGGCTGAAAATACCTGTAGAATTAAACGTTCAGAACTGTAGAAGTAATACTACTTGTCCTTATAGAAGTAAAAGTAGCTGAAAAAGCTGCACTATGATCAGTACTGAATAGCTTTATTCTACTTCCACCAATGGTAGTAATTATGTAGTCCGTCATATTCAAACCCGCAGCGTGGGTACAGTGTGTTTCCTATATCATTCGTTTTTTCGGTTTCAAGCATAAGTCCACACGCTCCTGTCTCTTCACACCATTGTTTACTTCGGTCAATTAGTGCTACAGAAAACCCTTTTCCTCTATAATCCGGATGAACAAAGAGATCACTTAACAGCCATTGTTTTTGTAATTTGGTATAGTGAAATAGTTTATAAAGCTGTACAAAACCTACTGCTTTGCCCTCTGCCATTACAAGAAAAATATCAGATTCACTATTTAAAAACCTTTCTTTGAGAAAAGCCTTCCCCTTTTCAACGTCTGATTCCTGTCTGTAAAAAACACGATAAAGATTGAACAATTCAGCTGTTTCATCAAGATCCTCAAGACTTGCTTTTTTAATAATGTAATTCATCGTTATATCTATTTTTATTAACAAGGCAAAGGTAGCCTTAAACAGGACCAGTGGTATCATCCAGAAATATATTAAATCAATAGGCCAGATACTTTATAACTCTTTATTCATCTATAAAAAACCACATGTTTCGGATTGTATTGTTCTGAAGAACTATAGATTTTTGCAGAATAAAATCAAAACAATGAAAGATATCATTCATACAATCAAGAATATTGACTGGGAAAGCCTTACGGAAACAATGCATCAAAACGGCTATGCCATCATTGATAATCTGCTGTCAGAAAACGAATGTGAAAAACTGAAATTGGATTATGATCATCCAGCTTTTTACCGGAAAACAGTTGTCATGGCCAGACATCGTTTCGGATTGGGTGAATATAAATATTTTAACTATCCATTACCTGAAATTATTCAAACCATACGAAAAACTATTTATCCTTATCTGGCGCCTGTTGCCAATGCATGGTTTAAAGCTTTACAAATAGACATCCAGTTTCCTTCAGATCATCAGGAATTCTTAGACCAATGTCATCTTAACGGGCAGCAAAAAGCGACGGCTTTAATTTTAAAATATGGAAAAGGCGGATTCAATACGCTGCATCAGGATTTATATGGAGATATTTATTTTCCCATTCAGATTGTTTTAATGCTCAGCGAACCCGGCAAGGATTTTACGGGTGGTGAGTTTGTGCTTACCCAACAGATTCCCAGAGCTCAGTCAAAGGCTATTGTTCTGCAACCCCAAAAAGGAGATGTTCTTATTTTTACGACTCAGTTTAAACCAGAGAAAGGAACCAAAGGCTATTACAGGGTCAATATGAAACATGGCGTAAGTGAAGTTAAAGACGGAAACCGTTATGCTTTGGGTATTATTTTCCATGATGCAGCCAGTTAATTATTAAACGTTATCAATAGATGAATCATGATTCAGCATTCTCAACTATCATCTGAAAACCTTAGAAGTAAAATCCATAGCAGGGAAATTCGTTTTGGAGGAAATAAAAAATTAAAAATCTACGGATTACTCAGTTGCCGTTCAGGAAAAAGAATGAAGAAAGAGAACAGGGTTTTCTTTGCAGATGAAAAAGAAGCATTACAAAACAATTACCGTCCGTGCGGTCATTGTATGAAAAAAGAAGCTTATAAAAAATGGAAGGAAATGAATACTGATTAAATCAAATTTCCGTGGGGTTTCATTTTGCCTGCAATGGCCAGGAAATAAAAAGAGAAGCAATATGATATTGCTTCTCTTTCGTTTAGTAGCGGGAACCGGACTCGAACCGATGACCTTCGGGTTATGAGCCCGACGAGCTACCTACTGCTCCATCCCGCGGTATATTTTTAGAGTGTTTACCGAAAACACTTGCTTAGTAGCGGGAACCGGACTCGAACCGATGACCTTCGGGTTATGAGCCCGACGAGCTACCTACTGCTCCATCCCGCGGTGTATTTTTAGAGTGCTTACCGAAAGCACTTGCTTAGTAGCGGGAACCGGACTCGAACCGATGACCTTCGGGTTATGAGCCCGACGAGCTACCTACTGCTCCATCCCGCGGTGTATTTTTAGAGTGCTTACCGAAAGTACTTACTTAGTAGCGGGAACCGGACTCGAACCGATGACCTTCGGGTTATGAGCCCGACGAGCTACCTACTGCTCCATCCCGCGATATTGGATTGCAAAGGTACGAATAATTTTTACAAATCCTAATTTTTCTTTTAAATAAAGGACTTTTATAAAAACTATTTTATTATTTGTATCTTTGTTTTATGGCAAAAATATTAAAAATTTATCCGGACAACCCACAGGAAAATCTTGTGAATGAGGTTATTAAAACTTTAAACAATGGCGGGCTGATTATCTATCCTTCTGATACGATTTATGCTTTAGGCTGTAATATTTTTGATATAAAAGCCATGGAAAAGCTGGCTCAGCTCAAAAAAATGAAGCTTGACAAGTCTAAATTCTCAATTATCTGTAATGATCTCAGCCATCTTTCTGACTTTACAAGACCTATTGATACATCAGTTTTCAGATTTCTGAAAAGTCATCTTCCCGGGCCGTTTACCTTCATTCTTGAAGCCAACAAAAGTTTACCTTTAGCCTATAAAGGCCACAAAACAATTGGTATCCGTGTTCCGGATCATCCGATTCCGCAGCTTATTGTTGAAAAACTTGGCCATCCCATAGCATCCACTTCCATTAAAGATGATGATGAAATTATCGAATACTCTACCGATCCTGAACTTATTGCTGAAAAATATGATCATCTGGTAGATATCGTCATTGATTCAGGATATGGTGATAATGTAGCTTCTACTATTGTAGACCTTACTTCAGGAGAACCGGAAATCATCCGTCAGGGAAAAGGGATCATTTAATTCAAGGTTCAAAGTTAAAGTTCAAGGTTTAGGGTACTGAATTATGAATCTTACCGGGAAATATGCTGTAGGAATTTTACTCACTTTTGTTATTTTAGCGGCAGCGATGCTCTATTCTTTTCCTGCTGTTACCACAATAACGGGAATAAGAGGAATTACAGAAACCAATTTCTTTCTCAGCAGAATTATACTATGGATCGTTCTTATCATTGTATTTCTATACAATGTCTTTATTGAGAAAAGTGCTTTTTTTCTTAGAAAGGAGAAGAAATATTCCGCAACATTTTACATCAAAGCTGTTGTGAGCTTATATTTTATCTGTCTGATTGGCGGAGCGATTCTGAATGCAGTCGTCATGTTCGTTACACAGGAAAAAATAAGTGAGAAGCTTCTCAACCTTGTTCCCATTCTTAGAAATAATTATTTTTTAGTTATTTTTACGTGCCTTACGGCTGCTATTGTAGAGGAATTTCTGATGCGGGGCTATATCCAGCCCAGGATTGAAAAAATCTATAATAACCCGACAGTTGCCATTGTTATTTCAGCTGTCTTATTTGGAATTCTGCACAGCACTTACGGTACCATAAGCCAGGTTCTTGGACCTTTTTTTATCGGAGTCGTATTTGCTGTATTTTATAAACGCTATTCAAATATTAAAATTCTGATCATCTGTCATTTTATGATTGATTTTATTGCAATGATGGTCATGAATTGTATTGATATTAAACACTTATCTGTATTTTAACATTATGAAAATTATAACATCTCCTGCCAAATTAATGAACACGGAAAATTCAACGGATCTGTTGAAAACCACTACTCCCAAATTCATTGAAGATGCAGCATTGATACAATCTTATTTAAAAGAAAAATCCCCAAAATACCTTTCCGAGCTTATGGAAATATCCCCAAAGCTTGCTGATGAAAACTGGGAAAGAAATCAAAAATGGAAGTCCAAACCTACAGCAAAAGAATCTGCTCCTGCAATGTTTGCCTTTACAGGAGAGGTTTACAGAGGTCTTGATGCTAAAACACTGGATAAAAATGCTGTAGATTACCTTCAAAAAAACTACAGAATCCTTTCCGGGCTTTACGGCTTACTGAAACCATCTGATAAAGTAATGCTTTACAGACTTGAAATGGGCCGTCCTTTTGAATTTGAGCAATATAAAAACCTATACGAATTCTGGAGAGAAAAGATTACAGAGCAGTTGAATTCTGAGATGAAAAAAGGAGAAATCCTCCTTCACCTTGCCAGCAACGAGTATGGAAAAGTAATCGACAGAAAAAAACTGAATCACAAAGTCATTGATTTTGATTTTTATGAATTAAAAGATGGAAAACTGAAGACCATTGTTGTGTATACAAAGCATGCCAGAGGTCTTGTGGTTAGATTCTGCGCAGAGACCAATGCCAAAACACTGGAGGATGTAAAAGCATTCAACTATGAAGGATACAGAATTGATGAAGAGAAGTCTACAGATACAAAACTGGTTTTTACAAGATAAATGACAATCTCAGGATTTAAAAAATATTTCAAAACAGAACTTTCCGATCTTTATACAGACTCGGAAAGTGTGTTTTTATCGTCTTTATTCATTCATCAAATCGTAGGTTTCGATTCATTTCAGCAAAGAAGATTTGCTGAACAGGAGCTTCTGACTGATGATAAGGAAAAACTGTGTTTTCTTGTTTCAGAACTTAAAACCGGAAGACCTTATCAGCAGATATTAGGAGAAACAGAATTTTACGGAATGAAATTCTTTGTGGATGAAAATGTTCTGATTCCCCGCCCTGAAACAGAAGAACTATTGGAAATTGCTATCAGGGAGATTAAAGGTTCAAAGTTAAAGGTTCCAGGTCTAAAGATTTTGGATATAGGAACCGGAAGCGGAGTTATTCCATTGGTTTTAAAGAAACATTTCCCAGAAGCAGAGGTTTCATCTATTGATTTTTCTGAGAAAGCTTTGAAGACAGCCCAAAGAAATGCAGAGTATCACCAATTGAAAATCCGGTTCATTCATGCCGACTATCTTAATTTTGATCTGGCTGAAAATTATGATATCATTATTTCAAATCCGCCCTATATAGGAATTGAGGAGGAGATTGAAATTGCTGATTCTGTGAAAGAATTTGAACCTAAAATGGCCCTTTTCTCCCCTACTTCAGATGCTTTGATCTTTTACAGAAAAATTGCGGAAGATGCTGAAAAGTATTTGAATGAGAACGGACTTGTATTCCTTGAAATCAATCAGAAGCTGGGGCTGGAAACACTCAGTCTTTATCAGGATTTTCCTAATGCACAACTATTGAAGGATTTATCTGAAAATGACCGATTTATTTATGCAGGGAAATAAGTAATTTTACCTGTTTAAATACTGAACCTATGAAAACTTTACTATGGAAAATTCTCATTTGTCTTTCACTGATTATGCAACTGGTATCCTGCCAAAAGCATCCTCGGGATGTGGTGAGTAAATATTATAGTAAAGGAGAGTTCAACGGTTCCGTTTTGATTGTGAACAACGGCAGGATTGTTTGCGATACGGCTTTGGGTTTCCGCAACTTTGAAAAAGGGCTGAAAACAGATAAAAATACCTCATTTTACATTGCATCCCTCAGTAAACCCTTCACTGCAGCAGCTATTATCATGCTGGAGCAAAAAGGTTTATTGAAGTTTGATGATAAAGCATCCCGGTTTATAACGCTTCCTGAATATGCCAGAAACATTACGATCAGACAGCTTTTGCATCATACTTCAGGAATCAGGGATTATGAAAACCTGTTTTCTAAAAGAGGATTAACGAATCAGGAGGTAATAAACTGGCTGTTTGATCTTAAAAATCTTGATTTTGTTCCGGACAGCAAGTTTAAGTACAGCAATACCGGATATATTGTTCTTTCTCTGATTATTGAAAAGGTTTCAGGTAGATCATACAGTACATTCATCAATGAACAGATTATTACTCCATTAAAAATGAATAACACTTATGTGTATGAACCTGGGACAGTTATTCACAATAGAGCACTCGGATATAATGAACAAAAGCAGCCTGATGATTATTCAATTTTAACAACCGGTGACGGTGGAATCTACTCTACTCCTGAAGATCTCTATAAATTTGATCAGGCTTTACGAAACAATTCTTTTATTAATAAAGAAAATATAAGTATGATGTATTCTCCTTTCCAGTTATCTGACGGACAAATATCAAATTACGGCTTTGCGTGGTACATAGAGAATAAAAACGGAGAAAAATCAGCAATGCATACAGGTGGCCTGGATGGTTTTAAAGCTTTATTCTGGAGAGATTTGGAGCATAACAGCTGTATTATTGCACTTACCAATCAGAGAGATGCATTTCCGCCACACCACTTTCTACATGACATAAAAAAAACAATACAGTAAACATGATTATTCAGCAACACGAAATCAATTCTATTAAAATTGCAGAAATTATTTCTGATGACATCATTATCCGGTCTGCACAAGACGGGTTGGATCTTATGGGAAATATCTATTATCAGGGGTTTGACAAAGTTATTCTTCACGAAAAAAATATTACTCCAGAATTCTTTGATTTAAAAACAAAAATTGCTGGGGAAATTCTACAGAAATTTTCAAACTACCGCATAGGACTGGCTATTGTTGGCGATTTCAGTAAATATGAAAGCAAAAGTATGAGGGATTTTATTTTTGAAAGTAATAAAACAAATCACATTAATTTTGTACAAGCATTGGAAGATGCTTTAGCTAATTTTTCAAAATAGTCTATTTTTCAATTCTTTAGATACAAAAACGGAAAAATTTTTCTTCAATTTAAGCTGTCACTACCCCAACATCATCTGTTTTTTTAATTTCTTACCACAATACAAAGATGTACATAATAAAAATAATCTTACCAATTGGTAAGCTTGTGTAAAAATTCAATACAAATTACACTAATCATTAAGAGAAGACTAGAATTAATTCTATAACCATAAACATCTGAACATTTCTTTGTACATTTGCAAAAAACACGAGGGAATATGAATCTTACTTATTTAAGAGCTTATACGGCTACATAATCATTTAATTTTTCAACCACCCAGGTAGGTATAGGATATTTCTTTATGAAGCATACTTGCTATATCTGTTGATGAGCTTTTGAACAAAAGTCTCGTCTGGCTATTATTTGAGCAAAACAATTCATTGTATTAATGGACTTGTTGGTTATATCTATTGCCTTTATGAAATTAAGCCTTATAAAGATTTCTTCCTGTAAAAAACAAAAAACACACAAATAAAAATTATTAAGACATCATGATTAAAAAATTATTTCTACCAATCGTTTTTGCAAGCTCGCTTTCTTTCGCTCAAGTAGGGATTAACACATCTACCCCTGACCAGAGTGCGATTCTGGATGTTTATAGTCAAAATAAAGGAATGCTGATACCCAGACTGACTACAGTACAAAGAGATGCTATTGCCAATCCTGCCAACTCGCTTCTTATCTACGATACAGATAAGAAATGTTTAAGTCAGAATATCGGTACTCCTCTCAAACCGGATTGGCTTTGTATCAGCAGCAATGCCGTAAAAATGTTTTATATGCCTAGTGTTTCTTTTGACACTTCCATCACAGCTACTGGCCGGACTAAAGATTTGTATACATTGTATAAAACACAGTTTGGATCTCCAAAAGCAAAGAGTACCAGTGCTCCAGCTTCTATTCCTTTTTTCCCGTCCAGTAAAGATCTTTACTATTATGTAACCGATGCCGACCCTAATGTATTCAGTAATATTTCTATTTCTGATGACGGAGTTATGACTTATGATGTAAAAGCTGCAGCTACTGACTGTTCTTTTATCAATATTGTTTTTGTTGTTAAATAATTGAGTTATGATAAACAGCAGCTCAATTTTACGGTACAAAAGGTTTTTGTTTACCTTTTCCTTATTTGCCTGTTCTCAAAACATTCAGGCTCAGAACGAACAGGGAACCGGTTATCCTTATTTTGTAAACTTTACTCAGGGATTACAGCCACAGGAAGCCTATAAGGTAGCTACCAGCGGTGTTCAGAATGACGCAACCTTTACCACAGACGGGCTAAGGCTCACCCGAAGTGTGAATAATATTTCAGGAGGAGTGATATTGGCGGATAAAATATTCAAAAGTGATCAGGGAATCAAGTTTGAATTTGAATTTGCCATTTATGGAGGAAATACCAACGGAGGAGATGGAATTTCCATATTCCTGGTAGATGGTTCTATTCCTAAAGATCAGCTTAACCTCGGATATTTTGGTGGAGGATTAGGATATAGTTTTGTACGTGGAGGAGAATCTACGGAAGGACTGAGAGGTGGTTATCTGGGAATAGGTCTGGATGAATACGGAAATTTTAAAACAAGTTTTAAACAAACTGAAAGGATCAGAAACGGAATATTTGGGGTGGGACTGGCAGATGGTCGCAGCAACGTTTCATTAAGAGGAAAGCGTGGAAACCAGTATCTGTCTTCAGCTGAGCCTGCAGGATATAACGGTTATCCGCTGCTTTACAGTATCGCAACCAATGCTTTACCAACCAGCAGCAACCGATCTGCTTATCTGGATACGGCAACAGGGAAATATATCGGGATTAAAAATACAGCACTTCAACAGTTCAGCATTGAAAGTGGCGGAACTACAATTCCTCAGAATGAAAATGATGCAAGATTCCGTAAAGCATATGTTACCCTTGTTCCCAATCCGGCCGGCGGTTACAATATAACCCTGGAAATCCAGCACGGAACGGTGAAAGAAAAGGTGATTGACAATTATTACTACCCTACTTCGCTGAAATATACCGAGACTACCATTTCCAACACTACGGTAAGGACTCTGGATACTTCGCCTCCTTCTACTTTCAGAATTGGATTTGCAGCATCTACCGGAGCTGCTAAAAATATACATTTACTGAAAAATCTAGGGGTTACAAGACCTTATGCTGCTGAAGTAACAGATGATTTGTTTGCAGGCTGCCCGGGGATAAAGTCAACGTATTATCCTTTGCTTAATGATGCGGCTTATTCTTCAGCTAATGGCCAGAATCCTCCAACCCTTTCCTATAACAACCTTGATTTTAATTCATTTCGTTTTTTAGATAATAACGGAGCTGTAATTCCCAATATAACAGGCGGTGTCTACACCAATAGTCAGGGAACATGGACTTATTTCCCAACTACCGGAGCACTTTCTTTCAAACCTGCGGCAGGATTCACAGGAGTAGCCCAGATACAGTATGATATTAAGGGAGGTGGAAGCAATGGTACTGAAGCACCTTACAATAGTGAAGAATACAGATCATTGCCGGCATTGGTACAGGTTAATATTTCAACTGCCAATAACTGCAGCAAAGCCTGCGTTATTTCTAATAAAAATGTAACTCAGAAAATAATAAGATAACCTTCTAAAACCAGCTTTTAAGAGCTGGTTTTTTTATTATTTACGGGGTTTTCGATAAAATACCGGACAGCATCCTCAATTGCCCTATCAATAGATTGATATTGAATCCCCAACTCGTCTGCTGACTTCTGATTAGAATAATAATTACAAATCTGCAGTGCTTTCATATTGGGGGTACTGAGGTTTGTTTTTATTTTTAATGTTCTTAAACCATCACCAATTAATCCAAGGAGACTCAAAAGTGTGTTGGGAATAGCAATCATAACCGGGTTCTGGCTGGTAATCCGGTTTACTTTTTTAAAAAACTCTCTGTAGGTCAGGTTTTCATTGGCCAGGAGATATTTTTCTCCGGTTCTTCCGTATTCAACAGCATTTACTATTCCATTGGCTGCATCTTCCACATGTACAAAGTTCTTACCTCCTTTCGGATAAAATACCAGTTTCTTTTTCCATGCCCAGAAGATTATTTTCCCAGAACTTGGCTTGCTGTCATATGCTCCGATCATCAACGTTGGATTAACAATGATAACCTCTGTGTTCTTACTATTTTTTAAAAGATAATCTTCCGCAGCCTGCTTGCTTTGAGCATACAGTGAATGGGTAAAAGGATAGATTGGGGGTGCTTTTTCGTTTCCCCGGAATGCGGTGTTTCCAAATCCTAAGGTATTGGCAGTACTCACAAACAAAAACTTTTTAACGCTCATCAATTCTGCATGGGTAAAAAGATTTACAACGGCCTCGTAATTCACTTTTCTGTATTCATCATAACGAAGATTCTGACGTGTTTCTGCTGCCACATGAACAATACAGTCAATATCGGTCAGGTGCCCAGAAATATCGCACAGAAGATCCGCTTCCACAAGCTTCAGATTTTCGTTTTCTTCGCCCAGCCAGCTGCTTTTCTTACGCACCAGAGCAATAACAGAATAACCATTTTGTAATAATTTAAGGATAACATTAGTTCCCAGAAGCCCTGTTGCTCCGGTTACACATACTTTTTTCATGCTTCGATCTCTCTTTTTATAGCCTGGGTCATCAATGGCAGTTTGATCCATATGGGTAAAATTTTCATCACCAGCCAGCTGATTGGGTTCACCATAATTACGGAATCTTTTTTAAATAATTGCCGGAGGCAGTATGAAGCTACTTTATCAGGATTCAAAAGTGTTAATCTTCCCATAAAACCTTGTTTTTCTATTCTTTCACAAACATCCTTATTGGTTTTCATTGCCCCGGGATTCACAACGCTTACAAAAACATTGGTATCTTTCAGTTCTTCATGCAGTCCTCTTGAAAATGAATGGATAAAACTTTTAGAAGCTGGATATACGGTTTTAAAACCAATCGGAGAAAAAGCAGCCATACTTGAAACATTCAGGATATAGGCTTTGGGTTGTTTTAAAAGGTTAGGAAGCAGCTGATGCGTGATCAATGAAGTGGCTGCCACATTCACCTGTAGAATAGTGTTGATATAATCCGAAGAGGCTTCCGTAAATTTTTTTGTTCCCCCAAGCCCTGCATTATTAATCAGAATATGAACATCAAAAGAACGGTTGAGCCATTCTGTAAGCTTCATTACATTTTCATTAACAGAAAGGTCTGTTTCATAGTAATGAGCCTTTATATCATACTGTTTCTCCAACTCTCCGGATAATTCTCTGAGATTCTGATCCGGAAGACTTATAAGAATGACGTTGATTTTTTGTTTTGCAAGATGTTCAGCAAATGATTTTCCAAGTCCCTGGCTTGCGCCCGTGACGACTGCATACGATTCTTTGGTATCCATAAGTTTAAATTGTATGATACAAAGCTATCGTAAAGAGGATGTCTGAATGTTCAGGATTATCTGAACGAACTGATTTTAAGAAATGAAATTAAAACAAACAACTATATGACAATCAATTATTTAAAATAAATAAAAAGTAAGAGTTTATAAACCTGAACTTATTTTCTGAACTCAGAAGGTGTTTGTCCGGTCACTTTTTTAAAGGTTGTATTGAAAGAGGTTTTAGAATTGAATCCGGCTTCATAGGCAATCCCCAAAACAGACAATTTATTGTTGGGTTCTTTCAGAAGTTTTTTGGCATACTCTACCCTAAACTCATTAACGTATTGGAAGAAGTTTTTTCCAAACCCTGTATTGATGACATAAGAAAGATGATGGGTAGAAACGGACAGTATTTCAGCCAGCTTGATCAGGTTAAGTTCACTGTCAAGATAAGGTTTCTGAAGTTCCATGATTTCTTCCAGCAAGGTTTTAATCTTTAATAGTTCTTCATCAGATATCAGTTTTTTCTTTACTTCTTCAGGACCTGAATCTTCATCAATAGAGATCAGCTCCTGTCTTTGTTTTTCTTCTAACGGATAAATTTCCTTCTGCTTCAGAGAATAGTATCCCACGCAGTAGATAACGGATAAAAAGACCGCATTGATAAAGAAATTCAGTGATTTCGGATCATAGAACAGATTATAAATCACATAGATAATATTCACGATAAGTAGTACCAGAATGATATATTCCAACCAGTTCAGATTGATTCCTTCGGTATTGGATGAGAACTGCTGAATTTTCTTTTGATGTTTTCTGATGGTAATATAGGAAAGCCCCGTGTAAAAGAGAGCCTGGATCAGGATCAGAATAATACTGAGATATTCAAATGGTTTTTTATATCCCAGTTTGATCAATATAAGACAAACCAGAAAAGCAGCCGGAAGGATTAAAAACTTAACCGCTGTAAGTTTAAAAGTAAAGGAAGGATTGGTATAAAACAGTACACTAAAGTAAAAAACGATAGGGGTAAAAAACTGGATAAGTCTAACCCAAAACAAGGAATGAAACTCGATGATTGAACCAGTGATGAGAAACAGTACTTCATCCAGCCAAAAAGTAGACCACAGAAAGAGAAATATCCCGAACCAGAAATTGGCCTTATGGTTTACTTTTAAGGGGTTGGCCAGCTTCAGCAGAGAAAGCAAAACCAATGAACCATAGATAAGTATCACGATGAAACTGTTTAACTCTGATGTGTTCATTGGTTTTGATATTTGATTATAAATAGTCTTTTATCCTATTCGCTTTCTTACAAAAATTTCATATCCTAGATAGATGAGCGGAAGTGACATGATTCCCAAGAAAAGAATATTGCTCATGGCCAGCTGCGGATGCATTACAATAGAGTAAACCAATCCGAAAAATGCTCCTCCAAGGTGAGCAGCATGCCCCAGGTTGTCCCACTGCTTGGGATTCAGCATCATGTATACAGAGTATCCGAAATACAGTGTTCCGAATAACCATCCCGGCAAAAAGTTGACACTGATCTCATTCGGAGCCATAGCGATGGAAGCAAAAATAATTCCGGAAACCGCTCCTGATGCTCCAATTGCAGAATACCACGGCTGCTTTTTATAAATCTGCAGGCTGAATAAATTTCCAAGGATCATGGATCCGAAATAAAGAATTAAAAATCCTATTTCTCCAAAGAAACTAATAACCACGCCCTGGAAAAAATACAGGGACAGCATATTAAAAAACAAGTGCATAAAGTCTGCATGCAAAAATGCAGAGCTGATCAGCCTTACATATTCTTTACGATTCGCAATCGCTCCGACGTTGAATTTATATTTTTCAAATAATGCTGTGTTATTGAAACCCATATAGCTAAAAATACATGTGGCTGCAATGATAATGATAACAACTATATCCATTATGTTCTTTTATGTTATAACTGAATAAACATGCGATCTATTCATTTTCATTATTCCCGTTATCCTGGAAAAGATCTCCGATCATTCCTCCGTCTTCATCGGTTTCGCCGGCAGGTTCGGGATCTTCGTATACTTCAGGCTCTTCTTCTGCCGGTTCAGGAATGGCAATATTGATGGCTTTTACTTTGAACTTTGTAAACTGGTTTCCGATGGCTTTTATTCCTTTTACCGCTATAAATTCATCAATATTTATCGTTTCCGGATCGCGTTCTTTTCCTTTATCTTTTGCAAAAATGATTTCTGCAGTGGCATCATTGGCAACAATTACATTTTCAATGAATGATTTCGGATGTTCAGATGGCATAAAAGTCTGTACATTAACTGTATTTTCCAGTAAGAATCTCTTAATGAAATAAATATCTTTTTCTCCATCGTAATAAATACAGGTAATCGGCTGTGCAGGTCTCCACTTTTCCAATACCAGGTATTCATCATCAAAACGGTTGCCAAGGTCAAAAGATACCAGTTTTACTTCACCGTTTGTATTGATAGTCAAAATCTTATCATCTCCTTTGAAGCTTCCCAGCAGTGTTCCTCTTGCATCGGCATTCAGTCTTCTTACCGTATCATCAAACCAGATTTTTCTAGGGGCCAGAGTAGAAACCCCTTCTTCCTTCATATCTACTTTCTTGACAGCGTATTTAGTTACCAGATTTCCTTTGGAATCCCGGCCTTTGATGGCCAGATCGGAGAAGTTAATCTCCATTTTGTTCTTTCTGATTCTAGGGTTTGGTTTTAAAAGCACGGTTACAGTTTCTGCTTCTCCATTAGGGTTGGCTGAGAAATAGAGTGTTTCAGAACCCTTTTTATCTGAAGCTAGCGGATAATCTGTATTTCGGGTTACTCCGGTTACAGAGAATCGTTTCATATAATAAGGTCCTTCCCTGCCTTCACGGTAGATCATATTATACACTGTCCTTTTATCGTTTTTCTTCCATACGGCAACATGAAGGATATCTTTTCCGATGAAAGTTTTCGCTTCCACTTTTACAACCTTCATACTTCCGTCTTTTCTGAATGTGATGATATCATCAATATCAGAACAGTCGAACAAATACTGATCTTTCTTCAAAGATGTCCCGATAAAGCCTTCTTCGAAATTTGCATAAAACTTTTCATTGGCTACGGCTACTTTTGTAGCATCAATGGTATCAAAGATTCTGAGTTCAGTCTTCCTTTGTTTGTCTTTACCGTATTTCTTCTGAATATTTAAGTAATACTCAATGGCATAAGCGATCAGGTTAGCCAGGTTGTATTTCACCTGTTCTATTTTACCTTCCAGCGAAGCGATATTTTCCTTAAACTTATCCAAATCGAATCTTGAAATTCTCTTGATTCTGATCTCTGTCAGTTTTAAGATATCTTCTTCCGTAACGGCTCTTAAAAGATGCTTGGTATGGGGCTTTAATCCTGCATCAATGGTCTTCAGTACATCTTCCCAGGTTTTTACCTCTTCAATATCGTGGTAGATCCTGTTTTCGATAAAAATTCTTTCCAGTGAAGAGAAATGCCAGCTTTCCTGAAGCTCATGAAGTTCAATTTCCAATTCTTTCTTCAGCAATGAAACTGTATGATCCGTATTCGTTTTCAGAATATCGGATACCGTAAGGAACATAGGCTTATCCCCTACAATTACACAGGCATTGGGAGAGATGGTCACCTGACAGTCCGTAAATGCATAAAGAGCATCAATAGTTTTATCCGGTGAAACATCGTTATGGATATGAATAAGGATTTCTACTTTGTCTGAAGTATTGTCCTCAATTTTTTTGATTTTGATCTTTCCTTTCTCATTGGCTTTTAAAATAGAGTCAATAAGATCAGTGGTTGTTTTAGAATATGGAAGTTCAGAAATCACCAATGTATGCTTATCCGTCTGGGTAATTTTGGCTCTTGCTCTTACTTTTCCTCCTCTTTGACCGTCATTATATTCAGAAACGTCAAGATAACCGGCTGTTAAAAAATCCGGATACAGTTCAAATTTCTTACCTTTCAGGTAGGCTACAGAGGCATTGATAAGTTCATTAAAGTTATGAGGAAGAATTTTGGTGGAAAGCCCCACTCCAATACCTTCTACTCCCTGTGCAAGAAGCAGAGGGAATTTAACCGGTAAATCGATAGGTTCATTGTTTCTTCCGTCATAAGACTTTGTCCATTCTGTAGTTTTAGGATTAAATACTACTTCCAGAGCAAAAGGGGTGAGTCTTGCTTCAATATATCTCGCAGCGGCTGCAGAATCTCCTGTATAGATATTACCCCAGTTTCCCTGTGTATCTATTAACAACTCTTTCTGCCCGATCTGCACCATGGCATCTGTAATGGAAGCATCACCGTGCGGGTGATATTTCATGGTATTTCCCACGATATTGGCCACTTTGTTGTAACGGCCGTCTTCCAGCTCCCGCATGGAGTGCATAATTCTTCGTTGAACGGGTTTTAAACCATCATATATTGAAGGGATAGCTCTATCCAGAATTACATAGGAAGCATAATCAAGAAACCAGTCTTTGTAGAGACCGGAGACTTTTTTTAAGCTTTCACCCTCATGCGAATATTCTTCTGTCATCATCTAGTTTATCTTTTTTCTCTTTATTAGTTTTCACTACTTTGTTTAGAGAGAGTTTTAAATCGTTTACTTGTTTTCTGTTCAAATAAGAAATCTGGTACTTCAATATAGCAGAACCATTATTCTTACTTGAAACGGTGATGTATAATCTTTTGAAAAAGAGAATACTGACTACATCATATTTGATCAGCTTGTATTTTGGAAATTCGTCGTGAAGTGGCTTATCCAGAAATGGAATGATATTCCTGTTTTTAAAATTCAAAGCTTCTCCATCGCTGTCATATTCAAAAATCTGTCTTCCGCTGATGTAAAAGATAATCAGCAGCAGAGCAGGAACAATAATCAATAAATAACTTTCTTTACCCACTGCATTAAACCTATATTCATTAGCAGCAAATGCGATGATGCCAACCATGGTTATCATCAAAAGCAACGTGCATAAAAAATTATAAATTGATGCTTTATTACGGTTACTTAGTCTCATTTTATTTTTTTTGGCTGTGTAAGTACTATAATTCCTACTTCATCCAAAGTTGTGCTTTTTTTCAGTCTGCAATGGCTTTACAACCAGTTTTTTAAAGTTATAGTTTTTTTAATTTTCTACTTCATCCAGGAGTTCTTTTTTATCGATATCTGTATCATCCTCTACCACAAGGTTTTCAAGAATAAAAGTCTGTCTGTCCGGAGTATTTTTCCCCATATAAAATTCCAGAAGCTGATCAATCGTCTGGTCTTTTCCTACTACTACTGGCTCCAGGCGGATATCTTTGCCAATAAAGTGCTTAAATTCATCAGGAGAAATTTCTCCTAATCCTTTAAATCGCGTGATTTCAGGATTTTTCCCCAGTTCATTTAATGCTTTTACCCTTTCTATTTCTGTATAGCAATATCTTGTTTCTTTTTTATTTCTAACTCTGAATAACGGTGTCTGAAGGATATAAAGGTGTCCGTTTTTAATCAGATCCGGGAAGAACTGCAGGAAGAAAGTAATCATCAGCAAACGGATGTGCATCCCGTCAACATCGGCATCGGTAGCAATAATTACCTGATTGTATCTCAGGTCTTCCAGACTTTCTTCAATATTTAAAGCTGCCTGAAGAAGGTTAAATTCTTCATTTTCATACACCACTTTTTTGGTAAGACCATAACAGTTCAGCGGTTTACCCTTCAGTGAAAATACAGCCTGAGTTTCTACATCTCTGGATTTTGTGATCGATCCCGATGCAGAATCTCCCTCGGTAATAAAGATCTGGGTATCTCCTTTTCTTTCGGCTTTCTGGTCGTTATAATGCTGCCTGCAGTCACGAAGTTTTTTATTGTGAAGAGATACTTTTTTTGCTCTTTCTCTGGCTAGTTTCTGAATTCCGGATAATTCTTTTCTTTCTCTCTCGGAAATTAAGATTTTTCTTTGAATTGCTTCTGCTATTTCCGGGTTTTTGTGTAAGAAATTGTCCAGTTTACTCTTCAGGAAATCAATGATGAATGTTCTTACGGTAGGTCCGTTGGGCCCCATGTCATTGGATCCTAATTTTGTTTTGGTCTGGGATTCAAAAACAGGTTCTTCTACGTTGATGGAAATCGCAGCAATTATCGACTTTCTGATATCAGAAGCATCAAAACTTTTATTGAAAAATTCACGAACTGTTTTCACATATGCTTCACGGAAAGCATTAAGGTGTGTTCCTCCCTGCGTTGTATTCTGTCCGTTAACGAATGAAAAATAGGTTTCTGTCTGTGATTTGTCGGAATGGGTAATGGCAACCTCAATATCATCATCCTTCAAATGAACGATCGGATAAAGGATATCGCTTTCCAGTTCTTCTTCCAGCAAATCTTTTAGACCATTTTCAGAATAGTAGGTTTCTCCGTTGAAGAGAATTTTAAGCCCAGGATTCAGGTAAGCATAGTTACGGAGCATTCTTTCGATATACTCTTTTCTGTATTTGAAATGCAGGAAGATCTCTCCATCAGGAATAAAGGAAATTTCGGTACCGTTTCTGTCCGAAGTTTCTTTCTCGTCAAAGTTCTCTTTGATCATCCCACGGGAGAATTCGGCAGCTTTCATTTTTCCGTCACGGAAAGAACGGACTCTGAAATAATCTGAAAGGGCATTTACCGCCTTGGTACCGACCCCGTTCAATCCTACAGATTTTTTAAACGCTTTACTGTCGTATTTACCTCCGGTATTCATTTTTGAAACCGCGTCTACCACTTTCCCAAGCGGAATTCCACGGCCAAAGTCACGGATGGTAACTTTACCGTCATCCAGCTTTATTTCAATTCTTTTTCCTGCTCTCATTCTGAACTCATCAATAGAGTTATCAAGAATTTCTTTTAGCAGGATATAAATACCATCATCAGCGGAAGAACCGTCACCGAGCTTCCCGATGTACATACCGGGGCGCAGACGGATGTGTTCCTGCCAATCAAGGGTTCTGATATTATCTTCGGAGTAGGTTGGATTTATTTCTTGTGACATATATGATTTCAGCAAACATACAAAAGTACAAAATTGTCCAAAATTATCCGAATTTTTTCAACTTGTTTTTTTCAATATTTCACTGCAAACATTGTAGTATTTTTAATCAAATTATATATTTACGAAATTATCATTATCAAGTGAAAAATTTCTTTACTTTCCTCATATTCTTTATAATTTTATTCTTTTCAACCTGTTTTTATCACAGATCTCAGGGATCATAAATTAAACAACCTGAATATTGAGTTATTATTAAACTTTATCTCTTAAAAACAATGACCATCCTGTTATGCGGATGGCCATTTTATATCAATATCTACACGGCATGCAATTTCTTCTTTTCCAGCTGCCCGATCATATTTTTCAGCATAGCCGGAACAATCAGCTTATGGAAAGGTCGTACAGGCAGAAAATAAAGCACACCCAGCCAGTTATGATACTTTACGGTAGTGGAAATGGTAAGTGAATTTTCATCAGGATCCACCTTACTCTTTTCAACTAAAAGAGATACTCTGAAATCCAGGTGCTTATCATCTTCTCCCAGAACAATTTCGTTGCTGGTTTTATCAAACACCTTAAAAAGCCCCATACGTTCTCCTACTTCACATTTAAAATTCTTTTCCTTTTGCCGTGTTTCAGCTTCAGATCCGGTCTTCAGCCCGAATATTCCCACTGCTTTATTCCTGAAAGCAAACATTTTCTTTCCCCATTTTGGCCCGCTTGTAAAGAATACTTTTCCTATTTCTGAGATATCGATATTTCCGCCACAGTCTGTAAGTTCTCCCTGAAAACTATCAATATAATCGAAATCTTTTTTTCCCGGAGATAAAACAGATTTTTCAGGAAACTTTGTCTTCGTAATCTTCATTGTCATTGTTTTTATGGTTGTTGTCTAACAAATGTAAGTATCTTTCCATTCATTTAAAAGGGAAATTTAAACAAATGTTTAGATTTATTTAATACTCTGAAACTGACTATTGAGTCTTACAATTTGCCATCATTGTCTTTAAACCTGCTATTTTCTGATTTTTATTACCATAAGTTCAAACTGTTCTAAATATTTCATTAAATTCGGTCAACAAAACTGCTTTTATGATACAACTTCCTTTATCAAAACTTTCCAATGTAGGAACTACTATTTTCAGCCAGATGACTCAGCTTGCCAATGAAAATGAGGCAATTAATCTTTCTCAGGGATTTCCTGATTTTCTGCCTGATTCAGAATTATTAAATCATGTAGATTATTTTATCAAAAAAGGGTTCAATCAGTACGCTCCTCTTGGTGGAATGATTGGCTTAAAGGAAGAAATTGCACGAAAAATTGAAAACAGTCATCAGGCAATATACCATCCGGAATCTGAAATAACAGTTACTGCAGGCGGTACTCAGGCCATTTTTACCGCTATCGCCTCTTTCATTAAAAAGGATGACGAAGTGATTATTTTTGAACCTGCCTATGACTGCTATGAACCTACTGTGGAGCTTTTCGGGGGAATTGTGAAACGATTTAAAATGAAAGCCCCGGATTATGAAATCGACTGGACTGCCGTAAAAAATCTTGTCAGTGAAAAGACCAGGATGATTATTCTTAACAATCCCAACAACCCTTCAGGAAAAATTCTGAAAGAAAATGATATACATAAACTTATTGAGATTGTAAAAGGAACTTCTATTCTTATTCTGAGTGATGAAGTATATGAAAATATTGTTTTTGACGGAAAACAGCATTTAAGCATCTGTAAATACCCTGAGCTGAAAGAAAGAAGCCTTCTTGTAGCCTCTTTTGGGAAACTTTTCCATGTTACCGGATGGAAAGTAGGCTATTGTGCAGCACCAAAAAGCCTAACAGATGAATTCCGAAAGGTTCATCAATTTAATGTTTTTTGCGTAAACACTCCCATTCAGCTCGCACTGGCAGAATACATGAAAAAGGATGAACATTACACCCATCTTAATCAGTTTTTCCAGGAAAAAAGAGATTTCCTGAGAAAAGGCCTTGCAAGCACACCATTTGAACTTCTGGATTGTGAAGGAACTTATTTCCAGGCAGTAAAATATGATAAAATTTCAGATAAAAATGATTTTGATTTTGCTTCAGAACTTACCATCAATCATAAGGTTGCCAGCGTTCCTTTCTCTTCATTTTATAAAAACAGGCTGAACGAGAATGTGATCAGATTATGCTTTGCGAAGAAGCAGGAAACACTGGAAAAAGCCCTTGAAAATTTATCAAAGGTTTAACAGTCATCTATTTTTCACCCACTTGACTTTTCAGATTGGCAGATCAAAACTGTCAGCCTTGTCTGTTTAATCTGCGGAGTATTTATTTATAATATTATTCCTGTCCGATTAAATTAAAGCATGAGTATCAGGTCGCTCCCCTGGACCTATAATTTAAAACAAATACGTTCTATTAGCAGTCAGTAGGATCCCATCGGTATCTGCTGTTAGTAGAAAAAAAATGAAGTCCCTGCAAAAAATAAAGCTCCGGAGGAGTGGACTGTTAATGATACGTAAATATTGATATTTAAATGTTTTTACAGTTTTATCGATAGTAATGTTATCATATATAATCATTATTTAGTGACTTATTTAGTTTATTTTTCCTATTTTATCTAAATCAAAAAAATAATAAATCAATAATTACCAAAATAAAACTACCATGAAAAACAAGAATTTAAACAAAGGAAAAAAATTAACCAGAAAAGAGCTGCATAAATTCCACGGAGGATTGGGCAACATAAGATGTACCAATTCTTCAGGCTACTGTATCTACATCGGACCCGGCTGTTCAGAACAGAAATGTCAGTTGCCGGAACCTCTTGAAGCTGTTGAATAAAATACATTACTCCATATCCGGAATCGGCCGGCTCATTCTGAGCCGGCCGATTTATTTAAAGATAATAATTCACTTAAGGTTATTATACTTTATAAAAACATCCCTCCTGAAACTTCAATTCTTTGCCCGTTGATCCATCTTGCATCTTCCGTACACAGGAACGCTACTACTCCACCAATATCATCCGGAAGACCTACTCTTCCCAAAGCTGTAGCACCAGCTACCATGGCATTGATTTCTCCATTATCTCTCACCCTTCCGCCGCCAAAATCTGTTTCAATAGCTCCCGGCGCTACAACATTGGCTTTGATTTTTCTTGAACCTAATTCTTTTGCCATATATTTTGTGAGCATTTCAACGCCTGCTTTGATGGATCCGTAAACAGAAGATCCCGGTGTTGCGAATCTTGCCAAGCCTGAAGACACGTTGATAATTCCTCCTCCGTCATTGATAAATGGCAATAATTTCTGAGTCAGAAAAAATACACCTTTAAAATGAATGTCTACCACATCGTCCAACTGTTCTTCCGTCACTTCTGTAATCGGTGAATATAGGGCTGTTCCTGCATTATTGATCAGGTAGTCAATATGAGTGCTTCCTGTATTTTGCTGCAAGTGATCTGTTACGTTTTTCACAAAAGTATCAAAGCTCTTAATATCTTTTGTGTCAAGCTGAAATGCAACAGCATTCCTTCCCATTGATTTGATCTCATTGACAACAGTTTCTGCTTCTTCCCTGTTGCTTCTGTAGGTGATAATTACATCCAGTCCTTTTTGAGCAATTTTAATTGCTGAGTTTTTCCCTAATCCACGGCTTCCTCCGGTTACCAGTGCAATATTTGTTTTTGTGTTCATTGTATTTTGATTATTTTGATGGTACAAAGTTGGGAAATTTTCAGACTGAAGGGTTTGCTTGAATCAATCTGAAATTTGCAAAATTCAAATCAGGAACGAAATTCTAATGGAGTAAAAGAAGTTTTCCTTTTAAAGAAATTAGAAAAGTGGGCAATTTCCTCAAATCCCAGCGCATACGATATTTCTGAAACATTCCATTTCGTCTGTTTTAAAAGTATTTTAGCTTCCTGAATAATCCGGTCCGAAATAAACTCCGTAGTAGTTTTTCCTGTACTTTCCTTTAATCTTTTGTTTAAGTAATTGACATGAACCGCCAACCGGTCTGCATAATCTTTTGCAGTCTTCAATTGCAGTCTCTGTTCCCAGGATTCTATAGGGAACTGTCTTTCCAGCAGCTCTATAAACAAAGAAACCACTCTCATAGATGCATCATTTGACGATGATATTTTGGAAGCAGGCTGTAATTTCTGTCCGTAATGGATCAGCTCCAGAACATAGTTTCTGATAAGATCATATTTAAAAACATAATCTGAGTCAATTTCCTTTTTTATCTTTTTAAAAAGGTTTTCAATCTCTTCTGCCAGCTCACCATCAATTTCAAAGATCGGCACTCCACCTGGCTGAAATATAGGAAGATCTTCGAGGTTATAGTACGATTTATCCTTGATGAAAAAGTCTTCGGTAAAAACACAGAAACTTCCTGACTGATCAGGGTCTTCAGGAACCCAGTGATAAGGAACCTTAGGCGTTGCAAATAACAAAGCGTTCTGTTTAATTGAGATGACCTTGTCTGCATATTCTGCCCGGTTCCGTCCTTTTATAAAGCTGATCTTATAATACTTCCTTCTGTTATAGGGCATTTCAGAAGTGGTTTTTACCTTTTCGATGGTCTGGGCAATATCGAAGACATTAAAATGACCAATGTCTTTGTGAAGTCCCTTTGGAAAAATACTTTCAAGATCTTTGCCCAGTTTGGCAGCCATCTCATTATAAAAATCTTCCAGTGAAGTAAATGCTAATTTTTCCATCACAAATAATTTGTAAAATTCAAATATACGAACTTATCAACCAATATTTTTTGAAGTGAGTCCAGATTGTTTGGCAGAGAAAAAAGTCTTTTTACATCTCAAAAATAAAGCCTTATTAACTTATTGAAAAATTCAATGTATTTTCCGATTATAGTTAATATTCACCATCAATACCATAATAAAATATTTAAAAAATTCTCCATTTTTTTCTAAAGACAGTGATATACTTCATTTATTTTTATTACTTTCGTTAAAACTAACCCATTAAAAATCAAATCAATGAGAAATCAAATCAGTCAAATCGGAAAAAAATTAAACAAAAAAGAATTAAGAACCATTAAAGGTGGTCTTATCAACTGTATGGAACCGGTTCTTTGTCCTACCCCTTGTGAGCCTTCTTCTGATCCATATGGATGCACAATCATTTCTCCAAAATGTGCACAAAAAGAGTGCAGACCTCAATTATAAATAAAACATCATTTAATCAACAAAAAAATTATGAAAAAGGTAGAATTAAGCAAAGGTAAAAAGCTTGAAAAAAAACAATTAAAAACTATTTTAGGAGGTATGTTAGATTGTATGGAACCAAGACCATGTACAGAATTTCCTTGTGAAACTTATCCCCCTGACGATGTCAGAAACTGCACTAAAATTTCTGTGGGATGCGCCCAAAAAATCTGCAGACCACAACCATAAAGATAGAATTCTTCACTAAACCAAAAATTAAACATTATGAAAAATCAAGATTTAAATCACGGAAAAAAATTGAACAAAAAACAATTAAGAGTAATTACAGGTGGAAAAGAAATGTGCTTGCTTCCAGACCTTACTTGTAAGAAATATTCTTTTACCTGTGCAGAAATTCAGTGCCAGCCTGGTATTGAATTGTAGCCAATAAAAAACTAAACCATAAGACCTTAACGAATGAGAAATCAACATGTAAATAATGGTAAAAAACTTAATAAAAAAGAGTTGAAAACCATTAAAGGAGGTGTGATGATATGCAACCATCAAGGTATTTGCGCACAGATTCATCCTTCATGCTATGAACCGGAGTGCCGAACTGGACAGGCGCAGTTAAAATGTACAGATACCATCAATAACTGTGTAGTTTTCTCTCCATCCTGTATCGAGCCAAAATGCCGGTTTGATATAGGTATTCCACTTTAAAAATAAAAATACTGCTCTCTACTTCAGGGAGCAGTAATTTTTAGTACCTGTCCCAAATATCAAAATATAAACAGACAGCCTACATTATTAATTTTACGCAAAAAACGCTCCCAAATACATGGAAGCGCTTTTTTAATATAACTAACTTTAATACTTTTCTTATACGTTGAATCTGAAGTGCATGATGTCACCATCCTGTACAATATATTCTTTACCTTCTACAGAAAGCTTTCCTGCTTCTTTTACCTTTACTTCAGAACCATAATTTACATAATCATTATACTTGATTACTTCTGCACGGATAAATCCTTTTTCAAAGTCTGTGTGGATTACTCCTGCAGCTTGTGGAGCCGTCCATCCCTGTCCGATAGTCCAGGCTCTTACTTCTTTTACTCCGGCTGTGAAATACGTCTGAAGTTTTAAAAGATCATAAGCTTTTCTGATCAAACGGTTAACCCCTGGTTCAGTAAGTCCCAGTTCATCAAGGAAAATTTCTCTTTCTTCGAAAGTTTCAAGTTCGTTGATATCAGCTTCAATCTGTGCTGCTAATACTACGACTTCAGCACCTTCACCTGCAGCCATTTCCTCAATCTTGGCAATCCATTCATTTCCGTTTTTGATAGAGTTTTCGTCTACATTACAAACGTAAAGAACCGGCTTATTCGTCAACAACTGAACTTCTCCGATAATTGATTTTGTGAAATCATCAGCAGCAAATTCTCTTGCATTTTTACCATCTTCAAGGAATTTCTGTAAATTCTGAAGTGTTTCGTAAGTAAGAATATCCTCTTTCTTCCCTGACTTGATGAATTTTTTAGCTTTTTCAACTGCTTTTCCTACCGTTTCAAGGTCTTTCAGCTGAAGTTCTATATCAATAATTTCTTTATCTCTTAACGGATCTACTGAACCTTCTACGTGAACGATATTTCCGTTGTCAAAACATCTTAAAACATGAATAATCGCTTCACACTCGCGGATGTTAGCCAGGAACTGATTTCCCAACCCTTCTCCTTTGCTGGCTCCTTTTACAAGACCTGCAATATCAACAATTTCAACCACAGCTGGTAAAACTCTTTCAGGTTTTACGATTTTCTCCAGTTCAAACAATCTCTGATCCGGTACAGAAACCGTTCCAAGGTTCGGTTCAATCGTACAGAAAGGATAGTTTGCTGATTGAGCTTTTGCGTTGCTCAGACAGTTAAAAAGAGTTGATTTACCTACATTCGGTAAGCCTACGATTCCACATTTCATATTGTAAAATTCAAAGTTTAAGGTTTAGGGTAACTCAAGGTTTCTCCAACTTTAAACATTGAACTCAGAACCTTGAATTACGAGTGTGCAAAGATAGTGATTTTTGAGGGAGTTTCATAATAAAAAAATCTGCCGATATTCTGACAGATTTTTAAATGGTCTTGTTTCACCAATTGCTTTAAGGATTGTCCCCTGTAGCATTCTGAGCCAGCGGCACATCATTGGGTGCTTCCTGCAAAGTTTTATCTAAAGTAAATAAAGATTCATCTGTTGCCCTGTCGCCGCCTGCAATTTTTAATTTATCAATTAAGTTCTGCGCTAATGTTTCTTCTTCAATCTGTTCCTGTACAAACCATTGCATAAAATTCCATGTAGCCCAGTCTTTTTCTTCAAGAGAAAGATCTACAATTCTGTAAATTGCGGTTGTATTGTCAACTTCATGCTTAAAGACGCCATCAAAACAGGCAGTAAGGCTGTCCGGATCTGCCGGAGGAGCGGGAATAGCGTCTACTTTTGGTTTTCCACCACGGTTTAAGATATATTCCATGAATTTGATGGAGTGGTTTCTTTCTTCCTGAGCATGGCGGTAAAGAAAATTGGCAATACCCTGATAACCTTTATCATCAGCCCAGATCCCATAGGATAAAAAAACGTGTGATGCATGAATTTCTTTGTTCATCTGGTCACTTAATGCCTTTTCCATGTTGTCGGAAAGTCTTTTAGTATTCATAATGTTATATTTTGGTGATTATGG
Source organism: Chryseobacterium cupriresistens (assembly GCF_046614675.1). Taxonomy (NCBI): domain Bacteria; kingdom Pseudomonadati; phylum Bacteroidota; class Flavobacteriia; order Flavobacteriales; family Weeksellaceae; genus Chryseobacterium; species Chryseobacterium cupriresistens. The sequence goes on along the minus strand of NZ_JBKKJT010000001.1, from coordinate 410,748 downwards.
AATGAATCATGCAAAAACAGTTCCGATAGGGTTATTATTCCGTATAAAAATTCCAAAACACCTTTAAAACACAACTGAAATTCAGTAACTTAAATTAATAATTTATAGTTATTCTAAAATAAAACCGGTTCTGTCTGAGAACCGGTTTTTTAAATTTATTACTGAAATTGCTTCACATAAAGGTTCGCAATGACCAATTTAGAATGGGTATACTAACTATTTAATCTTTCTTGCTGTATAATCACTCTCATTTCCTAATCTGTCGATAGCTTTGATGGCAACAGCATTCAATTTTTTTCCGTCTTTAGATTTGGGAATATCTTTTGAAAGCGTATCCAATGTCAGAATTTCTGTTTGCCATACTCCGTCGTACTGAGTAAAAAGTACCCACAGGAAAACATCTGCAGCATTTTTTGTAATCCAGCTTGTCTGAGCAAAGCTTCCGTTATCAGCAATAAACAAGGTTGGAGTCTGCAATGGGACCGCTTTAATCCACGGAGATTTTGGAACTAATGCTTTTTCATTGTATGGTCCGCTTTTCAAAGCGGGAAGCATATTTGGATTTTTGGTAAGCCCGGCAATACTCCAATGAATTTCTCCGGCATCATTTTTAAGGATATTTCTGGAAATTGCAATCTGGTTTTTGATTTCAGCCGGACGGTCTGATACTTTTATTTCAACAGTATTCAATCCCGGCCACAGGTGACGTTTCATTGTATTTTCAGACTGCCACCAGCTTAACAGGCCTTCGAAGCTTTGTCCTTTGGAATCTATAGGCCAGTAAAGCTGTGGTGAGAAATAATCTACCCAGCCTTTATTTAACCATAATTTAGCATCTGCATACAGTTCATCATATTGTGATGATCCTACAACTCCTGCCGGATATCCTGGTTTCCATATTCCGAACGGGCTGATCCCGAATCTTACATTATTTTTTTCTGCGTGAATTTCTTTATAGATACGTTCTACAAATTTATTCACGTTATCCCTTCTCCAATCTGCCCTGGATAAGGTTCCGCCACTGCTTACATAGGCATTCCAGCTTGCATTATCAGGAAAATCCGCACCTTTGTTGTAAGTAGCATAAGGATAGAAATAATCGTCGAAATGTACAGCGTCAATATCATATCTTTTTACAATATCTTTCACCACATTGGATACGTGACCTTGTGTTTTCGGATTAGCAGGATCAAACCAATACATTCCGTTCTTTAGTCTAACCACAATATCAGACAGTTTATTGGCCATTGAAAGCTTATTTACTGCGCCTCCGTTGGTATGATGTGCACGGTAAGGATTCAACCAGACATGCAGTTCCAGCCCTCTTTTATGAGCTTCTTCAATCCAGAACTGAAGCGGATCATAATTGGGATATGGTGCAGTTCCTGTTTCTCCGGTCAAAAAGTAAGACCATGGTTCGATATTACTTGTATAAAGTGCATCTGCGGAAGGTCTGATCTGGAAAATAGCAGCGTTGAAATTGTTGTCTCTCAGCATATCAAGCATACTGATTGCTTCTGCTTTCTGCTGCTCTACCGTAAGATCATTTCTTGATGGCCAGTTGATATTGGCAACACTTGCGATCCATGCTCCACGGAATTCTCTTTTGATTTCGGGAAGATTGGTTCTGAAATTTTCTTCACCGGAAGTTCCTGTACCTGTAGCAGGTTTTACAGCTGTTGGATTTACTTTCGGAGGATTTGTATTGTTGATTGGTTTTGTCGGATTCTTCGCGGAAGGTGTTTTTACAACATTGTTCTGAACGGAACAGGAGGTAGCGTAAGATGCAAAAACGCCCAATAAAACGATAAGTTTTAATTTATTCATTCTCATAGTCACAAAACTACTTTAAAATTTATTTTTTTATTTCAGAGATTATTATGCCAAAATAAGCATTTAATGGGTAGGTATAGAAAAAAAGCCTCGAAAATCGAGGCTTTGATTTTATGTATAAGATTTTATTATGCTTTTGCAGATCTTTCCACTCTTTTTCTTTCTTCTTCAGAAAGGATTTTCTTTCTCATTCTGATGAAGTTCGGAGTTACCTCAATTGCTTCATCACCCTGGATGTATTCCATACATTCTTCAAGTGAGAATAAAATTTTCGGAGCAACACCAGTATCTTTATCTTTTCCGGAAGCTCTCATGTTGTTCAACTGTTTTGCTTCTACGATATTTACTACTAAGTCACCAGGTTTGTTTTGCTCACCGATGATCATTCCTGTGTAGATTTCCTCACCCGGATCAACGAAGAACTTACCTCTATCCTGTAGTTTAGCAATAGAATATTCTGTAGCCGGACCAGTTGTTTTGCTGATCAAAACACCATTGTTTCTTCCAGGAATAGCACCTTTGAAAGGCTTATATTCTGTGAAACGGTGTGCCATAATAGCTTCACCAGCCGTCGCTGTCAACATCTGAGAACGTAATCCGATCAAACCTCTTGAAGGAATTTCGAATTCCATGTGCTGCATTTCACCTTTAGTTTCCATAATGTGAAGGTCACCTTTTCTCTGAGTCGCCAGGTCAATAACTCTTGAAGCAAATTCTTCAGGAACATCAACAACCAAAGATTCATAAGGCTCACATTTCTCACCATCAATTTCTCTGAAGATAACCTGCGGCTGACCGATAGTCATTTCATACCCTTCTCTTCTCATTGTTTCGATCAAAACTGATAAGTGAAGAATACCTCTACCGAATACAAGGAATGTATTGGCATCGTCAGTCTGCTGAACTCTTAAGGCAAGGTTTTTCTCTAATTCTTTTGTTAATCTTTCTTTCAGGTGATTAGAAGTAACATATTTACCGTCTTTACCAAAGAAAGGTGAGTTGTTGATAGAGAACGTCATATTCAGCGTAGGCTCATCAATTGCCGTTCTTTCCAATGGCTCAGGATTTTCAAGATCTACGAAAGAATCTCCAATCTGGAAAGCATCAAAACCTACTACAGCACAGATATCACCTGCCTGTACTTCAGTTACTTTTTTCTTTCCTAATCCTTCAAAAACGTAAAGTTCTTTTACTTTTCCTTTTACAATTTTACCATCTGCCTGAGCAAGACCAATCCATTGAGATTCTTTGATCTCACCTCTTGTCACTTTCCCGATTGCAATTCTTCCTAAGAATGAAGAGAAGTCAAGAGAAGTGATCTGCATCTGAAGATTACCTTCTGTTACTTTCGGTTCAGGAACATATTGTAAAATACCATCCAATAATGGTAAGATATCTTCAGTTTGCTCTAATGAAGTGTTGAACCAGCCTTGTTTTGAAGATCCATAGAATGTAGGGAAATCCAATTGCTCTTCTGTAGCATCAAGGTTGAAGAAAAGGTCAAATACTTTATCATGAACTTCGTCAGGACGGCAGTTTGGTTTATCTACTTTATTGATAACCACTAATGGTCTCAATCCTAATTCCAAAGCTTTCTGAAGTACGAATCTTGTTTGCGGCATTGGTCCTTCGAACGCATCCACCAACAAAATAACCCCATCAGCCATTTTCAATACTCTTTCTACTTCTCCACCAAAATCGGCGTGACCAGGAGTATCGATTACGTTAATTTTTGTGTCTTTATAAGTAACAGAAATATTCTTGGATAAGATCGTGATCCCTCTTTCTCTTTCAAGATCGTTATTATCCATAATTAACTCCCCACTCTCCTGATTTTCTCTGAAAATGTTGGTAGCGTGAATGATCTTGTCAACCAAAGTCGTCTTTCCGTGGTCAACGTGTGCGATAATCGCAATATTTCTAATGTTTTGCATAAAAGATTTTTACGGGTGCAAAAGTAGTGATTTTTAATGAAAAAATATTTAGTTATACAAATATTTAATATTTTGTTTAAAATACTTATTTACAAGACAATAAAAAAGAGTGTTCAAAAAAACACTCTTTAGATTATTTATACACAAGCCTGCACTTCGCATGGATCTACTGCAGGCGGTTCTCCACATATAATGTCAAACTCTGCACAATTGCTGGAGAATCCGGTTCCCCATCCCCATCTTACAACGCATGTATCAGCATCTTTGCATCTTACCATTCCTTTGACGATTCCTCCCTGAACTGATTTCATTTCTGTTCTGGAAATTTTTTTGAGATTTTTCATGTTGTTTTTTTATTTGTTATTAGCCTGATAAAGATAAAAAAAATAAATCATGACAACTATTTATTAAAAATATTTAACATTTTTAATATCAACGTCTTATTAATCTGTAAAACACAACCAGATCAATCAAAACCACAAGCACAAATTTTACTAAAAAAGATTTTTTTGAAGTTTTATGATTGAAAATCACCATTCCTGAAGCCGCTCCTAAAATTCCACCTAGAAGGGAGATTCCTAAAAGAGCATTTTCGGAGATTCTCCATTGATGTTTTTGGGCCTGCCATTTATCAAATCCAAAGATCCCAAATGTAATCAGGTTTGTTATAAAAAGAAAAGGAATCATTCAAAAAATTAATTTGTGGCAAAAATAAAGCTTAATTTGTATATGGAAACAACTTTACAACCATGAATATATTTATAATTTTATCAGAATAAGATTTTATAAATTTGCGCTTCCTAAAAATAAAATCAATGACAGTACATGATCTTGCAGGAATCTACTCTATTGAAGGAAGTAACCAGGAAGAGTCTTCCCTACCCACATATCATGGTATATTAACCTTATCCATTGACGAGAACAACCGTATCATTGCGCAATGGATTATCGGTGATCATATACAAAATGGTACCGGATTTTATAAAAATCAGATCCTGGTAATCAACTTCAATTATGAAGGTGAAGATCATAAAATATATAAAGGTGTTGCTGTATATCGCTGTCTGAATAAGGATATACTTGATGGATTCTGGTCCGAAAAACACGGTAATCCTCTATATCTCGGAAGTGAATATTGTGTAAGAATTCAGAATTCAACGATTTTGAACTGATTTTTACAGTAAATAAAAAGAGCTGTCTTTTAAAAAGACAGCCCGGTTGTTATCAAAATTTAAATAAATTATTTTTTAGCTTTTACATCGATAGCAATCTCGATATCTTTGCTGATCATCCATTCTGCAGGGTCTGCTTCTGAAGTACCGAATTTGATTCCCCAATCTGCTCTGTTTACAGTAAACTTCGCCTGAATAGCCGCTGAGCTTTCAGTCACATCTACTTTAGCAGGGAAAGTAACATTCATTGTTTTTCCTGATAATGTAAGGTTTCCGCTTACTGTTTTATTAGCTCCTGCTACTGCATCTTTTGGTGCTTCTTTCAAATCTGTAACACTGGTAATTTTGAAATCTGAAGTAGGGTTTTTAGCTACATCAAAGAAATCAGGGTTTTTAAGGTGAGCTTCAAGGTCTGCCGGTTTTTTATCTTTCTCTGTTACTGAAGCCGGATCTACTTTGATAGAATTCATGTCAATCACAAAGTTTCCTGCAGCAACCTGGCCTGCATCAACACTGATATCTCCTGATTTTACAGTAAGTGTTCCCCAACGAGGTGCCATACCTCCCTTGTGGAATGCTTTCCAGTTTACTACTGAAGCTGCTGTGTCTACTGCCAGTGTTTCTCCTTTGCTCTCTGCTACTGTTTGTTCCTGAGCTGTTGCTGCAGACTCTGCTGTTTTTCCTTTATCACATGATGCCAAAAGCAATCCTACTCCAACTAATGCAATTACGCTAATTTTTTTCATATTGAACTGTTTAAAAAAGTTTGAATTTTGTTGTTTTCGGGTACAAAAATAGAAAAACCTATTTGGAGAAGCCTTAACATACATCAAGAAAAAAATGTTTTTACTTTTTTTATTGTCTGTAAGTATCATTTTTTCACCTTTTTTTTCGCATTAATCATGTTAAACTGCACTTTAAATCCATTGTTATAATCACTTTTTATCCTGATCAACAACCATTTATATTTAATGGGAATAAAAACCAATTTCTATTATTTTATTTATGGGTAAAATTGTATTTTTATCTTTTGTAAAAACACAAATCTTTACATGAAATATGTCAAAAAAACTAATACTTCTATTTGCTTTAAGCACTACAAGTTGTCTTAATGCCCAAACAAAAGCTGAACAAGCAATAAAAACATTTGAACAAAAATATCCTCAGGAAAAAATTCATTTAATGCTTGACAAAAGCAGTTACATTGCAGGAGAAAACTTGCGATTTAAATCTTTTGTATTCGATGGGTATACAACTTCTGCTATTTCAACATCATTATTTCTGGAACTATATGACAGCAATAAGAATCAGATCGGTAAAAAAATGATTCCATTATTTAACGGGGAAGGAAGTGGAAACATTGCTCTTCCAGCGTCTTTAAAAGAGGACATATATTACATCAGAGCTTATACCAGCTGGATGGCAAATTTCAGTGAGGACTTTCAGTTTATCAGGCCTGTTACCGTTTATAATCCTTCTTCACCCTCAAAACTCATAGCCGATTTTGGCGAATGGAAAGCATCAGTTTATCCCGAAAGCGGAAGCTTTATCGATGGATTTAATACAAAAGTAGCTGTAAGGATCCAATCTTCAGGAATAGCTCCCTCAGAATGGGAAGGATATGTCATTGATGTAGATAACCCGGATACAAAAATAACAACATTCACAGGGTTTGACCAAAATATCGGACTATTCCACATTACTCCGAAAATTGGAAAAAAATACCAGCTTATTGTTAAGGATAAAAACGGAAGAAAACAAAATGTTATGCTCCCAACTGTTACTTCATCTGGAATTGGAATCCAGGTTGTAGCTGATAAAGATAATATTAAATATACTCTAACATCAAAAGATATATCCCAGGATTCACAATATTACACTGTACTGGGAACCATCAATAATCAACTTGTTTACAAAGCAAAAATCGGCAAAATATCTGAGGGCAGCCAATATTCTATTTCTAACCAGCAACTTGTCAATGGAATATTGCAGCTTACTGTTTTTGATGACAAAGAGGATGTAATCTCTAATAGACTTGTCTTTGTACAACCTCAACTGTTAAAAGTTAAACAGCCCTCACTGCAATCCGTTTCCTTAAAGAATACTCCGCGCAGTAAAAACTCATTTGACATTCCAAAAGATGATAATTACTCTAACTACACAGTTTTAGTAATGGATGCCAATACAAGAAGTACGGAGGAAGATCAAAGTTTATTGAGTTCTTTATGGTTAACGGGGGATATTTCTTCTCCAGTTATCAATCCTGCTCAATATTTTACAAAGAACCGCAATACAGAAGCTCTTGATGCTCTATTAATTTCAGAAAAGTGGACTCGGTTTAATTGGAAATCAATTATTTCAGGAAATTATCCAAAAATTAGATATCAACCGGAAAATTACCTCTCATTTAAAGGAAAAGTAAATATTGAGGGAAAGCCTGCCCCAAAAACAGATGTAAACTTGATTTTTAGTTCCGGTTCTGGACCTAAAGTATTTCAGGTAAAATCGGATGATAGTGGATTTTTTGTTTTGAAAAATTTGATCTTTGAAGATTCTATGAAATTTTCATATCAGCTAAATTCTGATTCGAAAGAATACAACAATAATTACTCAGTTTATTTTCAACCCAATTTTAATTTCATCCCTTATTCAAAAAATCTTCCATCAGTCTCTTATAAACTAACTCCAAGGCTTCCTGATGATAAACCGTCCGAAGAAATAAACAGAGTAATTAATGCTCTCAATACTCAAAAAATCATAAGTGAAAAAGTTATTAATATTGAAGAAGTAAAGATTAAAGGAGAACTGAAAAATAAAACAAAGAAATTAAATAATGAACTTAGCAGCGCTTTATTCAGAAGTTCTCATGAAGATGTTTTCGACTTTGTAAACGATATAAATACCTCTTCCGCCATTAATATTTTGCAATGGCTGCAGGGAAGAGTTGCCGGATTGAGTTTACAATCTCAAAACGGAACTTCTATTCCCTATTTGCGAGGAGAGAAAACTACAGTTTATCTGGATGAAATGTTAGCAACACCGGATCAAATATCCAATATGTCTACATCAGAAATCGCTATGGTGAAGGTTATAAAAGGCTTTTTTGCCGGAGGTTTTGCAGGAAGCAATGGCGCTATAGCTATTTACACCCGCAGAGGTAACTCCGATGGGAAAATCATAGATAGAAGCCAGCCATCACAGTTGAGGCAAATAACACTATCAGGATACGATAAAGAAACTCCCCTAGAAAATCCCGTCTATGAGAGTGACAGCTTTAAGAATATCGTAAGTGATACCAGAAGTGTTCTATACTGGAATCCATTCCTTGACGCTCAATCTCAAAAAAGCGTTCCTCTAGAATTTTACAATAATGACGATGCAAAGAAGTATAGAATCATCATCATGGGATATGATAAAAACAATGATATCCCGCTTTATTATAACGAAGTTATGCCTTAATTCATTTAAGTAAATCATGATGCCCGATTACTATACAATGTGATCGGGCTTTTTATATTCATATGTTCTTTTTTATTCCAAAACCCTATTTAACTATCAAAAACAGAACAATGACGACCGTAGAATTTATCCAGAGACATCTCAGCATTTCTGAAAAGAGCATCAACAATACTTTACAATTATTAGCAGAAGACTGCACCATTCCTTTTATTTCGCGTTACCGAAAAGATAAGACCGGAAACCTTGATGAAACACAGATTGAACAGATTTCAAAAATCAGCAAGCAGTTTGAGGACATTGTTAAAAGAAAAGAATCTATTGTAAAACATAAATATTTTTTCATGCTATTTCTATAAATAGAAAATAATTTATATATTTAAACTTAAAAATTAAAATTATAACATGAAAAATTTCAAAAAAATTTCTAGAGATCAGTTAAAAAAAGTAAATGGTGGTGGTAACAGAGATGGTATTTGTCAACCTCAATACATGTTAATCTGCGACGCTACCGGAATCTGTGGCCCAGAATCAGATTCTGCATGTAATTGCTATTGCGTTCCTATTTAATTTAAATATATAATCCCTCAAATCGAGGGATTTTTTATGTCTTACATCCTTTTGAAAAATTTTTCCAAAATCATTATCATCTCCTTATTTATTCATATTATTTTGATTGAACCCCTATACTTCTCTGGCGTTGTGAAAACATTCAAGGCGGGGTAACTCGCCTTTTTTGGTTTTAAAATGCTATTTTAGCTATCCGAAAACAGAACAATGACGACCGTAGAATTTATCCAGAGACAGCTCAGCATTTCTGAAAAGAGCATCAACAATACTTTACAATTATTAGCAGAAGACTGCACCATTCCTTTTATTTCGCGTTACCGAAAAGATAAGACCGGAAACCTAGATGAAACACAGATTGAACAGATTTCAAAAATCAGCAAGCAGTTTGAAGACATTGTTAAAAGAAAAGAATCTATTGTAAAATCGATAGAAGAGCAGAATTCATTAACTCCTGAACTTCAGCAGAGAATAGAAGAAAGCTTTGATATCCAGGAGCTGGAAGACCTTTACCTGCCTTTCAAAAAGCGTAAGAAAACCAAAGCAGATACAGCCAAGGAAAAAGGACTTGAACCTTTAGCCAGAATTATTATGAGTCAGAAAAGTAATGATCTTCGTTTTCTGGCTTCAAAATACCTTAACAATGAAGTAAGTTCTGAAGAAGAAGCATTGCAGGGAGCGAGAGACATCATGGCAGAATGGATCAACGAAAACATGTATGTCCGCAAAAACCTCCGCAGATTATTTCAGCGTAAGGCTGTTATCACTTCTAAAGTTGTAAAAGCCAAAAAAGATGAAGAAGATGCACAGAAATTCTCCCAATATTTTGAATGGGAAGAAAGTCTTGCCAGAACTCCTTCCCACAGGCTTCTGGCAATGTTGAGAGCAGAAGCTGAAGGCTTCGTCAAAACGAATGTAGCTGTAGATAAAGAAGAAGCAATCGGTTTTATTGAAAAAGCGGTCATTAAATCCAACAATGAAAGTTCAGAACAGATTGCACTGGCGATAAAAGACAGCTACAAAAGGCTTCTGGAACCTGCTATTTCAAATGAAACATTACAGGAAGCCAAAGAAAAAGCAGACAAAAAAGCGATTGAAATTTTCTCTGAGAATTTAAGCCAACTGCTTCTTGCCCCACCTTTGGGAGAAAAAAGAATTCTGGCAATAGATCCCGGATACCGAAGCGGATGCAAAGTTGTGTGCCTGGATGAGAAGGGAGACTTACTGCATAACGAAACCCTCTACCCTCACGCTCCGCAGAATGAAAGCGGAATGGCGATGAAAAAAATCCGTTCTATGGTAAATGCCTATAATATTGAAGCTATTTCTATTGGTAACGGAACAGCAAGCCGCGAAACAGAATTTTTCATTAAAAAGATCGCTTTTGATAAGCCTTTGCAGGTTTTTGTGGTTTCTGAAGCCGGAGCATCCGTGTATTCTGCAAGTAAAATTGCAAGAGATGAGTTTCCTTCGTATGATGTAACAGTACGTGGAGCTGTTTCTATCGGAAGAAGACTTTCTGATCCACTGGCTGAATTGGTGAAAATTGATGCCAAATCTATAGGCGTTGGGCAATATCAGCACGATGTGGACCAGACTCAACTTAAAAATGAGCTGGATTCTACTGTCATGAAATGTGTAAATTCTGTGGGAATTAATTTAAATACCGCCAGTAAGTCTCTATTAAGCTATGTTTCCGGAATCGGAGAGAAAATGGCAGAAAACATTGTGAATTACCGTACTGAGAACGGAGCATTTGAAGACAGAAAACAGCTTAAAAAAGTTCCAAGACTTGGAGAAAAAGCGTTCCAGCAAGCCGCCGCTTTCGTGAGAATCACCAATGCCAAAAACCCATTGGATAACTCTGCAGTACATCCGGAAGCGTATGGAATTGTAGAGAAAATGGCAAAAGATTTGGGTATTAAAACCACTGAGCTGATTGCCAATAAAGAAAAAATAACTCTGGTAAAACCGGAAAACTATACAACAGGAGAAATCGGAATTTTAGGAATTAAAGATATTTTAAAAGAACTTGAGAAGCCGGGACTGGACCCAAGAAAAGCAGCAAAAGTATTTGAATTCGATCCGAATGTTAAAAGCATCAAAGATTTAAAAGCAGGAATGATTCTTCCGGGAATTGTCAATAACATTACCGCTTTTGGGTGTTTCGTAGATCTAGGAATCAAAGAAAGCGGGCTGGTTCATATTTCCCAGCTTAAAGATGGCTTTGTATCAGATGTCAATGAAGTGGTAAAACTTCATCAGCATGTTCGTGTAAAGGTAACGGAAGTAGATGAAGCAAGAAAAAGAGTGCAGCTGAGCATGATTTTGTAATTTTTAACCGTTATGTATTTAAATTAAACCAACAATTATCATTTTGAAAACAAAGAATCTAATCTTCGATCTGGATGGAACATTATGGGATTCCAGAGCTACGATTATCAAAATATGGAATAAAGTATTGGGTAAACATCAGTTGATCCAAAAAGAACTGAAGCCTGAAGACATGGATCAGTATATGGGATTATTAGCTCATGATATTGTAAAAGATATTATTCCCGGCATTTCAGACCTGCAGGCTCAGAAACTTCTTTCTGAAATTGTAGGCGAAGAGAATAAAATACTTCACTTAGAAGGTGGAATTTTATATGATGGTGTGGAAGAGACTTTAAAGAATCTGGCTAATACCTATTCCCTTTTCATTGTAAGCAACTGTCAGGATGGCTATATTGAATCTTTTTTAGATTATTATCAATTCAGTGATCTGTTTGTAGATTTTGAGTCTCACGGGCGGACCAAAAAAAATAAATCTGAAAACATACAGCTTCTTATGGAAAGAAATTATTTATCTGCTGAAGACACCCTATATATTGGAGATACCCAAACTGATTATGATTCTGCAACATCCAATGGATTACCATTTATCTTTTGTAAATATGGATTTGGAAAGTTAACCAACCCTTTGTACGAGCCGGCGATTCTTTCCTTTTCACAAGTAGGACTCCGCGTTACCGATATAACCAAATAAAGGCGGTCTCTCAAGACAGTCTTTATTTTTTACAAAAAATACACTTACAAGTGCGCGTACAATGCGATTGAATATTATTTGGAATTTAAATTTTGCAAGAAAAAATAAAGATCCACATCGGATGGAATATTTAATTTTTTCCTTAATCTATTTTTCTTTGTTTGTACCGATCTGTGCTGCATAAAGCCATATTGTGCAATTTCCTTAGAGGAAAAGCCCAGCTGTATCATTGCACAGAAAGAAAGCTCATTTGCTGACAGCTTTGGATTAATCTCAAAAAGCTTTTCAACCAGCTCAGGATAAGCACTTTGATATTCATTAAAAAACAAAGGATCATTTTTCTTTGCTAAAAACACCAGCCTTTCATCATTAGCAGACATTTTTTTCATCAGAGATTCCGTCTCTAATTCTTTCTCCTCTATTATTTTACGCTTTTTAGTAATTCTTTTCTGATAAACCCAATATACAAATACAATAACACCCAATAATACAAAAACGATTACATTATATACGATGGTTGAATACTTTTTTTCAATATCATTTTTCTCCTTTTCCTGAATCATTTTATCAACAGAAGTATTGATTGATTCATCCCATACCTTTTCCAGACTATCGTTTAATTTAGCATATTTTTCCAGATAATCTTTCTCTTTTGAGTTATTGTTTAGTTTTTTATAGGTCTTGGCAATAGCTTGATACAATACGGGAACCTGATAGATTCTTTGGGTTTTTTTGAGTATTTCTACCGATTTAATATAATAATCTAATGCCTGACTATAATCCTGTTTTTCAAATAAAAAATTCCCATAATAAAAATAAGTAAGCGCTCTCTGGGAATCCCAGTAATCTTTTTTTTCTAAAAGAGAAAAAGCCCTGTTAAAATATACCTGTGCAGAATCCTCATTTTTACCAAAAAGCAGATAGTGATTAGCAATCGTGGAATTGATAACCGGTGTTGGTTTTACATCTAAAGCTTTGTGTAGATAGATTAACGAAGAATCAACCGAATTTGTTTCCCTTAAAAAGTCGGCTCTGTTTGCATAAACAACAGATAAAATCTCCCGATCATGCTTATCCTTTATTTGTTTACCATAATAAATTGACCTGGAATTATACTTAATGGCTTTTTTATAAAGACCTATTACAAAATTAGCCTGGCCATACTCCTGATATAGTCTTGTATACAGGTAGTAATCTTCCATCCCTTCAAGGTCTTCTTCAGCCAACTGAAGGTATTTGAAGGCTTTTTCATACATCCCGACGGTAGCATACATATTCCCCAAATTAATGTATGAAATGACCACTCCTTTTTTATAATCCTGTTTTTTACTGATATTGTAAAATTTCGTATTAAGATCAATTAATTCTTTCTTTCTGCCACTTACTCTTAAATTCTCATTTACTTTTATCAACATACTATCTATATATTGAGGGGTGTATGTCTGAGAATAGAATAAGTTAGAAAACAAAAAATATATCAGGGTGCTTAGCAATACTTTCGAAAATTGGCTCAGCTTTAATGTTTGCATAGTAAATTAAATAATAATAAGTTTCTAAAGTGAAAAAGCAACATCAGGTTCTAACACATAAAAACTACCTAACAAGATATTAATAATAACTTTTTCAACCAAATTATAACGCATAATTTAGTTTCCATAAAATTAAATAAAAAAAATATATAGTTACAAATTTTTTGCTAATTTTAGTTAAATTTAAAAACATATCATTATTATATTCACTATATATTGATTAATTGAAACACATAAACAATCAATTTTAATAAATTTGAAATCATCAGGAAATTAATTTATATCAATAATTTATTGAGGTAGTATAATCAATTGATAAAATTCCATTTTTGCATTAGATTTTCATGCCCCGGATGCTATTATAGCAGCAAACTGTAAATTGATGTACTTTTGATGTATATAAAATTTTGCTTTAATCATATGCCAGATTTAACTTTGTAACAGTAAAATTTATTAATATAATCTGATATAAAGCACAAAAGAAATATTGAATTGAGGATTTAACTAAAGTTTTTACACAAACAAAAACATCTGTTGTAAAACTTTCAGTTCTCAATATTTAATAACAAAATCAGTTTTCATTTTTATAGAATTCTATAATACTGATCAAAGTTGCTACTCCCGTTTTACGGGAGTTTTTTGATCCTACACCATAAAAATTGATGTATCTCTGATGTACAGCTATTTGATTAAAAAAAAATAATGAATGCTAAATTTGAACAAATGATAAAAAAAGGTTTACCTATTATTTTTTCTTCTCAGGTAGGAATTAATATCACCTGTATAGAATATTAATGAAGATATTCATTTTAATTCAGACCCATTTTTGTCATCAGCCCAACGAAAATAAGTCCTAAGACTTAATTATTTTTTGCGAAAAAAAATTTTAATTATATAATACCGTTTATTTTGAATTTTAAAAAAATACATATTGGCAGTACTATTAAAGCTAAGTTTCAGGAAGAAGCACTGGACATGCAGAGAGCATGCAGTTTCATGAAATGTACTGAATCTGAAATTGAACAAATGTTCCTTGAACAAGACCTGACAACTGATAAATTATTGAGATGGAGCAAGCTGCTGGAGTATGATTTTTTCCGGGCATACTCACAGCATCTTATACTCTTTTCTCCTCCCAAAAAGGTAGCTTCCCATAAAACTTCCGATAAAAAAACATCTTCTCTGCCTGCGTTCAGGAAAAACATCTACACCAAGGAAATAATAGAATTTATTCTTGAGCAGATTGAAACAGGAAAAAAAACAAAGCTGGAAATAATAAATGATTATAAAATCCCAAAAACTACACTATATAAGTGGATAGCAAAGTATACGGATAAAAATAAGTAGACACTTCCACTTTATTTTTGCATAGTTATAATATCACTTTAATGTCAATTTATCAAAGATAAATTAAATCTATCATTTTATGCTCGTGTAATGAATTGTCAAAAAAAGCAACGAATGAAAAATAAAAAAACAGGCTAATTTTAGTCTGTTTTTTAGTAAAATGTAGAAATTAAGATAAAAGTGTACTCTACTTTAATCGTTTTACGGACATTTGAGTAACAGGGCCAGATCCTGTAGCACCTGAGCTTAAATACCTGATAGTTACATCCTCTGTATTATACAGTCTGAAAGAATAGGTATGAGAAGCTAACATAGGAATTGAAGTAATGAGAGTATAGGTTTGCTTTGGCTCACCTCCGGGTGAAGTTGATGATCCTGCCCAATAAACATCATTAACACGCGCCACCCAGCCACTAATTGTATCATCCCATATGCCTAATACTGGAACCGTAGGTTGATTATTACTATCATTAGTTGTAGATAACTGTCCGTTCATTGTTACCTGATATACACCATCAGCTGATACTTTAAATGAATTAGTGGATGGTGAACCCGTATACAGATTTTCATTATCTACAATTTCATTATTTAAACTTCCTATAGCAACCGGAACACCACCGTTGGAACCAGCTGTAACCGTGAAATCATTAGTCATTTGTACAATAATTTCCTGGGCCACCAGAAATTGTCCATTTACCACGATCACAGTTCCTGTAGAACTTGGAACACCTGCAATAGACTCCCAGGTAGGAGCATTACCCGGTCCATTAGACTTAAGAACCTGCCCTGCAGTTCCTGCCGAACCTGCGGTAGAAGCAGTCCCTCCCACATTCAGTTCATTGACAACCTGTAAAGATCCGTTAACATGCAGGGACTTCATAGGAGTAGAGGTATTAATTCCAACTTGGGAATAATAAAATAAGGAAATAAAGATACTGGTAATAAGTATGGCTTTCTTTTTCATAATGAATATTGTATTTTAAATTGTATGCAAAACTATAACACAATACCACTTTTACAGCATACGACCACATACATCATAGATACAACATCCAACAACAACATATATAAAACTCTAAAAATCAACACTTCTATATCTTAAAAAAAAACAATATATCTATCCCGATTTACTATTCTCAGCTGTCATCAGAAAGATTTTTAAAGAAAAAGTAAAGATCAACATCTGAAGAAATATTCAATTTTTTCCTGAGTCTGTGCTTTTTATTCTGGACAGACCGATGTTCCACAAAAGTATACTGTGCGATTTCTTTTGATGTAAATCCTGCCCATATCATCGCGCAAAAAGCTAAATCAGATTTTGACAAATTAGAATTTATTTCAAGTAAATTTTTAATAAAGTCCGGATATGCTTCCTGAAATTTGTTGAGAAAATTAGGGTCGTTTTTTTTGGCCAGCTCGATAATATAATCGTAGGAATTATTAAGTTTTTCCTTTAAGACATCTGTTTCAAATTCCTTTTGTTTTATAATATCTCTATTCTGTTGACAGTGGATAAAGGCTAAAAGTAAAATAACAATAAGACAGAAAACTACACTTTTATAAACAAAAAATACATTCTTCTTTGAAATATCTGCAGATTCTTTTTCCTTTATCATTTCATCGATAGAAATATTGATGCTTTCGTTACAAACCTTGCTTAAACTGTCATTTATCCTTGTATACTTTTCAAGGTATTCTTTTTCTCCCTTCTGGTCATTTAAAATCCGATAAGTACCGGCTATTGTTTTGTATAGCAGAGGAATATTATAAACTCTTTTGGTTCTTTCTAAAATGGCAACAGATTTTGTATAGTACATCAACGCTTTTTCGTACTCTTTTTTTTTATTAAGAAAATTACCATAAAAGTAGTAAGTCTGCCCTCTCTGGACATTCCAGTAATCCGTTTTCTGCAGTAGTTTCAATGCATTATTCAAATAATACGAAGATGAATCCGGATTCTCTCTATAAACCATATAATGATTTGCTATCAAAGAATTAATTACCGGAGTAGATTTTATATTTAATGCTTTGTGCAAATAAACCAGCGAAGAATCAGGCTGGTGGATATCATGTAAGAAATCTGCCCTGCTTGCATAAATACCTGATAATATTTCCCTTTCATTACGATTGGAAATCAGCTTACCATAGTAAATAGACTGTGAATTATATTTCAATGCATTTGTGTACAACCCAATACCATAATTAGTCTGTCCATATTCGTGATATAGCCTGGCAGACAAATAAGCATCATTGATTTTTTTGATTTTTCTTTCAGCTTTCCGCAGATAATAAAAAGACTCTTTATAGTCACCTATGGTTGCATAGATATTAGCAATATTGATATAACCTAAAATTTCTCCTTTCAGATAATTCTGATTTTGGGAAATAATAATATATTTTTCGTTGAAAGAAATTAATTCTTTTTTTTCACCTCTTATTCTTAATTTCTCGGATTTAATTATTAATGCGTTGTCTATTTGGTCCGGAGTATAATTTTGAGAATATAAGACAGTAAAAATAGACAAATGGGCAAACACCATCATTAAAAATTGAAATATTCTTTTTATGCTCACGCTGATCATATTGTATATTCAATTGCTGTTCCTTTGATACTAACAAATAATTCTGCTTATTTCTGTACTTTCTGAAAAATTATTTTTTTTGAATCAAGTTTTTGAATGATAACAATGGTATTGGGGATAGTCATGAAACTCCGCTGACCTCCTTTGATCACTTTATAAGAGTATACTATATTCTGACCTTTCTGCTGAAGGCTGACAGGGATAATCTCCACTTCCAGATTGGTTTTAGGGTAAATAAGAGCAAGTACATTTTCTTTTGAAAAATCAATAGGTGTTGGCTTCCCGCTCCTGCCCATTGTTGTTGCAGGCCCAAAAATCTGATCAAATTCTTCCTGTGAAGTAATTATTTTTTCGGTTAAATCTTTTTGATCGGAGATATTTTTAACAAAGTATTTCTTTGCTGATGTATAAGGAATATCTTTTTGAGAAACATTTACAGCACACGAAAAAGCTATTAGAGTACTTATTAAAGTCATGATGAAATTTTTCATTTTTTTCCAATTTATTATGTGTTAAAAGCTATTGTAATTACTTAAACAGATAGTAATCAAAGCCGGGCCCGAGGGATTACTTAGAGGATATTAGATAATCCGAACACATCCTGTTTCTATAATCGTATTATAGCTTGTAAGAAAGGATAATTTTAGTCTGGGCGGCAGCAATTCTTGGTAACAGGATACCATCGTTGATAGATGACTGGGTTGAATTTCCCGTTACATTTATAGTAATTTTAGAATTTGGAGTATTAATCCCGCCCTGAGAATACATCTCCAGCGACAATAATACAAGCAAGGTTAATACAATCTTTTTCTTCATAATGTTTTTTGTTTCACCGTAAAAGTATAAAATAAGCATTATGCTGCATTAAATGACACATACATCACAGATACAGCACGATGGAACATGCATTATTTCAAGCAAATACTCCCGATTTATAGTAAGAGACAACCAACCGTTATCTGTAAGCAATTTTCGGTTTTTTTGACATTCAGAAAAAGCTGTATAGATGATGTATACAAAATATTGCAGCGTATAGAACAAGACCTATATTTTTGCACAAAAACACAAACTATATACTTTCTATTAACTCACAAATCCTTTAGTTGATATAAAGACCAGGTACTAGAGTTGTAACTGACATTAAAGAAATAAACTATTGTAAAGTTCAAAAACAATTTTACTTTATTATTTTAAATATTAAAAGCATTCTTTTAATTGGTTGAGACACTCTCTTTAATTAATTTATGAACTCTAGTATTCTTTTTTTATTAAATACAGTTCGCTCAAAAAAGAGCTATAAAATTGAAAATTTATATTATTATGTTACAAATGGATCATCACAAGCAATCTCACTCAATGACACCTGATTATAAAAAGATTTACCTTGATCTTGTCGACCTGAAATATCCTGAGAAAAAGGACGAGTGTGCAAAAATTTTATCGAAGAAAAATCTGTCAGCGTTTGATGTAATAGAAATTAACAGAATAATATTTAATTATAACCAGGACATCAAGGCAAATCAGTCTCATCGTTCCTACAATGAAGAAACGATACACAAAATCCTTGAATATCAAAAAAAGAATTATCTTAATAATACGCAGCTGGCCCTGCATTTTAAATTGAGTCGTAATACCGTTGCAAAATGGAAAAATTTATTCAGTATTTAATCAATTCACAGCCTCTATAAATTTATTATGCCATTCATTCCTGATTAAAACGCTGTGCTTTTACTACCTTGTTTAAAGGATGTAATCCGGATAAGAATAACAGAATCTTACCACGTTCCGGTTATACAGTAAGAGATATTCCTGTTTTTAGAAAAATTCATAATAACAAATGCCGTTATTGACTAAAACATATATAACTACACATACTCGTTTTAAGCAATAACGGCAAAAAGAATATACCAGAATATGGTATAATATTCAGAGATTTAAAATTAGTCTTCTTTATTGTTTTTCAAATAAAGAACTACTTATAATCTTTAGAACTTCTTCGGGGTTCTTTTACTTCCGGCCATTTTACCGCCTCTCCCTTTTCATCCTGAGGCATTACTCTTTTTTCTCTGTTACTGAATTCAGGATCCTCGGACGCCATATAAGCTAATGCCGCTGTTAAAATCACATTATTTTTCACCTCATCAAAGACGATCTTGTCATAGGTATCTTTCGTGGTATGCCATGTATATCCAAAATACCCCCAGTTCAGAGAACCTAAAGAAATTCCGGGTACTCCTGCTGCCACGAAAGAAGCATGATCGGAACCTCCACCACCAGGCATTCCTGGAAAATCTGTCTTAATGTGGCTTCTTACGGCTTTTGGAACGCCATCAAGCCATCTTCCTACATAATCATAAGCTTTTACAAATCCTTGTCCACTGATGTTAACCACTCGCCCCGTTCCGTTATCCTGATTAAAGGCTGCCTGTACCCCTTTAATTATCTGAGGATTATCAGCAACAAAACCTCTTGAACCGTTTAATCCCTGCTCTTCACTGCCCCAAAGTCCGATGATAATAGTTCTCTTGTTATCAGGATAATATTTTTTCAGAATTCTCATGGCTTCCAGCATGGTAATCGTACCGGTACCATTATCTGTAGCTCCCTGTGCTCCGTCCCATGAGTCAAGGTGAGCAGAAAGAATCACGTATTCATCAGGTTTTTCTTTGCCTTTGATCATTCCGATCGTATTAAAGCTTTTGGCTTCCGGAAGTATTTTTGACTGGGTATCAATTTTAATTTTAGGCCGAGTTCCTTTTTCTGCCATTCTGTAAAGCATACCATAGTCTTCCAAATCGATATCGACCATAGGAATT
The DNA here is from genome assembly GCF_046614675.1 of Chryseobacterium cupriresistens. NCBI lineage: Bacteria > Pseudomonadati > Bacteroidota > Flavobacteriia > Flavobacteriales > Weeksellaceae > Chryseobacterium > Chryseobacterium cupriresistens. The sequence continues at coordinate 390,484 of NZ_JBKKJT010000001.1, read as the reverse complement.
TTGGTAGTTTTTGCGCCGAATATTCTGTTAGCCCCCATAATACCTGTCCAGTTTGAAATGGCAATACCTGCCGCTCCTGCTTTTTCCAATGCTTCCGGAAGGCTGTTATTATCATAGCCGATATTCTTTATATAAGCTGCAAAATCTTTGGCAGCCTGATCTTTTTCCGCTTTAAGTTTTTCATACAATTCGGGGGTTGCAAATTCTTTGATTTGTTCATCAGAGCGTCCTATTTTCTGGTATTGTGCCATCAGCACAATTTTTCCTTTCACTGAAGGAAGCCATTGATCAAATTCAGCTTTAGAAGACACTTTCGGAAGAATGATCACTTCCGCTTCAATGGCTTTTTTTGTAGCCGGACTCCACGCCAGCTGAGTTGCGGAAAGAGATTTTATGCGTGGATAGGTCATATCAACATGAGTAGTTCCTCTCTGCCATCCTTTCCATGTTCCGAATTGCTGAAGATTGGCATCTACTCCCCAGGAGCGAAGTTTATTAACACTCCATTCATTTGCTGCCAGCATTTCGGGAGTTCCCACAAGACGAGGCCCGATGCCATCCAACAGTTCAGATGCCAGGTTTTCAAGCTGGGAATTATTATTGACTTCATCTACAAAACTTTTCACGATAGGGTTAAGCTTTTCTTTTGGATCAACCTTTATCTGAGCCCATGAAAACTGGGCAGCCAGCATTACTGCAGGCACTGCAAAAAATCTATTTATCCTCATAATATATATTGATTGGTTTAAAGATAAAAGAAATCAGGGAGATGGTGAAAAATTAAGCCTAAAAAAGAGGCTTTTCAATTATTTTTATCAATATTTTATTCAAAAACAACAATAAAAATTCATCAATAACTATAATCTACAAAAAAGGTCATCAATCCGACAGCCTTTATGATTTTTAGAAGTGGCAATTCACTTTCTGTAAGAATAACCTATTTCAAAGAAAATACCATTGAAATCAGTATATAAAAAAACCGGCTTGAAAGCCGGCTAAAGGTGAATTATTTCTTAGCTTCTTCTACAGAAACTTTTCTGAATTCTTTGAACAATTTGCTTAGTTCTAAAGCTGCTTTACGAGCTCTTGTACCAGCTGCTTTGTTTCCTTTTTCCGCTTGTTGGTTTGCCTCAGTTGTGAACGCTTCAAATTCTGCGTTGATTTTTTCAATTAGTTCTTTCATTTATTTAAAAATTTAGGCTGCAAATATAGGTTTTATGGCGATTCCAGCCTAATTGTGTTGAAAAAAAATAGTGGATTTACTCATTTTTTCTGAGTCTTTCTTAAATTCAATTTAAATTTTAAAATAAGATCAAATTATTGTAGAAAATAAAACATGTTATTCGTTGTGACATAGAGCATCAGTGAATATTTAAATAAACTATTTAAAATCAACAAGAACCGAAGAAACATACAGAAAAATCTTCTTAAAAATTTTATCTGTAAATCATTCATTCTCCTCAATTCATATGTATTTGATTACGTTGTTTTAAAAATGCAGTTATTTTGTATTTCTACCAGTATTTTTATACTAAAATTTTAATGATATAGGACAATTTTAAACAAATAATGTCTGTACCGATGATATTTTAACGAACTGTATCCTTTTTGAATGGATTAATCTTATAATTTTGAATAAAAAAAAATCCCATGGATATCATTTCAAAATTTACAGTAGGTTCTGAAGAGGGAATTTCTGATCTTATAGCCATCATTGATTCTTCCGTTTATGCATTGCACAAAGAATTTGTAACTGAAGAAGAAATCAAAAAATATATTCACAACGAAATAGACCCGAGAAAGATGATCAATGACCTGAACGATCTTTCCAACCAACTGATCATGATGTATGCAGATCAGAAACCCATCGGATTCAGCATTATAAAAAGCGGTTCGGTACATCCGGGAATTCCTGGCGGAAAAAGAGCTACAGAAATCAGTTTTGTAATTCTTTCAGAGTTTGATCTTCCTGAAACAAGACAGTCTCTCTGGAAAAAATGCAGGTCTGCAGTGAGCTTTACGGATATTATATGGATCAATATACTGGATCATGATCCGCTTGCAGACTTTTTAAAAGAATCCGGTTTTATCGCTGTGAGAAGTTCAAAAGCCGGACCTTTTCAACTGCCTTCTCATATTTTGGAGCTGGAGATTAATAAAGGTTAATCCAGCTGCTTTAACCATAGATTCCATAGATATTTGCCTATATAATAGTAATCAATCATTTTTTTAATTCCACAACTATTGAGGAAGACTATCATTTTAATTTCTATTATCTCATTTAAAATGATCTTAAGTAGACAACAGTTTACTTATCTTTGATTTTTATAATTTTTACCTATGAGTGATCAGCTGGAAACAATAGAGGATTATTACAGACGCATCCGTAAAAACCAGATCAAAATGTTTGATTCTGAGGATTTTGAAATGGGAAAATCTCACTTCAATATTTCCATGCGGAAATACTGTAGTTTTAAAAGCCCTTACAACCGTCGTGATTATTATAAAATAAGCTTTATTATTGGAAAGGGCACCATTCATTATGGTACTCATCAGCTGTATATAGATGGTCCTGCCCTATTTTTTCCTTCTCCAAGCATTCCGTATTCATGGGAGTGTGAAAGCGATGTACAGGAAGGATATTTTTGTTTATTTAATCAGGAATTTTTTAATGGGAATTCTGAATTCAATCTGTTTAAAAAAACGTCAATGTTCAAGGAATGGAGTAAGCCGGTTGTTTTTCTGACAGAAGAACAGGCTCAGCTGACAATGCTATATTTTGATCAGATTTACAGAATGAATAATTCTTCCTATCCTTTCCGCTGCAGCAGTATCAAAAGCAATCTTGCTTCTGTAATGCACCTGGCGCTGGAAAACCGTGTGGAAGATATCAATCCTAATGAACTTCCCGCAAATGTACGTCTGTATAAGTTATTTGATGAACTCCTCAACAAACAGTTTCCGCTGGACTCTCCTGCTTATCCGCTGGCCTTAAAAACGCCTTCCGATTTTGCTGCACACCTGAACGTACATGTCAATCATCTGAATTCTTCCGTTAAATCTGTAACCAACCTTACGACCACACAGATCATTAAAGAAAAGATGTTTGAAGAGTCTAAAAACCTGCTGAAGTATACGAATTGGGATATTGCACAGATCGGTTACACTTTAGGATTTGATCAGCCTGCTCATTTTAATAATTTCTTTAAAAAGCATGCGCAGACTTCACCCCTAAAATTTAAGAATCTGTCATAATATTTGATTTTTGTAATTTTTACTTTGTCTTTTAAAATCCGGTTTTGTATTTCTTGACTTATTTTTGCAATGTAAAAAATGAATGAATATGTTGAGAGAAGCATCTGAACAACGAATCAGATTAATTACCATTATGGCTTTCGTGTCTATCCCGCTTTCCGGGTTTGTCACGGATATTTATTTACCATCGTTCCCTTCTATGGCCAAAGAAATGATGGTTTCGGAAAAAGATATTCAGATTACCCTGACATCATATCTGTTGAGCTACGGGATTTCCCAATTATTTGTAGGAGGAATTCTGGACAGTATCGGCCGTTATCGTCCCAAATTGATAGCCTTATTCCTGTTGATACTGACCAGTATTTTAATTACGATGACCAACAGTATTCTACTGATCTGTCTGCTTCGTATTCTTCAGGGAGCTGCAGTTTCAGTACTTGTTGTGGCTACGCGTGCTATTTTTGTAGATATTTATGATGCGGAAAAGGTAAAACATTACCTGAGCTACTTTACTATTGTATGGTCCTGCGGTCCTATTCTGGCGCCTTTCCTTGGAGGATATCTTGAGAAAATCTTCAACTGGCATGCTAATTTCTATTTTCTGGCAGCATATGCCGGATTTCTGTTCCTTTTTGAGTGGTTTTTTAGCGGGGAGAGCCTTCCGCAGAAAAAGAAACTGGATCTTTCAGAGAACATCAGCCTTTATAAGATGATGCTTAAAAACAGGATTTTCATGTTGGGGATTTTCATTTTAGGTTTGAGCTACTCTATCGTAATGTTATTTAATATTACCGGGCCATTTATTATTGAAAATACTTTTCATTTTACTCCGGTAGTGATTGGATATTGTACACTGATCTTAGGATTTTCCTGGATGATCGGAGGTTTTATAGGCAAACGCAGACTGACTCTGGATTTTAAGCCCAGAATTTTACAGCCCATCTTACTTCAGCTGATCCTTATCGCAGGCCTGATCACCACCAGTTATTTTGCAGAAAGCCTGTTCATTATGATTCCTTTTGCCTTTTTCATTCATATCTGTTCCGGAATTTTATTCACCTCCTTTTTTACGACAAGTATGCTTTACTTTCCGAAAAACGCAGGTACTGCCGGCGGACTGATGGGTGGACTGGTGTATGTAATCACTTCTGTAACAAGTTTCATCATCTCTGTAAGCGGAACTGTAACGGATCAAAAAGGCCTTTCCTGGCGCTATCTGATCATTGCATGTTTCCTTTTGGGGATCATTCTTATTATGTACCAAGCCGTTAAAAAAGAAAAAGCAGAGAATTAGTCTCTGCTTTTGTTTTTATGCTTTCAAGATAATTTTTCGCTGTCTGTTACTTCATCAAAATTAGTTTTAATTAAAACTAATTTTTTGTATATTTGTTATGATAAGTCATGCTATAAAATCCATCGAAAAAATGCTTCTTATCCTGTTTCATCATTAATATAAAAGTATGCCTGTAAAACAGAATAATCTATCAGAACTTGCTCTGGAGCTTGGCCTGGCAATGAGTGAAATGAAAAGCCGTCTCCGCCAGAAGATCCAGACTATCGTTACTATTTATGATCCGGATCTTTCTTTTGAACTGATTGAAATTCTTGGTTTGCTTTCAAGACATAACGGCATCAATCAGCAGGAAATTGGAAATAAAGTAAGCAAAGACAAATCAAGTATCACCTATCTCATCAACAGCCTTGTAAAAAAGGATCTTGTTGAACGGATAGCTGATAAAAAAGACAGGAGAAACAAACAGATCTTTTTAACTCCGAAAGGTAAACAGATTGTAGAAACCGTTTATCCATGGGCCCTGGATCTTTATAGAAAGGCAGCTGGTGATATAGAAGAAGAAGAGATCAGCAAAGCGCTGCTTTTGGTAAAAAAAATGACAGCTAACCTGGAAGAATAAGCACTAAAACATGATACAATATGAGAACAATTCTTGTACCTGTTGATTTTACATCAACTACGGAAAATGCAGTAAGAGTTGCCGCAGACTGGGCAAAAACTTACGAATATCAAAATATTATCCTGTTAAAAACAGCGGGAGAATCTGAATTTGACTACCTGCATATCGCAGAAGGACATTCATTTGTCAATGAAGAAAGTATCAACAACCTGCTGCAAAGGACAGAATTGCTATTCGATCAGTTAACGGACATCATCGCTGAAAAGTCGCCTGAAGTAAAAGTTTCCAGGGTATTGAGCGACTGGGCACTCACCAGAAGTATTAATGAGCTTTTAAAAAACCAGCCGTCTGTGGAACTGATTATTCTGGGAAGTGATGACCAGACTTCTTCTACCGATAGTTTTGTTTCTGAGAATATTATAAGCATTGCCAGAACAAGTCCTGTGAAAACATTAATTATTCCCAACAGCTACCATTATTCACCTATTAAGAATATATTTATTCCTTGTGATATAAGAGGTATTAAAAGGTTAGAAAGACTGTTTCACCACAAATCTGTTATTCATAAGCAAGATGTCCGTCTTTCATTTCTTAATATCAACACCAGTGAAAAAGAGGACGAAACGCAAAAAAGAGAACTGGAGGATTACATTCGTGAGCATTTAACGGAAATTCCGAGCAGTATTCATTATTCTCATGATGAAAATATTATTAAAGGTATTTTGGACTTTGCAGCATCTGATAACGCGGATCTTATTATTGCTCTTCCCGGTAAACACAGCTTTTTGTACTACCTGGCAAGCAGAAGTATTTCCGAAGGAATTTATCAGAACACCTCTCAGCCTGTTTTAATTTTAAAATAACAAGAAAACTGAAAGTTAATAATAAATTTTAGCATTTTCAATTTTAACCATTGCCAGCTCTTCCATTTTCTTAACATAGCGGATCACCGTCTCTACCCGAAGGCCGGTTAAGGTTGCTATTTGCTGTCTGGTGTAAGGAATCAGAAATGAATAGGGTTCTTCATAACCGAAATATCTTTTAAGGTGATCAAAAAGCTTCGTGAGCTTTACAATAGGATCTGAAATTGCCAGAAAGCTTGAAATCATATATCTGAAATGAAGTCTGTCTGCGGTATATTTATTTATTTCAAGCATTAATAAAGGATTTCCCACCAGGAATTCAAGGAACCTGGTTTTGGAAAGCCTGATAATTTCACAGCTGGTGACCGCAATAGCATTCACAGCATAATGGTGATTGGTAAATAAATAGCTTTCACCAATACAATGGCCATCAAAAGGAAGCCCATGAACAAATTCTTTTCCGTCTTCCAATAAATTATTCAGTTTCACGGTACCATATTTGATCTGAAAATAGAATTTTACAGCAGATCCTTCCTGAAAAATAGTTTCACCTGCTTCATACTTTTCCAGACTGGCTCCGAGGGAAAATAATAATTCTTCATCTATGATCATCTTACCATTATTAATTTGAGTAAAAATACTTAAAGAATAAGCAATGTTGCAACTTATTAAATACCACAGAAACAGTAATACTCTTTTTCTACACTACTCTTCTTATATCTATTAAGCTGTAATTTTCTTTTTGTGTTTGGAACCCCAATCTGCCAAAGCAGCAATCACATCTTTCAGGGATTCACTATATTCTGTGGGAACATATTCTACCAGCACCGGCTTCTGATCCGTAATCACAGTTCTTTCCACCAGGTGATTTACCTCCAGTTTTTTCAATTCGCTGGATAAGACTCTTGCCGAAATTCCATTGATGGTCCGCTGTAACTCATTGAAGCGGGTATGTCCACCTAAAATGGCAATCATTACCCGGATGGTCCACCGCCCACCCAAAACATATAACGCATCCTCAGTAGCAGCCAGATGAGTACTGCATTGCGGCCTTGAATACACTATTTTTTCTTCTTCCATTCTTTTATTTTTACTGATTACTAACCTAAATGTTATTACTAACCTTTTGGTAACTACTATCTTTTTATTAGTAAATATAGATAATTTTGAAACATCAATTTTAAAAAAATAAAAAAATGAAACATGTACTTCATATCATTTCAAGCCCGAGAAGCGAATCATCAATCAGTAAGAAACTGGGTAATGCTGTTGTAGAAAAAATTGCCGCAAAGTATCCTGACAGTGTTTTTAAAAAGCGTGATTTGACCAATCCGCTTTTTCCCCATCTGGAAGAAGCTCATATCAATGCATTTTTTACTCAAGCTGAAAACCGCACTTCTGAACAGCAGGAAATCGTAAAACTTTCAGACACGGTAATTGATGAATTACATGAGGCTGACATTATCATTATTGAAGCTCCCCTTTACAACTTCAGTATCACTTCTACATTAAAATCATGGCTTGATCATATTGCCAGAGCAGGAAAAACATTCAGCTATAGCGAAAACGGCCCTGAAGGTCTGGTGAAAAATAAGAAAGTATATCTTGCTTTTTCAAGTGGCGGTGTGTATTCTGAAGGAGAAAGACAATCTTATGATTTTGTAGTTCCTTACTTAAAACAAACACTAGGCTTTATGGGGATGACAGATATTTCTGTTGTCCGTGCAGAGGGACTTTCTGTTCCGGTGATCCAGGATACAGCCCTGCAAAAAGGGATTGAAAGTATTGTTGTAGAGTAAAAACTAAAAATGCTGTTCCTTTGAACAGTATTTTTTTTTGCATCAGAATTTTATTATTGATGAAAGTATGTAAAGAATTAAAAATATTTTCCTCAACATATGTAAAGTCTTTTTCAATTTTTTTCGCTCATTTTTACTTTATTAAATAAAAGATTATGGAAAAAAATAAACAGCCTAAACTGATCAATCCTGCTGAGTTATTTGATCCCGGCCCTTATGGCTTCTCTCACAGTATTGCTGTGGAATCTCCATCAACGATGTGTTTTATATCCGGACAGAGTGGCGGCGTGGGGGAAAATCATGTGCTGGCAGATGACTTTAAAACTCAGGTTCAGGATGCTTTGAAAAATTTACATATTGTTTTACAGAGCCATTCCATGACATTTGAAAATATAGTTAAAATCACCTTGCTTATTGTTGACCACAACCAGGAAAAACTTGAAATATGGGCTGAGGAAGCCAGGAATGTCTGGAAATCTTCGTTCCTGCCTACGAGTACACTTATTCCTGTAAGCCAGCTGGCTTTACCCGGAATGTTGTTTGAGATCGACGCCATTGCTGTAAAACAACTGGCCAACTAGAAATATCTGATAATGGTATTATAATTCTTACCTTCAACCTTAATTAAAATCCTGCCTGAATATTCAATTCAGGCATTTTTTTTATCTATTACCGGCAATCGTCACTGTTTTATCCGATATATTTTGATAACAGATACCACATTATTTAAAATAATTCTAAACTATGTGAAAATAAAATCTCTTATAAACACTTCAAATAAAGGATTTGTTACAAAAAATTAAAACACTGTTAATTCAAATTACGTAGAAATACTGAATCTTATCTGCCGGGATGTGATTAATTTCGAATAAACAAAAACTGATACTATGGATCGCTTGAAATACAGTCAATCATTTCTGAAAAAGAGGTGTTATCTGAAATATCCGGCAGCTGTAGATCAATCAGCTTGATAGCCTCCTGTTAAAAGGAGTTGAAGATATTGAATCCAAATTTTTTACGAAATGAATATTATTAACAAAATTCTCAACGTCGACGATTATTATTTCGACGTGTTCATGTCTATCTCGGAAGCGCTTACCGGGTTTACGGTAAACGAACTGCAGTCAACAGGGCTTGCAGAAACCTATTACACTTATGTTTTAAAATGCCTGGAAGCAGCCACTTTCGTAGAATTCCTTACGGTTTCTAAAAATATCCTTGAAAGTTCTTCGGGTGAAGAGGAATTAAAAAAGGCTATTCAATCTGAAATTATTGCCCATCCGGGAATGAATGACATTTCAGGAAAAGTAATCACCATGTGGTATCTGGGAACCTGGGAAGGAGCATACATCAATGATCTTTCTTACAAGGAAGGCCTTGTCTGGAATCTGATGCATTCACACCCGCCGGGAGCCAAACAACCGGGCTACAAATCTTGGAATATTAAACCTGTAAACACCCAATCATGAATCCAACCCATAACAAAAAAGATGTGATCATTGTAGGAACAGGGATCGCTGGGTCATTAATCGCAAAGCTATTATCCGACCACGTATTTGACGCAACCAAAGGAAAAATGGTCCATCGTGCAGATGCCGGAAAATCCGATAACATCAGGGAAATATCAATCCTTATGTATGAAGCAGGTCTGGAAGCAGGTATTGAGCTGGATTCCGTATCCTCAATGACCACTTATAATGAATATATCCGTACTTTTTACAGAGAGGAAGCCAAAGTTCCCAACTCTCCTTATCCGAACTTAAAGCAGGCTCCTTCTCCCAACGTTCTGGATATGGAACATATTGTCCAGCCATATCCGGATAAAAAAGGGTATCTCGTTCAGTTCGGGCCGATGCCATTCGCAAGTGATGCGATACGGGTAGGCGGCGGAACTACCCTTCACTGGCTGGGAACTACACCAAGAATGCTTCCCAACGATTTTAAACTTACCGAAAAATACGGCATCAAGATTCCAAAGCCGGATTCTGATGAGAAAACTGCTGTCGACTGGCCGATAAGTTATGAAGAATTAAGGCCTTATTATGAGATGGCTGAGTTTGAAATCGGGGTTTCCGGGGATGTTTCAAGACAGGAATATCCAATTACAGAGAAGACGGAAGAATATTATGGAAACTATGTATTTCCGATGGAAGAAATTCCTCAGAGTTACATGGATCATAAGATTATTGAGGGACTTAAAGGGACAAGTGTAAAGCTGAGTTCAGGAGAGATTCCTTTAATGATGGTGCCTTCTCCACAGGGAAGGAATTCCATTCCAAATCCAAAATACGGAAAAACGAAGATCATTAAAGCAGAACCAAAGGATTCCGGCTATAAACTGGTTTTAGACAGTTCTGAAAAAGAAGAATACAAAGCTCTTGGTTCTGTTTGGAATCCTTATATGGGAGAACGCTGTGAAGGGAATGCTTCGTGTGTTCCGATCTGTCCTGTTCAGGCAAAATACAATGCGTTAAAAACATTGAAAAAGGCTTTATATAAAATGAATGATAATGATAACCTGAGCCGTAATCTATTCATGCAGATTCAGGCGCAGAGTGTTGTTTACAGGCTAAGCATTGATCAAAATGATAGTCATAAAATTTCAAAAGTCCATCTGAGAAGATATTTCTCAAAAGAAAAGACTGATTTTGTTGAAGAATCTATTGATACGTCTGATGCCATTGTCATTCTTGCAGCCAATGCTTTTGAAAACCCTAAAATTTTATTGAATTCCAAATATACAACCCCGGAAGGCGTAAAAACAGCAGCCAACAGCAGTGATCAGGTGGGAAGAAACCTGATGGATCATATGGTAATGCTTACCTGGGGACTTTTCCCTGAACCGGTATATCCGTACAGAGGTCCGGGTTCTACGACAAATATTTCTTCTTTCCGTGACGGAGAGTTCAGAAAGAACTTTTCAGCATGGATTTCTCCGCTTGACAATTGGGGATGGGGCTGGCCGGCATTTTCTCCGGGTTCTGATGTGGCAGAATTTATCAATGATAAAAAGTTTGGGGCAGAATTAAGAGAAAAGCTCACCGACAGACTTTCAAAGCAGGTATTATTTCATTTTGAAATTGAACAGCTCCCGAATCCCAATAACAGAGTAACCATTAATGATGAGTATCTGGATGTTCTCGGAATTCCACGCCCTGTTATTCATTATGAACTGACAGAGTACGAAATGAAAGCTATGGAACAGGCAAAAGATGCTTCGGATCAAATGTTTAAAAGATTAAACATCACGGATTTCACAAAATATACTGAGAAAGACAAAAACTCTGTGATATACAATAAGAAAAGATATTCTTACAATGGTGCAGGGCACATCGTGGGAACTCACAGAATGGGTTCTAAAGCTGAAGAATCCGTAACCGACAGCTACTGCAAAACCTGGGATCATCCGAATTTATACGTCGTAGGCGCGGGAAATATGACCACACTGGGAACATCAAATCCTACTTTAACATTATCAGCATTCACAATCCGTTCGGTAGAATCCATCCTTGCTGACCTTGAAATTCAACTTAAAAAATAACAACATGAGACAAAGACTTATCAATAAAACAGTTCAACCACAGGAAACTTTTTTAACAGCAGGCAGAATGGCTTCCAGAAGTGCCGCGGTTACAGAAGCTATTTCATTACCTTCTTTATTATTTGATTCAACATTAAGCAAAGAAGACTGGATAGAGGGATTAAAGCATCACAGCAAAACAGTTACTAATCTTTTACTGAATGATCAGATAAGTGACTTTAATACCTATCTGGAATCTCAGTTCGGTTCAGGAGTTTCAGAAATGAAAAAAGAGGTAACAGAAGTTGATTACAAACCGGTTTTGCAGGACCTTCTGCAAACTGCCATTCTTATTGAACATTCTACAATTCCACCCTATCTTACGGCTTTGTACTCGATCAAAGACGGGACCAATGCTCTGGCTTCACAAATTATCAGAAGTGTTGCTGTAGAAGAAATGCTTCACCTGATTATGGTTTGTAATGTATTGAATGCCATCGATATTCAGCCTTCTGTCAACAAAAAGGAGAACTACCCTGTTTATCCCATGAAATTACCGATGAACGTTGATTTCTATGTAGGTCTGGAAACATTCTCAAGCAACAGTATTGCCACGTTTATTGCCATTGAAAGTCCGAGTGCATCTGTGGTAAAAGCTCCGAAATATGATGATGAAGCGGAGATTTCTGAACTATACTCTCAAAGAGCTGCCGTACAGGAAAAACACCTCTGGACCCTTGAAAATATGAAAGGTTTTATCATGGAAAATGTACACACCATTGGTGAATATTATGACGTATTATTCTTTTATATCGTTGTTTTCCAAATCATTGTTTACTATAAAGCACATGGGACACTTCCGACAAACTTTGAGGAATTAAATACCGGAGGAATTTTCACAGGAAATCCGGCAAAACAGATCCGCCCTGAGCAATATTACGGAAGCGGCGGGAAACTTCATTCTGTAGAAGCCTTGACAGGAGTAATTGCTGTTTTCCAGGAAATCAAAGGGCAAGGTGAAGGTGCAGATGATTCTATTTTCGATGTAGATCCGTCCCAGTTTGAAGAAGGGGTTGAACTGGCTCATTATTTCAGGTTTAAAGAAGTTTTCCATGAGCATTTTTATCTGGGAGGAAACTATGAGCCTTTCATGGATGAAAATGGAATGATGCCTGTAACCATACCGCCTACAGGAAAAGATCTTCCGGTAGACTGGAACGAGGCCTATCCTATGAAACCTAACCCTAAGCTGGAAGATTACGTCAAAAACAAAGAATTACATGCTCAGGGTGTGGAGTTCAATAAAACCTACAAACGTTTGTTAGATGCCATACAAAGCGCTGTGGAAGGAAATCAGAGAGAACTGGAAAAATCCATTATGTATATGTATGCTCTGAAAGAACAGGCAGTGAATCTGATGAAACAACCGTTGGACGCTCAGACCAATGCGGGGCCAACATTCGAATACATCGACCTATAACCATAAAAACGATATATCATGCTTAAAAGAAAAAAAGAGAGCCCGGAAACAGGAGGAGAACAGCTGTTCCGCAGAATGCCGGGACAAAGTGAAGTTAATCTGGCTGAATTAATGGACGGATATTCTAAACTTCTTATTGATGATCCGGTAAGACCATTCAGGGAAGATAACCTGCAGGCTATTGAGAATAATGTGGATTATGGAGTTCTGGCTGCCCTGGATGGCACATGGGTAAGCTATAATGTCAATTATAATAAAGATGTTACCAACCCTTCGTTAGCAAGCGGAGTACATACAACCATCATGCCTTCTCCCGGAACCAATCCGGGGACGATACCCGGAAAGTTCGCATTTACCAGTGAAGAATATATTGAGAAATTAACATTTTCCATCGTTCCCGGCGGAGTACGTAACCGTGGCGGAGCGAGTGAGCTTTTCTGCGGAGCAGTTAAGTACGAGCAAAGCATTAAAAGTGTTAATACAATACCGGGACAGGATGCGCTGAAATATACCCCTATCCACGAAGAAAACGGAATGTACCTATGGCTGAGTGATGTCTATAACCATGCGGCAACAAAAGAATCTATTGAAAGAGACCGCGGTATTCATGCCATTTTAACAGAAGATGCAAAGTACGGATATACCGGAGAATACAGAGACGAGCCTTTGCTAAGGATTACACCGGACGAAGAACCCAACCCTCAATACATTCTTCAAAGCCAGCTGCAATCGGGACAGCCTTATTATGAAATCATTCCGGCACAGGAAATAAAGCCGGGAGCAGGGCTTGATGGGCCTTATTTTATCCCGGACTACTCTATCTCCCGAAGCGGTGTTATTCCACATGGAAGCACCATTACTTTGCTTGGAGATATTATTCCTCAGAATAAAGATAAGAAAACGTACTATTTAATTGAAGGTTCACCTAAGTTCCCTTACGGTAAAGAGGCATGGGAAACCAATCATCTTTCCATTTCACGTACCATGGGAAATGCCGGAGTAACACCGGAAGAAATCATTGATCTTGACCAGCCAGCACCGGCGTGGGTTCATGAAAAACTTAATGATGATAATGATCCCGGCTCCAATAAGATCTATACCCAGAGAATTCTTGCAGACAATTTATATCCTTACTCTGTACGGCCTGACCTGAGGCTCAGGGATACGTTAAGAGGCCAGAAAGTCAGCAATCATGTTCATGTGAGAATGTCTTCAAAAATGAAAACAGGAGCACAGGGAGGCGTATTGAATGTTCCGTTTGTCAATCGTTTCGTTCCAACTGTTGAGGTAGATATGGACATGTGGATCGAAACAGTAATTGAAGATGGAAAAGAGATTCTTCAGCTGCAGTATGAGCAGATTGTATTTTTTGAATTTGATTTCGGGAATGACGGAGGTACCACAAGCTGGCCTCATATCCAGGTAAATACCCTGCGAAAGATACAGGATATTCCTGAGGATCAGAGAAAGGTAATTGAAGAGCAGTTTTATAATACCGGAGTAAATACCGGTACAACTTCTGGCTGTCCTTATCATAAAGGATAGGCTATACCATAAGTATCATATAAAAAAGGGGCAAACTATTGTCCCTTTTTTATGTTCTTTATAACAGATTAAAGATTATCGTGGGTTTGTTGTACCATGAAAGATATCGCCTTTTTGATTTTTTCCCGTCCTTCAGGAGTATTGGTATCTATCCCACAGAAAATACTTCCGTTCAGAGACGAAAACATATTGAGATAATACAATCCTGACACCATAATGGCCATGATAGAACGGTAGGTATCCATTTTATCTTTGAAATGTGATTCCATCAATAATTTGAAGATATATTCTCCGTTTTCCTCCTGAGTGTCAATCAGTTTTTTTAATGATTTCCGGGGTTCAGAAATAGTCCACAACAATAATTTTTGAGCTTCTTTATTGGCGTATACGTAATCAAACTGGGAAAGCAGCATATGCTCGATAAATTCTCTGCCTCCATCTTCAAGATTCGGTTTCATCTTTTCCACTTCCTCGCTGGTTACTTTTACCCAGAAATCCTGTGTACGAACATATTCGTCCATGAGGCCATCCATTCCGCCAAAATAGGTATAGATCATTTTCTTATCGACCCCGGCAGTCGCAGCGATATCATTAATCTTCAACCCTGCATGTCCCTTCGTTTTCAGTATTTTTCCAACGGCATCCAAAAACTTTTTTTTGCTGCGTTCCTTATTCCTAATACTACCTGATGCTGACTTTCTTTCCATGACTAAACATTCAATATACAAGATACAAGTTTAAGAAATTTTTTTTTATTTTAGACACTAGTTAGTGTCTAAAATAATCTATTTGTATATATTTGTAGAAACTATAACCATTCAATATACAAAACACTATTGAAATTGAGAATTAAAAACTATTCAGATTGTATCGTTAGTTCCCTCAGTTTAAAATATTTCGAACAAGAATGACTGAGGTAAAAACAACAGCAGCATCATTTTTTACAGTGATGCTGTTTTTTACATAGCAAATAATGGCTTGATATTAAATAAATATTTTCTACAGATATCCTTGATCAACCCTTCTTTGTTATTAAAGATGCTATTTTAAACTATTTCATAGACTTAGCTTAATCAAAAGCATCGATAAAGAGAATTTTTCACATCAATACTAAAAAATAATATACTGATTTCCAATAAATTAAATAAAATGACGAAAAATATTACAATTTTACACACTTAGCAGTGTCTTATTTTATATATTTGTACAAACTAAAACCATCTACATATTTTAAAACACTTTTTAGGTTGAAAAATAAGACAATTCAGATTGTATTATTTTAGTTCCCTCACTTTATGAGAATTTCGGATACGAAACAACTAAGGTAGAAACACAACTTACATACAGACCATTAGATTTCTAATGGTTTGTTTTTTTATAAGTTCAAATTCCAAAAAGTTCTACAGGTTTTTGCAGGTATGATGCAGCAGGAAAGAAACAGCTTTTTTTATTTCATCCCGTCCTTTGGTCGTGCTTACATCTATTCCGCAAAAAATACTCCCATTGATTTCGGCATACATATTCAGGTAGTATAATCCTGACGTCATGATTGCCATGATGGCGCGAACATTTTCAGCATTATTTTTAAAATGGAAATCGATTAAAAGCTTAAAAATATATTCTCCGTTTTTTCCCTGAGTTTCGGTGAACTTTTTTAAAGATCTACGGGATTCTGATAACCGCCAAAGAAGTAGTTTTTGTGCCTCTTTGTTGCTGTGAATATAATCAAATTGAGAGAAAAATGTGTTTTCCATAAAGGATTTTCCTCTATCGTCCACCTGAGGTTTTATTTCCTCAATCATTATTTTACTCCAGTAATCCTGTGACTCTATATACTCATCTATCAGACCATCTATTCCTCCAAAATAAGAATAGATCATTTTCTTATCGACCCCGGCTGCAGCAGCAATACTATTCACTTTCAAGGCAGTATATCCTTTTGTTCTCAGTATTTTTCCAACTGCATCCAAAAATTTTTTTTTACTGCGTTCCTTGTTCCGGATATTCCCTGCTGCTGACTTTCTTTCCATGGTACACTTTTCAATCGTACAAGTTTATGAATTTTTTTTCATTTTAGACACTTTTTAGTGTCTAAATGTATATATTTGCATTAACTAATAACCATTTTATATAAACAGACAATCAGAGTTGTGAGATTGAGAGTGATTAGATTGCACCGTTAGTTACCTCAGTATAAATATTTTACTATTCCATTACTGGGGTAAAACATTATATAAATGATGCTGTTTTTGATTAATAAGGGTATTTTTTTAGTTTTTGATCAGTTAAGGCTTGATTTTTTTAAATTTCATGACCTCATACAAGTCCTTTTAATAAAGGTTTTTTTCACGTTACCAGACTGTTGATAATTTTTTTTTATATTTTTTTTCATGTTAGACACTTACAAGTGTCTTATTTTGTATATTTGCTTCAAACTAATAACCATTTTTATATAGAAACACTAATTGAGTTGAAAAATTAAAAGTTTCGAACAAAAAGCAACTAAGGTAAAAACATTAAATGCAGCAGCATCATGAGTTCTCTAATGGTGCTGTTTTTCATTTAAAAACTTATTTTAGTTTAACCTACAGAAAATTGTATATACCGGGAATCCGGTATTAGAATAGTTGATATGAAGAGAGACTGTCCAAGGACAGTCTCTTATTTTTAGATTGAAGTTGTATTAGCCTTTTGCTTTCTCATCTGTAAAAAACTGAAATCCATTCTTCTTCTCAATAAGCTGCATTGGATATAACGAAGGATTATATTCACCATTCAATACTTCATTCAGTGCATGCTTTTTAGATTCCCCGAATGCAATAACCAGAATATTTTCAGCATTATTAATGATGGGTGCAGTCAATGTAATTCTGAACATTTCCTGAGACTTAAGATAATAAGCAGATACCCATTTGTCTTTTTCATTTAAAACATCTTCACCTGGAAATAATGAGGCTGTATGGCCGTCGTCTCCCATTCCTAACAGGATAAAATCAAAAACACCCTCATCACCAAGAACAGTTCTTATCTGCTGTTCATAAGCTTTTGCATAGTCTTCAGGAGTTATTCCTTCGGCATACATAGGAAAGATATGGCTTTGGACAACCGTAACCTTACTGAGAAGTGCCTCATCTGTCATCCGGAAGTTGCTCTTATCATCGTTTAAAGGAACCCATCTTTCATCTACCCAAAAAAAGTAGACTTTATTCCACTCTATCTTTTCTTTATATTCCGGTGTTGCCAATAATTTGAAAATAGCTTTAGGGGAAGAGCCTCCACTTAATGCCACCACAAAACGGTCTTTTTTCTGAATAGATTTTTTTGAAAGATCAACAAATGCATCTGCTGCCTTTTTGTACAGTTTTTCCAGATCGTCAAATACTGTGATATTCATTTTGTCTGTTTAAATTTTATTTTGTTTTATACCCAGCTGTGCCCTTGTCTTTCCACCAAAGCATTAACATCTTCCGGACCCCAGCTTCCTGCTTTATAATTCGGGAAAGATAAATCTTTGTTATTTTCCCATGCTTCCTGTATGGTAGTCACTACATCCCACGCCTCTTCCACCTGATCGGAACGCATAAATAAGGTAAGATCTCCTAAAAGAGCATCCTGTAACAAAGTTTCATACGCTTCCGGAGTATCTTCTTTACAGGCAAAATTATCGAAAATCATTTCTGCAGGCTTCAGATCCAGTGTCAGTCCCGGTTTTTTGGTCATGAACTGCAATCTGATATCCATCATGGGCTGAATATTAATGATCAACCTGTTGGCAGATAAAAGATGCGGGCTGTCTGAGAACGTTGAGTGAGGAAGCGGCTTAAACTGAATGGTAATGTAAGAATGCTTTTCTTTCATTTTCTTTCCGGTACGGACATAGAAAGGGACATCCTGCCATCTTTCGTTATCCAGATAAAATTTAATTGCTGCAAAAGTCTCTGTATTGGAATCAGGAGCAATTCCGTCTTCCTGGCGGTAGCCTTTCACCTCAATACCGTTGATGGTTCCTTTTCCATACTGGCCTCTTACCGCATAATGATCTACCTGATCGGAAGATATTCTCCGAATTGATTTCAGAACGTCAACTTTCCGGTCTCTGATTTCACCTGACTGCAATGAAGCCGGTGGTTCCATAGCCACCATACACAGAATCTGCAACAGGTGATTCTGAATCATATCTCTTAACGCACCTGTCTGTTCGTAGAATGCTCCTCTTGTCTCTACTCCAACTTCTTCCGCTACCGTAATCTGTACCGATTCTATATATTTATGATCCCATAAAGGCTCAAAAATAGAATTTCCAAATCTGAAAGCCAGTATATTCTGCACCGTTTCTTTTCCCAGATAGTGGTCGATACGGTAAATCTGCTCTTCTTCAAATGTTTTTGCCAAAAGGCTGTTCAATTCAACAGCAGATTGTTTATTGTGACCAAAAGGTTTCTCGATAATGATACGGTCTTTTTTCGGATCAGAAGCTAGTAAAGTCGTTTTGATATGATTGGATATTGTAGAAATAAAGCTAGGCCCGATGGATAAATAAAACAGCCTGTTTGCTCTCATCCCGTAAACGGTATCGAAATCCTGCAGTTTCTGCTGCAGATTTTCGTAAGAAATTTCTTCATCCAGCTGATGCTGAAAGTAAGTAATATGAGCCTGAAAACCTGCCCAGTCTTCGGAAGTCACTTTTTTTCTTGAGAAACTTTCAAGGTTTTCTTTGATATAATTTCTGAAATTTTCGTTGGTATTTTCTGCTCTTCCCAGTGCTACAATATTGAAGCCTTTGGGCATTCTGCCATCGATATATAAGTTGTAAAATGCCGGAAAAAGTTTTCTTTTTGCCAGATCGCCTGTAGCACCAAAAATAACAATAGTTGTTGGCTGCAAGACTTTATTTTGATTCATTTTTCCGAATTTTAGTTGTTTGCACTCTGCCAGGAAGTATGGAAAACTCCTTCTCTGTCAATACGCTGATAAGTATGAGCTCCGAAATAATCACGCTGAGCCTGGATAAGATTCACGGGAAGAGATTCTGTAGTATATGCATCAAAATATCCTAAAGCTGTCTGAAGTCCCAGGCTTGAGATTCCGTTGGTAGCGGCATATCCGGCTGTTTTTCTTAAACCTTTGATTTTTGACTTTACCAGTTCTGAAATTTCTTTATCAAGCAGAATATTAGAAAGGTTAGGGTTTTGGGTATAAGCAGAATAGAATTTTTCAAGCAAAACTGAACGGATAATACATCCTCCTCTCCAGATTTTCACAACATCTTTCAATGGAATTTCAAAGCCGTATTCTTCAGATGCTTTTACCAGTAAAGATAAACCTTGTGCATAGCTGATTAAGGTGGAAAGGAAAAGAGCATCGCCAACCTCCTTAATGAATAATTCTGTATTTTCAGGTTTTACAATTTCGTTATCGGCATATATTTTTGAAGCCTGAACTCTCTCGTTTTTATAAGCAGATAAAATTCTTGAGGTTACCGCAATATCAATGGTAGGAATAGAAACTCCGATTTCCATGGCCTGTTCTGAAGTCCATTTTCCTGTTCCTTTCGCTCCTGCCTTATCTAAAATCTGATCTACAAGATAGCCATCTGTTAATGAATCTTTTTGAGTGAAGATATCTCTTGTAATTTCAATAAGGAACGAGTTCATTTCGCCGTTATTCCATTCTTTGAAAACCTGATAAAGCTGTTCATTATTTAAACCTGCTCCTCTTTTAAGGAGATCATAAGCTTCACTGATCAGTTGCATTATGGCATATTCAATACCGTTGTGTACCATTTTCACATAGTTTCCGGCAGATCCTTTTCCCATATATGCTGTACACGCTTCGTTGTCTACTTTGGCTGCAATGGCTTCCAGCATCGGCTTCAGAAGTTTGAATGCTTCCAGATCCCCTCCAGGCATTATACTTGGACCTGTTCTGGCTCCTTTTTCACCTCCTGACACCCCCATTCCCATAAAATGCAGTTTCTTAGATGCCAGGTCAGTAACACGCCTGTTGGTATCTTCGAAATAAGAATTTCCAGCATCAATCACGATATCACCTTCGTTTAAAAGCGGGGTAATATTTTCCAGCACAGCATCTACAGGTTTTCCTGCAGGAACCATAAGAATAATTTTTCTTGGAACTTCCAATGTGGATACAAAGTCTTCTAAAGATCCTGTACCCTTCACCTTCATTTCTGAAGCAGCTCCGCCTTCTAATTCTTTAACTTTCTCCTGATCAAGGTCGAATCCTGCGATTGAAAACCCGTTGTCAGCGATATTATAAAGCAGATTCCGCCCCATTACTCCAAGGCCAACCATCCCATAACTATATCTTTCCATTATATTGGTATTAATATGAATTTTTGTTATACAGAGAATAAAATTACGGAAATGCCTATAATGAAAAAAATAAAAGGAAAGAAAATGTTTGTTACACTTTTGTTACGTCCTCATTTATAAGCCTCTAATATTCACATTTTCATATGATTTTGTGTTTATAGAATAAAATTCAATCATTAATATGGGAATGATCTATTAAAACAGTCGGTTTTTTGGCATAATTAAACTTATATTTGCCAAAATTTATAAAGTAATGAACTATAAACTTGAACTCAACACTCAGGAGCCTAATTCTAAAATCGTTTTTAATAACATCATATTTGATTCGTTCAAGATTAATATAGTTGAAAGATATATCGGTTCCATGAAGGCTCGCCCTACGTTATGCGAAGTTTTATTTAAAGTAAGAACTCTGGATGATGTACTTATTAACAGAAAAGATGGTAATATAAGAGTAAAGATAAAGGGTGATGATTTTGAAACGTATCAGAAATTATCCCGCGATCTGAATTCTTATGAATACAAAAACAAACTGATTAACAGAAAAGAGGTAGAACAGAATTATGTTCATTTCATCCTGAGTTTAGTAATTACAAATTATCAGCTTAATTAAGCTGTTCCGGGCATTCTCCTTCTATCATTTTGCAGAGGGAGAATGTTCAGAAAACAATACACAGAAAGCAACCGGTTTTTAATTAAAAACGGTAAGTTATACTGAGCGTTCTATTTTGATTCTCAGCCATTTCGAGCTGGAAATATTTAAAAAAGTATAGTTTAAATCAAATTATTCGTTATTACGTAGGATATTGCTTCGATGATATTCTTCACTCCAATTCTCTCAAACAATTTGCTTCTGTGAAACTTTATGGTACTTGGTGACACAAACAATTGTTCTGCAATTTCTTCTATTTTTAATCCCTGAAGATAAAGCCGTATTATTTCTATTTCCCTTAATTTTAGGGCAACTTTAGATTCTTCTGTCCATTTTCCAGTGAAGAGATTATACTTCCAATAGGTTTCTGAGGTATTAGAAACGATCCTGATATTTCCCGCAGACCGGTTAAGAGAATAGGACACTACACAGACTATTTTGGAGATTTCTCCATGATCATACAGTTCTATAGGGATGATCCTATGGTTAACAAGCACATCTACACTGTTGGTATACTTGAGATGGAAATCATAGGTAATAGTGTGTATTTTTTTTCTTCAGGTGACAGGCATTCAAAAAATTTGAGTTCGTAAGTATTTACTTTTCTTAGTATAATTATATTCAGCCTTAGACCTATTGGAAAATTATTTAAAAGACAAAAAACACTTACTTTTATTAAATTTTCAATATTAAGTGAAATTTTTCAACATAATATACACACAAAAACAGGCATTAAGCTGAATATTAAAAAAAGAATTAAAATAAAAACCAAGTCCTCTCTTTACTGAAAGTATTTGAACATAGGTTCCTTCCAAATTAATTCATCAAACTTTGATTTAAAACTATACAAAGGTATAGTCTGTTTATACTTTTATTAAATTATTTTTACCAAGCAATAAAATGGAAACTGCTCTGAGAAAAAATATAAAAATTAAATAAAATCTTACCCTGTTATAATCAGGCCATTAATAAGCCCTTAGGTGCACAATCTTGTATCTAAAGTATCAAACGGCAATCATATGCCTCTGAAAAGATTCCCTCTTTTTCAGTATTCTCTTATTTTTTCAGACGATCCAATGATTACTTTTTAATAGAAATGGTATATGGAAATATGACAATTAATAAAAAATTAATAATAAAATCATAATCGTTTTTAAAAAAAGAATTCGTAATTTTTAAAACGAAAATTTAACGATGCATGAAAAGTTTTATATTTTGTTTATTGTTCCTTATACTGAGTTCACCTCTTTCGGCACAAAGAGACACAGATCATTGGTTTGCACCTTATTACGCCTCAGTAAATTATACACAGGCACTCTATCTTTCTACCGATTCTGCAACTCCTTTTGTTGTTACAATTAACAACAATAATGTCCCTATAGGTAATGTAACCATCAGTAAAGGGTCCCCTCAGACCTTTGTGGTGCCGGCTAGTATTATAGCAGCGAATGTTACTTCAAATGCATTCACTACTATCAATAAAGGTTTATATGTACATGGAAGCAAGCCATTTTACTGTTCATTAAGAATGGTAAGCGGTACTGTACACGCTGAAATTATAACAAGCAAAGGAAAAGCCGGGATCGGCAAAGAATTTTTTGTAGCCGCAACTCCTACCACTGCATCACTTAACATATTTAACTTCTCAGCAGGCATATTGGCAACAGAGAATAATACAGTTATCACCACTACATGGAATGGAAATGTAACATTCTTTGGAGGAACGCCTGCCACCCATTCGCAAACAATTACTCTCAACAAAGGACAATCCTTTATTTTCGCCGGAGGCCCTGGAGTAGGAGGTCAAAATATATCAGCTTTTATCGGAGCTAAAATTGTTTCTGATAAACCGATTACCCTTACCAACGGAAATATCAACGGAAATTTTGGAAACAACACCAGCACGGGATCTGATGCGGTTCTTGATCAGTCTGTACCTACGGATAGACTTGGAAGTACTTTTGCCATGGTGAGAACAAGATCTACCAATCCCGATCTTGAAGGTGGCATCATTGTAGGAACAGAAAACAATACACAAATATTTATTAACGGTTCCAACACTCCTGTTGCGACCATCAACAGCGGGGAATTTTACAGAGTTTCAGGAAGTAACTATGTGCAGCAGGGAAATTCCGGACATTTCAATATGTTCATAACGACTTCAAAAAATGTCTATTTATATCAGTTGGTCTCTGTAAATAACAGCAGTGCAACGGTTGGATTCAACTACATTCCGCCATTGAACTGCTTTTTACCCCGAAAAATTGATGAAATCGGGAAGATCAATGAAATGCCAACAGGACCAGGGGTAACAAGCACTGTCCCAACCGGCACTATTGTAAAACTGAATATTTTAACGGAAACCGGAGCCAATGTGACGGTAAACGGCATTACTCCCACCGCCGCACAAGGACCTTTCCCATTGACAGGAAATAGCAGCTGGGTAACATATGCGATCCCATCCATCACCGGAAATGTAACTGTAGTTTCTGATAAAGCTGTAACAGCAGGTATTAATGGTGGTTACAGCACATCAGGATACGGGGGTTATTTTGCAGGTTTCTCTTCCATTCCACTGATTTCAAAAAAAACCGGAGATTGTATTCCGGGTATTGTATTGGAAGTAAATGACAGCTACGATACCTACCAATGGTTTCTCAACGGAAATCCTATCAACGGAGCCAATACCAATACTTATGCTCCAGTGGCTGCGGGAAATTACACCGTGAAAATTTCAGTAAGCACTTGTCCACCGGCAACCACTCCTGTCTATAAAGTATACACATGTCTTCAGGAATCTACAAAAGCGATTACTGTTTGCGAAGGCAACCTGACTATCATACCGGAATTTACCAATTCCACCCAAACTTATGTTCCGAGTACAGTAACGATTATTACTCCTCCAACAAACGGTACTGCTACCATTGATGCTGCAGGAGTAATTAATTATGTTCCCAATTTTGGTTATCTGGGTACTGATACCATTGTTTATAAATTTTGCGGAAATGACCCGGAGTTTACAGATTGTGAAAGGGTAACTGTAACACTTACTGTTTCTGAAAGCCCAATTGTAAAAGATGCAGCTTTAAGATCATGTTTCCAGCCATCCAATCCCTTGCTCGGGATATTTGATTTAACAACGGCAGGAGTTAACGTACAACCAGGAATTAGTAAGCAATACTATCCATCTCCTACTGATGCGCATAACGGAACAAACGAAATTCTGACTCCCACCAACTACATTGCTCCTAACGGTGTGGTTTACATTAAGGTAAGCAATGCCAGCGGATGTTATAAAATTGCAGAAGTAACTCTCACGGTTATTCCTCCTACCTATTCAGAAGTATTAAAGGATAAAATTATCTGTATGGAAAATACAACCACATTAGATGCAGGGCCAGGCTATACTTCTTATGAATGGAGTACGGGAGCGACCACACAGTCCATCAAAAATGCAGGGGTTGGAATCTACTGGGTAGATCTGAAAACCAGAGAATGTACCACCAGACAAACAGTGAAGGTTTATGCTTCTGAAAACCCTGTTATTTCAGATGTTAACATTAACAATAATACAGTTACCTTAAATATAATTGCAGGTACAGCACCTTATCAATATTCCATGGACAATATCAACTGGCAGAGTGAAAACATATTTACCAATATATCCCGCGGAAGCCATACTTTCTATGTAAAGGATTCATATAACTGTGTTTCTGTGCAGGTAGAAATTACGGTTCCTAATCTAATTAACATCATCACCCCTAACGGTGACGGAATTAATGACGTACTTGATTATTCTGCTTTGGCAAATAAAAGTAATTTCACATTTGGTATCTATGATAGATATGGAAGCAGAATTCATACAGGAAGTAAATTAAACGGATTCAAATGGGACGGAACTATGGACGGTAAAAAAGAACCTACAGGAACTTACTGGTTTGAAATGGGCTGGAATGAGAACAACACAAAACAAACTCCAATAAAGTATACAGGATGGATTGTAGTAAAAAACAGGAACTAACACCAACCTTCCATAGTAAAATATCCAACATTTAAACCTCTACTTTTATTATGAAAAAGTTATTGTATATATTTCTCGTGTTCTTTTCAGGTATGTTCATCGCACAGAAAAGCACCCATGTAAAGTTTGCTGTCTATAATAACACCGTTGGAACTGCCAGCATGTTTGATCTTTATAAAAGCAGCATTGAAAAATTAAACGTTTTTAAAACCAAGGCCAGCCTGCCTTCTCATTTAAAAAAGTTTGACTATCTGGCTGACAACGGTTTAATAGAGATTACGTTTAAAAAAAATGAAGGTTATCCTGATAGTTTATCGCTGGAAATGCTTAATGAGCAGAGCGATCTTCCTAAAGACAGACCTGTGTTTATAGAAGGATATCAATTTAATGACACGACTATCCGGGTCTACAGTGAAATGATCACCAACATTGAACTTAAAGATTGTAATGGATTGCAATGCATCTATATTTCCACCATAAGAAATTAATGTCCGGGATTTCCCTTTATTAATTGACATGCAGAGGTTATTTCACATTTGAAGTAACCTCTTTTATTTTATTAAAGAGGATGGATTTTATTTCAACAACCTGGAAAACCATACATAGATATCCATATCACCGGGAATATTCAGTTTTTTCCTTAGATTATATTTTTTGGTCTGTACGGTTCTCACTGAGGTAAAAGTATATTCAGCAATTTCTTTGGTAGAAAAATTCAGATAGATGTAGGCACAGAATCTTATTTCTGATATTTTTAAAGGAAAAACTTTCAGCAGTTCTTCTGAAAAGTGCGGATAATACTCATTGAAACGGGTTAAAAATTCAGGATTATTTTCTTTGGCAAGCTGTATAAGTTCTTTAAAAGCACTTTCATCTACAGATGGCTGATGAGGGATATCAATTTTATCCAGATTTTTACTTTTGTGCTTTCTATAATAATACAGGAAAAGAAATATAAAAAGAAGACATGCGGCAATACTCAACGACAGGATGAAGAAAAGTTTTTTTGTTTCCTTTTTTCTATTGCTATTTTCCAATTCATTCTGTTTATCTACAGCATCATTCAATGTTTGTTTTTGTCTGCTGTTTGAAGACTCTATATCCAACAGCCAATTAGCATAATAAGCGATACTGTCTTTCTGTCCTGTGCTTTCATACAGGTTCTTCAACTCCATTGCGACCGACTTTTGATAATTCTCGCTTTTATAATAATTATCAGCAATATTTTTACAGATCCATAAATGATGCTGGGCTTCAGGAATTTTATTAAGAGATTTAAAGTACCTGGAAGCATAATACGAGGTAATGTATTGCATCCCTATTTCATTGATCTTTTTCCCATTCTGGATGGCTTCCTCAATATATATTCTTGCGGAATCAGGTTTGTTGAGCTCAAGATACATTCCGCCAAGATACGGTGAGGTTTTATAACTGTTGCTCAATCTGTTCTTGTCTATCCTATAGAGATTATTTTTGTTTTCTCTGTAAATTTTAGAATACTTATATGCTGTTTTATAATGTTTTAGTGCTAATTCTTTTTTATTAATTTCATTGTATATTCCTGCGTACTGCCAGTTAATCAGATAAATAAAATAAGCATTATCGGTTTCGTTCACCTTATCATATATTTCGTCCAATTGTTTCAGAGAAGTCATTCTTTCTCCTAATTTCTGGTATAGCAGTGACCTTTGAAGATGGAGATAAAATATAACCTCAAAATCTGTATCTGAATTGATAAGGTTTTCTTTTTCCACTTTATCAGTATAATAAAAAGACCTTTTCATATCACTGTTCCGGTTGTAGATATTGGCAATTTTAAGATACCCTAATGCAACACAATCATTATAAGAATTTTTCTTACACACCTTAATAAGACTGTCAATCTTCTCAATTTCCTTTGATCCGGCAGTAGAAAATTCGATATCAAACAGCACATTCTTTAATTCTTCTTCTGTATGCTGTGAATAGAAAAAGGAAGAAATAAAAAAGAATAAAACAGTCAGTTTTTTCATCATAATATGATCAGAATTAAAATACAATATTATACTACACTATTACTATATAATAAAAAAATACATACGTATTACATACACAATGTATGAAAATCTCAAAATATCATTGTTTGTAATACAAAATTAGCAATTACTTTTGAATACCCGAATATTATATTCATTCTTCGCAATACCACTATTTAAATACCTAATTTTTAAAATGAGAAAAACTCTATTATCATTATTTTTGATATCAGGCTTCTGTCTTTCCAATGCCCAAAGATGGGAAACCTCTTCACAAAAAGTGTCTGAGATCAGAAGAGAGGTAAAAATCAAGTATGCTTACAAAACTGATATTAATGCGTTAATACAGTTATTAAAAAACGCTGAGGAGACCGGCGCCAATGCAAGAGCAGTAACGATTCAATTACCAACGGCAGAAGGAACCATAGAAAAGTTTGCGGTGTACAGCAATCCTGTGATGGAAAAATCCTTGGCTGAAAAATATGGATTAGGATCTTATGTAGGAGTGGGAATTGATGACCCCTCCAAATATGTAAGATTCAGTACATCCCCTACAGAAATACAGTCAATGATTATTAAAGACGGTATCTTCCAGTTTATAGAACCTGTCACAACGGATAAAAAGACCTATGGAGTATTCTATAAAACCGAAAGAACAGAGTCTGAGCATGGCTTTAGCTGCAGTATGGAAGGCAAAAAGGAACTGGACATCAAATCTTTAAAAAATTCCGGAAAAAATAAACTTGCCGGAATCAATATTACCGGAAGACCTGCAGCCTCAAGATACAGAACCTACAGGCTTGCCTTGTCTGCAACGGGTGAATATACTACTCATTTCGGAGGGATGGCAGGAGCTGTAGCCCAGATGAATGCTACTATGACTCGTGTCAATGGTGTTTTTGAAAAAGAATTTGCAATCCATCTTACCATACAGAATTTCCCCAATATCATCTATGCCAATCCGGCCAATGATCCATACACCAATGATTTGAACGGGCAGCTTCAACAAACCTTAACTGCTCAGGTAGGCAATGCCAATTATGATATAGGACATGTCTTTAATGCCGCCGGAGGAAATGGAAATGCAGGATGCATAGGATGTATATGTACCAACCCTACCGCAGCAGAACCGTTAGGTAAAGGTTCTGCGTTTACACAAAATCAGAATCCTGTGGGAGACACCTTTGATATTGATTATGTAGCTCACGAAATGGGACATCAGCTTGGAGGTAACCACACTTTTTCTACAGTTACTGAAAGCTCAGATGTCAATATAGAACCGGGAGGAGGAACAACCATTATGGCCTATGCAGGGATCACAGCCAATAATGTTCAGATGAACAGTGATGCCTATTTCCACTATTCGTCCATCAATCAAATCCTTAACAACCTTGAAGGTAAAGTTGGGTGCGGCGTAGCTGAAAATATTGCCAATAATGCACCAGCTATTACCCCGCTGATTTCCTATACTATTCCCAAAGGTACAGCCTATTACCTGGATGCCAATGCAGTAGACGCCAACGGGGATCAGTTTACCTATAACTGGGAACAGTATGACAGCGTAGGCTCTACAAGCTCAATCTCAGGAGACAGCGGCTGGGGATTCAATCCTGAAGGTTCACTTACCCGTTCTTTTCCTGCAGTGGCTTCGGGAAGAAGATATTTCCCTAGCCTGCCTGTTGTAATGAGTGGTAAACTGACGAATAAAGACACATGGGAAACAGTTTCATACATTCCCAGAGTATTACATTACGCGGTAACAGTACGTGATAATAACCCGAACAGACCTTTAACGATTTCTGCAGAAAATACAGTAACCGTTGGAAATGACGGACCTTTCAAATTCAAAGGATTAACTCCTTCTACTACGTTGTATAATAATGCTTCCAATACCATTTCCTGGGATGTTGCCAATACCAACCTTGCTCCCTATAATGCTGCCAATGTAAAGATTGAATATACAACCGATCTGGTTAACGGATCAGCATGGACAGAACTGGTGGCTTCAACGCCTAATGACGGAAGTTTTGAAATACAGATGCCTGCTGCGCTTCAGGGAAATATTAAACTGCGAATTTCAGCAGTAGGAAATATATTTTATGCCGTTTCTCCTACAGTGACCGTAGGAAATGCTCCCGCTTCTTTAAATAATCCACCAACGGGACTTACCGCGTTCGATAATGATATATTAAAAACCTCAGCAACTGTTTCATGGAACCATGTACCGGGAGCAACCTATTCCGTGAATTACAGGAAAGCAGGAACAGCAAACTGGTCCAATGCTGCCAGCCCGGTTAGTTCTGTGCTATTAAATAATCTTGAAGATGAGACCTCTTATGAAGTTCGTGTAGCCACTGTGATTAATAATGTTCCCGGAGCATTTTCTCCTGTGTATAATTTTAAAACAAAAGGATTGCGCACCGGATATGATTACTGCCTGATGACTACAGGAGGAAACACTACAATCAGTCCATATTTCAGTGGAATATTAAGAGTGACTTTAGCCAATGTGGATTTAGCTGGAAATGGGACAACCGTTCAGCACGCTTATAAAGATTATTCGGAAGGCCCTGCCAAACTGATTCAGCTTACTCAGGGTGCGCAATATAATATGAACTATATTGTGTATGCTAACCGTGCTGGAGGAAACTATCAGGATTGGGTACAGGCATGGATTGATTACAACAGAAACGGAGTATTTGAAGCTTCAGAAAGAATTGGGATTAACGGCGCAGCTCCTGATGCCAATAAAAGACATCAGGGAAGTTTTGCATTTGCAGTTCCGGCCAATGCTTACAATGGTGACAAAACATTAAGAATGAGAGTAGCCAGCGGATTTTTCAATGCTTCAGCTGATGCATGTGCAAGTCCTTTCGTAGATGCCAATGGTGATATTATCTCTCATGGTTCGGTATGGGATTTTTCTGTAAAGATCAATGCAGCACTAGGAGTTAAGGAGTCCGTTCAGTCATCTTCTGATCTTGAAATCTACCCTAATCCTGCGGATACATTTGTAGAGGTAAAAAATCTGAAAGGTAAAGCTGATTACAAAATTTACAGTGCAGACGGAAGACTTGTTCAGGAAGGAAAACCGGACGGAAAAAGAATCAGTGTTGCCTCATTGATCAAAGGAGTGTATGTGATCACGATAAAAGATGATAAGGCGACTTATCATACAAAACTAATCAAGAAATAGTTGTAATAATTAGTGTACCGTGTACCTGTAGGTTATACGTGATGCCTGCAGGTACTTTTCTAAGTCAATTAAAAAAATAAACCCAGTCATTAACTCATAGTAAATCAAAATCTCTAACAAAGTAAATAAACTAACATTTTCATTTTAAACACCTTTTAATGCAGTACCTGCAGTATAGATTGGGTTTCCTGCAGGTACTTTTAAAAGGTTTAATAATGAAAAAACGGATAAAGAAAAGTATATAGCTCTATATTGATAAAAAAACATTTTTAATCATCGTTTGTGTTGTGTACCTGCATGATAAGTGGTTTTCTGCAGGTACCTTTTTTAAATAACTCTCAAAAAAATACTCTATGATAAAAAAACTACTCTTTCTTATATGTACTGGTTTTTCAGTGTTATCATTCTGCCAGTCTGATGAGGTTCTGTTTATAGGAAACAGCGTCACCTATTTTAATGACATGCCTGAAATTTTTAAAAATATAGCGGCTTCAAAAGGGAAAAATCTATCTTTAACAACACATACTCCCGGAGGAACCGGATTTGTGAATCATGTAGATGATGTTTCATTGTATCAAAAGATAAGATCTAAAAACTATAAATACGTGATCATGCAGCCCGGAACTGCGGAATCTGCAGGTCATTCTTACCCTGTTTCTGTAACCGCTGAACGCGGCCGTAAAATCAGGGATTCTATTCGTAAATACAGTCCTTGTTCTAAGATTTTTCTGTATGAAATTCCCTATGGAGTTCCATCTGCCAATGAATACAACACCTATTTTGCTTTTCAGAAAAAAATTAAGGATTCCATTACGAAGATGTCTAACCTGATGCAGGTGGAAATGGTTCCTGCCGGAGAATCTGCAAGACATTACTACAATTCTTCCCAGGATCTGGCTCTTCACGGATCTTATAACGATATTCATCCTGGACCTAAAGGAAGTTATCTTGTGGCAGCCACTATGTATTCTGCAATTTTTCAGGATCATGTATTTCCATCCACTTTTTATAACGGAATGCCTCAAAACACAGCCGAAAACTTTCAGAATATTGCAGATCTTGTTTTTTTTAATAATCCGCCACAATGGAATAGTAATACGTTTCACCTTCATTCGGATTTTATAGCAGGAATTAACGGAACAACTGTAAATTTCACCAATCATTCCGCCAATTACACATCTGTATTATGGAACTTTGGCGATGGCATCACCGATTCTTCATTGAATCCTGTTCATCAATATACTGCCCCGGGAACTTATACAGTCTCACTTACGGTCAGCAAAAACTCCTGTGCAGAAACTTTCAGCAAAACAATTACTATTGGTTCTTTGGGAACTGCGGATATGAATGTACAGCCTGAGCTTATATTTTACCCTAATCCTGTGAAAGATATCTGTTACCTCAAAAGTAAAGAGGAAATAAAGGATATTATCGTTTATGATATGGCTCAAAGGAAGCTTTTTGAGAGGAAAAATCTTCACACTCGTGATATAAAATTAGATTTTTCACCTTACAGTACAGGAGCTTATATGATCCATATTCTTTGCGAAAATGATCATAAAGAAAGTATTAAGATTATGGTTAAATGATTTAATAACGACAAAAAGAGAACCCAGGAGTTCTCTTTTTTATTGTATCATGATATGATCAGATGACCAAGACTATCCTGCAACAACCTCTTCATTTAAGTTTCAATAAATATTATTTAGTCTCTGTATCTTCAAAATATAAAAGGAAAAGTACTAATAAACAGTACTTTTCCTTTTATATGGGATGTATGGACTACAATAATTTAATATATATTTTATAACCCATAAGCTTCTATCCACTTTTGTTTTACCTGTTCTGTAATCAGATTGTATTCTTTATCTACTCCATTGGAAAGAGGATCTAGTGGTGTACGAAGTGGTCTTTTCCCTTTTTCTGTATTGACCAGCTTAAGGGCTCCATCTGCAATGATTTTTGGATCCGGAGCTGATTCCATAAAGAGTTTACCAAATACGGTCTGAATTTTCTGACTGATATCTGCCACAGCAGTACCATAAGATTCCTGAATGCTCTCGCGATCTCCATTAACATGCGCCTTACCGATAATTTCCGTCATGAACCCTCCCGGCTCAAGCAGTACTGACTCTATTCCCTGCCCTACCAGCTCTTCATACGAACCCTCTATAAGGCCTTCCAATGCAAATTTTGTAGAATTATAAGCAGACTGTAATGGAAGTGAAATTCGCCCTACCTGACTGGAAATGGTGATGACAAGACCATCTTTTGCAGCTCTCATAATAGGTAGAACTTCATTATTCACTCTCAATGTTCCCCAAACATTCACATCAAAGAGCTTCTGGATTTGTGGTATTGAATAAGATTCAAGAACTCCTGCTCCATATATTCCTGCATTATTAATCAAAACATCAATTCTACCATACTTTTCATGTACTAAAGCAACAGCTTTTTTTACAGACTGATCATCTGTGATATCCATATCTACTACTTCTGTATTCTCCAGCTTATTCAGATTTTTTGCGTGTTCAGCATTGCTTCCAGTAGTATTTCGCATCGTAGCTATGACGATATGCCCTTCTTTGTTAAATGTTTTTACCATTAATGCACCAAAACCTGTACTTGAACCTGTAATTAAGATTACTTTTTTCATTCTTTTTGTTCGTCCCATTTTAATTATTGACTCTTTTTAACTCAGAAGAATACCGGCCGGAATTCTTTTCATTAGTACAATATTTCCTTCAGACGGTTTATTCTGTTTCAGAAGAAAATACTTTAAAAATGATGTTGCAATTTAGCACATATTTACTTTCCTTTGTATAGTACTTTCCCAAAGGAAAGCGAAATAATTTATAAGCGTATGTCTGTAAAAAAAATTAAATCAAACTGCCTGGAAACGATCAAGCCTGTACGGGACGCTTTGGACGTTTTAAGTGGCAAATGGAAGCTGGCAATCATTGTATCTGTATCTGTAGGTAATGATCGCTTTACTGATATACAGGACAGTATACCAGGTATTACTCCAAAGGTTCTGGCTAAGGAACTCAAAGAACTTGAACAGCATCAGCTTATCAAAAGAACAGTTATTGATGATTATCCGGTTAAAATTATTTATCAGCCTCAACCTTATTCTTCAACTTTAAATCCTATCATCTTTGCTCTTAAAGACTGGGGAATTAATCATAAAAGAAAACTTTTTGAAGAAGGATTTACAATGAATGAAATAGGAGAAATTCCCCAATGTCTTCCTGAAGAAGGATAAGAAACAACTGATTTAGTTGATATTAAAACAATGCAATATAAAAAAAGCATAAAAAATTTGTTTTTATGACCAATCGGTCATATATTTGCATCATTATTCAGTACGATCATGGCAAAAGGGGAAGAAACCAAACAGTTCATTATAGAAAAAGCAGCACCTATTTTTAATACAAAAGGGATTGCGGCTACTTCTATGAGTGATATTATGGAGGCCACCAAGTTGTCTAAAGGCAGTATGTACGTTCATTTTGACAATAAAGAAGTACTTGCCTGTGCCGCTGTTGAGCACAATATGCAAATGCTGACGGAAAGACTTCAAAGAAACTTAAGCCAATACAAAACTTCCAAAGAGCAGTTATTTGCTTATATTGATTTTTTCAGTGATCCCAATCACCCGCCGGTAGTTGGTGGATGTCCCCTATTAAACTTTGGAACAGAAGCTGACGATACCAATCCCGTGGTTAAAGGAAAAGTAAACCGTGGCATACAACAGGGAGAAAAACTGATTTCCGGTATTATAGAAAAAGGAATTGCCAATAAAGAATTCAGATCAGAATGGAATGCAGAAGATTTTGCAACAGTTTTGTTTGCAATGCTTGAGGGGGGACACTTAATGTCAAGAATGGCTGGCAATAACGATAAAATGATCACTATTGGAAACAGCCTGAAAAAAATTATAGAGGAAAATACTGTATAATTTTTTTTATTTAAAATATGACCGATCGGTCATTTAAATTAAGAAACAATATTGTATAAAAAATTATAATCACAACAATCAATAAAAAAACAAAAACAATGTCAAAAACAGTTTTAATTACAGGTGCATCAAAAGGTTTCGGAAAAGCATGGGCAGAAGCTTTTTTAGCAAAAGGATACAACGTGGCAGCAACAGCCAGAAATGTGGAAACACTTCATGATTTAAAAGAAAAATATGGAGATTCCGTATTGGCTTTACCCTTAGATGTAGATAAAAGAGAGGAATCATTAGCAGTTGTTCAGAAAGTACACCAACACTTCGGCAGCATTGATATCCTGATCAATAATGCAGGATATGCATTAACTGGTGCAGTGGAAGAAACCAACGAACAGGAAGCAAGAGCACAGTTTGAAACGAATTTCTTTGGAACTTTATGGCTTACACAGGCAGTACTTCCTATCATGAGAGATCAGAAAAGCGGTCATATCATTCAGGTGTCTTCTATTTTGGGGTTAGCTACGCTACCAACCATGGGGCTTTACAATGCTTCCAAATTTGCTGTTGAAGGGTTAAGTGAAACTCTGGCCACAGAAGTAAAAGGGTTTGGAATCAATGTAACGTTGGTAGAACCTAATGGCTACGCTTCCAATATCTGGCATACAGGAATTAATACACAAAGTAATCCGGTTTACGACAACGTTAAAAAAGCGTTCTCGGAATCCGAAACATCTTTCGGAAGCGTTGAAGCGACAGCACCGGCCTTGATAAAGTTAGCTGAAACTGAAAATCCTCCACTGCGTTTATTACTCGGAAAAGTAGCGCTTCCATTTGTAAAACAGAATTACGAACAGCGCCTAAAAGTTTGGGAAGAATGGAATGATGTATCTGTAGAAGCTCACGGATAATTTCCAAAAATGCATTAACAAAATAAGCTCCGTTTTATCATAACGGAGCTTATTTTTTATCCTTTTCTAAGGCCGGAAACTCTTCCTTTTTCCGTAGCACTACTTCTCATCTGTCTCCTATTTATACCATTTTCCTGTTCACCATCTGAAATGTCTGTTTCGCTGTGAAATATGGCTATTTGAACACATTACCCGTTTCCCAGGCGTATCTCAGGGTATAATTTTGTCTCATCAAAAAAGAAAAACAGATTTAAAATCTAATACAGCAAAACAATGAAAACAACAATTTCAACAATCCTGTTAGCAGCAACTTTTATCTTAGGTACGCCTGCTATTTCTAAAGCACAAAAAATTGAGAATGCCACTCTATCATCAAAAAATGATACCAGTATCCGGCCTTTTCACATCAGTATCCCGCAATCTCAGCTGGATGATCTTAAAAAACGGATTTCCGAAACCCGCTTCCCGGATAAGGAAACAGTGAAAGATGCTTCCCAGGGAATCCAGCTTGAGCAGTTAAAAGAACTTATCACCTATTGGGGCAACGGATACGACTGGAGAAAAGTAGAAAATAAACTGAATGCGCTTCCCCAATTTGTAACAAAAATTGACGGACTTGATATCCAGTTTATCCATGTACGTTCAAAGGAGCCTAATGCAATGCCTGTGATTCTTACTCATGGCTGGCCTGGTTCTCCGCTGGAGTTTATCAATGCAATAGATCCTTTGACTGATCCTGTAAAATACGGAGGAAAAGCAAGTGATGCTTTTGATGTAATTATACCTGCCATTCCGGGATATGGTTTTTCAGAGATTCCTGCTGAGCTTGGTTGGAACCCTGACCGCGTTGCCCGTGCATGGGATGTACTGATGAAAAGACTCGGCTACAAAAAATATGTTTCTGAAGGTGGTGACCATGGTTCTGTTATTTCTGATGCATTAGCAAAACAGGCTCCTTCAGGTCTTTTGGGAATCCACCTTACCATGCCTGCTACCATTCCTGCCGAACTTGTAAAACCAATCAATGCCGGTGATCCCGCTCCGTCAGGACTTTCTGCCTCAGAAGCAAAAGCATACAATGCAATGAGTACATTCTTTGGAAGAAATGCAGCTTACGGGGGAATGATGGTAACACGTCCACAGACAACAGGATATCTGCTTTCTGATTCTCCAACAGCCTTAGCAGCATTCCTTTACGAAAAAATTGCCGAATGGAGTGAAAGTGATCTTCATCCTGAGAATATCATTGGCCGTGATGCCATCCTGGATGATATTACCCTTTACTGGCTTACCAATACCGGAGCGTCTTCTTCACGTTTCTATTGGGAAAATAACAAGAATAATTTCAGTGCTGAGGCGCAGAAGACCAAAGACATTAAAGTTCCTGTAGCTATTTCGGTATTTCCTCACGAAATTTATCAGGCTCCGGAAAGCTGGTCGAAGCAGGCTTATCCTACCTTATATTATTATCATAAAGCTTCAAAAGGCGGACATTTTGCAGCCTGGGAACAGCCGCAGATCTTTACAGAAGAGCTTAGAGCCGCTTTCAAAGATTTAAGAAAAAAACTTTAACAATAATAGGATCAATCAACAGAATCGTTTAATCTAAAATAATAAAAATATGGAATTAAATACCATTCAGGAAGTAGAAAATACAACAGTAATCAATATCAGTAAAGTGTTGTATTCCGGTAATGTCATCGTAACCGGAGGCCGTAACGGAGAAGCAAAAAGCAGCGACGGAAAGTTAGATATTGAATTAACCTCTCCCGGTTCAAAAGGAAACGGAACCAATCCGGAACAGCTATTGGCAGCAGGATGGTCGGCATGTTTTATAGGTGCGATGCATTTAGGTGCTTCAAAAACTGGAATTACTCTTCCTCAGGACTTATCTGTCAATACCTCTGTAGACCTTGCCACCAATGACGACGGATTTTTCCTGCAGGCTCACCTACAAATCCTTTTGCCAGGCCTTGCAATAGATGAAGCCAGAAAAGTTGTGGAAACCGCTCATGCAACATGTCCTTATTCAAAAGCAACCCGCGGAAATATTAATGTAAAGATCGATGTAGTGGTGTAGTTTTCAGGATGTTTATCTCATTTTGATTAAAACCTTCCCTGCCAAAAGCAAGGAAGGTTTCTTTTGCTGAAATCTGTCTGAAAAGATAATCCGGATCTAAAGGTCTGTTATATTAATTTCCAAAATTGACAAAATGAGGAACATCCGTGGCAAAGCTGTTCAATGGTAAAAGATTATTCCTGTTACTGTTAAAGTCAAAAACAGAATTATTATCAAAAGGAACACGCGGATAATACATGAAAGAAATCTGAATCCTGTTGAAAACCAGATAAGGATTATTAATTAAAACACCGATCCCGATTTTTGTGTTGGCCTTAGTTTTAAACAGCTTATCATCAGGCATTCCGAGCCAGCCCACTGCAGTCGTTAAATATGGACTGAAGTGAAAATTCTTCCAGGTTTTATTAATAAACAATTGAAGCTGATACCTCAGCACTATTTTTTTTGTCCCGATATAATCAGAATTATAAACGGGGAACTCGTCTGTAGAAGAAAGGTTGATTCTATCCTTATAAGAATAATTATGCTGTGGATTTCCCAATGCCAGTGTTGGAGAGAAGAAATGTCTTGCTTTGGCAAATTTCCAGTCCATAAGGTTGGTGAAATAAGTTCCGTCAAAACGGAAAGATTCTCTGTTCTGGCTGTCTTCATTAAAAAATCTTCCAAACTGTGCTTTCACGGTGAAATACCCCAATCTGGTAAAACGGCCATAAGATGCAGAAATTCCCACATACGGATTCACTTCTTTATTTCTTGATAAGCCTCCGGCAATGACATTGACAGAATTACCATATGCAATATCCTCCGGCAAATCATACTGGAAAATATTTTTCTGAACCGAAAAGTTTCTCTGAATAAACCCTACAGACATCAGGAAACTGTTGTAAGAACTGAAATATTGATACTGATCGATTCCCGGGCTGTCTTTGTACTTATAGTTCTGAAATCTTCCTATGATGGCAATATTACTGGAAACCTTCTCTTTGGGATCCGATGAAACCGGAATCTGATAACCTCCCCATAAATCCTGACTGTACACTTTGATCTGAACTTCCGGAAAAGTGGTATCCGTATTTATCGGAAGTAAAACTTTCCGCATAAAATATTCAAATGTAAAACCTCCCGCCCATTTCGTCAAAGGGGAGAAAAAGTCTCTTCTGAGGCTGAAATTAATTCTTTCATTTTTCGAAAAGTCCCGTTCTCCAAGAATCTGGGCATTGATATAGGTACCAAAAAGATTATGGGTAGTATAGCTGCCTAAAAGATAGTCCTGCTTTTCTTTGGAATCATTTCTGTAAAGAAAGTCCAGTGTATGTCCCAGTCCCAATACATTTTCTTCCGTAACCCCCAAACCAATTTTGCTTCCGGAATAACTGATTCTCGGCTTCAGACTCCAGGAATCCAATACCTTTACGACAACATCTATAGAATCTTTACTCGAAGTGCTGTCGGAAACACTGATATTAACTCTGTTGATAAAAGGCATTGTTCTAAGCAAACGCTCTGATTCATAGAGCTTTTGGGCGTTATATTCTTCTCCTTCTTCAAAAAGCAAAAAATTATTGATTGTTGATCTTCTGGTACTGGAATGAAGGTGATCCTTTATCCAATCATACCATTTACCTATTTCCTTACTGTCATTAGAGCCATATCCAAAAGGGTCAATGGTTTCTATCCTCACATTTCTGATAATTTTTTTGTTATAAGTATTTTGTAAAAGCTTTTCAGTATTGGACTTCACGGAAGTGGAATCCGGCTCTCTACGAAATATAAAGCGGTGAATGAATTTGGTAACTTTTCTCTTATCTGAAAATTCTTCTATTTTGTAATACAGCGAATCTTTCTTTTCCTGTGCATTTAAAAAGAAAAAACCACTTAAAAGGAAAATCAGAGTTACAGTCGTTCTAGCCATTAGTCATCAAAAATTCAATAAAGTTTGTTGTATCAATTTGCAAGCCAATAAGGGCTGATCATAGATAAAGAAACAATTTTTATGATAAAATAGTAAAAGCATGCCCTTAGCTCACGTTTTTTCTACAGTTTAAAAAAGAAATAAACCACTGCAACCCATTCTTTTTTTATACCATAAGCGTAGCCTATTGTACTGCGGCTGGCATTTTCAACGGTTCCATCCTCTTTAATATATCCCAAAGTAGAGCGGCTGCTATTTTCTACTGTTCCGTCTTCCTTTACATAACCTACTGTGGAACGGTTTTTATTTTCAATGGTTCCGTCGTTTCTGATATAGCCAATTGTAGAACGGCTTCGGTCTTCAATAGTACCGTCACTCCTGATATAACCTACGGTGGAATGACTGCTGTTCTCAATCGTTCCATCACTTTTAATATATCCTAAGGTGCTTCGGCTGCCGGATTCGATGGTTTGTGCTTTTGTCAGTATCATGCCTGTTACTGAGACCATTAAAAATAGTATTTTTTTCATTTCTTTTTAATATTTTACCTCAGTATAAGTTAAGATTCTCTTTTCAATTTTCTAAATAATCTTAAAACTAATTTAAATCATAAAACAATG
The DNA here is from genome assembly GCF_046614675.1 of Chryseobacterium cupriresistens. Classification (NCBI taxonomy): domain Bacteria; kingdom Pseudomonadati; phylum Bacteroidota; class Flavobacteriia; order Flavobacteriales; family Weeksellaceae; genus Chryseobacterium; species Chryseobacterium cupriresistens. Next base: position 350,415 of record NZ_JBKKJT010000001.1, on the reverse strand, counting down.
GCATCCAGTACAGCCATTTTTTTGTTATTTTTACTCATTATAAATAAAAATAATACATGAAAAAATTTGTACTTACGGGAATAGTTATGACAGGAGGCTTTCTAACAGCTAAAGCACAGTGTAAGCCGGTGGCCTCTCTTGCAGAAAGTTTTGATACCTGGAAAGATATTCATAAATGCTGGACTGCTCAATCCGGGAAAGCAATGCTTTATGCAAGTGACAAAAGAATTATATTCTACTCCATGAGCAATCCGGGAGAAAATATGTATCTGATAACTCCCGAAATTAAAGCCGGAACCTATACGCTGTCTCTTGGCCTTTCCGATAACGGAGGAGAAACAACATTAGAACTTTTCTCAGTAGATAATCCTTCTGATGTAAAAACCTATACGGCAATTACCAAACCTTCCAAAATAACAGGAGAGAAAAAAGCATTTACGGTTTCTTTGAAGAAAGATTCACATTTAGGATTGAAAGTTCTGCTGAATGGAGTGCATCAGGCTGTTTATCTGGATAACCTGTCCCTGCAGGCGAAGAAATAAATTGGCGTAAAGCTTACACATCAATACAAGGTTATACCTTCTGTTTTAAGAAAACTAAAACAGTTTTTTAAGTTTATATTCAAATGCAAAAACTTAGAGTGAAATTTTCACTCTAAGTTTTTCTGTTTCCGGTTTTTAAGAATGCAGTAATTACCCTACAATATTCTATCATTAATATCAAAAAGCTATTAACTTTTTCATGCTGTGGAAAATTAATAAAAAAGAGTATCTCCGCAGATATACTCTTAAAAAAACTCAGAAAAAAAACGAAGCTATATGCTCTAATTACCTTAGGTGATCAATCTGGCAGATTATATTATGAACATACGTTTCCATCTTGTGACAGTATTTCGGCTTAATCTAAAATGCCTGGCTAGCTGACTATTATTTAGTTTATGTTTTTTTTGATAAGTTAGCATTTCAAAAATAGTCTCTTTATTATAGGATTTGAATTTTTGGTTTTCGGATATCCTGTCAACAAAAATAATGTTATTAACTTTCAAAACATCTGATAAAGACATGGATTCTTTTGACAGATATCGCTTTACATTTTCCCATTTATCAGGGCATTTGGACTTTATGAAATCATGGTAAATCTTTTTATAATCAGGGCCTGTATTTATTGTCTGTATTTGCTTATCCATTTATTCAATGTTGACTTGGGAATTCCGTAGTGATTCGTGATTTCTACGAAGTTTTCTGTTTATCTTCTAAAAGTTCCAGTATATAGTCTATGGTTTCTTTGGTATATAAACTTTCCTGAACCGGGTCAGTTTAAATTGTACTCCATTTTTATTTTAACTGGTAATGCGGAGCATATCATATTAAATGATAGGAATAGAAACGAAAAAATCATATTTCAATCATTTTGAACATTCTAGGAGTAAACTCACATCTAATGATTTCTCAGAATACATTTCCGTAATCTCATTTTCTGCTGAATCTGTACTCAAAAACCAACATTTTATAAAAAGTAAGTTCCTGATCTATTCTTCATTAAATTGTTGGATATATCTTTTAAAAGCTGATTGATTTCATTCTCACTACAAAACGTAATATCAATATTTTTTCTTAATATTCTTCCTGAAGAATTCAAAAAAAGAAGGATTAAATATTTTCTAAAAGTCTGTTCCTTTATTTCTATTCTTACAATTTTCTTTTGCGCCGTTTCTAAAACCAAACTTTTTCCTCTGTTTGAAGGCCATTGATAGCTTTTGATGGAAATTATCTTTCCGGAATGCTCATATTCGAATATAAACCGGTTTTTTAACAGTCCATATACAAGCACCAATAAAGCTGTTAAGGAAAAAAATTCTATAGCAAAAATGTATTTCAAATACATGAGAATACCAATGTTCAAAAAAAGCAGCGACAATATAATTAACTGAACAAGCATATAACGGTCTACTCTTTTCTTATTATCTATTTTCATTACCCTTCAATGATTAAAATTGTCTATTCTTATTTATTTTCTCTGTATATATTTCTGATTTCAGATGCAGAATATTGCTATTCCATTCATTCTGCCAGCTTGTAAAAAAGTACCGGTTGAACTCCCAAAAAAGCATTGCTATCAAAAATGTAATTTTTATAATTTTAATCAGACTTAGCTTTCTATTTACATTCATTCACTTATTGCCTATTTTTATTCTTTAAGGTAAAGCGACATCATTCATAATTTAATCAAGTAAAACATGCTATTCATTTAAAAATAAGCGTTAAAATATCTCATAAATGTGAAATATTAATAGAAATTTCATTTAAAAAATTTGAGAATTGATTTAACTTTTAATTATTAGTAAGCATTAAAATTATTGACACAAATGTCTGATAATCTATACGAAGCATAAAATAATTACTGTAAAAATAGATTACTAATATTGTAATTTTTAATCTAGTCTTATGTAGTTTATAAACGACATTTAATTCTTTTAACAATGATTTATTTTCACTACATTTATAATAACTGAATCGAATAAACACAAATGTATCAACTATCCTTAATATATCATAAAGCAGTTATATTGCTGCTATTATTCTGGATACTGCTTTGCTATAGCCAGCAAACAGTTTCTGTATGGTATGACACAGATAATGGACTTCCACAGAATAGGGTAAAAGATATTATTAAAGGTAAATATGGATTTATATGGCTGAGTACAGAAAACGGTTTAGTACGCTGTGATGGATACAATTCTATAACGTATAATTATCTTAATCTTAAAGACAATAGTGCTTCTGTATTTTTTGGAAATATTGAAAAAGATTCCATTTATAATTTTATTGCTTACACTGAAAATATAGTATCCATTACAGCTCAAAAGCTTCACGAGGCTGATGAATATGATCGTTATAAACGACAATATCAATTAAAATAAAAAACAAAAAGATGAATAGAAAAATTATTATTGCAGATGATCACTTAGTAGTAAGATTAGGTACTACCCTGATTTTGGAATCCCACTACAAAGATGTAAAAATTTCCTGTGCAAAATCCTATATCGAGCTCACAGAAAAATTATATGCTGAGTCGTTTGACCTGCTGATTTTAGATATCAATATGCCGGAAAGCAAATATTTGAGTATGATTGGTGAAATAAAAACAATACAGCCCAATCTTAAAATCCTTGTTTTTTCGGTGTATGACAATGATGTTGCCGTACGATACATCATTGAAGGAGCTGATGGATACATTAATAAATTATCAGATGAAAATAACATCCTGGAAGCAGTTCACCAAATCTTTGAAACCGGAACTTATTACTCACCGGATATTGTAAAAAAGCTTGTTTCATCTGCTAAAAAAGATACTCCCATCAATCCACTTGAAACATTATCTGAAAGAGAAAAGGAAATATTTGATCTCCTGGTGAAAGGTTATGGGAATATTGAAATATCGAATGAACTCAACCTTCACCTTTCCACTGTGAGTACTTATAAAGCAAGAATTTATAAAAAGCTCAATATTAAAAATGCTGTGGATCTTGTAAGGCTGGGCGATAGAAACCAGATCCACAAACATAAATAAACGTCCCCATTATCAAAAAGATGGGCTGAAGTACGTATTGAGAGTATAAAAAAACGGAATAAATATTCCGCTTTTTTATACTCTATAATCTATCAGAATCGTAAAGTTATTATTACAATTTTAGTAATGCTTTTTTGATTTAATTTTCTTCTGTAATTTTTGAGTCAAGGTAAGTAGCTCATTAATTTGTTCTCTTTGAGAGTCAATTTGTTTTTGCTGTTCTATGACATGTAAATACAGTTCTTCTACTTTTTCCAGAGTTTGGGTTGATAATCGGGTAATATCAAAAGAATATCCATCTTTCGTTTTCTCTAACTCTTTAATAGAAGTTACCCCGGGCAAATGCTTATTATCCTGAATAAACTTTTCTGTATCATAAATAGTTGAAAATTTATAATTTGAATTCATATTTGAAATCCCGTTAAAATACTGATCAAATACATAATCCGGATAAGTAGCTGTTGTTGTAGCAATGCTTCCATTTACTTTTAATCTTTCCGATCCGAATGTGATACCGCTATTATATCCTATGCCCAATTTCTGATGAATAAAAAAATTCCCATCCGGTTCTATGGTTGACTGTACTGTTCCTCGATCTCCCGCCACCGGAGCTGTCACAAAATCAATACCTGAGGGAGTATTTGTATAACCGGTCCCAATAGAAAGTACCGTACTGTTGCCTGTAGCAGAAATCTGTGCTGCCGAGTCAGTATCACAATAAATAAATAATGAGTAATTGCCACCATTGGAAAAACCCATTGAAGATCTTGTTCCCGTTCCTGAATCCTGTATAATCCCAAGACCGGAACTGTTATTAATGGTTGTAGTCTGTTGATTCTCAAATTTCAGATCTTTTCCATTCTGGGAAACCGTTCTGGTATTGGTAAGTGTACCATCTGCATTATAAATATTATTATAGATCAGTTTTTGCCATACTGTACCATCAAAATAATAATACCCGATACTGTCGATATTCGTTCTAGGTCCGGTATTATTACCTGTTGAGATATCTGTTATATATATCAATGCTCCTTTTTGATCAGCTCCATAAAGAGAATCCCCTTTGGCAGAAAGCTGTGCTCGGGTAAGCCTCGGCGCCTGAAGTCCGTCAATATCAGCAACCCCTAGTTTTCCATTAACATCCAATGTGGAATTAGGTGTTGTAGTATTCACCCCTACACCTGTGGTCTGTGCAAAAATATCAGAAGAAGCTGTTAACAAGGCTACCGTTAATAAAGTTGTTAAATTTTTTCTCATTGCTTTTATATTAGTGTTTAAACTTTTTTTGAAGTGAATAGATATGAGGCCAGCAAGTAAATATGATCTTATATCAACTTGTGCATTCATAGCACAAATAAAAAAAATATCACTTTACTTAAAATTGGAATAGAAAAAAACGGCTTTTTGCTTAAGGATAAACAAAAAGAATAAAAATTTTATAGAGCCTTTACAACCTGAGATAAATGTATTGTTCTACATATAGCTTTTGGGGAGTACTTTAGAGAGTTTAAATATATTTTTATTGTTCTTTCATTTGTATTTCATCATTACTGACTTAAATAATTCTTTTATTTTTTAAGGATTGAACTACTTTATTTTAATGATGGTACAAATTTAATACACGAGAGCTGAAAAATTTATTTGCTCCATGTAAAAACAAATTGCCGGTCTTGTAATATTATATCTTGTTTCTGTAGTTTAAAAATTACATTTCCAGAATTTAAATGAATATTTCTACCAATGCTCTGTGAAAAAATTTTTAAATAAAATTATAGTTTTCTCACAGAAACTTTCAAAAATAAAACAGAAAACAGGACATCATCAATATGAGATGTCCTGTTTTCTGTTGAATATGGCAATGGATTATTTAAATAATGGTGACTTCAGACAAATCAGCTCCCAGGCCTTTGAGGGAAGCAAATGTTAGTTTATCCATCTTTACATTGTCAAAGTGGATCGTTTTAATAGCACGATAATACTTATTGGTGAGAGAAAAAGAAGGAATGAAAGATACATTATTTAATATTGAATCCTTAAAAGTAACGCCTTCCAATGAAACCCTGTCAAATCTTACCCCAATGAAAGTAAGATCCTCCAGAGACATTTCCCGTATATCACAATATTTAAAATGTACACCATCAAAAGTACATTTCTGGAACACTGTGTCTTTAAGATCAATCATTCTCAGTTTTACATCTTTCATTGTTAAATCAGTAAATTTAACTTTCCCCAGACCAATTCTATTGAATTCTGTCCGGATAAGAATAGCCTTATTAAAATCTGACCCTGCCAGATCAAGTGTGGAGAAGCTGCAGTCTGTCAGGTTCGTTTCTTCAAAATTGGAATCACGCACATCGCTGGTTTTGAATAGGCTTCCGGTAAGATCAGCCCCGGAAAAATCCGATCCAGACAGTGAATTGGCTACAAATTTGGTATGATGTGCAGTAACGCCTGCAAAGTCTGTTTGTGAAAGATTGCTGCCTTTGAATGTGTTAAGCTGCTCTGGTATATCAGCCTGATCAAACGGTGCTGAGTTTTCTATTGGGCCAATACTCTTAAGACCTGCTCTTTCATTTTGAGATGGGTAATTTTCTGAAAAATAGTTGAGATCAACATCTAAAATATCAGCAAGCTGGTTGATGGTTAGGATATCCGGAACAGATTCTCCCCTTTCCCATTTTCCAACGGCTTGCGGACTAATATAGATGAGCTGGGCAAGCTGGGCCTGAGACATATTTTTTTCTTTTCGGGCCATCGCTATTTTATTGCCTAATATCTTCGTATCCATAATTGATAAGTTTTTTATTTCATTTAACGATACAAAGATAATCAGTGCACCACCCGGATATCTTATATTAATGAATACTTTGAGTTGTTTTACCGCTATTTATAGTTGTATTTAACAACCAGTAGTTGTTATATAGGACATCTGTAGTATAACTGCTGAGAATACTGTTCTAAATGATCAGTACAAAATCCGTCGTCCATCAAGTTTAAGAAGTTTATCCGCAGCCATCTTTTTAATGGTCCGTATTACGGTTTCAACACGTAAACCCGTTAAATTGGCAATCTGCTGTCTGGTAAGCGGGACCTGATAAGGATAAGATTTTTGCTTTAATGAATTTTCCTTGTAATAATCCAGTAAAGATTTTATTTTTGGTACCGGGTCTGTGGCTGAATTACTAAACAGTATTACATATTTATAAAAAAGCCGGTCGGAAAGATAACGAAACATGGTAAAAACCAACTCCATATTTTCACTCAATATATTCAAAAAGTTGGATTTTGGTAATCTGATAATTTTGCAATCGGTTCGGGCAACGGCATTCATCGGGTAATTCTTATCTCCAAAAAGCAGAGACTCTCCGAAGCTTTGACCTTCAAAAATAATGTTCAGGGTAAATTCCTTACCATCTTCATGATAATTATTTAATTCTACTGTTCCCGTAACAATCTGGAAATAATAATGGGGAATACCTCCCATTTCATAAATAGTTTCCTTTGCGGGATAATTTTCGTAAACTGCTCCGTTTTCGAGCAAAAGATTTTCATCGATAATCATATTATTCAATTTTTTGGTTATAGTTACGAATGAATATCTCAATAAAACAGGCAGTCTTTTAAGTGCAAGTTTTAAACAACTCAGATTGATTTTTTATCTCTGAAGGAATAAAAATCATAGTTGCTGAACATTATTTCGTAATTTTCAACTCCGAATAGCTATCTAATTTATTTTCCCCGACCCATATGAATTAGGGCTGGTAGCAATAAGGTAAAGTTTGAGGTATAGAAAATATTGGTATTCGCATGTAAGCGTTACAGTATAGTTATATTGGGAATACAGTATCTCCCTTTGTAACGCTGTGGGGAATATTCGACATAATCATAGGGGAATAATGCAGTTATGCATTAACTGGCAATACAACAATATTATTAGCCATAGAACCGTGATAATCGTTTTTTAATGGTAACAATAATCTATTATTTCGGTCGTTGAATACATCTTTCAAAAGGTAATAATATGCTCCTTTTCTGCCATTTGATGAAAATAAGTTCCTAACAACTGATGATAATTTTAGTTTAGGTTTGCTGTTCTTATTTCTTATTTTCTTTTATCTTATTATTACAAATGTAGAAGAATAATAGTATTTATCTTATGATGCTGATCATATAAAATAAACTAAGGATTAACCATTTTTCATGCAGCCGGATTGCATTGAACTTTCACCATTACAAAACGGTCGATTTTGGCCAAAAAACTTGAATTTGAAGAAAATACATTCACATTAACAATACATTAAAAATAAAAGATGGAAAAGTATTTAAAAAATACCTCCTCCATCTAAGTTAACAATACAAGTTACTCTTTTCCCAACATTTTTTTAAATAGATTGAATTTCTGTCATCGGAACTGGTGATCACAGCAAATTTTTATGCTCCATCAGATACGACAAAGCTTCTCTTACGGCCTGTTCGGGATTTTTCGGATTAAAACCCAATTCATTTCTGGCTTTGGAAATATCAAAATTCTGTTGTAGTCCTGAAAACATTGCAATATCCTTTGTAGTTAATACAGGAGGTTTCCCACTAATTTTGGCTGAAAGTTCCATTAATCCGGCAATGGTATAGAGGACAAATTTAGGAACAGAACCCGGCACTTTGATTTTCAGTTCAGGATAAAGCTTTTGAGCTAATCTGGTAGTGTTGGTAATAGTCATACATTTTTCATTAGCTAAGATATATCGTTCTCCTGAGCGTCCTTTCCGAGCAGCAAGGTAACATCCTTCGGCAACATCTTTTACATCTACCCAATTAAGGGTTATTTGGGTATCCATTGGTATTTGTTTATTTAAAATTAACTTCAGTACACCATAGGACACATTCAAAGGAAGAAATGCTTCGCCACCTATCATTGCTCCCGGCATTACGGACACCAGTTCTATTCCTAATTCTTCAGCGAGTTGAAAAGCCAGTTTCTCACCATCGTTTTTCGAATTATAATACATATCGCGACGGTCAGGATTATACCCATTACTTTCTTTAGCAGGAAGATGGGTGTAATCCAAAGCTGCAATGGAACTTACATAAACGATTCTTTTCACGCCCGCTTCAGCAGCAGCTTCAATCGTATTTCGGGTTCCGTTCATATTGACATCGTAGATTTCCTTTTTTGGATCTTTAGCCCACAATTTAAATGATGCACCTACAGCATAAAATGTATGAACCCCTTGAAGAGCCTTAACAAAGGAAACTTTGTCCGTAATGTCAGCCTGAACTACTTCGCAGTTCAGATCCTTGAAACATTCTTTATTTTGGATGCTGCGAACGGAGGCCCTAACATGAAATCCTTCTTTTATAAGTAATCTTACCAGATTATTGCCCAGATGGCCGTTCGCACCTGATACCAATACTAAGTTTTTGCGTGTCATATCTTTTGATTTTAAATGATAATGCAAATTTCACTCATGCCCATTCAAAATCAATTCACAAATGTTACCTAATAATTTGCTTGCGGATACGGCTCAAACTTTTAGGATTCATCCCTAAAAAAGAAGCGATATACTGCATCGGGACATTGTGCAGAATTTCAGGATTTTCTGTTATCAACTTTAAATAACGCTTTTCAGCAGTCAATGTTGCAAGATCCCTTGCCCGTTTTTCATTGTAGGACAAGGATTGCTGAAATACCAAAAAACTGAAATCCTTAAATGCAGGACTCTGGTGGATAAGCAGGTCGAGATCAGCTTTTGTGATGCGTAAAAGCTCACATTCGGTAATACACTCGAGATTTTCTTCAGATTTATTCTGATTGACAAAGTTGGTATATGATGTAATGAAGCCAGGAGGACAGTTGATATGTGTGGTTATCTCATCTCCTTTATCATTGTAATGAAACAGCCGCACAAAACCTGAAACCACAAAATACAGGTACTTTGGTATTTTTTCTTCTTCCTCAATTATTCTGTTTTTTGGATACAATACAGGTTCGAAATACCGATTACAAAGCTCTCTTTCTGAATCTGAGAGTTTTACATTTTTTGAAATAAGTTGGTTCAGCTGATTGTGCATAGCATTACAAAAATATAAACTTCCGGGTTAAAATCCACTATCATCTGAAATTGGCTACTTTCCAACAAGAGGATCTGTTACCAGTTTATTTACCTCTAATGGAATTGATTCCCACACTAATTAAATGATCTCTCAGTAATTTTTTAAATAAAATTACAGTTTAATTATAATTAATTTGTAACTTCATTTCATTATTTATGATTGTATCTTTTTGATATACAGCTGGTTTTACTGTATATCATTTTTTGGGCAAAGCTTATCATTTTTTATGATATCCTCTATTGAGTTAAAAAATGATAAACTAAAAAATAAACCATTAAAAACATATAATCATGAGTAATGAAAATTTTAACACGCTTGAACTGCTTCACAGAAAGTTCAGATACCCGTTTCCCACTTTAAAAAATCCTTATGCAGATCAATTGCAGGAAATAACAGAGCATCAATGGATCGACGGAGAATATCTCTGGCTCTATGAAAAAAATCCTGATGTCCGCAGGAAATACAAAAAAACAAAAACGGCCCACATTGCAGCGCAGTGGTTTCCTACCGCATCAGCCGAACGATTTAAACCTATTTGCAGGCTTATGCTCTGGACTTTGTACAATGATGATCTATATGAGGAAAGTGAACCTGATGACATCGATTATGTGCATTTGCAATCAATTGCAATTCTGAATGGTGAACTCAGTGCGGCACAGTCTCCAATTCCCTTAGGTTCAATGCTGGGCTCATTAAGGCAGGAACTGCAGCAGTTCATTCCACAGGAATCAATTTCCCGGTTCACACAAATGATCAGCAGGTACTTTAATGGATTAAAAACAGAGGTGCAGTATAAAAAAAATAAAACATTCCCAACAATCACCGAGTGTATTGCCCTGAGAGAAGATTCTATATGCCTGTATCCTTTTCTGCAGCTTACAGAAGTTGAAACCGGAGTCATTCTGCCTCCTGAAATTCATGCCCATCCGGTTATTCGTCGTCTACAGGCATTAGCGTGCCATCTGGTAACGTTTTTCAATGAAGTACAGTCTGTAATGAAAGATGAAGCCACAGAGAGTATTTATTACAATATTGTGAAAGTGATACAGCACGAACGCCAAATGTCTTTGAAAGAAGCCTGTCTGGAGGATCTGCGTCTCCATAATGAAGACCTGAAAGAGTTTATCACCTTACAGGCTTCTCTTCCGGATTTTGGAGAATGGCAGGATGCCGTAGTCAACTGGGTGCATTATATGAGTATGGTATTAAGCGGCTGGAAAAATATTTCTACCAAATTAGCCCGTTATAATGCCATGGAATTTCCGGATGCAGAAGAGATGAAAAACAAATTAAATCAGATATAAACAAGCTGTAAAAAAGTAAATCCAGAACAACCTTAAACTTTAATAAAATGAAACCCGAAGAATATCATTCAAAAGATTACCTACCACGCGGCTATTATCCATGGCCGGACCTTATCAGCCCGCATGCTGAACAAATGGGAAAAGATATGGAAGGATGGATTGATAACGACTATACTTTCCTGACAGAAAAACAACGTGAAAAATACAAGAAAATGAGGTTACATATGTGTACTGCGCGTATGTGGCCAGACCTCACTTATGAGCAAAGTATCCCTTGCAATAGATTCATGCTGCAATATGTTGCGCTCGACGATCAGGTAGAACACTCATCTCCCAAGGAAATGGAACAAATGAGAAATCGATGTACAGCAATTCTCAGAGGAGAGCAGCCAAAACCCGAAGAAAATGCACTTTATCAACACATAGCATTAATAAGGGACGAATTCCGTGCATTAATGCCTGCGATATGGGTAGAACGTTTCATACATTATTTTTATCAATCGTTCCGGTATGGAATTGAGCTCGAATATCCTTACAAGAAGGCTGAACGGCCACCATCACTCCATCTTTTCAAAACCATCCGCGAATATTCAGTTCTTATGCGGCCGTATCTGATTTTTGGTGAGATAGAGTCAGGTCTCGTTTTACCTGAACATATATTTGAACACATTGTTTTTCAGAAAATGATATCTCATATGACCTTAACTGTGGCATGGCAGAACGATATTCATTCTCTGCCTAAAGAAATGGCGAAAGGAACTGAGGTTTTTAATCTAGTTTTTGTTTTACAGCAACAATACAATCTTTCATTGGCAGAAGCCTGTTCAGAAACTTTTCGTATTCACAACGAAGAAATGGCAGGTTTCATGACTTTACACAGCGAATACCGTGAGTTTGGAGAATATCAGGAACACGTAGACCAATTCGTTTATTATGCAGGAGTGGGACTACAGGGAGTGAATACTTTTTACCTCGAAACGGAAAGATATCTGCACGGAGGAGCAGGCTTTGCCTGGCCGGAAAAAATTGTAAATGAAAAAGATCTTCTTTAAAATCATTCAGGATATCAGAAAATAAGATAAAATATACTATTCTTAATGCAACAGCAACATTGTTGTATTATTATTTAATTGTGTTAACAGGGACAAGGGAAGAAAATGAAACAGCATATTAAAAATCAACCTGAAAGACAGAATGATATGATATACCGATATATGACTCAAAGCACAGACCTTAGAGATGTCTTCTAAGGTTCCAAAACTTACGAACCGGAGCAAAAAGTGGCCCGTCTGCAACTATTTAGTCTAAAGCTTCTGTGATAGCATTTTTACTGATTATACAGCCTGAGAATGTCCACCAATTCGGGTAGGGATCGTATTTTCAGTTTTTCAAATAACCTGTTTTTGTAAGTGCTGATCGTCGATGAATGGAGATTCAGCTGATTAGAAATTTCTTTGAGGGGAAGACCTTCCGCAAGCTTATTGGCAATTTGCAATTCGCGGTCTGAGAGCGCTTCAAAGGGAGATTTTTTCGTCGTGCCATTTAAGGATTCTAAAAAAATAGCTTCCTTTATATTATCACTGACATACCGTCCTTTACTGAGCATAGCCGCCAAAGCAGTTTCAATGACTTCAGTGGAGCTTAGCTTACTTAGATAGCCGCCAGCTCCCATTTTCAGATAACGCATTCCATACAGCTCTTCATCCTGTGAAGAAAATATTAGAATTTTTAATTCAGGTTGATGTAATTTTATGTAATCTATTGCTTCCTGAACAGTGCCATTGGGCATATTAACGTCCATGATGGCCAGATCGAATTCTTCTTTCAGAATCAATTTGTACAGTGATTTATAATCCTCTACTTCTGAAATTATGGCATCGGGTCTGAATCGTTTGATTGTTTGTATCAAACCCATCCGGACGATACCATGATCGTCTGCTACAACAATGCGAATGTTTACTTTTGAACCCATCATTCTATAAATTTACGTAAAAAAAGAGAAACCGTAGTACCTTTATTTTCAGCGGAAATGATCTGGATGTTTCCATGCAGCAAGGATATAAATTTTTTTACAATTTTCAAACTTAATCCAACTCCTTTCTCGCCTGCAGTTCCCAGAAATATGGGATTATCATAATTGTAGATCCCCGATAAATACTTTTCATTTATTCCGGTTCCGGAATCAATTACAGAAAGTACAACCTGATCACCTTCTGTAACGGCCTGAAAATAAATATCCTGACCCGGCAAGGAGTATTTTACCGCGTTGTTAAAAATTTTATCCAAAACATATTCGAGCAACAGGCGATCGCTTGTAAGAAATGCATTGTGATCTCCTTTAAAATAAAATTTAACGTTTTTTTCTTTTAATTTAACAGTGTATTTTTCTTCTAAATAGTGAAAGAGGTCCATCACCATGATTGTAACGGGTTTAATCTTAAATTCCCCGTATTGTGTTTTTAGCCAGGTAATGCTGTCCTGAATCGTTTGCAGATTCTTCCGGGCATCACGTTTTATCTGCGGCAATAACTTAAAAAAATCTTCCTCACTTATAGTCTTTTGCTCCAGCTCTTCGATAAGCCAAAGAAAGGTTCCAAACAGTTCTTTTGAGTCATGAGACAATATCGAAATCAGTCCGTTCTTGAAATTAATTTCGTTTTCAAGTCTTTCGATTTTTAATTGTAGTTCGTTGATAAAATCATTCATAAATTCAGTATCACGGTTAGAAGCTGTTTGAATTGTTTTTTGAAAGAAGGCAGAAAGAGTTATATTGTTTAAATACGAATAAAAACATATAGTTCAGACCTTTCTTCCAGGAGCTGGCAAGTTATAAAAAATATCATATTAGTGAAAAAAAAATCAAATGGGATTTACCTGAAATAATACAGGTCCTGTTTTATCTCACAAAAAAGACTGTGTCAGATTCCATGAGAATTTTGACTCTGGCAGACTGTTTACCGGTAGTATCGAAAATAGGAGAAAAGGTGAAATATAGAACAGTATCAACAGATTACTGATCACAAAAAGCTGAATGATACAGGATAAAAATGGCAGACTGAAGTGGCAATCATTGATAGCCAGACTACCAAAATACATCCACAGGTACTAAAAATATAGGGCTGATGAAGGAAACTCATCAAAAAAGAAGACGCATCTATGGAGATACTTCAGGAAATCTTTTGGAAAGTTTTGTGGTTTCGGTCAATTGCTATCACGGAAGTACAGCTGTAAAATGCCCGGACAAAATACGCTCAGAATGAATTATCGCTATTAAACGGATCTATAAGAAAACTATTTCAGAAAGTAGGGTTAAATTGCCGTAAAACTATAATACACATTGACAGAGTAAGTGGTATTTTCCTTCCCTACCAAACTTTGGGCACCCGCAGGCGAAATGGTGTATCTTACATTTAGTCCCCGATCCAGAACCGGAGCTCCGTTAAAGAGTATTTTTTGAGGAGTTTTGGATAAAGGTACACTTACAGAACTTCCATCCACACCAATTTGTAATATATTGGAATTAATGTTGGTCTGTAAACCGCCTTTCTTGAAATAATTTTCGTCCGATTTTACATAGAGCTCAAAATTTTCATTATTAGACAACATAATCTGGTTGGGAATCATTTGTGACTGACCATCCGTGTAATGGGCAGCAGTATTAAAATTGAAGTTGACATTGCGCCCGGAACTGGGAATGGTGATCTCCGACAGGGGAAGCACCTTCAACTGAACAGCCGTATTTTGCAGGCTGTTAATGGAGTTATCTGTACTGCTGGCATTGAAGTTCAATTCAAACGTGTAGGTTCCGGCTTCAAAAAAGAAGTTTTTAAAATCTTCCGCAGACACATAAAGCTGGGGAGTGAAGCTGTTTCGGTTTCCCGCTGCAACACTGAAATTAGCCGCGGAAAAATTCTGAAAATCGGCAGATAAAGCTTTGGTGGTAAGTGCAGATCCGTTACTCCCCAATTTAATGCTGGCAATATTTCTGGTTCCCGGAACCCCTTTAGAAGAAGTAAACTGAATGTTTGCGGAAGCAGCTTTCGCCCCAAAATTAAAATCAACCGTATTCGCGATTTCCGTATTTCCCAAATCCCACACCCGAGTGCTTGTATTCCGATAGTCATTCAAAGAAGAAATTTCTATGTATTTTGTTAAAGAGTTTGCAACCCATCGTATAGATGAAGGAATAATTAAAATTGTTTTAAAATTACGGGGTGTGAAGTCATTATAATTCTGAGTGATATCCATGGAGTAATTCCCGGCACGGAAAGCATTGGCCGTAAATTGTGAGGCAGGAATTTTAAATGTAAAATTGATGTTTCCCCGGTTGAATCCTCCCGCGAGACTGATCGATGGCGGTTCAAACCATTTTACAGCGCTTGTACTGAACGACTGAAAACCTGGCAAATAGCCTGAAATTCCGGTATAGGGCAGCTGGCCGCCCATACTTTCCAACTGCCACAGAAGCGTGGAAGAAGGTAAAGTAAGTGAAGAAGAAGAGTGAGTAAAAGTTGGTCCTGAAACAGAGGTAAATGTAGGTGCGGTTGGGAGTAATCCCAAAAAGGCATAATCCCAGTTGGTTCTGTTGGCGTTCGTCATTACCCTTGTAGGTACTGAGGTAAATTCGGTCCTGTTAAAAATATTACTTTCAGGAACTGACAGGTACACATCCTGAGCTTTCGAGGCTGCAGACCCGCAGAAAACAATAAAAATTCCTATTAGAAAAGCCCTCATCTTTTTCATACTTTTAAATTTAAAACTTTTTCACCTTAATGGTGGTGTCTTTCTTCTTATATTCAAAAACCACGGTTTTTGAATACCCTTCTTTTGTTACCAGAATCGTTTGGGTAGGTTGTGTATAGCTGTATTTGTCATTTTCAATATAGAGGTTGTATTTTCCATCTTTCAGGAAAAACTCAAACTCATTTCTTTGGTTAACCACAGCAGTATAGATTGCACCATCTTCACCTTTTGCATACACCACTATTCCTGTTACATCCGTTTCCAAAACATCATAGGCCTGCCTGATCTCTGTTAATTTCCCGCTTACCCTGATGTTTTTTACCAGGCCCACTTTGCGGTTAATATTGTTATGGACCATAATGGAAGGATCCATCATCAACCGGGCACCTGCATTTTCGTTTACTTTCAGTGTGTAAGTACCTTCTGGCACATTCTGAAAGACTACTTTTCCATTCTTATCCGTCATCGCTACATAATTGTCCAGTTTTACAATTTCATTAGCAAGTACTGCTTCGCCGGACTCCAGAAGTCCATTGAAATTTTTATCTTCAAAGAACTGGAAAGCCACTTTATGATTTCCAAGAGCCGTAGCGGTGGTAAAATATTTTTTAATCCCCGCTCTGAACTGGTAATAACTGCCGCTGCTTGCGTATTCAGCGGTAGATTTATACCCGGAAAGATTAAAATAGCCTGTGGTGGACCAGGAAGGCGAAATCTTATATTCCAGATTACCTGTGATATTGCTGTTTAAATTTTGATACAGTTGCGAATAAAAGGTTCCTGCTGAAAAAGATCCGGTCAGATTATGATTAAACATCTGGAAATTATAAGAGGCGTATACATTGTAGTTGGCGAAATTACGGTTTACATTATAATAAGAATTTAAATCAAAGACACTTGTTGCGTTCCATTGGGCCGTTCCGTTGAGGGAGAATGACTTATATCTGTAAGACAAGGTTGTTTTCAAACTGTTGAACCAGTCTGGTTTATCATTCTCCTTTGAATAAGAATATTCTGCCGTCAGATTCAATCCGTGGGCGCCTAATGTAGTGCTGATGTTGGCTTCTAAGCGGTAGGAAAAAAGTTCCTGCGATGTGTAAAAATTAGCTGTTTTTTGCTTTTCAACCTTTGGAGACAGTAGAAAATTCCATTTCTTTAAAGAAAACTGATACCCTATTCCCAAAGCTTCTGTACTGTTGAAATAATAACGCAAATTAGTGGTGTTCCCAGGTTGGATTGGCTCATTCTGGAAACTCAGGAACTCAGGTTCTACCCGTGAATTCTGATACTGTATAAAAGCACGCTGAGAGGCAGAAAATTGGCGGCCGATCCTCTGATTTGAGAAAAAGGATCCCCTTTTGATTCCTGCATAACTTTTGGTCGCAAAGGAATTGACAGATTGTATATCCCATTTCCCTATTTTCCCCTCGTAATTGGCTCCCAGTAAAGCTCCTGCATTTTCATCGTTGTTCAAAAGACCTTTTTCGTGGCTCACTCCCACCTCCGTGCGGATGGTGTGTTTATCATTAATTAACAATGATGTTACCGCATTCGCTACCTGCGTATCTACGTTAAAGCGCGGATCATGGTCGAATATATAAGACACTTTCCCATTAAAAGATTTAGCATTTCCAAAAGCATATTTTGTACCCACCATGGTAGATCCTTCTGTTTGCTGGAAAAAAGTGCCATACAGATTATAATTATTTTCCAGCGCAAGAACTTCAATCTGATTATTTTTACCAAATCTGGTAGAAACCTTCCCGCCTCTTCCGAAAACCGGGTAATCGTAATCGCTGCTGTTAACATTTCCCAAGCGTAATACCGTATTTTTTCTCTCCAGTTCCAGCCAGGTATCATAGAGATTATACAGGCCGTCTTCAACATAGTAATCTGCACCGATATTGAAGCGCGATTTTACATTATCAGTAACACGAAATGCTGTGTTTCCCCTCAACTGGAGATAATTGAAACCTGAACTGTTTTCATTATAGCTCATTTCCGCAAAATTACTTCCGCTCACCGCTTCATTTCCACGGGCAATCTGTCTGTTGTGCGATAAAATGACTAAATAGAGCGTGTTGCTTCCCACTATTTTATTATCAAGAAGGTCTGTGACAATTGCATTAATATTAAATTCCGGATAAAGTGTATTCTGTTTTCTGACTGCAATTTTAATCTCAACCGTTTGTTTTTCCAAACCTTCCAGGGATACAGTCTGTTGTTTTGGCAAAATTTCCAAACCATCAGGAATGGATTGCAGATCAATTTTAACGGTGCGTTTACTATACCCCTGATTTTCTACAGTCAGCAGAATTGAGGATTGAGGTAAAGCAGGGTTAATGAAATTTTCGTAGCTGGCGGTATAAACTGCGATGTTTTTGTTCTCGCCCTTAGCAACGAAGAACGAGGCGCTTTCAGTTCTGGTGACCGTTGGAGTGGCGTACGAAACCTGGAATTGGATCTTATTGGATCTAAGTTTCATAAAATCCACGTTGGCAATCAGTTTCACAGGAAGATTTTTAGACTGACCAGCGCCTAAGGTAAAGTCATTTTTGGGATAGAAAAGCAACCCCGGATAGTTTTCCTGAGGAATAATATTCTGAATAATAATCTCTTCAGAACTTTTATTCTCAATGACCAGGAAATTAGTAAAGGTAGAACCTTTTTCAACAGCTAAACTGTCGTTTTCAAAATGGATTTGAATATCCTTTTTTTCCTGCGCAAAGGCCCACGAAAAGTGCAGAAGAACAAATACAAAAAATAAGATTGTTCTTCTTAGTACTGAGGTTGATATTCCATTCTGTGGTTTCAAGACTTACTATTAAAATTTAAAGTTTTTTTCTCCTACACGTAAATCATTGGATTCTGCCATTTTGACGATAACCACGCCAAGAAAGTTCCCTGAAATGTTCTCCGGTAGAGAAAACTGAACGACCTGATTGGTATCCGGAAGCATGGAGATTGAAATTGCGGGTAATTTTATTTCTTTGCCACTGTCTGTGTTGGTGAGTTCAAACTCAACGGTAGCATCATTAATGGTGTTTCCATCATTGTGAATGCTTACTGCGACTTTTCTGTTCGCTGCATTCTCATTGCTCACTTCTGCAATATTGGTAATATCCAGACTTTTTACATGGTTTCCCGGTGGAGTATAAAAGATGTGAAGTCCCACCTCAAATAAGGTGATAATACCAATACCGTTCTGAACACGTGCCTTATCTGCCTGCTGAGGAAGCTGGGTAAAAAACAACATACTGTTCGTAACGGCAGATTGTGATGCGTTTGCAGGAATCTGCATGGTTACTGCAATCTCCTTTGTACTTTTCGCAGGAACTGTTACAGTGTTTTCTAAGGTAGATACCCAGGAAGCATTAGACGTTTTTGAACTGCCTGCTTCAAGATAAACCTTATTTCCGTCTTCTTCTCTGAACCAGTCTTTAGAGTTGAGATTAAAGACATAATCCTTATCCGAGCTGTTCTGAAGCGTGACTGTCTTTGTTACTTTTTCTCCCGGATTGCCGGTAAAAAACAAACGTGTAGGCGACATAGAAATACTTTGTGCCAGAAGTGAAGAAGATCCTGTAAGGATAAAGAAAATGAAAAGGGGAATGAATTTGTGCATGGCGTAAATAGTTTAATAATAAAAGATTCCCAAAACTACTGAAAACATAGCAAAAGGAACCTTTTAAACTAAAATTTTTATTATAAAGCAGTCGCGGTATACGTTACTGTTTGTATATAAGTTCCGGCCGGTTTACCTAAAATATCTGAAGATGATGATTTTGCTGCCGGGATGGTGTAGTCCAGATTCAGTGTTAAGGCACTTCCGAGAGGAGCATTGGATACTAAAGTTCTTTCTCCTGGGGATAAAACCACGTCGTTTTTTGTTCCGCCCATACTTCCGGAAGCTTCTGCAGCTTTGATTGTCAAAACATCCACTGGGATTGAGTTTGAACCATTGACGAAATTCGGTCCCCCTGCTTTTACCTTTACATTAAAGTTCTTTGTGGAAGTAACTTTTAA
The DNA here is from genome assembly GCF_046614675.1 of Chryseobacterium cupriresistens. Taxonomy (NCBI): domain Bacteria; kingdom Pseudomonadati; phylum Bacteroidota; class Flavobacteriia; order Flavobacteriales; family Weeksellaceae; genus Chryseobacterium; species Chryseobacterium cupriresistens. Next base: position 330,661 of record NZ_JBKKJT010000001.1, on the reverse strand, counting down.
AGAGTTCGCTTTGGTAATTGTCTGATCAGAGTTATAGTCTGCTGCAGTAACATAGTTAAAGGAAACTATACCACCAATTGCTGTACTTCCTGCATCGATAGAGATGACATCATTCAGGGTAATGTTTACAGCTGTGGTTGCGGTTGTATTTTGAGCTTGCACATTGTTAGTTCCAAATAGGATTGCTCCCAAAGTTATGGCTGTGATTGTGATTAGTCTTGTCATGGCAGTAATACTTTATTGTTATTTTTATTTAATTGTTCTTTATGAACACGAAAAATCTACAGCGATGATAAAAGTTTCTTTTTTATTATAAAGCCGTCGCGGTATAAGTTACTGTTTGCGTATAAGTTCCGGCCGGCTTACCTAAAATATCAGAAGATGATGATTTTGCCGCTGGAATAGTATAGTCCAGGTTCAATGTTAAGGCACTTCCAAGAGGAGCGTTGGTAACTAAATTCTGATCCGTTGCAGATAAAACTACAGTATTTTTTGTTCCACCCATTGTTCCGGCTGCTGTAGCGGCTTTGATCGTCAGAACATTGACAGGAATTAAGTTGGTTCCATTCATAAAATTAGCGCCTCCTGCTTTTACTTTAACGTTAAAGTTCTTTGTGGAAGTAACTTTTAAAGAGTTCGCTTTAGTAATCGTCTGATCAGAGTTGTAGTCTGCTGCAGTAACGTAGTTAAAATCTACCGTATTACCAATGGCTGTACTTCCTGCATCGATAGAGATCACATCGTTCAGGGTGATGTTTACGGTTGTAGTTGCGGTTGTATTTTGAGCTTGAACATTATTAGTTCCAAATATGATTGCTCCAAAAGTTAAGGCTGTGATTGTAATTAGTTTTGTCATGGCAGTAATATTTTATTGTTATTTTTATTTAATTATTATCTTTTGTATACTGCAAATTTATAGTGGTGCTAAAATTTTCTTTGTAGTGGAAAAAGGAAGTTCGTGTAGTAAAATCACTACAAGGTTTATTCATATGATAAATAGAAAAACCCTCACATACAAAATCAAAGGCCCCCTGAGGAAGCCTTCGAAACACCAAATCACAAAATATTAATATGAAAAATTAATTTATAAAGCTGTTGCAGTATACGTTACTGTCTGCGTATAAGTTCCGGCCGGCTTACCTAAAATATCAGAAGATGATGATTTTGCCGCTGGAATAGTATAGTCCAGGTTCAATGTTAAGGCACTTCCAAGAGGAGCGTTGGTAACTAAATTCTGATCCGTTGCAGATAAAACTACAGTATTTTTTGTTCCGCCCATGGTTCCGGCTGCTGTAGCGGCTTTGATTGTCAGAACATTGACAGGGATTAAATTCGTTCCGTTCATAAAATTAGCGCCTCCTGCTTTTACTTTAACATTAAAGTTCTTTGTGGAAGTAACTTTTAAAGAGTTCGCTTTAGTAATCGTCTGATCAGAGTTATAGTCTGCTGCAGTAACATAGTTAAAATCTACCGTATTACCAATGGCTGTACTTCCTGCATCGATAGAGATGACATCGTTCAGGGTGATGTTTACGGTTGTAGTTGCGGTTGTATTTTGAGCTTGAACATTATTAGTTCCAAATATGATTGCTCCAAAAGTTAAGGCTGTGATTGTAATTAGTTTTGTCATGGCAGTAATATTTTATTGTTATTTTTATTTAATTGTTATCTTTTGTATACTGCAAATTTATAGTGGTGCTAAAATTTTCTTTGTAGTGGAAAAAGGAAGTTCGTGTAGTAAAATCACTACAAGGTTTATTCATATGATAAATAGAAAAACCCTCACATACAAAATCAAAGGCCCCCTGAGGAAGCCTTCGAAACACCAAATCACAAAATATTAATATGAAAAATTAATTTATAAAGCTGTTGCAGTATACGTTACTGTTTGAGTATAAGTTCCGGCCGGCTTACCTAAAATATCAGAAGATGATGATTTTGCCGCTGGAATAGTATAGTCCAGGTTCAATGTTAAGGCACTTCCAAGAGGAGCGTTGGTAACTAAATTCTGATCCGTTGCAGATAAAACTACAGTATTTTTTGTTCCGCCCATGGTTCCGGCTGCTGTAGCTGCTTTGATCGTCAGAACATTGACAGGAATTAAGTTGGTTCCATTCATAAAATTAGCGCCTCCTGCTTTTACTTTAACATTAAAGTTCTTTGTGGAAGTAACTTTTAAAGAGTTCGCTTTAGTAATCGTCTGATCAGAGTTATAGTCTGCTGCAGTAACATAGTTAAAATCTACCGTATTACCAATGGCTGTACTTCCTGCATCGATAGAGATGACATCGTTCAGGGTGATGTTTACGGTTGTAGTTGCGGTTGTATTTTGAGCTTGAACATTATTAGTTCCAAATAGGATTGCTCCAAAAGTTAAGGCTGTGATTGTAATTAGTTTTGTCATGGCAGTTATATTTTATTGTTATTTTTATTTAATTATTATCTTTTGTATACTGCAAATTTATAGTGGTGCTAAAATTTTCTTTGTAGTGGAAAAAGGAAGTTAGTGTAGTAAAATCACTACAAGGTTTATTCACATGATAAATAGAAAACCCTCAGTACCTGGAAAGTGCTGAGGGCATATATATTGATGTGTTTTTTTATTATAAAGCCGTCGCGGTATAAGTTACTGTTTGAGTATAAGTTCCGACCGGCTTACCTAAAATATCAGAAGATGATGATTTTGCCGCTGGAATAGTGTAATCCAGATTCAATGTTAAGGCACTTCCAAGAGGAGCATTGGTAACTAAATTCTGATCCGTTGCAGATAAAACTACAGTATTTTTTGTTCCACCCATAGTTCCGGCAGCTGTAGCGGCTTTGATTGTCAGAACATTGACAGGAATTAAGTTGGTTCCATTCATAAAATTAGCCCCTCCTGCTTTTACTTTAACGTTAAAGTTCTTTGTGGAAGTAACTTTTAAAGAGTTCGCTTTAGTAATCGTCTGATCAGAGTTGTAGTCTGCTGCAGTAACATAGTTAAAATCTACCGTATTACCAATGGCTGTACTTCCTGCGTCGATAGAGATCACATCGTTCAGGGTGATGTTTACGGTTGTAGTTGCGGTTGTATTCTGAGCTTGAACATTATTAGTTCCCAGTATCATTGCTCCAAAAGTTAAGGCTGTGATTACGATTTGCTTTTTCATGATGGTAATATTTTATTGTTATTTTTTACTTAATTGTTATCTTTTGTATACTGCAAATTTATAGTGGTACTAAAAGTTTCTTTGTAGTGGAAAAAGGAAGTTCATGTAGTAAAATCACTACAAGGTTTATTCATATGATAAATGAAAAGCCCTCGATACTTTTGTAGTATCGAGGGCTTTTCTATTTAAAATTGGTATTGACTTACAATGCAGTGGCAGTATAAGTTATTTTTTGTGTGTAAGTTCCCTGTGGTTTTCCTAAAAGTACCTTGGATGCATTTTCCGCAGAAATAGAGTAAGCAATATTTAAAGACTGTTTGGTACCTAAACCTGCATTACTCACCAGCACCTGATCATTTGGAGATAAAGTGACCTCATTCAGGGTTCCCACCATACTTCCCCCTGGTATTGCTTTTACCTGTAATATATCTACAGGAATGACATTTGCGCCACTTACAAAGTGTGCACCTTCAGATTTTACTTTTACATCAAAATTTTTAGAGGAAATAATGACTAAACTATTGGGAACGGTCACATTTTTTGATGAATTATAATCTTTTGTGTTCCCATAATTAAAATCTACAGCGCCTTCTGAAGCAGCAGAGCCAATATCCATTGCAATAACATCTGATAAAATAATATTGACTGATGTACTCACCTGCTCTGAATGTTGTGCCATAACCCGGTGGGTTCCTAAGGCGGTTGCTCCCAGAGACAACGCAACGATAAAGATTTGCTTTTTCATGATTAATAAATTTAGTGAGGTGTAATAATATTGTCATTCGGAATTCATTATAAAGCTAATAACATTATATGACATTACCAAGACTTTTTTCATTATTGAGTGTATTATATAAAGAATTTGCCATCTTAAAGCGGTATAAATAATTGATTATAAACTGCAAGTATACAAGACAAACATCAATTAATTTAATTAACAATCAGTGATTTTAAATTCGATTAAACACGTCAAAAAATAGAAAAGTCGGAAGATTTTTCTTCCGACCATCATTACCATAAAAGGACTCCTTATTTAATCTTTAGTACCTATTTGTTAACCAATCTGTTTGTTATAAAACATTTTATATTAAAAAACTCTTTTTCCATTTGGTTACTGTGTTTGGGCTTAATTTAAAGTGAATGGCGAGTTGAGTGTTATTAAGTTTATTTTTTTTCTGATAATCAAGCATTTTAAGTATATCCTTTTTCATAAATGAACGATGCTTCTGACTGGCAGCAAAAGTTTCCTTATCCGGAATCCCAAAAATTTTTTCATTAAGTTCCATAATATCCATAACGGATAAACTTTCTTTCTCTAATAATCGTTGACAGGAATCTCTTTTTTCCGGAAACTCTTTTACGATGATGTCATTATAAATTCTTTTATAATCGGGAACTATTTTTTCCATAAAATGTTTTATTTAAATTTATTTCGCTTTTATACTTATATATCCATTTATACAAAGTTGTTTTAGGAATTTTATAATACTCTATTACCGCAACCTTTGACATTTCTCCTGATTCTATCTGTCTCAGAATAAAATCAATGATTTCCCTTGTGTAAATATTTTTACGAAACTGAGGTAGGCCTGGCTTTTTATTCTGTCTATTTTCTATGCTTTTACCTGCTATGGATGGGGCATACAATATCAAATGCTGAGAATACAGCCTGAAAAAATCATATTCTAATAATTTACTCCATTTCAACAGGTTTTCTGTTTCTATACTTGAAGATTTGTACATTCCTTTTATTTCCTGTTCAGTACATTTCATAAAGCTACAGATACGGGATAGTTCTATCCCGCTTTCTGCAACTTCTTTTTCAATCAATGTCCCTATTGGAATCTCTTTAAAATTCATTAGTCCGTGTTTTTAGAATCTTGTAATTGAAGGGTATTTATAAACCGACAGACGGAATTCATCTGCCGGATACAATGAATTTAAGGTGAGCTCATCCGTTCTATTTTATCATTTCATATCAATAGGATGACATTCTTTGTGCTGTCATAAAGACACGTCGGATATTATTGCTGGGATCAGTATCATTTAAATTATCTACAGAAACAAAAACGATTACTCTATACCAGATTCCGTCAACAATTACATCTACCGTTTCTATCTCCTGAGAATTATCACTGGAGTTTGTAGCTGTTACAGGAGTAGAACTGCTATTCATATTGTCTCCCCAGTTAAGATAAATTCCATTATCCGTTTCCATATAACCTCCAGGCGCTAATAAAACGTTCGAGCGGCGGAAGCGGTCTACGCTCGATAATGCCGAATACCATACTTTAATATTAGAACTGGAGGCATTTACCAAACGTGGATTGTAGGTAACGGCTCCTGAACCCTGATTGGAACTTGCATTAAAATCAAGGTCCAATTTTAACTTTCCTCCTAAAATAGCATCATAAGTACCGCCAACCTGTGTGCTCAGCAATCCTATATACGTCGCCGGTAATGTATAAGTAAAGAACTGATACTCTCCAGGTGCAAGCACTTTCCCAACACCTACTGTTGCACTACAGCTCTGCCCTCCTATCGAAATGGGAAATGTTGTTGTATTGGGGCTGGATACTGTTGGTATTCCGGAAACAGTATAATTTAAAGTACCTGATCCTTGCGCAAAATTACCCTGAGGAAGTGTTGCCGTAAGACCATTTACAGGTCCTATTGTTTGTGGACCATATATTCCTGCATTGCCTCCTGAATAAGGAATCGACATGGTACCCTGATAAGGAGTTCCGGCGGTATAGGTAAGCGGGCTTAGTGTTACGTCAGTACATCTCAAACCACTTATCGTTCCCGACTGTAACGAGCGCCCATCCAAAGGTCTCCATTGGGTTCCGTCCCAATAAACATATCCCTTAAAGGTAAAAGTAGACTGAGTTCCCAGATTGTAAACCAATAAGCCAACTGCAGGATTAGGTATTGTAGACGCATCATTATATACTGTTAAAGCTACTCGTGGACCTAAAAACCCTTTTTGGCTGCCCGATGCAAGCTGACTTACATTAAGCTCCAGAATAGCAGATGCGTCGGGAATTGCACCAATACCTGTAGATCCTGAATTGGTTACAATAAAATCATTGGCTAATTGTGCGGCCGTTGGAGTTCCTGTTACAGCATTGTTTTTACCACCATCGATATTGAATATCCCTTGTGGATTTTGCGTATTGATGCCTACTTGAGCGAAAGCTAATGTGCCAAACGCTAAGGCAAGAATTGTATAAAATTTATTTTTCATTTTGTTTGATAATTTGGAAAACGGAAAAGAGTCTTATGAGTACTCTTTTCCATAGTACTATATTTTGAATTTGTGTTCCTGTTATTTTGCTATAAAATGATTTTGAAAGAGGGAGGAGACCGGATTTGTAGTCCTGCCAGAAAAGCCCTTTCGTACACATCGGTTTTAAGAGATTGCTCTGGACAAAACTGTTTTTCGTACAGGATAAATATCTTATGCTTTCTATGTAATATTCCTTGTTTTTCTTTCAACGTGTTGGTTATAATAATAGCAATATCTTCTGATTTTCCATAAAAAATGATAGTAGACTTACCATTTTCAGCTCTGGAGATTTTCTGTTCAGAAATCAATTTTAAAACTCTTTTTTCTTCTTGCTTTTTTTTAGCTTTTTTTATAGTATTACTAAAAGAACTCTGCTGTGTTTTTGGTAAGTAAGAAGAAGAAAGTACAACAATCTTGATATTGGACATTTGCTGCAGGTTATGCACTTTAGTGTTGGCTTTAATATATAATGAAACCAGACTATCTTTTCTCTCTAACAAAGAAATAATAATACTGTCTTTAATATAGAGATCACAACTTTTTCCAATATATAATTGAGCATATATCTTACAAAAAGAGCAAAGCAAAAGAAGCATACCTGATGCCTTTGTCATATTGTAACTCTTATTCTTAAAATACATTTTCACCTCATTGGAATTGAGCTGTAAAATTGATCTTATTTTAAGCTTAAATAAAGAAATACCATACGCTACAGATACCTTATCAACACGGTAAAATATACGGCATAGATACCACCAAAAGAACAAAACACACTTAATTTTCTAATTTTCAATACATTACAATAAACAATAATAGATCATTTAATTAACAGCATTAAAAACCAGAAATTCCTGTGCTACGCAAATGGAAATCTGATAATATTACAATTACCATTAACCTTGTATGAAGTTCTGAGAACCAAAAAAACAACACAATGACAAACCATTTTCAAAACCTGATGCAGATAAAAAAACAGAAAACCAATAGTCTAAAAAATCCGTTGAGGATAAAGTATAAATGAAATTGTGTGAAGTGTCTACAAAAATATGACTATGACTTTTATTATGGTATTAAAAATGGCAGATGATATAGTTTACCTTTTTGTAGTAAAAAACATTCAGAGCATTTAAAACTACAATTTCTGACCTACTAATTTCAGTATTATGTACAGGCCGCTATAAAGATTTAACATTACTTAATCACTTGGTATATTTTAGCTTACATTTTTATGGAAAATTAATTTTACAGAAATAATTTTCAACTACAAATAAGTAGTATCTTTTAACAAATATTTATGACCAATGTTACGTAAAATTTGGAATTATATACAGAATCTGCATATTGATCCCACTGCTGACAGATTTGAACGTCTGGATGCCCAAATATTAAATTTATTCGCATTTTCTATAGGAATAGTTTTGCTTGTAAGCGGATTCAGAGATTTGCTGTTTGGGTTTGAGGGCTATTTTTTGTTATTGTTTGTGCTAGGCAGTATTTTTCTTATTCTTTTCTTTTTTACTAAGGCCCGGCAAAATATCATGATATGCTTTATTGTTATAGAGCTTGCTATGCTATTGGTTTTCTTCTTTTCATCCACTTCAGGTTTTGAAAATGGCTTGTCATTATATTATTTTTTGCTGCTCATGACTTCCTTATTTATTTTTAACACAAAGAAAAAATTAAAGTATATTATAGCTGTTTTTGCTACGGCGTTTGTTTTATTTCTCATAAGCCATTATTATGATTTTAGAATATTCAGGATTAAAAATGCCGGAAATTTAGAATTTTCAAGAAATCAGAGACTTTTTACTTTTTTACAAGTATTTATATGGTTTGCAATTTTCGGATATTTTATTCTGCTAAAACATTTTACTGTTTTGGAGCTGTACAGAAAAGTCCTTCGTAGCCAGAATATAATTGCTAATATACGTACGAGGCTGGATAAGAAAGACGATATAGATTTAGAAAACCTTGTAAAAATGGCTATGAATGATGACATCGCGTTCATACCAAAAATAAAACAATCATTTCCCGGATTATATGAAAACCTCATGCATGTAAATCCGGAAATTACATCAGAAGAGTTTAAACTATGTGCTCTTCTCAAGCTGAATTTCACTACAAAAGATATTGCGGAATACAATCATATTTCAATACGTACAGTTCAGTCAAGGAAAAGCAGGCTGAGGAAATCATTTGGAATCTCTTCTGATACAGATCTTTACAAATGGATAGATACTTTCTAATTTCCCTTATTTTAGCAGTAGTTATTTATTAGAAATCAATAAAAGCTCAAAAAGAATTTTCTACACTTTTGAAAAAATTGGAATATGGTGGCTTTCTCATATTGAGAATGAGTTCACCCAACAAAGATCGATGGAGCCTGATAGCTTAGAAATGGAATTGCAAAATCAGAAGATGCCAAGAAAAGACCTGGAAATAAAACATTGGGTTGAAAAAGTTTTAGAAGTGATACCGAATCCATCAAAGCTATACTCAGAAGGAAATATAGAAACAAAACAGTCGATTTTAGCGGAAAAACTTGAGTTTGAAGAAAATGCGTTTCGGACACCAAATTAAATTTTGCACTACCCTACATCTTACATATAACAATAGTTTACAAACAAAAAAAGACGGACAAAACATTAAAAAAAATGTCTCGTCCGTCTTTGTGACCGCCGAGGTGCATTTTCCGAACACTTTTATAGAAGATTTGAACAAAATAGCTGAGCTTGAGTCGTTAAATTTCAAAATTCATATTTGATTATTTTAATCTACCACTTTGGAACTATCAATTTTAGCTATGAACCTTCCATTGCCTTCTATCTCATGAAAGTTCAATCCCCTTGTTACAGCTTTAAAATCTGCTTGAGAGTTTTGAAACGAGGCAAAGACAATACTTTGTGCTTCTTGCTGCAAAGACAGCTCTCTTAAGAACTCATGAAAATCTTTTTAACAAAAGCGGGTGACTCCCATCTTTAGCATAGGAAGTCTCTAAAAGTGCGATATAATAAGCCCACATGGCGCGAATATGATCACTTCCGGAAGAATCAAACCGTAAGTCATAATATTTCAGTCTTCCATTTGGAAGGGCTACTTCTATTATTGGCATTTACTTATCACGGGATATGCGAATAGCGCTTTTATCTTTACTTTGATAGTTGAAATGTGTTAATAAAGTAACGAAACAATTTTCCAGCAATTGAATCTTTTCATCATCCTGTTTCGTAAAGAAATCTTCTCCTAAATTTGATTCTAAGCCTTTTAAATTGTCCCAATCATCTGATAGCATTTTGAGGCGATTTTTTAAACCCACTGTAGTTTCTACAAGCGCTTCATAAACTATAATTAATTTTTTCAGATTGATCTTTAAATATCAGGCTTTTCAACAAAACATAACTGTTATTTAATGGTTACAGCCATATTAGGAACTACAATATCGCCTGTTAAACCTGTATAACGTTGTGCAAATATTTCAACGTAATCATTCGTGGATAGTTCAGTTGTGCCATTAATGGGCAATACCACAATATCATTTAAAGCAGCTCCACGTCCATATACTTTATACTGACTGATGGCTGTTCCGTTTTTTGCAATATAAATGATATAAGTACCGGCTGCAGGTACCTGGAACGATACAGAACCCGTGACCTGAAAAATTCTTTTCTTTTTACCCACATACTTCAACCTGTTAGGAACCCCATCCGTAGTAAATCTGAACAGGTTTGATGAGGTGGAAACAGATGTTGAAGTGCCAATTTTTACAATATTACTTGGATTGGAGCTGTTAAAACTTACCCCAATACCGGTTCCTACTGGATAATCAACTGAAAAGTCACCAACAGCATTGGTGTCTGCTTCAGTTGGAAGACCTGCTGCCCTGACGGTCCAACTGTTATTAAAATTGTATCCTGAATACGTCCCAGTAGTATAAGGCTTGACATATCCAGCTGTATTGGTTCCTGTAAATACAACGGATTCCATCACCGCATCTCCTGTAATGGTAAGCCCGCTTGTTGAAACATCAAAACCGATGGCTGAGCCATTGACCTGGCTGAACCCGCCCTGTTTTTCAACCGATGTAAAGGTTCCCGTAAGCTTTTCGTAGGTGCCGGAATTATTAGCTGCCCATCCCATATTACTGAGCAGGAGCTGCCCAATATTATTGTAGGTAATACCATTGGTGTTTCCGGTAAATTGGATAATACTGAGAAACACCAGTCCAAGCCCAGAAATGGTTCCCACACTGCTTGAGTTTGCGACTACACTATCCCTGAAGATAAGGTTCTGGGCAGTTGTACCTGAAATATTAAAAACATTTCCTGATGGTGCACTTAGAGTAACACTCTTTATACTCCCACCTGTTGATCCTTCAAAAATATTTCCGTTGGCTCTGACAATAATATCATTATTGGTATCAAGCCCATGTATATAAGCATTATTAATTTCTATGGGTCTGTCAAACACTACCTGTCCATTGATTTCATACAATGTATCTGCATTTAAAAGGTACCTTGTTCCACCTCCTGCATTTAGTTCTGTTGCCAGCACTGTAGCTAAAACATCTGTAGACTTTATTCGCTTAAAATTAAGTCTTTCAGAAACATTACTTCCTACGGGGAACCATGCTGCCGTATTGGAAGTATAATAGTAAAGCTGTTTGAAATTAGTATCGTACACGATGAGTCCATCAGCAGGTGAAGCAATAGCGATCCGCTGGGCTGTTGTCAGACGTGGAGCTAGCAGCCCTCGGGTTGTGGAATTGAGATCTAAAATAGAGCTGGGATGAGGAGTAGTTGTATTTATCCCTACCTGTGCTCTCATTGAAAATGAAATAAGAAAAGCCATCAACAACATAAAAAGCTTTCCTGTAAAAGAATTTTTTTTTGTTTTCATATTAAAAGATTTAGGTGGTTTGATAAGGTAATTTTATGTCTCGGGTAAGCAGTAAGTCAGAAAAACACTAATCAGCGTTTTCCGGTGGTCTCAGAGTAAAAATGATTCAGTAATAAAAAAATCTACAGTACTGTATATTTTTCGTAAAAAGGAGTAATTCTTGTTCTGACAATAATTAAAGAAACCAGGTTATCGGATATCAGACAGGATATGGTCATTGTTTTATACCATTTATAGATCATAACAGTAATCCACCTGCCTTTATCAATGAGCCTGTACATCTTTTTTTTAAAGTACATGATAACAATGTCCTTCCTCTTGCCTTTTAGTGAAAATAAGTCTATCATAATATTTTGTAATTTTTAGTTTAACAATTTTTATGGTTTCCTTATTTCATGGATAGTTTTATTATTCCAAATGTCGTGAAATAAATTAATCTCTATTATGACGGTGATCATAAAAAGAACTAGTTAGTCTTTTTTTATTAATCTATGTAGGATTGTGTTTATTAATTACGTCAGCATAAAGGCAAAAATCATGGAGTTCCAAATCAAGATTCGACATGAGTTAGGCACATACTTGTTATATTAACCTGGATTAATGCTATTTTTAATATGGTAGGTCAAAAAGTACATATCTCAAAATGCTGCTTTTTGCCTTCAAACTCACCAATCATTTATGCTTAGGAGGATGGATTTCTTACCAGACAATTCCTCCTAATTTCATTCCTTTCACTGACGTGGATATCTTGATTATTTAGAACATATCCACATCAATTTTAGTTCAACAAAGCAAAACCCTTTATACTACGGAACTTGACGTATTAAAAAGTAATCCACCAAAAGTAATAAAATAAAAAAACCTTTTGGGACATTAGGAGGTTGAATATATCTTCATCCGATATTGAAGTAATTGAACACTTAAATATATACCTTTAAAAATGAGAGTCAACTACAGATTTATTAGTTCATAAATAATCCACAATACTCACAAAAATAAAAAAACTCCATTAAAAAATGAAGTTTAAAGTGTGTGATTAAGTATAGATAAATGATGTGGTGTCTTATGTCTTTTGTTTCAAAATCTGCATTAACACTAACAAGGCACATACCAAAATCTTCACTATTTAATGAAAATAACGCTTTTGTGGTATGAAATAAAAAATTAGCTTACAAATATCCTAAATTGCAAGAAGTTTCATCTCAACAAAAAATCCCCGGATCTCTCCGAGGATAAAACTAATAACCATGAAAACTCAACTAATGAGTTGTATTTTAATATACGATCAAATTTACGGTATGGATTTATTAAATAAATAAAAACCTCCCGGACAGCAGGAGGTATAAAAACTTATGTTAAAATTTATTTATTAACAGTACAAATTTAATAACTCTCTTTCAATTGATTTATGACTCAGCTCATAAAGAAACTCCCAGAGCAAAAGGAGGTTAAGAAGTGCTTTTGTAAAATACTGGTTTAATAAACCCTTTTTTGCGGATGGGCTCATTTTTTTCACCAAAAACCTTCATTTTTTTATGTTTTGCAAGAAATTTTATTATATTTGATTAAAGTCTGTTATGAAAGCCGACTACTTAATCATGCAACCTCTCCTATTGAGAGGTTTTCTTTTTCTTTGGATCATTATTGAAAAAACCTCCCGCAGGAGGTCCTTCTGTTAAATCAGTAGAAACTTGCATAATTCAAGTAATACAAATATAAAAAATCCCCAGCATAGCTAGGGATAAAAAACATTCTGTACTTGTCTCTTAATAAAACTTTGTAAATATACGGTGAGGCTGTAGTAATAACTCTACGGGAAACCGTAAATGGTAGTCTCCGGCAAATACATCCCTAAAGTTCCGTCTGGTTTTACTACAAGAGGAGATAAATTTGCTGAAATAACAGGGAGATTCTCGTAACGTACACTGCCATTAGTATATAGTTTTGTTGTAGGAGCCACCACATTAACACCAACATTCCATTATCAAGAATTATCAGGAGTTCTGTTCCGTTAGAATTACTTAGTTGTATTTGTATTGCCCTTTGATCTAACCTCCAGCATGGCAGAGGGATTTACTTCATTAAGCCAACTTGCACAAACGCAGGAGATGCCGTTAATAAATAAAGAATTATTATATTTTTTTCATTTGAGAAAGATTTTTATTTAGTTGTTGAGAGAATTAAAAATATTTTGTGATTTTATTGATCCGCAATATCTGATTGTATTCCTTGAAATAAGATAAGACAATTAGTAATGATACAATGAGGTACAACATTGTCAGAAAATGTAATTTGTTGATACGGAAGGTAACACATGCCTTTGTACCACTCTTGACAATTATACAATTGATTACAGTAATAGATTGTAAATTTTATTAAATAGGAATATCAATATTTTGTGATCCATTTATTAAAATCCGATTCAGAAGAAATACCCAGTTTTTTCTTTAAACGGTATTTTTTTGATTCTACAGTTCTTATAGACAGATGCGCATACTCCGCGATCTCTTTATTGGAAAAATTTAATTTTATATAAGCACAAAACAGAATATCATTCGCGGTAAGAGCAGGATTTTCTTTTGTCAAATTATCATAAAAGTCTGAATAAGCTTCCCTAAATTTATGGATAAAAGACGGGTCTGATTTTATAGCAAGCTGAACGACTTCCTCATAAAGGTTTTCAAGTTTTCTTCTGAGAATGTCAGTTTCATGTTTTTTGTCATTTAGCATTTTATCTTGCTTTTTATATCTTACTTTATGAACATTATCAATGATCAAAATAATGACTGTGCTCACTAAAATAATACTTGCGAAACCATAATAGAAATTCTTACTGCTGGCTGTAAAATCTTCTTCCTGACTTGCCAATATATCTTCTACAGATGTATTTAAAGCTACCTTTTCACCTTCCCGCAAGCTGTCATTTAACCGAGAATATTTTGCCAGATATTCATTTTCTTTTTGCAGATTGTTGAGACGTTTGTACACTATTGCCAAAAGCTTATACGTTTCTAAAGTCCTTTTTCGGAGTCCTGCCCCATGCGTAATAGCTAATGATTCCAATAAATACTGCAACGATTTATTGTATTCTTTTTTTTCTATATTAAGCCTTCCATAAGCTCTTAGCACATTAGCTTTTCCCTCCACAGGAATTTTTTTTATCAATAACAAATGGTTAGCCTTATTGATATAATACTCTGCAGAATCGATATTATTGTTTTTGAAATGTCTATTTGCAATAGTTATATAAAGCATCGGCATTGGTGACTTCATACATTTTCGTTCATTACTGTAAACTGAGTCTACCAACCCTAAAAAACCAAAACAAGAACGTTTCCAATCATAAACAGAGTATTGTATTCTCTGCTTTTCTTTTTCATGCGAAATTCTTTTGGCTGCTTCCAAAGCTTTATTAAACCTTTGCAATGCTCTTTTATGTAGCCCGAGGGAAAAATAGTTTACTCCATACACATGATTCATCTGAGCCTCAAGTCCCGCGTCATTATAGTTCGTGAGCTTTTTTCGGGCGATATCCAGAAATTGTAAACTTTCTTTGTTCCTATTTATACCGCTGAGTGCATGGGCAATATTGATATACCCTTTTATTTCACCTGGTATATAGCCTAGTTTTTTACATTTAATAATCAGTTTTTTTTCTGCTAAAATGATGCTGTTAAAATCACCTTTGTTAAGCCATTTATTATGTATTTCCTTCCGCAGACTATCGACTTCCCATGTTGCAGATCTGCCACTGCTCAACACTCCTAAGAAAAGAAGCAGACAAAAAGCTGCTTTTCCCAAAAAATATTTGATGTTCATAGTTTCGCTTTTTAGTACCTATTACTAAATACTATTAACTGTATCAAGACTTTATAAAAGCAATATTACTACTAGCTTTGAATTTATTTTCATATTTTTTACCACTTATAAAGTGGCTATTACAGAAAATCAGTAATAGCCATCTTTTATTGAAAACATTAAATCATTTTCATAAACCTTAGATAGGCTTCAATTACATTTTTATTAAAAACCGCAGGCCTGATATCTGTGTCTTTTAGAAAGTGTTCTGTATTGCTGCTTTTAAAATAATAAGTATTTTCATAGGCCTCAACAAGGGATTTACCTTCATGCACATCATCGGTAAACAAATAAAACAAAGAGTAAATTGGCAGTTCCTGATTTCTCCTCCATTGCTCAAACCAATTTCGGAAATCCAAACCTCGCATTTCCAATCCACAATAATCACTAATTCGAACGCAAAAATCGGTAAGAGATAAATCATGCTCCGGTAGTGGATTCAGATTGAAATTTAGCCCTAGAGCTTCCGGTTTTCGGCTGATATGTGCCATCGCTTTACAAACGTAATCAACTGTTACTACTTCATCTTTTAGACCCATGACCAATGGAAATGCTTTCAGCTCAATACATGAGCGCATCAGAGAACTCCACCATTGATTTAAAGGTGTTGCGCCAGTTTTTCCATGACATACAACAAAACCTAAACGGAAATTGATCAATGGCAGCCCTTTTTCACGCGCTTTTGAGGCCATACTTTCCATTACCCATTTACTTCGGATATACCCCATATCACGACAAACCGCAGGCAGATTCTGTTCAATAGGCTCATCTTCTGTCATCCAGGTTTTCCCTGTAAAGCTTCTTCCCCAGCTATACACACCCATTGAAGAAGAAATGATCAAAAATTTAGTTTTATCATTAACAGCAAGATGAAGTATATTTGCCATTCCATCAACATTAGGCTTTTTAATATATTCATATGGTTTTACATAACTTACATCGCTTGCCATATGATAAATAACCTCAATATCTTTTAGTAGTTTTTCATATGTATTTTCGTCAGTCCCTAACTTAGGCTCGGTCAGATCTCCTAAAATAATCTTTATTCTATTTTCATATTCAATATGCCAAACCAATTTGAATTTTAAAAATGTACTTTTAATGCGTTCTAAAGCTAACTCTTCATTTTCGGCACGCACAAGACAATAGATCAGGGCTTCAGGATTTTTTGGAATAAGCTCTTCCAATAAGTGTGAACCAACAAAACCTGTAACTCCTGTAAGAAAAATATGACGGGGATTAGCTAAAATCTGTGGGTCAGGTTGTACTGTTATTTCAAAATCAAAAGGTAGTTCCGCATCTTTTAATAGCTGCTCCTCTACAAATCGGGCTTTCTGCTGTTGACTGGCTTCATTTTGATACAATCTGTTTTCTGCTTCGGTTACAAAAAGATTGATTGTAGGATAACGATATAATTCTGGAAGCGAAACTTTTTTCTGCACATTTAAAGGCAAGCGCTCATGCAGTTGAGCTAACATTAAAGAATGTCCCCCAAGATCAAAAAAGTTGTCGTTTTCATCTATGTGCTCAAGATTCAGCAAGTCCATCCATATTTCAGTCAATTCTTGTTTAAGATCCTCTGCCTCAACTTTTGCTTTTGCTTTTCTCTCAGTCTTCTGTAATGGGATATGCAACTTGCTTTTGTCTATTTTTCCTGTCAATGTCAAAGGAAGTTTATCGTATAAAATAACTTTTTCAGGAAGCATATAGGTAGGTAAACTCTGTTTTAACCTCGCGCGGATGTCTTCCAGTGAAATCCGTTCTTTGTCATTATCGTACAATTCTAAAAATGCAATAAGTATTGGTAATCCCGTCTGTGGACGATGAACTTTTACTGCTACATTAGCAACTTGTGTCAGCTGTGCTATATGATGTTCAATTTCTTTCAATTCAATTCTGAATCCCCTTAATTTCACCTGATCGTCAAGCCTTCCGACAAACTCTATATTACCGTCTTGCCGCCAAAATCCGCGGTCCCCTGATTTATAAAGTCGATAATCAGATCCATATTTTGATTTCATCCATACCGGAGCTTCAATAAAGACTTCTGCTGTCTCATTAGGTTTATTTATATACCCTTTAGCCACTTGCTTACCGCCAATATAAATTTCACCTGTGATCCCACTATTTACATACTCAAGATCCTTATTAAGGATATGTATATCTGCACTATCCAGTGGCTTACCAATTATATGGGGATTTGTATCATCATCTTTAAACTGATGGCTCACAACACTTACGGTTGTTTCTGTTGGTCCATATACATTAATAAGACGTACACGTTTACACCAGTTCTTAATGGTCTGCTCAGAAGGAACTTCTCCGGCTATTGATAATGTATGAAGGCTGCCAATAGGAACATCTGTCGGAAGAGTGCTCAATACAGCCGGAGGAAGGTAAGGAACAACATCTATATTATGATCGACAATAAAATCCAATAATGGTTTTCCTATTATTTTATTATCAGGATATAAAAATATAGTGGCTCCGCTAAATAAAGGAATCCACATATCGATGATCGAAACATCAAAGCCGGTTGAACTAAACTGAAGCGTTCTATCTTTCGCGGAAAATCCCCAAAGATTGGTAAACGAATGTACAAAAGTGTAAAATGCTTCATGATGGATTTCAACGCCTTTTGGCACTCCGGTACTACCTGAAGTATAGATAATATATGCCGTCTGCATAGGATCTATCTGATCAGGTTGTATCAACTGTTTATTGTACTCCAAGGCTTCATACACACGGTTATCCATTGTGAGGAGTTTAAGATCCATTCCAGCAAACTTATCGATATAAGTACTACCCGTAATAATCAGTTCTGTTTGAGCATTATCAAGCATCATTTTCATTCGGCTTTCGGGCAGCTGTCCATCCAAAGGAATATAGGCGGCGCCAATTTTAAGTACAGCCAAAAAGGATATAATCCGGTCTACAGATTGTGGCATGCATACCGCCACAGAGGTTCCTGCCTTCAGTTCCAAAGTTTGCAAGTAGGAAGCTAAAAGGTCAGAACGTCTGTCCAACGCACCATAAGAGATACTTTCGGTTTCAGATATTATAGCTGTTTTGTTAGGAAGGGATTTACTTACAGCTTTAAAAATTGAAATTACATTTTTAAAATCATTGTTCTGAATGAGAAAATCAGTAGAAAGATTTTCTTGATTGATTTGGTGTTTCATTTGTTTAAGTTTTTGGGTTACTAAAATATTTTTGAATATTAATGGGAAGTTCAGTCATCTGTCTCTCTAAATTAGGATTGGGAGAAAATCATAAAGTGGATTGCGCCTAACTAATAAATATTTATCAGACGATATTCCCTCCGAAAATTGTTATAGTTACCTATTGATTTATCAGTACTCATATGAAGCAAATATAATATGAGGCACTATTTAAACAATATGGCCTAAATCATACTCTACTATACTTTCTTTTTTTTCAATCATAAACTCAATTTATTACAAAATATAAAATACATCAATATCAAAACTCAAACATATTTCAAGCTCTTTGGTTCAAATAAGTTAAGGTGTCTTTATCCGATGTGAAGATTATTAGATTGTGATTGAATTGCCACCATTTTTCTTACTAGTTCTGATTCCGGGTTCAATTCGTAAACTGTAATGGATGTCACTTATTTTCTGGTTAAATAAGCCTCAAATGATAGGAATCGAAAATCTATTTTACCATCCCAAAATAATGGCATCAACTGTATTTAGTTGACGCCATTTGGCAAATTTGCAACCTTGACCAGAGCTAGACAAAACCTTTGCCTATGATTATTCATTTAAGTCAAATTAAACAGGAATTACAAAGCTCATCTTCATCAAGTAATTCTCTATAAAATGAAACTTCTTACAATTTAATTTTATAATTTAAAACTCAAAAGCTTAGTATGACGAACAGACCATTTTCATTTTTATTTTATTGGCTAATCAGTTCGCTACACACCATCTGACCCTCTGCAAAAAATATAAAAAGAACCCGCTGTCGCTCTGTATTTTTTTCTGCATTTGTTGTCAAATTTTCACTCCTTATATGGTATACTATATTGCATTATAAAATAACTGATGACAAGATTGAAGTTTAATAATGAGTAACATAAGCAGCCCTATTATGAATCCTAGTGAAGTACTATATAAGATTTTTCTTATAATGCCGTAACACTAAACAATGCTTTAAATTCAGCAACGTTTGCATAACCAAAGCTAGTAGGATATGAAATCCCACCACTTGCACTGGCGGCGGCATTTGTTCCGGAAAGATAAACCACAGCGTTAAGGGTATCTCCTGCATTTAAGGAAACCATTCCGGTAACAAGCACAGAATAACGTAATGCTGTCTGTAGAGGTGTTGCCCATCTTATGGTGGCATTATCCATAATAATAGTGCCCCCAGAGGCATTTCCACCTGCATTTTTTCTTATTTCAAGGTTTACGGGATAGAAAAAACCTGAGAGATTTCTGCCCGGAGTAGAATTGGGCATGATGTAAGCAGAAATTAAATAAATACCGGATTGTGCAACTGTATACGTCCCGTTGCTCAGATTAAAGCGCCCATTTGGGTCGGTAACTGTAGTATCAAATTTTTGGAAAAATCTTTGGTTTACATTTCCGCCGTCAACCCCACCGTTCGTAATGTTGGTAGCTCCTAATGCTTCGTTAGATAGTGATATCGAAGCTAAGGTTGCTGAGGCTGGGTTCATAGCTCCCCATTGTGTTACTCCAGAAGCATTGGTTGTAAGGACATATCCGTTGGCAGGTGCATTTGATGGAAGTGTCAGTGTTCTATTTGCAGGAAGACTGGAAGGCGACTGTATTGATATGGAATTAGCTCCGTTTGCCGTATCTTCATAAAACTTTAATGATGAAGCCGTCCCTGTCTGATTGGTATTAAGTGAAATGTTACCTGCAACATCCAATTTTTCAGAAGGGCTATTTGTTCCGATCCCAACTCTATCATTAGATGCATCAATGCTTAAAGTATTGCTGTCAAAATTAATAGCATCAACACCAGCTCCCGTGATAGTAAGTTTATTCACACCGGTAACCCCCGATATATTGGTTGGCTCCGTAAGACTTCCTCCCAACTTCAAATTATTACCAGACATCGTTACACCATTGGTTGCTGTATACAGCGCTGATATTTTTTGCCAAAGTGTACCGTCAAAATAATAGTAACCGACAGTATTCACATTACTTCTAGGCGGGTTGGTATCTCCCCCTGTTACATCACCGACATAAATTAAAGCTCCCCTCTGATCTGCATTATAAACGGCTGTATTATCCGTTAGCTCTGCTCTTGTAATGCGAGGCGGTATTAGTCCATATACCTGCGTATTGTCTGCAATTCCCGAGGCATTTCTTTTTGCGCTCACATCCAATGTAGATTTTGGTGTTGTAGTATTTATTCCTACTTGGGAAAAAGCCATGGACGAAAAGAATAAAGCTGTGGGCAATAAAAAATTCTTCATAATAAATGTTTTAATTAATAAATATAAAATGTGTTTAATAGTGTTAATTTGTCGGTTAAAAAACGGTATAATCCATAATTGTTATGAATTATACCTTTATTCACCAAGCGTGTAATAGAACCTTCGGGAACTGCTATTATTGAAATAAATTGAGGGGCTCATGCAGTAAGTTCGGGTACAATTTGAGTATGTTTCCAGTCATCTATCCTGTTGCATATTCTGTATTCCTTCTTACCTCTTTTATACTTAATACATAGAGATAAGTTTTACCCGACAGCGTAATTATTTTTCTCATTGTAAGACAAATTTTATGCGGTTATGTGAAGCTAATTTTCATTTTTCAATTTGATTTAAAACGTTTCAAGTCCAATTGATTTTAAAGAATATTGTATCACAAACATACTTATCTTACAAGAAAATATACGCACTGCATTTATACCGCATTTTGTTTTATTTTGATTTTCAGCATTTTAAAATCAAATGCAGTATAAATGCAGTATAAACAAGAGGAAATTGACAAAGTACTAATTTATATTGATTGAAAGCTGTATCAAAAGACAGCTTAATATACAATGAAGCCTTTTTAGAATCTACTACATGAATTAACATTTTCTATAATTAGCTACATCTTTGTAGGTAAATGTAAATCTTATGTAAACATTATTTTTGAGTATAAGGTCAAATATAGTAAGACTGCACTTTCTAAATCACATCGTTGATTGCACACAATAGTAAAAACGATTGACGCTATGGTATACAAATAACCAGTCTATTATCTCTTGTCTAAAAAAATAATTGGACATCAGTCTTACTACCACCACTCCCAATTAATGTAAAGATTCTTTACGTAAATACTTTCGAATATTCTTGGTGAATCAATCTATCTGGCCAAATCTTAAAAATGAAAAGCATTTTAAATTTCAGATAATATTAAAGAGAAACATCATTGAATATCAAAATTGTGCCTTCACGTTGGGATATAGCAAAGTAGTTTAATATTTATTTTGTGTGATATATTAGTAGATCGTTTTAAGGGTCATCAATAATTATCGAAAAACAAACATTACAATAATCTATAACAGTTGTGATTCTCATCATAAAACTTTCGTTTTTTGACCGCTAAGTTTGATCATCAAAATAATTATTATGAAATATGTAACACAATACCTTTTCCTACTATGTACAACAGTATTAGCATGTACAAAATCTGAAACACAATATATTAACCAGGATAATAAAAAAAGAAACGGTGAATGACAAAGCGTCCGATACAATCCAAACAATAAAAGAAATATCGGATACAGTAAAGCTCAAAAAAGATAATCATATCAAAACAATTAATGAATAATTAAGTATGATTTCAAAAGGCAGATTAATTATTATTAGTGGTAATGATAAAATTACTACTGATGAAGCAAAATGTAAGTTAACATCATACCAACTGCTAGCCAAAGCTTTTGGGTTACTGTCTTTACAAAGAGATGTCCGTATTGAAGTCATTATGGTATCAAGTTTAATAGCCCGCAGAAAAGAGAACTATTCTACATTCTTGGAAAAGCAAGATTATCATAACGCAGGATGTATCCATATTCAAAAGAAACAGAATGTAGATGATTTTTATGAAAGAATATTGGAGGCAAATGTTGTCTGTGGAGTTTCACCTCCATTAATCAGAAAGCTTTTTTGATTTCCTTTATCAATAATAAGGGTAATTTTGGTCTGTTAAAATTACATCTTACTTGAAATTCGTAGAAGCTTTTTCTTAACTGGAAAGCTTATTTTGGTTTTATAATCTCTTTAATCATTTAAATTTTATGCATTCAACAGCTTTTGCCCGGTATCATTTTTGTTATCAACATTAAAAACTTACTCATGGATATTCTGAAACAAATTTGGGATATAGATACTTCGCTGGATAGTTTTCAAATGGGAATCCGTGGTGTAACGGTATTCATATCGGCATTGATACTGATCCGTATTTCCGGTCGCAGATCTTTTGGTATAGGCTCTCCTTTGGATAATATCATTGTAATCCTGTTAGGTGCTATTTTAAGCCGGGCTGTGGTGGGAGCCTCCCCTTTCATCCCTGTCATTGTTACTTGTCTGGCAATCGTACTTCTTCATAGGTTTGTAAGTTGGCTGAAAAGTAAAAGTTCTTCTTTTAACAAACTTGTAGATGGAGAGAAAATAATGGTTTTTAATGATGGTAAATTTTTACATGCTGGTATGTCCAGAGCTCAGATCTGCAAAGAAGATATAATGCAGGGGATCAGGAAATCTGCTTTAACTGATGATCTAAATGTTATCAGAAGTGTTTATATTGAATATACTGGGGAAATTACTGTTGTCAAAAAAGATACACAGGCATAATTCCCCATCAGAATGTACATTAGTTCACCATTTCGATAACTGACATTAATGACAATAATTAATAAGCTGCTGTTCAAATAATTAAATCCCAAATATAATGGATTAATATATTAGTTGTTTGCGAACTTTATAAAAATAAAGCCTTAACATACCACAAAACAAATGTTATAGGCATATTTATTGTTTAATCATTCAAAAAATAATCAGTATGGAAAATAAATAAAGCAATTTCAGCACTTAATAAATTACTTCATACTACCAATGACAGAATTAAAGGTTTTGAAAGCACCGAAGGAAAAGTTTGGGAAAAGCTATGCTGATCTAAAGGGAGAATATGATAAAATTATCTCTCAGTCAAAAATAATGAAGAATGAAAATTATTAATCTCATTACTAAAAGAGGTAGAAATCCTGATGAGGAATCATTATCATTGGCTGGTAGTCTGCACCGAACTTAGATCGATATTAAAAATTCCATACCGACAAGTAATAGTGATTAAGGAACCTTGGAGAATATAGTTTTTGGTGAAAAGCATGCCATTGAAGCATACGATAATCCATTGAAAAGCGGTGATCTTTGTAGCGAAAGTTGAAAGATAATTGCGGAAAAGTTGAGACAGCTGCGCATTTCTTACTATCAGTTCGATAACATGAACGTTATAAAAAGAAAGATTAATAATCTGTTTCAAATCTAAGAAACTCTATGCTAATTTTCACAGACCAATTTAAGAATGAGAAGTGATATCCAAGTAATAAAGTTTTGACCCAGTGAGTTTCACAATATTAAGTAAAAGTTATAGACCTGATTTTTACCGTTAATACTATACATCATGAAAACAATTAAAAATTTTTGGGAAATACTTAAAGGCACATACAAGGATTGGAGTGCACGGGATCTGGGGACCGAGGCAGCCAGCTTAGCCTATACCGCAATTTTTTCGATTCCTGGGCTTTTAATTATAGTTATATGGTTCACGGGTATATTCTTTGGTGAAGAAGCGGTACGAGGAGAAATCACTAAACTTATCGGGAGCATGATGGGGAAAGATGTTGGTAAGAGCCTTGAAGAGATGGTCGTAGCCGGCATGGTGGATAAAAAGAACATTGTTATGAAAATCATTGGAATCGTTACGCTTGTTTTTGGGGCAACTTCACTTTTCTTCCAATTTCAAAAATCCCTCAATAAACTGTGGGATATCGTGGCAACTCCTAAAAAGGCCTGGGAAAAATATCTTCTCGACCGTGCGAATTCTTTGGGGATGATTATTGTCATTGCATTTCTTATGCTCATTACCTTGCTACTAAGTTCTTTCATCGGTCTTGCTAACGATTGGGTTATCCATCGTTTCGGGTTGGAAACCCTGGTTATGGTTAATATTATTAATATTGTTGTAGGCTTTCTTGTTACATTATTTCTTTTCGCGGCCATGTTCAAAATTCTGCCGGATGTTGAGTTACAATGGAAATCAGTGTGGGTTGGAGCTGCAGTAACTGCAGCACTGTTTACACTTGGAAAGTATATCCTCACTTTTTATTTTGAAACGTTCAATCCCAGCTCTGCATTTGGTACCGCCGGGACTGTTATTTTACTGTTGTTGTGGATTAATTATACCTGTCAGATTATTTTCTTTGGTGCAGAATTTACTAAGGTTTACGCTAAAAAAATGGGGCATCAACTTAAACCTTCAAAACATGCAAAATGGAGCCCGCAAATAGTATCCACAGAAGATTCGAAAAACATAGTAACTACTGAAAAAACACCTGATAAAACGGTGAAAGATTCGACAATTTAGTTTCGAAAACTTAAAGTAAAAACCATGAATAATTTCCACTTTTTTTAAGTTAACGTTTAGTGCCGCAGGTCTGCCAGCGGTGTGCCTAGCACAGCAAGACCAACTAAGCTATTAAAAGACCATTGAAATTAAAGTCAGGCACAATTTCACCCGGTCAGATATATCAATAAGTTACTCAAAGAATATACTAAACAAGGCGGAGCAATTGTCACAGGAGCACATCGAATGGTAAAATAACAGGCTAACCAACAATAGGATAAATAGGTATGATTGAAAGTATTAATAAAATATTTTTCCACCAATATTTTTTACAATATTTTCACGTTCCATCTTTTTTAATACTCTTATCACAGTTTCTATTCTTAGCCCTGTTAGCGACGCAATTTCAAGACGGGTGTAGGGAATTTGATAAGCGTATTGTTCTGTCACATTATGATATTGCTTCAAACAGTCCATCACACAGATTATTTTACTGAAGGTGTTTGTGGATGATAAATTATTTAACATCACATAACGGTAGTGCATTCTTTCAGAGGTATATTGATAAAGTTTAAATAATATGCTTCTATCACTGTGAATCAGATCAAAAAATCTGGCTATTCCAACTTTAATAACTGCTACATCATTCATTGCTACTGCATTGACGGGATAAGGTCTTTCGGAAAATATAAAAGTTTCTCCAAGACAGTGCCCGGTCGAAGGTAAACTATGGATAAATTCTTTTCCTTCCTGATGATAATTGTTGATTTTCACATTGCCATATTTTATCTGATAATAAAATTTGGGTATTTCCGATTCTCTAAATATCAAATCATTTTTGGTGAATTTCACTAATTGTCCTCCATAATGAAAAAGTAAATCTTCATCAACCAGCATATTGAAAAAATTATTAGGGGTATTAAACTTGTACTAATTAAATTGCAGAATTTAAAAAGCGGCATATATCACTAATGAGTGCGCAATTAACTAGCATCCAAAGGTAATGGTAAAGGACACTTCAAGTGTATGACCTAAATCATACATACGAATTATGAGTACAAAATGTCAATCTGTCAAAGGAACAATTTTACCTATATGTATTTAAAAATTTAGGTAACCAATACAATCAAGAAATTTTTGGTTGCTGGTTTTTATATTATCTTTAGATACTAATTATTAAAAGATCTGGTATAATCAGGAACATTTAATTTTTGATATTCTATTAACTTTAATTCTAACTCAATATTATTATGATTATCGATCAAAATCTTTTGCCGTTATACGGTGCAGAAACATCCCAGTTTAAAGCCCATGAAACAATATTTCAAGAAGGTGATACTCCAAAACGCTACTATCAAATAACAGAGGGAAGAGTGAAATTAAATCATTAC
This sequence comes from Chryseobacterium cupriresistens, assembly GCF_046614675.1. Classification (NCBI taxonomy): domain Bacteria; kingdom Pseudomonadati; phylum Bacteroidota; class Flavobacteriia; order Flavobacteriales; family Weeksellaceae; genus Chryseobacterium; species Chryseobacterium cupriresistens. The sequence goes on along the minus strand of NZ_JBKKJT010000001.1, from coordinate 304,464 downwards.
GATGAAGACGGGAAAGAGATTATTCAAAGTATTTTGTTTTCAGGACAGAGCGTTTGTGAGTTACTTCTTTTTATCACCGAGAAATATCCTGTCAACGCGATAACCTTAACTCCTTGTGAAATCATTACCATTCCAAAAGACAACTTCTTTAAATTACTTGCTGATCATCCGAATGTATCTTTAGACATCAACAAGTTTATATCCAAACGATTGTACCAAAAATTTGTCATGATGCAGCATAATTTATCATTAAGACCAGAGGTGAGGCTTTTGGGAATTCTTGACTACTTTAAAAGCTACAGCAATAACAAAGAAAAATATTCATTTGAGGTTTATTTAACCAGAAAACAAATGGCATCCATTACAGGTTTACGAATTGAAACCGTGATTAGAACTATTAAGAAAATGGAAAGTGATCATGTATTAAAATTGATTAACAGTAAAATATTTTACTAAAACCTGATACTGCGTATTTGAGAGAGCTATTTCTACCTCAAATTATATAGAGGTAAGAAAAACTCAAAAGAATATCACTTACCTTTGCAGTTGTTTAATGTTTATTATTATGGAAAGCACTTCGATATACAGAAAAAAAGTAGTTCGATATAGTTATCTAAAATTGATTGCTTGTTCAATTTTGGTCAGTATAATTTGTTGTGTGCTGGCTTATAGCTTAAAGCATAGTACTGCTTATGTACAGGAAAAATTATCTGAAAAAATTTCCGGCTTTGATCCGAGATTTTATATTATCGCACCAAGTATTGGTATTACGTTGATATATTTCCTGAGAAAATATGCTTTTCAAAGCAGAAAGAATAAGGGAATAAAAGAAATCTATACGACATTGGAAACAAGGAAAGATCACCTGCCCTTTTTTAAAATTCCTTCACACTACATTAATGGCTTCTTAACTGTTGCTTTTGGCGGATCAACGGGAGTTGAAGTCTCAACCGTTGTTGCAACCGCTACAGTAGGTAACCAAGCTTATAAGAGATTACAACCTGCAGGAGCTTACAAAACCGAATTGATATGTGCAGGGGCTATTGCTGGCGTAACTCTGCTATTTGGAAGTTCGTTGGGTGGTTTGTTTTTCGCATTTGAGGTCATTGCACGAAGATACAGCAGGACTTTACTACTTAGTGCATTAACTTCGATGTTCATTGCATCAATTATTGTTTATTATTTTGATTCCACTCCCCTCTTTACTTTTGCAGTAAAAGAATGGCGGTGGCAGGCAATTCCTTTTGTGATTATTTTAGGATTGATAGGAGGAGTTTTGGCACTTTATTTTACTAAGATTGTTATCTATGCAAAATCTTATTTTGCAGAGATAAAAAACAACTTTATCCGAGTTAATATTGGAGCAATAACGGTAGGAGTTTTTATATTTTTCTTGCCAGCACTCTATGGTGACAGTTATCATGGTCTTGAAGAAATTTTAAGAAATAGTTTAGATAAATCTATTGATCTATTATACTTCTTTCCGCTGATCCTGCTCGTTCTGTTAAAACCCCTTGCAGCCTCACTTACATTAGGAGCTGGTGGTGACGGTGGTGTCTTTGCGCCTAGTATCGTAACAGGTGCAATATTAGGTGTTTTGTTTGCTCAGCTTTGTAACCATTATCTCGGAACTCAACTTGTGACTATTAATTTTGCACTTTTTGGTGCGGCGGCAATGCTTTCTGCTGCAATCCATGCACCTTTTACAGCAATATTTATTATTTCAAGTCTTGTTCCCAGTGGATATGTTTTGCTGCTACCATTACTAATTAGCAGTTTAGTTTCAAAAGTACTAGCGAAAAATCTCTTTCCCTATAACGTATATACTTATAAAGAAGAGGCTGTCACTAAATAAATAATACATATGCAGAAATCTAAGTACTTTAATTTTAATAAACATCTTCTACTTTATAACAAATTTCAAACACAAAATCAATGCTTTCCTAGCGCAATAATTTGTAAACATCATACTTAATTAAGGATACATATACGATTTAACAGCTACAGGTAGTGTAATTTAAGTAATTCTAAGTTCATTAGCATCTCCATATCTTCAAACCTTTCATCTTACTCTGAAAAGTTTGAAGTTGTTATGTCTCCACGCTTGGTCTGGCTTCTTCACTGTCTAAGTAAACCGCACAACACCCATCGCCATCAACATAAAAACCTGTTCAATTCCGGCTTGGGCCCCTTTTATATTTTTACGCTATTTAATGATGTAATGGGCCAATGATATTGTCCATTATATCAGCCGTAATTTATTCAGCACACTATTTGATGAAGTCGCTACCACTTCCTTAATTGAATGAATTCCTGAACTCTAACGGTGAAATATTAGTTTTCGCTTTAAACAGTTTATTGAATGACTGTGGGTGTTCAAAGCCCAGTTCATAGGCGATCTCGCTTATGGTAAGTTCAGTTGTGGAAAGTCTCTCTTTGGCTTTTTCGATTAACTTTTCATGGATGATTTGCTGCGTGGTTTGTCCGGTCAACGATTTGAGCATCGCACGCATGTATTGGGGTGATATATTTAGCTTTTCGGAAAGCAGCTGCACCGTAGGCAAGCCATGCTCTATTATATTTTTTCCTTCAAAATAATCCGAAAGAAAATTTTCCAACCTCTCCAAAAACTGATGAATGACTTTCTTACGTGTTATAAACTGGCGCTGATAAAAACGTTGGGAATAATTAAATAGAGTTTCCAATTGAGAAATAATAATGTGTTGGCTGAACTGGTCTATATTGCTCTGATATTCCTGTTTGATATTTTCAATGATCTGCTTCATTTTCAGTTCCTCATCTTCTGATAGGAACAGCGCTTCATTAACAGAATAATCAAAAAATTCATATCTTTTGATAGAAGTGGAAAGTGCCGTATTCCAGAGAAAGTCCGGATGGATCATTAGCATCCATCCGGAAGGATTCCTTCCTTGTTCTTCACGTATCACACTTAAAACTTGATGTGGGGCCATGAAAAACATCACTCCTTCATCAAAATCATAATCATTCTGCCCATACCTGTACTTGTGCTCCATATCACGTTTTAACGAGATCATATAAAAATCAAACAGAAGGCTCTGTTTTCCGACTTTTGTAGGCTCGGTCATATCTTCAAAATTGATCACACTAATAAGCGGGTGCTTCGGCCCCGGCAGGCCACGTAGTTTGTGGAAGTCTGAAATGGTCTTAATTCGAACAGGCTTATCGGACATGGAATTATGTGCTTTTATATTAAAATCGATAAAAACAAAAATACAGATTATCGGAATTCCGAAAAATAATACGAACCTTTTAAATCTTCCAATAAAGTTGGATGTACAGGATTCCATCCCAGCGCATTCCTTGTCCATTCACTTGAAGTGGGGTTATCCAGCTCTGCAAAATGCGTAAACCAGGAAAAATGCTGATCAGCTTCCTGAGAATTCAGCGAGGTAAAAGGAATATTTAAACGATCCGCAATTTCAGCGGCTACTGTCTTGAGCTCAATTCCTTCTTCGGATACTGCATGATATCTGGTTCCATTTTCAAATGGTTTTTCCAGCGCCAATCGGTAGAGCCTTGCCGCATCCAGTCGATGCACAGCTGGCCAGCGGTTATTTCCATCACCAATAACCGAAGAGACACCTTTTTCCTTTGCTATTTTGATAAATAGCGGAACAAAGCCGATCTGATCTCCTTCACCATGCACAGATGGCGATAATCTAATCACGGCGACACGCACACCTTTTGCAACCTGATCGTCAGCGGCATTTTCAGTTGCAATCCTCGGATGTGGGTGATGGACGTTGCGGTCTTTCTCAGTTGTGATGCCATCTTTTGAAAAAAGTGCAGTGCCGGAAGTGATGAGAAAGGGCTTGTCCGTACCGACCAGAGCATCTCCTATGGCGCCGATTACATCCCTATCCAATTCACACATTTCCTCAAACCGCCCAAAATCATGTACAAATCCTAAGTGTATAACTGCATCAGCTGCATTAGCTCCAGATTTCAGACGTTCAAAATCAGTAAGGTCACCGTGGTGGACCTCTGCTCCTGCTTTAATTAACTTCTTTGCAGATTCTTCCGACCTTGCAAGCCCAAGAACCTTGTGACCAGCTCCTAATAATTCTTGTACTACAGCTGTTCCTACGAAACCTGTAGCGCCTGTAACAAATACTTTCATTTCTAATATTATTTTATGAAGCAAAGTTCGAGGTTCTTATATCGCAAAATGTAGCCAAAAATAGCTTTGTTGTAGCCAAAACTTACAATTTAACTAAGAGTGATTTAGATGTTTGATCTTAAAGGGTCTCTTAATTGGCGGATCTCTCTGTATAGTCCCCGGCGAAACGTAATCCACACCATCAATTCCGGCAATCCTGCTACTGTGTGCATCCTGAATTATCTCTTTATCATCAAATCCAAGTAAGAAAAACTTCGAGGATAAGGAAATGTTATATCCATATACCATTACAGGTATTTGGAAAATCATGGAAGATCATCTTAAAAATAGAGAAGTCAGAAATAAGACTGTGCTAATACAGACTGGCTGGGATATAGATGACAAGGCTAACAGAACAAGACCAGTTCACACAGAGCTACTGGGTACAGGGATTTTGATTGTCTAACATCTTTGTAATTTACATAAATTGCCGGCTAAGAGTTTTTTCCTTCACCGCCGCTCCACCAAAATTTAAAGGTGTCGGGATATTTCCGGTAAGAACTTTTGCTTCAATTGAAAAAAATCATTAAGTTCGAATACGAACTTTATTACACTAAGAAAATTAAACATGGCAAAAAACATTGGACTAACGAAAGATGCCGGCTGGCAGTTTGGAATCAGAAAAACTATGCCAACGAACGTGGAAACACTTTGGGAAACCTTTTTTTCAGACAGGGGCTTAGGCTACTGGGCTGAGGGGGTTGATCAGAACTTTTCGACTTTTAAAGAATATTCACACATCCGAACTACATGGAAGCATAAAGATTTTGAAGAAAGTGCCCATTTGCAGGTCAGGTTTATTCCAACTAAAGATAAGGATAAGACCACAATTTCGATTCATGTTGATAATTTAAAAAATGAAAGTCAACGTGAAGTAACTAAAAAATACTGGTTGGTCGTGATTGAAAGTCTATACTTGCTAACAGCACCCTAGATTTCGGGCCAAGGGGCTAGATCTAATTTTTACTTTCCTTAACAGCTTCGAATAATCCAGGATAACTTTTGATTATACTTCTTGATCTACAAGAATCGTAGTTGAGAATCAGAATCAATGTTTTCATATAGAGATTGCTTTATTGGATTGAATACCATTGCCTTACCGGTTTTATTTCATTGCTCAGGATGTAAATGTATAAGACATCAATTTAAATTATAGCATGAATAATTTTGTGTTCATATCCTCGTTTCTTTTTTCCCCGACAACATAACTCTATATCAACATCATTTTTTGGCAGTCACAAGGGTATATTCACCATCCCAATTATCTTTCAAACCCGGACTTAACACCTCTCCATCTAAACCAATAAAGTTAATTGGCTTATTTATTTCATAACTGTAAGATGCTTATCTGCGATATTCTTCATTCAATCCGGCGAAAACTATCTCTTATCAGCTGATGAACATCAGAAAGTTTATAATACAACTTTCCGCTTATTGTATAATATGGCAGCCTTTTGTCTGAGCGGTAACGTTGCAACGATCTGGCACTGATCTTAAGTAATTGCAAAACATCCTGATTGTCCAGTAACTGTTCTCCGTCAATACTGTTTAAATCATTTTGCTTTCGACTTAATTTTTCGCCAAGAATATCAAATCGGGTCATAATACGCTCCATCCATGCCATAAATTTTGTTCTGTCAATGTTCATGATATTTATTTTAAGAGTAAAGCAAAGTTTACACTTTACTGGGAAATTCTTTCGGTAGACTGTCATAACTACCGAAAGATTATCCGCAAAAAAGACATAAGTTCACTTCATTGATCACAATCTGCAAAAAACTGATTAAGATTGTCGTTTAAAAGCTGAAGAAACTTAGTCCTGTTAATTTTTCTGCTTTTAATTTCATGGAGGGTCTTATAAAAGTTCCCTAAATTAACATTCAGTGATTTTTCGGTAAAACGTATTACCTCACTGAATTCAATATTTCCGCCGTTGAAACAGCAGGTTTGATGAAGTGCGTAGAGAAGTTCAACCAATCCTGACTTTGAAGCCGACCAGTTCAGGGGAGACCTGTCAGTGACTTTTTCAAAAATGTATCCTTCTGTTTGGCTGATCGATTGTAAAAGATATTTCTCTAAAAGATCGTTGGCAAGAATCTGGGCAACTAGGTGATCGTGAGATGTGGCAAACTTTTCATCATAATTATACAGCCCAGATTGAAGTTTTGTTTTGAGATCAAATTGATTCCTGACAAAATACTTCTGGTCCAGAAATGCGGCTTTCCGTCTGTAATATTCATAAAAGTCAATATGCTGCTGATAAAAATCTTTAAGCAATTGCAATTCACAATTATAATATTCTTTTAAACTTAATTGTCCTGCATTCGGTTTCGCCGCCTCAATAGCTAATAAATTTGAATAATAAATAAAACGCGAAATAAAAAGCGGCTTGAGTTCTTTAAAAAAATAAATTTCATCTGCTACGGATGAAAATTCAAGTCTGGCTACCATTGATTTGATGAGTCTTATGGCTGTATCAATTTCCATCAAAGATTTTTCGCAGGCTCCTATCCTATCTTCACTATGAGTAGAATCAATCATCTCTAATTTTTTGTCCAGTTCTCTTTGTAATTCTTTGCACTTTTTAAAAAACAGCTGTATTTCCATATTTTTATTTAAAAAGTACAAAAATTAATCAAATCATCTTTTCATCAATCCTAAACAGTACCATCATTATTTTTGCTATTCTCGATATTCTGGATAAACTCAACAGGGCTCATTGAAGTCATTTCATGAAACAATTTAGAAAATTTTGATCTGTTGGAAAAACCACATTCTTTAGACAGGTCATCGACCGCATATTTTCGCCATAGAGAATCGTTAATAAGCCTTTCTTTTGCATATATAATTCTTAAGCGGTTAATATAAGCATTAAAATTGCAGCCTTTATGCTCATTGATAATGGCAGATAAATATGCTGTATTGGTCTTCAGTTTCTTGGCCAGCTGGTTTTGTGTCAGTCCCTTTTCAAGATAAAAATTTTTCTCTTCCATTTGCTGCAGCTTACTTAGAATGTCTTCCACCAAATGTTCAGGCAGTCTGGAAGTCTTGACACTACTGCTCTGCTTAGGATCATCCTCATCTGGTTGAACATACTCCTTTTCCTTTTTATTTTTTTTCCTTGTTCTGTAATAACCTGCTACAGAAAACACTAAAACACTGATGAACGAAAGCAGTGCTATGGTATAAACGTAGTACGAGGTATTTTCCAATTTTTTCTTTGACTCCATCAGATCTTGTGTATCATATTCTTTATGAATCCTGGTTGAGAGATACTTAAAATCTGCAGATAATATTTTATCAAATTTTAATAATTGTCTAGTATAGTAAAGTTCTTGTTTATGATCTTTCTTATTTCTGTAATAATCAATAAGCAGCTCATATGTTTCTCTGGTCGCTGGTAAAACAAAATTATTTTGCTGAAATACAGAATCCACTTTTTTAAGGAAACCTATTCCTTCATCGTCTTTTTTATTTCTTAACAGAATTTTACCTTTCAAAAAGTAAATAACTGAGGCATTCGTAAAGTCATTTATCTTTTCAATAGCTCCTATAGCAGTATCAAAATCCGACAACGCCTCTTTATCCTTATTATTAAGATAACCCAGCACTGCTTTAAGTTTATAAAAATAACTCCTTTCCAGATCAAAATCTTTATCATTTGATGATTGCTCCAGACCCTGTTCTGTAAGCACTGCTGCTTCCTGATACCTGCCAAGCAGGACAAGACAAATGCCCATCTGATTAAGGCTGTTCAGGTAGCCCTTCTTTCTGTTATATCGAAGATTGGAAAGTGTTTCCGAAGTATGGGGTTTATTATAATATCTGCTGCATTGTAAGAAGATATTAAGGGCTTCCTCGTAATATCCCAGATAGCTTTTAACCACTCCTATATGATAGAGATTTTTGTAGTAGAGATAAGAATTATCAGAATTTTTTAGATATTTCCAGGCCTTTAGATATTCATCTAAGGCTTTCTGATATTTACGTAACGTGAAATAATATATACTGCCCTTAGTGAGATAGGCATTTCCGATTGTTTGAGAATCCTTTGACAATAATGCAGCCCATATCGTACTATCGGCGTAAACAAGTTTTCTGTCTTTGCTAAAGTAGACTGCATCCCTGTAAGCCTGTGATAATTCTTTGTAGTTATTTGTTTTTCCAGCTTCTTTAATATAGGGATTAACAAATTCCAGTGCACGGGCATCATTTTCATCAAAGTTATCATAACGTGCCCTGTAGTCTGAAAACTTCTGACCATCCGTTAAAATGCTAATAAATACAAAAAAAAATATTGCTTTTTTCAAAACAGAAAAAGTTTTCATCACAAATTTTTGAAATACAATGATTATTATTCAAAAGTACACAAATTGAAACAGGAATAAAATTATTTCAACAGAAAGGGAATTTAACAATCATCAAAATAAAACACAACAAATTGATTTCCAAAACATTAAATCAATATTATATTTTGATTTAATTTACAAAACATACCTCAATAATTTATAAATCAAGTCCAAACATCATTTTTTTCAGTCCGTCGATGTTCTAAATTCGTTCTCAGAATTCTAATAAAAACCGGCCGGGATCACTAATTTTTAAATCCCAGATTATGAAAACCTTAATTTACATTTCATCAGGAATTATCATCACTATAATCCTGCATGCCTGTCATCCGGATCAATCTGTATCAGCCGAAGGTCCTCAGGAGAATAATCTCAATATTAATAGTCTTTCTGCAAAATCAGACAGCACACAATATATGGAAAGCGATCCTCCTAAAGATCGCGACCATTGGAAACCTACAAACCAATAACCATTGAAATGAATGATACATCAATTCCAATCCTGACAATAAGATCAGGACAAAAGTGTCCGGTCAGCGGGCTATGGAAAAACAAGGGGACTTTCACCACAACAATCATTATTGCTGAGAAATCAACAATGCCGGAATATTGCGGACAAAAAGTTGTATGGATTCTTTTATACCAATGCTAATAAAATACCATGAGAAAGCTCGTTGAACAACTACCGACATTAACTGCTTACTTTTTTGTACTGCTGTTTATGTACGCATCGGTAAGCAAGATTCTTGATTTTGAAAATTATCAGGTTCAGATTGCCCAGTCTCCTATTCTGACAGCTTATGCCGGAGTGCTATCTTACGCTGTAATAAGTATTGAATTACTGATCGTTATTCTGCTGCTGATTCCACGTTTAAGACCTGCAGGTTTATTCTTTTCTTTGGGGATAATGACCAGTTTCACCGCTTATATCTATATGATCCTGCATTATAGTGAGTCTGTTCCGTGTTCATGCGGGGGTATTCTGGAAAAAATGGACTGGGATGAGCATCTTTTTTTCAATCTTGTATGTGTACTCCTGGCAGTTATTGCGTTGATCTGTATCTATCATAACCAGCAAAAAAACAGATATAAAGCTTATATAATACTATGCGCGACTATCCTGACAAGCTCTTTTGTAGTCATTCTGCTTTATATCAGTTCAGAATACACCATAAAAAAGGAAAATAATTTTACCCGTCGTTTTCTTATCCATCCGCTGATTGAAGATAAAGTATTAAAGCTTGACAATGAACATTATTACTTTGCCGGAAATAACACACTCAATGTATTTCTGGGAAACAAATCAACCCCTTTGGCTCTGACATCCACGGATAATCTTTTTAACGCATTACAAACCATGCATATCTATCCCGATCAGACAGATCACACCTACACTAACCTGCAATTAAGGGTAAAAGATTCAGATTATTATCTCTATGACGGAAGTGTTCCTGTTATTTATAAAGGAAAACTAACAGAACCGGCAGCCCGGACCATCAGCTATAACGAAGTGTACTTTAATCAGCTTGCCGTTATTGATTCTTCAACCTTCGCAGTAAGAATACGCAGCAGTAAGACTGGAGAATATGAATTAGGATTGCTTTCTCTAAATAGTCATCCGAAATTTACCTTACATGACCAGTTGCTGGAAAAGCAGATTGACGGAATATTTGATGCGGACGGCCAATTGGTTACTGACTTAAAAAGCCAACGTATCACCTACATGTATGCCTACAGAAATCAATTCCTGGTAATGAATGACCAGCTTCGGCTCAAGAAATTCAAAACCATTGATACCATTTCAAGGGCGCAGGTTGAGCCCGTTACTCTGGCGGATGGCAGTACAAAATTAAAATCCCGCCCTCAAAAGGTTAACGCTGCCTTAGCGGCTAATGGTCCTTTCCTTTTTAATCAATCCCATCTCATGGGAAAACACGAAAGCAAAGACCGGTGGAAAAGCTCTACGATCGTTGACATCTATAGGACGGACAAACAGGAATATACCGGAAGCTTTTATTTAGATCGTATTGATAACAAACCCGTTTCTCAGATTATGGTCACCGATCAGTACCTCTATGCTATAGCCGGCAGAAAACTGATCCGCTACCGATACCGAACATCTAATGTAAAATATTTTACAGCAGGGGAAGCTGAAAACCTGAACAAAGAGTAAGCAATCATTAACCAAAAACTTCAATTATTATGAAAAAGTTTCTTATTCCTGCCGCCCTGGTGATTATGGGCACAGGAGGTGCATTAGCATCAACCATCGAAAGTTCATCCAAAGTGATTACTATTGGATACAGAGTAGGCAATTTCGGAGAACCTACCTGTGTAGCCGTTAAAAACTGTGAAACAGTTAACACAGGAGTACTCTGCACGTACACAGATGCCACAGGCCCTCACAACTTAAAAAGAATGAGCGGCTCACAGTGCTTCGGAGATTTGTTTGAAATTTTACCGTAAACCCTATCAATTAACAAAAGAGGATGCCACAGGCATCCTTTTTATTATTTAGGATTACTTTGAGAAGCCTGAATCACAATATAATTCAGCCACATTTCATTTAACAGCGGTTTTATTTCTGAATTGTATGGTAATTTTTTTAGTGAATAGCTGCTAATCCCAACCGATGATCTACGCTATGTCCTTTCTCCACTTTCCACTTTACGGTACTGCCGTGTTGATAGTTTTTTTAAAAAAAGATGAAATTTTCTTCATTTAATTTTTAACACGACGAGTTCTGTCGCTACACGAAACTATCTTTGTATCAGTAAGAAAAAGGATAAGAGCTCTTCCAAACTTTACTTAAATTATTAACCAATTAACCTAACCAAATCATTATGAACAAATTCCCATTTACTCCTGAAGGAGTACAAGCAAAACAAGAAGAACTGAGTACATTAACTCTTGAAGAGAGATTAAAAATTGCTGAATATGTAGCAAGCAATCCTGTTGAATTCATTTCTGAAAACTTTGAGATGTCTGACGAGCAGCAGGTATATTTAAAAGAACTTGAACTGGTCGATATCAGAGTAACAGGATTCAGCCTTGCTATTGGATTCTTAGGACAGATTCCTGTTGAAATGCAGGATACAACACCTCCTTCAGCTTTCGCTGCAAGAGGAAAGAAAAAGAAGGAACTTTCAGCTAACGTAAGTACAACAACCAATCCGCAGACTGGTACTACTACTGTTACAGGTTCTGTAGGTATCAAGTGGTCTTGGTAATCTATGACTGTTATTGTAATAAAGGCTGTCTGCATGACAGCCTTTATCAAAAAAAAACTAATTTTTTTCATTTAATTTTTAACACGACGAGTTCTGTCGCTATGCGAAACTATCTTTGTTTCAGTAAGAAAACAGAATAAGAGCTCTTCCAGTCTTTACTAAGTATTAACCAATTAACCTAACCAATCATTATGAACAAATTCCCATTTACTCCTGAAGGAGTACAAGCAAAACAAAAAGAATTGAGTACATTAACTCTTAAAAATTGCTGAATATGTAGCAAGCAATCCGGTTGAATTCATTTCAGAAAGCTTTGAAATGTCTGATGAACAACTGTTGTATTTAAAAGAAGTAGAATTAGTCGATATCAGAGTAACAGGATTCAGCCTGGCAATCGGATTCTTAGGACAAATACCTGTTGAGATGCAGGATACAACGCCTCCTTCAGCTTTTGCTGCAAGAGGAAAGAAAAAGAAAGAACTTTCAACCAATGTAAGTACTACAACCAATCCACAAACTGGTGCTACGACTGTTACAGGTTCAGTAGGTATCAAGTGGACCTGGTAATTTACCAAGGCTTATGAACAATAAGGCTGCCCCCATATGGCAGCCTTTATTTATTTTTTTAATTATATTTGCCTGACACCCCGATAAATAAGAAAATGAAAAATATTAAATCACATTTATTTATATTACTATTAACACTAACCCCTTTCTTTTTTAACGCTACGACCATACCTTTTGAGCTTATCGATGGAAAAATTGTTGTTGATGTGAGTATTAAAAATAATAGACATAGCTTTATTTTTGATTCGGGAGCTTTTACCATCATTTCAGCTGAGCTAAAAAACCAGCTGAATGAAAAAAAAAGTACAACTGTTTTCGAAGGCGTAGATGCAAATAACGCAAAGTCTAAGATGGAGGTTTTCTCAACAGATTATATCCAAATAGCAGATCTGAAAATGAAAAACATCAATTTTTCATTTGCTGACATCAACTGGATGAGTGGCCGGGCATGCAAAAAGATCAGCGGGATTTTTGGTGCCAATATGATGAAGGATAAGGTTTGGCGGCTAGATTTTAAGGCAAAGACTATTACAGTCTTTGATAAACCTCAGGAACAATCTGGTACTGTTGCAGCAATCCCTTTTTCCGAAGAAAGCTTCACGGGTGTTCCCAAAATTAATGCTAAAATAAGAAATCAAAATATAGAATTCATTTTTGATACCGGCTCAGGAATGGGCTTTACAGTAAATCAAAAGGTGTATGATAAAATAAAAGATAAAGACTTTATAACTTTTGAAGGACTCTTATCACAATCCTTAAATAGTATTGTAAAAGGGCAAAGACAGGTTGATCTAATGGAAGTCGAGCTTAATAATACCCAACTTGGTCCTCAAATTATTGACAGCAGTTCAGATTCTCCTAATCTCATTGGTACAAAATTTATTGAAAACTACTTGGTAGACCTTGATTTTATCAGCAAAAAAATTCTTCTTGCCAATGAAGGGAAAAAACCGCAATATCAAAGTTTCGGAATCGCATTAGCTCCTGTTGACAACAGCATTGTTATTGTTAACAAACTTGAAGTTCCTCAATTATCAGAGATAAAACTAACGGATAAAATTATTAAAATCAACAACTCTGATGTAACAAAGGCCTCAGGCGACACCTTTTGTAAAATAAAGGAACTCCTTGACCAAAATCAGTCTATTACCATAGAGAATGAATCTCATAAAACATTCACTTTAGAAAAAAAAGATGTTTTACAGTATCTGCATTAGAATTATATAATCACGTAACAGCACTTATCATGCTAAAAGCTTCAGAATATTTCTGAAGCTTTTAGTTTTATTTACCACTTAGTAATTCTTAAAACTGTATATCTTTTTTCATTTGTTTCTCTATCCATGGAATCCCCCTCTTCCCTTTCAGAAAATAATCCCACCAATCCCGTATCCTAATTTCCAAATCTTTCTCTGCCAAGGAACCAGTTGTAAAAACATGTCCTTCTCCCGGATAAAGCAATGCCACGACATCCTTTTTATTTCTTTTCAATCCTATATACAATTCAATCGTCTGATCCCATACAATCCTTTTATCCTCCATCCCGGTCCATAAAAGCATCGGGGCACTCACTAGATGTACATTATCAATCGGATTATTATCCATATACAGCTTCTTATTTTCTGCAAAAGAAGCATCCATATTATACTGTCCCTCTTCAAACTGCCAGTAAAAAGGAGTCGATGATGTTTCATTATAGGAAAAATACATTCTGGTCAGATCACTGGCTCCTGCTCCGGAAATATAGGTCTTAAAACGGTGGGAATGTCCTGCTATAAAGTTCGTCCGGTAGCCTCCAAAAGAATGACCTATCAATCCTACATTCCTAAGATCAACGCCCGGATGATTCTCTAAAGCATCCAGAGAACTTTCCACACAGTCGAGTGCTGAGAGTCCTACCCCGGATACTCCGTTTACAATATCCGGCAGATACACAAAATATCCTTCTTCCAGAAGCTTCTTTATAGAAAACCCTACCGGAAAATTATTGAGTGGTGACAAATACTGGTTAGGATTTCTGCTTTGCACCTCATAGATATGTACCACCATCGGATATTTTTTCCCTTCTGTATATCCAATCGGATAATACAGAAGCCCTTTTAAAGATATCTCCTCTTTATTTTTAAAACTAATAATCTCCATACTAATCAAAGCAGATGTTTTATCCTGTGGATTACTCTGAAAGATAACATCCCCTTTTGGGTGTCCGATCTCTTTATAAACAATCCCCGGCGGCTTATGAAGGCTTTCTTCTACATATATGGCTTTATTTAACATTCCATCCGTCTTATACCACGTGATATTAGAGCCTGAAGAAGCCATGAGTGTTTCTACCTTACCCTTATGCCATTTTAAAAAAGTCTTCTCTATGGTTCCTTTCCTTGTTAATGACAAGAGCACCGGAGCATTTATATCCAGTATGCTTCTTCTGAAATTATAACCTGTTTCAGGATATAAATCCGTTTCATCTTTAGTGACCACCCTTACTTCATTTTCCTTATCGATAGTAAGTGCCGTAAACTTTCCATTATTGATTTCATATCTCCAAAGATCACTGCTGGTTTCAAAGTAGATCGTTTTGCCATCTTTACTGAAATACGCTTTTGTCAGGTCCTTTTTTTCAAGAGCTACCCTATTTAACGTTTCTGTATCCAACAATATCCATATTCCTTCCTTATTTTTATACACAAAATGATTTCCGCGATCTGATACTGAAACCTCCGCCTGCATGATGCCCAGATCTTCATACGTATTCTTTTTCATATTATAAAACCAGCCATGAATCAGAGGAAACAGGGTGGAATAATTCTGAAGTTCATCCCTGTTAAACATCAGAAAGTAATCCGAGTTATTCAGGCTTGCTACCGTTGTAAACCGGTCAGAGGGAACCTTGATCACCTTGCCTTCATCTTTCTGCCATATCCAGTATCTTTTTACAAAGGAACCTTCCTGCTTCGCCTCGAGATTCCCGTCATTTCCATACCAGATATCCACCGTTCCTTTTTCTGCCGCAATATGCGTCATTCCCGTAATCATAACCGCTTTTCCTTTCTGTATTTCCGTAAACCGCAGGTATTCCTCCTGCTTTATTTCTCCGATATCCGGATACAGCAGCTCTAAGTTCGCTGTATCCACAAAAACAATTTTCTGAGACTTACTTTCTGTACCAGCATTACCGCCACTTGACACTTCTTCCTTAAGAATCATCAATTTTCCTGAAGGTGTTTCCTCAATGCTCCGTATCATACCGGATGTAGAATATACTCTTTCCACTTTATCACCGGAATACCTGACGAGCTGGTTTTCCCGGCCTTCTTTTTTCACAATATACAATGCAGATACTGAACCACTCAATCTGAAATACTGCACCCGCTCTACTCTTTCCAGCAGTTCAGATTTTGCATTGTAGATATGGAGAATACTGTCACTGGTCTGCACAAAATATTTCTGTCCTTTCTCCATGATCCCGCACTGTATAATACTTCCTGAATCACTGCCCTCCCGGCCTGTTTTCACTTCTTTCTGCATTCCTGTAGCAAGATTCCATAACAGGGCTTTTCCCTGCCCCAATGCCAGCAGCTGATTGCCTTTTACAAAAGAGTACTGGTATTTGTTGGTCAGCGTTCCAACCAGTGATTTTACTCCTGATCTTCCTGCAGCCAGTACCACTGCGGTATCATAATTATTCCTGTACACTTTTGTGGCTACGATCCATTTGCTGTCATCCGACACTTTATTAACGGCAATGTTGTAATACTGGGAACTTTCATCTTCCAATGAATCCCTAAAGACCTGTCCATAACAGACCATTCCCAACAGAATAAGTAAGAGAATAATCAGTTTATTGATGTTAATAGCCATTATTCTGCGGTTTAAGGTTAGGATTAAGGAGAATATCTTTCTGCGGAATGGGCCATACACTATGAAAAGTTTTCCAGTTGGGCTTTACCGCCTGCAGATCAGCGAGCCTGTTATTGCGTTTTAAGTCCAGAAAGCGGTGTCCCATTTCGGTAAAGAACTCCCTTCTGTTTTCCAAGAGGATTTCACCCAGTAAAAGCTCTTTTGAAACTGATGTTAAAGCACTCAGGCCTGCCCGCTGTCTCACCGGATTGATATACTGCAATGCTTCCCCAGTCTTATTCTGCTGAGCCAGCGCTTCAACCAGCAGTAAATAGACTTCTTCCAGACGGAAGACGATAGAATCTTCCGTATCATTGATGGTGATATTTTTATACTTATCCGCTCTGTACCACATATTCCCTCCCACGGTTACCGCAGCCATCCACTGCTGTTTTCTAAGGTCTCCCGCTTCAAATGAATTCACGAGGCTTTCAGATAACGCGTATCCTGTAGGCGCCGCTCCTGAAAAGTAGTATACCATCGCTTCTTTCACAGGATCACCGGGATTCGCGGGCTTTAACTGCCATATAATATGCTTTGAATCCTTCTGAAACACCTTTGACAAGTCATTCTGAAAACTGTACAGCGGACTCCCCAAAATGGTCTTAAGCACATGCTCTGCCTCTGCCCACTTCTGCCTTACCATATACACTTTGGCCAGCATCAGCTCTGCTGTTTTCCGGTTGGGATATACCCTTTCCGCGTCCCGGTACTGATCCGGGAGCAACCCCGCACAGTAAGAAAGATCCGTTTCCAGCCTTGACAGCACCTCCCCGGATTCTATCCTTGACAAAGACTGATTAACCTTATAATCCGTTGTTACCGGATAAGGAACGGGTCCAAAGACCTGCTGAAGATAAAACAAAAGCATGCTACGTACCAGAAGAGCTTCCCCTTCTATCCTGTTCTTTTCATTACCCGGCAAAGCTGATGCTCTGATTCCTTCTATGATGGCATTGGCAGCATAGATATGTTGGTAAGCGGTTGACCATACCGAATACACGGTAGAATTGGTATCGGTCTGCTGGTTATGATACAGCGCCAGTACGCCATTGGTATCGGTTAAGGCATAGGAGTCCAGATCATCGGTATAGACACCCAGAAAAGGTCCCAGTGACTCCCCTGACAACGGTGAGTTATCCCTTAAGCCTGCATATAACCCAGCCAGCGCTGCATTAGCGGTCTGAACATCCGCAAAGACCTTATCTTTTCCGATCTGATTGGAAGGCGTTTCCACTTCCAGCATCTTTTCACAGGAGAAAGCAAGGATACAAAACAGCAGAATCATTCCCGTATTCCTCCAGAACACCATCGCCTTACGATATTGATTTATATTAATTTTAGAATTTTTCATTATTATTTTTTTTTAGCATTTAGATTTACAGGGTGATCAGCACTCCCATGGAATAAGTTTTTAAAGGCGGCAGGAAGCCAATGTTCCTGAACTCAGGATCAGGCCCGAAGTATCTGGTAAAGGTCAGCAGGTTCTGTCCCTGAAAATAAACTTTCACACTTTTAAATGTGCCCTTTACCGGAACCTGATAGCCCAGCTCCAGGTTCTTAAGGCGGATAAAAGAAGCATCGGACACCGTTGCCGTACTGTTCATAAAAAACACATGGAGCTGATTCCTGATCCCATTACTGCCTGAAGAATACGGCATATAGCTTCCCCCGGGATTCTCAGCAGACCATACATCCAGTACCTCCTGAGGCTGGTTATTCATGGTTCCCGGTATCGGCATGATATTGTTATAATTCCAGTTTCTCTGTTTCACAAACTGAAAAAGAAACGACAGGTTCCAGTTCTTATAGCGAAGGGTATTGTTCCAGCCTCCAAAATAACGTACACCTATATTCTCCACAGCCTGCCTGTCATCAGGCGCTGTGATCTTGCCATCGCCATTAAAGTCTTTGAACCGGTATAATCCCGTAGCCGGATCAATTCCTTCATACTGGTATACTTTTACTGAAGTAATAGGCTGTCCTATGACATAGGTATTGGCATAGGTAGACCCTGCAAGACCCGGAAAAGCAACCAGCTTGTTCTTTGGAAAACTTATATTAACGTTTGATTCCCACTGAAAAGCTCCACCTGAAAAAGGTCTCCCGGAGAGTTCCAGCTCCCATCCCGAGTTCTCCACGACGGCATCCAGATTCGCCAGTACACTTGGAAACCCAGTTATGGAAGGAAGCTGATATCCCACCAACTGGCTCGAAGAACGGTTCCTGTACCACGCTGTGATCAGGTTAATCCTGTTTTTCAGAAATCCCAGCTCCAAAGCCGCTTCCAACTTGGTGGTCTTTTCCCAGCTGTAATCCGGATTATACAGCCTTGAAGGATTGAGGCCTGCGGTATTGTTATACAGGTATTCCGAGAGATCATAGGTATCCAGATACCCATAGTCTCCAATATTATCACTTCCGGTAGTTCCGTAGCTGCTACGAAGTTTCCCAAAGCTCAGCCATTTCTTATTTTTCAAAAATCCTTCCTGAGAGAATATCCATGCCGCTCCCACGGCCCCGAAATTCGCAAACTTATTGCTGGGACCAAAGCGGCTGCTTCCATCCCTTCTTCCCGTCACATTCAGGATATACCTTCCGGCATATTGGTAATTCACCCTTCCAAAGAAGGCGGCATATCGGTACTCCGTTTTAATCTGATCGGTAATAATCCTGGTCCTTGCCGCTCCTATATTTTCTATAAAAGCATTGCTCTCAAATCCAATCCCGATCATAGAACCCTGATTGCCTGTATCCCGCTGAAAGGTCGTCCCTACCAGCACATCCAAGGCATGTCTGCCCTTCTTCATCTGCCAACTGAGTTGAGGTTCCAAAATAAAGGAAAAACGGTCCTGATTACTTCTATATGACTGCGAGCTTGCACTGGACTGCCCCTGATAGGAAGCAGGATTATACATGGTATTGGGCTTTAATGACCTTTCATCAAAAGACTGGTAATTAAGCCCTCCACTGAACTTCAGAAACCAATATTTCAGCAGTTCATACTGTACATTTATATTGGTTAAAAACTGCTTGTTCTCATAGGAATAGGAGCTGTTATAGAGCCCTGCCGGATTGTTAAAGGAATTGTTCTCCCAATTGAGGCTCCCATCCGGCAGATATAAAGCAGGAGCATAGGGAACCATCAGGTAAGCCTGTCTGGTAATATCCTCACTCAGTACGTTATTTTTCTGAAGGGAAAACCTGCTGGAAACACTGAGCTGAAAACGTTTGTCTTCAGAACTGTGGCTGATATTGGCAGCCAGATTATCCGCCTTATACTTGAACCCTTTTGAAAACACGGTAGACTGCTCATTGTGCCCATAGCCTACCAGAAAACTTGTTCTGTCATTGCCTCCGTTTAAGGAAAAATTCGCGGTAAAAGCATCTGCGGTATTTCCGAGGAGTTCTTTCCTCCAATCGGTATACCTCCCCTGATCCCACACTCCATTGACATCATAGGCATTAGCCGGATAGGCAGAAATTCCATCATTCTGATAGGCCTGCCTCCGCATCCTTAGATAATCCTCAGTCTTCATCATCGTTAGATTACTGATCACAGAACTCACCGCATAGGAAGTCCCTGCATTTAGTCCCAGATTCCCTGCTCCTCCTGCACCTGCACCAACTTTCCCATTCTTCCCTTTCTTGGTAGTGACCAGCACGACTCCATTCGCTCCCCTAGATCCATAGATCGAGGTCGCATCCGCATCTTTCAGAATCTCAATACTCTCAATATCCGCAGGATTAATACTATTCAGCGGATTGATACTGCTGGCGGGCAGTACCGCTCCTGAAAACTGGGAAGCCATTTCTCCTCCTACCGGAACCCCATCTACTACATACAATGGATTATTCCCCAAAGCCCTCAGACTGTTCTTTCCTCTTATCTGAATATCATAGCCTCCTCCCGGCATTCCCGAGTTCTGTACAATATTCACTCCCGCTACCCTTCCCTGAGCCGCAGAGAGCACATTCAAAACAGGTTGATTTTCTATATCTTTTGCTGAAACTTTGGCGATACTACCGGTTCTTTCTTTGTCTTTAACCTTGTAGTAGCCAGCGTTGAGAATAACTTCTTCGATTCCCTTTACTTTTTGTTCTAAGCTGATATTAACGACGTTCTGATTAGTGAGTCTGAATTTTTCTTCAGCATAATCAGGATGTCTGAACAATAGGATGGAATTTTCTGCTGAAACCTGTAATGTATAGGTTCCGTTGTTGCCAGTCATGGTTACCTGATCACTGCCCTCTTGGGAGATTACAACTCCATGTAAAGGTTTGCCAGATGATGTAACAGTACCGGAAATGGTGCGTGTTTGAGCTTTTATGTTGATGCTTACAGCGGTAAACATGAGCCCAAAGAAAATGCCTCCTATATGGTAATAGGAATTTTTCATAGATTTGTAAAGGTTTTTAATTTTTAAAGATTAATTACTGAACTACGCTCTTTCCCGTTGGTCTGCAAACGCTATGGGAAGGAGCTTTTTTCTTTCTTCTGATTTTTAAGTTGAGTAGTTTTTTTTGATTCATTTTTTAGATAAAGACTTTCCTGATGCCCTTTGGTTTGAAAAAGGACTGGTGAGGTTCTGTAAGCAGTGACCTTAGGGCACCGGAAAGAATTTAGTATGAATGAAATCTGTGTTCCCGTGTAAGCTTTTTAAAGCCGCAATAGGTTGTACCCTCCTATTGTATCGTGTAGTCTGATACTATGTTTAGGAAGCGGGCTTAGACTTTTTATGTAGAGATAAAGCGAACAGCATTGAAAAAAGACGGCGTGGAACTCTACATTATCTAACTTGGGGTACTGGTATACCTTGAAACAGATAAGAGAGCCCACGCCTAGGTCGTGAGCTTAATACTTATCCTCTCGTTTCGTAAATTACCAGTTTTCAAGTTGAGATTCTAAGCAATAGCTTCTATATTTCTTTGAAGTATCGCAAAGTTACATTATATGTAACGTATGTTACAAATATATTAAATATTTTTCAATTTGGGGATATATCCCCAAAAGAAATTTTGAAAAAGTCAGGATTTTAGCTTCAAATCATTAAAAATGAATATTACTGAAGATTTTCTGATTGAAATTGGAAAGAAAATTTCTGAGATTAGAGATAAAAACAAGCAAACGCTAGATGATATTGAATTTTTGACAGGAATTGATTCAAGTGACATAAATAAATATGAGCTGGGTAAAATTAATCTAACTATGAAAACACTTATAAAATTGTCAAGTGCTTTAAAAGTTAAACCTAAAGATTTACTGGATTTTAAATTTGATTTTGAAAAGTATAACAATGAAAAATCCTAACTAACAGCTAGGATTTTGTTTTATTTACTAATTTCTCTATAGTAACGAGCAGAACATTGTTTTTAAAACTTCTTCTGTCTCTTTGTACTCTTTTTCATTTTGCTAAATTCTTTGTTTGTGCTGTAAAGTGAAACTGATAATACGATTATTGCAATCATCTAAATAATGCTGTAGATTTTTAATCCCTTCATATTTTCACTTTTTGTAAATGTAGGGATTTTTATCGCATCGCAGGAGGAGGCAATGAATTGCTTGTAAGATAATTATCAATTTAGCTCTGTTTAATTATTCTTCATGGTGAAAAGTTTAAAATTTTGTAAATTGAATTTAAATGATTTTTAAGTTTTAAATGGAAAAAGTTATATTACTGAAAACACAATTAGCTGAAGCAGCAAGGTTTGGAAAGTCAAAAGAATTTAGATATCAGAGACTTGCTGGAATATTTTTAGATAATTTTGTGGAGATACAATTAAACTCAATAGCCAAGCAAAAATTTTTATTGGACACTGAGTTATCGAAATTTCAAGAAAAAAAATATACTGAAAAATATAGAAGACGAGTATTAAATCATTACGACGAGCTCCTCAAATTTGCAGTTAGTGAAGGTATTATTAATGAGCAGGAAAAATATTTATTAGCATTTTGTCATGATGTGAGAAACAATTTATACCATAGTATAAAAGAAGAGAAACTATTTGTTGCCATTTCAATAAAAGTTTTGAAAGACATTATAACCAAAAAGCAGCCTCATTGGAAAAATACAAGTCGATTTACAGCACATACCGGGACAATCATAGACCCATATAAATATAAAAATTTAATGAGTAACAGTCCGGAAGATTGGACAAAATTCTTGAATCAATATTTTGATTTCATTGATAAAAGAACCTTAAAACCGTCAAATCTCTTGCGAAAATTTATCCTTGAAAAAATGAGGGCTGCTCGAAACAATTACAAGTTTTTGAAAAATGAATTTGCGGATTATTTTCCTTATGCAGAGAACTGGGGATTTAATGAGTATATCTATTACTATTATTTTAAAACGTTGCATGCTGAAAAGCTTAGGGAAATAAATGAAATAGAGGACAAAAAAGAAAAAGATAACTCCCGTAAATCATTAGAGGAAGAATATAAAAATACTTGGAAAAAGAAAAAACTATCCAGAATAGAAGCTATTGAGAAAAAAGCAAAATCAATGTCAAATAGTGATATTTCAAAGAGTTTGGAGATATATACATCATTAAGAGACGAAATAAATTTAATATCACAGGGATTGGAAAATGCAGCATCAGATTTATATGCACAAATTGATCTTGAAGCGGAAATGGCAAATGGTAATTAGGTTTATGGAGATTACTTGCCGGATCAAATAATTTAAAATTTGCGAAATAGCTCACCTATCACATGCTAATTTCGAACTGAAACTCTCGGACGATGTCCAAATTTCTTTTAAGTATCGCAAAATTACATTTATTGTCGCCTATTATAAAAGTATGTTAATATAGTAGCATTTGTAATAAAGATTTAATCAAGTAACTTTTTATGGTATAAATATAAACTCACAACAACTACGCAAAATAAACGCGTAGTTGTTAGTTTACTTTGTATTATGAAACAGGCAAATCCCTGATGAATACCTTAAAACATTACCTCAAAAACATGAACAAATTTTAATTTTATAACTTTTCATAAATGATAACAATAGAGAATTTGACATCAATGATAAAAGGAACGCTTAAAACGCTCCATTTTTTTAATAGTGATTGCAAAGAGATAAGTATTAAAGATGTTTATCTTCTCAACGAAGATACACTTTGTTGTGATTTTTATCCAGTTTCAGAAAATTCATATGATATAAAGTTTGAGATGGCTCCTATTCTTGGCTGCTTTAATAGTTTTTTCAGAAACAATCAATATGAGAATATTAATCTGAAGAACTATGCTATCAGAGCTTATGATGAGGATGATATTGAAATTCTCTATGCTTTATCAAGTAAAGCCAAAGCGGAATTGATTGGAAAAGGAGGGTCAATAGAATGGCTTACAACAGCCTTTTTTCAAGAAAACACGGCAGATTTTCGCCTTGGTCAGGCAAAGCAGATAATTTCTGAAATTGAAAATGGACTGAGGGAAATCGTCAAGATTAAACTTAAAGACAAGTTTGGAAATGAATGGTGGGAGACCGCAATAGACAATAAGACAGCAAGAGATGTCAAGAAGATCTATCTTAACAACTTTGCTGTAGATTGTACTAATGGAGATATTCTTATTGACTACACATTTATATATCAAGTGAAAGATATAATTTTAAGCAACTACGAATTATTCAAATCTTATTTTCATAGTTCCAGCCAGTTTGAAAGTTTGATGGATAATTTTAATAAATTAAGAAGAGAAGAAGCTCATAATAGATCTATTTCAAATATGGATTTGGAAAATCTGCGTAGACTTCATGAAGATCTGTTAGCTGATATTCTAATTGACCTAAAATCTTTTCAATCATTGTTTTTAACAGAAAACTGGAAAAGAAAAATAAAAAAAATAATGATTGAAGGAAGGCCTGAAGCAATTCATAACGAGACCGAGATCAGCAATGAAGCTGATGTTATACAAAAGCTATTAAAGATTCAAGAAAACTTGTCTTCCCGTATTTCATATTTAAACGATACAATAACAAAGTTAAAATCTGTCGCAGCACCAATACATAAGAATAGTGTCCATTCCGAATTGATAAGCTGTTTTGAAAAGGATCTGATACTACGGAAAACGCTCCTTAATGAGACTTTAACGTTACATAATGAGAAGATAAGTACAATTGTAAATCAAATAAAATCTCACGAACAACAAATGGATGAATTCTCTGCGAAATTCTTGCTAAATGAGAAATAATAGAACTTTTGTGTAAATTTAAGAACATTTAAAAACTAATAATCGGAATTCATGCAGGAAAAATATGCAACACTAAGATAGAATTTTAAATCCAAATGACTTTATTTTTTGAAAGTTAATCGTAATTTTAAAACTGTACGCATTGAACCAAACATTCGAAATAATGCACCCGCCAGAAAAACTTGCTGATGGGTTCCTTGAATTTGCTAAATCCATACATCAAAAAACAATAGATAGAGGAGCAAAATTCACGGAGGAAGAAATGAGTGAAATATTTAATAACAGTTTTCCTGGAATATCGAGAGCTAACATACTCTTTTGGGTTGCTGATGTAAACAAATTTATAAAAACTGTCAATTTAATTTTATCTGATTTAGAAGACATAAAAAATGACAAAAATACATTAAAAGGAGAACCTGTAATAAGAAGTGAGTTCTTGTTTCAATCATTCTTTGGAGAATTTTTTAAGATGAGAGAAATTGCAAAATTATATTTGAAATTTTTTAAAAATCTAAAATTACTGAACAATGTTAACAAAGAGGAGTTTTATAATTTCTATCCACTTGCATTTGATTGGGTTTACAAAATAAGAAATCAATTCATTCATTTAGGAATGGAAATGAAAAACTTCGATGTTGATTTTGACATTGAAATCTTAAACGAATTTCCCGAAGAAGACAGAATTAAATTCATTAAAGCATTTAATGAATCAAATACTCGTGAAAACACTGTTGAATTTCAATGTGCAATTTATATTAAAATAATAAAACATATAATGAAAAATTATATAGACCTTCAAATTTTGATAAACGAGACATTAGCAGATTTAATTCTATCTTTTGAGAAGTATAATTTGGAAATTACTATAACTGAGAATAAATAAAACTACTAATTTATTGGCAAAACGAGGGAAACAATGCAATGCTGGAGATAGTTAGGACCGTACCTGTAAATAACTTTATCTTTATAAAACATCACTGAAATGAACGAAGATCAACTTCAAAATGAAGTTTTCAATTTTGTACCAAAAATAATTGAAAATAAAATTGAAAAAAAATTTAATAATCTATCGGATATACAACTAAAAGGTTCTTCAGCGGAAAAAGGATTTATTGATCTTAGTGATAAAATTGTCGAGTCACCAATTATTTCACGACAAAATTTTTCCGATTTAAGTGATAAAAAAATATTTATATTAGTAAAAGGTAGAGAATTTGGATTTTTAGAAAAAGATTACAAGGAATTTTATAAATATGTTTACCAGTTCATTTCTTTAGATAATTTTAAAGAAAGAGTTTCTGTTGATTATTTAAAAGAGAAAATACTTTTGTGGATTGTTGATGTTCATATCAACGGAAAAGTAACTGAAAACTTAATGACTTATTTATTTCGGAATATATCAAAGGACGTACAAAATCAAACTTTCTATTTTCCAATACTTAATATGGAAATTGAAAAAGAATTTTATATTGGAAATGCAAAGATTACATACTTTACAAAACAATATCTGGACGAATTCTATGAAAATAAACTATCAGGAGAATTAGAAAAGTCAACTTTTAGTAAATCATTTGGGAAGTTTTTAGGAAAAGTATTAGTTTCTGTTGATATCGAAGCAGAAAGTAAGTTAGCCATTAGCTTAGCAATAAAAAATGCTTCGTATGTTGTTGATGTATTAAAATTAACAAGCCCAACCGTTACGATTCCTTCCGAAAGATGTTTTCTAGAATTAGAAAGTAGGATTCCTTTTGATTACGAATATCTATCATTTAAAGATAATGATATTTCAAAGTTCACTTATCATATCGGAATTAACAGGGAGCACGAATTAAAGTACACTTCAGAAATGATAGAAAGTTGGTCAGAACTATTTGAAGAATTTGGAAATTTGATTAACAAAAAAGATGAAAAGAGTATTTTGATTGCAAACTCAATTTCATTTTATTCAAAATGCATTGCCGAAGAAGATTTGCATTTGAGAATTTCAAAACTTATTATGATTATTGAAAGTATATTTCTTAAAGAGGATGAAAATTTTAAAATGGAGATCAAAAGTAAAAGACGTCTATTAGATTTCAGATTCGACTCAAATCACAAACTTAAAAATAATTTTAGATTAGTTTTAGATAATATGTATGAAATTAGACATAAAATGACACACAAATCTATTAGATTATATATTGATAATAGTGAGCTTCGGCAATTCCAACAAGAAATAGTTCATATATTATTTATGATTTGCAAAATATCATCGCCAAATTTTCACAAAGAAGATTTCTTAAATTGGTTGGATAAAAAAGCTAATGTATAATAAAAAAGCACTCTGTAAAAATAATAATTGCGGCTTGTGACCGCAATTATTTAATCAATATTCTATCTTAAATCATCTAAATTAAGTTCAGGATAATGCTCTTTGGCATACCAAACAAATTCATCTAATGAGCCATTGAATTTTTTGACAAACTCGATTAATTCATCTTTCGGTTTTCTGTATGCTTGATAAATTTTCTTTACAATTGCTTTTCTTGTACCGTTTTTCAATTTGAAGATAAACTTACCATCTGAAGAAAGCGGTTTTTTCCTATTTAGAATTTCAAAAGCAAGATAATTTCTTGCTATAAACCAATTATATAAATTCGAATAGGCTCTTCCCCCACTAATAATAAATTTTGGTAATAATATGATTGATTTACCTGCAAAATTTGGTAAATCAGCAGATTTTTTTTCCCACTTTGTAGTAATGGCATTATAGAACTCAATCTTAGCTGAAATTGTAGAAACTTTATGCTTTTTACATATTTTCAAAGTTAATTCAGCAAAAATATCTCTACAAACATTTGCGATAATATCTGACATAATATCTTGACCAATGCCTTTTACAAGTAGTAAGACAAAATGCGCTTCGTTTGTAATTGCAATATTTTGTTTTGCCAATGAGTTGTTTCTCAAAGCATCATAAATTACTTCTGCTCTTACATCTGAAACTGCTTTGCCTTTGTTTCTATCGGAATATCCTAAATGATATTCGTTTGGTTCGTGCAGATGAGAAAGAAATTCTATTCCTTCATTTCTCTTGTTTGGCTTAATAAAATCTCTGTTAAGTTTTATTAAAAACTGATGTACTCTTTCATAGACTTCAAGAGAAACAGGATTACTATGTTTATTATTTTCAATTAAGAATGGGCAAATAAATGCCTCTAAATCTTCCCCTAAAGGGATGTCTACAAAGTCGATATCTTTATTTCTCAACTTTGTAAAATAAGTATTAAATGTTTCCATTTTGTTATTTTATTAAATTGTTATTTTCTCTAAATTTTTGTTCATCATCTACTTTTAATATATATATTTAACTCATATCTAATTAATTTTTAAATTTGCTTTTCACCAACAGTGGAAAAACGTCACTGATAACTTGATTTCATTCATTTTTGATAATTAGCCTTTTACATCACTTGGATCATTACCATAACTATTTTTAGCTCTGATCTGGCCACCTTTTCCATGAATAAAAAGCTCAGATTCTTGATTAATAGCAATATTCCTTGCTTTATCAATAGCTTCTTTCTGCGTATTTGTAATTACGGTATTCTTTTGATTGCCTGCTCCTTTTACTGCCCACTTTCCTTGATGCGGCACGACGTGTTGATTTTTTTTCATGATAGAAAATTTTAATTTGTTATAATTTTACTTTCAGTAATTAAGCAAGTGCACATTACCAGATAATTCGAATATTTAAAAAAAAATGAGTTATCTATTACACTTTCTAATTATCATAATACGAAATTAGAACTATACTACGCGATGATTTTGCGTAGATGAAAGTTTTATGCAATTTTTCAAAAAAATTCCATATTATGGTTTCACGTACATTTATTATCGAAATAAATCTTATTATTGGAACTGATATTTTTTTAAATAAAAAACCATGAAAATTTTAAAATTAGATTTTGAAAATTGCTTCGGTATAGGAAAATTAAAACATGAATTTGATTTTAGTAAGGTTAATTCGTACCTTATTTATGCTCCAAACGGAACAATGAAGACATCATTTGCTAAGACGTTTGCTTTAATTTCCAAAAATGACAAAAAAGATCAACCAAAAGATTTAGTTTATAACAAAAGGTCAAAGTCCAATATTACATTTGATGATGAAGAGCTAATTCCAGATTCAATTTTAGTAATTAATGCAGAAGATAGTTCTTACGACGCAACTCATAAAATAACATCATTTATAGCTCGAAAAGAGCTAAAGGAAAAATATGATAAAATATATAGTGAACTTGATGATGCCAAAAGTGAACTACTAAAAAAACTTAAAGCCATTTCAAAAAGCAATGATTGCGAAGTTGAATATGTTGGGACTTATAGTAATAATTCTAATAAAGATTTTTTTGAGGTACTTACTTCTCATACCAAGCAACTTAATGAAAGTTCTGATAAAATCACCTTTAGATACAACGCAGTGTTTGACACTAAGGGAAATGTGAAAAAATTCTTGGATAAAAATGAAGATTTATTAGATGATTATGTAGAAAACTACAATCAAATCCTATCAAATTCCAAACTGTTTAAACTGACCGGTGAAAATACATTTGGAACCTACCAAGCAAATGAAATTATTAAATCAATAGAGGATAATTCCTATTTTGATGCTGGTCATAAATTTGTTTTAGAAGATGGAACAGTGATTACAGAATCATTGCAGCTAAAAGAAATTTATAATGCAGAACTCGCTCGAATAATTGCAGACGAAAAACTTAAAGAATCCTTTAATAAAGTAGACAAAGCAATTGGAGCTAATGTAGATTTAAGGTTGTTTAAACAAGTGATTGAAAAGGACAACTCAATACTGGTCAGTTTAAAAGACTATGATGGTTTCAAAAAGAAAGTTTGGACTAGCTTCATGTCTGAAGTAAAAGAAGATGCTGAAATTTTATCTAAAAAATATGAAGAGAAAAAGAAAGAACTTGATACTATTATTACAGAATCAAAAAAAGAACAAGAATTGTGGAAAGATATAATTAAAAAGTTTAATGATAGATTTTACGTTCCGTTCGAGGTTAAATTAGGCAATCTACATGATGTTATTTTGAAACGTGAAACAGCTAATCTAGAGTTTGTTTTTAAAGATAAAAATGAAGATCCTAAAAGACAGAGTAAAGATAACCTCCTAAAAGTTTTAAGCAAAGGAGAAACAAGAGCTTATTTCATATTACAATTTTTATTCGAGATAGAATCAAGAAAAAATAATGATGACAATACTTTAATAATTTTTGACGATATCGCCGATTCTTTTGATTATAAAAATAAATATGCAATAATCGAATATATAGCAGACCTCCATTATTCCGAAAATTTTAAATCACTTATTTTAACACATAATTTTGATTTTTACAGAACAATTGCTTCCCGTCTGGGTATTGGACAACAATGCTACATGACATCGAAAGATGAAAATAGAAAAATTCATATTATTGAGTGGGTATATAAAGAGGATTTGTTCAAAGAATTTTTAAATAATTATAATGACCCAAAAACATTTATTAGCCTCATTCCGTTTGTTCGTAATATCATAGATTATTGTGATTCAAAAAACACAGATGATTATAAAAAGTTAACTAGCTGTCTCCATGAAAAACCAGATTCCAAGGATATAACAATTGAAGATGTTTTTAATATTTATAAAAATAGAATTACTAGACTTAAAAGTTGCGAATTGGAGTTTGAGAAAACAATCAAAATCCAAGATTTTATCTTTTTAACTGCAGATTCTTTGATTGAGGAAAAAGAGATTTTAGAAATTTTATTGGAAAATAAGATTACACTAGCAATCGCATGTAGATTAAAAACCGAACAGTATATGATATCAAAGTTACCAAATGTAGATTTGATAAAACTAAAATCCGTTCAAACAAGAATTCTATCGAATATGTATAAAAAGAGATACCCTACCAGTACCAATCTAGGAACTATCGATAGAGTAAATTTGATGACACCTGAAAACATCCATATAAATTCTTTTATGTATGAACCTTTAGTTGATATGTCGGTTTATCATTTAATAGATCTTTACAAGAGTATAAAAAATTTAAAATAAGTAAAGTAAGATTTTTTTGAGTTTTTATAAAATTAAAATATATTTGTAAACGTAGACAGGTCATAGAGATTTAGGTTATAATCTTTAATTTAAAATCCATTAATTATGACAGTACACTGTTTACGTTGCGCTGGTTGGAAACCAGTGTTTGTGAGAGCCTATACAAGAATGCGCTTAGGCCGTTTAGAAAATGTTATCCAACACTGCAGGTCTAGACCTGGTCAGCACAGAAATTAGAAGCAAAGTTTCATTACTTTGCTTCTTTTTTTTATTCCAATTTAGTTGACAGCTTATTTTAAGCAAACTTCTATTCGGTAACCGATCACTATATTTGTTAATAATTAATAACCAATGTACACAAACAGGCTCAAAAATCTTAAATCACAAGCTATTTACATAGACAACAAAGACAAGACCGATGAAATAGAATCTTATTCTTTTGAGGGTAATAAGTGTGTAGTGGTATATAAAAGTAGTGGTAAAGCCTATTCTTATCCTCAACATAGAATTAAGATGGTGAGATCTGCTATTCAAAGTGAGAGAGCAGGAAATATTTTTCTTATCTGAAGGCGATTGCAGAAAGCGTTGGCTTGAAGACCGAGGAAGGCAATAATATTCTTGCTAATAGCTATGGGAGTATCCGTTTTATTCCTGAGACTTCTATTCTTTACAATTATCTTAATGAGAAAGAACCTAGTAAAAATAACCACGCCTCTCCTATTGACATCTTTCCTTTTGGTTTTAATTTGAGTCAGAGAATGGGAGTTGACAATGCGTTTTCAAATCCTTTAAGTGTTATTGAAGGTCCTCCGGGAACAGGAAAGACCCAGACTATTCTAAATATTATTGCCAATGCAGTGATGAATAATCAGAGTGTGGCTGTTGTTTCAAGCAATAATTCGGCAACAAAAAATGTTTTTGAGAAATTGGAGAGCAATGGGGTTTCTTTTATAGCGGCATTGCTAGGAAGCAGTCAGAATAAAAAAGAATTTATCGATGCTCAGACTGAAATACCTGATCTATCAGATTTTAGATTAAAGGAAGAACAGGAACAATCTCTTATACAGTCTACTTCCTTTCTTTTTATTGAACTTGCAGAAAAGTTGGAAGTAAAGAATGAATTAGCTTTGCTTGCCCTGGAAATAGATAAAATACAAACAGAGCATCAGCATTTTACGGATGATATCGCTTTGGCAACTGAAATCTGTTTTAAAAAGAATGTCAGCTCCGATCAGTTGCTTTCTTTATGGATAACATTGGAAGACTATGAGAAAGCAGGTAAGAGATTTTACTGGTGGCGCAAACTGATATTCCCTTTTCTGTACGGGGTGAGAGATAAGATTTTTTATACCTTATCGTATGAAGAAATGATCAGAATTGTCCAGTCAAAATACTATGAGGTAAAAATTTCAGAGCTTAGTCTCAGAAAGCAGGAGCTGCAAAATACGTTACAGCATTTTTCCTTCCATGATAAAATGAAAGAATATACGGAAGGATCGATGCAGCTGTTTAAAAACAAACTCTACCAAAAATATAAAGGAGAAAAACGCTCAGAATATACCGAATGGGATCTTCGTTTTAAATCAGAGGGATTTATTAAAGATTACCCTATCATTATGAGTACGACCTACTCATTAAGAAGAAGCCTTGCTGAAAATGTGGTCTACGATTATGTGATTGTTGATGAATCTTCGCAGGTGGATCTTGCAACGGGTGTACTCGCATTATCCTGCGCAAAACAGGCCGTCATTGTGGGAGATTTAAAACAGCTTCCCAATGTCGTGGATTCTGAAACAGCAGAAAATACCGATCAGATCTTTAAGAACTATGATATACCGGAACCTTATCGTTATTCCAGTCATAGCCTGCTTTCTTCCGTGACAGAAATATTTCCGAAGGTACCTAAAACACTGTTAAAGGAACATTATCGCTGTCACCCTAAAATCATTGATTTTTGTAACCGTAAGTTTTATAACGATCAGTTGATCATTCTTTCGGAAGGACAGACAGAAAGAGAGCCTTTATTAGTCTACAAAACAACTGAAGGCAATCATGCCCGGCAAAGAGAGAATCAGCGACAGATTGATGTAATTATCCAGGAAATCATTCCACAGCAAAAGCTGGAGTGTGTGAATTTGGGAATTGTTACACCATACCGTAGTCAAACCTTAGCACTGCAAAGAACCTTTCAGGGAACAGATATCAAAGCCGATACGGTAGATAAATTTCAGGGAAGAGAAAATGATGTAATCATTCTCTCTACAGTAGATAATGAAATCTCACAATTCACCGACAACCCGAACCGCCTGAATGTAGCCATTTCCAGAGCTAAAGATCAGCTGATTTTATTGGTGAATGAAAATGAAAATGACAATAACATCTCAGATCTGATCCGTTATATTGATTACAACAATTTCAAGACCATTAACAGTGAGATACATTCAATTTTTGATTATCTGTACAAAGGATATGAAGAAAAAAGAAGAGCGCTTTTATCGGAACAAAAAAAGAAATCTGTTTTCGACAGTGAGAATCTAATGTATGCGTTAATCAGGGAAGTATTGTCCAACGATCAATTTTCAAAATTTGGTGTTATTATCCATTATCCATTAAGAAATTTACTATTGGATTTTTCCAGATTAAATCCTGAAGAAGAAAAATATGCTAGACATCATGCCACACATCTTGATTTTCTGATTTATAACAAGTTGGGAAAAAATCCTGTATTAGCCATAGAAGTGGATGGATATGAATACCATAAACTGGAAAGTCGACAAGCCGAAAGAGATCGTATGAAGAATGAGATTTTAGATAAGTATAAGATTCCTTTAGTAAGATTTTCTACGACGGGAAGTGGGGAGAAAGAGAAGCTGATCAAAGCTTTAAGAAAGCTGCAATCGTAAGATGTAAGAGACTATTGAAAACCTTTCTTTGGTAAATTCATATCTTATCCGTCATACCTACCACCTTTTTTAAGATGTAACACCTTAAACTCTAAACTGTAATTTTTCAGATCTTTTTCATATTATTAAAGGCAAAGGGTATAAGAATCGTGTCCTAAAAAAGGTAGCAACTTAATGTTGATAATATTTCAAACTTTTAAACAAATAAATAGTTATAAAAAAATAAACCCCTCTGAAGCGAGGGGTTTATTTTTACTAATTTGCACAACAAAATGCAGAATAATATTTATATGAAAATCTCTTCTTGATTGTTAAGATAAATATCTGTAAAATCTTCAAAACTATTAGCAACTACTTTATATTCTTCTCCACAAAAAGTAAAAATGCGATTTGTCGAAGGTAAAGTATCAAATAGTTCTATTCCAAAAGAGTAAAGATTGAATTCATAATTTCCAAAAATAAAGACATTCTTAAGTTTTTGAAAATCCAATCTATGATATTCTGGTATTCCGTCCCAATCTTTAAATTCATTAAATACAGTATTGATCCTTTCAATACTATAAAATTCATATAAATTATCTAATGGACTACCATTACTACCATTTATTAACATAAAATATTGCTTGAGATCTGAAGGTATTAATACCTTATTGTTATTTTCAAATTCTTGTATTTGAAAATTATTGGCGGTTGTAAAATTATCTACCCCTTCATGTTCAAAATGATCTCTAAATAAAATCAATCGCTTTTCTTCTTTATCTTCCATATTATTTTAAGGCTTTATTAATCATTTCTAGTCTTTGAACTTGAACTTTAAGAGCTGTTTCAGTAGCTTTACCAGCGGGAGCTCCTCCAGTCCCATTAATTATCCTCGTGGCCAATTCTTTGTAGGCTTGTAAAGCTTTTTTACTAACCATTTCTTTCCCTCCAGATTTGAAAAAAACGTTCATTTCAGTAGAATAACCTTTTACTACAACTTGTAATTCTTTAAAGCCTATTTTTTTTAAATTATGTACGAATAATTTTTCAGTCAAAATTCTTGTTCCTGCTTTTCCACCTACTCCGCCAATAAAGTATGATCCTACTTCTGCTCCGGTTTTAAGTTCATTATCTAGTACTGGATTATATTCTTTATGTTCTACAAAATAATCATCATCACCTCCTGCTAACCCATTCAACCAATTTAAAGCTACACTTCCAACATTAGTAGTATTTTTATGATACTTCTTTCCATCAATAGTGATAATTTCCTTAAGTGCGTCCTCTTCAGTCATACCCGCGGGTATAGATCCTGCCTTTCTTGCATTTTTCTTTTTAGGGTCGTCCTCACCACCTTCAAAAGTACCATTTCCATTGTTTGTCCAAGTACTGGAACCTGAAGTATTATCCCACATTTCTTGTAAAGAACTAACAGATAACATTCCATCTGGATCAATAAAGTGTATA
Source organism: Chryseobacterium cupriresistens (assembly GCF_046614675.1). Classification (NCBI taxonomy): domain Bacteria; kingdom Pseudomonadati; phylum Bacteroidota; class Flavobacteriia; order Flavobacteriales; family Weeksellaceae; genus Chryseobacterium; species Chryseobacterium cupriresistens. The sequence continues at coordinate 269,571 of NZ_JBKKJT010000001.1, read as the reverse complement.
GGATTATTATAGGCGTAATGATATGGTGTCCATTTTCTCGAAACTTCAGCAAGTGGATCAACTACACCCCATCTACCAAGGTCAGACAGATACATTCTCGCCCCGAAATCATGCCAGCCTGTTTCCTGCATTTCCTTTCCTCCAAACTTATAGTTATAATAGCTTCCAAAGTTTGAATAATTTGATCCTCCAATATGGTTTAACCCAAATGGATAATAATTATTAACATCCATTGTCTGAACTACCCCGGCATTATTCTTTCCAAAACTTACTCTTACATTCCCTAAATGATCCTTATAACTGTAAATATAACGGTTTTCTGCAAAACTGTAAAACCCTTCCGAAGTATCTACAAAATCTAACTTCCAAGCTGCACTAGGAGGAAATACAGGTTTAAATGTTGAATAAGCCTGCTCTTCATAGGCTGTTTCTGTTTTACATGTGATGCAGATCCCACCATCATCTTCATATGAATATTGAAACCCATCCAAATAATCCGTCATGCGAATTGTTGGTAGCCCCATATGAGCTTGCTGACTATATGTTTTACGAAGTTTCACTCCATCAGCACGATACAAATGACTTATATTGGTTGTGCTTATATTTCCAACAGGATTAGTAAACTGCATACTAATTGAAGCAGCCAGATTCATATGATTATAAACAATGGATTGGATTCCCTTATCCTTCATATCGGTCATATTTCCATTGAGGTCATAGCCAATAATATTGTTTCCGCCTTCATATCCTGATGGATTGGGTGAGTTTTCTACCACCTGATTCAGACGATTTCCTGTGTATTTATACTCAAGATCATCTACCTGAGTTGCTGTAGTTCCTGATACAGGATAAGCATTCCTTTTCAAGGTCATAATATTTCCATTTAAATCATAAGTCAGATTTTCATTGAAATTATTATTATAAGGGTTAGTAGCTCCTGGTTCTGAATAGATGGCATCTTTCAGCCTGTTAAGAGGATCATAAGTATAAGAGTACCTTTTCAGAGCACCCTCTGAAGCGTTTCTCCAATCTACTTCTGTAATATTTCCATTATATCTTCCCGAAGACAAGTTGGTATACACAGGATTGTTATATCTGACCTCATACCCAAATAGTTTCCCATTCAAAGCCGATGGATCATTGATCTTGGTCAGCCACCCTCTAACATTGTATTGGAAATCTACAGATTGTAATGGATTCGCAAGATCCGTCCCACCTACTTTTTTATTGGTAATCTGAGAAATTTCGTTATAGGTATTTTGGGCTAAAATCTCTGTTGGGTTGCTATCTACCTGATGTTTTTGTACCAATAACCTGTTTTGGTTATCATATTCAAACATTTCTGTGATGACTCTTTCAGTATCAGTATCTAATCGTTTATGCTTTGTTACAGTCTGCTTCGTAACCCCTGCAAAATCAAGTTTGGATTCAATATGGGTATACCCCCCCAGATGATTGATAGAATGATTTCCAATTACTCTTCCTTTTTTATCATAATAGGTATAATCTTTCGACCAGCTATCGTCATCAATATTCTTTACTAAGCTAAGGACAGGTAGACTTTTTGTACTTAACCCTTCTGCGCTAGGAATAGCATTTAGTGTAGGCTCTCCTAAAATATCCGTTGGAAAAGCAGGATTAAAAGTATATCCTGCAGGATAGGAATCATAATAATTAATGCTTAATACCTGTGCCAGACTTCCCGGAAGCGCCCTATTTGTATAATAAATTGGCATTGCACTTACGGTAAAGGAGTTGGCACTTCTTATCTCAAAGGTATAAGCAGATCCTGTGATAGTGGTCTGTAGAGATTGTCTTGTACCCGTATTATTGGTTATAGCTGTAAATGCAACTCTTCCAAACTGATCATATTTGGTTACAAGCCATTTACCCTGAGCTTTAAGATTCGCATCCTGGCTCATCACCAATTGATCGGCCTTATTATAGATCATATATTCCCATCCTTTCCCTGGAACCCTTTTTTCTACCAATCTGTTCTTCTTATCATATTTGTATTGATAACACAAATTATCAAGAGTTACATCAGGAAATAAACCGGTGGCCAAGCTTTTAACTTCATCTGAAGCTAGAGGAGGTATCACATAAGTAAGGTTTCCATAAATATCGTAAACATAATAGGTGTCAGCTTTCTTTCCATCTACATATTTTCTTTGTAAGATAGTTTTTCCCTCATTATTAATGAATTCTTCTGATGTATTGTTGTTTCCACTTGTAGGGGTCCAATTTTCATCCTTGGTCACTTTTTTTATTAAGTTTCCTGCGTTATAATTGGAACTGAATAATAATTTAGGATTATAAATATCCTGAGTAAATGTCAGTTCAACATTATATTTTTTTACTTCGTCAGATGTCAAATTTACATCATCAGTAAATTTTATTTCATGTCCACTGTTTTTCTGCCAAACTGTTCCAGGTGCTGACTGCATCAAAACTCTGTTTAACGGAGAGGCTTCAAAGACTTTTTCTGAGAATGCAGGCTCACCATTATAAAAAGATGATGCTAAACCTGACAACACCGCAGCATCAACCAAAAGACCATTATTTTGTGCAGTCGGAACAGGTAAAAAATCTTTCGATTTCCTACCAAAGTTATCATATTCAAAAAGAGTCACCAAATCCTTCCCTAAAGGTGTTGCTTCCTTGGCAACGCTCTGCAACTCCCTTCCCAAACCATCATAGTACACAATGGAAGTCTTTTTCTTCCCGGAATCTCCCAGGTCTGTAAGATAACTTACCGACATTACCTTATTCTGTGAAGTCCAGTTAGAAAGATATGTTGAAATATCTGTAGGGATGGAAACCGGAGTCGTTAAATTCACAGATATAGTTCCCGAAAACCCTGTTAAAGAAACAGGACTGGTATGATAAATGGCCAGTTGATTATCCACAATGAAAAACCGGTACCCTTTACCAGCAAAAAAATTTCCTGCCGGAATAGGAATTTCTGTATTGGGAAGCGTTCCCGCATAATCAGTTGGTGCTATTTTACCTTGTTTTAAAGTGGTTTCCGTAAAGCCAGCACTGAAACTAAGACTAAGCACATTATTGGTGATACTCAATGTTACCCCACCACCACCACCATTGGAGTAGGTGGTAAGCAGATTCCAATTGTAAGATTTAGAATAATTCGAAAATTGAGCTTTGATTATTGAGGTACTAAAGACAAGTATCAATAATACAATTTTATATGTTGATTTCATCAGATTATCAGTTTTTAATTTCATAAGTATAACTCTTTACAAGTTTTCCATTCTGATCCTTTACATTCATCAATCGTCCAATATTATCATAGTTATAATATTCAATCACACCTGATGAATTCATAATACTGCTAACCCCAAACTCATTCTTATAAGTGTACAGCGTACAAAGATGATTAGGCAGAGCGTTGATGATATTTGCTTGTTGCTGAAGTATTTGGGTATAATCAGGTGAAATTACATTAAGCAGAGGCTTAAGTGTTGCCAAATATCCTAAAACAGTACTTTCATCTGTAATTTCAACACCTTCTATCTTCAATATCGGATATTTATTATCGTAACCATAATAATAGTAGGTATAGTTTCCAGTTGGTAGGTGTGCCTTTAAAATATGTCCGTCAGTATCATATTTATCAACGATCAACTTTTCGTCAAGTGCATTATTGCCCTTAGCTTCCGATACTTTTTGAGGAAATATTCGGGAAGCCACAGCAGTTCCATTGGCAGCTACAGTAGATACAAGTGCGTAGTCTGTCTTCGTTTTGTTTAACAGCTCCTGGTTGGCAAGTTTACTGGCTTCCACAACAGGGTATTCTCGTCGACTGACCATGGCAGTATATGGATCAGTACCATTTTTATCAAAAGAATATAGATAATTATCCGATATTGATTTTCCATTAGTATCTACATATGATTTACTCTTCAGGAAATTATCTCCAAAGTTTCCATAATCTATAAAATTATTGCTTTCGGATTTCTCAAAAAACTGCCCTCCACTTCCATAAGTCCTGGTCTTTTTTGAAGTCAGGTTAAAGTCAGAATAATATAATTCATAAGCGGTTCCGGCAATAACATATTCCAGAGTCTGCCCATTAGATCCTGGACAAGCAAGAAAAAATTTACCACTTAGGCCTCTTGCTGCTTGAGGAGAGGTTTCACTATAAGTGAAAATTTCTTCTTTTAAAAGACTATTAGCTGAGTTATAATACTTCTTCTCTTTCGGAAGACCTCTTTTATAGCCAAACTCCGTATGGGGATCAAAAATGGAATTATTCTGGCCTAGTTTTCCACTATTGGGTAAATTTGGAAAGTCTGAATAATTAGTAAAATTATTAACTGTATATCCATTATTCTCTGTTTTTTCAACCACTGTTGAATACTCAATCTGGGGTCCCATCAAGTTGGAAAGCTGTACTACAGATCCTATACTGAACTGGGTTTGATAGTAAGGAATACCATTTTCAGTAGGGATAAGAAAATTCTTTACGCAATATACATTTTTTTGAAGAAGTATTCCAGAAGATATTGAGGAATTCGCATCAACGGTGTAACTGTACTCTTTTACAATCTTATTTTGTGAATCACTAAAATCAGACATTTTCTTTATCCTTACCCCTCCGATAATTCCACTTCCAGAAACCAGACTGCTGTTTGAATCAAGATACTTGGAATACGTATGAGGCTCATATTCAAACATGGTATAGCCTTTCAAAGGATACGTAATTTTTGATAATGTTCCAAAATATACTTTTGCAGGATCTGTTTCCCTTGAAGGTTCATGAATTGTTGGCGAATTATAATCCAGAGAAAAAGGAGTAGACTTGTAATATCCGAAATGGTCTACATTAGTCGAAAGCAGACCTGGAAGCTGATTAAAGTTATTGTATTCAAAGCTATGATTAAATTGATTGTCAACAGTCAGTTTTTCCAGCTTCAATCTCTCAGTGGGAATATTATTATAACTGAAAGAAACCTGTTTTAAGACATTATTTTGGCTGTCTCTTGCTACAAAACCATCTAATTTCCTCCATTTCAATGCATTGATATACGAGTCAAAGTGTCCTGATGTTACGTTGGGATTTGGGGTAACTCCATTCTGTAATCTTTTGATATAATAGAACATCGCATTTTCATGATCTCCCGGTAAAGCAAAACCAGCCAGATAGCTTAAGACATTAGAGAAAGCATTATCCAGAGTAGGATCTCCATTATTATATCTGTATTTCAATGAATTGGTAACTGATGATGCAAAATTGATCGTTGTTGAAGATTTTGTCGTAATGGATTTCAAATAGGTAGGAACGATAAGTTGTCCAGCAGCAACGACCTGATTGCTTATGCTGCTTCCACCACTACACCCCACCCCCGGGACGAATATATTACCATCAAACTGTTTACTATATCCGCTAAACGAATTCGTATTATAAAAAGATGCCATATAGTCACCTCTTTCATATTCAAAGGAATAAATCTTTGTTCCTTCTTTATCATACACTTCTGACAGATACCAGGCATTTGCAATAACCGGATTAACCAGTTGATTATAAAAATCGGGAATGGTATATTCTATATTATCCTGTATACCTCCAAATATATATTTATTGCCCTGATCATCAATCATTGTAATTTTACCAAGAACCTTTAAAAATGGCCTTTGATTGAAATTATTGGTAGCAGGAAAGTTCATTGGGGTAATCTTATCATTCATATTGATCTCCACCTTCATATTATCTTTGGATGATACTTTCCATACTCCATCAGAGCCTAAAAAGAACTTCCCAACATGTCCCATGAAATTGAAAATAAAAATATCAGGTTCCAGATCTGCTGCTGGAAAATCAGCATTGGTTGCCCCTCCATTTTTTATGACCGTTGTCATATTACTAACACTATTCCACTGGCTCCCGTTAAGTGCTGGAGTATAGTAATAATAACCGCTTGCTATTCCCCACTGGCTGGAACCCATGGGAACATCATTGGTGTATTTTTCGTCAAATGAAGTTCCTTTAACCACTCTCGCAATCACACCGCCTGCATTGAATGTCCAGTTTTGTCCAACCCATCCCGGAGTATCCCCTACTCTCACCCCACCTGTATCATAGCTTACACTTATATCTAATGGAATACCATTTTCATTTAGGGAATATAAAGGTATGTTCACATTAGCTCTCCCAGAGGAGAGATCCATTGGGATATCACCATACTTTCCTAGAGAAGCAGCATTAGGAGATTGTATATTTTTGGGTAGTTGTAATGTTTGTGCCCATATCGAAACATTGGATATCAATGGCAATGCCATTAGTAAAAATATCTTTTTCATTCTTATTTCTTAATTAACTTTGCATTCGCCGTTTTATTCGTATCAGTTTTTATAGTCACCAAATATGCTCCCTGAACCAAAGCCTGGGTATTGATTTTTGTCACTCTGTTCTTAGTTTTTATATTTTGAAGCTGTCTTCCACTCATATCATACAACCAAATATCTGCATTCTTAAAATCGAAACCGATTTCTACATAAGCATAATCAGATACAGGGTTTGGATAAATCTTGATATCATATTGAGGAAGAAGCTCAGTTACTTGCTTGTCTCCTAATTTTACAATCTTCCAGTTTTCTTTACCCAGCTCTTCTGCACTGGTTCCTGCCAGAATAATAGAACCATCTCTGTTGAGCTTTAAATCTGAAAGTCTTTCTTCCTTCTTTCTGGATTCTCCACCCACGTGTTTTCTCCACTGCTCATTTCCATTCTGATCAAGATACAGCATCCAGAAGGTTTCATCATCAGTTTCTATTCTTCCCTCAGCCTGAGTATAGCCACCTAGTAAGATTCCCTTAGAAGATTTATCATCTGTTGAATGAAGAACACTCATACTCATCAGAATGTCTCTATTTTTGAAATTGTAAGATTTCTGCCACTGCTCATCACCTTTTTCATTTAAAGAAATCAACCATAAGTCTGTACCCTCTTCTAATCCGACAGTTTTGTTTCCTGACCTTTCTGATCTGGATTCACCACCAATGATAAAGCCATTTGATGTCAAGGCTAACGTTCTGATATGATCATCATCTTTTCCTCCAAAGTTTTTCTCCCATTCTACTTTTCCGTTCTTGTCTAGTTTCACAATCCAGTAGTCGCCCTCACCAAAGTTTTCCGTCTGTTTACCCGTCTTATCTCCACTTACAACTCCACTTCTGGAGTAAATTCCCATCAATGCCCCGCCGTCTTTCGTTGGGATCATCTTTTCAACTTCATCAAGTCCGCGTCCTCCCAATGTTTGTTCAGATAATATTTTCCCATCTTTGTCGAGTCTTACAATCCAGACGTCCTTAAAACCATAACCTTTAGAGGAATTTTGTACATTCCCCGCAACAAAGAATCCCTGATCTATAGTCTGGATAACTGCTTTAGCTTCTTCATTCGAAGAGGTACCTAATGTTTTCTGCCACAATTCATCACCAAATTCATTGATCCGAATGAGCCAAATGTCTGAGCCTCCCTTAGAATTTTCTTTTTTATCAAGTCCTTTTTGTGAATATGACGTCCCAGAAATCACAAAACCACCGTCCTGGGTAGTGACAGTTGAAGATAAATAGTCGTGATTATTTCCTGATAAATATTTCTCGAAAACCTGTTCTCCCTGCTGATTCAATTTTATCAGGCGAAAGTCATAACCATTGTTTTGCTTGCTGTTTTGTTGGAGTTTATCCGTTTGGATACTGCTTCCTGTAATAAGGTATTGCCCATCAATGGTAGTAGTAACCTGGCTTAAAAAATCCTGTGAATTGGACTTTATGTCTTTCTGCCAGAGTACCTCCTGAGCAAATATCCCCATAGTACATAAGAATAATGCACCCATGTAGAGTTTTTTCATGCTTAAATTGTAATTAACGTTAATGAATAGTGATTTATAATCGTGTATATTAGAAATACACAAACTGTATAGTATAATTATTGTTCATGGTTATGTTTTTAATGCCTGCAAAATTAAAGATTTTAAAAGTTTCGCTCAAAGGAAATTTATTAACATTCTTGAATAAGACAAAGATATATCGGCAAAACGACAAAATATGTCGTATTATATTTTTGCTAAAAAAGTATATTTTAATAAGTTTTTATACCTCCTATGGAATAGGAGGTCTTTATTTGGTGGAGTTGTCTTTTTGAATTCTGAAATGATTCTTTTTACTTAAGAAACAGAAATGAAGTTCCAAAATCTCCTTTTAAAATTATAAATGCATCAAAATTTTTACCGTTTTTACTCTTCATATTTTTGATTAATGATGTTTTGTTTTGAGTTAATAGTAAAGTAAGATCTTTACTACTGAGTTGTATTCCGCATATAGTTCTGAAGAAAATCCAGTTGCACTTCTCATCGGGACATTTTACGATTTTATCTTTGATAATAAGATGATGCTGTTGACATTTAGGGCATTTCAATTGTGGGGTGTTTTCTTGGGGAATATGGAGTGATAAGAGTTCGTTGGTGATTTCAGTTGTATAGTGTTGGATGTCATTGATGAATTGAGTTTTATTGAGTTCACCTTTTTCAATTCTATCCAATGCTATTTCCCACTCTGCGGTCATTTGGACATTGGCTATTTTTTTGTCTTTGACAAGGTTGAAAACCTGTAAGCCTTTATCGGTGGGATGTAGAGTTTTGCTTTTCCTGAAAATATAGTTTCTGCTGAGCAGCGTTTCAATAATAGAAGCTCTGGTAGCCGGGGTTCCGATGCCGATATTGGAGAGGGCTTTTTGTTCTTCTTTATTTTCAATAGATCTACCCGCATTTTCCATCGCTGATAAAAGGTCAGCTTCTGTGAAAAGTTTGGGAGGTTGCGTAGTTTTTTCTAGTAGTTCTGTTTTTGAGATTTTGAGCTCATCTCCGGTTTTGAATTCCGGAAGTTCAGTAAGGACTTCATTTTTATTATCGGAGTTTTCATTGTCAGATAGAATTCCTTTGATGGCTCTCCAGCCTTTCTCTAGGATTGTAGAGCCTTTGATCTGGAATTCATAATGATGGACTTTTATCTGGATTTGGGTGACTTGCTTTGTACAGGTGTGGGATAGGGATTCCAATAATCGGTAAGCAATCATCTCGTAAATGGCTTTTTCCGTAGTGCAAAGTGCAGAAGGTGTTTTAGTGGTTATGAGTAATCCGTGATGATCGGTAACTTTTAGATCATTGACTATTCTCTTGTTGAAGTTTCCAAATTTTAGATGGGTTATGGCTGCTTTGAAGGGTTCGGTCTGATTCAGTATTCTGACCAGCTCAGGAATATCACTCCATACATCTTCAGGAATATACTTGCTGCCGGTTCTGGGGTAAGTGATGAACTGTTTCTCATAGAGGCTTTGGGCTGTTTGTAAAACCTCATCAGCAGAAAGCCCCAGTTTCCTGTTGGCTTCTTTCTGTAATTCCGTGAGGTCGAAAAGTAATGGAGATTGCTCCTGTACTGTTTTAACAGATACATCTTCTACAATAGCTCTACCCTCCCGCTCTATGGATTTTTGGATTTGTTCTGCCTGCTTTTTTTCTTCCCAATGTAATAACGAAAGGCTGGTAAAATCTGTATATTCTTTTCTGTGGCTCAGCTGGATTTGAAAGTACTTTTGCTTGGTGAAGTTTTGATTTTGTAGGAATCTTTGACAGATTATAGCAAGGGTTGGTGTTTGTACTCTGCCTAATGAATAAACATCTTGGTTTCCTGCGATGGTTAATGCCTGAGTCGCATTGATTCCTACCAGCCAGTCCGCTTCACTTCTGGCTTTAGCTGCTTGATACAAACCGTCAAAGGCATCGCCTGGCTGAAGATTTTTAAAACCATCCTGTATTGCTTTTTCTGTCAGGGAACTGATCCAGAGTCTTTCAAAAGGTTTGTTGCATTGTAGGTAATGATAGATATAACGGAAGATCAGCTCTCCTTCCCTTCCTGCATCTGTGGCGACAATAATACTGCTACATTGCTTGATGACTTGTTGTATGGTGTTGAGTTGTTTTAAAGCGGAAGGATCAGGCTCATAGCCGTTGGGTTTCTTTAGTTTTTTGGGAGTTAGAATAAAAGGGTTGGGAAAGATAGGCAAAGAGGCTTTGTTAAAGCCTCTTATACCATAATCTTCCGGCATTCCTAATGCGATCAGATGTCCCAATGCCCAAGTGACACAGTATCCGTTACCGGATAGATAATTATCTTTTTTTTCATGGGCTCCTAATAATTGTGCGATTTCTCTTGCGACACTCGGTTTTTCTGCGATGATTGCTTTCATATGATGGATTTAGATAGTTATTATAGTTTGGATCCTCTTGGCTTTCTAACCTTTTTTTGCTGGTCTTCCTGCTGTTTATTGGCAGGGTGCTGCTGTTTTGATTCTAAAGGCTCCTTCACATTTTTAGTAGCTTCATTGGTTTTACCTTGGGTGTTAACCGCAGTTTGGGTCTTATGATCTTCTGTAGGCTTTGCCTCTTCTTTAAGTTTATTAGGATGAGTGAATGAAAAGTCGGTTTTGGAAGTCTCTTTGTTGAAGGTAATATAACCTTGATAGGCTTTACCTTTAGCATCGGTAAGACCGTCAACGTACACGGTTTGCCCAGCTTTGAATTTTTCATACTGTGAATCATCCAGTTCTTTTCCCCTGAATACTTTGGGTGCTTCTTGATCCGTAGATTGAGTTTGCTGTTGATTGTGTTGTTGTCTTTGTTGCGGTGTCTGATTATTATTGAACAGAAATTCCACATACCGCTTATCCGCATTGAATTGTACGGTGGCATCGAAAAGTTCACCTTTTTTAGAGGTCATGCCTTCAAGATACAATGGTCTTCCTTCCAGTAGGGTTTGTTTCTGATGTTCATCAAGCTGTATTCCTTTGATTTCATCAGGAATTTTCATATACTCTGCCCGATGGGCAACCAGTTCATTGGTTAAACGGTCACGGCTGATGACAGATGGAATAATTTCATCTGTTTTAGGATTGACCAAATCTACTACCCTGCCCATATTCCCGGTTTCTCTAAGGTTCTTTTTGTCTTCATCACTGAACTGATGACCCAGAAATTTATTATTGAGACTGGGCTCTTTTCGGATTCCATGCAGATGAACGGCAACCTGTCCTGTATCTCCTGTTTGAAGAGATAATCGGACATCCATCTTACTGACCGCCGTTCCCAGATTAATAGTGATGGGAATTAGTGTATTGGTTTTAAAACCTCTGAGTAATGCATCCATGGCATTCATTTTTTCAAGCTTCTCCTGATTAAGTCCGAATTTTTCCATCGTTTTCCAGTCGATCTGTTCCGGCTGAAAACGGTACTCCTGATTGTCGGTGTTGTTGTCCATTGTATTTTTATTTTTTGGATTGTTGTTGTGTTGAGGTAAAACTTCATAGTCTTTCAGCTTTTCTTTTTCTTCAGGTGATGCCTGATCAACATATTTTTGAAGATCCTTAGCGGTATTAACAGCATCATATTCTGAAACTTTAAAAAAGTTGAAATGCGTGGGATTTTTAAGCTGCCGATAAAAATTGGAAAAGAAGTTAGAGAATAGATCACCGTGCTTATCTACTCTGATCAGCGGCTCATTATCCTTTTTTTCTTGTGGAGGAACTTTTTGAAGATTACCTTCTTTATCAATTCCTTTAACCATCTCAATCTGATTGGTATGAATGTTCAGAACAAGGAGTGTATCTGTTGCCGGTTTGAGTTCATTGGATTCCTGAGGGGTTATCAATTCATTTTCCATTGTATTTCATTTAATGGAACCAAGGTATGGGCTCAATTAAGAAAATCCTGAAGATTGGAATGGTGATGAATAATTTGGCTGTGGATGTCTTGTTACTATCAAGAGTTCAAACATTCTCTGATCAATTGATGGACATCCGAAAGCTTATAGTACAGCTTTCCGCTGATGGTATAATAAGGCAGCTTTTTATCAGTCCGGTACCGCTGTAATGATCGGGAACTTATTTTTAAAAGCTGTAAAACATCCTGGTTATCCAGAAGCTGTTCCCCGTCTATTTCTATAAATCTGGACTGGTTCTTAATCATTTGCTCTTTCAGTAGGTCAAATCTTTCCATGATTCTCTCCATCCAGGCTATAAATTCTGTTCTTTCGATATTCATAACTGTGATTTTTATGATTGTTGGTGATATAAAATTGAACAACAGAAATCATATAAAATCACTAGTTTTTCGTAGTAACGAAAAGATTTTGTTTTTTTAATGTTAAAATTTATTACCAGAATCTAATTATATGACAATGAAAGCCTCGTGAATAGATAAGAAAAAGAAGGTTTTGAAAAAGGCTTAAGAGTGGTTAAAAAAATAAGATAGCCTGTCAGTCCCCAGCATGAAACTTCATGTGGGGTTATAGTTTTATTCTTCTCAATTTATATACACCTGTGAACCAGAAATGATAATATTGAAAAATCAGTAATCAATAAGACATGTTAAACCGTCTGCAAGTAAAACGTTGATTAGATTGCTGTAAATATTAAATTAAAGAAGATTGCTTCCTCCAATTATTGAGTTAACTGGCGGCCATGCCTCCAAAATAACTTTCCTTATATGTTTTGTCAAAATAGTTACCCAAACTGATAGTATGGCTTTCATCAACAGGATTAATATATTTCATAAACATCTGCTCTGTAGTATGTCCGGTTGCCTGCATTAGTAAAGGAGTGGGAATTTTCCCATAAAAGTTGGTTGCAAAACTTCTCCGCCCAATATGACTGGTGAGTGCTTCCCATTTTTCAACTATTAATTTTTTTACCCTGTGCCCTACACGTTTTACCGCATTTACAGACTCATTGAGCTGAGCAATCCGGCCAATTTGTTTAATATGGTTATTGTATTTCGTAGCGGAAAGTTTTGGGGGGAAATTATTTTTATACCGTTTAATAATTTCTAAAACAACTGGATGTATGGGCAGCAGGATCTCTTTTTTTGTTTTTTGCTGGATGAAAGAAATACACACCCGGTCATTCACTTTCTTCATTTGATCTGAATTAAATTTCATAAAATCTGAGACTCTCTGACCGGTATAGCAACTTATAAGAAGCCAGTCTTTGGCAGCCTGCAGCTCCCTTGGGACTTTAACCTTGTCTATTTTCATCACTTCCTTTTCAGTAAGATTTATGACGATTCTGTTTTGCCTCTCCCGTCTTATATCCAATTCCCTGACAGCAGTTCTTATACCCTTTCTTTCAGCGAAGTTTAGAATTGTTTTAATAAAATGAATAGTTCTGTATATAGTGTTCTCACTGTAAGCCTCTTCCTTTCCAAAAGAAATAAATCTTCTGATAAAATCTCCATCCATACTATTTACGTACAGTCTCTTAGCTGTAAAACCTTCAAACCTCTCAATAAAGTTAAAAAATACTTTATATCTTTTATAAGTTGACTGGCAAATGTATTCTTGTTTTGAGGAAATATACATATTGATAAAACAAAGCAGTGAATCTTTTGGATAATCCTCTTTCTCTTTACTGCAGAGATTTTTTATTTCTTTGAACAGATATCTTTGTGAAGAAAGTTTTCCCTTAGACTGATCTTCTTCAATACACTCTGCTAACCGTATTTTCAGAGCATCCAGCTTAGTATTAATTTTTTTATAGCACTTCAGGTAAATATTATTGGGACGTTGTTTTTTACTGTCCCAATCTTCCTGGCAGATTCTCAGCGGAGTTTTGAAATTGAAGAGCGGCTGACCCGATTGATTTTCAATTTTTAAATGAATAGATTCTTTTGCCAATCCACGATCAGAAATGAAAAATTTAAAAGTCATTGCTAGAAATATTAGGTTAATTTCCAGCTAATATAAATCAAAAGGTAGTCCTGTTTAGACTACCTTTCACTTACAAATATATAATAAATATTTTACTAGGCAAACAAAATTAACTTTTTGCGTATTAATATTTTAACTGGATTAAGAATGTTTTTTGTTAAAAATTATACATTATCACAAACAACCAACATAATTCAATTACAACAATTGTTCATTTATTAATAAACTAATATGCAGATATATATCATAAAAAAAAGTCTAAACAGGACTACTTTATGTAAACACACATGAAATTAACACAACAACCTAAAAAAATGGAAAAATTTTTATTATTAAATCCCCGACTCTGGCCGATAGAGTCTTCTCAAACTGAAATGAATGTCTCCATTCCAAATCTTATTTGGATGAAAAAAAACTATAAGCTTATTTGGGACAGTATTAGCTAAATACATACACACTTACCAACACGCTTCATTCACTTAATAAATATTATTTATAAGTTTTTACTGTGGCGGGCGCGTTGCTCTACAGCTTTTGCCCGCCAATTTTTTAGAAATAATGAAAACATATTAATAACATACAATTTATAAAATTTCCCAAAAAAAGTGATTTAATTATAATATTTAAGCCCCTTCTGGTTTCCCTCAAATATGCCACTATTACACTACACAGGTGATGAGAAAGAAAGGGGCTTAATTTTTATATGTGAATGGCACATTATGTAACAAAATCAATCTTTTATAAAAATAGGATTATGAAAAAAAAACTTATTTTAATCTTGGCTATTAATAGCCTCAGTATTAGCGCACAGCAAGGAGGAGTTGGCATTGGGACTACAAACCCGGACCCATCCGCTGCTCTGGATATAACTGCTGCCAATAAAGGGATTCAACTTCCACTCGTTGCACTCACTTCTACTCTAGACATAACAACAGTTGCCAATCCTAAAACAGGATTTATTGTTTACAACACAGCTGCAGCCGGAACAGGGAATACTTCTGTTACCAAAGGTCTTTATGCCTATAATGGAACGGTATGGGAAAAAATGTGGTCGAAACAGGAGGTAAAAACTGAAGTTGCAAAAATTCCATTTATAACCCCTGTTTTTGCGGCAAGTAATATAGCTGCTTCAGGTAGTATTGCTGCCGGCACAATCACAAATCTCACCTTTAATACTTTATACAAGGATTCTCCAGCAGGGGCACAAGGAGGCCCTGCTTATACTGGATACAGAATTCAAAGTGCTGGTGGCTATGTAATTTCCTTTAATGTGGATCTAAGAAATGTCTCCGGAGACACGAATGGAGGGGCAATGGTTTATGTACAAAAAAACGGAGGCAATATATGCAGCTACGGAACAGATAAACGATATCAATTCGGAGGTGTATCAAGTACCTGCAGTGTAAAACTGGTAGCCAATGACCTCATAACATTCAGCGTACAGTCTTCTAATGCCGCATATCAGATTACCAACCCTAATGTTTCCATTTCCAAAATATCAAATAATTAAATCAATCTTATGAAATCAAAACTTCTCATCTTATTTCTGGGATTAATGGCCATTATGAATAATGCCCAGATGGTGATAGGATCAGCCAATGTTTCACAATCAGCCATTTTAAAACTCGATTCAAATAATAAAGCCCTAAGGGTTCCAAGCTTATCCGTGACAGATAATGCTGATGCAGCAAGCCCTATTGCCTCTCCGGCAACAGGGGTAATGTTTTATAATACAAATTCAAACACTGCCAGCGATATCATCAAAGGAATAACCTATTGGGGAAGTGATAATAAATATCACCATCAGGCAAATACAGCATCAACTGATGATATTATTGCGGCTGCAAATATTCCTTTGTTAATATTCAGTGCTGCTGTTGGTCAAAAAGCCACTGTCCCTATAGGATCAGCTGGAGGAGGTGCTTTCACCACTCTTACCCTTACTCCTTCGGAAATTCTTGTCGATAAGTATGCCGGATGGAACAGTAGCACAAGCCAGTATAAAATCTCTTCTACAGGAATATATATGCTTGAGTTTATTACCGAAATGTCAAATATAGGAAATAATGGAGGAACTACTACTCATGATATATTAAAAGGGACTACTTCACTTGTCAGTGCATTTGGAAGGGATAACTTAATCAACAACAGGATGTACACTACCATAATCAGCACCCAGAACTTAATTTTAAATGATCTTATGACTTTTAAATATATCTATACCGCCAATAACTATAGAATTGAATCCGGAACAATCAACATTTATAAATATCAGTAATTATGAAAAAACAAATTATCTATATATTATACCTGCTGTTTATTTCTTGCAGCATATCGATAAAGTCTCAGGTAGGCATAGGATTAAACAATCCTGATACCAGTACAATACTGGATGTATATAGTACCAATAAAGGATTACTAATTCCAAGAGTCCAATTACTGGGAACTGATGATATCACTACAATTTCTGTAACATCCTCAACAAACTCGCCGGAACAAGGCACTTTGGTATATAATCTTTTGAACAGTGGTACCTCTCCCAATAATGTATTCCAGGATACATTTTATATTTGGACAGGTACCCAATGGGAAAGCATTGGAGAGACCGCCGATGTTCATACAGAAATAAACAATAATAATCTGACCAAGGTTTTATTTGCCGGAAAACCGGCAGTGGTCGCTGCAACCTATACAATGCCTAACTATTCAGCCTGGACTACAATGAATTTTACAACAGAAAGTGTGGACATAGGAAATATTCATAGTGGTGGAACATTTACAGTGCCAGCAACGGGCCTGTACTCATTTTTTGGAGATGTCTCTTTACGATTATCAAGTACTAATGGTAACTCTAAGGCATTTGGGGCCCGGATTTTTAACAGTACAACCTCTACAGTATTGGCTATTTCATATTATGGAACAGGGGCAGGAGGTGCACAAGGAGATATGCCATTGTATTGGATGGGTAACTTAACCGCCGGGGACCAAATTCAGGTCCAATACAGAATGAGAGCAGATAACTCAAGTACATTGTCTACAGCCACTGTTTCCAGTATAACTGTAAGAAAACATTTTTAAAATAATCTTAATCATTACAATTTTCCTTTGGAATCTTAAAAACACAAATTAATCATAAATAATATGTAAACAGACCTAAAATTCATTCATTATTTGCATTAGCCCTGGAAATAGAGTGTGGATTAATGAAATCGTTTCAATCAAACATATTTTAATTAGAATGAAAGGTAAAATGAGAGCATAGGATAGATTTATTTGATAGAAACGGGAAAATTTAGATATGCTCACAATTAAAATTAATTGAAATGTTGATGTCAGGCATGTTTTATTAGTTAATAAATAACTGTAAATAATGAATTTTAAAAAGATATACATAGGGAAAATGATTAAAGAAAAAGTTATAGAAAATGAGATAGATATATCTCGTATCTGTAACTTTTTCAAATTTTCGGTAGGAGAAATTGAAAAAATGTACGAAGCCCAAAGTTTGGACTGCGAAATCCTTTTGCAGTGGAGCAAGCTTTTGGAATATGATTTTTTTAGAATATACTCCCAGCATTTGATTCTGTATTCTCCCTCATCTAAAGGGAAAGTAAAAACATTAACAACAAAATCTTCCCTTCCAAAATTCCGGAAAAATATTTATACCAAAGAAATAATAGATTTTATTATTGAGCAGATAGAGGCTGGAGAAATAACAAGAAATCACGTAATTGAAAGGTATAGAATTCCCAAAACAACTTTATTTAAATGGATTAATAAATATAAATCCAGTAATGAAAAATAAAATCCAAATTATGATTTCAAAAAAAACTACTCCAAATTATAAACAGATTTATACTGATATAATCAAGACTAAGTTTCCAGAAAAAAAGGAAAAATGTATTTCCCTGCTTAATAAAGCTGATTTATCCCAAATAGATATTATAGAACTCAACAATATAATTTTTGAGAAGAAGGATAAAGAAATAGAAAAATTTAATCAGAGACTTCGTTCTTATGATCTCGTTTCAATTCAAAAGATTCTTGATTATCAGAAGAAATACAAATATAGTAACAGCCAATTGGCATACCATTTTGGATTAAGCCGAAATACAGTTACAAAATGGAAAAAAATGATTTCTAAACATCATGTTTAAGTGTAGTAGACTATTAAATTTTATTTTTAAGCACATCAGCTTCTTTCCTGAGCATAAGGTAAACTTAACGGGATTATTTAACTTTAAATTAAAAATATTTATATTAGCAGTATCCCACATTATGGGATTTTTTTCATCATTTGTGTTTTTTGAGCTTCCCTTCGGGGAAGTTTTTTGATTATGCCGTGTACTCAAAATAAATTCAATTCTTATCTCCCATTTTTTCTTTGATCTGTTTGATATCGGTTTTAATTTCCGTGATAAAGTTTTGAATATGGTGTTCTGCAAATTCATCAGGCTCATATTCTTTGGTGTTAATACTACAGGCAAATTCCCAGATTTCTTTAATTTCAGCTAATGGAATTTTATAAGGCTCATAAAATTGATTGTCAGCCTTTACCCATATACCATCTGCTTCATGAAACTGAAATCTTTTGTAACTGATACCATCATTGGTGGTAATAAAAACATACGTTCTGTCCGTTTTCAAGTCCGAAAGATTTTCAACATATTTTCCTACAATATAGGTTCCGTTTTTATAGGGGGGCATTGAATCTCCGTCAGCTGGAAATGCCCTGAACTTACCCCCTTTTAAAAAAGGTAATGATATGGTCTCCAGACCTTCTATGTATTCCGGATCTCCATAGCCATTCAGGTAGCCCATAGAAGCTTTTTGGGGGATAATCTCAATCTGATTGTTTCCATCTGGATCAACCTTTATAGGCAGAATGATCCTGTTCTCAGGAAGCTCCATGAGTTCATCGATGGAAAATTTTCTGACATCTACAGTCAACAATAGATCGATGCTGATGTTATAGAATTTTGAAATTCTAAGCAATATTTCAATAGGAGGTTCTGTTCTGCCATATTCATAGGCGACATATCTGGATCGGGTAAGAATTAATAGATCTGCCAGTTCTTGCTGAGTCATATTTTTCTTTCCTCTCAAAAACACGATGTTATCAGAGAATTTCGACATTGTTACAATTTTAGACAACAAAAATACAAAATTTGTTTCAAAACGTGACTAATTTTATCACATGGAAAGAGCAATTGTACATATGGATCTGGATACATTCTTTGTTTCCTGTGAAAGGCTGAAAAACTCTGAGTTGGAGAAAAAACCCGTGATCATAGGAGGTGGAGACCGTGGTGTAGTGGTGTCCTGCTCTTATGAAACCCGTTTTTTCGGAGTCAGAAGTGCCATGCCGATTAAAATGGCTTTACGGCTATGTCCCGAAGCAAAAGTAATTAAGGGGGATATGGAAATGTATTCCAATATGTCCCATATGGTGACTGAAATTATTCAGGAAAAAGTTCCTGTTGTGGAAAAGGCAAGTATCGATGAGTTTTATCTTGATCTTTCTGGAATGGATCAGTTTTTCGGATGCTATAAATGGACCCATGAAATTGCTGAAAGCGTACAGAAAAATACAGGATTACCGATAAGTTTTGCTCTATCCACTAATAAGACCGTATCCAAAATCGGAACCGGAGAATCAAAGCCAACCGGAAGGTTTGAAGTGAAACAGCCTGACATTCAATCATTCTTGAACCCACTTTCGGTAAAGAAGATCCCTATGGTCGGCGATGTTACCTTTCAGCTACTGTCAAGGCTGGGCATCAGAACCATACAGACCCTTTCAGAAATGCCTGTTGACGTTCTTCAGCAGCTGATTGGTAAAAACGGAAATGAACTCTGGAAAAAAGCACACGGAATTGACGAAAATCCTGTGGTTCCTTATTCGGAAAGAAAATCTATTTCTACAGAAGATACTTTTGCCCAGGATAGCATCGATATTCAAGGTATTCAAAGTATACTCTCAGGAATGGTTGAAAAGCTCTGTTATCAGCTCCGCGCAGAGAAATGGCTGGTATCAGTAGTGGTGGTAAAACTCCGCTATGCGAATTTTGATACGGAAACCAAACAATGCAGAATTCCTTACACCTCAGCTGACCATACCCTGCTCAGGTATGTTTTAGAACTTTTTAAAAAAGTATATACCAGACGTATGAGAATCAGGTTAGTTGGAGTAAAGTTTACCGGACTGGTTCACGGATGCCATCAAATGGATCTCTTTGAAGATACGGAAGAGTTGATATCACTGTATCAGACAATGGATAAAATCAAGAACAGGTTTGGAACTTCAAGTGTAGGAAGAGCCTCAGGTTTATTAAAATAATTAAAAGATGTTTCTGAATTGTCATTCTTATCACAGCCTAAGGTATGGAACCATTTCTATTAAAGAATTGGTTGAGCAGGCTGTACGTTTTAATATTAAAACCCTGGCTCTTACGGATATCAATACCATTACGGGGATCTATGATTTCTACAAACTTTGTCAGGATCACCATATCAAACCGATCGTCGGAGTTGAAATCCGGGTTCAGAATGAACTGTATTATATTTGCCTGGCAAAAAATCAGAGAAGTATCGGAGAGATCAACAGGCTTTTAACAGCTTATAACTGTGAAGGCACTGAAATTCCTAGAGCAAATCCTAATTTTACAGATACTTTTGTTATTTACCCAATAGAGAATATTCCTGAAAAATTAGCAGATCATGAATTTATAGGCATCAGACAGAACCAGTTAAATCTTTTGATTAAACCGGAATTAAAACAGTTCATTCATAAAATGGTTATTCTTCATCCGGTTACCTTTACCACCCCTGAAGAATATGAGCTTCATAAAATAATAAGAGCTATTGATCACAATACATTGATCAGCAAGCTTACAGAAGCTGATTACTGTAAAGACAACGAAATGTTTACTGATAAAAAAGAGCTTCTCGCTCAATTTTACCATGAGCCACAGATTATTGAGAACACAAAGTATATTGTCAATAACTGTCATTTTGATTTTGATTTTTCAACACCTAAAAACAAAAAGCATTTCACAGACAGCAAAGAAAATGATTCTAAGCTTTTAAAAAAATTAGCATATCAGGGACTTTCTAAGAGATATTCCGATGATAATCTACAGGCAAAAGAAAGGGTGGATAAAGAGTTAGGAGTCATTGACCAGCTTAATTTCTGTGCCTATTTTCTGATCACCTGGGATATTATCCAATACAGTAACCGAATGGGGTTTATGCACGTAGGAAGAGGCAGCGGTGCCAATTCAATAGTCAGTTTCTGCATCGGAATTACTGACATATGTCCCCTGGAACTGGATCTGTATTTTGAGAGGTTTTTAAACCTCAACCGTAAAACGCCTCCTGATTTTGACATTGACTGGAGCTGGCAGACCAGGGATATTATCCTTGAATATATTTTTGATAAATACGGAAAAGACCATGTTGCCTTCTGTGGAACCAATGTTGAATTTAAATACCGTTCTATTTTTCGGGAAGTAGGAAAAGTATTTGGGCTTCCGAAGGAAGAACTCGATACGCTGGCAACAAAACCCATCCAGGAACATGATAATAATTCAGTATCCAGACAGGTTCATTACTACGGAAAGCTTTTAGAAAAGTTTCCTAATCAGAGAAGCATGCATTCCTGTGGGATTCTGATATCAGAAGAACCTATCACCAATTATTCAGCACTCGAAATGCCTCCCAAAGGTTTTCCGATTGTACAGTTCGATATGTACACTGCTGAAGAGATTGGCCTTGAAAAATTTGATATTCTCTCACAGAGAGGCTTAGGTACCATTAACGACACGGTAAAGCTGGTGAAGAAAAAAAGAGGCATTGATATCGATATCCGGGATACATCTATCTCAAAAGACGAAGCCCGATGCAATGAATTCTTAAGTTCCGGAAAAACCATCGGCTGTTTTTATATTGAATCTCCAGCCATGAGAGGATTACTCCGAAGACTGAAATGCGACAACTATAAAGTACTGGTAGCTGCCTCTTCCATTATTAGACCCGGCGTGGCTCAAAGCGGAATGATGCGGGAATATATTTTCAGGCATAACAATCCCACAAAGTTTGAATACTTCCATGAGGTTTTTGAAAAAGAACTGGGAGAAACTTACGGTATTATGGTATATCAGGAGGATGTTATTAAGATTGCCCTGCACTTCGGAGGATTATCCGCCCCTGATGGTGATGTACTCAGAAGAGCCATGAGCGGCAAAGGCCGTTCTTTATCTGCATTACAGAAAGTAAAAGATAATTTCTTTGAGTCCTGTAAAAAGCTGGGACATCCTGAACAATTGTCTATGGAAGTATACCGCCAGATAGAATCCTTTGCAGGCTATTCATTCTGTAAAGCCCATTCTGCTTCCTATGCCGTTGAAAGCTATCAGAGCTTATACCTCAAAGTCTACTATCCCATCGAATTTATGGTTTCCGCTATCAATAACGGTGGAGGTTTCTACAGAACCGAAGTCTACATTCATGAGGCCAGGATGTCGGGAGCTGCAATTCATAATCCCTGCGTCAATTTAAGTAATTATCAGACAACAGTCTATGGTTCGGACGTTTATTTGGGATTGATGCATATTGAAAGACTGGAAACAAGGTTAGCACAACTGGTCCCTGAAGAAAGAACCCAGAATGGAGAGTATACCTCTCTTGAAAACTTTGTTAAAAGGATTCCTATCGGCATCGAAACATTGCAGATTCTAATCTTTATCGGAGCATTCCGCTTTACCGGAAAACAGAAGCATGAGCTGCTCATTGAATCAAGATTTCTTCTTGGAAATAATAAAGTTGCTTTCAGGCATTTGACTTTACTGGACGAACCTCAGAAAGATTATCAACTTCCCACCATAGAAAGAAATCCATTTGAAGATGCTTTTGATGAAATAGAAATATTAGGATTTCCTGTTTCTTTCAGCCCTTTTGATTTATTACAAACCCGATACAGAGGTTCTGTTTTGGTAAAAGATTTATTGAAGTTTCATAAACATCAGGTTAAAATGCTGGCCTATCTGATTTCAAGGAAGCATGTTCCTACCAAGAAAGGTACAATGTACTTCGGAACCTGGATTGATGCTGAAGGACAATATTTTGATACCGCTCATTTTCCAAATTGCCTTGAAGAATACCCTTTTCAGGGCGGTGGCTGTTATCTTCTATTGGGAACCGTAGAGGTCGATTTTCATTTTCCTACTGTTACCATTCATAAAATGGCCAAAATGCCTTTTATTCCGGATTCAAGATATTCAATGGATAAAGAGAAGTCATTGGAAGCCCAACGTAATTTGCATGAGGATGTCAGTATGACGTGGCGCAAGCCATATCCACAGGAACATGAGATTGGATTGCCAAGGCAAAAGATGTAGCATCCGAAATTACTAAAAAAAGATATCTTTAATTATTTTCAGTATTTATCTAGACTTCTCTTAATAAAAAAAGGAGTTATCTTTCGATAAGCTCCTTAATTTAAAATAACTATAAAGTATTAGTGAGAAGTAACATCTAATAAAGCCGGTAGACTCTTATCCCAACCGCCACCAAGTGCCTCTATACACGGCAACACTTGCTTTCAACTGATTGACCTTTTTTCCAACCAGTTCAAATTTATTGTACAAATCTAAATTTATACTTACTTTTGTACAATGAAAGATTAGGAAGAATTGAAAAGAAAATACTGGAGATTTCCCCGGAACAATTAAACAAAGAGGGCGGAAGCAATTGCATTTATTTTACGGCTTTCGACGATGTTTTATCGTTAGGCGTATAGGAAAAGAACGAATTGATCAACCAAATGACGAGGGAACGAAATATCTATTCCCAAAACCTAACCCGGAGAAGGATTACATTAGTGGATAAATAAGACTGCAAGGTTCAACCACTCATTTGGGTATATTGCAAACTCAAAATCGACAAGATGCCTATCTTGTCGATCAACTAATAACAATAATCGAATGAATGGATGAAAATCTTTTCCTATGGTTCGATTTCCTGGCGAAATTACAAAAATTTGAGTAAAACTATGCTTTCGACAGCCTTTCATTTCGGCTTCCAATTTATTTGGAATTATCATTATACAGGAAACAGCAAATAAAAAGGCTAAATTTCACCGGTATGGCCAATGCCTTTGTGAAAATGATCCGTCTAATCGTTTAGCAATCCGTATCATACCATAATGAAAGTCTATATATCAGAACAAGAATCATCACCCGAGACAGCTTTCGGCATTCTTATCCTCGATAACTTTTATCAGTTGCGGAAACATCGATATAGAAGATAGTATTCCGGCAGCGATTTCCAACAGGCTTTCATCATCGTAGTCTACTCATTCCCTTATTATCCTTACGCTTCATCTTTGGTATTTTTCACTAGACCAATGCTCCCAGAAAAGAAAATTAAGCCAAGAAAACCAACGACACCCAAAGTAGTGTAGCCTGGCTTTTATTGATGAGCTCATACCTCGAGTATATTAAACCAACGATGCCAAGAACTGTCAATATGGTTCCAAAAATTCTTTTAACGTTTATAGCTTTTTATTTTAAGGATATATTGGATGTTAATCAATTATATTTTTATTGATAATGCTTGTCTACTATATGCTTTAAGTCAATCCCTTGTTTAATTTGGCTCAAAAGAACCAAATCATCGATAAAAGTGTTTGAAGATGAACTCTTTAGGGTCAAAGAACCGACATTTGAAGATCAATTCTTTGTTGTTTTTTCCGCCACGTAATCATCTCGTCTCAATTATCCGCCTGTATTTAATATATGATTATGTTGATTCAAAATTTTGGACAAAATCGCTCATAGCAGCTTTTACAGTATTTTTTTAGAGGCCTGTATAAAATAGCATTATATCCGTAGGAAACTCCTTTCTTCACGATTTAAACCTACCTCTAATAATATAAGAAAAAATTAGTATGATTTCTAAAGTTTTCTAAAACAAAATCTAAAGCAAGAAAGAGGATTGAAACAGCTATTTTCAAATGAGGAGGACAATCTCAATCAGTAATATTTTGCGAAATTATTCCACACGCGATTACTAGAACTGTTTCCCCAATAACAGCTGTTATAATGATCCAATATATAATTTTTTCCATTCAAAAGAAATCTGAACAAAATAAAACTAAACTTAATCTAAATACACACCTGACTAATTTTAATAAATGTCTATTTAATGTATTTATTTTCAAATTGTTTGCCATACAGTTTTCTAGCTAGTATGACAATGATGTGGCCGATCATTGGATAGATTATAATACAAATCCCTATGATTAAGCCAGTTCCAAATAAGCCAAATATAATATGTAAAACTTGCATAGAATCCTGAAACATACCAAAAGAGATCTGCTCTGAAAAGTAAATCCATTTTGAACGTTTAACTCCCATCACCAGCAATATAAGCCAAAATCCTAAGAATGAAGCATTAAAGATCCGGCTTCCCAGAAAAATAGTCTTTTTAACTTTTGGTCTCATTCCTTTTACAATTTCCAGGATAAAACTTACAGAAGACAACAGAATAGTGGTATTAATCCCGATGATAGTTCCCATAGAATGAGCCACCGTAATGTGTGTTCCATGTGTAAAAAGATTAATGGCAGGAATGGAAATCAACAATGCTAAAAACAGGTTCAGAAAGATCCATAACTCTGATAACATCAGCATACGGTAAGATACTGAAAACTGTTTCTTACTTTGTGCCGGAATATCTTTTTTCCAAAGATAGATGATTCTTAGCAGGATGATCCATTCCGTCATACTGATGATATATGCTAAATAACGGATCCATTCTGCATTCGGAACGGGATAAATGTGATGTGCCCAATTGAACATCACATTAATAAGACCGAGGAAGAAAAAAAAGAATCCCGTTTTTGAATGGCTGTAACCTGACTTTCCACTGTTTCTTTCCATTACATACATAGAGGTACCGTATACCAACATATTCCATGCCCCTACATAGGCACCGCCTGCTTTCCACTGCATCGTAAGGTTTTGAGTATAGTGTTCTCTGAAGTAAGGCAAGATCCAGAGGTGAGCTTCTGTAAAATGAAAAATCATCAATACGATTCCCGTTCCCCACATCCAGTAATATACAGGCCAACGGGAAAAAGTACGCCACATCACACGAAAATAATAAATTCCGAACAAGATCCATCCTAAAAGAATAGGTACATAGAAACCATGAGGAAATTCAAGGTATTCTTTTCCTTCAAATTTCTTGAATATATAACAAGCCGCTATCAATATACCCGTAAATGTAAAGACCCAAAATTGCCACTTCATAATCCCTGAGCTTGTCTTATCATTCTGGATATACCACATGATCCCGCCAATAGCTGTCATAAAGATCCATGAAAGGGCAAAAAGAGTATGTAACGGCCGAAGAACAGTAAATGGAAATATGGTTTTAGCAAAATCCGGAACCGCATACTGTACACCAGATAAAAAACCAACAAAAAGACACAGTACCAGGCTCAGCAGCCCGATCAGTATATAATAGAAAGGATAAGCGTTATTTTTCATTTTTTACTTTTTGTGGATAGTCTACCCATCCGCCATAATTGATCACAGCATTCTGTGTTGGATAATACCCCGTTCTATCAACTTCTTTTAAAAATTGTAGGATCTGGTCCTGCTGATCAGGCGAAAAATCGAATTTGGGCATGGATTTGATCCCGCTGATCATCATTACCTTTAGATATTCATCACTTTTATCAGGCCTGGACGTAACATTAGTAAGATCCGGGCCTAAATATCCCCCCAGACCATACAGTTGATGACAAGCATTACAATTATTTTCCAGCCACAGTCTCTCACCGTTCAAGGCTTTTTCTGAAAGCTTAAAATCACCGTAATCTGCCTTTTCAGTATAAATTTCTCTATTGTAGAATGCGTAGATGAAAACCATGAAAAGAAAGATGCCCGCGTAGTATTTATTCATCTTCATTGATATTATTTTGTATGAATCTAAGTCTGTAGTGATCTCCAAATAAAACATTCTTCCTATTGGGGACGTTAGGTGCCGGGATCTGCCGGAATAAGGCTGAGTAAAAATGTGTACTTTTTTTCTGCTTCTGAACATATAGGATAATTTCCATCCGCGTAATACTCCTCATAATGAATATTTTAATTACTTGAAATGATGATAATACAACCTCGAATCATATACTCCATTGATCGCTTTATGTATAGAATAACATGATTTATGACACAAAAATAGAAAAAAAATCTATAATAAGACAAAAATGTCTTATTTATAATATCTTTGTGCAAGTAAACTAGATTATTAAAAAAAACCGAAACAATGAACGCAAATTTATCTTCCGCCCACAGAATTCTGTTTCTGAATACTTTGGCATTTACGATCTGTTTTGCCTGTTGGACTTTAAACGGTGTTTTAGTTACTTATCTTGTTGACAACAATATTTTCAACTGGTCTGTGGTAGAAACAGGCTGGCTTTTGGGAATCCCTATTCTTTCAGGCTCTATCATGAGACTTCCCTTAGGGATTTTAACAGATAAATATGGAGGAAAACCTGTATTCTCAACTTTACTTTTACTTTGCAGCATACCTTTATTTTTATTATATTTTGCAGATTCTTATTGGATCTATTTGTTATTAAGTGTCCTATTCGGAATGGTGGGCACAGCATTTGCCGTAGGTATTGCCTTCACTTCTGCTTGGTACCCGAAAGAATGGCAGGGACGTGCATTGGGAATATTCGGAATGGGAAATGCAGGAGCTGCTCTTACTACATTTTTTGCTCCTACTCTGCTCAATTATCTATCTGCTGATGATCCGGAAAACGGATGGAGAATGCTTCCCATCATCTACGGAATTACGTTAACGATCATCGGATTTATATTCCTGTTTTTTGTTGAAAATAAAAAAGCAGCAGTTCAGAACAAATCAGTAAAACAGCTTCTTAATCCTTTAAGCAAAATCAGGGTTTGGCGATTCGGTCTGTATTATTTTCTGGTATTCGGCCTGTTTGTTGCTTTCTCACAATGGTTATTGCCTTATTATGTAAGTGTTTACCAAACTTCATTGGTTTTAGCAGGACTTCTTACTTCCGCATTCAGTTTACCGAGCGGTGTGATCCGTGCATTTGGAGGCTATCTCTCAGATAAATTCGGGGCCAGAAAAGTCATGTACTGGGTACTCTATTCTTCTCTGGTCTTAAGCGGATTATTGATGCTTCCTAAAATGGAGATTTTGACACCGGGAAAAGGAATCACTGCAAAAAAAACAGGAACAGTTCAATCCATTGAAAAAGATAAGATTATTCTTGATAACGGAGAATTCAGCATCAGTTCAAAACCTGAAATACCTCAGCAAACCTCTGTATTACCCAAATCATTTTCATGGCAGGAAGTTTTGGTAAAACACAATGAAAAAGTACAGAAAAAACAACTTTTAGCACAGGGCGTTACCCTCATCAAATTTGAAGCACATATATGGGTTTTCTCCATTCTTGTCATTCTTATTGGCATTATGTGGGGAATCGGTAAAGCGGCCGTCTACAAACATATCCCTGAATACTTTCCGAATGAAGTGGGTGTTGTTGGTGGAATGGTAGGGCTTATCGGTGGTTTAGGAGGCTTCATTGGACCTATCTTATTTGGTTATCTCCTAGATTTTTCAGGATTATGGACCAGCTCATGGATTTTCGTGTTCCTGGTTTCAGCCATATCTCTTTTCTGGATGAATACAATAATCAAAAAAATGACACATAAAGAAGCACCACACATTAAGGATAGAATTGAACATGTCAATTGCAACAAAGATTAACATTAAACCCAAAAATAAACAACTAAAAAGATGAATGATTCACATTGGCTCACCAACTATGACTCTTCCAACGAAGAATTCTGGAAACGCAGCGGCAAAAAAACAGCATGGAAAACATTGACCATTACAACTGCGGCTCTCACCTTATCTTTCGCGACCTGGTTTTTATACAGCGTCATCGTTATCAAACTTCCTCACATTGGCTTTCAGTTCACAGATGACCAGCTATTCTGGATGGGAGCAATGCCCGGATTAGCGGGAGGGCTTCTAAGAATTGTCAATACATTTCTAATTCCTATCTATGGTACCAGAAAGGTAGTTTCTGTCAGTTCACTCATCAAGATCATTCCTGTGGTCATGCTTGGATTTGCCGTTATGAATCCTGAGACATCCTTTACTTATTTTATGGTGATTGGATTCTTGTTGGGAATCGGTGGTGGAGACTTTTCATCTTTTATGCCTTCAACATCCTTATTTTTCCCGAAAAAAGAAGCCGGAACCGCACTCGGTATTCAGGCTGGAATCGGTAATTTTGGAGTAAGCCTGGTACAGTTGCTTTCACCACTTGTGATCAGTTTAAGTATCTTTTCATTCATGGGAGGTGGCGAGATCATTGTGGAAACAGGTAAAACCATCTACTTGGAAAATATTGCGTTCATCTATGTTATTCCACTATTTATCATTGGAATCTGGGCATGGTTCTCATTAAAAAGTATTCCGGTAAAGGCATCTTTCAAAGAGCAATTGGACATCTTCAAGGATAAACATACCCTGTACTGTACAATGACCTATATCATGACCTTCGGGATTTTTGCAGGATTTTCGGCATCCTTCCCTATGATGATCAAAAACCTGTATGTTCCTTTAGACAAAAACCTTGATCCGCTACAGTTTGCATTTTACGGACCGCTTATTGGTTCAGCATCCAGAGTGATCTTTGGAAAAGTTGCTGATAAGATCGGAGGTGCATTACTTACACAGGTTACCGGAATAGCATTGATCATCCTGATTTGCAGATTGATTCTCGGAGGATATTTAACACCTACTTCTCCCGATCAGTTCGAGGATTTCCTATTTATCGTTTTAGCCATCTTTTTCTTCACAGGAATTGGAAATGCAGCAACGTTCAAGCAATTCCCAGTCATTTTCTCAGATTCTCCGAGAAAAGCAGCCGGAGTTATAGGCTGGACTGCAGCAGTGGCCGCTTTCGGACCTTTTGTGTTCAATGTTTTGATCACACAATCCAGAATGATGACAGGTGATTCAAGGCTCTTTTTCTGGTTTTTGGTAGTGGGTTGCGTAATGGCTACAGCTGTCAACTGGCATTTTTATACCAAATCTGGATGTGAAAGACCTTGTTAATAATAAAAACTTAAAAAAAATGAAAAAAAACCTCATGTTACTGATGATGATGATGATGATGATATCCATCATTCTGAATGTTGTTCTGGTCTATAAATTCTTTTATCAGGGCGAAAAAGTGATCATTAAAAAAGACAGCAGATCCGAGATAAAAATGACCAAAGAAAACCGTGAATATGTGATGGCAGAAATGCGGGGTTTCTTGGAAAGTGTACAAAAGATCAATGACGGAATTGCTAAAAACGATCCCAATATGGTCGCCGGTGTTGGTCAGCAATCCGGAGCCTGTAAGATAAATACCATTCCTCAGGGATTGGTAAGATCTTTACCCTATGAGTTCAAACAAATGGGCTTTCATACCCATGAACTTTTTGATGTAATGTCAAAAATGGCCAAGCAAAAATACGACAGACAGGAAATTCAGGTGAAAATGAATGAACTTCTCAACAACTGTGTTGCTTGTCATCAAACTTATAAAATAACCGCTGAACCTTAATGAAATGTTTAAGAACAAAATTACTTTAGGCATTTTAAGCCTCGCTTTCGGATTGGCCAATGCACAAATGGATAGTCTGAAAATGAACATTGATCTGCGAACACGAGCAGAACTGGATAATGGAGCAAGAACCCTCATTCCAAAAGGGAAATCTGCAGAGACAACTGTTCTTTCCCGTGCTCGAGTCGGAATAGATTATTATTATAAAAACCTGGAAGTTTACCTCAGTGCACAGGATGTAAGAACATGGGGAGAAACAGCTTCCAATACAGGAAAAAATCAGAACTTCACCATTCATGAAGCCTGGGCAAAATATCAGTTTTCAGGCCAATTTTCTTTGAAACTAGGGAAACAGATTCTTTCCTACGACAACGAACGTTTACTTGGGACATTGGATTGGATGATGCAGGGACGAAGTTTTGAAACTTTGAAAGGTATTTATACCCTAAGTCCGAATTCTAAAATCGAAGCTGCAATCACCTACAACAATGATGATAATGATACCAATGATTTGTCCGAAAAAGAGATTTACAGCATTTCGGAGGGTGGAGAAATCACAAAATCACTTCAGGTTTTGCATTATCAATTTACCGGAAACAACAAATTCCTATTCTCAGCCATCGCTCTGAATAATATTTTGCAAAATCCATCAGGTACCCATTATGATATGTTGACAATGGGAATCAATGCGAAAAAATATTTCGAAAACATCGGTTTTTTCGGTTCAGCATATTATCAAACGGGTAAAAACACAAGCGCTCAGACCAAGTCTGCTTATCAGTTTTCAATCAATTCAGATTTTCTGATTCATCCAAAGATTAATATTGTTGCCGGGACGGAATGGCTTTCCGGTAGGAGTTATGATACTTATTCCGGAGAAAACAGATCGTTCAGCCCTTTGTATGGAACCAATCACCTGCATAATGGGTTTATGGATTATTTTTATTTTGGAACAAGCCATTTTAACGGTTTCGGGTTGAATGATTATTATCTTAAATCTACTTTTAAGTTTAATTCTAACTCCATAATTACGGGTAACCTGCACATTTTCACTACAAACGGAAAACTGGGTGAGAATAATCTGGAAAAAAAATATTCATCTTATTTAGGAAGCGAACTGGATCTGGTTCTCATCCAAAAATTCTGGAAAGTGATCACGGTAAACCTAGGTCATTCCTTTATGTTTGCAAGTGACAGTATGAAAGTCCTTAAAAATGTTTCAGAACCAAAAGATCTGCAAACGTGGACGTGGCTTGCTCTGAAAATTGCGCCTAATTTCAAACTGAAATAATTTGTCTTGATCGATGAAAGTCATTAGAATTTTAGTGGCTTTCATTTTTTTAAGCTTCACTTCAACTTTATACCAAATATGAATCTCCTAAAATCTATGGTTTCGGCGAGGTTTTTGTATTTTTACAACCAAGTTAGTAGTTTAATCATTAATAAGAATAAATGTTGATATTTTCGAATACATGTCAGTATGCAATAAAAGCATGTATTATACTTGCCATTGAAAGGCGGAAGATTGGGATCGCAGATATTTCGGAAAAAATAGGCACCCCTACCCCTTTCACTTCCAAAATTTTACAGCATATGACCAGAAAAAAACTGATTTCTTCAGGAAAAGGAAAAGGTGGTGGTTTTTATCTCGATGATGAACAATTTGAGAATCTGACAATCAAAGACATCTATGAAAATTTTGAAGGTAAGGAAGTTCTTACCTCATGTCTTTTAGGGTTATCCTTATGTAATGGGGAAAATCCCTGTCCCATTCATCACCTTGCTGTTGCTGTAAAGGAAAAAGTGATGATCATGTTCCAATATAAGATCAAAGATCTGAAAGATCTTGGAAGTGTAATGAAGCTGATGAATGAGCCAGGAGTATTTTAAATTCTACAGCTTATAACTGCGGAATCTGGATCTGATCAATTTTTGATCTGTATGATTTCAGTTCAGAAAAAATACGGTCTACTTTTGATCTGAAATAGTTTGTATGGGCAAAAAGATCTTCATAATAAGCAATTCCTTTCAGTAAATTAGCTTTGAAGCTCTCCCATTTTTTCACCTGAGATTTGGTGATCTCTTCAGAAAAATCGGCTATTTCGTTTTTAAGATGATCCACATACAGTTTCAATTCGTTGATAAAGACATTTGGACGGCGTTCATCCGGCAAAACATTTCCGTATCCGTAAATATGGCGAACCATTTCCGAAAGTGAAAGTTCTCTGTCGAAAAAGCTAAGATTAGGTCCTGGGCAAATAACAACTCCTTGTTTCTCACCTTTTATCGGCAATCCGTGTTCCAGATAAGCGGAATTGACAAGACCTACACAAAGGCAGGATTTATCGGTGATATTTTTTCTGCTTTTTTCGTATTGTTTATCTGTAAGATTTGCTCTGTTATTTTCCAGCTCATCCATTTTGATATCCTGATATTTTTTTGAAGCGGTACAGGTTCCTTTCGGATCAAATTCTTTGCTTAAAGCCAAAAGTTTTTTAGGACATGAACTCCCGAACTTACTTTTTGCTATATTTTTTCCCTTGATGATCTCATTGCTTGTTCCTTTGATTGTATTGAACGGAACTCCCAATGGTGATATGTTGCTCAGATAGAAGTCTTCTTCTTTTCCTTTCACCAGAAGATCTCTTGTTTCCTGATCGAGAGAAGTAGCTTCCGGAACCAACAAAAACGGAGAACCCCATCCTACACTGTCTGCATTATAATTTGAGAGAAGAAATTCGTGTTCTTCAGAAGTTCCTACACCGCCTTGTACAGAAATTTTAATGTCTAAAGGCTCGGAAGGAGCCGTTTTACCCTTTTGTTTCAATGCTTCGCTCCATAAAGAATATGCCGAAGACTGGAGTTCACTCTTTTTTTGTTTGAATTCCTCCATGATTGGACCCATCAAAAGTCCGTCCGTAGCAAAAGCATGACCACCACAATTCAAACCGGATTCTATTCTGTATTCCGAAACCCAAAGTCCTTTTTTTGCAAGAAAATTTCCCTGGATCATCGCTGAACGGAAATCACTTACCTTGATGATGATCTTCTTTTTCAGTTCTCCGTTTTCATTAGGAAAAAAGTGTTCAAATTCCTCCAGATAGCTGTATAATCTGGGATTCATCCCTGCTGAAAACACTACAGATGAGGACAGTTTACTCTTCGCAAAACCACGCAGAGAAGCATGGGCATCATTATAAATCGTAGGAAGCTGTACATCCTTCACGAAGTTGTCCTTATCTACTTTGGTCATGATGTTGACATCAATTTCGCCCGGAAAAAGGTTTTCATCAATGAATTTTTTAATGTCTGCTGCGAGATCGTTTTTCTTATCGAGAATGTTCTGTAATCCTTTTTTGAAATCGGAAGTACTCGGCAACATTCCGATAAACTGTTTTAAGCTTTCTGTGTTTTTGGTAATTTCTTCTTTAAAATCTTTACATTTTTTCGTAACAATATCATCCATCATATCCAGATATGCCGTGATTCTTCTCGCTCTGTGATCTTCCGATTTTATGGAAATGGCAGAATAATCAAAATTGAATTTCTTACTGTAAAAATCTCTCATTCTTTCCACGATCTCATCATCGATAATAGACACTACGGAAGAAATTCCAAACTGGGGCAACACGGATCGGACTGTCTATGGTATAAGCCAGTCCCATTACAGGAATATGAAAATTGTGTACTGGTTTTTTGTTCATTATTTATTAAATTGGTTTAGATTGATATTTTTAAATTCTTTATTGATGTAATTCTTTATTCTTAAAGCTCTGATAAACATCCCGATCGAGATCATAATGACCACCGAAGCAAAAAGCAGCCAGTATTTTGCACTTAAAAATGGAATGTAAACGATGGAAAAGAATCCCGAAAGTCCCAAAATAACCTCATTACATATGATCCCGAAGATCATGATCACAATACTGGTCTGAAGGAATTTGTTGATCTTGATATTTTCCAGATGCAGCATTTTCCAGATCAGGAAAAGACTCACTCCCATCAGTAAAACTAAGTGCAAATACCCGATCACGATATTGATATTGCTGAAAGCGTAAATTCCCAGTTCAGGAATTGCCGATAAGATCTGAAGAATGAATTTTCCTAAAAATGCAAAGCCTACAACCACAAGAAGCCATTTTTGTATGACATGCTGTTTTTTGAATAGTTTGGTTTGCTCGAACCATCTCCAAAGTTTAATTGCTCCTATAATCTGAAGGATAGAAATCACACCGAAAAAGATGTGAAGGAGCTCCGGCATATCTATCCATAAAATGGAAAGTCCATATCCGAAAAAACATCCAACAGCCAATAAGCGGAAAATGGTTTTATTCAGTTTTTCCTGAATTTGAACGCCGTATTTTTTCAGGGAGATCAAAAACAAACCTATGGAGGAAAACAGGAAAAATCCGTTATACTGAAAATGAAGATAAAAATAGGTAGAAGCTCTGAACAGCACATCGAACTCGTCTTTCCTTGCCGAAAAATATCCCAACCCGAAAATTCCGATCGCCGACAATGTAGCAAAGAATGCTCCTGACTTCAGCCAAATGGTTTCAGGATTCTTATTTTTCCTAAGATCAATCAGTAAAAATAGATAATAAGCAAAACCGGTAAATAAAGCTACTGAAGAAAACACGATGGAAAGCCAGAAATACCCTCCATAAAGAAAAGTAATCAGCATTCCGTATGAACCGATCTGATTAAAAATCTGCAAAAACTGATACTTTGAAACGGCAATTCCAGCATCACTTTCAGTCAGGTATTTCGTAACAAAAAGATAAATCGCTGCCGAAACCCATCCGTAAAATGCAAAATGAGAATGCGATTCCTGCATGAATTTATGAGAAAATCCCGGAAGTGAAAATGCGAGATTATACCTCATCATAACACCGACCACCGATACTATGAAGAAATTGAACAGGCAAAGCTTCAGCCAGAAATTAAAGTTTTTCATTACTACATTATTTTCATTTAATCATCAATTTTCTACACGGAAAAGCACTGAGTTCCTCTTCGCTATGATTGGTCATAAAAACCGTCGCTCCATTATTTTGATGTTCAACGATCTCCGTCATCATTATTTTTCTCATTAAAGGATCCACTGCGGAAAGCGGTTCATCAAGGAGAATGATCTCAGCATCCTGAACCAAAGCTCTTGCCAATGCAATCCTCTGCTGTTGCCCTCCTGAAAGTTTTGATGGGAAAACATTTTCAAAGTTTTTAAGGTTAAATTTTTCCAGTAAACGATCGATTTTTTCAGTGTTTTTTTCCTTCTGTGCAAAAGTAATATTCTGTCTTACCGTCATATTCGGAAACAAAGCATAATTCTGAAACATCAATGCTGTATTACGTTTTTGCGGAGGAAGAAAAATCCGGTTTTCAGTATCCAATACCGTTTCGTTGTTGATGTTAATCACCCCAAAATTCGGAGTAAGCAATCCTGCCATGATCTTAAAAAACACAGTCTTTCCAATCCCCGAATCTCCGGAAACGTGTATAATCCCACCTGTTTCCAGCTGTTCATTAACCTCTAACATTTTACTTCCCGAAGAGGTAAAAATCTGATGTTTTAGGTGGATCTCAATCATCGGAAAGTTGTAAAGTTAATTTTGCGGTTAATACTGTAAATCAGAAGCAAGATTAAAAAAGACAGTATGAAAAGGACAAATGCATACTTATTGGCTGCTTCAAAATTAAGTGCCTGAACCTGATCGTAAATAGCCACTGAGGCAATTCTTGTTTCCTTCGGAATACTTCCTCCCACCATGATCACAATCCCGAATTCCCCTATACAATGCGCAAAAGTGAGCGCAATAGCTGTAATAACGGAAGTCTTTATATTGGGGATAAGCACGCGGAAAAGGGTAACCAATTTTGATTTTCCCATCGTGTAGGAAGCTTGTCTAAGTTCATCAGGCAACGCTGAAAATCCATTCTGTAAAGGCTGGATCATAAACGGAAGGTTAGCAATAATACTCGACACAACAATTCCATTGAACGAAAAAGCCAACCGGACATCGAAACATTCCTGAAGATATTTCCCGAACGCATTTTCCGGACTGAAAGCCACCAAAAGATAATATCCCATTACGGTAGGAGGCAGTACCATTGGCATACAAATAAGAGTTTCCAAAACAAATTTCAGCTTGAAACGGGAATAGGTGAGCCAATATGCCACAGGAATGCCTATGATGATCAGTATCAAAGTGGTCACCAATGCTAATTTTCCTGTTAGGAATAATGTGTAGATAAATTCCTGATCTAGCATTTAGTGTCGTATTTCAGTTTGGTATCCGTATTTTTGCCAGATCTGTGCTGTTTTTCGGCTTCTTATAAAATCAAAGAACTGCTTGGCTTCTGTCTGTTTTTTTCCTTTCAGCAGGATGCCGCTTTGTGGGATTGAAGCTGCTTCGTTCTCCGACAAGAGATAATAATTCCCTTTAGCTTTCATTTCTTTGCTCATAGCTGTAGAAAGGGCTATAAAAGCGAGATCAGCATTCCCTGTAGCGGCAAATTGTGCAGCCTGACCAATGTTTTCCGCCCAGACTATTTTGTGTTCGATCTTTGGATAGATTCCTGTATTTTTCAAAGCCTGAACGGTATTTTTCCCATATGGAGCCAATTCAGGATCAGCAATTGCGATTTTTTTTATTTCGGGGTTCAATGATGTTTGCAAACCTTCTGAAAGATCAAATGCCGAGCTCCACATCGCTACTTTTCCTAATGCATATATTTCGGCTTTACCGAAATTCCTGTTTTCGTTTTTAATTTTCTCTATGAAAGAGGAATCTGCGGAGAGAAAGAGATTAAAGGGTGCTCCATTGACGATCTGCTGAGTCAATAATCCTGAAGATCCGAAGGTAAGTTCTATTTTTTTACCGGGATTTTCCGTTATATAAAGTTTTTTTAATTCTTCCAGAACATCTCTGAGGTTAGCCGCTGCTGCAACAAAAACAAATGAATTTTGTGCGCTATTTTTCTGATGGCCAGATTCTTTTTTACAGCCAAAAAAAAGTAACAAAGTGAAAATGGTAAAAAATAAATGTCCGAATCGAATCAATCTGTCCATAAGTAGCACGAAAAGAAATATTTATAATAAGACTTTCTTATCTCTTTTCAAAGATAAGGGTATAAGTTGAATTATTCAAATAACATTTCGTGAAAAATGAAGATTAATCCAGTTTTTTCAGGGTCCTGCATTTTTCTTTTTCTCCTGTTTTTATCAGAGAAATGTCAACATATTTTACCAATCGTTTGCTTGCCAATTCAAACTCTTTTGCCTTTTTATCAGCATATTCGTAGGTATACCCTACTCCCATCACCACTTTATGGCCGTTGCAGATCCCCATTGCCAAATAGAGGTACTCGCCTATTCCTGCCTGTTTATAAGTTGTCATACTGTTTAAAATTAATGATAAAAATCATTTCCAGAACTGATCCGGATAGTTGTCCTGCTCTTTCTGATGGATAAGGCTCAGTTTGTTTCCTATTTCCGTCATTTCATCATCTGATAAATGGTTTTCCAGATGTGGAAAATACATTCGTTCTTCAAAACGTATATGCCCGCTCAAAGCATCTGCAAAATCTTCTAAAAGTCTGGGATTCTGAGATTGATTCACAGTATTAATCAGCTTTCTTATTTCAGAATGTTCTTTCTGCATCTGAAACTGAAGGCTTTCATTTTCCGGTTCCGGCAATACGGTATCCTCTATTTCAAAATGTTTGCTCAGGCTTTCCTGCCAAAAATAGTTGATATATTTTTTGATCCTGTCGTAAATAATATTCTTTCTTACCCCTTCACGGATCTTCCAGCTGCACAACAATCCGAAATGATGATCTCTTGATAGTGGTACTAAATTTTCATTCCTTTTCATATCTTCAAATTTTAAAAAGAACTGCCGCCTTTCAGCAGCAGCTCAAGTTGATTATATTATCTCTTTTCTTTTAATGACCATCCTGTTTTAAGTCCGATAATGAAAATGACGATCAACAGTTCTCCCACAGCAAGCAACACATCCCCGGGAACGCGCAGCCAGCGTAAGGTATGCATCATATCGGTTTGCATGAATTCTGCGGAACGGGCATACCAATATCCTTCTTTAATAGATGCAACAGACTGCATGATGCCAATAGGAAGTAAACTGATGGTAACCATGACCAATAAGCCGATGTTGGTAAGCCAGAATGCCCATCCAATGAGTTTATCATTCCAGTGCCTGTCCGGATACAATCCACGCAATACAAACATCATCAATCCGATTCCTAAAATTCCGTACACTCCGAATAATGCAGCATGACCATGTACAGCTGTTGTATTCAAGCCCTGAATATAGTATAGCGCAATCGGCGGATTAATCGCAAATCCAAAGATCCCTGCTCCTAAGAAATTCCAGAAACACATAGCAATGAAGCAGTAGATCGGCCATTTGTAAGCTCTGATCCATTTTGTGGATTTACTGATCTTATAATTCTGCCATGCTTCAAACCCAATCAATACCAACGGAACAATTTCCAATGCACTGAATGTAGCTCCTAAAGCCAATACTGCGGTAGGTGTAGCACTGAAATACAAGTGGTGGAATGTTCCTAAGATACCCCCTGCAAGGAAAATAATGGTAGAGAACAATACGGCATTGGTAGCGGATTTTAATCCTAATAATCCCAATCTTGTAAATAAGAATGCTGCTACAACGGTTGCAAATACTTCAAAGAAACCTTCTACCCAAAGGTGTACGACCCACCATCTCCAATATTCGGCAATTGCCATGTGTGTTTGTCTTCCGTACATTAATCCTGCTCCATAGAACAATGCGATCGCTACTGCAGAAAGCGTGAATAAAAGTAGTAAATGTCTGTTGGCATCTTTTTTCTTCAAGGCAGGTAATAAGGCTCTGATCATCAATACCAACCACAAAATAAGCCCAACCAATAGTAAAATCTGCCATACTCTACCCAATTCTACATATTCGTATCCGGAATGTCCCCAAAGGAAATTATCAACATACCCTAATTTCTGCATTACTCCGAACCATTGTCCTGCCAATGAACCTAAAACCACGATCAGCAATGCCCCGAATAAAACATTCACCCCAAGTACCTGATATTTTGGTTCGTATCCTGAAACGGCAGGTGCAATATATAATCCTGTTGCCAACCATGAGGTTGCAATCCAGAAAATAGCCAGCTGAACATGCCAGCTTCGGGAAATGGATTGTGGCAGGATCTCATCCAGCGGAAATCCATAGAAAGCACTTCCTTCTACCCCGTAATGTGCGGTAACTACCCCTGCAAGCATCTGAACCAGGATCAGAAGAGCAACAACCCAGATATATTTTAACGTAGCCCTCATGGAAGGAGTTGGCTTCATATTTCTTAAAGGATCTTCCAACGGAAGTTTCTCGCTGAGTTCTTCTTCTTTATGACGGGCATGATAAAATACGAGTAAACCTACACAACCCAACAGCATCAGGACACTGAAACCTGACCATAAGTGCAATGAAGGCGGCGGAATATTACCGATCATCTCATCATGAGGCCAGTTATTGGTATATGAAACCTCATCGCCGGGACGATCTGTGATACAAACCCACGCTGCCCATGAGAAGAAGGCATTCATTTTTGCCATTCTTTCGGGAGTCTTAACTGTATTTTTCGGAATAGCGTATTGATCTCTCAGCTTTGCCATTTCCGGATCATCCATGAATATTTTTGCATAATACTTAGCCAGTTCTGCCTGTACTTTAGCACGTTCCGGACTGATCACAATGGTGTTTGTGGCTTCGTCCAACGTATTTTTGCGGATTTCTTTTTTCAGAAGAACCTTGTATTTCGCCTGTTCATCGTCGGATAAATCTTTATAAACTTTTCCATCTTTTTTAGCCAGTTCTTCCAGAAGAAGAAGTGATTCGCGGTGAAGATAGTCGGCACTCCAGTCAGGCGCGATGTATGCTCCGTGTCCCCATATACTTCCAACGGTCTGTCCCCCGATAGATTGCCAAACATTTTGTCCGTCTTTGATGTCCTGTCCGGTTGCTATAATGGTACCATCTGTAGTTACAATTTTGTCGGGAACCGGCGGAATCTTTCTGTAGATCTCCACGCCATAGAAAATAAGTACCGCAAAGGAACCCAGAATGACCGCCGTGAGCCAGATCCATAATTTTTTAGGTGTCATATACTCAATTTTTAATGTTGTACTTTACTGAAATTCTTTTTCCAGTTTAATTGCTTTCGGGAAAAGGATGTTATTTTCCAGATGAATGTGCTTGTGAAGATCATTTTCAAAATCCTGAAGCATTGAGAAAGTTACTCTATATGTGTTGCAGGCATCAGCCGGAGGAGTGTATTCATCAGTAAGTTCTGCAATCTTTCTCAGTCTTTCCCCTTCTACGGTGTGTTCATGCTTCATCATGTTCACCGGATTTTCCACTGTTCCGAATGGCGGCTGTGGAATTGCACTTCCGTCAATCTGTGCTTTAACCATGTTTTTAATGAATGGGAAAAGCATAAGTTCTTCTTTCTTCATGTGTGCTCCCAGATCCTGTGCAGAAGCATCAAACAGCTCTCTGATCTCAAACAGTTCGGGATGACTTCCACCATGTACCTTACAAAGCTTGTCTAAAAATGCCTGAAGAACAGGTGTTTTCTCTTCCACGTAGCGGTGATGTGTCTTCTCTACATAATCTGCGAGTAAATCTAATGGCCAACTGTTGAAATCAATAGAATTGTCATCTCTTTTTGAAAGGTTTTCTATTTCTTCGTAGATGGGTTCTGTATCGATCTTTCTGTTTTCGCAGGCTTCTTCGATGGTTCTGCCTCCTTTGCAGCAGAAATCGATTCCGTACTTTTTGAATATTGCAGCAGTTCTAAAATCTTCCGCCACTATTTCGCCTATAAAATCTGTCTTTATATTCATAATTTAATACTTTTTTATCTTTTATTGTTTTAAAATTTTTTGTTTTTTTTAAGGATTTATATTCTTATGATTTTTTTAATGAAAGAATATATTTTACCATTTTCTGTGCATTTTCTTTACTCATTCCGGCATGTGGTGTCATAGGAATATCTCCCCAAACGCCTTTACCTCCGTCAATGATTTTCTGTGCAAGCTGATCAATATCTGCTTCTGTATATTTAGCAGCCACTTCCTGATAAGCAGGACCTACTAACTTTGAGTCTAGCTTATGACAACCAAGGCAGTCTGTACCTTCCACCAATGATTTTCCTTCTGCAATTTCAGCTTCAGGACCGCTTGCTGCAGCTGTGGATGTAATCTCTGAAGAGTCTGCCGGTTTAGGTTCATCAAGCATTATATTGGATTCTGTAGCGTTTGTTGTATCTGTTGCTACTGTTTCTTTTTTGTCTGAACAAGCGGTGATGCTAAGTGATAACAGTAATGCTGCTAATAATAATTTTTTCATTGTTAAATACTTTTCGGATTATAATTCTAATTGTTTTTTGATTTCTTTTACAAGGGCTTCATTATCATTTCCTAAGCCCTCTTTCTGGAAAGCGAGTATTCCTTCTTTAGAATAGACACTGATGATATTGGAGTGAGAAAATTCTATCGGTGAAATTTCTTTATACTTCACAGCCATGATATTAGCCAATTCCCTTGTTTCTGCTTCTGTACTTCGGATGAAAGTCCATTCATCATCCTTAAATTTATTGATTTCCATATAGGCTTTCATAACTTCCGGCGTGTCTGTTTCAGGATCGATAGAGATCAAAACATATTGGATGTCATCACTGTCTACTTTTCCTACCATTTTAGAAATGTTTCTCATTTCATCAGCCAGTCTGGGGCAAGCCGTTTTGCATGAGGTAAAGATCATGGTGGTAACAATTACTTTTCCCTGGAAGTCGGAGAAGGTTATTTTACTTCCGTCCTGTTTTTCCCATTCAGAAGCCAGATTGTATATGGAATCAGGTTTCAAAGGTTCGTTTTTTTTGCTGCAGGAGAATAAAACCAGTGCCAACAAAAAATATAATAGACTTTTCATTTTATTTAAACTTTAATTAATCTTTCGCACATCTAAATCCAAGGTTGTTGAGACAGTAATCGGCTTTCAAGCTTCCTCTGAGTGCATACCGGACAAATGCCGCATAATTTCTGAGATCCGCTGATGTAACTGCCGCGCCTGCACAGAATAGAGATTCATTGGTGGTATTATCTTTTCTGGATTCCCCGCTCATCATCACCGAATTGAAATCATAGGTCCATTCCCACACCATTCCGTACATATCATAAACACCGTAATAATTAGGTTGTGAATGCTTTACAGGCTGTTTGCTTTTATCTTTTTTCTGATAGGATTTCAATATAAATTCTGTAAACTCCGGCTTTTGGGAAGCATCTTTGGAATCTCTGTCCGCAAGTGCTACATATTCCCATTCATCTATTGTCGGAAGTCTTTTCCCTACACTTTCGGCATACGCTTTTGCGGCATACCAGGAAACATTGGTGACAGGCGTTTCCGGACCTAAGTTTTCAGGAATTTCAAAATCGCTCTTCCAGTTTTTCAGATAGGTTGTATCTGCATATAGTCTTAGGATCTTACTTTTGGCCCATTGGGGATTTTTCTTCAGGAATTCGAGATATTCTCCATTGGTAACAGGACTTTCGTCAAGATAAAATGTTTTAACTTTTACGATTCTCCCTGAATCTTTACCAATAAAGGCTTTATACGTTCCCCCATCTATTTTTACCATTTTTTTTGAGCTGGAGACTTTGTTCGGATGGTGTTGAACGTGGGGCTTCGTATCAGAAACATCGCGGTGACCGGAACAGGAAACCTGACTGATAACAATTATAAAAAATATTACTAATACACCTTTCATGATTTCCCTTTTTATAATCCCCAATGAGACCTAAGTAATAACACCCTTTCAACTATATATTTACTTTAATTTAATTTTTCTTATAAATGGCCGGATTTTCAGGACCCGTCACTTTTATTTTTCCCAAAGCTCCTTTATTGAATGCTCTGAAAATGGCATGGTCTACGATCACATATTCTCCCGGAACGGTTGCTTTAAATTCTACGATTGTAGCTCCTCCCGGTGGAATCAAAGTAGTTTGTACATCTTCATTGATCTTGCTTCCTCCTTCTATGTATACTTTGTCAAAGATCTCACCGATAACGTGGAAAGAAGAGGTAAGGTTGGGTCCTCCGTTTCCTACATAAAAACGAACTGTTTCTCCAACTTTAGCCTGAAGTTCCCCTTTACCTAGCAAAGCACCTGTATGTCCGTTGAACACTACATATTCAGGATGTTCTGCAATGGCTTTGTCCATATCAAATTCCTGTAATCCTTTATCCCCGAATTTTCCTTTGGTGTAGAAATCTCCTTGCATGATGTAAAACTCCTTGTCTACTTTCGGTAAACCTCCTTCCGGTTCGATAAGGATCAAACCGTACATTCCGTTGGCGATATGCATTCCTACAGGTGCTGTTGCACAATGATAGACATACAGTCCGGGATTCAAGGCTTTAAAATTGAATACTTTCTCTGTTCCTGGTGCTACAAATGTGGCTTCTGCTCCTCCTCCGGGACCGTTCACGGCATGAAGGTCTATGTTATGAGGAAAATTGCTGTTTTCATTGTTTTTAAGGTGAAGCTCGATCTCATCTCCTACTCTTGCGCGGATAAAACTACCGGGAACTGTTCCGTTGAATGTCCAGAAGTTATATTGCGTTCCATCTGCCAATTCACCGACTTTTTCAATAATTTCCAGTCTTACAATGACTTTTTTGGCAGCTCTCTCTCCTACAGGAGCAGGTACATAAGGCGGAGCAACCAGTTTTTGTTCTTCTGATGAACCGTCTGTAGCTATTTTTTCGGCATCCGCTGTTTTATCTGTGGCAGCGGATGGATTTTGTTTGCATGAATTCATACTGATGAACGCAGACAAAACGGCAGTGATGAAGATGGATTTTTTCATTTTGATTGGTTTACGTTTTTGGCTTAAAATA
Organism: Chryseobacterium cupriresistens; assembly: GCF_046614675.1. Classification (NCBI taxonomy): domain Bacteria; kingdom Pseudomonadati; phylum Bacteroidota; class Flavobacteriia; order Flavobacteriales; family Weeksellaceae; genus Chryseobacterium; species Chryseobacterium cupriresistens. Next base: position 225,132 of record NZ_JBKKJT010000001.1, on the reverse strand, counting down.
ATTTTATTCAATTTAACAAGATATAAATACCTTTTAGTGTTTTATTTGTCACTGCTTAAAACTCGATTTTAATTGATTCTGATAAATATTTTATTTTTTTAAAAAAGTCAGTTTCAAATCTAAGTTCTTGACAAACATTCTGATCTTGGAGTTTTCCAGCATATCTCTTATTTCTTTACGGATATGTTTGAAATCATTATGGATAGGACAAGGATGATCTTCCGAGCATTCTCTGAGTCCTAAACCACAACCTGAAAAAAGTTTGTCTCCGTCTATCTCTCTTACAATATCTGCTATAGATTGCTCGAGGTTATTTTCATCCATATAAAAACCACCGTTGGGTCCTTTTGCAGATTGTACAAAACCTTTTCTGCTGAGTTCCTGTAGTATTTTGGCAATGAAATACTCCGGGGAATCTATTCCTGATGAAATATCTTTGATCCCTACTCTGCTTCCGTCCTTGGACTTCTGCGCGATGAAGATCAGTGCACGAATGGCGTATTCACAGGTTTTAGAAAACATTTGTTATTTTTATATTACAAAGATATATATTCGAATTTATATAAAAGAGTTTTTGGTATTTTATTTTTCATGATAATCATCACTCCCATTCCAAAAGTCTTCTTTCTCCCTCGATCTTTTTGATCTCCGAAATATCCTGAGACATTTCGATAACCCCTCGATAGTTCTTCTGTGCGTCTCTTACGGCAAAATATCGTACATAGATTAACTTGTCACGATAATTGAACCAGAACGATGCTTCATTTTGCTCTCCTTTTCTGAAAGCTTCCAATATTTTCAGAACGGTATCCACACTTTTCGGAGGATGGCAAAAACGCACTTCTCTTCCGATAATTCCTGCACTTCTCGGGAAAACACGAATGTCTCCACGGTTATAGAAAATCACTCTGTCGTTTTCATCCACATAGGTAAGATCCAGCGGCAATGTTCTGAATAAAAGATTCACCTGTTCCACTGTCATATATCCTTCATCAAAGTGTGATGCATTTTCATCAAAACTTACATCGGTTCTTATGGTTTTATCTTCGGAAGGATGTACATACTGCTCTTCTTCCGGATATTTTGCGGGTGGCTGACTCAGCATCCAGCCGATTTCATCTTCGCCTTCTCTCATTTTTATCCATTCTTCATCGGTAAGGATCTCCATTGCATTCGGGAAGAGAACCATTTTTTCCACCTGCATCAGATTTCTTAAGTTCTGACCCGCATATTCTATGTTTTGTTTTGCGGAATCCAGATCTTTTTCTTCAATATTTTTTCTGATGATCCTGAAAATATCCCGGATCGTATCATGGAAAGACCACATATTTCTGGAAGGTCCGGTCCACCTTTTTTGCTCCAGAAAAGGAAACAGTTGATTTTCTTTTCGCTCAAATCTCCTCTCAACGGTTGACAAGTGGTTGAAAAGGTTATAAAATTTCTGAAATTCTTCCTTCGGATCTGTTTGAAGCAATTCTTCCAGTAATGTATCGATCAGCTCCTCTTCCACCAGATAAGTGTGAACGGGATGTCCTGCTTTTAATTGATTTTTATCCATTTTAGTTTTAATAGAATATTAATACCTTTTTGTCTTTTATAGAACAAAGGTAAGATTTCAACTTCAATTAAAAGAGTTTTTTATCTTTTAATATACTGATTTTTATCAGCAATCTTTAATGCTTTCCGCCGTTCAGTATTTTATAGATGTGCAGAATCCCCGGGAATATAGAATCCATCGACTCTTCGGCTCCTTTTGTTGAGCCTGGAAGTGCGATCACCAGAGTATCACCGATCATCCCGGCAAGACTTCTCGATAACATCGAATAAGGAGTTCTTTGCTGACCATAATTTCTGATCGCTTCGGCAACTCCGGGAATTTCTCTGTCCAACAACGGACGAACAGCTTCGGGAGTGACATCTCGTTTCGAAAGCCCGGTTCCGCCTGTAATCATTACCAACGAGATTCCGTCTTCTGCATACAGCCTGATCTTGCTCTGGATCTCAGCAATTTCATCAGGAATAACCACATAATCATTAATGTTTACCTTATTTTTCTCAAGGGATGAAATAATGGCTTTTCCTGCTTTATCTTCTTTTTTACCTTCAAAAATACTGTCCGAACACACAATTACAGATGCTGTGATCCCTTCACCGGAATCTTTGATATCGGATTTTCCGCCTTTTTTCTCAAGCAGCCTGATGTTTTTGATCTCAATGTTTTTATCGATCGGTTTCAGCATATCATACATGGTAAGGGCAACGATTGAAGCGGAATGCATCGCCTCCACTTCTACCCCGGTTTTATAGATCGTATGAATTTCTGAAGTGATATGAATATCCAAATCCATGATCTCAAACTGAATAGAGGTATATTCTATAGGAAGCGGATGACAGTCCGGAATAACATCACTCGTTTTTTTGGCTGCGAATAAGCCTGCTGTTTTGGACATTTCAAAAACATTTCCTTTCGGAACTTTTTGATTCACAATAGCATCGATCGTCTCCTGTGAACTGACGCTGACAACGGCTTCTGCAATAGCTTTCCTGAGTGTATTTGTTTTATGTGTGATATTAACCATACTTTATTGTTTATTTTCTTTCCAGGAGTGAGATTTATCCTCCAAAATTTCTTTCCCCCACAACGGAACTTCCTTTTTGATCCTGTCCACCATTTCGTCACATGCATTGATGGCTTCCTTACGATGTGGAGCTGAAGTAAACACAAAAAGACAGATCTCCCCCACTTTGATGTTTCCCAATGAATGATAGATGTGAGCGCAGGTAAGTCCGTATTTGGTTATGATCTCTTCACGGATTTCATGGGCTTTTTCCAATGCCATCTCCTGATAAGCTGTGAATTCTATAGATTCAACTTTCTTATCGTTGATTTTGTCTTCCCGAACCTGACCCAGGAATATGCTATGACCACCAATACTTGTTTTTACCGTGTGTTTAGCAATACTTTCGGCAACGAATGCAGGATCAATAGGACCTTCTATAAATATATTCTTAATTTTTTTCATGATAAACTGATTTTGCTCCGGTCGGGAAATGCCTGATCTCTTTTTCCGGAAAATAAGTTTTTGTGATCTCCACCGCTTTTTTGCTTCGGATTCCTGAGGCGCAAATGAAACAGATGTTTTGATAGGATTTTAATGATTGTAAATGTTGTTCAAGTGATGCCAATGGAATTTCCAGAGCGTTTAAAGCTTTCAATCTCGGTTGTTCTTCAGTTTCTCTTACATCAATAAGAACACTGTTTTTCTGATTCAGAAATTCTTCTAAAGCTGAATGCGAGCTGATGTCATCACCTTTATGGATATTACAGAATACATCATAATTGAAATTTTTGAATTCCTCTATGGTTTTCGGTCCTGATCTTTCTTTATTTTCAGTAAAAGTCATTTTCAGCGACTGGTAATTTTTGGTATTAAAGATCAGTAACTCATGTACCAAAACCTCATCTGAGCCGATCAGCAATTTGATGACTTCATTAGCCTGAAAAGTACCAATAACGGATGAATGGGACGGCAAAACTCCTGCTTCATTACAGTTCGGAACTTCATTAGGATTTGGCGGTATCGGAAAAAGATCCCGGTATTGTGTCACCGAATTTACTTTTTCAACATTGAAAACCGCCACTTGACCTTCATATCTGAAGATAGAAGCATACACCAAAGGTTTTTTCAAAAGAAAACAGGCATCATTCAATAAGTATCTTGTCATAAAATTATCGGTACAATCTACGATCACATCAAAATTATGGATCAATGAAAGAACATTTTGTGTGGTGACCAGCTCCTGAAAAGCGACTATTTCGGTTTCAGAATTCATGGTATTCAAATGTTCGAGGGCTGCAACGACTTTTGGAGTTCCCACATCTTGCTCGTCATATAAAAACTGACGGTGAAGATTGTGCAGATCTACTTTATCAGAATCTGCTATTCCTATCACTCCGACTCCTGAAGAGACCAAAATCTGGAGAACAGGGCATCCCAATCCGCCTGCTCCAACCACTAAAACTGATGAACGGGCAAGCTTTTCCTGTGCTTCAACGCCAAAATTCGGAAGTATAATCTGTCTGCTATATCTGTTTATATTCATGGTAATGTATTTTTTTAACCTCCTGAGTAGGGAGGTAATAATGCAATTTCTGCTTCACCTGAAATCAAGTGCTGGTTTTCTGCTTTCACTCCATTCACAACGACTAAAAAAGTGGTTTTCCCCAATTCAGGAAATTTTTCGAACAATTGCGATCTGAGTTCAGCAACACTGGCTGTATTGTGCAATGGAAGATCGTATTCTTCTACTTTAAAGATGTCTGTGAGTTTGCCAAATATTTTAAGTTTCATCTGTCCTGATTTTAAGTAATTCTAATTTATTTATCATACGTTCTGCCTCCCAAAAGCTTTCCGGTGTATTGATATTCAAAAACTGTGGTCTAAAGGATTCATCATACTGAATATAATGAGCATCTTGCTGTTCCAGAAATCGGGTCATTCTCAGGCGGTCATTCTTAATTGAATTTGCTAAAACATCAAGAACCACATAAGGATAAATGCCTAAAACCGGATATACTTTACCTTCACATTCCGCGATACTGATCTTATTTTCTGCTCTTCTTTGAAGAATATCTTTCATCAATTCCGTAGAAACAAAAGGCATATCGCAGCTACATACGAAAATATCTTCCTGACAGTGCTCTAAAGCAGACCGAATTCCTTCCATAGGACCTTTTTGCTCATATCGATCTTTAATCACATTCATTGGAACAGGATCACCTGAACGGTTTCCGGAAATAAAAACCTCATCGAATACTTTCGCCAAATTATCCACAACATGTTGTATCATCGTTTTTCCACTCATCTTCATGAGGGCTTTATCCTGTCCCATTCGGGAACTTTTACCACCCGCTAAAACAACTGCTTTCATTTCTGATCATTTTCAAATCCTCCAGATCTTTATTTTTTCACCAGGATTTATTTCGGTTATATTTTCAGGAAATTCAACCAGACAGTTTGCCTGTGCCACAGAATTCATTTTGTATGATTCCTGACCATTGAGGATGTGCACTTTTCCCTGGGAATACCAAGCTTTTAAAAACTGTGTCTGCTCACTGCTTCTTTTCATTACGAAAGATTCTGAAACCGCCACATCCTGACTTTCATTAAGGTTCTTTCTTCCGAAACATCCCAATACAAACGGTTTTACATACTGATGGTAACAGGAAAATACAGATGCTGGATTTCCCGGTAACGCAAAAACAAATTTTTCGTTAAATTTCCCGAAGAATAAAGGTTTTCCTGGCTTTTGTCTTACTTTATAAAACAATTCCGTAACACCCAGTTTTTCCAGAGCAGGTTTTACATAATCATAATCTCCCACGGAAATTCCGCCTGTAATCAGTACAATATCTGCATTTTCAAAGGCTTCTTTAATCGCATAAAAAGTTGTTTCTTGTCTGTCTTCGGCATGTTTTATGAAGGAAAATTGATGATTGATCTCCGCTAAAGCAGCCTGTAAAGTGTATGTATTGGAATTGTAAATTTCTCCATCGGATAAAGTTTTCCCAACTTCCACCAGTTCATTGCCGGTAAAAACAAGACCGATCTTTAACCGTTTATAAACCTTAACTTTTTCTATTCCAAATCCTGCCAGAAATCCGATCACTGAATGATTGATAAATGTGTTCTTTTCCACAATCACAGTTCCTTTCTCGGTTTGTGAAGCTTTGAGACGGATATGGTCCCCTTTTTTAATTTCATCTGTATTACATTGGATATAATCTCCGTTGCGGACTACTTTTTCCTGCATCACCACAGTATCTATACTTTCCGGAACCTTTGCCCCGGTAAAGATCCGTACAGCTTCTCCTTTACCTAAAATAGGGTCATTTGTTGAAATTCCTGCAGGAATTGTATTGGTAACTTTTAATTTGGTAGAATCTTTCAGATCATCAAAACGAAATCCATACCCATCCATCGCAGAATTATCGAAAGACGGCACATCTAAGGTCGCCATGATAGGTTCTGCCGTATAAAAACCCAAAGCTTCCAACAGAGGCAATATCATATTCTCTGTCGGGAAAATATGGTTCTCTATGATTTCTCTGGCTTCAGAAACACTTATGTATTGATTCATTCTGATCATGCCTTGCTATTGCACTCTTGTTACTTCTATGCTTTTCAGCCATTTTACGTGACGAGGACCCGTTTTGGTATCAGACAGACTCACGAGGATCATTTCGCCTTTTTCTTTCAGGGGGTTTCCGTTCTGTTCAAATACTACATACACTTTATCTCCAGTAGGGTTATTGAACAATTCTGCCCATGAAAAGGTAGCTTTGTAATCATCTGAAGCTCTTGCAACAATGTAGAAATTCCTGTCTGTGTGATCCTTCTGTGCAATTTTTGCCTTTTCCACAATTTCTGTAAGCAGAACACCTTTAGTAGATTCTATATGACTTTTGGATATCCCTGACTGACAGACAATATCAAAATCTTTAATTTCCTTTACATTCATTTTTTTCAAAGAATCTACAGTGAGTGTCAAGGGCTTAACGACATCTCCCATTACGGTTATCTCTTTGTTTACATAGATCCAGTCATCATCATCGTGCTTATGATTTTCTTTTTCCGAAATGTTTTCTGAAATATGAGCCATACTTTGCACTTCAGGTTTTGCTGCTTCAGGTTTACTGCATTGCAACATTGGGTAGGTCATCGCTACCACCCAAATGAATTTTAAAAATTTTCTCACGGTTTGATTTATTAGTGTTTAAAATGATTACAGTTTTTTAGTTATTATTAATTTTTGTTTTTATTTTTTTCCAAATATAAAACTACCCGCCGATTTTTATCATACTCCGATTAACAATTGATTGATTTTTTACACTTCCCATTTCAGAAAACTGTCCACCTTTCTCTTTATGCTTTCTGGTGATGCCTAATTGAATCAGTTCCAGAAGGTCTTCTTCGTTTCTGAAAGCCTTCAGCAAATCAAATTCATCCGCTCCGAAAAGACAGTTTTTCATTTTCCCATCTGAAGTGATCCTGATTCGGTTACAGCCAGCACAGAAAGCATTGCTCATGGTAGAGATCAGTCCGAAAACTCCTTTGCTTTCTTCACTAATCCGATATTTTCTGGATGTATCATTTTTCTGATCCGTTATTTTTTCAAACGTAAAGTGCTGTGAAACCAAATCAAGCATTTCCGCGACCGGAATCACTTTTGCTTTTTCCCAAGAATTTCCGGTGAATGGCATAAATTCTATAAACCTCAACTCTATCGGATAATGATGGGATAAGGCAATGAATTCCGGGATCTCATCATCATTGAAACCCCGCATTACCACCATATTCAGTTTTACATTAAACCCTCTTCTGATGCTTTCTTTGATATTGTCCCAAACGGGTTGAAACAGGTCTCTTTTGGTAATGTATTTAAACTTTTCGCGATCCAGAGAATCAATACTGATATTGAGATTTTTAACGTTACATTCTTCCAGCGCATCAAAATACTTATGAAGCAAAACCCCATTGGTTGTAACTCCTGTATTGACATTTAACTTGGAAATCTGTCGGATGATATTTTCAAAATCATGTCTTACCAAAGGTTCTCCCCCTGTGATTCTGATCTTGTTAATCCCATAATGATGAACAAAAACCCTTGCAATTTCGAAAATTTCGCGGCTGCTCATCAGTTCTACGGATGATGTACTTTTGAACGGTTCATCGGGCATACAGTATAGACATCTGAAATTACAGTTGTCCGTAATGGAAAGCCTCAAGTAATCGTGTTTTCTGCCAAAAGAATCAAGCAAATCAATAGGCATTGTCATTCTCCTCTTCTGATTTTTTAATCTGTCCTGTAGGAATATCCGGTACATATCTCAAAAAGAAAAGTGTACACAGAAATATAACCACTGATCCAATTGCCGAATAGGCTGCAAAGTCCAGGTTTTCTTTATCCAAAGCCTTGTTGATCGTTCCAAACAAAAGCCACATTTGCAGACTTACCAGCAGAATATAGACGCTGATAATGGCAACAAGCATTTCATTGATTCTGAATGTTACTTTTTTAATAGGTTTCTTTCGTACTGACATCTCGGTAATTTTTTGTGTTGAACTTATCCGTGGCTTTCTTCGGTTTCTTTTTCAAAATCCGTCACATATATTTTATCCTCTTTGATCACGACCTTTAACTGCGGAAGCGGTCTCGGTGGCGGTCCCTGAATAACAGATCCGTCATCCGGATTGAAAAACCCGTGGTGACAAGGGCATTCGATCAGCTGTTCATTATGATTGTATAGCACAGAACATGACAAATGGGTACATTTTTGTTCAAAAACTTTCCATGTATCTTCTGCGAGACGGATAAGCATATAGGGATTACGATGATCTTCATTGATATAGAACGTTCTCATTCCTCCCACCTGTAGATCGGTCGTTAATCCTATAAAATAGGGTTTTATTTCTTTCTCTTTTCTGAAAAAATTAAACAATGGAACGGCTACATTGGCAAATGCCAAAGTGCCTGAGAAAAAAGTGATCAGTTTGATGAATTCTTTTCTGGAAACATATGCTGCCTCACGTTTTTTAATAGGAAAATCGGCTTTCCAGGCGGGGATTTTTTTATGATTTTCTGACATGTTAGTATGATTAAAAAACTTTTAATTCTTCGCTGCCTTTCGGCATCATTATATTTACTTTTGTATTTACGACTTCTTTCCCGAAAATAAAGCGGTTCACAGGTGTGCTGTTCGGTCTTTTCTTCGCTACATTCTCTCTGGTATCAAAGGTTAAGGCCCCACTGGGACAAACTGTTGCACACATAGGTTTAAGACCCGTACTGGTCCTGTCGTAGCACATATTGCACTTCATCATTAGCATCGCACTTTGATCCGGAATCTGCGGAACTCCGAACGGACAACCAATAACACAATTCGCACATCCGATACATTTTGATGTATCTGCGGTATGCACAATACCATATTCATCTTTTGTAATAGCATCTGCGGGACATACATTCGCACAAATGGGATCTTCACAATGCATACACACCTGCACGGTGGTCTGAACAGTTTCTGCCCTGTCTACATAATGAATATGAATCATCGAGGTTTCTCCGTTAGTCTCACATTCTGCACAAGCCATCTCACACGAGTGACAGCCGATGCAGCGCTGCATATCAACGAAGAATTCCATATCATTAAATTTTTCAAACTGTTCCGCCATAATCTTTTTAAAATTTAATATTGAATATCTCTACTTTGGTTAGCCAATTCTTTTGAATTTTCTCCTTTTTTACGCCCTGTTTTCTCCAATTTGCAGGCACAAACTTTAAATTCCGGTATCTTTGAAACAGGATCTAAAGCATCAATGGTCAACTGATTGACAGAATTCACACCGCCCCAGTGATAGGGGATGAAAACAGTATCTTCCCTGATTGTTTCCACCACATTTGCAGGGAACAAGGCACTTCCTCTTCGGGTAGACACTTTGATCAGGTCATTTTCCTGAATGCCATATTGTGCAGCCAATTTAGGATGGATCTCAAGTAATGGTTCTGGATAAATATCTACCAGCTTTCCAATTCTTCTTGTCTGTGAACCACTTAAATACTGACTTACTACTCTTCCTGTTGTCAATACAATCGGATATTCTTCATCCGGCTCCTCCATTGGTTTTTTGTATGGAGTCGGATTAAAATGTGCTTTTTTATCATTTGTATTGAATTGTCTATCTTCCCAAAGTCTTGGAGTTCCGGGATGTTCTTCACTAGGGCAAGGCCAGAAAATCCCCAGATTTCTTTCTATTCTTCCATACGTGATTCCGTAATAGTCTGCCGCACTGCCTTTGGAAGCTCTTCTAAGTTCATTGAAGGTTTCTTCGCTGTTTTTATAGCTGAATTTATCGGCTTCACCTAATCTTCGTGCCAGTTCCATAATGATTTCGCTGTCACGCTTAGCTTTTCCCGGAGGAGCTACCACAGCTCTAATTCTAATCACTCTTCCTTCTGCCGATGTAGTGGTTCCTTCTTCTTCTTCCTGCAAGGAGCCTGCAAGAATTATATTGGCGTGACGTAAGGTTTCTGATAAAAAGAAATCGATTCCTGCATAGAATTCCAGTTTTTCCAGTGCTGCACGAACGTTATTGTTATTCGGTAAGGAAACCAATGGATTGAAACATATCGATAATAAACCTTTGATCTCTCCACGATTGATGGCTTCAATGATCTCATAAGCACTCAGGCCTTTTCCCGGCATATCTTCTTCTTTGATGCCCCAAATATCAGCAACAAATCTTCTGTGTTCTGGATTTTCAATGTCTCTGTTTCCGGGAAGCTGATCACATTTATGACCATGCTCTCTTCCGCCCTGCCCATTTCCCTGTCCTGTAATCGTTCCGTAACCGCAATACGGTTTCCCGATCCTTCCGGTTGCCAACACCAGATTGATACAGCTGGAAACATTCTGAACACCTTTAGAGTGATGTTCTATCCCACGGGCATGCATCAAAAAACTGGTTTTAGCTTTTCCCCACATTTCTGCAGCTTTGTAGATCAGTTCTGCAGGAACACCGGTTACTTCTTCTCCCCATTCCAGAGTACAGTCTTTCACGGCTTCGGCAGCTTCTTCAAATCCTGAAGTGTGATTATTGATAAAATCATGGTCGAGCCAATTGTTATCAATTAAAACTTTCAGCATAGTATTGGTAAGTGCTGAATCTGTTCCCGGTTTAATTGGCAAATGGATATCTGCAGTTCTTGCAATCGGGATCTGACGCGGATCTATCACTATTAATTTTGCTCCGTTATCGCGGGCTTCCCAGATTTTATGTGTTAAAACAGGAAAACATTCGCTTACATTGGCTCCAGTAATGATGATTACTTCTGCATGAGCCAGATCAGCCCAACTGTTGGAAGATCTATCCATCCCAAAAGCTTTTTTATTTCCTGCTCCGGCACTCACCATACAAAGGCGGCCATTATAGTCAAGGTTGGCAGTTTTCAGAGCGACACGGGCAAATTTCCCTATCATATAGCTTTTCTCGTTGGTAAGGGATACCCCGGAAAGCATAGCAAAAGAATTTTTTCCGTATTGTTCCTGGATTCTTCTAATCTCTTTCACCACTACGTCATACGCTTCATCCCATTCGATCGGAACAAAACCTTTTCCATCCACTCTTTTGTAAGGTGAAAGCAAACGATCGGGGTGATTGTCCTGCATATATCGCTGAACTCCTTTCGGACAAAGTCTTCCTTCATTGAACGGAAAATCATTCCAGGGTTCAAAGCCAACAACTTTTTTGTCTTTTACTTTTAGTTGAATTCCACACTGCAAACCGCAAAAACAACAATGCGTTTTTATCAATGCATCGGGATTTTGTGGATTTGATCGTACAGTTCCTTTGTTAGGATAGTGTTGATGTGGGCCAAATATATTGATGATCTCGTCAGCTGATACGGGTAATTTTGCCATTTTATTCTATTTTAACCAAAATATTTTCCTGATTCTTGTCTTGCTTTAAGGTGCGCTTTGGCTAGCATTGCTCTTTTTCCTTCGGGGCTGTAATCCAAATAGCTTTTGCCATCTTCGCGTACTAAATCAAAGCCCATTTTTTTTGTGATTTCCTTCAGGTCATCAATATGCATTTTTGTGGTGTATTCGTCGCCTGTATGCGGACAAACCTGCATTCCCCTTCGTTTTCCTTCAATTTTATAGATATTTGCTCCCACTTGTGCTGGTCGCTGAAAGATGTGAAAGAACTTTCCAAAAGGGATCCACATAAGGAACATAGCTACCGTAATGGCATGGGTAATAGCCATAAACTGACTCATTTTTCCTTCGAGATAGGTATAATCAAACCAAATTCCCAATCCTGTCACAGAAACAGCTACCAATAAGATCAAAGGAAGCCAGTCTCTTTCAAACCATTGGGTAGCGATAAGACCTTCATCCACGAATCTTCTGTGCATCATAATGAGACAACCCACGATAACCATGATCGAGGTCCAAACCAGAATATGGAAAAAGAAAACGGCTATGGCAGTATCGAGAGGAAATGTCATCACAGTAAAGCCCATCATATGGGTTTCATACTGATCTATGGTTCCTGGTTTTAAGGTGAAGTGCAGCCATCCAAATGTAAGTCCGAATGTGACCATAAATGAGATGAGACATCCTGTAGCTAAAAGGAAATGTCCTAACCAACGCGTTTTACCTCTTGGAACGATGAATTTCTGAAAAATGATGTTACGAACAGATAAACGGATCACTTCTTTTACATAAACCGGGTAATCTTTACTGAAAATAAATTCCCAGGTACGCTTCCAGTATTTCTGTGTTGCCGGACGCTGTTTCCATACCGAATGATGATAGACAACTCCGAAAGTCATGCTGATCGTTCCGAAGAAATAAATGATCAAAGCGGCATCAAAATTCTGTAGATTTACCGATCCTATTACCGTAACGGCAATGACCACTAATGTGGCAATGATGGCATTAATAAATGCTTTTTTATTGATCTTTGTGAAAATGCTGAACATCTGTATAAGTTTTTAATGGTCATTCACTTAGTTGCATGCAGAATTAATCTCTGTAACAAAGATACAGTAATCAGATATTAAAATAAGACAAAAATATCTTATTTTAATTCATTCAAAATAATTTTTGAAGAATACACACCATATTCAACTGAAAATCAAATATTTAATACAAACATGATTTACATCATAGATCTAAAATCCAATCTAGATCCATAAAAAAGTACTGTAAAACAGTACTTTTTCGATTTATTTATTGTTAAGGAAATAGCCATTCAAAATCCTTCCCGTGGTGAGATCTTTCAATACCTGATTGGTGCTTATGCTGTTAAGTCCTCCCAAGTCTGCGATCCACTTCCCTGTTTTTAAGTAATCCAGATTTTCCAGTAAAATCGGATGTTTCCTTTTCATTTGTTTTTCGTTCAATCCGGTATAAAGACCGACTTTTAGCTTTTCTCTTTTTGTCATGGAAATCAGAGCAATGAGTTCAGAATCTACCCATTCCCCTCCCATAAAAAGAACACAGGTAATCGTTTTTTTATATTTCGTGATTAAATTCCGAAAAATATCATGAGTAAGCTCTGTTCCGTTTTCAGGATTCCACAGATGTTCTGAATGGCAACCTTCACACGCTAATTGACAGCCTGTAATGGTAAGACATAGTGAAACCTCATCAGGAATTTCCTGCAGAACAATATCATAGCTATCATACTTCAGCATTCCCGTAATATCTTCTTTTTTCTTCTTTCTGGCGATCTTTAGAGAAGTTGGTGACTTTTTTCAGATAACCGATCACACGTGTAGCGTAATCAATATCATCAGACTGACATTCTGTACAGTGATCCATCGTTTTTTTGTTGATATAACCGCAACTATTGCAAACCGTCACTTTTATATTGAAGCAGAAATAATTACATCCTGTATACGCAGCCACATTCAATAGTTTTTTAAAACCTTCCTGGGTAGGATATTCTTCAAGATTGCAATGATAAGCAGAGCCTCCGTCAAGATACTGTATATACTCGTTTCCGTGAAGGAAGAATTTATCGATTAGGTTTTGGCTTTCATCTTCAACAATATAGAAGTAAGAATTGTAGCAGTCTCTCGGAACGTACAGCCAGTCTTCTTTATCCCATTTGGCATTTTTTACACCCAGGTTTTCGGCAGGAACAAATTCTGTATTGAACATATATCCATATTTTTCTTTGGCTTCTTTATTTTTCGTAAAAATCAGTTTAAGATTTTCATTGATGAAGTTTTTGTAGCGCTCATTATCTGAAATTTCAATGCCCAGAAATTCTGCAGCTTCCACCATTCCGTTGATCCCAATGGTAAGGAACTGTTTGTCAAGAGAAATGAAACCCGCATCGTATACCGGAAGCATTCCCGCATTCTTATAATCCTGAATAAGACTTCTGAAAGCCACTTGATATTTATGAATATTATCAATCATTGTCTCTAACGGAATTTCTTTCTGATAAAGACGATTCATATTGATGGTGATTACATTGATGCTTCCTGTAGATACTCCTCCTGCCCCCAAAGAATAGCTGAATGTATTGTCTGATATTTCGTTTCTCAGTCTGCAACAACTTGCCAGAGAATCAGCGTTTTCGGACTGATAAATGAAGAATGAATTTCCTTCGCTCAACTCTTTTGAACAGAAATCTGCAAAGGCCTCATCATAGACTTTTTTGTCCCTAGTGAGCATTGCTGCCGTAATTACAGGGAATGTGAGTACTGCTTTGCAACGTTCTTTATTGAACCATTGCATGAAAAATTGCTGAAGTCTGTCCAAAAAGAAATAATCAGGCTTGCTTCCATCAGGAAAAAAGAATGTTCCGAACATTGAATCGAAGTAAGGTCTGTCGTACAAGGAAATATTCCAGAAAACGGACTGGTAACCGCGGGCTGCAGCCGGCTGATTGATAGCGTATACAACGTGTTGAAGCTCATTTTCAATCATTTCGGCATGTGTTTGAATATAATTTTCACCAAAATCTTTTCTTGCAAAGTGATCGAAATACAGCAGAAATTCCACGGTCGCCACAGCACCTGCGAATTGTGAAGATACTGAAAAAAGAAAATTCACAAAGGAGCCACAGAAACTGCCCAAATGTTTGGGGGCTTTAGACTCGCCACCAAGCTTTGTCAATCCGTCCAAAAGCAACGGATACATGGATACACTTACACAGTATGGTTTTAGACTTGTTTCATCATGAGCATAGATTTCATGTTCTTCCAACTGTCTTATATATTCTTTGGCAAGGCTTGCTCCAAAGAGTTCTTCTATCTTATTACCAATAAGATTGCGATTGATCTGGATGTTGATATCTTTGTTCAATTCTGCTTCCATGGTTGCAATATTTTTGGTGGAAACATTCGCGTTCGAGTCAAATATTGCTCCACTTGCGGCATTTTGAGATGCCAAATAGTTTTCAATGAAATTGCATTTGTTGGCCAACTGCTGTTCTGTAAGTCTTGTGAATTTGTTTTTCATAATATTCATTTAATAAGATATAAAGATGTTAATGTCTTTTATTTAGATAGAAGAAAGTTACATTGCCAAACAGGAAAATCCAGTCCAAATGAAACAGGCTTCCAAAATATCTGCTGACAAAAATATAAAATAGTTTACATACTCTTTATAAACACAACTATTTTCATTAGATAATTTAGTAAAATTTGCATCCTTTAGATTCGATCTGTAGATATTATTATTAAAAGAATTTAATTTAAAGTATAACTAGTGTGTTAATAAACCAATCTTATAGAAACATCCATTACAACGTAAAAATAATCCATTTTTAAAGACCTTGTAAAGATCCAACTTTGTAACAGATAAAATTGATAAATAAAACCATAAAATTTATACAAAATGTCTGTTTCTGATTTATTTAAACCCCTCACTTTTCTGCACGGTTCGCCGATGAGAAACCGTTTTATGTTGGCTCCCCTGACCAGTCAGCAAAGTGATTTTGATGGTACAGCCTCCAAATACGACCAAATATGGATGGAACAATTGGCAAAGGGCGGCTACGGATTAATCCAAACCAGCGCATCTACAGTAGAAGCCGGAGCCATTGCATTTGAACGGCAGTTGGGAATTCACAGTGATAAACATTTACCTGGATTAACGAAAATGGCAACAGCTATTCGTGGAGGGGGAGCTTTATCGGCTGTACAGCTTCATCACGCTGGACACCGAGCCAAACCAGAGTTTGGAGGAATTCCGGCTCCTGCATCAAGCAAAACATTGAAAGATATTAAAGCAATCTCAACCGAAGACGTGGAAAGAATTCGTGACAGTTTTATTGAAGCGGCAAAAAGGGCGCAATTATCTGGTTTTGATGGCGTTTCTGTTCACGGTGCTTTTGGTTGGATTTTGTCTGAATTTCTCTCACCAAACCTGAATGACCGAACCGATAAATATGGAGGAAGTATAGAAAACCGGGCACGATTCACCATTGAAGTGATTGAAGGAATTCGCAAAGCTTGTGGAAATGATTTTCAGATTGGATGGCGCTTGTCGATTGAACGATACGGACTTCGTTTGGAAGAATTACGTGAAATTACCACCGAAATTTTTGATAAAGAATTGATTGATTATCTGGATTTGGCACTTTGGGATTCGGCTCAGCTTGTAAGGGAAGGAAGTTTTAAAGGCAAAACGATGTTGAGTGTTTTTACAGAGCTTCCAAGAAAAGGCGTTCGCCTGGGTGCAGCCGGAAAAATTATGAGCGCACAGCGGGCCGGAGAATTACTGGATGAAGGTTGTGATTTTGTGTTGATTGCCAGAGCTGGAATCCTTCAGAGGGATTTTCCGCTTCAGGTAAAAGCGAATCCGTTGTATGACAGTCCACAGTTGCCTGTAACAGCCGGTTTTCTTCGTGAAGGCGGACTGAGTGAACGTTTTATTGAAACGATGCGAGGCTGGCAAACTTTTGTAAAACCCGGATCATAATAAATTTGAATTTTACTTTGAGCGAACTTTTTAACTAAAGTTCGCTTTTCTATGAATATTAAAGGACCAACTAAAAAAAATCTCCATTACAAAGTAGAAATGATCCATTCTTTAGCGTACTTTATTCCCACATCTTTGCAGTGTAAATTAAATTTTTATACAATGAAAAAGACAGCAATTATTATTCTTTCTGACCCAAAGTCTGGATCGGAAGAAGCTTTAGGAAGAGTGTTCAACGCTTTGGCTTCGGCTTACGAATTCAAGCACGCGGGTGAAGATGTGAAAATTATTTTTCAGGGAACAGGAATCAGATGGCCGGAACAATTGGAAAAAGCAGACCATCCTGTTCACGGGCTTTACAATGAAGTGAAAGATTATGTTCATGGTCTTTCGAAAGGTTGTGTAGCAGTATTTGGGACGGAAATTTCCGGGTACGAGTTATTGAACGAAAACGAGGTTCCTGGAACACCTGGTTTGCCAAGTTTCCTTAACCTGAGAAATGAGGGTTACGATATTTTGATTTTCTAATCTTGTCTTAAAACTGCTCTTTGAAATTTTTAAAGGGCAGTTTTGATTTAAAAATAATAATTAAATTGCAGAAACAATGCTATCACAATCTGTCTATACTCTCGTGAACGAGCAAAACGGAAATCTGGCTTTCAAACTTTTTGAGTTTGATAACAACAGCTATTTTGACCATATTCAGCGGAATAATTATTTTACTTTAATCCTGATTACTTCGGGAGAAGGCGTTGCGACGGTTGACCTTTGCGATTATTCTTTCAAGGAAAATACGCTGTTTGCATTTTATCCGTATCAGCCTTTTATGCTACAGTCTGCGAAGCCGATTATGGGAATTTCGATACAGTTTCACCACGATTTTTTCTGTATTTACAGGCATCATAAGGAAATTGCAGCGAATGGAATTTTATTCAATAATGTTTATCAACAGCCGTTTATTAGTTTAAACGAATTTAGTAAGAGTTCCATTTTAAATTTGATTAACGGAATTGCTAATGAACTTAAAAACGATGCTTTCAGAAAGGATGAAGTTTTGATTTCTTATTTAAAAATTTTGCTGGTTACGGCGACAAGAATTAAACTGGAACAGCAAACGATTCAAAATTCTGAAACGGTAAATATTAAGCAGCAGTTTATCATTCAAAATCTTAAAAATGCGATTGAAGATAATTTCAGAACTAAACATTCAGCCAGTGATTATGCGGATTTATTGAATCAAACTCCGGCTTCACTGGCAAGAATTACAAAGAATCATTTCAATAAAACCCTTTCTGATTTAATTACGGAACGAATTATTATCGAGGCTAAAAGAGAATTGTATCTTACAGACAAAACAATTAAAGAAATTGCCTACGAATTGGGCTATGAGGACGAATATTATTTTAGTCGGCTTTTTAAGAATAAAACAGATGTTTCACCACAGATTTATAGAAATACTATCGGTTTCAACAGAGGAGCAGAATCTAATTAAAATAAAAATGAATAATTACAATCAATACATGCTTGAATGCATCGAACTTGCAAAACAAGCTTTGGAAAAAGGAAATCCGCCAGTCGGATCTCTTTTGGTTTTTGAAAACAAAATTATAGGCAGAGGAATTGAATCTGGAAAATCAAGCGGAGATATTACGCAACACGCAGAAATTTTAGCGGTAAAAGATGCTTTAGTAAATGGTTACAGAGATGTTTTGGAGGAATCTGTTATGTTTTCAACTCACGAGCCTTGCATAATGTGTTCCTATCTTATCAGACATCATAAAATTGCGAAATTGGTCTTTGGAGTTTCTGTTCCTTTTGTTGGCGGACAATCTTCTGAATTTAAAATTCTTGAAACGGAAACGGTTCCCAAATGGGGAAATAGGCCTGAAATTGAATCGGGAATATTGCAGCACGAATGTGAGTTATTGAATGAACAGTTTACAGACTATCTTGCAAAACAGAAGTAAATACTAAAGTTTCAGTACGGTCAAAAGTTCAACAATTATTTTAGCTGTTGCACCCCAAACCTTATGGTTATCAACTTCATAATAAGGCGTTGTCACCAAATCTCCGGGAATACTGATTTCACTGCAACCGATAATATTGGGGGCTGAAAAGTACTCCAACTTTAATTCGAAAATTTGTTGTACTTCCCGAGAATCAGGTTTAAAATTTGGCCGATATGGAACATAACCAACTACAGGTAAGACATTGAAATCACTTGGGCCGATAAATATTTCGGTTAATATTCCTAAAATTTTGACCTCATCAGAATTTACTCCGATTTCTTCCTTTGCTTCACGAAGTGCAGTTTGGATAAGATTTTCATCAGTCAACTCAAATCTTCCTCCTGGAAAACCAACCTCATTGGAATGAAAACCATCGTAAGAATTCCTTAAAATCAAAGGGAAATAAATTTCATTATCGATTGGATATAAAAGCATCAAAACCGCGCTTTTCCGCGTTTTTCGTGTTGGTCTTAAAGTCAGATAACTTGCAGAAAGAGCTTCCATTATTTGATGTGCTTTTTCTCCTGGAAGTGTTTTATGGAGATTTTTCTGAATCTTTTCAATCAGTGAAGAAAAATTTTGCTTTTTCATAATTGCAGTTTTAACAGATTAAAAAAGTCGGCTAAATCCACTGTTAATAGATATTAGCCGACTCATCTTCTCAACATTCACAGGAAATATCCGAACAAGATTGCCCGCTAAAAGATTCCGGGATAAACATTGTTGTCAACCTTTCCTCAATAATTTCTTTTAAACTTTCAAAAGACTGAAAACCATGAGTCAAAACTTTCACAGTTCCGTTTTCCAAAGTCAGTAAAGTTGGAAATCCCTTTACGCCTAATTGCCTGCTAAATTGAAATCCTTGAGCAGTTTTCAATTTTATCTCTTCCGAATGAAATCCTTCTAAAAAAGTTTTTTTTTCAATTCCAAGTTCTTCTGCTAATTCTGCCAAAACCCCATCATTGGTAATATCTTTTCCTTCCACATAAAACGATTTTTGCATCAGGCTTAAAAATTCGAAATCTTTCTCCGGTAAAAACCTTTGGACTACTACTAAGGCCCTGCTCGAAGGCTCTGTATCATAATGAAAACTATCAGAAACAAACTTCATCGAATGGTCGAAATACTGACCACTGCGAAGACTTACGCTTCTCCAGTGATATGCTAGGAAATCTTTATACTCTTTTGTCACTTTCTGTGTGCTTCCCGGTGCAAAACCTCCTGAAATAATCTGTAAATCAATATTCGGATAGCTTTCTTTCAGTTTTTTCATCACCGGACTAAAACCGTAACACCAGGAACACATTGGGTCTGTAAAATAATACAATTTCATTGTTTTAAATTTTAATTGTTTTAAATTTATAAGACAAAGTTCAGCTTGTTTTGAATGAATTGATTTCTTAAAAAGTTCAAAAACTATCGTGAAAAGTTTAGAATGATTTTGTGCTAAAGTTGCTTTTGCAACTGTTTCGGTGTGTTTCTATATTTCTGTTTAAATGATGCTATAAAATGAGCGGGAGTTTCAAAGCCGACTTCATATGCTATTTCCGTAACGTTCTTTTCTGATTTTTTTAATAATTCGTACGACTCTTCCAATCTACGCTGCATAATCCATTTTCCGGGATTTGTTTTAAAGGTCTGCATAAATTTTCTTTTAAATGTTGACAAGCTACAATTGGCAAGAAAAGCATATTGCTCAAGAGAAATATTCTCTTTGTAATTATTCTGCATTAATACGACCAAATCGGGATTATGATGATTATCAAGACTGCGTAATCGTTTTTCAAAATGATAACCATTTGGGGCAGAAATCAAGATCTGAAATAACTCTCTGATTTTAAATGGCAATAAAATCTGTAAACGATCTTTATCCTGACTTAACTCGAAATAAGATTTAAGCTGATCAATCACCGAATTCATTAATTTATCCTCCTCAAGCAACGCAATATCTCCGTTAAGACAGTCTTCACCCTGTGTGTCCGAAGTATTTTTACAATCGAATATTGTATCTATTTGGGATTGGAGCCAAGTATCAGAGAAAAAGATAATTATTGATTCGTAATCTTTTTCTTCATCTTCGATTTTGTCAGAAACCAGATAAGAACCTTTTTTCATAAAAAAACCGGAACCTGCCGGAACAACCCTCTTCATTCCACATCCCAAAATCTCCTTTGTACCTTGCAGAACAATGCTAATCATATTCATGTGAACGCACATATTAGCTCTGATAATTTCCTTAGAAGTCTGATAATACATCACTTGGATATCATCATTCCAAGATAAAACCTTGGAATTTTCTTTGATAATTTTACTGCAATTGAGATCGTTCATTTGTTCAATAATTTTCGTTCTGTGATCTGTAAAATTGATGAATCTGAATCTGATAAAAAATGGATAATTTTCACTTTGTAATGGATAAATTTTGTTGAAAATACTTTTATAAATTAAAAAAGAGAGGTATAATAATACATCTCTTCTTGCTAATTCCGGTTGCTAGTACATTTAATTTATTATTGCAAATTAAGCAACACTGTCTCTTCTTTTTCAGGATTAAAGCGATTCAAAAAATCCAGATATAAAAGTACGCTTCTTTCCACCCATTCTTCCGATGGCTCGAATGTCATTCCGTAGTATGCAAAATAGGGCTGATAGTCGGCTTTTATCCAATCAAACATTGCTTCATAAGGATGAGTGAGATCATCAAGATTAAATTTCAAAGGCGTGCCGCGTTGTAAATGTTCTTCTTTCAAACCCTAATGAAATAGCCAAAGCGACTTTCTTTCCTCTAAACTTAAATCCGCTTGAACTCCCATATGCCCAACCGTGTGTAAGAACTTCGTCCAGCCACTTTTTTAATAATGCTGGAGCACAATACCAATAGTATGGGAATTGGAAAATGATATGATCGTGCTCTTCAATTAGTTTTTGTTCTGCTGCAATATCAAATTTTTGATCAGGATAAACTTTATGTAATTGATGTATTTGGAATTTTTCAGGATATTTTTCTAATTCTGTAAGCCATCTTTTGTTGATGACAGAGTTATCCATATCGGGATGCGTGATGATAATTAATGTCTTTTTCATTTTAAATTTTTAGTATTTAATTAAGTTTTGATAGACAAAATTAGATCATGATTTGAAGCACTTATTTCATTAAAAGTTCAAAAAATACTGTAAAAAGTTCAGAGTTATTATTGGGATATTGGTAACGTTGTTGTTTTGATTTGGTATACTAAAATATATAGTTGTCATAATTTAAAGGATATTAAACTTGAAACAAGTTCATTTTTATCCTGCAAATTAGACTGAGGAAGTCTGGTTATTATCCAAGATTCCAAGAGTTTTGAGTTTAGCATTAGATGCTAATGATTTATCCGGAACATTGTTTGTGATCGATTATAATCCAACCTCTCAACATACAAGCGAATTGCTAAATATCATCTCTACTCGACATCAAACCCAACGATCTGTATCAAAATCTTGCCATTCTTTCCTCAATACTGACCTTCTTTGGATTTCAAATTTAACTTCTCTTTAGTGTTTTGGTAAATCATTGTTTACTATCTAAACTTTTATCGGTTATTAGTCTTTTATGCTTCTTTCCCCACTCGATCATATCAGTAATTAGAATGCCATATTCCTTTGCATACTCTGTGAATTCATATTCAATCATTGAAGGGAAATCTACATCAACGATTCTTGTAATTAATTTATTGGCTTCGAGTTCTTTTAAATTTAATGATAACATCCGTTTTGTAATTCCCGGAATGCTTTTTTCAATGTCGCTAAAACGCTTATTGCCATTACAGATAGAATAGATAATAGGTAGTTTCCACTTCCCCCCGATTACATAAATTGTGTCCTGCAATGCCTTTATATCCTGAGCGTCAATTTTGGTTTTTACACATTCTTTCATATTCTTAAAATCTTTATTGTTTAATTATTTTAACAAAATAAGTTTTGCTTTTGTCCAATAGGCTTCGTCCATTTTCAATTTCAAGTATCAGCCGTGATACCGGTTACAAAGTTATACCTAATTGCTTATAACTTTGCATAAGTAAATGAGATAAAGGATCAAAATTTTATAAAAATTTATTCAAATTCTCAACAACATTATACAATTACTAAAATGAAAGCAGTCATATTAAAAAAGCAGGGAAATGTCGACCAACTATCAATGGCAGAGCTTCCCATTCCAACACCTAACGATAATGAAGTGCTCATCAGAGTTCATGCAATAAGCATTAATCCTACAGATATCTATGCACGGCAAAACCCTGCATTAGACTACATATTTAACAATGAAACACCCAAAATATTGGGCTGGGATGTTTCTGGTGTAATTGAAGCTGTCGGAAATAATGTCAGCACCTTTACTATTGGTGACGAGGTGTTCGGTCTACTCAATTTTCCAACCTTTACTACAGCCGGACACGCTAAAGCTTATGCAGAATATGTAGTTGCCAATATAGTTGACATTACAATAAAACCTGCTAATATTTCCCATGATGAAGCAGCTGCTGCAGGCATGGCAGCATTAACTACCTGGCAACCGCTCATCAAAAATCCTATAAAAATGGGCGACCGTGTGCTTATAACCGCAGCCGGTGGCGGTGTGGGGCATTTTGCCGTGCAATTTGCCAAATATTTTGGAGCTTATGTTATTGCTGTAGCTTCCGGATCAAAAAAGGACCTGGTGATCAGCCTTGGAGCAGATGAATTTGTCGATTATCAAAAGACTGACTTCTTAGAAGTAATCGAACCGGTAGACTATGTTATTGAAGGCTTACGGGATGAGCATATCCAAAAAACCCTTAGCATAGTGAAAAAGGGAGGTACATTATTAAGTCTATGGTCTCACATTGATGGAAGCGGATGGGAAAAACGTGCTAAAGAATTAGATGTGCATGCGTACTATAATGCTGTTGTTTCAAATGGAAAAGATATGACGGCCATTGCAGGATTAATGAAAGAAGGTTTAGTAAAATCACATGTTTCCAAAAAGTTTAAACTTGAAGAAATAGCACAGGCCCATACGGAACTCGAAAAAAACCACACTGCAGGTAAAATTATCGTCAATCCGTGACGATAAACCTTCAGTAGACGTCTTAGAAATTGTATATGATCAATGATACTTAGACCAGGTATCTATAAACTAATATTAACAAACTTTAAAATAAAAATCACATAAAATGTCAACATTAAAAGGAAAAGCAGCCTTCGTTACCGGAGGAACTCGCGGAATGGGGAAAGCAATCGTAGAACGTCTTGCAAAAGAAGGCGCAATAGTGGCTTTCACTTATTTAAACTCAGAAAACAGCGCACAGCAAATCGTATCTGATATTGTTGAGGCCGGAGGAAAAGCATTAGCCATAAAAGCTAATGGAGCAATTCAAGGAGCCGTCGAAAATGCTATCGAAAATGCAGTAGCAGCATTTGGCAAAATCGATGTTTTGGTCAATAATGCTGCAGTAGCCGTAAACGGTCCGATTGAAACGGCAAGCGAAAGAGCAGAAGCATATAATAACCAGATCGATGTAAATATTCGTTCTGTTGCCGAAGCAGTTAGAACTGCACAGAAATATATGCCTGACGGAGGTAGAATCATCAACATTGCCTCGGTTGGTGGAATCAGAATTGGCAGTCCTGGCATGTCTGATTACATCGCGACAAAAGCTGCTGTCTCTGCATATACAAGAGGTCTAGCTTGGGATCTTGCTCCTAGAAAAATTACTGTCAACAGTGTAGAGCCGGGAGCTACGGAAACAGATATGCTGATTAATGCCGATGAAAATATACGCCAGTATCTCATGGATTCTATTCCGTTAAAGCGCTTTGCGCTTCCAGAGGAAATAGCGTCCCTAGTTAATTTCCTGGCTAGTGATGAAGCAGGATATATTACAGGCAGCAACTTTAAAATTGATGGTGGAATTTCTGCATAATTGATTTCGCAACAATATAAAACAGGACAAAGTTTTAAAACTTTGTCCTGTCCTTTAAATAATCCTTTATATAGTATTAAAAATAGCTAAGTATGAATGTTACGGTATGTGAACTCAGCAATGATAGAAGTGAATTTTTAGAAGACTGGCGAGAACTTCAAATTTATCTCGCTCAAAATAAGACAGATTTACTACTCTTACCTGAAATGCCTTTTTATTCCTGGTTTGTAATTAACAAGGAGGTTTCAGAAGATATACAGCAAAAAAGTGTAGAACAACATCAACTTTGGATCAAGGAAGTAGAAAAGCTTGAAGCAAAGTATATTGTTTATTCTACCCCTGAAATTGTTGGTACAAAATTTTATAATACGGCATTTGTATTTCAAAGAGGAAAAGGACATAGGAGAATTCATACCAAAGCACTTTTTCCGGAAGAAGATCATTTTTGGGAAGAAAGCTGGTTTGACAGAGAAGATAATATTTCCTTTGAGACAGTTCAGCTTGATGATTTGAAAATTGGTGTGCTCATGTGTACTGAGCTGTGGTTCACAGAAAAGGCCCGTCAATATGGAAAACAAAATGCAGATCTATTGTTATGCCCCAGAGCAACGGGGAAATCCTCTGTTGAACAATGGCTAACTTGTGGAAAAGCTTCTGCAATTATATCCGGGACATATTGTTTAAGTTCTAATCGCTCAGGATTCAGTGATGATTTCGAATGGGGTGGTACAGGCTGGATTATAGAACCGATGACGGGTAACTTATTGGAATCAACCACCTCAGAAAGAAAATTTGTAACCCATTGCATAGATGTGAAAAGATCAGTCCAAGCAAAGAAAGAATACCCCCTCTATGTTAATACTAACAAACGGTACCTCGAAAAGGAGTAATTTATCTTTTCTTGAAACCTTTAAAAACTCTGATAAATGCATCATCGTAAAATACCTTTGCAAATTTAGTATGATTATCGGATAATATTAATTCTGATACCATCTCCAATAATAAAAAAGTGTAGAGCAGCATCAGCTTTGGATGAAGAAAGAGAAAAAACTGTTTATTAAGATTTGCAAAACTAATCAATAAAACCGCATTCTGATTTTACATAACTTTTCAGATACAACAGGACTTTCAATTTCTATTTACCTAACAAAAACAGAATAAATGTATGGAGAAACGATACTTAATAATCAGTAAAATATAATATAACCCTTAGTGTCTTTCAAACCTATATAAACAACTCCTGCTTTTATTCTCTGGATAGAATAAAATAGCAGGAGTTTCTGGGAACATTTTTTTCTTTATTGTTGTTTTTAGAATCTTATAGTGTTACTTCAAGGTACTTAAAGCTTAGTGACTATTAAGTAACCATAATTATCACTTCCGTTCGGTCTATTCATTTGACATGTTAGGGTATTATAGCTGTCTCCTCCGGCATAATTAACAAACAGCGCCACTTTTTCATTGACTGTAGTACTCTGATAAGCAACAATAAGTTTCTATGGATTAGCATAACCATAACTGCTACTATGAATTCCTCCTGTCGCTCTTCTTCGGGCAATCGCATAATCTCTGAAAATTGTATTTGTAGTATAGACAGAGGTTCCGCTATTAGCTGTATCATATTTATGCAATTTGCCCTGTACTAGATGAAGTTGTTGGAAAACCCGGTACAAAGCACTGTCTGATACATTTCAAAAAGATATACACCAGGCTCAGGAATCGTCAGATAACTTATATTACTAACAGACTGTGAGTTTACCGTTCCTGAAGCATCGGTTCTGAACCCAAAACCAGTCGTATTACCTAGAACATCTCCCCCTGCAGGGAACGGTATATTGGTATATATATTTGTATTAAAAAGCGAAAAGCTCCCGAATGACGAGCTTCGTTTAAAATAAAAATACTGGATTGTTGCAGGCTTAATCTTGGCTGCACCAGTCGCATCAACAGCTAACGGGCTGTAAGGGGAAGACAAAACCTGCAGATTTTCATGTTTCACATCAGTCTTTACATGCAGTAAATCAGTTGGTAAAGATGCTCCTGCATTAATTCCTATATTTCCATTACTTTGGAGTTTAAATAATTCTGATCCATCTGAATTTTTAACTTCCAAGGCTTTAACACAATTCTTCATCAAGAATTTTTTCAACTACATTATTAGTAACAGTTTGTTCTTCTGCTCTTAAACTGTCACTTAGCAGCGAGCGCTTTAGTGCATATTCATTCTCTTTCTCCTTGTCGTTAAGTCCTTTATAAGCTTCTGAAATTAATTCATATGATTCCAGATTTCTTTTTCTTAGATTAGCTTTAGTTGTGATTTCTAATGAATGAATGAATTAAATAAATAATTCAATTCCTTTCCATACTGCTTTTTTCTGATGTATAGTTTCCCGAAAGCACGTAGCACATTAGCCTTACCTTCGATCGGAATTTCCTTTTTGAACAATAATTCATTAGCCTTTAATATAAAATTCAGCTGAATCAATATTCTTTTTTTGAAAATGTTTGTTAGCAATAGTTATAAACAACATAGGCATGGGAGACTGCATACATTTTTTTTCATTACTATATACTGAATCCATCATCCCTAAGACCTGAAAGCTAGTTCGTTTCCAATCATAGATACCATATAACCTTTTCTCTCTTAGCTTTTTGTCTTCTATTTTTTGTGCATAGGCAAATGCGATATCAAAAGTTCTGATCGCCTGCGAGTGCATATTTAGTGAATTATAATTGATACCATAAGCAAAATACAAATATGCTAAAAGGTTATCATCATCTTCTTTTTCAAGTTCCTTTTTAGCAATCTCTAAAAAATCCAGACTCATTTTGTTTTTCTTGAGTAAAGTCAGAGCATAGGCAATATTGATGTTCCCTCTTATCTTACCTTTCTTATAATCCTGTTTGCGAGCAAATTCAAGACAGATTTTTTCTTGCGAAATTATTTGTTTTAATTCACCACTTCTCAACAGTTTAGTAAAAACATCTGTCTGCAAACTGTCAATTTTATGTATTGAGAGTTGTGGCTTATATTCTAAAAAAGAAAAAATGATCCCTAAACAAAGTACTTTTCTAAAATAAATCATAACAATATCTAATATTGAATTAATATTTCAAAAAGCTATATTTAATCCTCTTATCAATAGTAATATATATCTTTTCCAGATCATTTGAAAAAAATTTATAGTTATTAAATAGGGGTAATTGTAATCTTTTTTGCATACATTTTTAGGTTTTAACTTTATAACAATTTAGATGTCTTAATTTATATTATTTTAATTAACAAATAGCTATTTAAAATAAATTTAATTCTAAACTATAATAAATATTCAAAAAAATATAAACATTTATATAATTAAAATCACAAGTGTATCAAGTATGCACAACCAACAAAAAAATAAACTTTTTTTAGCAAGGTATACTATATTTGAAAAATACACATTGTAGAAAATTCGACCGCAATCTATTAGTAATGAAACTGATATTTTATCAAAACCCACCTTTAAACAAGTAATTACCTTCTGATATGACGATATTATTTTTTTCCATTAACATCTTATTGTCGGGGGTTCACTAGTTATTTTATAACTATAAACATAATCTTAATATAAATCTGATAAATCTATCAAAACAATTAGTTTTTCTGAGTGGCAATGCATTCTATTTCGATACTTGCATTTCTTGGTAATGACTTTATCTCAATTGTACTTCGTGCCGGAAAGCGGTTTTTGAAATAATGATTATATATCTTATTTACTGTCTCAAATTGTTTCATATCCGTAATAAAAATGGTGGTCTTGGCAATATGATCAAAATCTGAATTATTATCATTGAGAATAATCTCCAAATTTTTAAAAATCTGGACGGTTTGAGCTTCAATTCCGGATTTCAAACTACCTGTCTTTTGATCAAGACCAATCTGCCCTGAAACAAATATTAAATTCCCAAATCTGATTGAATGACTATAAGGTCCTATCGGATTTACCAGATTAGTATGTTTTACTGCTACAATCGTTTTTTTTGTACTGCATGACAACAATGTTAATGTTATGAAAAGTAATATAAATCTGCGCATTTTAATTCATTTAATATTAAAAAAAAGAGGTTAGCTTTTTAGACTAACCTCATACTGTAATTATCCTATTTTTTGATGAAGTTTAATAATTCGGTATTAAATTTATCCAACTCTTCGATGAACAAGGCATGACCGCTTTTTTCAAAAGGAACTAAAGTTGAGTTTTTAAGCAAAATATTCATTTGTTCCGCAAGATCATAAGAACAGATTTTATCCAACTTACCGTGTAAGATCAAAGTAGGAATTGTTATTTTCTTCAAATCATTACGCAAATCGCTATCTCTCAGAGTTTTTAATCCCTCAGCCATTGCATAAGGTGATGCCTGAGCCTGGATACCTCCCAACCAAGCGCCATGACCTTGTGAAACGCTGGTCTCATTAGCTGGAAATATCTTACCAAATGTGGCGAATAATTCCGGACGGTTAGTTTTGTTCAGATTGATCAAACCATTGACATCTTCTTTAGTCCACAGGCCATAATTAAAGTCTGCACGTTTTGTCCAGATCGGTGCTGCCGCTCCAAATAATGCCATCTTGGAAACGTGGGCAGCATTGTATTTGGCCACATAATGAATCACTGTAGCGCCACCCATGGAAAATCCGCCGATTGTAGCATTTTTAATATCCAATTTGTCCAGAACAACCTTGATATCATCTGCAAATACATCATAATTATATGTGCCTCCCGGTTTATCAGATAACCCGAATCCTCTTAAGGTGATACCAATCACACGATATCCTTTTTGGATAAAATCGGCATACTGGTATTCATACATGGCATCACTCAATGGCCATCCGTGAATTAAAACAATAGGCTCTCCCTCACCAAGGTCCGTTACATGAAGTTTCACATTTTTCTCTACTTCAATATATTCTTCTCTTCCAAAGGAAGCGGGTGTTCTTTTTGTTTGTGATAAAACTGTGTTTGAAATTAATGTTGTAAATAATACGACTGCTAAAATTAAATTTTTCATGTTTCTTTAAATATTTATTATTGTTGTTATTTTGACACTACAAAGTTGCTCTTATTCCTCAGGCCTTCCAATGGACGGCTTTCGCTTTGAATTGCACTTCTTGCCTCTCTTGATTTTTATTCTTTTATAAATGATAGGATATCCTTATTGATTACATCAGCATTGAGGGTAGGCATGCCGTGAGAATAGCCCGGATAAATGATCAGTTGGCTATTTTTAAGAAGTTCTGCAGCCTTTACTGCCGTAGTCTGATAAGGCACAATCTGATCATCATCACCATGGAGTACCAAAACAGGTATTTCCAGACTTTTTAGGTCCTTTGTAAAATCGGTCTCAGAAAAGACTTTGATACAGTCATATTGTGCCTTGATACCACCCATCATTCCCTGTCTCCACCAGTTGTCCTGTATACCTTTTTTAATAACCGCATCTTCTCTGTTGTAACCGTAGAAAGGAACTGTAAGATCCTGATAGAATTGCTGTCTGTTATGAAGTGTATTATGGCGGATATCGTCAAATACAGCAAGTGGTACCCCTTCAGGATTATTGACATCAGCAATCATATAAGGTGTAATTGCACTTATTAAAACCACTTTAGATACGCGTTTTTTTCCATATTGGGCAGCATATCTTATCGCTTCGCCACCACCTGTTGAATGACCTACATGGATCACATCTTGTAAATCCAGGTACTCTACCAATTCTGCAACATCCGCTGCATATGTGTCCATGTCATTACCCTTATAGGTTTGAGTCGATCTTCCGTGCCCTCTTCTGTCATGGGAAATAACTCTATATCCTTTTTCCAGAAAGAACATCATCTGTGCATCCCAGTCGTCGGATGACAATGGCCATCCATGGTGAAAAAATATCGGTTGCCCTTCACCTAAATCTTTGAAATAAATTTCTGTTCCGTCTTTTACTGTAAACTTGTTCATGTCTTTACTATTTAATTGTTGTTGTTGTTATTGTTCCTTTTTGTTATTGCAAAGTTGGGGTAATTCCGAAGGCGTATCAATGGATGGTTTTCGCTTTGAATTGCACTTTTTGCCCCAACAGGAACCAGTAGCATTATGAACAATCTGTTTTTAGGATAAGAAAGGTGTAAATATGAAAAAAGCACAACCGATCAGGGCTGTGCTTGTACTGGATATAGGAGAAATACCTTGTTAAAACTGCTTTCTAAAACTGGTTGGGGATATTCCCGTGTGTTTGGTAAAAAAGCGGACAAAATAGGCGTCGTCTTCGTAATTCAATGTGTAGGCAATCTCTTTGACACTCATTGCAGTATGTACTAAAAGACGCTTACTTTCAAGTATAATACGGTTTTTTATAATTTCATTTGGTGTGTCTTTACTAACCAGGCTTATTTTTTTACTTAGATTTTTTGGCGTAATACAAAGCAAATCAGCATAATCAGCTACAGTATGGAGAGTCTTGAAATGCTGTTCTACCAATTTGCTGAATTTCCGCAGAAATTGGACATCGGCCTGCTGTATATTGTCTGCCAGCTGATGCTGCTGCTTCCAGATGCGTGTAGATTTAAGAATGATCAGTTTTAACAATGTCCTCAGCATTTCTTCTGTACCGGAATCTTCATTTTTCAATTCGGACTGAATATCACTGATGATCTTTTGGATATCAGCAGACTGTTCTTCATTTAAATTGATGAATGGAATTTCAAACACATTGTTATACAGAATACCATCACAGGCAACTTCATGATCATGAATTTCCACACAGTAAAAATCCCTGTTAAAATGCATCAATTGCCCTCCAATAGTTTCACAGGGCTTTAAGATGACATGGGGATTAATAAATAATAAGGTATCTGTTTTCATTTCAATCTCCTGAAAATCCACTTGTATAATAGCTTTTTGTGGAATGAACAGAACTTTGATATGTTCGTTTATTTTGTTGAGGGTATCATTTTGAACGGAGGATTTGCTAAATTCTAAATTCCCAAATTTTTTAAATGAAAATTCCTTTATCATTATAATGATTTAAAAATTGCTATGTACATCAACTTAATTAGAAGTCTACTGTAAAAATAAGGAATAATATAACAGTAATGTCAACAGTATTTCTTTATTATCCAAGAGTTCATTATACTTTAGTTCCAATTACTTTAATGTATCTAAAGTAATCTGGTTCCGTAATTAATCAATAGTAACAGAATCAAATCCTGAAACTTGTAATTCATTAGGTACAGGAATGTAGGACCAGCAAATTACATCCATTTGAAAACCTCCCATGGCCTGCCATTTTTGAAGCTCAAAGTCATAATAGCCCAGATCAAAATTATCTAAATCTTTATCGTACAATAAAACAGTTCTCGAAAATTGCTCTCCTTCTACCTGGGTAGGAAATTGATCCACTGGATTAAATTTTAGTTCTTCATTCATAATTATAGTTTTTCAAATAGTAAAGATCTGTTCAAATCAAATTTAACACTATTTTCTGATTCTTTTTATTATATGGTGGAACGAATGATTGTCATCATTTAAAAACCTATGCACAGGATTATGATGATTATGATCAGAGATCGTTGAAGATCTGGTAGATACTTTGGATTTACCTAACCAGGGTTACTATAAAAATACATTAATAGAAAATCGTTCGGCCATCAAGCTTCAGAATCTTTTCTTGTGCCATTTTTTTAATCGTCCGTATTACTGTTTCGACCCGCAAACCTGTCAAATTGGCAATTTGCTGCCTGGTAAGTGGAACAGGATAAGAGTAAGGATTTTGTTTTAAGGAACTATCCTTATAATAATCCATTAATGATTTTATTTTCGACACCGGGTCAGTGGATGAATTGTTGAACAGCATCACATACTTATCGAAAAGACGGTCTGACAGATGACGGAAAATTGTAAACATCAGTTCTCTATTGGTACTCAACATATTCAGAAAGTTGGATTTTGGTAATTTCAGAATTATGCAGTCAGTTTTAGCGATGGCATTCATCGGATAATTCTTATTGGCAAAAAGTAAAGATTCTCCAAAACTCTGACCTTCTGAGAGGATATTCAGGGTAAATTCTTTTCCATCCTCGTGATAATTATTCAGTTCTACTGTACCCTTAACAATCTGGAAATAATAGTGGGGAACACTTCCCATTTCATAAATAATTTCCTTTGCGGGATAATCCTCGTAAACGGCTCCATTTTCGAGCAAAAGATTTTCATCGATGATCATATTATCTATATTTTGTTATGGTTCCAAATGAATATCTTAGCAAAAATTGGCAGTAACTTTACATACAAATTTTGGGCCATTCATATGCAAAAAAGCCCTTCAATAAATGTCTCAATAACCATCTGCCAACTCCTAAAAATCAGATATCGATCTATTGGCTGCCCAAATAATTACTAAAGACGCTCCAATATCCGCACCTGTAGCTTTTTAATTTTTCAGACTGCTTCTCAATCTTCTTTAAAATAACGTATTTATGCCTCGTCTTTAGTATTTTTGACGAGACCTATCCCCGAAAAAAAGAATATCAGTCCAAGAACTCCGATCACTCCTAAAGTCGTATAGGCTGAGCTTTTATTAATCAATTCATATCCTGTATAAATCAAACCTGCGATTCCTAAAACAGTCAGTATTGTTCCAAATGTGCGTTTAACGTTCATAACAGTATTTTTTTAAAATAATAGTACTCTACAATTTTTTGCCAGTTACTTACGCTGATATTTTTGAGATTATCAGCACAGCCTTAAAAACAGTTTTCCCCTATTCAGTTAACTGAGATGCGAGGTTAAAAACTATGCTCCGAACTTTAAGGAAGGCTGATTACTTTTCCCTCTCTTTTTTTGTTTGTTAACTACCATCATATGATTAATATCCGGCAGTTAAAAAAATTGCAAAAATTAAGCCGTTTGGATAAAAATATTCTTTAACAAGCGGGAAATGCCATAGTAACAATCCTATTGAATTCTATTTTGTTTCTTATATATGTAAAAATCGAGTTAAAGTTCCGCTTGGAATTATAGTTGTAGACCAGAAGCATTAATAGTTAATCCCCATTTATTTTTCATATAATCATGTAATGGGGTATCCCAGAAGTAAGGAGGTGAGCAATACTCACTTATTTCTGGAAGTATCCTCTGAATCCTTTCTTCATAGATAGGATTTTCTTCAAATTTTTCTGATATCTCTGAATACTTCTCACTTATAAAACGTATAAGCTCATTATCTATGAGTATTCCTTTCTTCTTTAATTGATCCAGCTCTTTAAAAAATTCAATTACAACCTTTTTATATTGCTCATCATCAATAGTTGAAAGAGATTCAAAATTCAAATAAGTATCTATAATATTATTAATTTCTGTTATTTTAGTAGTTTCCATAATCTTATACAGCTTTAAAATAACTTTGCCAATAAAAACCCTGTTACTAAAGCTATAACAGCTGCGATTACAATCTTTATATAATCTGTTTTACTATTTTTAACCTCCGTATTCAGTCTTACATTCTCCTGCTGTAACGATTCTACTGCAGCCTTTAGAGAAGCTGTTTTCTCATTAATAACTGACTGTAAGTTTTTCTCATGTAAAACATTGAGTTCCTTTTTATAGCTTTCCATTTCCTGCTGTCTTTGTTTCTGCTGTTCTGAAAAACTCTTTTGTGTTTCCTGAAGCTGTTTAGCCGAAGACTCCTGAAATTTCTGGAACTCTTCATTTCTTTTTGAAAGCTGATCTGTTAAAGTTTTTACCTGCTGACCATGTTTTTCAGTAAGATCCTTCTTTAACTTCTCTACCTCTTCATTACGAACCTTAAGCTGCTCCGTAAAAATCTTTACCTGGTTTTCAGCCTGCTCCTTAAAGTTTTTCTGTGCTTCGGTAAATTCGTCATTTTTCGTTTTAAGCTGCTTTTCCAGTGTTAACACTTGCTCTGCAAACTGTTTGCCTACATCCTTTTTAACTTCATCAATCAGTAATGCCCGGGAATTTGATTTCTCATGAGACAACTTTTCAACGATGGAGTGAAGCCCTGCTCCATAATCATGAGGAAGATGAAATCTTTTATCTGCCAGCTTATCGAGCAAAGTTTCATCTACCGTATGCCCTATTGCTGTGACTGTTACTGCTTCTATTGTAATAAACAGCTCTGAAAGCTGTAAATCATTAAAAGTTTCCATACTTTGTTTGTCTCCCCCACCTCTTACCAATGCTATGATATCGTAGCCTAATGCTGAAACTTCTTCAAGTTTGGAAACAATAGAGGTCGATGAAGTAATACTGCAGGTATATTCCGAGACCTGGAAATACTTCTGGGAAACATCCAATCCTTCTGCAAAGTCTCTTTGTACAATCGCATTATTCCCATAAATGTTAGCAATTCGGATCGGTTCATCTTTCAGAATCTTTTCTCTGATCACAGTTTCCAGGTCCTTAGAACCCTTCCCAAGCTTCTTCTGGATAAGCTCATATCTCTGTAATTCTTCCTCCGAAATTGCGCGTTCTTCCTGCTGAATAATCTCATCCACTACAAAGCGAAGTTCCACAGAAGAGTTCTTAATATTTTTCTCAATATATCCTCTGAGGGTATAAATCTCATTATTTTCAATCTTACTTCTCAGTAACGCAGAAACCCGTACCCCAATAGAAATTGTATCAGATTCTGAAAATAAATTATCATAGTAATAATTTCCATAGGCTTTTCCACCACCAAAAGAGTATCTTCCCTTAAGATAAATAAGATTAACCGTTGCATTAAGTTTTAATGCATTACTAAAAAGGCCAAGTACCGATCCCGGAGAATAAACCTGATATGCCAACTCATTTCCCTGCATGTTTTTCAAACTCAAAATTAAATGACTTCAAAGGTATTGTTATTTTATTAATTTAACTTTTCAACTCTAGCATTGCTAGAATTCCCAATAATATGCATCCACATTATCAACCATTTTATTTTACAAAAATACACTCCGTAAACGACAAAACATGTCGTATTTTATCCCTAGAAAAATGGAACCCTGCCGGTTGAAGTTTTTTGATAAATTATAACAGCTATTGTACTAGCAGATCTGATAGAATAGAGAAAAAGTATGGGGTCAACGAATATAGTATTATTGTTAAAAAACGATCATTTCTTAGAACATCAATTTTGGAATGCAAAGTAACAAACAAGGTTTGAACGTTAAAATTCGTTAATTTAAACTATTATATAATAATTATTCTTGAGATTTGTTGTGAACATAAAATATATTAATATGAAAAATTTAAAAAAGCTTAACAAAGCAGAATTAAAAACAATTGTTGGCGGAGCAGATTGTACCAGACTATGTTTTATAAATGATAAATTAACATGCGTTCCGTATAATTCATGTGGCGGCCCTGGGCTTGAGCCATAAAAAAAGAATAACCTGTTTTTCAGATACGTATTTTCAAAATACTTTCAACAACAGTAAACCATGAAAAACAGGTTATTACCTTAAAAACATCTATACACACCTAAGAATCAATAACTAACCTGAACGTAAGATTAATCCGCTCTTTCATGGGTATTATAGATTTAGCTATCCGATGCTCCCAGTTTTCCTGCAAATCGCCTTTCATGATAAGCAGAGAACCATGCGGAAGCGGTAAACTGTACTTACTTGCATGGTGGTCTTTTTTCCTGAAATCAAAGTTCCTGGTTTGCCCAAGGCTGATAGAGGCAATCACAGGCCGTTTACCATACCGGCTTTCTTTATCTCTATGCCAGGCCACAGAATCATTATGGTCTCTGTAGAGATTTAATAAAACTCCATTAAACTTACAGTTAAACTCTTTTTCTATCCTTTCCTTGAGCAAGAACAGTTCAGGAGTCCATGGATTTCTTGCCCTTTCTTTTTCTTGAGCACCATAATCTTTTGAATCCCCATACCATGCTGTCAGCCGTGGAGTCAATATCATTTTATCATACATTTTCTGTGTACGCTGTTCCCATGACGCGGTATTGAGCAGCTTATCTTTTAACTGATCAGCTTGCTCTTTACTTAGAAAATGCTCCCTGTATTCCAAAAGATCCTTTGGAAATTCATAGAAAGCTTCTGTATCGAATAAACTTAACTGATTCATAATTCTTCTTATCAAAAATTTTACTATTGCTACTGTATCTTATGTCTTGGCAATCCAATCTCATGGGCCTGCGGATAAGGTTCTCTATAGGTCATGCTTACATCTTCCCTGATCTGCCTGTGAATATCATATTGTTTTTCTTTATCATAAGCATACCTTGGATCAGGAATCATGGGCATCTTTGCCATTTTATGAATGGTAACGGTAGGAAAATGAAAATCAACTTCCACGGTTCCAAGGAGCAGATAACATCCGCCGCCCTGAAAATCATACTGCTTTAGACTGTCAGGAAAATGAGCGGTATCAAAATAATCTCCGTTCACATCGATCCACGTACCAAAATACATGGTGCCTTTCTTCGTGGGTACATGTTTTCTTGAAATCAGATACGCCAGCATTTTAACCTGCTGCTTATGAAACTTCAATAAATCCTTCACCAAAACAGAACCCCGGTACCGGGTCTGTAACAGATCAAAAGGGCTGTATGAAACAGGAAACCCAATGAGTTCAATTTCATCAAAGGCATCCTCAAAATGTTCCCGCTTTAATTCAGGAAGCTTAAATTCCTGAATCGGTTCTTCAATCAGCATTAGCCCTCTGTTTTCAGGCTTAAAGTTAACAAGCAGAACTCTCGCCTCAACAAGCAGTTCATTTTTAGGTTTTCCAGTAAACCGGAAGGCGCCGATAAAAATCAGGATCTGTATGGTTTCAATACCAATGGGAATACGTCTTATAAAATTCTCCAATGAGGTATATACTCCGTTGGTTTTTCTTTCCTCGACAATACCGTGGGCAATTCTTGTTTCCAGTCCTTCCAAAAGCATTAATCCCAGATAGATATCCGTCCCTTTCAGTGTTGTCTGATACTCACTGGTATTAATACAGGGAACCTGGATATTTCCGCCTGACATTTTTGCTTCATGAATATAGACTTCAGTTCTGTAAAATCCTCCCTGGTTATTAATCACTGACACCATAAATTCCAATGGGTAATATACCTTTAAATACAAACTCTGATAACTCTCCACTGCGTAGGATGCCGAGTGTGCTTTACAGAAAGAATACCCTGCAAAAGATTCAATCTGCCGGTAGGCTTCAGCGGTCAACAGTTCCGAATGGCCCTTCTCTTTACAGGATGCAAAGAAATTATCCTTCACCTGCTGAAGCTTTTTAATCGATCTTCCTTTTCCGCTCATGGCTCTTCGTAAGATATCCCCGTCCGCTAATGATAATCCTCCAAAGTACTGGGCAATCTTAATCACATCTTCCTGATATACCATAATGCCATAGGTTTCTTTCAGATGCTCTTCAAATACCGGATGAAAATATTCAAACTGATCCGGATGGTTATGCCTGAAAATATATTCCCGCATCATTCCGCTCTGAGCCACTCCCGGGCGGATAATGGAGGAAGCAGCGACCAGTGTTCTGTAATTATCACATTTCAGTCTTCTTAAAAGACCGCGCATGGCGGGAGATTCTATATAAAAACAGCCGATAGTTCTTCCTGCTGCCAGATATTCATTGGTCTTTTCTTCATCTTTTGACAGTGATGTATCGCGGATATCCACAGCGATTCCTTTTGTTTTCTTAATAAGAGCTACCGTATCATTGATAGTACCCAGCCCTCTCTGGGAAAGAATATCAAATTTTTCCAGCCCGATATCTTCTGCAACATTCATATCAAACTGAACAATCGGAAAGCCTTTGGGAGGCATTTCAAGTGCCGTATAACTTGTAATGGGTTCTTCAGAAATCAGAATTCCACAGGAATGCATGCTTCTCTGATTGGGAAATTTCTCCAGCAGCTTACCGTACTTGTGTACCATCCGCACTACCTTGTTCCTGTCATGGTCTTCCATAGGCTTTGTCGCCAGATCATCCAG
The DNA here is from genome assembly GCF_046614675.1 of Chryseobacterium cupriresistens. Taxonomy (NCBI): domain Bacteria; kingdom Pseudomonadati; phylum Bacteroidota; class Flavobacteriia; order Flavobacteriales; family Weeksellaceae; genus Chryseobacterium; species Chryseobacterium cupriresistens. Next base: position 186,666 of record NZ_JBKKJT010000001.1, on the reverse strand, counting down.
TTCTTCTTTAGGAAGTCCAAACACTTTTCCCACTTCCCTGAAAATCGACCGGTATTTAAATTCCACATTGGTTCCGCAGAAGGCCACATGATCCTTTCCATACCGATCAAAAACGTATTCCAATATCGTATCCCTTTTCTGCCAGCTCCAGTCGATATCAAAATCAGGCGGAGACTTCCGGTTAAGATTTAAGAAACGTTCAAAATACAGGTCCAATTCCAAAGGACAGATATCGGTTATTCCCAGACAATAACTTACAATAGAATTAGCACCACTTCCCCTTCCCACATGCATAAGCCCCAAGCTGTTGCTGTAACGGATAATATCCCAGGTTATTAAAAAATAAGAACAGAAATTAAGTTCATCGATCACTTTCAGTTCTTTTTCCACTCTTAATCTGGCCATTTCATGATGAGTTCCGTATCTTTTTTCCAGTCCTGAATATGCCAGCCTGCGAAGTAATTTTACATCATCTGCTTTTGATTTTGTATAAAATTGTTTATTCTTTACCTTTTTAAAATCAAATTCAAAGCTGCATTGTGCCAGCATTGCTTTTGTTCTTGTAACAATCTCCGGATATCTTTCAAATGCCTTTGCAATCTCCTTTTCAGTCATAAAATATTCTGATTCCCTGCATATATCCCGTTTAGTGAGCTTTGACAATAAGGTATTATGATCAATAGCCCTGAGAATTTTATGCAGTTTATACTCCTCATCGGTTCTGAATGTAACAGGATGCAGAACTACCATTCTGGAAATCAGTTTCTGGTACTCAGGTCTTATCAAAAAATTCAGTTCTTCTATTCTCACCCCCACCCGTTCATTTTCCTTTAAGACTTCCGGGATATTACTCATAGGATAAACCACAAAGATATTTTCAAATTCCGGCGCTGTCTCTGAAAGTTCCTTATCGTCACAGTTATGCTGAGTAATAATCCTATTAACTTCTCCTATTCCTGAAAACTCTTTTGCAACAGCAATATAAAGAAGTTTGCCTTCCTTGCGGACCTCAACGCCCACAATAGGTTTAATACCCACCCGTTCGCATTCTTTCTTAAAATCATAAATACCGGTAACGGTATTGATATCCGTCAGTACCATTTCTGTACTCCCTGATGCATAAGCCTGCTTCACCAATTCCTCTATGGATAAGGTCCCATACCGAAGGCTGTGAAAAGAATGACAATTCAAAAACATTATTAAAAATTTAAAATTATTTTTCAAAATCAAAACCTGAAGCTCTCCCAACTGCTCCCATACCGTAGCGGTTTTTCAGATAGTCCATGGTCTGATATAAATTCATCTGCTCCTCAGTATCTTCAAACAGATTCATCTGGTGATTCCCATGCACGAGGCCGGTAAAGCGCAGCCCTACCAGACGAAGTCTCATTCTTCTGGTATATACTTTATTGAATAATTCCAGAGCCACTCTTGACAGGGTATGATCTGCAGAAGTGTAAGAAACTTTGCATTGTTTGGTTTCCGTATCAAAATTGGCATACCGTATTTTTACAACCACTGTGGATGTCAGCCATTTTTCCTTTCTGAGCTGATACGCTAACTGTTCCGCCATTCCCGATATCAGTCTTTTCAGTTCTAAGACATCCGTAGTATCATTGGTAAAAGTTCTCTCTGTAGAAATGGATTTTCTTTCCGAATAAGGAACTACAGGATTTTCATCAATTCCATTGGCTTTTTTCCAAAGCTCTTTTCCGTTCACGCCGATCATCTGTTGCAATACCAACATGGGCATTTCAGATAAAGTATGAATGGTACGGATTCCAATTCTTGATAATAACTGAAAAGTCTTATCTCCCACCATCGGAATCTTTTTAATGGATAATGGATTTAAAAAAGGTTTGATCTCCAAATCTTTAATTTCCAGCCTGCCCACCGGCTTTGCTTCTCCTGTGCCTATCTTTGAAACGGTTTTATTGGCAGATAAGGCAAAGCTTATGGGAAGTCCTGTTTCTTTGGTAACAGCTGACGCAATTTCCTGTGTCCACTGATAGCAGCCAAAAAACTTATCCATACCTGAAAGATCCAGATAAAATTCATCAATACTGGCCTTTTCCATTACCGGAACTCTTTCCTGGATAATTTCAGTCACCGTATGTGATAAATTGGAATACAGCTCATGGTCTCCCCGAATAACTTTTGCATCAGGGCACAACCGGAGTGCCATTCGGATCGGCATGGCAGAACGGACTCCAAATTTCCTTGCTTCATAGGAGCATGATGCTACCACTCCACGGTCACCTCCGCCAATAATCAGGGGAATTCCGTCAAGCTGAGAATTATTACGTCTCTCGCAGGATACAAAGAAGGTATCCAGATCCATATGTACAATCGCCCGGTTCACGTTACAAAATTAGATACTAATTGTATCATTTTTCATATATTTGCAGATACAATTTGTATCAATGTCGATTTTTTCAGATAACATCAGGTTTTTAAGAACTCAGAAAAAATTATCCCAGCAGGAACTGGCGGATAAAATTTTACTGAGCAGGGTCCGGTATTCAAAATATGAGGACGGGCGTTCGGAAGCCCCCTACGAAATACTGATCAGAATTTCAAAGTATTTCAATTTAAGTATTGATCTTCTTTTGACAGTGGATATCAGGAAATATCCTTTAGAAGATGTATTGAGACTTCCGGATAATAGAATTGTTCTACCAGTTGTCGTTGATCAATTAGGTAACAACAGTATTGAAATTGTTCCCCAAAAAGCCTCCATGGGATATTTATCAGGATACAGTGATCCTGAATATATTGAAAGCTTACAGAGAATTTCACTACCCTTTCTGACCAACGGAAAATACAGAGCGTTTCCGGCAAAAGGCGATTCCATGCCGCCCTTTAAAGACGGTTCTTACATTGTCGGGAAATATATAGAAAATATCAAGGATTTAAAGTCCGGCAAAAGCTATGTTTTCGTCACCCTGAATGATGGTATCTCTTATAAAAGACTTATCTCTTTGAATGAAAAATCAATAACCGTAGCAGCTGACAATTCATTTTATACACCTTATGATATTCCTTTCGGAGAAATCGTTGAAGTATGGCAGTATGCTTCTGGAATATTTCCTGAAGATTTTGAACCTGAGCTTTTTGAAAACTATAATGTGAAGGAAATACTGCTTGGGATTCAAAAAGATATCCGGATACTTGATGAAAAGTTTTCAAAAAAATTAGATTAAAATAATTTACACTATCCCATTATTATAACTATGAATATCTCCTATTACGATTTTCAGAATTTAACCGATCGCCAGACACAATATGAACTTGTACTAACTCATGGACGCATCATCAGTGAAAGAATGGTTTCCCAATCAAGATATGTTTTGTATGAAATTTCAAATTTTTCGGTAGAGCTGATCTATGACAACATGCATAATAAAATTATTGGTATGAATCTTTTTGAAAAGCACTCCAGTTATAGATAAAAATCCTGTTTTATCAATAATAAAACAGGACAAAAAACACAAATGATGAAAAAAAACGTCTCGATCGAGACGGCGTAAAATTAATTATTTTTACCATAGTAGCAACAAAAAGCTGTTAAAAAATTAATGTCTTATTGGTATTTTCCAGACAATCCCAGCCAAATATCCCCATCTACTTCCACTTTTAACTTTTCCCATCCAATAGGTCTAACTTCGATGTTAAATCAATACTTAACATCATGGAAGATATAGCAAATACTCAAAATCCTGATCCTGCATTAATTAATACTCTACTGGTTTTAAACCCTAAGACCAACAAAATAGAAGTGGTAAAAACTGTTGATGAAAAAGGTGATCTGAAAACAGTATCCAATAACCGGAAAAACCAGAATCAGTTTTTAAAAATTGATAAGCAGGGCGATTTATTTTCCAACTTTTTTTCCAATTTCCTCAGCCAGCTCAAAAACCCTACTTCATTTAACTTTTTTACCTCTCCTCTCAAAGAATCTGAAAAAATTGGAAAACAGATTGAGAATCACCTCAAACATCCCAGCACTGAGGGTGAAGAATTTCTGAAGACCTATACAATAGTAACCCCAACCACCATTACAATGAGTACAAATCCATCAACAGAAAAAGAATATCAGTACTCCCAGGATCAGATTGACTGGGATATGATGTCAAAATTTGGGCTGACACAGGAAAAATTAGAAAAAGCCAATGCCCTGGAACCCATGTTAAGGGGATTCAAAACCAATGGTCTCGTTCCCATCAGTCTTAATCTCGGAACAGCGCTTATCAGGATAGACGCCCGTCTTTCACTCAGCACTAATGATGCCGGCAATGTTATGATCAATCTCCACGGCATCAGAAAAGAACCTAATTTCAATTTTAAGTTTCTGGGTCATGAATTTACTGCTGAAGACCGTAAAAATCTAATGGAAACCGGAAATATGGGACGTGTTGTAGATCTTGTCAATCCAAAGACTGATGAAATCATTCCTTCCCTTATCAGCAGAGACCGGCTGACTAATGAACTTGTTGCCTATAAAGTAGAAAACATCAGAATTCCTGATGAAATCAAGGGTGTTAGATTAGATGAAGCCCAAAAGCAGACGCTGATAGAGGGCAAAGCATTATATCTGGAAGGGATGATCTCTACTAAACGGGAACCTTTCAATGCCCATGTCCAGTTTAATGCTGATAAAAAGTATGTTGAATTTCTTTTTGATCAAAAGCAGATTCAGCAACAATCTCAAACCCATACACAGACCGAGATACCAAGATCATTCAGAGGCAAAGAATTAAGTGACGAGCAGTATAGTCAGTTTAAAGTAGGCCAAACGATTTATCTCGACGGATTGCTGGATAAAAAGAATCAGCCCTATCAGGGATATATCACTCTTAATAAGGAGAACGGAAAAATCGATTTCTCATTTCAGAATCCTGATAAAATCCAGCATAAGGCAAAGCCTACTGAGGAGCATACAACCCAGACAGCAGTGAATTCAGAAGGTAAAACCAACGAAGCCACCAAGCATTTAAAGGAGTCTTTAGAGAAAGGCCAGCAGACACCTAAAGACAAAAGCCAGCAGTTAAAACAGGACAAAGCTCAGTCCCGCGCTAGAAAACGCCTATAATACCCACTTCAATTAATAATGATTATGAAAGCAGTATTAGCAGAAAAGCCAAGTGTTGCCAGAGAAATAGCAATGGTTTTGGGAGCAACAGAAAAGAAAGATGGATATCTGACCGGTAATGGCTATGCCGTTACCTGGGCTTTTGGCCACTTGATTACACTCGGGATGCCAGAAGATTATGGTATTTCAGCCTGTAAAAAGCAGACTTTACCTATTTTACCTGACCCATTTAAACTAACCATCAGAAAAGTAAGAAAAGATAAACAACTGATAAGTGATCCTGGCGTATCCAAACAGCTAAAAATCATAGAAAAACTGTTTACATCATGCAGCAGTATTATTGTTGCTACAGGCTCAGGAAGAGAAGGGGAACTTATCTTCCGGTACATCTATGAGTATTTGAACTGTACCCTGCCATTTGAAAGATTATGGATCAGTTCACTCACTGAAAAAGCCATTAGGCACGGTTTTCAAAATCTGAAGCCAGGTCACCTATATGATGGATTATTCCATGCTGCTCAGTGCAGAAACAGAGCCGACTGGTTATTAGATATTAACACGACCCAGGCACTAACTATAGCAGCAGATGACGGGTTATATTCACTTGGAAGAGTTCAGACTCCTACTTTAGCTTTACTGTGTAAACGTTATAGAGAATATAAAGAGTTCACAAGCCAGCAATACTGGCAGATTGAGCTTATGCATCAAAAAGATTTTGTGGAGTTCAAAAGTCTTGGAGTACTCAAATTCAGTGATAAAAAACAAGCTGAAGACTTTGTAAAATTACTAAAAAGAAACAGAATTACAGCAACAGTCACTGCGATTACTTCACAGCCCATAACAGAACAGGCTCCTCTTCTGTTTGACTTAACCGGCCTTCAGAAGGAAGCTAATAAAAGATTCAGCTTCAGTGCTGAGCGAACACTCGATATTGCCCAAAGCCTTTATGAAAAAAGGTTCATTACCTTTCCACGTACGGGCAGCCAATATATTTCAGAAGATCTATGGCCGGACATTCCAGATCTCATAAGAATACTGCAGGAATGGGAGCCTTATAAAACCGCAGCAAGCATAATTCCATGGGGAAACTTCAATAAAAGCATTGTCAAGGATGCTAATTTTACCGATCATCACGGGCTGCTTACTACAGAAAAAATACCTTCAGCACTTACTTCAGAAGAAAAGGTGATATATGATCTGATTGCTTTTCGATTATTTGAGGCCGTCTCACCGCCATGTGTCAAAGAAATCACAGAAATCAGTTTACAGGTACTTCACTATGATTTTACAGCTAAGGGACAAAAGATATTACAAACAGGCTGGCGCCATGTCAACGGCAATTTTTCTGAAGGTATCGAAGAAATCCGGCAATTTCCTGAGTTAAAAGAAGGAATGGATTTAAAGATTAAAATGTTTACTGTTCTGGAAAAGAAAACGCAGCCTCCCAGCCTTTATACCGAAGGAACCCTGCTTTCTGCAATGGAAAATGCATGCAAAAATATTGAAGAAACAGGGCAGCGAAAATATGTAAAGAATATCGGAATCGGCACTCCTGCCACGCGTGCCTCTACTATTGAGACACTGCTTGACAGGGGGTATATCAGAAGGCAAAAGAAACTGCTTATTCCTACTGATAAAGGCTTACAGGTATATGATTTAGTTAAGGATAAAAAAATTGCGGACGTTTCTATGACTGCAGAATGGGAACAGTCCATGGAGGATATTGAGAATAATGAATTGGGTGCTGCTGAATTTCAAAAGAACATTGAAAACTACACGATGACTATCACGGAAGAATTAATGCAGATAAAAATTGAAAAAACTCATCTTCCTGGTACTGTATGTCCCAAATGTAAATCCCAGCCATTGATGATTGATGATCGTGTTATAAAATGTCCTGATACGTATTGTAACTGGTATCAATTCCGAAATATCTGCGGAACCCGGATCGAAACAGCCGACATTGAAAGACTTGTCAAAAACGGGAGAACCGCATTAATCAAGGGTATGAAAAGCAGATCAGGTAAAACTTTTAATGCCCATATCATCCTTAACGAAAAAGCTGAAAGCTCATTTGAATTTGAACAAAAAAGACGATAAATCAGCTCAATACTATCGATTTTCTAATCTCACAACAACTCTTATAAAAGCAAACTTAATTAACAATACAACGCATAGACACAGTAAATCGGAAAAGAGAATCATTTGTTTTAAATTTGCACCCGATTCTCATGTTTAATTTGAGTTTTCATGGTTATTAGTTTTTTATCCCCGGTCTCCGGGGATTTTTACTTTATTCTTTTGGTATTAAATGCTGTAGCTCAGGGTGAGCTTTTATACGTTCAATTTCATTTTCAATGATCCTCATAACGTCCTGTTTAACATTTCTGTAATTCTCTTCGATAATTGATGTGAACCGGTCTTCTCCACTATCATTTACAAATGATAAAATCTCCGGTATCCGCTGATAAGATTTAGTTTCTTCAGCTACTTTTTCATTATCCACTACTATTTCTGCATGAAACATTTTCTGTTCAATTCTTTCATCAAAATTATCAGATACAGCCCCTACAAACATTCCCTGGCTTAATGTTGAAATTTTGGAAGCAGGTATCAAGCTGTCCAGCTGGGTAGATATGGAAGTAGATTTATCATTTCTGTTGATGGTTATGCTTTGCCTTTTCTGCAAAATCTTTCCAAAACGCTCTGAAAGATTTTTTGCGGTATCACCGACTACCTGTCCGCTGAATATATTCCCCACTGTATTCTGAATCACCTTACTTTCTTTATCTCCGTAATCTCTTGTCAGCTGAGAAAAATCCTGAAATCCTAGACAGACAGCTACCTTATTACTTCTTGCGGTTGCAATCAGATTATCTAATCCCCGGAAATAAATCGTGGGTAGTTCATCAATAATCACTGAACTCTTTAGTTGTCCTTTTTTATTGATGAGTTTTACAATTCTGGAATTATAGAGCCCAAGTGCTGCTGAATAGATATTCTGCCGATCCGGGTTATTTCCTACACATAATATTTTCGGTTCTTTCGGATTGTTGATATCCAATGAAAAATCATCTCCGGTCATGACCCAATATAGCTGAGGAGATATCATTCGTGATAAAGGAATCTTAGCAGAGGCGATCTGCCCCTGAAGCTGGTCCTGTGCGCCACCTTGCCACGCGTCCATGAAAGGGGAAAGATAGTTCTCAAGATCAGTATAAGAAGTTAAAATCGTGAAAACATCAGAGTATTTTTTATTGAGCAGTTCAATGGCATGAGGAAAAGTACAGTATTTACCATTTTCATATATTTTCAGGAACCAGATAATAGCAGCTAAAAGAATAATGGGAGATTCCACGAAGAAGTCTCCTTGCTTTTGAATCCAGGTTCTGTTTAAATTGAGCATGATGGTATAGGCTGCTTCATAGGCATCTGAAATATCCGTCATAAAATCAGGATTTAAAGGATTGCAACGATGGCTTCTTCGGGGATCATCAAAATCAATAACATAAAACTTTGGTTTTACTTTGTATTTATCATGGTGTTTCAATACATGATTATAAGCAATTGTTGAAAGATCATCAAACTTAAAATCATAGATATACATGGAGAAACCCTTTTCGATCTGCTGTTTGATATAATTATTGACAATAGCATATGACTTTCCTGATCCCGGAGTACCCAGTACAATGGTTGCCCTGAATGGGTTAACAATATTGATCCAGCCCTGATTCCATTTCCCTCTGTAATAGAATTTAGTGGGAAGGTTAACAGAATATTCATTTTCCATCAGTTGGGTTTCCTGCATAAAACTTTCATTCTCATTATTGAATACATCATCCATCAGGTTATGTTTTAACAAACGGCTCATCCATACCCCTGATACCATTAGGAGGATATATCCTACTGACATTGAAAGCATATATAAAAGAATGCCTGCCCCGCCCCATCTCAGCAAAATAGTATTGAAGAAAAACAACACCGTTCCTACTGCCATGAAGCCGATAATCCGAGGCCAGGTTATCTTCTCGTCTTTTACTCCTTTTGTTCCCAGGCAGCTTAGAGAGAGTAATACAATGGTAAAAACTTTTGTATAGAGACAGTGAGAGAACAACCCTGCCGTTCTTTGGAAATTCAGCAGTATTCTGTTGATAACTTCCAATGTCCATCCTTTTTCATGAAAAAATGGATAACAATACCAGTAATAATGCATCAGTACCATTAAAATACTGACGGCACGCATAAAAGCCATAATTTTAGCTAAGCCCCGTAGATCATCTTCACCCTGCATATCATTTATTTTTAGAGTTAGGATGATGAATTTATAGGGTAACAGAAGCCTGCTTTCTACACTGGCAGTGTCAGACATTATAAGGAAGCATTTGGCACAGTACCGAAATTTATTTTCTCATGAATCATAGCAGTTGTTGACCAAGGAATTTTTTACATTTGTCTTATAACAAAATATCAATGAAACCTGTACAATCAAAATACACTGAATTACTGGACAGTATCGGATCCGCTATTGAGGTTGCAAGACAAAATGCGGTCAAGGCAGTTAATACTGAACTGGTGAAAGCTAACTGGGAAATTGGCAGGCATATCGTGGAATACGAGCAGCATGGTGAGGAACGTGCAGAATACGGAAGTAACTTACTGGCAACACTTTCCAAAGATCTGAGGCAGCGTTACGGCAAAGGATTTGGCAGGCGTAATATTTTAGATATGCGCAGATTTTATCTGACCTATCAAAAATGGCAGGCAGTGCCTGCCAAATTAAGCTGGACTCATCTGGTTACTTTGCTCGGTATTTCTGATGATACGGCAAGGAAGTTCTATGAAAAACAGGCAGTACTGGAAAATTGGGGCTACCGTGAACTGGAAAGGCAGATCAACTCTTCCCTTTTTGAAAGGCTGGCATTGAGCAAAGATAAAAAGGGTGTACTGCAATTGGCGGAAAAAGGTCATATCGTGACCGATTCCACAGAGGCTATAAAAGATCCGTATGTACTGGACTTTCTCAAATTACCTCAAAGTCATCGTGTTACCGAAAAAGCACTGGAACAGAAGATTATTGACAATCTGCAGATGTTTCTTTTAGAACTGGGAAAGGGTTTTACATTTGTCGGAAGACAGTATAAGATATCACTTCGTAACAGGCATTTTTATATTGATCTTGTATTCTATCACCGCATCTTAAAATGTTTTGTGCTGATTGATTTAAAGATAAAACAGGTTGAGCACAATGATATAGGACAAATGAATTTATATCTGAACTACTTTAAATCTGAAGAAAATGTAGTGGATGATAATGAGCCTATAGGCATTATCCTTTCTGCGGAAAAAGATGAAGTATTAGTGGAATATGCAACAGGTGGTATTTCTAATAAAATATTTGTTTCCAAATACCAGTTGTATTTACCTGATAAAAAGGAATTACAGCAAAAAGTACAAGCGATTATGCAAAAAGAATGCTAAGGGTAAGAAATCATCTGACTATCTTTTTCTTTTCTTTTTCCACTTTCGCATTTGCTGTGAAAAAATCCGTTTGTCATCGTCTTCTCCCTGCACTGTTGGCAACAATCCGGGAAATGAGTCCATTGATTCAGTGTCACTTAAATCATCATTGTCATCATTTAAAAATCCAAATAAGGGATGAAGTTGAAGGGGTAAAAATTGATTTGTTGGGAGCGATTTCGCTTCTGCCTGCTTTGCATCAGAGGATCTATTTAAATGCTCCTGGTTCTTCCATAAATCATTAAAAACAGCAGCGGAATATCCTTTTCCCAAATTTGAACCATTCCATACTGTTTGGGTGTTATGATCGATAAATGTGATTCCATACATACGTCCGGCTTCATTTCTGCGGATTACCGTATTAACACCCACAGACTTTAATTTCTCCACAAAATCTTTTTCATGAAGACTCACTTTGAGGGCATTATCAATCCAGCCCTTTATTTCAGTTTTATTCGATTGAAGAATAGATTCTCTACTTTTTAAAAAATGAGATTCCAGTGCAGGTAAGAGCGCCGCTTTTCCAATCCTTGAAGCTTTTAATGGGTTTCCAATTTTATGTTTGTTTGTATCCAGTGCAAAATACACCAATCCCCGTTGTGGTTTTCCATGCAATTCACCTTCAATCTTTTCAACTGCTATATTGAAAAGTGAAAGCAGAGCATTGTACTCTCCAAGTGTTTTAAAGGAGTACACATCAGCTATATTCCTGATGACAGAGGCAATCTGATGTTTAATATTTCCGGTCTGATAACGAACCGGTTTGAAAACCAGGTTATTTTTCACATTTTGCCCTTCTGCAGCTGGCCATAAATTATAGGTATTTTCGAGTTGTCTACACAGATTCATCGACCGCCTTTTCTCAAATCGATCTGATATTTTCCTGCCATTTTCATCAACACATACTGACACAATATGAATATGAGTACGGTCGATATCAGTGTGTTTAAAAACCATGTAAGGCTGTTCACCGTACTCCATTCCATTCATATACTCTTCCGCCATCTTCACAAAATCCTTATCAATGACCTTATCATTCGGATCGGGATTGAGCGATATGTGTAAAGTATGTTTTTCCGTTTTCAGATTGGCAGCCAGATAAGGATCGAAAGATCTCATTAATTTGGATATTGTATACGTCCCATCTGTAGATTCCACCATTTTATTCATCAACAAAATTTGTCCTTGTCCCTTTTCCACCTTATGATGATTATAGGCTAAGGCACCGTATAAATTACTGCTTCTGCCAATTTTTGCAATCATTGAACCATCATTTTTCTATATTCCCGTTAGTAAATTCATTAGCCAATTCGATAATTTTCCGGCACAAAGCTGAAAGTTCAGCAGTGTGTCTCTCCAATTGATACAGAAATGCTGCTGCCTTTTTTTCGGTAAAATGAGTGTATAATAATTTAACTACCTGATTGTAATTCACGCCCACTGCTCTGAACTGGGAATAAAAGGAAGTCAGCCTCATGTAAAAATCAACAGTACCTTTATCAATTTTTACTGTTTTTATTTCTCTTGAAAACAATACAGAAGTTATAAATTTAGCTTTATTATCTATTCCAGAGGCTTCAAATAAAGACAGAAATTTGCTATTGTCTTCTTCATCCAGCCGAAAAACATACCGGTGATTACAAGGGTTTATCTTTGGCTTTCGCCCACCTTTACTTCTCGTATTATTTTTCTGATCATTCATAGATATCCATTTAAAGTTTATAAACCTCGACTTCGGAGAGTGTTTCAAAGTTCCCGGCAGGGCAAGTTGTTTTGAGGCACAAAAAACAGTTATGAGGTACTCAAAACACAACTTGCCGTGTTCAGGTGAACACCGTATTTATCGTATTACAAAAAAACTATTGTAACAAGCGATCAACATTTTTCAGATGTTGTAGTAAACACCAACTCTTCTTAAAATTGTATACAACAAGGTAGACAGAAACAACCGGATATCTACAATATTTCCCCCTTCCAATTACTGCCAAATAACACCAGGTATCACCTGAAGATCAGCATTGGTTTTGAAAACTCTTTCCTTTACAGCAACACATAAAGTTGATGATGAAACGGGTAAATCATAAAAATGTAAAGTTTTAAAACTATGAAAGCACAAAAGCAATTACAAATATTCAAAAAAAGGTATTCTCTCAACAAAGCAGTTGCAGATATGCCCTGTAAAAATGAAGTAAATGTATACATCTTTAGATTTTTAAGATAATACTGGAGTACCCCTGCATATAAATCAACTTATACAGATTCTTACCATTCAACATTATAAAACAACAATAAATACATGCATTATGAAAGCAACAAAAAAAACTTTAAAAGTAAGTTTCTCCACTCAAAAAGGAGGTGTGGGAAAATCGACGATTACCATATTACTTGCCAGCGTATTACATTACCGCCTGGGATACAATGTTTTGGTCATGGATTGTGATTTTCCACAATACAGCCTAAGCAATATGAGGGAACGTGATAAAAAAGCAATTATGCTGAACGAGTACCATAAGAAGGCTGCTATGCAACAATTCCAACTGATCAATAAGAAAGCATATCCGATTATACGCTGTAAAGCAGAAAATGCAATAGAAGAAGCTACCCGATATATTAAACAAACTACCATAGTTCCGGATATTATCTTTTATGATCTGCCTGGTACCGCCAATACCAAAGGGGTGCTGACGACCTTGAAATCAATGGATTTTATTTTTGCTCCCATGACTGCTGACCGTTTGGTTGTTGAAAGTACGTTAGGATTTACCAAAGCTTTTATGGCGCTTCCTTCCGGTGAGCATGATTTTCCGCAACAAGCGTTATGGCTATTCTGGAATCAGATTGATGGACGGGAAAAGACAGGGCTATACGAAATCTACGAAAAGGCAATTGCGACTCTTCAGATGAATATAATGGATACGCGAATCATGGATAGTAAAAGATTTCGTAAGGAATCTGACCATATCGGAAACAGTATTTTCAGATCAACACTGTTACCAGCAGACTATCCGCTTTTAAAAGCAACAAGAATGGACTTGTTTGTTGAAGAATTTCAAAGGATCACAAATCTGTAAAACCCGAGAGATGGCTACAAACAATGACAACAATGATTTAGAAAAGGCTACCGTTGATGAAGAATATTTAATGCAGGTCATCAGTGGTGAACAAAGGGTTCTTGATGAACAAACTCATGCAACCAAACAAGCCGTTCAAAAGTCCAAAGAAAAAGCAAAAACCAATTCTTTTAAAAAGCTGAACTATGAAGAGATCTTTTTAACGAATCGCTTTCCTTCAGGACGTAATGGTAAAGTGGTCTACATACGCCCGGAGTACCATGAAAGATTATTACGAATTGTACAGCTTTCCAGAGAAGAAAGGACAACTCTCTATTCCTATATTGACAATATTCTCGAACAGCATTTTCTGGAATATGGTAACGAGATTACGGAGTATTTTAACAATCATTTTAAACCCATTTTATAACTATGGAAATTCTCATCATCATTTATCTTCTGGCCATAATTCTGCTATTACTCCATGACAAAATTATCCGAAAACAATCCCATTCTCGCAAAACTGAAGAGCAAGCAAATAATAAAAAGCAACCCAATATTATGGGTGAAGCAAAAACTTCACTCCATTCTATGACAATTGCTTCCCCTGAAGAACAAAAGGAAAGAGCTTTATTCGATCCATCTAACTTAGACATAGAATATGACATCAGAGAAAATGTCACAATTCAAAATTCGCAAGAAGAACCGAAATATGGTTTTGACAGCAGCCTTGATTTTATTGAAGAGGAAGAAGAATGGAAAAAATATAGAATAATTGGTAGAGATAACGATTTTGCCCAGGGAGCTAACTTTGAAGAACTAAGCGCTGTGACAACATTCTTACAGCAAGAAGTCTGTGAAATGTCTGAAAAGGAAACAGCAGCGGCTACAGTTCATAAAATATACGGAACAGAATTATACACTTTACTGGAAGATTCTATGGAAAATGCTTCCCATAAAATAGCTTTACTATTAGATAATTCTTTTGAAAATGAACGAGAGTCCTGTTCTTCCAAAATGCGGAATAATAATTTTAATATTGATGATTTAATTTAATCATATTGATGAACAACATTAGCCAATTGAGTTGTAGGACGGTACGGTCTACCAGACTGCGTGGTTCTACCTGTTTCTGAAAACAAATACAGAGTTCTTTTCGATCTTGAACAGATTACATATAATAATTTTTTTGCAGCAAGGTCATTATCTTCATTCCAATTAGGTACTTTACCATGTAGTAAACCAAATGCAATTACAGTATCGAACTCCTCTCCCTTTATACCATGACAAGTATTTACGACAACACCTTCTTCGTGTTTAAACATTTTACGAAAACTATGAATATCTTTAGCCATATCAAAGTCAGGATTACTCAATCTTTTTTTTGCTCCGTCAATAAAAGAAGTAAGTTGATCATTTAGCAATTTATTGAAAGCTAAATTAATTTGTAATCTATCAAGTAGCTGACTAAAACAATCTTCAAGATGCTCTATACCATCTGTATTAGTAGAAGAAATAGAATTAATAACTTTTAATAATTTCTTTGACCTAAAGTTATGATTTTCAAATAGTATTACTCCAAAACTTTCCAGTTCTAGTAACAGTTCACTGCTCCATCGTTTTCTTACAATAAAGCTTGTGGGTGAAGGAGAAACAAGAAAAAGTCTAGCAATTTTAAACCAAATATTTTCTCTATTTTTCTGTAATGGCGATAGACCAACTGCATCAAATTTCACATTTGGCAATAAAGTCTTTAATCTTCTTCCCATTGGTATTACTAAATACCAATTGGGTGCAAGTACGCAGATTTCATTTTCCGGTACACCTTCACCTATTTTCTCTTCAATAATACGAGCAATTTCTACTACCAGATCATCTTTATTTATTTCTGTATCATATTTTATGATGGCTCTATCCTGAGCATTTGATCCCAGTGCAAGAATTTCGGCATCAGTAATTTGAAAGTTTTTATTATAATTTATTATTTGCTGATTTGAGCGATAATTTCCAGTTAATTCTTTACTCAGAAAAGTTTCTTGGAACTCATATTCTATTTCCTTATGATTTTTAGCAACACCTCCTAAAGATCCATATATTGCCTGATCAGAATCTCCGACAATGAACATTTTACAAGTTCCTCTGTCAGCTTTCATTATGCTACTAAGAATTGAATATTGTAATTGTTGTGTATCTTGATATTCATCAACACAAATTAAATGAAACATTTTTTTTAAAATCGAAGCAATTTTTGGATAAGTAGAAATAAGCTTATAAGAATAATGCAAGATTTGATCAAAATCAATTAATTTATCATTAGAAAGAATTTCATGATATTTATCTAATAATTCTCTAAACACAACTTCTTCTTTTTCACCAGTAAGCAAATATCTAGTAGATACATTGTCAAAAAAACGTAATCCGTACTCTGTTTTTAGATCATTAATAATTTTTTCTGAATTATACTCATCAGATATTGAAAATCCATTTTTAAGTTCATCCAGATAGCATCTATATGGTCGTATTATCCATTCCAAACAAAAGGCATGGATTGTACCCGCCCATAAAGTACTATCATCCATATTGAAATCTCGAATTCTTCGCTGAATTTCATCAGCTGCTCTGTTAGTAAATGTTACAGCAATAATGATCTTTTTAGAATTAAAACTTTTTTCAAGTTCATACGCAATCTTATGTGTTAATGTTCTTGTTTTACCACTTCCTGGACAAGCTGTTAATAAAACATTCCCTGCAGCTTCAATAGCTGTAATTTGTTGTTTATTTAATCCCTTAAGCATCTATTAAAACCATTATTTCTGATAAAACATCATTTTGTAATTCTTTTTTATAATAGTCTAATGCTTCTGTTTCATCATCGTAAGCACTTAGATTTGCAAAAATATCAGTGTAATTTAAGTCATCAAAATTGACTTTTATTAGTTGACTAATTCTGTATTTTGCAATATAAATAAGAATAGATTTCTTAATGTTTGGACATGCAAAAACTAGTGCATTTAAAATGTAATCAGGAATATAGGTGCAATGATCGATATTGTCAGCAATCATAATAGCAAACCATCCTTTTCCAAACTTTTCAGCAAGCCTCAGGATTTCCTTACCAGAAGTTGCGACATCGCTGTTATCAATACGTGAACAAATCTTTTCTATAGTTACTCTATTTGTGAATGCTTTCTCTACAGTACTTTTTATCTCTAAAGAATTGACCGCTAATAAAAAATCAACTTCGAAAGTATGCTGTGCGTAAAATGCTTTTAAATATTCGTTATTTTCACAAAAATTCTCTAGATCTTGCTTTCGACTTTCACCAGAAATCTGTGAATTACGACAGTCTCTTTGATATTGATCATCATTTTGGTCATCTTCTGGTAATGGAACTATCGAAATATCATTGTCCGTTATAATACTACATTTTCTTTTTACTCGGTCCTGGTGAAAAAGTTGAGCTATATTTTTAAACCCTGTGCTTCCAATGTTTATTATAGATATTCCTAACTCATCTAAACTTACACCTAACACCTTTTTTACTAATATTGGGATCAAAATATGTTCAGCATCACCTTCAACTAATATAACCCCTTTAGCAAACAATAGATTAGTTCTGTTTGCGTCTAAATATCTTTCTAACTTAACTACTTCGTTAGGTTGAAGATTATTAGACGGATTAAAAACTTCCGCTTTCTTCCAACCTCTTGCTAGAATATTCATAGAGCTTATAGCTGATACAGAGGATATGTGTGTAGAATGAGTAGAAATAAAGACTTGTGTACTGTCCTTATCTAATTTTTGGAAAAGTGTTTTCTGTATATGATTATGGATATGTGCTTCAGGTTCTTCTATCAGAATAAAATTAGCAATTTTTTCATTTTTTTTAATTCTTTCAAACTCTAATAATTTAAGTGATATATATATTAAATTGGCTCCACCTAAGCTCAACTCTCCAAGCCTTCCGTCATAATCTTCTTCATCTGGGTCTCCAACCCATAATTTTAGAGACTGTAACAATCTCTCCATATTGGCAGGAAGTTCAGACTTGATATTTACATTAGGAGCATAAGTTTCTCCAACTGTATCCCTCATTGTTTGCGAAATACCAGACGATACATTCTTAACCTCCTCTAATGATGAAATTGAGCTATTCAACTCTTCAACCTGACTTTCTAATTCGCTTTTTTTCTCAATTGGAATATTCTTTTCTTTATCTCTTAAAAGATTTATAAGGGGATTATCTTTGAATGATCTTAAATCTGCCTCAACATCTCTTAAAGCTTTAGCAAAAGTGCATGCAAACTCATTAGGTATCGATATTCCATACATTTTAATTCCATAAACGTCCACTCGTTCCTCATCAGGATCTGGAAATGTGATCGATTCGAAGTCTCCAACAAAGGATGAATAATTCTCATCTATTGAAAAATCAATATTTCCTCTCCCGG
The DNA here is from genome assembly GCF_046614675.1 of Chryseobacterium cupriresistens. NCBI lineage: Bacteria > Pseudomonadati > Bacteroidota > Flavobacteriia > Flavobacteriales > Weeksellaceae > Chryseobacterium > Chryseobacterium cupriresistens. The sequence goes on along the minus strand of NZ_JBKKJT010000001.1, from coordinate 168,556 downwards.
TGTAAACAGTTTCATAATCATTTAAACTTATCTGTGACAAAATTTCGGATAATTCTTCTTGCGTTTTGCCTTCTTTTTCTGAAAGCTCAAACAAACTTCGTCTAATGTCAATTCTAGGACGAAAAAATAAAGTATATGTTCCCTTTGTACTATCAAAGTTTTCAGCATCTGCCATTTTATGCATTGCAATTGATTGAGCCTCCTCACCATTGTCTAAATCATCAAAAATTATTTGAATTACTATCCAGTGTCCAGCCCAGTCTCCGATAGAACGATTGAAATCATTTTCGTAAAATCTGATTGATCTGGGCATACTATCATCAATCATTATTCTTAACGCATGGAAAAGATTTGATTTTCCAGCACCGTTTTCACCGATAATAGTATTGACTCCTTTGGTAAAACTTAACGATGCGGAATTAAAATTTCTGAAATTTCGAAGAGAAAGTCTAGATATGTACATGTGTTTTTAGTTTTAACAAAAATAACTAAAGTTTCATTAAGTACATTACAACATGTATTTTAAGATATAACATTGAGAGAATTTTAATGCCAAATGCTTCCCTAAAACTTCATTTTTTAAGTAACACTCCTTTTTCCAAACATCTTTGTCTCAAAGGCCATAAAGCATGGGTTTCATCATCATAAAATCTATTCATTATGAAAAGACAAAGAAAAAAAATCGTCTTAACAGCATTGCTTCTGTTAATCGGATTGAGTATGAATGCCCAGGGAAATGGTTCTGCAGGAATCACTGAAGCTACGCAAATGGTTACTTCCTATTTTGATCCGGCAACGAAACTGATTTATGCCATTGGTGCGGTAGTAGGCTTAATTGGCGGGGTCAAGGTTTACAACAAATTCAGCAGTGGTGACCCTGATACCAGTAAAACTGCTGCCAGCTGGTTTGGAGCGTGTATCTTCTTAATTGTTGCAGCTACCATCCTACGTTCATTCTTCCTTTAAAATCATTGATGATGAATACCTATCATATCAACAAAGGAATCGGAAGAACGGTAGAGTTCAAAGGATTGAAAGCACAGTACCTGTTCATTTTTGCAGGAGGATTATTGGGAATACTCGTATTCATCATGATCATGTATATGGCTGGTGTCAATACCTATATCTGCTTACTTCTTGGAGGAACGACTTCTGGTCTTCTCATTTGGAAGACCTTTTCTTTCAACAGAAAGTATGGAGAACATGGATTAATGAAATTGGGAGCAAAAAAGAAGCATCCAAGGTACATCATCAGCCGAAAATCCATTTTCAGGTATATCAAGGAACACTCTAAAAAAGCTGTAGCATGAAAAATCAATCCAAAGCGACAACGCTGGAAAGCAGATTTCCACTGCTAGGTGTAGAAGAGAACTGCATTATTTCAAAAGATGCTGATGTTACGGTTTGTTTCAAGGTAAGGCTTCCGGAACTGTTTACGGTAGCGTCAGCTGAGTATGAAGCTATCCATTCGGCTTGGTTTAAAGCCATAAAGACATTACCTGATTACAGCATCGTTCACAAACAGGATTGGTTTATCAAGGAAAATTACCGTCCCGATTTATCTAATGACGATCAAAGTTTTCTGTCCAAGTCTTTTGAAAGGCACTTTAACGAAAGACCTTTCTTGAATCATTATTGCTATCTGTTTCTTTCCAAAACTACAAAGGAAAGGATGAGAACGCAGAGTAATTTCTCATCACTTTGTAAAGGAGTTTTGATACCAAAAGAAATCACAGATAAAGAAGTAATCAGCAGATTCATGGAAGCGGTTGATCAGTTTGTAAGGATTATGAATGACAGTGGATATGTTTTCCTTGAAAAAATGACCGCTGATGAAATTACGGGAACAGCAAAACAATCGGGATTGTTAGAACAGTATCTGACTCTGTCGAGAGAAATTAATCCATCTCTCCAAGATCTCAACTTAGGAGCAGAAGAAATGCGTATTGGTAACAACCGCATCAGCATGCACACTCTTTCGGATACGGATGATCTTCCGGGTACAGTTTCTTCGCACAGCAGATACGAAAAGTTAAGCACCGACAGAAGTGACTGCTTACTCTCATTTGCATCTCCGGTTGGGTTGCTACTCAGCTGCAATCACATCTACAATCAATATCTGTTTATTGATAACAGTGATGAAAACCTAAACAAATTTGAAAAGTCTGCTAGAAATATGCATTCGTTGGCAAGATACAGCAGAGCCAACCAGATCAACAAGGAATGGATCGAAAAGTATCTAAATGAAGCCCATTCTTACGGGCTCCAATCGATCCGTGCCCATTTTAATGTCATATGTTGGTCTGATAATCCTACTGAGCTTAAACAGCTAAAAAATGACACAGGAAGTGCTTTGGCATTGATGGAATGTAAGCCACGGCATAATACAACAGATACTGCCACATTGTACTGGGCAGGAATTCCCGGGAATGCAGGAGATTTTCCGAGTGAAGAAAGTTTCTACACCTTTATAGAACCTGCCTTATGCTTTTTCACTGAAGAAACCAATTATCAGGATTCCCCTTCACCTTTTGGGATCAAGATGGCAGACCGATTGACGGGAAAACCTATCCATCTGGATATTTCCGATCTTCCGATGAAGCAGGGAATCATTACCAACCGAAACAAGTTTATTCTCGGTCCATCAGGAAGTGGTAAATCCTTTTTTACTAATCATATGGTGAGACAGTACTATGAGCAGGGAGCCCATGTTCTGTTAGTCGATACCGGAAATTCTTATCAGGGATTATGCGAACTGATCAAAGGGAAAACAAAGGGTGAAGATGGTGTGTATTTTACCTATACAGAAGATAATCCAATAGCTTTTAATCCTTTTTATACTGATGACGGAATCTTTGACATTGAGAAAAGAGAAAGTATTAAAACTTTAATTCTTACGCTATGGAAAAGAGATGATGAACCGCCAACCCGCTCCGAAGAAGTTGCTTTATCAAATGCAGTCAGCGGCTATATTAATCGAATCAAAAATAATGAGCACTTCCCTTCATTTAATGGCTTTTACGAGTATGTAAAAAATGATTATCAAAAAGTATTAGAGCAAAAAAAAATCAGGGAAAAAGACTTTGATATTGCCAACTTTCTGAATGTTTTAGAGCCTTATTATAAAGGCGGAGAATATGATTACTTATTGAATTCAGAAAAGCAATTAGATCTTCTTTCTAAGCGATTTATCGTTTTTGAAATTGATGCGATCAAGGATCATAAAATCCTTTTTCCCATTGTAACCATTATCATCATGGAAGTTTTCATTAACAAAATGCGAAGACTGAAAGGAATCAGAAAACTGATCCTGATTGAAGAAGCCTGGAAGGCAATTGCGAAAGAAGGAATGGCTGAATACATCAAATACCTCTTCAAAACTGTAAGAAAATTCTTTGGAGAAGCCATTGTTGTTACACAGGAGGTGGATGACATCATTCAGTCTCCTATTGTTAAGGAAAGCATCATCAACAATTCAGACTGTAAGATCCTTTTGGATCAGCGGAAATACATGAACAAGTTTGATGATATTCAGTCTATGCTGGGTCTTACAGACAAAGAAAAAGCACAGGTTCTTTCCATCAATATGAATAATGATCCGAAAAGACTGTATAAAGAAGTCTGGATCGGATTAGGAGGAACGCACTCTGCTGTATATGCCACGGAAGTTTCCACAGAAGAATATCTGGCTTATACCACAGAAGAAACGGAGAAAATGGAAGTCATGCAATTGGCTTCTGAACTTGATGGCAATGTAGAGCATGCCATCAAGAGGATTTCTCTTAAGAGAATCAAATCGAATACAAAAGAAACTTAAATCATTAAAATTTTACAACAATGAAAAATTCAATCATTACAACAGTTATGGTTATTGTATTAGCTATAACATCATTTGCAAAAGCACAATTTGTGGTTACGGATCCGGCTAATCTGGCTTCAGGAATACTCAACTCCGCCAATGAAATTGTACAGACCTCATCGACTGTTTCGAATGTAGTTAAGAACTTCAATGAAGTGAAGAAGGTTTATGAGCAGGGTAAGGAATATTATGACAAACTGAAAGCAGTAAACAATTTAGTAAAAGATGCCCGTAAAGTTCAGCAGACTGTTTTATTGGTGGGTGATGTTTCCGAAATGTATGTCAATAATTTCGGAAAGATGCTGAATGATCCCAATTTCAATGCTCAGGAGTTGACCGCTATCGCTAACGGCTATTCAACACTATTGAACGAAAGCACTGAACTGCTTAAAGAACTAAAACAGATTGTCACTTCTACCAATCTATCATTGAATGATAAGGAAAGAATGGAAATTATTGACAGAGTATATAAAGAGGTGAAAGATTATCACAATCTGGTAAGATATTACACCAATAAGAATATCTCTGTCAGTTATCTGAGAGCCAAAAAGCAGAACAACGCGCAGAGAGTTCTCAACCTGTATGGTACTGTTAATCAAAAATACTGGTAAGATGGAACCTACTAATTTACATGAGGTGCTTCGTTCTGTGTATGAAGAGATGATGCCGATGTGTGCTGACATGGCAACAGTTGCAAAAGGAGTTGCAGGGCTGGGAGCATTATTTTATGTGGCCGTAAAGGTTTGGCAGGCATTAAGCCGTGCCGAACCGATTGATCTGTTTCCTATGCTCAGACCATTTGCCATCGGAATCTGCATTATGTTCTTTTCAACAATTGTCTTGGGCAGCATCAACGGAGTATTAAGTCCGGTCGTTCAGGGCAGCCACTCCATGCTGGAGGGTCAGGTATTAGATCTTAATGAACTCCAGCAGAAAAAAGATCTGCTGGAAAGGGAGGCTATGCTTCGAAATCCTGAAATGGCATATCTCATTTCTGATGAAGAATTTGACAAAAAATTGGAAGAACTGGGATGGTCACCTTCTGATTTGGTGACGATGTCTGGAATGTATATAGAAAGGGAAATGTTTGCCATTAAAAAAGATATCAGAGACGGTTTCAGAGAGCTTCTGGAAATACTCTTTCAGGCAGCGGCATTGGTGATTGATACAATCAGAACTTTTTTTCTCATTGTGCTTTCGATCCTTGGTCCTATTGCATTTGCCATATCGGTTTGGGATGGTTTTCAGTCTACGCTTACCCAATGGCTGACCAGATACATCAGTGTATACCTATGGTTACCGGTGGCTGATATGTTCAGTGCTATCCTGGCAAAGATTCAATCCCTTATTATAGAAAGGGATATTGAAATGCTGGCAGATCCCAACTTTATTCCAGATACTTCCAATACGATCTACATTATCTATATGATCATTGGAATCATTGGCTATTTCACTGTGCCTACCGTTACAGGTTGGATCATTCAGGCGGGCGGAGCCGGAAACTTTATGCGTAATGTTACCCAGATGGCACAAAAGTCAGGAAATGTTGCGGGTGCAACTGCTGGCGCAGCGGCAGGTAATATTTCAGGACAACTCCTTAAATAATCAAAAAACAAAAAAATGGAATTTAAAACCTTAAGAAATATAGAGAACAGTTTTAAGCAAATCAGATTGTTCACCTTTGTTTTTGCCATCCTTTGTTTTGGAGTTGTCGGCATTGTTGTGTACAAATCGTACAGTTTTGCAGAAGAACAAAGACAAAAGATATATGTCCTTGACAATGGTAAATCACTGATGGTTGCCCTATCCCAGGATATGTCTATCAACAGACCTGTAGAAGCCAGAGAACATGTAAGACGTTTTCACGAACTCTTTTTTACAGTAGCTCCTGATAAAAGTGCTATTGAGAGCAATGTAAAAAGAGCTTTTAATATGGCCGACCAATCTGCATTCAATTACTACAAGGATCTTTCTGAGAAAGGGTATTACAACAGGATCATCAGCGGAAATATTCAACAGCGCGTTGAAATTGACAGTGTAGTAGCAGATTTTAACAACTATCCCTATGCTGTAAAGACTTATGGGAAGCAATTCATTATCCGCGCAAGTAATTTAACGACCCGAAATCTTGTAACGAATTGTCAACTGGTCAATTCCGTCAGGTCAGACAGCAACCCTCAGGGGTTTACGATTGAAAAATTCAATGTCATTGAGAACAAAGATGTTGAAACTGTTAACCGATAAAAACAGTTATATGAAAAAAATAAGATTAAAAATAGAGGAATTCGTTAAAAAAGCAGAACGGAAATGGAAATCCTTATCTACCAAACGACAACGCTCTTTGACCAAGATATTTTTTGCAGGGTATGCGATAATGACGATTTTAACGGTTATTCATCTATGGTCAAAAGATTCAAAAAGTCGAACCATTCTTTCAGTTGGACATATCAATAACATTCCAAAGGAGATAAAGATGCAACATCAGCCGATTGAAAACCCAGCTAATTATTCACCCCATAAAACATCCCCATGAAAGAGACAAGTCAAATCAGAATCACTGAAGGAAGTATACATTCCTCAGACGAAAATGAACCTTTGGATCGTAAGCCAGGGTGGGAAAAATTTAAAAAGCCGATCATTTACTTTTTGATGTTCATTGCTTGTATGGGATCCTTGTATCTGATTTTTAAACCAAAAGATGATAAAACAACTAATCAAGAGGTAGGTTTAAATGCTGAAGTGCCACAAGCCGCGGATGACAAATTACAAGCAGATAAGCAGAAGGCGTATGAGCTAGAATTGTTGGAGCAGAAAAATGAAGAAAAAAGAAATGCTATGACACGCCTATCAGATTATTGGAGTGAATCAAACGGCTCGAATCAGCTGACCGCTCTATCTCCAGAATCTTATAATAATACGAACGCAGATCAAAATGCTTTAAACAGCTACCGTAATGCACAACAAACATTAAGCTCATTTTACAGCAAAGACGACCATGAGGTTACCCAATTAAAAAGGGAAATTAACAGGCTTAAGAATGAAATTTCACATAAGGATGCAGTTCCAAGTACTGTAGGAATTAATGATCAGTTAGAATTGATGGAAAAGTCTTATCAGATGGCTGCAAAATATCTACCTGCGCCAAAACAGCAGGAAGAATCTGAACCAAAGAAAACCTCTGAGGCAAAGCCTGAAGAAAACAAAGTTAAAATAACGGCAGTACAACTTCAAAAACGCAACGTCGTATCCAGTTTGTATCGAGAACCTTCAGACAGTACGTTTTCAGCATCCATCAGTCATAATCGATTTGCGGGGTTACAGAATGAACAGGAAAATACTGTACCCCAAAATAACAACAGTATCCATGCAGTAATACATGAAACCATGACATTGGTAAATGAAAGTATGGTGCCCTTACGACTAACACAAGGTTTGCTCCTTGGAAAGACAACCATTCCTTCCGGTACTGTGTTAAAAGCAGCAGGAAAGTTTCAGGGAGGAAGACTGTTACTCGCAATTTCAAGCATTGAATACAAAGGCACTATAACCCCTGTCGATATTAATATTCATGACAATGATGGGCAGTTGGGGCTTTACATTCCCTACTCTTCAGAACAGACCGCTATTAAGGATATAGCATCCAACATGAGCCAGAATTCCGGCACCAATATTATGATGACCCAATCGGCAGGACAACAGGTTGCTGCCGATCTCACCAGAGGTTTGGTTCAGGGAGTTTCAGGATACTTTCAAAAGAAAGTAAGACAGCCTAAAGTTACTGTTAAGGCAGGGCATCAGGTGCTTTTAGTTTCAAAAAAATAATTAACCTTTAAATTAAAATTAATGAAAATACGACTTAATATATTTTTCTCGGTTCTGTTGATACTCTTCGGTATCTGCAGATTAGCAGCTCAGGAAAATTCAGGTTTCGCATCGCTTTCTCAGGCCAAACTGGAACCTTACAAGATGGAAGTTACCTACAATAAAACAACACATTTATTATTTCCATCTCCCATACGATACGTGGATCTGGGAAGCGAAAATTTGATTGCCAATAAAGCGGAAGATGTAGCGAATGTTCTCAGAATAAAATCCTCAGTAAGAGATTTCGAGGAAGAAACAAACTTTTCGGTCATTACTGAGGATGGTAAATTTTACAATTTTGATGTTTTTTACAGTTCTTATCCAGACACTCTGAATTATGACCTTCTGAAATTACAACGAAATCAGGAAAAAGAATACTCTACAGATGTCCTGTTTGAAGAACTTAAGGGAGAATCTTCATCATTGACTGAATTATTGATAAAAACCTTATACCAACTTCCCAAAAGAACAGTAAAGCACATTGGTTCAAAAAGTTTTGGAATTCAGTTTCTGTTAAAATCTCTGTATGTACATGAAGGAAAGTTTTATTTTATTTTTCAAATTAAAAACAAGAGCAATGTTTCTTTTGATGTTGATTTTGTCACTTTTAAAATTACCGACAAAAAGAATCTAAAAAGAACTGTCGTTCAGGATAAGGTATTATCTCCTATCCGGACTTATTCTCGTGACTCTACAGTCAACTACCAATCCGACGGTGAATTTCTTTATATCATGGACCAGTTTACGCTTTTAGAAGATCAGATAGTAGAGATTGAATTGATGGAAAAAGATGGCAGACGACATCAGAAGATTCAGATAGAAAATTCAGATTTGATCAGTGCCAAAGTGGTCAATGATATTCAATTAAAACTAAACTAACATGAAGAGTTTATTATCGTTAATGACAGTGTTTTTATGTTTTTACGCAGTCAAAGCACAAAGAATGTTACCGAAGCAAAAAAGTATCGGAATCAATACAGGATTACTGTTGAAAAAGTCATCCGGAAATTATTTCGTCAATACCGATTTTATTATCTATTCAAAAAAAGGGAACTATTCGATTTATTCATTTGAATACAGCAGACAGATCATTCTGTATAAAATGATTGATGTTCCAGTTGAAAACTACAGTCTTGAAGTCGGTTATAGTTTTAATTTGATTGCGGATCTGACAAAAAGCTTTTTAATCAATTCCACATTTTTCGCCACCGGAGGATATGAGAATATCAATAAAAGTACGACACTACTCTATGACGGAGCCGTACTCTTGAATGAATCATCGTGGGTGTATGGGGGAAGTGTAAAACTTAGCGTTGAAGCCTATCTGTCAGATCGGATTGTTTTAACAGGTTTTTATAAAGCAAAAATAATATGGAATACTTCACTTGAAAAAATAAAACCTGGCGTTGGTCTTGGAATAAGATTTAACCTATAAAATAAAAAATTGTTATGAAAGATTTAATCAATATCAAAAGACATTTTTTTGCTGCTCTGTATCTTATAGCAACCTTATTTGCAGTCGAGCTTTGTTTTTCCTCTTGTTCAGAAGATGAATTACAGGTACAGAAAAATTTTCCGTTTGAAGTGCAGGTAATGCCTGTTTCAAAATATATAGCTACTGGAGAAACTATGGAGATCAGATGTCGCATTATTCCTGTTGGGTACTATAGTGAAACTGAGTATTTCTTCAGGTATTTTCAGTTTGAGGGAAAGGGTACATTACGTTTATTCAATGAACCTCATTTTTTACCCAATGATTTATATCTCTTAGCTGAAAAGGAATTTAGGTTATATTATACTTCTGAATCAACAGTATCTCAAAGTTTTGACATTTGGATTTCAGACAATATGGGAAATGAGCAAAAGCTAACCATACAGTTTAGTCCTCAAAACGCAGAAACTGTATAATGTAAAATATAATGTATTAGGCTATTTCATCAGAAATAACCTATAATTTTTCTTCCCATTACAGGCTATAAGAATAGCTTCGTAAAATAACCGTAACCTTTTTTGAAAAAATTAAGTGAAAAAAATTTATCAATTGGGTTACGCTTAATGACTTGCGAAAAGACGTTTCCGACCACAGGAAGGAATTGTCTTTTCGCCGAAAATTTTAAATAAACGACAATTCAATATTGTCGTTTATTTTATTAGTTAGAAATTTTATAAATATCCGTTATCAGCAAAAGACAGATAATCTGTCGATGTTAAAATGCAATGATCTAGTAATTTAATATTCAAGAATTCGGATGCATTTTTTATATTCTTTGTAATTTTTAAATCTTCATTAGAGGGTTTTAAATTTCCAGATGGATGATTGTGTGCTACAATTATAGACGAAGCATTACAGAGAAGGGCTGTTTGCATAATTATTCGAACATCCACTATAGTTGAAGAAATTCCGGATTCAGAAATCTTTCTTATTCCTAAAACCTTACTACTCTGATTTAAATATAAAGCGAAAAAAGATTCTCTATAATCTATTTCATCAGAATCAAAATGTTGCCGAAATACCTCTGCCGCATCATATGAATTACTGATTACTTTGTCGGAATTACCTTTTCTTGAATAGCTTAATTTTATTTCATTGACAATATTGAATTTCATTTGATGTGCTCCTATACGGTGGAGACTTGCATTTACCGTATGTTATAATTAATAAATTATTTTCAGTTCATTTTTAAAATGTCTGCTCCAAAATGAGCAACGTTTTCACAAAGCTCAAACGCTTTTTGAGACTTCATTTGAGCTGTTCCGCCCATAACAATAGATTGTAATTTGGCTTCGTCATCTTTGTAGGTTTTTACATTCTGATAGAAACCTGTCACTGCATTGTAGGCACCGAATAATGTACCTTTCGTGGTTTCCATTTGTTGGGCATCACTCATCATCGCATAGGCAAATGCGTCATCCACTGTGTTTTTAAAAACCGCAGACAATGCTTCAGCATTTCCTTTCTGCAGATGGTTTAAAGTTTCTCTATTGGGGCAAAGTGCCAATTGAATTAATTTTTTCATTTCAGCGTCACCAATCTTGATTTTTGCCCAATAATTAAAAGTTTCATCTAATTGAGTACTTAGTTTATTTGCTAACCCCATGACTTTGTGAGCATCTTCCAAGCGTTGTTTTGCGCCTGATGTATGTCTTATTCGTACGACATTACTCATATTTTTGAGTGAAGCATTTAAAGTATTTTGGCAAACAATACGAATAGGTGTAAATGCGGCGGTAATGCTTCCGCTTCCGTCATGTGAGGTCGTCAAAAAAATGTATTTTTCTGTAATGTCGTCCCCGTTTCCGACACGGATATAATCGGGAAGTTTAGCTGTTATAAAAATTCGCTCTCCAGTTCCCAATGCTCCCGCAGTCTCGTACAGAATACCATTACCACCTCCTACAATGGCATCGAAAAAAGAAAATGCTTCACGATTTTGTACAATGTGATAATCTTTACCAACTACACCTAATACAGTATTATTATCAGTGCGGATATTGGCAAAATAGTTTGGAACTTTCAATTCGGAATCACTCACTTTTAGTCCATCTTGAGATTCTACTAGCCCTGTACCTTTCGTAAATAGAGGAGATTTTTCTACCTCGTAATCAAGCCCCGCAAATTTAATGGCTTCTTCACTTGTCGGATGTTCTTCTACAATCTGCCCTAAGTTGTGCCATACTTTTTCTTTTACGCTGAAAAATGAATATTTTCCTGTTCGGTTGTTGAAATTTAAATTATGTGCCATGATATTGTTATTAAATGTTATAAAATTGTTTTGATTGACTTAGAATGGAAGGTCATCATCCTTATCACTTTCGTTGGATTTAGGTTGACCGATTTCCTTATCATTTCTCTTGTTGACGGGTGTAGACTCACCTTCAGTTCTTTTGTGACTACTGTGTAATTTAATTTGTGATGTATGGAAGTTCAGGCCAGCGTGTGCTTGTCCATCTTTTCCAATCCATGCTCTTGTGTAAACTCTTCCAATAAGCTCCACTAATGTCCCTTTCTTAAGTAATTCAGCTACTTTTGAAGAAATCCAATAAGAGCAGTCAAAAAAAGTTGTCTGTTCGATTCGCTCGCCTTGTTTGTTGCGATAATTGTCATTGGTAGCAATAGAGAAATTGACTACTTGTTTTTTGTTTGACAGGGTGCGGACTTCAGCATCTCTTGTCAGTCTTCCGATAATGTTCATAACTGTTCTTTTTAAGATTGTAGATTTAGATATGTTTTGAATCTCTTCTCCTTCCTTTCTCTGAAAGCCCTCGTGGGCTTCGCTAAATATTTTTCAAAAGAAAAACCGGAAAAAAGAAAGCAGATAATTTTATAGGGCAATAGAAAAAGTCAAAAGGAAACGGAATAATTGGAGGGTACCTTTAGGGAGGAAACCGTTTATGCTGTAGTCTTTTGACTGGATTAAGCAAGGGCTGAACTATATACCTTAGCTGCCTTTTTACCGGTTTATTGAGAAAATATTTTTATCTATAATAATTTAGCATTGTCTAAAAGCACAACTGAAATTTATCCTAGTAAATTCTACACACCTTTTACTGAAAATTTAAACCTACAAGAAAAGCCGCTCATTTTTCGGTTAACATAAGGTTTTTGGAAATTGCTAATTGTAAGGTCGGTCAACAATGGACATTAATATCCATAAAAAGCAATTTTTTTGTTTTACAATGTCAATAATTATAATTTAAGTCAGAATAAAAATGAATACTGCCGGTATCTCTACAAAAACATAAAATTCATGAAGAGAAATCACCATATAAAGACAAGAAAGGGTACTTCTATTAGTAAAGAATTACCACAATCTTTATATCGGTACAATGGCATTCAAAAGCTTTCATTCGAAAAATCAAAAAAAATACTTTTAGATTCTGGTTTCAAATTAACAGATGAGGAGGTCAAGGAAATCTCCGATATTATGCATAAGATTGCAGAACTTGTAATAAAAGAATTTTCTAAATAATTCATATATTGCACTGGTTACTACCACTTTGAATAAAAACAGAAAGATTATGCAGATAGCAGATTTATACATAAGAGTGTCTACTGATGAACAGGCTGACAAAGGCTATTCTCAACGTGATCAGCATGAGCGATTGGAAAGATATTGTCATCAAAACGAAATTGCTATTGGACAAGTAATCTTTGAAGATCATTCAGCTAAGAACTTCAATCGCCCAGAGTGGACTAAATATATCAATTATATCAAAAAAAGAAATCTGAAATCTAACTTAGTTTTATTTACTAAATGGGATCGTTTTAGTAGAAACGCTGGTGATGCCTATCAAATGATAAAATTACTGTTGAGTAATAATATTTCACCTCAAGCTATAGAACAACCTTTGGATATGTCTATACCGGAAAACAAAATGATGCTTGCCATCTATTTAGCTGCACCAGAGGTAGAAAATGATCGAAGAGCACTTAATACATTCTATGGGATGAGAAGAGCTCAAAAAGAAGGAAGACTGATGGGCACCGCGTCTTATGGTTATATTAATAAATGTACTGAAGATGGAAGAAAATATGTGGCCCTAAAAGAACCTGAGGCTTCAAATATGCGGTGGGCATTTAATGAAATTGCTAAGGGTAAATATGCGACCAACCAGATAAGACTTAAAATGAATAAGATGGAAGGCGCAAAAATTAGCAGTACTTCTTTTTACAGAGCAATAAAAAATCCGGTTTATATTGGTAAAATATATATTAAAGCATACAAAGACGAGGAGGCCTGTATTGTTGAGGCCAATCATGAAAGTTTGATATCAGAAAGCCTATTTTATAAAGTGCAGAATGTTTTAAGTGGAAAAACTTGGGCTGAAAGACCCAAAGGTAAAATTATCACTGCAAATGAATTTCCACTGAGAGGCTTTTTAAAATGTCCACGATGTGGAGGACATATTTCAGGTAGCGGATCCAAAGGCAAGAAAAATGTTTATTATTACTATCACTGTAATTCTAAGTGCGGCTATAGACATAGCTCAGACAAGGTTAATTCTGCCTTTGAAAAAGAATTAGTGAAATATGATTACCATGAAAGCGTAAATACGTTATTAAAAGAGATCATATTAAGCAATTTTAAATACATACAGGAAAATATTGATGGAAAGAAAAGGGAACTTTCCAAACAGATTGTTAATTTAACCAATAGGCTATCTAGCGCTAGAGAAAAGTATCTCGAAGACAGATTGGATTTTGAGGATTATCAGATTATTAAAAATGAAAGTAAGAAAAAAATTGATGAGCTTGAAATGGAACTTCAGAATCAAAGGCTATCAAGTAAAAATATAGATATTAGAGCAAAGCTTGACCAGGTTCTAAACATTTTGCCCAATCTTTCTCAGCTGTACATTAAAGGTGATAATGAGACAAAAAATTCTATATTGTGTTCGATTTTGGTCGAAAAACTTGAATTTCAAGAAAATGCTTTTCGAACACCCAAATTAAATTCTGCACTGACCCAAATATTACTGATTAACAATCAGTTACAAAGTAAAAAAAAAGGAAAGAGCACTTCTAAAAGTGCTCTTTCCCGAAGAGTGACCGCAGAAGGATTCGAACCCTCACTGTCGGAGCCGAAATCCGAAGTTCTATCCATTAAACTATGCAGCCGTATTCATAAGTAATGAATGATAAGTAATGAGTAATGCTTGATTACCTATCATTTATACTTTAGAAAGTAATTTTCACGCCTCCCAGAATCTGCGCACCCAGGACTTTATATCCCTTGTATGTCTGGTATTTTGAGCTCAGAAGATTATTTCCGAGTGCGAAAATACTGAAATTTTTGTGAATTTTATACTCTGCGGAAAGATTTAAATCAGCATACCCTCCAACTTTATCATTTGTATTCTCTGTAGACTGGTAAATTATGTTAGGATCACCTATACCTTCTATCGCATAAGAGTTTGTAGTTCTGTCACTTGCAAAGATTCCTTTGAATCCAAGTAATAACTTCTTGTCAAGCATCGTATATTTTGCCCCGATGCTCGCATTGAACAAAGGAACGTTATAAATGTTGTCGTAAGTCTTAAGATCGTACTTGGTAAACCTCAATTCTCCGTCTAAAATAAGGTTAGCCAATGGGAAATACTGCACACTACCCTTAATATCGCTTACATTTCCGTCATCATACACTGCAGAGAATGTATTGGCAAAATTGTAGGCAGAACGATTAACAGAGTTGTTATCGAAAAGATCATTGGCCTTAAAGAACATAATATCTCTCATTTTTCCATAACCCGCAGAGAAGTCGTATTTCAGCGTTTCGTCAATGTCCCCTCTCAATCCTACATAAAAACGATATTTAGTCTCTGTGGGCTTTAAAAACTGGTCAGAAAGGATAAATGGATTCGTCTGTAACATATCTCCGTATGTATTCAGTTTCAAACCACCGTCTACCCCTCCGTAGAATTTAAATTCATTAGCAGCGGCAAACTGAAACTCTGCCTGTGGGAACCAATAGGTTTTATTATTTTTTTGCTGCTCTAGCTGATCGTTGGAATTTTTAGCATTCAGGAAAGAGAATGAAGATCCTAACGTCAAATAAGAGTCTCCTTTTCTGAAAGTTACTTTCGGAGTCAGGCTGGTATTGAAGAAGTTAGCAGAGTTTTTATCCCTGATGGCAAAATCTGTCTTTACCGCATCCAATCCTACTCCAAGGTCAGCATTCAGGTTGATTCCTGATTTACCTAATTCAACAGCATGTTTGGAGAAATTGGCAAGAATAGACACCTGATTTTCCTGAGCATCAAAATGATCCTTCAGGAATGATGATTTTACCCTTACATCATTTAAGATTTCGTTGGAATAAAAATCGTAATACCCGTTTACTTTAAACTGATTTACTTTTTGTTTCAGATCAAGCTCTCCGGTAGGCTGCATAGCGTAGATCCCATAATAATTATAGCTGTCTAAGCCATATTCAGCATTAAGGTTGAACTTTCCTTTTTCACCGTAAGAGTTGAGGAAAGCGGCGATATTCGCTGAAGTCTGCCCGGATTTCCAGTCGTAATCTTTTTTAAGACCATTGGTGGAAAGAACATGAACATCTGCACCTACTTCAAGCTTATTTTCAAGAGTTTTTGAAACGTTTCCATCTACCAGGATTTTCCCGTAGTTACCCATTCCGAACTGGAAATAATTATTCTGAGCAGTTCCGTCAAATTTAGGTGCTACGTCCTCCCCCTGAATCGTTGAAGTTTTGAAATCTGAAACAGCAGGAACATCTGTGATGGTATATTTCACAGGTGTCTGCGATTTCTCTTCCGGCGGATAATTTTTAATGGTTTCCACAGAAGTTTTCTTCTTCTCGATCTTCTTCACTTCCGGCTCTCTTTTTTTGTTAAGAACCAGCTTTTCCTCCTTGATCTGGGAAAACGCCACCGACGAAACCCCTAAAAATAATATGGATAATAATTGAATTTTCTTGTTCATATTTTCTTTATTTGAAAAAAATATATAACGGGCTTTTATTTATTGGAAGCAATATAACTGCCTAATAAAGCTTTCCCCGACTGTTTTGAAAAAGTTCTCCCCAGTCTGAATATATTAAACAGCCAAAGGCTTTGATAAACTTGTAATTTGTATTGATAATTTTTTGTTGCACTATTCTCAGCTACATCATAACTGTAAACAATATCATAAGGAAATGCTGAAGGCAGTAACCCGACTGTAATCATACTTCCAATCATTGGGTTTCCGCAAGGAGGAGTATAGGTTTTCATCGGATGCAGTGTTATCTTAGATACATTGGTACTGTCTTCTACAATTTCATAAATATCAGAATGTTTTAAAATCTCAAATTCTTTCTTAAGATCCTTATTCACTACAAAAGCTTTCTGTTTTTGAAAGTCAGCTTTTGCGTGGTTATACTCTTTTGGATAGGCACTGTATGAAGGAATACAGCTCCAGAGTGAAGCAGAAATTAAAAAAGAATATATGGTAATTTTAAAAACCTTCATGTACTATTTCTTAATCTGTTTTTTAACTTCTTTTGCTTCTGCAACAATTTCAGGGAAATCCTTATAGTTTGCAATGATCTGATCACAGGTATAACTTGCCTGGTAGTTATCTTTCAGGCCGATATAGTTTTTAGCCATCAATACCAAAGCTTTTGCTCCCCAGAATTCTTCTGATGCATAATTATTGGCAAGCTTAAAGATCGTCTCATTAGAAGACTTGAAAGCTTTTCCTTTGTTCTGATAATAGGCTTTTGCATATAAAGCTTCCGCAGCTACCGAAGTATTCGATGATTTTTCAAGAGAAGAATAGGCAGCCTGTGCATCTTTGTCTTTTCCTGAGTTCATCAGGCTTCTTGCTTTAATCACTTTCGCAGTTTCAATAACGGCTGCAGAGTTTTTAGAATTGGCGATTACTGCATTGGCTAATTTTTCAGCTTCTGAGAAATTGTTTTCTTCCGCATACAGTTTCATCAATTCCACATTTGCATAGTTTTTAATGCTGATGTTGGAAGAATTTTTGATGCCTTCAAGGTACTTTTTAGCTTCAGCAGTATTCCCCTGTGCAAGGAAGATCTGAGCTAAACGAGTTTGCGCATCATCCTGGTAATCATTCTGAATTCCAGCAACTTCCTGAAGCACAAGTAAAGCTTTGGTTGAATTGTTAGTCTGATAATAACTTTCTCCTAATTCGTACTTAGCCTGGTACAATCCTTCCCCTGTCGGGTTCTGTGTCAGATACTTTTCGTAGTAAGAAATTGCATTCTTATAATCTTTCTTCGCGAACAACTGCTTCCCTGTAGATAAGTTGATCTCATCAATTTCAGCAGCATCTACATTTACTCCAATATTTCTTGCGAAAGTTTCATATCCTGAAACATCTCCGTTTTTCGTAAAGATAGGTTTTGCAGCCTGAACTACTTTCTGAGCATAGGCCGTATTTTTATACTGCTCACCCAAAGATTTCAATTCGGAAAGTGCTTTATCATTCTGGTTTTGATCGATGTAATTCTGCGCTCTATAGATAGAAGCATTCGCAATCAGATCTTTGTCGGAAGAACCTTTAATTACTTTTCCGAAATAATCATTAGAGTTGGCAAAATCATCCTGAGCAGCGTAGGCTGTTCCTATTTCGTACTGAGCATCATCATAATATTCGGAATCCGGATATTTTGATAAAAGATTTTTAAGGTTGTTAATCTTCGCCTGTGTATCTCCTTTGAATCCCAGAGCCATTGCTTTTTGATACAAAGTATAATCCGTAGCATCTTCGTTTTTATCATAGATAGCAATGGCTTCGTTCAGATCATTGTTGGCATAATGGATATCTGCAAGACGAAGTTCTGCATCATTTTTAAATTCCGGTTTCGGATTGGTAAGATACTGCTTAAAGTAAGTAGCCGCCTGATCAAATTTCTTAGATTTAAAATAGGCATATCCCAAATCATAAGGCAGCTGCTGCTTTTCAGGGAAGTTTTCCGTAAGAAGCTTTTCATAACGAACAATGGCAGATGGATAATTTCCTTTCTGATAATATACCTGTGCCAGCCAGTATAAAGCTCTGCTGTTGAATTCTTTATTGATATTAAAACCAAGACTTCTTAAGAAATATTTCTCGGCCTCATCATAATTTCCTTTGTTGAATTCTTCAGTCCCTAACAAATAAGAAACCTCCTGGTCTACTTTGTTGATCTCAGGAGTCGAACTCTGTAATCTGTCGATTGCGTTCAGCGTTTCTTTATAGTTTCCGGAATACAGATAGGATTTCACCAGTAATGACCTCATTTCTGTGGCATTGGCACCATCCTGATTTTCGTTGATATAACTTTGGATCACCGCTGAAGGACTTTCAAACGGGTTACCGATATCGTAACTTAGTTTAGCGTACTGCTCATGGGCCAGCTTTTTCACTTTTGCATCATAATCCATCTGATAAGAAGAACGGAATGCGGAAAGAGCTTCCTGTTTTTTATCTACAGCCAGATAAGCATTTCCCAGCTGGTAGTAAGCATTCTGGGCCAAAGCAGAATTGCTGTTGAGAAGCTGGTTGTAATAAGAAACCGCTTCATCATATTTTTTAAGCTGTGCTGCTACAAATCCCATCTCATACAAATCGTTTTCAGATGGATTCTGCTGTACATTCAGATAATCTTTCAAATGTGGATACGCAGAGGTGTAATCATTCTTCATGAAGTAACTCTCCCCGATGATCTTATGAACTTCCGCTTTATAAGAATCTGAAATATTTTCGTTCAACAAAGCTGTTCCTTCTGTAATAGCCTGATCATAGTTCTTATCATTGTAATACATCTGTACATAATAAGGACGTACCAGCTTTGAGAATTTATCCTGATCTTTTATCGAATCAAAATACTGGAAAGCTTTATCATTCTGTCTGTTGCTGTAATACAAATGCCCAAGCATATAAGCAATATCTCCTTTTTGGGACTGATCTGCTGATTTATAAGCTTCTTCAAGGGCATCAGTAGCTCCCTTAGAATCACCCGTCATGAATTTTGCATATCCAAGCTTCAGAATATACTCGGTATTCTCCTCTTTCGAAAGCTGATACTGGTTTACTTTTTTCAAAGTCTCCAGCGCTTTATCGAAATCTTTTTTTGCTAAATAGTAATCTGCCAGTGGAAGATTAGCCTGAGCAAAATAAGCAGAATTAGGATATTCTTTCATGAAAGCCGTTAACCCTTCTTCAGCATGATTTTTCTGAAGAATCACACCGATCACATTATCAAAAAACTGGGCGCCTTCCTTTTTCGAACGGGACAAATTCTGATTGTAGAAATATTGTCTTGCATATTCGTACTGGGAAGCGTTGTATATTTTGGTCTGATAAAGATTTTCGGCTAGATTGAACCTGTAATTTTCTTTCTGGGTAAAATATTGGGACTGTTGAGCATCGGAGATTCCGAAATAGATGACCGCAGCCGCTAAAAGTATTTTTTTTGATTTCATTCTTCTTGATATAAGAAAATTAGTCTAAATAAGTTAACGAAAATATTAAAAACTTATTGTTTAAGCAAGTTTTAACAGTGTTAATGACAGTTAATTCTTATTTGATAACAATGTAAATTTTCTCACCATCCAATGATAAAATTTACTACTTTCGTTTGATAAAATATAAACAATTTTAATAAACAGTTATCAAAAACATATTTTAATTTGATACTTTTTCAACAGCAGCTAAAAACATACCATAAACACACCATCTCATGAAATTTAAGATTCTTTTAGCATTAATTTTTGTAAACCTTCTGCAGGCACAAAAGTTTTATTTTCCCAAGACAGCTGTAAATGACTCTGTTATATTGGAAAAACAGATTCCAGGACTTGCGCAACAAGTGATTCCCCTCCTTCAGTCTGCAAAGTATAAACCTGAAAATACGGTTGACCTTATGGATAATCTTTTCCGCTTGCAGCTGGTGGCTCATGATTATAAAAATTCATTGGCCTCCCTTTTCGAAAACCGTAAGCTCTTTGCGGATCACAATATGGGAGACTACAGATACATCGGATTTGAACTGTATGCCCTTGCAAAAATGGAGCAAGAAGAAAACAATACCTCATTTTCCAATGCCCTTCAAAAAGTATTTAATCAAAAATACGAAAGCCTTCCGGAAAAACTGATTCCAAGACTGGAACTCGCTCTTAACGGAGATGTGAACGCATCCAGAAAACTGTTGAAGAATTTCCTTGATAAACAAAAAGATAAGGACAGCATCGATTACAAAACGGCACTGGCTCTATGTAAAAATTATCTGAATTATAAAACCTACTCCAGCATCAAACCTCAGGTCATGCAGCTGCTGGCTTCAAAAGACAAGGAAAGATTCATTATTGAAACGAAAGATCTTAAGATCAATGGAAATACCTTATCAGTCACTATTGTTCGCAGAAAGGAAAACACATTGCCACTTCCTGTTATTTTAACCAATAATATCTATGCAGGTCCCATTGATGGTTTCTTTGGAAAGAGAGCCGCTACATACAATTACGTAGGGGTTGTTGTGAATACGAGAGGCAAGAGAAACAGCAATGATGTGAACAATCCTTTTGAGCATGAATCGCAAGATATTTATGAAGTGATAGACTGGGTCAGCAAACAGCCCTGGTGCAACGGGAAAGTAGGAATGATCGGAGGAAGTTATTTAGGCTTCAGCCAGTGGGCAGCCGTAAAAAAAGTGCATCCGGCATTAAAGACGATTGTTCCTCAGGTTGCCGTGGGAATCGGGATTGATTATCCGGCTCAGAATAATATCTTTATGAGCTATATGCTGCAGTGGATACAATATGTGACCAATAACAAATTTACAGATGAAGCAGATTTTACCAATGCTGTAAAATGGGATTCTATTTTTACAAAATGGTACAAAAGCGGGAAATCATTCAGGTCGTTAGATAAAATAAGCGGGAAACCCAGCAAAATATTCCAGCGATGGCTGGATCATCCGGGATATGATGAGTACTGGCAGAAAATGATTCCTTACAAAGAAGATTTTTCTAAAATTAACATTCCTGTTCTTACCACGACAGGATATTATGATGATGATCAGATTGGCGCACTGTATTATTTTAAACAGCATCATCAATACAATAAAAACGCAGATCATTATCTGGTAATAGGCCCTTATAACCACGGCGGTGCACAAAGTTTCGGATTTACTTACGTGAATGGCAGTCCTATTGATCCGGTGGCCAGAATAAGCATCGATGATCTTGCTTTCTCATGGTTTGATTATATTCTTAAAGGAGGAAAAAAACCTGAACTACTGAAAGACAGAATTAATTTTCAGGTCATGAATACGAATACATGGAAACATGTTGCTGATCTTGACAAAATGCATAATTCTTCTTTGAAATTCTACCTTCAGGACAAAAAAAATACGTCTTCAGTCTTTAATAAACCTGAAACCAGAAATTTTACAACTCAAATTATTGATTTTAAAAACAGGGATCAGAAAGACATTTATTACAAGGTCAGCAAAAAAGACAGTATCAAAATGACTAATTCTGTCGCTTTTGAAAGTGAAATTCTTGACAAGGATATGATCATGAGTGGAAACCTGTCAGGAGTTTTCAATGTTTCGATCAATAAAAAAGATTTTGATACGGATACCTATCTGTACCAGATTTCTCCTGATGGAAAATCCTATTTACTATCCACTCATATCGTGAGAGCCAGCTATGCAAAAAACAATCAAAAACGACAGCTTCTTGAACCGGGCAAGACAGAACAGATTCCCATTAACAACTCGTATGTTATGAGTAAAAAGATAGAGAAAGGAAGCAAACTCCTTTTGTTGGTCGGAGTCAATAAAAATCCTAACTGGCAGATTAATTATGGATCTGGCAAAGACGTAAGTGAAGAAACGATAAAGGATTCAGGGGAACCGCTGGAAATAAAATGGTACAATGACAGTTATGTGGAAGTCCCTGTTTATAAAGATTAAAAACCTTTTTAAACAAGTTTCAGCAGACTTCATGTGATAAAACAACAATAAATCATTTCATTCTTTACTGATAAAAATTCTTAATTTAGCCCGCTAAAAAAATAACCAATTGGGTAATTAATGGCGAAGTACATATTTTGATATGATACTTTTTCATCAGAAGCTCAAAATACATCATTAATGAAATTTAAGATACTTTTAGCATTATGTTTTGTCAATATAATGCAGGCTCAGAAATTTTACTTTCCGAGGACAGCGGCAACAGATTCTACAATGTTGGAAAAACAAATCCCGGAACTGGCTTTAAAGGTGATTACTGAACATCAATCTCCTAAAAACAAACCGAAGTATACGCTCACGTTTTTAGACAATCAGTTTCGTTTACAGCTCGCTGCAAAAGATTATAAAAACTCCATTGCAAGTTTAACGGATTACCGTAAGGAATATGCAGACCATAATATGGCAGGGAACAAATATCTTGCTTTTGAAATCTACAGCATGGCAAGACTGATGGAAAAGGATAAAAAAATTTCGTTTTCCAATGCTCTTCAAACCGCCTTTACTACAAAATATGAAAGTTTATCCGAACCGCTGACCACCAAAGTAGGGCCCACCCTGGATATTGATTCAGATGTAAAGGACCATAAAAAGAGATTGAATGCAACACTTGACAAACAAAAAGATAAGGACAGCATAGACTATGCTTCCGCTCTGGCTTTATGTAAGAACTATGTCAATTATAAGACTTACTCAAGCATCAAGCCTCAGATTATGCAGCTGTTCAAAGTAAAGGAGCAGGAAAAATTCATCATCGAATCCAAAATACTTACTTTAAAAAAAGGAACAAAACTCACCATTACAATTGTACGAAAAAAAGAAAACACCTCTCCTCTTCCCGTTATACTTACCAATAATATTTATGCCGGAGAATTTGTAGATGCAGGGATGGGGAAAAGAGCAGCTCTTTACAATTATGTAGGAGCTGTGGTTAATACTCGTGGAAAGAGAGACAGCAATGACCCCAATCATCCATTTGAAGATGAAGCGCAGGATCTTTATGAAGTCATAGACTGGGTAAGCAAGCAACCGTGGAGCAATGGTAAAGTAGGAATGATAGGCGGAAGTTATTTAGGATTCAGCCAATGGGCAGCTGCCAAAAAGCTGCACCCGGCTTTGAAAACCATTGTGCCTCAGGTTTCGGTAGGAATCGGAATAGATTATCCTTCTCAGAATAATGTCTTCAAGGGCTATATGCTCCAGTGGATTCAGTATGTCACCAATAATAAGCTGACTGATGAAGCAAGCTTTAATAATGATACAAAATGGGACTCTATCAATACAGCATGGTACAAAAGCGGCAGATCATTCAGAGCCCTTGATTCTTTAAGCGGGAAGCCCAATACAATATTCCAAAGATGGCTGGATCATCCCGGTTATGATAAATACTGGCAAAACATGGTCCCTTACAAAAAAGAATTTGCCAAAATAAACATTCCTGTTTTAACGACTACAGGCTATTATGATGCTGATCAGATCGGAGCATTGTATTATTATAAAGAACATCACAAATACAACAAAAATCCTAACCATTATTTAGTGATAGGACCTTATGATCATGCAGCAGCTCAAAGCTATGGAAATAATTATGTTTATGTTTTCGGTTATGGGAATCTACTCATAGATCCTGTAGCCAGAATAAGTATTGATAAACTTGCTTTTTCATGGTTCGATTATATTCTGAAGGATGGCAAAAAACCGGAACTTCTGAAAGATAAAGTCAATTTTCAGATCATGAACAGTAATACATGGAAACATGTTCCTACTCTTGATAAAATGCACTCATCTTCTCTCAAATTTTATCTTCAGGACCGTAAAAACGGTTCTTCAGTTTTTGAGAAACCCGGAACTGAACAATTTACCCAACAGACGGTTGACTTTAAAGACAGAAATCCGAAATATCTTTATCATACAGTAAGCAAACAGGATAGTGTGTATGTAACCAATTCTATTTATTTTGAAAGTGAAATTCTGGAAAAGGATATTACAATAAGCGGAAATTTATCCGGAATATTCAACGTTTCCATCAACAAAAAGGATTTTGATCCCAAAACCCTATTATATCAGGTGCAGCCTGATGGTAAGGTATTTTTACTGTCTACACATCTTACCCGAGCCAGCTATGCAAAAAACAATTCCAAACGTCATCTGCTTAAACCTGGCAAAAAGGAGCAGATCCCAATCAAAAACTCATTTTTCATCAGCAAAAAAATAGAAAAAGGAAGCAAACTGGTCTTATTGGTAGGAGTTAATAAAAATAAGAACTGGCAGGTCAATTATGGCACAGGAAAAAATGTAAGTGATGAAACTATAAAAGATGCAGGTGAGCCTTTGGAAATAAAATGGTACAACGACAGTTATGTGGAAATTCCCATTTATAAAGAGTAAATTCTTTTGTTTGCGCATTTTTCCCCAAATGTTTTTAACAACTGTTAACATCAAAATAAAAAATCATTACATTTGCTTTTTTTCAAATCAAATATAGTTATTGAATGAGTCAACTTTTTAGAAGAAAAATCTATTCAGATACAGATACATCAACAGGGCTTTTAAGAGTCTTAGGGGTATGGGACATTGTATTTTTTGGTATTGCGGCCATTATTGGAGCTGGGAGTTTCAGCAGTTTGGGAGAAGCCGTTTTCAGAGGCGGTCCCGGTGTAATACTACTCTATTTGATTTGTGGCTTTGCCTGTGGGTTTACCGCTTTATGCTACGCTGAATTTGCCAGCAGAATTCCTACGGCAGGTTCTGCCTACACATATGCTTATGCCAGTTTTGGGGAATTGATTGCATGGGTTATCGGCTGGGCTCTGATCATGGAATATTCTTTCGGGAATATTTACGTAGCCTTTTCCTGGTCAGATTATTTCACCAGTTTCTTAGGACGTCTCGGAATGCATATCCCTGATTATCTTACCTGCAGCTATACCGAAGCCAGAAAAGCCGTTCAATATGGTTCAGAAAACAAGGAACTCTTAAATGCATGGAAGACCGCTCCATTAATCGGAAGTTTGAAATTCATTGTAGATATTCCGGCATTGGTTATTAACGGTTTGATTACATGGCTTTGTTATGTAGGAGTAAAAGAAAGTAAAAACTTCAATAACTCTCTGGTTATCTTGAAACTTGGAGTAATTATATTGGTTATACTGGTTGGTTTTGCGTATATCAATACTGAAAACTGGACTCCGGTAAGTCCTACAACGGGAACACCATCCTTTATGCCAAATGGCTTTGCAGGGGTAATGAGTGCCGTATCCGGAGTATTCTTTGCTTATATCGGATTTGATGCTTTAAGTGTTCTTTCTGAAGAGACTAAAGACCCACAAAAGACTTTACCAAAAGGAATGATCATCTCTCTTGTGCTGTGTACTGTGATCTATATTGCTTTGACATTGGTCTTAACAGGAATGGTAGATTACAAAAAATTTGATGGTGTGGGAGATCCGCTTTCATTTATATTTGAAAAAACGAATGCCAATGTAGCCTGGATGGAACTTGTAGTTTCTTTCGTTGCAATTGTTGCCATTACCACTGTATTATTGGTTTTCCAGATGGGACAGCCAAGAATCTGGTATGCCATGAGCCGTGACGGACTGATGCCTGCAAGATTTCAAAAAGTACATCCTAAGTATAAAACACCATCATACGCAACCATCGTTACTGGGATTGTGGTAGGTATTCCTATCCTGTTTACAGATAAAACTTTTATTCTTGACTTTACAAGTATCGGAACTATTTTCGCTTTTGTACTGGTATGTGCCGGAGTACTAATGCTTCCAGCTAAAGAAAAAATTAAAGGCAGATTCCACCTTCCTTACGTGAATGGTAAAATCATTTTCCCTGTCATTTTCATTGGAGGTTTACTGGCTTTCTACCAGTGGCAGCCTGAGTTTTTTGATAATCTGATGAACTGGTCAGACCCTAATGAAGGAGAATTCAGAGCTTCTATTTTCTTCTTTATTATCATCAACCTGATTCTATGTGTCGTAGCTTTTATCAAGAATTTATCATTAATCCCATTGATTGGTTTAAGTTCATGTCTGTATCTTCTTACAGGAATGAGCCATGAGAACTGGTTCTGGTTCGGAATGTGGTTCCTGATCGGTATGGTTATTTATTTCTGCTACGGATATAAAAACAGTAAGCTTGGAAAAGAATTAAAAAACAGCTAAGTAAGCACTTAATAAAATTGCGAAAAGGCAAAATAGCAAATAGGTTAGACCTGATGGAAAGACTGATTTGTTATTTTGCCTTTTTACTTTTTGAGACTCTTTTAAAAATCGGCAGAATTATTGCTTTCAACTCAATTGAACCAATAAACTAACCCGCCATGTCTGAAAGAATCAAAACATACAGAGAGTTTTATCAGTTTTATCTTACTGAGCATAGTAAAACAGGTACCCGCATTTTCCATTTCATCGGAACGTTTCTCGTATTTTTCGTATTATGGTATGTCATCAGTTCCGGAAAAGAAAGATTTCTTTGGTATATCCCGATTGTAGGCTATGGATTTGCCTGGTTCAGTCATGCTGTGATCGAGAGAAATAAGCCGGCTACTTTTAAATATCCTTTATGGTCTTTAATTTCAGATTTCAGACTGTTTTTTGAACTATTAATCGGGAAACAAAAGTTCTTTACGTCCAATAACCAGCCACAAAAGCAGGAATAGCCTTTAGTTTTTTTTTAGTTTTGAAGACGCAAGAGCATTTCGGCTTAGTACAATGTGAGATTTTCAGCAAATGATGATATTATTTTTCTCGCAGATTGTGGAGATTTCGCAGATTTTTTTAATAATATCTGCCTGGTTTTCAAGAGCTGTAGAGGATATTAAAGTTTAGATTGAGATTGCTTCACCTTCGGTTCGCAATGACTATATGCTGGTAGAATTCTGTTTATTCTGATGGAGTTTCTTCCCAATCAGATAACCCAATGAAGGCAGAATACATGACAATACAACCGGAACTATCAAAGCCAGACCTGATCCGTCAAGGATAATCGTTAAAGGAAAAAGATATCCGTTATAAACAAGTAGTGCCAATGTAAAAAGAAAACTGTCACTATTACCTGTAGAAAGAATATTAAAATCGCTTCCAAACTGATCAAACAAACCGGAGCAAACGAATAAGAAAACATTCACAAAAAACATCCATAGGACAGTTCTGTAGATCATCCCTTTTTTTGCATTCAGATATCCGGCGAAGATCAGAAATAAAGATAAAATTCCGGAAACGGCATAATCCAGTCCTGATACATCAACTTCACTACCCATTCTTCCAAAGAAATACATGCCATACAATACCAGATTCAGGAGATAGATGACTGTTACATAATTCATACGTTAAAAATTTTATGTTTACGGTTAGTATTGTTTTTCAAGTATGTCGTAATGAACCGTATTGGCTATTTTTTCAGCGAATGCATCTCCGTTTACTTTTTTCGGTTCAGGAATATAGCTTGAAAAGGTTATCGTATGATCTTTATTGATTGTTACTTCCACTTCTTCAAGGATATTTTTATCATCTACATAAAACTGTATCCTGTTTTCTACAACTCTCCAGAAAGAAAGTCTTGGTTCAGATGGACTGCAGTCACCCGACTTCCCTTCTACATAATTATAAATGGCAAAACCATCTTCCCTGATGGCATAATTTCTCATCAGGCGGCAGTTATCGAATTCTTTTATCACTTTCTTTTTACCTTCATAAAATCCGGCTTCCTTCAGTTTCCAGAATCCTGTAACGTTTTCTTTGGTTAATTTTTGGGCACTGATCAGAGAAGCAGTCATACAAGAAGCAAGAAAAAATATCTTAGACATAATGAATTTGTGTTTTTTTGATTGTAAACGAATATAATAGTGAGTAAAGAATTACGGCGGGCGGCTTCGCCGCCCGCCGTAATTCTAAACCTTAAACCTTAAACCTTAAACCTTAAACTTTGAACTTTAAATTCAAAGCTCTATTTAAACTTCTTCTTAAAGTTGAATTTAAGCATATTCATGAGTCCCGGTTCAATGATATCAATTCCCAGTCCAAAATTACTGTCAGCAACAGTATGATGATCTGTTCGGAACTTTTCAAACTCACTTTGCGGAATTTCAATATTGATCAGAGGATTGTATTCAATATAAACACTTGCCCCATTTTTGTTCACTTTTTTTCGACTTTTATAATCAAAATATGGGTTGGATATCGTACTTTCCTGAACTGTATATTTTTCTTCAACATCAATTTTCTGATCCGTCTGCAAATTGATTTCATATTTCTCACTATCGAAATTATGCCAGAAAGGTAAATCTTTGTGGATGAAATCTCTTGCACTCGCCTTCACTACATTTCTGTCAAAGTACATCAGAAAACGGTTTTTCTGCGGATCCACAAAATAAGGATTTTCAATGGTTGCGGTATACTGTATCTTAACTTCATTCAGTCTTTTGTCATCACTTACTACATCAATAGCAGCATCTTTGAATACGTTTCGGACATCTGTACCATTACGGTCACCTGAATAATTAAGCGCATAGAAAAGAAAGCTGTTCCAGCTGTCTATGATTTCTCTTTTATTGGTACTTTTAAAATACCTTCTCATAGCATTGGCTCTGTTTCCTTTATAAGTTGTTGATAAAGTAAGCTTTCCGATATTACCCTGTGCATTTAAATCTACTCTTTCATCAATGCAGAAATAAGGGAATTTATAAGATTTTCTTACCTGAAGCTCCTGATCTTTCTTCACTTCCAGATAATGCATAAAATAGATAAAGCCTCTGTTTTCAATCAGTCCGAATTCATCACGGATGGTTGCATCAATGAAATATTCTTCACCTTTATAATTCACTTTTACGACAACATGATTGAAACTTAACAGGGACGGCAGATAGTATTTAATATAATAATCTGTATTAAAATTAACCAGCACTACAGAGGCGTCTACTCCTATATAATCAAGGATTACTTTCAATAAAACCGATTTTGCCTTACAATCGCCCTGTTTATTTTCATACGTTACTGATGGTTCCTGTGGCTTATGTCCATTCATTTCATCTGCATTGAAGACATAATAGATATGATTTTGTACATATTCTATGGCAAACTGCATCTTTTCATCCTGATCAGCAATGGCATCCAGTTTTTCAACCAGGTTGGGAGCAAAATCCTGTAAAGAAGATTTGTTAAAAATCTCTTCATAGAACGATACAATATAATTGGAAAGATCTTTCCAGTTGCTTTCTGTAGCAAAATCTACATAAGGAAAAATTTCACGGCCTGAATCTACAGGGTTGATATAATTCTCTTCTTCAATGACAAATCTATCTCCTTTTTTCAGATAACTGATTTCCGGCTCAAGAACATTTCCCTGCTCATCTCTGAAGAATGTTTTTTTATAGGCAACAGTCTGTTCACGTTCGTTGATGAATGTAAATTTAAAACTGCCATAAGCCCAATAGTTATCCGGACTTACCCAGACATATTTTGAGAACTCCTTTCTAAGAAAATCACGGTCTGTAAATTCTTTGATTCTTGAATCTTCCAAGATCAGAACATCATAGAGCCTGAGATCTTTAATGGTGATATTGATTTTTTTATTACTGCTCAGAACTCCTCCACTGCTTTGGTTTTCACTGTCAAGAACCTTTATTTTTGTGTCCGGAATCTTATCGATCAGCACTCCATCCCTTAACACACTGATCCTGTGAATCTGGTAAACTTCATTTTCCTCAACAATCACATCAGAAACAGAAGCCCTTTCCAGGTTTCCAGGTTCGTTCAGAGTATACGCCATGCATACGTACTCACTGTTTTCAGTATTGCTTGTATAGTATTTTTTGTCTAAAAAGTAGCAGTAATCACGACCTTCATCAATTTGTCTTCTGGCAAATTCGGAGTCTTTGATTCGGTTTTTTATTTCCTCATCCCCGATATTTCCTGCCCACATTTCAGGTTTTTGAATCCTGTAATTTTCAACTTGCATTTGATTATCCATATTTATTATAAGAATTATATTTTGGTTAGTATTCTTAAGAAATTCAAATTAAACGATTAAAAAAGTAAAAAGCAATAGCAGAACTACTACAATTAAGGAAAGCCAACTTCGGCATGGTAATTGCGAGGTATGGGGAAAATCAAGTTTATGAAAAGTATAGCAACAATTCTAAAAGGGGCAGCACCCGCATTAGCATTATTCGCAATGACGCAATGTACAACCACAGCCAATGCATCCGCAGGTGATGAAAAAACATTCATCGTAGGACCACAAACAGCAGATTGTACAGGAGTAGCTCCTATGAAATGTCTGCAGGTAAAAGAAAACACTTCCGCAAGCTGGACCAATTTCTACAGCAATATCGAAGGATTTACTTATGAACCGGGGTATGAATATGTTTTAAAAGTAAAAACAGAAAAAATTGAAAATCCGCCGGCTGACGGATCTTCCATAAAATACACTTTGGTAAAGCAGGTTTCTAAAACGAAAAAAGCAGAAATGGCAGCCAATGAAAAGACAATTATCGTAGGGCCGCAAACCGTAGAGTGTTCTGCCGGAGCTGGTCGTATGCAATGCATGCAGGTAAAAGAAAGCGCTTCTGCAGCCTGGACGAATTTCTACAGCCACATTGAAGGCTTTACTTATGAGCCGGGTTACGAATATGTTTTAAAAGTAAAAACAGAAAAAATCGAAAATCCTCCGGCAGATGCTTCTTCCATCAAATATACATTGGTAGAACAGGTTTCTAAAACGAAGAAATAATAAAAACCGCTTCTGAAAATTCAGAAGCGGTTTTTTATTTTGCGGGAAGAAGGAAGTCAGAAGTTACTTTTTGGTCAATCCGGAAAAGTTAACCATTATATCTTCATTTTCCTTTTTATCTTAAAACCCAGTCTCTTTTTGTGGAGGTTCAGGATATTTTCCTTTAGTAGCTTCTCCTACTGTGTTGGCTGTAGTCATCGCTACCACAAGATCATTCAGCATTCCGCTGGCTGCTGTTGGTGAATTGGGAAGGAGTACAAGATTACTTCTGTTGCTGGCACCCACAGAATGTAAAGTATCATAATGCTGTGTTACTACAATAAGCGCTGAAGCCTCATGAGAATTGATATCCACATTATTCAGCATTCTTACAGACTCTTCAAGTCCTTTTGCAATTTCTCTTCTCTGGTCGGCAATTCCCTGCCCTTGTAATTTCTTGGATTCTGCTTCTGCTTTTGCAACCGCAACAATTCTGATTCTTTGTGCTTCAGATTCGTATTCAGCAGCCGTTTTTTCTCTTTCTGCTGCATTGATCCTGTTCATGGCATGTTTTACCTGCTCATCCGGATCAATATCTGTTACCAAAGCTTTGATAATATCATAACCATAACTGTTCATGGCATCCTGAAGCTCGCTTTTCACTGCAATGGCCACATCATCTTTTCTTACAAAAACATCATCAAGCTTCAACTTGGGAACTTCTGCTCTTACCACATCAAAAACAAAAGAAGTAATTTGATTTTCAGGATTTTCCAAACGATAGTAGGCATCTCCCACCTGACTTCTGATGACCTGATACTGAACAGAAATTTTCATTTTAATAAAAACATTGTCTAATGTTTTTGTATCAATCAGTACATCCAACTGCTGAATTCTCAGATTAAGTCTTTTGGCAATCTGATCTATGATGGGCAGCTTAAGGTGAAGACCTGAATGCTTTACCGCACGGAATTTCCCGAAACGCTCTATAATCGCTGCTGTTTCCTGCTTAACGACAAAAAACGAAGCGAATAAAATGATAAGCCCGAAGAAAATAACGGGTGCAAAATATATACTCATAGTTTTAATTTTTATTAATATGTCGTTACACCACCTGTTTTTGTTAAAAACATTTTTTGTAAGTAGCTGCTTAAATATAAGAAAAATAAATGTAAGATCCGGAATATAATCCCCGGGAAATCAGACTTTATGATATCATATTTTTTTTTTAACCAAAACTATTCTGAAAAAGACTTACTTTTGAATATTCATTACATCATGGTCAATTCAAAAGAAATATTAAAAGATCACATCTCTAAATTCACTTCAATTACTGAAGAGCAATTGGATTATGTTTTCGGACATTTTAACCTGATCTCTTTAAAAAAAGGGCAAAGTCTTATTTCGGAAGGTGATTTTGTGAATCATGAATATTTTGTTCTGGAAGGCTGTCTGAAAGCATTTTATCTTAATGACAGCATGAAAATGTTTATCCTTCAGTTTGCCATGCCTACGTGGTGGGTGACAGATTTTGATGCACTTTACAATAAAACAAGAGCAACCATCAATGTAGACTGTATCACCAATGCCAGCATCCTTTCTATTTCCAACGAGGACAGGGAAAAGATCTGTAATGAAATTCATGAAGTTGAACATTTTTTCAGATGGAGAACCAATAAAGGGTATGTAGCCGCCCAGAAACGTTTGTTATCTTTTATGAATAATGATGCCAGATTCCGGTATGAAGAACTTCTATCCATGTATCCTCAATTGTACAATCTGGTTCCGAAACATCTGATTGCATCTTATCTGGGAGTAACCAGAGAAACTTTGAGCAGGCTGCACCAGTAATCAACCTCTTTAAAACAATTAATCTCTTCCTCTATTTTGTGAGGTACATCACATAATTTTTTCCTTCAGTCGGCTGAACTTTGTGTCAATATTTAAACCCAATAAAAATGGACACAAAAAATTTTAAAGTCAATACAGAAAACAGTACTATCGACTGGATCGGAAGAAAAGTAACCGGCGCTCACAATGGAACTATCGGTATAAAAGATGGAAACTTCACATTTGGAGAAGGAAGTTCTATGTCAGGAAAGTTTGTCATAGATACCCGTTCCATCAAAATCCTGGACATTGAAGATGCTGAAACCAATGCACAGTTTGCCAATCATCTGGCTTCTGATGATTTCTTTAATTCTGAGCATTTTCCTGAAGCTCATTTCGAAATCACGCATGCTGAACCGGGTGATGAAAATCTTTATTATGCAAAAGGAGATCTTACCATAAAAGGAATTACACATCCTATAGACACAAGCCTGCAGATTGTAAAAACAGATAATATGGCCGTTCTAAAAACCAAGATCATAGTAGACAGAACGAAATTCAACATCAGATTCAGATCTTCCAATTTCTTCACCAACCTTGGTGATACGCTGATATACAACAATTTTGACTTAAACATCCATCTTGTAGCGGAAGCTTATTAATTCTATAACCTTAAAAATTTTACCATCATGCCATTCATCAAAGTAGATGTGCTTCGCGAAGATCTTAACCGCGAAACAAAACAGCAATTAATCAGAAAAATAAGTGAAGCTGTCACCTCAGTTTTGAATAAGGATCCTCACTTAACCCATATTGTCATTAACGAGATTGAGGATGATAACTGGGGATATGCCGGAGAACAGGTTTCAGTATTAAAAGAACAGGGGTTTTCAACAGGAAAAAAATAAATCAGCAATGAAAAAACAAACCGTAATTATAACAGGAGCTTCTTCAGGAATAGGATTGGAAACGGCCCGTTATTTCCTGGACAGAGGTGATAATGTCATCATCAATTCCCAAACGGCATCTAAACTACAGGATGTTTATAATGAACTTGGAGCCGGTGAAAATCTGGCAATGGTTGCCGGAAGTGTTTCTGACAAATCAACAGGGGAAGCATTGGTAAAAACAGCAGTTCAAAGATTCGGATCAATCGACGTTCTCGTCAATAATGCCGGAATTTACGAGAACAAGCCTTTCCTTGAAGTTACCGAAGATTATCTGGACCGTTTTTTAACAACAAATTTAAAAGGAACATTCTTCACTACACAGGCTGTTATTCCTCAGATGATCAGACAAAAAGAGGGTGTGGTAATTAATGTAGGAACACCATTGGTGTATCATGCCATTGCGGAGTCTCCTTCCACAGCGCCTATTTCGAGTAAGGGAGCTATTCATGCACTGACTTTGCAGCTGGCGGCAGAGTTTGGGAAAGATAATATCAGAGTCAATACGGTGGCTCCCGGATTGATCAGAACTCCCATGCATGGTGCAGACCTTGACAATAATGCAGGAATCCACCTCATTAATCGTATCGGAGAGCCGGAAGAAGTTGCTCAGATGATTCATGCGATTGCAAAGAACACATTAATTTCCGGAGCCATCATCAATGTTGACGGCGGAATGGGTGCCGGGCACCATTTATCATGAAACTATCATTAATTATAGCATGGCTGCTCAGCTTTCCGTTGGGCGGCCATGCACAAAATGTAAAGAATATGAAAACCAGTCAGACCGCAGAAACTGAAATAAGAAATGTGATAGAGAATTATTATTTCAAAGGGATTTATGAAGGAAATACCGATATTCTTGCCAAAGCTTTTTATAAAGATGCTTTGCTTTTCGGAGACGTTAACGGAGTTCCGTATTTCAAAACTGCAGAGCAATATATTGAAGGCGTTGGAAATCGTATAAGTCCGCAGAAATCAGGAAAAGATTTTAAAGCGGAGATTATTTCAATCGACATTATGAATTCAATTGCTGTTGCAAAATTAAACGTAAGGATGTATGATTTTAATTATTATAATTTCATAACTTTCAATCATATAGACAGACAATGGATGATCGTTAACAAGACTTTGACCAATGTACAGCCTTAATTCAGATTTTTAATGAAAACCAATACAATCATGTGGAATAAAAATAGAATTACGGAATTATTAGGAATTGAATACCCTATCCTGCAAGGGCCTTTTGGAGGAGGTCTTTCTACTGTTGAATTGACAACAACAGTTAGTAATCTTGGCGGATTGGGAGGTTTCGGAGCGTATACGTTATCACCGCAGGAAATCTATGACACTCACAGAGCGATACAATCCAAAACGGACAAACCTTACAATCTTAATCTCTGGGTAAGTGATCACGATATCATTAACGAAGAACACACAAAAGAACAATACCAAAAGGCTGTTGAGACTTTCAAACCTTATTTTGATCTTCTGCAGACGGATATTCCTTCAACACCACTCCCTTTTGAATCGAGATTTCAAAATCAGCTGGAGGTGGTTTTGGATATAAAGCCTAAAGTTTTCAGCTTTATGTTTGGACTGCTTGGTGAAAACCTCATCGAAGATCTTCATCGTCAGGGAACCGTTGTTTTGGGAAATGCAACAACACTTGATGAAGCGATTGCTTTGGAAAAAACAGGCGTGGATGTTATTGTGGCTTCCGGTTTTGAAAGCGGTGGTCACAGACCTTCATTTCTGGATAGTGCTGAGTTTTCTGTAACGGGAACTTTTTCTTTGATTCAATTGATTAAAGATAAGGTAAAAATTCCTGTAGTTGCTGCAGGAGGAATTGCCAACGGCCGTGGAATTGCGGGGGCTTTTAAGTTGGGAGCCGATGCTGTACAAATCGGAACAGCATTTCTGGCTACTGAAGAATCCGGAGCGTTACCGATACACAAAGAGTTTTTATTTTCTGAAGCTGCGAGATCCACTACTTTAACCAGAGCTTATACCGGAAGATTAGGACGTGGAATTACGACAAAAATCACAAGAGATGTATTGGCAGCAACAGAAAAAACATTACCGTTCCCATTGCAGACACATTTTATGGGGGCATTGAGAAAAGCAGCTTTGGAACAGCAAAAAAATGATCTGGTTTTCTTCTGGTCCGGTCAGATTGCGCCACTTTTAAAGCATAAAAAAGCCTCTGCTTTAATGAGATCACTAATTGAAGAGGCTTCTGAATTATTACAGTAAATAGAATTTATACGGTCATTCCGATGTCTATTCCTTTAATTTTTCTATATAAATCGGTAGCGTAATTATCTGTCATTCCGGAAACGAAATCAATAACTCCAAGAACTTTCTGATAATCGGTTCCGTCATTGTAAATGAATTGCTTTGGAATTAATTTCAAAGCTTTTTCATCATATGATTTTCTGTTATCTTTAGACTTCAGAATGGAAGGAATAAAGTGATCCAGCAATTCATACATTACATTGTAACCGGCATTTTCAATTTCAACAACAGCTTTATGATTGTAAATTTTTTCTACCGAGAAACTTTCGATATCCTGCAGTGCTTTATTTTCTTTTTTATAAATATCAAGTAATCCATTACTAAGATTTCCTTCAAGAATCGTTTCAAAGTTATGCTTATACATCTCAATCGATTTGTTGATTAATGCATTGATTACTTTTGCTCTTAAATAAGAAATCTGTTCATTTTCATTGGATATAGAACGTAACTTTGTTTCAATTCTCTGAACATCATCCGTCTCCGATTTTACCAGCTCGAAAAACAGGTTTTTGCAGTCTGCTGTGGAAACAATTCCCAATCTGTGGGCATCTTCCATATCAATGATGTTGTAACAGATATCGTCAGCCGCTTCTACCAGCCACACAAAAGGATGTCTTTTGAAAATATGAGGTTCCTCACTTTCAGAAATAAGCTGTGTTTCTTTAGCAATTTCCAGGAATATATCTTTCTCATTCTGGAAAAAACCGAATTTCTTTCTGTGAATGACTCCTTTTTTCTTTGCAACAGCCTCACATGGATATTTTGCAATACTTGCCAGTGTAGAAAATGTCAGCTGGATACCTCCTGCATCTTTTCCTTGTTGCTGCTGTGCCAATACTCTGATGGCGTTTGCATTTCCTTCAAAATTAACCAGATCTGCCCACTCCTTTTCATTGAATTTTGATTTCAGATCCTTTTCATTTCGTTCAAAATAGCTTGCAATGGCATCTTCCCCGGAATGTCCGAATGCAGGATTTCCCACATCATGGCATAAACATGCTGCGGCAATTACATTTCCTAAATTATAGAGATAAAAATTCTTTGAGTCTTCAGTGAGTTCATTTTTAAAATCTTCAGCAATAAATTCACCGATAATACTTCCTAAACTTCTTCCTACGGATGATACTTCCAGAGAATGCGTAAGTCTGTTATGCACAAAAACACTTCCCGGAAGAGGAAAAACCTGCGTTTTATTCTGCAGTCTTCTAAAGGCAGAAGAGAAGATAATTCTGTCGAAATCCCTTTGAAAATCAGTTCGTGAAGCTTTGGTCTGTGGATTGTTTCCTGTACGTTGATTGGTGAAAATCTGGTTTAAATTCATCATTTTTCAAAATTACTCCAAATTTTAATTGTACGGAATAGTATTTATATTTTTATTAGTGAGATCTTCCATTCAAAAAATCTATGATAGTAAACGTTTTTTAGGAATCGGAAAGCTTGAATAAATATTTTACATTTGATACAACCAATACAGTTGAAGAATCCCTATAATTCTTCTTTCAAATTTTAAATTATAACTATGACAGACAACACATGGCTCAACAGATGGGACGAAAGGTACAGCAGCGAAGAATTTGCGTATGGAACAGAACCCAACAATTATCTAAGAGAACAATTATCACAATTAACTCCAGGTAAAATACTTTTCCCCGCAGAAGGAGAAGGAAGAAATGCTGTTTTTGCAGCCACACAAGGATGGCTGGTTTCTGCTTTCGATATCAGTGCAAACGGAAGAGATAAAGCGTTACAATTGGCCGGGCAACAGCAGGTTATTATTGATTATCAGGTGGGAGAACTTTCCACTTTGGATTATCAGAAAGAGCAGTTTGATGCCATTGCGCTTATCTACGCTCATTTTCCGGGTGCGATCAAATCTTCTATTCATCAGATGTTAAATCAATATCTCCGTAAAGGTGGTTTTATTATTTTCGAAGCTTTCAGCAAAAATCATCTTGAATATATTGCAAAAAACGAAAAAGTAGGTGGTCCAAAAGATCTTGAGTCTTTATTCTCTATTGAAGAAATCAAAGCCGATTTTCCGGATTATGATATTATTGAATTAGCTGAAACAGAAATAGAGCTCAATGAGGGACTATTCCATAACGGGACAGGTTCCGTCATTCGTTTTGTAGGACAAAAACTGGCCTAAAAATATTTTAAACAGGTTTGTTTTGGGATAAAAATCAGGTTGTATGCAGCTATGGAATATTATTTGAATCTTTATCTCAAAACAAACGTATGCCTGAAGGTCCATCCATTATATTAATGAAAGAAACCTTGCAACCATTTGCAGGGCAGCAAGTGACAGAAGTTTCAGGGAATGCCCAATTTGAGAAAGATTCTTTCATTGGCCAGACTCTTCTCGAAATCCGTACTTTTGGAAAACAGACTTACCTAGTTTTTGAAAAGGCAGCTATCAGAATTCACTTATTAATGTTCGGTTCTTACAGTGTTGATGAGCAGACCAAACCGGATAAAAGTTTGCGTTTGGCCTTGTTTTTCTCTACCGGAAACATTTATTTTTACACCTGTTCCGTAAAATCCGTACCTATTGAATATTTTTCAACAATTGATTGGGAAGCTGATGTAATGAGCGACCAATGGAACCCCAAAAAAGCCGAAGAAAAATTAAAATCCAATCCAAAAATGATGGTTTGTGATGCATTGATGAATCAGGATATTTTTTCAGGTGTAGGCAATATTATTAAGAATGAGGTTCTTTTCAGAATTGGTGTGCAGCCTGAAAGTTTACTGGGTAATCTTCCTGCTAAAAAAAGAAAAGAGCTCATTGCTGAAGCCAGGAATTACAGTTTTGATTTTTTGAAATTGAAAAGAGAATTTGTTTTGAAAAAGCATTGGCTGGTTCATACAAAATCGGTATGTCCGGTTTGTGGACAAAAATTGGTTAAGAAACAAACCGGCGTAGGAAAAAGGAGAAGTTTTTATTGTGAAAAGGATCAGAAGCTTTATTGAATAAACCGCTATTCTTATGTTTTGGTTGAAGCCGTTGATTGTTTTTATTTATCTAACGGACTAAAGCCCGTTGCTATTGAATCATAATATTCTATTTTTCCCCACTGATTACACAAATTTTCTAATCATATGACCGATATTTATTATTGCTCATTACTCATTACTTATATATCAGTCTGAATTGAGAAGACCTCCTGCAAATCTTGTAAAAAACTCGGAGCGGTATACTTCTCCAAGAGGAATTTCGGAGTCTTCAATGTATATATTATGATTGTCGAATGAATCTATAAAATTCATATTCACCACGTAGGATTTGCTTACTCTGATAAAGGTTTCCCCGGAAATCTTCTGATGAATGGTTTTTAAATTCATTGCTGTGATCAGCTTTTGCTGCTTTGTATGAATAACTACATAATCTTTGAGCCCTTCAATAAATTTAATATCTGAAAAACTGATTTTATAGAATCTTCGTTCTGCTTTGATGAATAAAAAGTCTGCCGTATTGGATTCCACGGTATTTTTAACGGTATCTTTAGATAAAAGCTCTGTATAAAGTACCGCTTTATCAATTGCTTTTTCCAGTCTTTGCGGATCAACAGGCTTCAAAAGATAGTCTACGGCTTCCAGTTCATAGCTTTTCAATGCATATTGAGAATAGGCGGTAGTAAAAATAATCAGTGATTTTTTCGGAAGCATTTCTACAAATTCAAGACCTGTTACCATGGGCATTTCTATATCGAGGAAAATAAGATCTACCTCATTATCTTTAAGAAATTCGAGGGCAGACGGCGCATTGGAAAATTCCCCAAGGATATCAATACCGGAAATTTCAGTGATCAGCGATCTCATTTCGGATCTTGCCAGAGGTTCATCATCAATAATAATACAATTCATCACACGGGAATTTTTAAATTTACTATATATTCTTTCTTTCCGGGATCTGTCTTCAGATCAAAAGTATCACTATAAAGAAGTTCCAGTCTTCTTGTGATATTGGCGAGCCCAAGTCCACTGCTCTTTTTGTCCGAAGGAAGATAACCGGTACTTATTGAATTTACACATTTAAAATAAAGCTGCCTGTTATTGATATTGATTTCTATTTTCACATAGGATTCTCTTCCACTGAGATCTACACTATGTTTCACAGCATTTTCTACAAAAGTGGTAAACAGATTCGGAGGAATAAAGGTACTGCTTATTACTCTTTGATCAATATTGACCTGAATGTCAAAAGAAAAATTGTCCCGTCTTATTTTTTCAAGATTTAAAAAGTTAGACAGGAAATCAATCTCTGAAGTCAGCAACGTTTTTTCTTCGCTGTTTTCATACAGCTGATATCTGAGAAACTCGGAAAGTTTTACAATGACTACAGATGCTTTGGCCGGATCTGTTCTGATCAATGCTTTTACATTATTCAGCATGTTGAACAGAAAATGCGGATTGATCTGGTTTCTCAATTCATTCAGCTCCATATTCAGGGTAAGATTGCTCAGTTCATTGATTCTTTTATTATCACTGATCCATTTCTGCAGAAGTTTGATGGTTGTCGTCGTCAGGATGATCGGAATACACATCAGAACGCCCTCATAAATGCCTCCTCTTTCATTATCTTTCGGAATGTATTGTGTTCTGAAATCCTGAAAAAGATGTCTGAAACTGTACCCGATGAAATTAAGTCCCATCACACCCATAAGGACGAGCAGAACAAGATAAGTGACATATTTTGTTTTAAAGAAAAACCGAGGAACCAATACATATATATTAATGTAGACCATTGCGATCAGAATCACATACACAAAGAATAAAACATAGTACTGATATATTCCGGAATACCAGTGCCAGAATCTTGCGCTGTACAGTAAAAAGAAAAAGAAGATCAGGAACAGCAGATGCCTTCGGAATCCATACTTCGCTTCCACCAGAAAATCGATCACAAAGGTTTCTTCAAATTTCCACGGGCTATATTTCATATGGCAGGCTCATTTTATTACAAAAATAGGCAATAACGGAAATTAAAGTTGTTTTATTATACAAAACCGGTATTTTATTATACCAATGATCATCCTTCAGGATTTCGTATAAAATACCAGCCATTTTGTATAAAAACAAATTTGTATCCTTCTTTTCTCTATTCCTTTGTGCTGATAAATGAACACATATGGAATTAACAGCTTTTCAAGAACTCACTCAGGAAATATCAGTAGAATGTTTTTTTATGACCGAATCTCAGCAGGAAGAAAAAGTAATACAGCTTATCGATCTTCACCATTTTGTAGAATGTTTCGATGCAAAAATGAAAATTGTTAGTTACCTGCATCATTCCATTAATATTGTAGTCCATGAAGGGGAGGAAAAAGGAATCCTGTTTTGTGATCTTAAACATTCTGCCGTTCCCGACAGCAATGCATCTGAAGAGTTTAGAAGAAGATTTGGGCTTTCAGAACTCTGGTTTGTTTTTGTAGAGGAAACATTTGTTCCTGATACTGCCTGCTACACGGATGCAATTATTGAAAACAGCCTGGATATATTCTACGACAGAATTTTCACCTTCAATTTTTTCCAATCTATCATTCAACCCTTAAAAAAAGAAAACTGATTTTACAATATCTGAACTTAATATTAAAATTCACAATCTGGAAGATTAAAAAAAAATTAAAATTTTCTTCTTCCGGCTTTTAACCATTTCTTCAAAATACAATCAAAAAACAAAGCCGGCATAAGCTGTTTCAAATTTCAGGGATTCCCTTCTCCTTATGAAAACTCTTATTACTGCATGCACATCACTGACGAAAAAGGATTTAAGAATTTGTATAAGAATTTATTAAAAACAGGACATGGCAGTACCCAAACAAATATTTCAGACTTTTAAAACCAAAAAGCTCCCTTTGATAACACGATATCACATCTGGAATATGAAAAGAAAGAATCCGGAATACAGCTACTTCTTTTATGATGACAGTGATATTGAAAAATTTCTCACAGAAGAATTTCCTCCCAGCTATATTGAAACCTACCATAAACTGACAATTGGTGCTGCAAAAGCTGACTTTTTCAGGTACGCTGTTTTATATAAAAAAGGAGGCATTTATCTGGATATTGACAGCAGTATCGTAAAGCCGTTCCGGGAACTTATCAAAGAAAGTGACGAAGCGGTGATCAGTGCGGAAAGACATGCCAATTTATATGTGCAATGGGGACTTATTTTTAATAAAAACCATCCTTTTCTTAAGAAAACATTAGAACTGATGCTTGATAATATCAATAATCACCGGTATCCGAATGATGTACACGCTACTACTGGTCCTACTGTCTTCAGTAAGGGTATAAAACAGTCTCTGGCAGAAAATCCTTCTATTCCTTTTACTTTATTTGACGGCATTGAGTTCAGAGGTTTTTTAAAGTTCAAATATAAACTGGGGAAGTTCTTTTTATACAAAAAAAGGTCTGAACACTGGAAGCAGCAGCAAATGCAGCAGGATATTATTGTTTAATGGGTTCCCATTTTTGAGAATACATTGATAATAATCACTCCGGTTACAATCAGGACAATACCAATGATAGCCGGCAGATCCGGTATCTGTTTGAATGCTATCACTCCGATCATCGTTATAAATACAATCCCTACGCCGGACCAGATGGCGTAGGTAATTCCTACAGGAATCTGACGAAGGGTAAGGCTTAAAAAATAAAAAGCGCAGGCATATCCGGCAACTGTTACTATAGATGGCCATAGTTTGGAAAATTCCTCAGATTTTTTCAGAAAAGTAGTGGCAATAATTTCAAATATGATTGCCAGAGCAAGAAAAATATAACTGCGTCCCATAAAATTCATTCTTTATACAAAAGTAGTAAAAGCCTCCGGGTAATTCAAAACATGGCATCCAAGCCATCGGTCAGCAGACAATGTTATTTTCAGTTGTGACACAAACTCCTATTTCTCTCTGACATGAAATATGACAGCTGACAAAAATTCCAACATAGAAATCAGTGTTAAAAATAAATTTTATTAACATAAAAATCTGTTTGAAGTGAAAAATTAACGTTCAAAAAATACACTTTAAAACAATATTATGCTAAGCATTATTTATTATTTGTTTTATCAAGTCCAATATAGAAGTCGATAAACAGTTAACACATTCACATAATTTTACAGATAGAATAATAAAAGTATTAATAAATTTCAAATAATACATTAATTTATTGTAAACAAAAATTCACCAATACATGAACCTGAAACACGCTAATACACTGATAAACATCATAGTATTTTACTTTGGCACATGATTTGAAAGTAGTAATATTGCAATTGAAAGATTGATAAAAAAAAGTCAAATAATTAAAAATAATACAAAATGATAACTTATATCGGTATCGCAACAGGTTTAGTCGTAATTACTTCATATTTCATGACAGTAAGAAGAGAAAGAAACTAATCTTAAAACAAAACAAGCCTATAGAAAATCTATACTAATTATATTGTTTTATGTTTTTAGTCTGAGAGATCGGATCACTCTTTTACCCATCGGGTAAAAGGGTACAAAAACATAAGCAGAAAGATCTTAGTTTCATAACAAATTTTAATATCCAATGAATAAAGCCGGTCGCAAGTCTGGCTTTATTTTTTATTGAGTCTTTTTCCCACAAATCTCACAGATTTTCACAAATTGTTGCTAACACCAACATCAGTTCATTTATCATTACAATCCATTTTACGCTGGACCAGCTGTTTATTATTTTTCAGGATTCTTTTTGACGTCCAATAAAGCTTTATCTTTGTTTACTCAATATTTTTAATTGTCATTATGAATCTGTACAACCTTATTATTCAAGATAAAGAACAGGTAAATCTTAACGAAGTATTTCTCAATGCGAACAACAGGGAGCAGCTTGTACAACTTATCAAGGAGCATGCTTATGTTAAGGAACTGCAGGAATACGGCCTGCCGGTTAACCATAAGATTCTGCTTGAAGGAAGTTCCGGATGTGGAAAAACAATGACGGCCAAGGCCATTGCCAATGCTCTGGGAAAAAATATTATTATTTTAAACCTTAGCAATATTGTTTCATCCCGTATCGGGGAAACGTCCCAGAATATTAAAATGATTTTTGATAAAGCCGCCAGAGAAAGATCCGTACTTTTTCTTGACGAACTGGATCAGATCGGAAAAGCGAGAGGCAGCGATGATAAAGATGTGGGTGAAATGAGAAGATTAGTTAATACCCTGATTCAACTGATTGATTATTATCCTGAGAATGCGCTTTTAATCTGTGCCACCAATCATCCTGAGATTATTGACACCGCCCTTTTAAGACGCTTCCAGCTAAAAATTAATTATGAAATGCCTTCCGCTGACGTTCTGGATTCGTACTACAATCAATTATTAGCACAGTTTCCGGAAGATTTGAGAACGATTGAAAGAAAATACTCTGTTTCTTTTGCTGAAGCTAAAGACCATGCTTTAACCGCCGTCAAAGCTGCTTTAATAAAAAAACTGGAGGCTAAAGAAATTATCCCATCATGAAAGAAGATATTCTCCACAACCTCGCTTTGATCAATGAAAGAATAAGAAAGTCTTGTGAGCAATCCGGAAGAAACAATAATGAAGTCAGATTATTACTGGCTACGAAAACTGTTTCTGCAGACCGTATCAAAATTGCTTTGGAAAACGGACAGGAATTGATCGCAGAAAACAAGGTACAGGAATTGAAGGAGAAATATGAAGACCTGAAAGACATTCCCCATGAAAATCATTTTATCGGCCATCTTCAGACCAATAAAATCAAAGATATCCTGAAATACGATGTTACCTGCGTCCAGTC
This sequence comes from Chryseobacterium cupriresistens, assembly GCF_046614675.1. Taxonomy (NCBI): domain Bacteria; kingdom Pseudomonadati; phylum Bacteroidota; class Flavobacteriia; order Flavobacteriales; family Weeksellaceae; genus Chryseobacterium; species Chryseobacterium cupriresistens. The sequence goes on along the minus strand of NZ_JBKKJT010000001.1, from coordinate 123,755 downwards.
TCTGGATCGTCTGGAACTTGCTGAAAAACTTCATCAAAGACTTTTGGCTGAAAACAGAACAATGGATGTTTTGATTCAGGTGAATACATCCAATGAAGTAAGCAAATTTGGCGTTAATCCTGATCAGGCGATTGAACTTACCCGAAAGGTCTCTCACTACTCTACTTTAAAGATAAAGGGATTGATGACCATCGGTCTGTTCAGTGCCGAGACCGATAAAGTAAGAGCATGCTTTAAAATCCTGAAAAATCTTCAGCAGGACATCATCACCGAAAATATCCCCAACGTAGAAATGAAAGAGCTTTCCATGGGAATGAGCAGCGATCTGGAAACGGCCATTGAAGAAGGCGCCACGATTGTACGGGTGGGGACTGCTGTTTTTGGAGCGAGAATCTACCCGGACACTTATTATTGGGATGAAGGAAAAACAAATAATAAAGACTAAAATTATATGTTCCCCTTTACTTATACTTTTGAGAGAGAAATAAAAGATAGCAAAACGTTTAAAAATGTCACTGATGCAGTATGTCATTCAATCACAGAAAGGGGTTTAACTGATATTGTTCTTGCTGACGGCACCATCATAGGTGAAAACAAAATGTTTAAACTTGATTTTGCCAACAAATCCCCATTAGTTTTCTCACCTGGTAAAGAATACTTCTACTACAACGAAAATACAAGAATTCTTACCTACAAAACAAAAGCATTTTATTCTATCCTATTTTCCCTAATCTATTCCGCTGTACTTTTCCTGATCCTGCATTTTATCCTACATCACCTGACTACTGAGATAATAATAGCTTCTCTCCTTTTCATTGCTGGTACTATTTTTCATTATTGTCATTATATTTTGGTAATAGATAACGTTTCCAAAAATTTAACCGAAAATTAAGCAGTAAAAACCTATCACTTTAGTAATACCGGCTTCGACAGGCTCAGCCTGACAACGCTAAAAATTTCGGTTGGTATTCGGATTGTCACCCTGAGCCTGTCGAAGGGCTATTAATAGGATAACGTTTGTTACTCATTAATCCCAGGTACTAACTAAAAGGACAACTTAATAAACCCATTTCTTAGTCTACAAATCCGGTATACTTTTTGCTATAAACATTTCGTAACCAAACAAATACATTTATGGATAAAAAATTACTATCGGTATGTCTGTTCATGACATTATTATTCTTTTTTTCATGTGAAAAAGAAAACACACAGATGAAAAGTGGAATTTCCATTGAAACCATTTCAATTATAACCTGCGTTACTATGGGCTTTGCTATTTTGCTGGCGTATAGCTTTAAGCGAAGATAAAAAACCGGAATTTAAATACTAGGCACCTCTCAGTTTTTGGGAGGTGATTTTGTTTTAAGAAATAATATTTTTGCGGTTTCCCGTAAGCAATGTAATTTTTTTTTTCGCAAGTTTGTAATAATATTATTTTCTTTCTAACAGATAAAATATTTTTTTATTAATTAGAGATTATTATATTAAAAATAAGGCAACTTTAAAATTAAAAAAATTATTTTATTGAAAGTAAAATAACTTTTAAATTTATACTTTAAGATATTTTATATATTAAAGTTTTATTACAAACTATAAATTAAATTGACATATGAAATTAAATATTCATAATTTCAGAAACTTTGACAATCAGGATTTAGAATTTTCAAGAGTAAATATTCTAATAGGTGAAAATAGTGGTGGAAAAAGTTCACTATTGAAATTTTTACTTTCACTTAAGCAAACGCTTGATTCACCATTAGAAAGTAATTTAAAATTGAGAGGAGATTACACAGACTTAGGAAATTACCAAGAAGTAATTAGAGATAAGATTAAGTCACGAAAATTAAATTTTTCATTTAGTGATTCATCAAAATACATAGAATTTTTTCTGAAATTCACCAACAAACTTGATAAAAACGAATTTGACAATCAAATAATAATCAATTTATTAAACAATATAGAATCTTCAAAAACGTCAATAAAGTTTATTTTAAGTTCTACTTTAAATAATCATAAAAATATTACAACCATTATTGAAAATGATATTTTTGGAAAGATAGAAATACAAAGTAAAAAAATCGATTTATACGATAGTCAACGAGAGCTTTCTTCTACTATTATTGGGAATTTCAAAGATTTCAAATTTGAACTAAAGGATTGTTTAGCACAAAAAGAAGGCTTTTTTACTTTGTTTGAACCAGATATTAAAAAGCAAATTTTAGCCTTAGATATTGAAAATCCTCTGGATATATATTATAAAGTTATATTTTTACTCATTTTCCAAAATTATTGTTTGGAGTATATAGATGGTTTTCGTTTTGTTAATCCAATTGGAAATTCTCCCAAAAGATTATATTTTCAAGAAGATAAAAAATCCAATTATAAACTTATTGATATTGAAAAGCTAATTAATATATTAGGTGATCCAGGTCAAAGTGAAAGAGAATTTAAAAATAAAATTGATTTATTAAATAAATTTATACATAAATCTGGTATCGCAGAACAAGTCGAAATAATAAAAAATAAAGAATTACCAGTTTTAGCGTTAAATGTTAAGACAAAGGGATTTTGGTCTAATATCACAGATGTCGGATATGGTGTTTCATTACAATTACCAATTTTGTTTCAAGCTATATTATCAGAAAAATTCACTCATAAAAACGAAACATTACTAATTGAGCAACCTGAAGTTCATTTACATCCTTCACTACAAGCTAAATTTATTGAGACATTGTTAAGTATAGGAAATAACAATAATTATTTTATTGAAACCCACAGTGAACACATTATAAGAAAGTTACAAGTTTTAATAAAGAATAAAGAATATAATTTGAAGCCTGAAGATATTACAATACACTACTTTAAGCGCACAGAAAAGAAATTTGAAATCACATCACATTCTATTGATATAAAAGGAAAATTATCACCAAGCTTCCCATCAGGGTTCTACGACAATACATATAACTTAGTAAAAGAATTATTATAATGACTATTTTACCATCATTAGATATCATTGAAAAATATGTATCAAATTCTCGTGATAAATCATTTGCAGACATTAATAGTATCTTATTTAATGAGAATTTAAATGTTCTTTTAACAAAATCATATTTAAATTTTTTAGAGGAAAATATTGATGATATTGAGATATTGCAAACATTGGTAGTGGAACTCTCAGATAATAATAGAATTTCTGACAATAACGTTATTGACAATAATAATGACAACATTTTTGAAGATCTTTATAATGATAATTGTGATACAATAGATTGCTTATTCGCAATAACTTTAGATTCACAACCCAATATCATACATTATAGATACAACAAAATAAATAAAGCAAATAAAAACATTGAATTTCTTCTATTTTCACTACTATCATCTAATATTCTTTCCTTGCACTATTATGACTTTAAAGATAATACACAAATACAAAATTTTTTAAAGATAATCTTCAAATTACCAAAAAAAATTGATCGAATTATAATTTTTAATAGATATTCTGAATATAATAATTTTGAATTTCTTAAAGGCAAATCAATTCATTACTATAACTTAATTGGTAGGAAAAGACAACGTATGAGACAACTGGAATATATAGCTATAGAATCTGATTTAAAAAAATACTTAGGAAGAAATCTTATATTAAAAAGTGTAGATGATTCAACAAAAATCCACGAAAGAAAAATATTTTTCAATCATTTTTTTATTACAATTGATCAGGCTTTCAATAATCTACAAATCACAGAACCAAATTGGAAAATTGATGTTGAGATCGACAGAAAAAAATGTTTTTTAGAGTGGTCGAAAAAAATGAAATATTTTTATAAGTTGAATTAAATTAGGAAAATAAGTCCGAACATTAATTCTATTTTTCTACCACATTTTTTTATCTTTACTGATCATAAACCTTCAAATAAGCTTAAAAACCACAAATGGAACAAAAGATACATCAGGGAAGAAACGTAAAAAGATTCAGAGAAATGCTGGGCATCAAACAGGAAGCTTTAGCGCTGGATTTAGGGGATGACTGGAATCAGAAGAAAATTTCCTTATTGGAACAGAAAGAAACCATTGAAGATCCGCTTCTTCAAAAGATTTCTGAGGTTTTAAAAATTCCTGTGGAAGCATTTCAGAATTTTGATGAAGAACAGGCTATCAATATTATTGCAAGCAACTTCCATGATAACGCGACAGGGGTAATTGTCAATAATTACAATCCTATTGATAAAATCATCCAGCTTCACGAAGAAAAAATTGCACTTTATGAAAGAATGCTGAAAGAAAAGGATGATATGATGACCAGGCTTGAAGAACTGATTAAAAGCAAATAAAAATCATTGAGATTGCTTCGCTACGCTCGCAATGACAATGGTCATACAAGGCTCGTAATTTGTCGAAAAAACACATCGTTTAAGCTTCGCTGAGTGGAACGCCTTTGCGAACATTTGAAACAATTAGTAGTCGAAAATCCTCGCGACAATTGCGTTAAAGAGATTGCTTCCCTACGCTCGCAATGACTATAAAAACAAAAATCCCTCTCATTACTGAAAGGGATTTTTTTTATCGTTAAAAAACTGAGATTACATATAAGCTTCAATAGGCTCACAAGTACATACTAAGTTTCTGTCTCCGTATGCTTCATCTACTCTTGATACAGAAGCGAAGAATTTGTGGTCTCTTACCCACTCTAACGGATAAGCTGCCTTTTCTCTGCTGTATGGTTTATCCCAAGAATCAGAGATTACCAATTGTTCTGTGTGAGGAGCATTTTTCAATACGTTGTTGGTAGCATCTGCTTCACCGTTTGCAATTTCATCGATTTCTTTTTTGATAGAGATCAACGCTTCAGCAAAACGATCAATTTCAGCCTTGCTTTCAGATTCTGTAGGCTCAATCATCAAAGTACCTGCAACCGGGAAAGAAACGGTAGGAGCATGGAAACCATAATCCATCAATCTCTTCGCCACATCAGCCACTTCAATTCCTAAAGACTTGAACTGACGGAAATCTACGATACATTCGTGAGCTACTCTTCCGTTTTCGTTTGAATATAAAATCGGGAAATGCTCTGCTAATACTTCTTTCAGATAGTTAGCGTTAAGAATAGCATGGCCTGTAGCCTTTTTAAGACCTTCTGTTCCTAACATCTTGATGTAAGCGTAAGAAATGTTAAGGATCAATCCTGAGCCGTAAGGTGCTGCAGAAATACCGTCAATTGCTTCTTTAGAACCAATTCTGATATTTGCGTTGGAAGGAAGGAAAGGTACTAAGTGTTTAGCAACACAGATCGGACCTACCCCAGGACCTCCTCCTCCGTGAGGAATTGCGAAAGTTTTATGAAGGTTAAGGTGGCAAACGTCTGCTCCGATGTTTCCAGGACTTGTAAATCCTACCTGAGCGTTCATGTTTGCACCATCCATATATACTTGTCCTCCGTGCTCATGGATAAGGTTGGTAATTTCTTTAATGTTGGCATCAAAGAATCCGTAAGTAGAAGGATAAGTGATCATTACAGCTGATAAGTTGGCTGAATGAAGTTCTGTTTTAGCTTTAAGATCTTCGAAGTCGATTTCCCCGTTTTCAAGGTTTTTCACGACTACGATTTTCATTCCTGCCATAGCAGCAGAAGCCGGGTTGGTACCGTGTGCAGACTGAGGGATCAATACTACATTTCTGTGGTGGTCTCCTCTTGAAATATGGTATTCTCTGATCACCATTAATCCTGCGTATTCTCCCTGAGCTCCGGAGTTTGGCTGAAGAGAAGTTCCTGCAAAACCTGTAATTTCTGCTAAATCTTTCTCCAGTTCACGGATCATTTCCTGATATCCTTCAGCCTGGTTTACAGGTACGAATGGATGAACTGCTCCCCAGTTTTCCCATGAAAGCGGTAACATCTGAGTAGCTGCGTTCAGTTTCATGGTACAAGATCCTAAAGAAATCATTGAGTGGGTCAATGATAGGTCTTTTCTCTCAAGACGCTTGATGTAACGCATCAATTCTGTTTCCGTGTGGTATTTGTTGAATACTGATTCTGTAAGAATTTCGTCTTTTCTTAAGTTTTCTTCCGGAATACTGTATCCTTCTTTGATTTCTAATTTGAAAGTCTGCTTGTCTTTAAACTGAGCAAAAGAAGCCATCAGATAGTTTAATTTCTCTAATGTTGTACTTTCGTTGATCGCAATGCTTACTACACCTTCTGTGAAATAGTTAAGGTTAAGTCTGTGATCAAGCATTAGTCTTACCAATCTTGCTTTCTCATCTTCAGCCATAGTGATTTTCACAGTATCGAAGATTGGCTCTTCTACTACCTGATATCCTAATGCTTTAAGACCTCCTTTTAAAGCATTGGCTTTAAAGTGGATCTGATCAGCGATATAGTTTAATCCTTTCGGACCGTGATATACAGCATACATACCGGCCATTACTGCCAAAAGAACCTGAGCTGTACAGATGTTTGAAGTAGCTTTCTCTCTTTTGATGTGCTGCTCTCTGGTCTGTAATGCCATTCTTAATGCACGTTTTCCGTACATATCCTGAGAAACCCCAATGATTCTTCCCGGAATATCTCTTTTATAATCTTCTCTACAAGCGAAGAAAGCTGCGTGAGGACCTCCGTACCCTAATGGAATACCAAATCTCTGCGTAGTTCCTACGGCACAGTCAGCACCCATTTCTGCAGGAGACTTTAGCTTAACCAAAGCCATCGGGTCACAAGCCACAGCTACCTGAAGATCAAGTTTTTTATATTCTACAATATCTTCTGTATAGTCTAAAACGATTCCGTTTTTACCAGGATATTGTAATAAAACACCATAATAAGAACCATCAAACTGGTATGTTTTATGATCTCCTACTACAATCTCAATTTCTAACCCTTCAGCTTTTGTTTTTAATACAGAAATGGTTTGTGGAAGAACAAGGTCAGAAATGAAGAACTTGTTAGCTCCGGCTTTTTTCTGGTCTTTAGATCTGTTGTTGAAGAACATATGCATTGCTTCAGCAGCAGCAGTAGATTCATCCAATAAAGATGCATTTGCCAATGCAAAACCTGTAAGATCGCATACTACAGTCTGGAAATTAAGAAGAGCTTCAAGTCTTCCCTGTGCAATTTCTGCCTGATATGGAGTATACGCAGTATACCAGCTAGGGTTTTCAAAAATATTTCTCTGGATTGCTGAAGGCAAAAGGGTATTGTGGTATCCGAATCCGATATAACTTGTATAATCAGTATTTTTAGATGCCAATTCTTTTGAGTGGTTCAACATTTCGTATTCAGAAAGTGGTTCCGAGATCTCAAGATCTTTCTCTAAACGGATAGAAGAAGGGATGGTCTGAGAAATTAACTCTTCAATACTAGAAACGCCAAGTTTCTCCAACATCGCCTGTTTATCGGCTTCATTAAGGGAAATGTGACGGCTCACAAACTGTTCTGTATTCATTTTTATTTATTAGATTTTGTTTGTAAAAAGATGGGTAAAATTACAATTTTTTGAATGATTTCACAAGAGTACCAGAGAGGTGATAATTCACACATCTATTTGTGATTTTTATCACAATTTGCATTTCGTAAATTATGATAAGGTTAGCATTAATTTCATCAATAATAACCATTATTCTATACATAATACACAAGGAAAACTATCAATTTCTATATAATTAAGTTCTTTGCGTATTATTAAATTAGTGTATATCATCAATAAATTTCACCCTTATTATTGAATCTATTAAACGAATTTTTTTAAAAATATAATGTGTTCAACATCTATTTTTATTCTTATACTGAAAGCTTCTGTCATTCAAATTTACTTCCATTAAAACTCTTTTAAATTAATTTGAAACTGCTATTCATCAGGTTGTAAGAATTTTATGAAATTTTATTAATTTTATTAATTATATTTATTCTAAATTAATATATTTGCAACATGAATATGATTATCCCATTTAAAGTTCCGCCATTGGCACCTTACTCATTCAATACCGAAGAGATGTTCTGTGAAAAGAAATCATGCTGTAAAAAATTCAAGAAGGGAAAAAGATGTAAAAAATGCCCGGGAAGAAAGAAAATGGCATAAACGCAATTAGCTGAAGTTTTTTATCAGCATATAGATCGCAATTGCCAGAATAATAATTCCCCAGATCAGCATCATTATCTTAGGCTGACCTGACTTGTTTATTCTTGTTGCAGGCTGCGGCTTAAACATTTCTTCCACCGAACTTTTGAACTTTTCAGAATCGTTTTCAAAAACTTCTGTGATGGTAATTCCCTGAACAACCGTTTTGTGCAAAAGAGAATTGGTTGCATGCAGCAGAAGCTGGAATTTTCCATCTTTAAATTCTGTGATCTTAAAGATCCTCTCTCCATACGGCTTTTCTAATCCGAAAGGCAATACTTTCACCACATCGGCATTACTCGTCTGCCAGTTGATGATAATCTCCTCTCCTTTTTTCGCATGAATTTTATTCGCTGTAAAAGTTTTGATGGCTGGCGGAATATTATACCTGAAACTTCGCTGATGGTTTTCTAAATTCTGATCATAAGTACGTCTCAGCGCGCGATCACTTAAGGTTTCATAAGCCTCCTGAATCTCACGGAAACGGTCCGCAAAAAAGTCATCATTGTCATTTTTATCGGGATGATATTTTAAGGACAGTTTACGATAGGCTTTTTTGACGTCTTCTTCTGAAGCATCCTGTGATATACCGAGAAAATAATAGTAATCTTTCATTGAGCAATACAAAAATAAGGATTTATTTTTCTTTGCGTTTGATGTTTACGGTAAAATTTTGTTGGAAGTATAGATCAAAAAGTCATTGCGAACTGCATGTGAAGCAATCTCAACATAGCTTATAATCCGTTGGTTGGAAAAACGCAAGGGCGCAAAGTTTTTTATAGCTGTCTGCATATTTTTAAGGCGCAAAGATTTTATCTCCGATAAAACTGTACTTCTCAACAAATACATGAATTGAATGAGTTCAACAGCCCCTTTGTCATTCCGAGCAAAGCAAGGAATTTCTACTTCATATTAAAGGTGTTTCCCGCAGATCTCGCAAATTACGCAGATCATTTCGTAGTAAATTCAATCATAAGAACTGAACAGTAATAGACCGACCGTAATTACTTACGGGAAATCCAATCCTTAGTGGGAGCAATCCACTCATTAAGTGCTTTGAAAAGAAAGCCATGATTCAATCCCGTATTAAGCTCTATTTCTTTAAAGTCTTTTAGGTGGGATCTGACGAACCGCTGTTCATACGACATCGGCACATGTCCGTCATCTGATCTCTCCGTAATAGAAAGAATCCTTCCATACAATCTGAAATTTTTATCTTTTTCCAAAGAATCATCTTTAAAACTGGCTCCGATGAAGACAAACTTCAATTGCGGATTCTTTTCATAATAAGACACATATTGTGCAATATATCCTCCCTGCGAAGTTCCCACAACGGTAATCCTTCCGGCAGGAATTCCCTTTTTCATCAGGCTGTCAATCTGCTTTTTTACTTTTTCAGCATACGCTGACGGATCTGTGTCCGCTTTTCTTTTCTCAGAAATGACAATCGTATTTTTATCCTTTAGCTTATTGAGTATTGTCTCATATTCTGCAACACCATATTTCGGATGCTTTTCCTCAAAAGAATGATCTTCCAAAAATTTATTATGTAAAAAGAAAATATATTGTTTTTGTTGTGACTTTTGGCCAAACAATATGATCGAAAAAAATGAAAGTATGACAATAAAAACATTTGTAAACCTCATCATAACCGGAAATAGCTTTTAATTAGAAAGAAACAAATATAGTGTTAAAAAGCCTTTACTGGGACTATTTTATGTAAAAATTCCGGCTCGGGAAGCGAAGCTTCCCGAGCCGGAATGTAACAATTTCAATTTAGTTTTTACTTTTCTTATGCTTCGCAGGTATTATCCTTTTTGCAGCATTTTGAACGGAATTCTTTTTTGAATTTCCCTTTCAGTTCCTGATAGTCTTCCTCATTCATTTCTCTGATCTTATCTGCCAGTCCGAAAGGTGACTTTTCTTTGATTCCATACTCATCAAAAATACCTTTGATAAATCTTCTTCTTTGTATTGCTTTTTTAGCGATTAAGGCTACACCTGCAACAGCTAATGCTCCAAGAGCCCCTTTTAATGCTGAATTTTTCATTTTTTCAAAATTTTAAATTTTACTACTTCTTGTTTTTTATAGAGACGAATGAATGCTGATTTTTACTTTACTACTTCTTTAAAAATTTCAGATTATTCGTTATTTCTGTTGAAGAATCCACCGGAGCATTTATTTCTCCAGACTTCTTTAAATTTCTCTCTTTCTTCAGGAGATAAGCCTGCCATTTTTTCTCTCATCTTTCTTTCCTTGAAATCTCTCACCCCTTTGCCAAAGTGGAAACCTCCGAAAAGAATTTTGCTTAAGATCAGTATTCCCATGGCCTGCCAGAAAGTAATTGTTTTTGCTCCTAAAATCTCCGGAAGAAGGCAGTTCCAAAGCATCATGACAATCCATGTAACGGCAGCTAAAATTAATGGCGGACATAGCAATAAAAAAATCCAACCCTTTTTGTGTTTATGATTCATAATTTCTTTTTCTAACTTTTTAAATCTTCGTATAATTTTCTCAATCTGTTTCTTAAGTGCTTCACAGCATAGTTTTTTCTGCTGATGATGGTTTTGATGTTTTCTCCCTGTTCATCGGCGATCTCCTGGAGGGTTTTGTCGTTCAGTTCATTTTCTACGTAGACCAGCCTTTGTTTTTCGGGAAGTTCATCAAGCGCCTCAAACAGTTTTTTCCAGATCTCATCCTGAAACATCTTCACTTCAGGACCGGCACTTTCATCCATCAAAAGGATATCCTTGATAGAAAAACTGCCGTCTTCATCTTCATATACGAAATCTTCAAGATTTTCTGTTTTCTTTTTCCGGTAACGGTCTGTGATCTTATTCGCCGTCACCCTGTACAGCCAGCCCCCAACGTTTACGATCTCAGAAAGATTCGTAAGGCTACTGAACTGATACCACACTTCCTGCAGAATATCTTCCGCATCCTCCGTGTTTTTCACTTTCGGACGAATATAAGACATCAGCTTCCCTCCGTAGTTCGAAACGGTTTGTGAGATGATGCTTTCTTTCTCCTTCTGTGGCATTGTTATTTTTTCGACAACCTCCATACTGATATGACGGTTAGCCTTTTGGTTTTACTTTAATAAATTTAAAATATTTTTCTTACAATTCAATTTTTCTTTTATTCATCATGTTTTTATCTTCTCAATTATTCCCGGATTACTCATTACTTATGTTTAAAGAAGCTTTTTCCCGCTATCCGCTCATACTCCTCACGCCAAATTACCCCACCCTCTTACCCTCCGGCTCTTCCACCCATGTTCCGGGGTAACCGCTGCTATCGGGGCTAAGTTGGTGAGTGATAATTGGTAATTGATGAATGATAATGATAAAATTGTAAAATAATATTTTTGTTGGAAAACGCAAGGGCACAAAGTTTTTATCGTTATAATGTATAATTGTAAGGCGCAAGAAAATCAGAGATTTTCAGCAAGCGATCTGTCTTATTATTTTCTAATCATGGGACTTCTCAAATCTATTTAGTCAACATAATCAGCTAAAAAACTAAAATAGGCAGTCTTCAATTTTATCGGAGATAAAATCCTTGCGCCTTAAAAATATACAGATTGTTGTGAAAATTTTTAGCGTCTTTGCGTTTTCCAACTCTACTACTTCTGGTTTTAATAAGATTGCTTCGCTTTGCTCGCAATGACTTTATGGTAAAAAGAAACGGAAGACCAAGCCTTCCGTTCCAAACATTATAAAATTATAGTTTACTTATTAAAATTTTCAGCAAAGAATCCCAACATCGATTTATAAAGTTCTATTCTGTTCGGCTCTTTTCCAAATCCGTGTCCTTCATCGTATTTTACAAGATAAGGAACTTCAAAACCTTTGGCACGCATTGCTTTTACAATCTGATCAGATTCATTGATGTTAACCCTTGGGTCATTAGCTCCCTGTACTACGAATAAAGGTTTCTTAATCTTATCAATCTGAAACACAGGAGATACCTCTTTAGCAATTTTAGCTTCTTCAGGGTTATCAAGATCATACCAGATCTGTTTTACCATTTCTTTGTATGGTTTCCAGTATTCCGGGAAAGAATCAAAAAAAGTAAAGATGTTGGATACCCCTACATAATCCACTCCACAAGCATATAAATCCGGAGTTTTGATCAATCCCATCAATGTTGCATATCCACCGTGGCTTCCTCCGTAAATAGCAACCTTATCTTTATCTACCCATCCCTGTTCAATGGCATATTTTACACCATCTTCCACATCATCCATCGCTTTTCTTCCGATCTGCTTGTAACCTGCTTTCTGGAATGATTTTCCATATCCTCCGGAAATCCTGAAGTTCACCTGAAGCGTAGCATATCCACGGCTTGCAAACAGCTGTGTTTCCGGATTGAATCCCCAACTGTCCCTGATTCCCTGAGGGCCGCCATGAGGATTTACGATCAAAGGAACTTTTTTACCTTCCAATGCAGCTTTAGGTAGGGTAATATATCCATGGATTGTCAACCCGTCTCTGCTTTTAAATTCGATAGGCCTCATTTCAGCCATGTCTTCTTCCTTCAACTGTGGCATCAGGTTGTACAGAAGCTTGGTCTGCTTGGTTTTGGTGTCGTATTCATAATAAGTCCCATAGAGCTTATCACTTCCTACAACAACCAGAAGTTTATCATTATTATCATCAGAAGAAACAATTCCAAATTCCTTGTCTCCAAACTGAGATTTTAATTTGTCATGTATTTCTTTATAAAATTTACTTACCGGAACTGTTTCTCCTTTGGTTCCTTCATAGCTGATATAGTCAAGCTCATAGTTTCTGTTTTTACCCGCTGTGCTTATTGAGCTTACATCATATACAGGATTGGAATAAATTTCTTTAATCACCGCATTCTTCTTCAGATCATACAGGACGATTCTCGCTTTATCGCTATCCAGATTGGTTACTACATACGCTTCATCTTTATTTTTAGAATTTTCATTAAACTCTATAATACTGAAGGTATCAGACCAGTCTGCAGATTTGATCAGATTGAATTTTCCGGTCTGCAGATCTTTATAATAGGTTTTTGTGGTTAATCCGTTTTCAAGGACGCTATAACCTCTCAGATTTCCGTCTTTATCAAAAAGATAATCGTCAATAGGGCTGTTGACATCTTTATTTTCATACAGCTGGGTCATTTCCCCGGTAATGAAATTGATTTTAAAAGGCTCAAAGATCTGCTTGTTGTTTTTATTCATGGTAACCACAACGAAATCAGTATCTTTTATAGGAATAATGGTCTGCACTTTTACTCCGTCAAATGGTGTTAAATCCTTTTGATTTCCTCCGTCTGTATCGGTAGCATACAGGTGGATATTTTCATTTCCGCCTCTATCTTGTGTATAGAAAAGGCGTTTTTTGTTCAGCCAGCCATAGTTTCTTATCAGATCATCTTTTTCTACAATAGCTTTGGTAATTTTTCCGGTGCCAAGATCTTTTACATAAACATGATTTTTTTTCTCCTGATCTTTTTCTTTATAGGAAAGATATTTCCCGTCCGGAGAAATTTTAAAGGCTGAAGCTTTTGGTCTTGCAAAATAATCTTCAACTTTGTATTTAAAATCTCCTTTGTCGTAGGAAATAAGTTTTTCAAGATTAGCCCTGGAAGATGGTAAAGTAGGATCTCCCGGCAGTTTGGCAGTAGAACTCTGTGCGTTGGTCATAATGGTGGATAGTACAATAAGGGCTGTACCGAAAATGTTGTGATTTAGATTCATAACTTCTGTTTTAAAGGTTAAAGTTATATAGGCATTTCATTTTTAGATTAGTAAAAACTCATGCTTTTCTATAATAAGACTCGTTACACCTATAAAATGTTACATTTTTATCTCATTTAGTTAAAAAAAATCCCGATTATAAAAAAAAACAGCCTATACAGACTGTCTTTTTTAGTGTAAATAAATTCCGAAATACCAGGTCCAGACTATTAAAATAATCTGCATGGGAATCCTTTGAGTATAAAGATACTTCATTCCCGGCCCTGTGTAATCGGCTTTAAAAATATTAATCTTATTTCTGGAAGAATTGATATTGGCTATAAAAACCAATACGTAAAAAATAATGAGTAAAATTGCTGTTATCTCACGGATGGCAGGAATCATAAGCCCGATTCCTGCCGCAATCTCCAAAACTCCTGTACAATATACCCAAAACATCCTGGCAGGGATAAAATCAGGGATCATCATCGCCATTCCTTTTTGAAATTTAAAATGGGAAAAACCTGTAAATAGGATGAAAACAGCCATTCCCAGATTCCCTGAAAATATAAAATCCGGCTTTCCCTGAAACAAAAAAGTCCCCAGCAAAGCCAGAATAAATGTTGCGAAAAGTATTACGAGTAATTTCATTTATAGGTGGTAGATATTAGGTGGCAGGTAGCAGATATTAGTATTCAGGGTAAGAAACCAACTCTAAACCTTAAACATTAAACATTGAATTTCATCACACTGAACCAAGGCTCACTCCTTCCGCAAGACTTTTCACAACCATTAATCCTTTTGTAAAGCCTGTATTCATATGATCCTGCCACTGTTTTTCTACCTGAACCTCGGCGTGAAGTTTCGTTTTTCCGTCAAAGTCTATCAGAAAGTATTTTTCAAAACTCCCGTTCCACTCCATGACTTCTTTGCTTTGGGTATCTTCATGCCCATCTTTATCTACCATTCCCAGATGTTTAAACACAATATGATTGGGCTCGTCCATGCTGTCTATGGTTGAAACCATTCCTTCTCCCTGTGCATTCAGGAAATAGGTTTTTCCTCCTACTTTCCAGTCGGATTTCATAACAGATCCTGCTCCGAAATACTTAGTCCATTCACTATATGTTTCAGGATTCCATAGGATGTCCCACACTTTCTGCATAGGCGCATCAATTACTGTTTCGTATGATAAGGTTTCCATTTTTTATTTTTTTAGGGTGGTCATTGCGAGCAAAGCGAAGCAATCTCAGAGCTCGCAGATTTTTCTTTAATTCTAACTCAATTATTTACAGCTGATTTTCTGAAAGATGTTTAACGAGTGACATCGCTTTTGGAAACTTCTCTTCAAAAAATTCTTTAAATTCTGCCGGTGTCTGAATTTCTGTTTTCAGTAAAGTGCCTTCTTCATTCTCCTCAAGAAAGTAAGCCTCTGTAGCTTCACCCCAGTCCTGAGGAACTTCAATGCCTTCATAAATTTCTCCAAGGTGCAAAAATTTTATTTCCTCGTTGGGGATCATTTTTTCCACCCTGCTGTACATTCCGTTGTTTTTCGGATCAAGAAACTTGACAATATTATTTTTTTCAAGCGTTCCTTCATAAAAAGAACCTTCTGTAAATGCTGTTGTCCATTGTCTGTAGGTAATATCACCCCAAAGGACACTCCATACTTTTTCAGGTTCAGCATTGATCTCTATTTCATATGATAATTTTTCCATATATTTTTTAAGGGATTAGGTGATGGATAATAGGTTGCAGGTGACTGCGTTGGTGGGTGAGTTTGAGAGTAAGAGAGTAAGAGTGTTATTGTGACCACTTCTAGCTTCTCATTCTATCCTCCGACAAAATCACCTCCATTGATATGAATAATTTCTCCTGCAATATAACTTGCATCCTTTGAGGCAAGAAAAACATAAGCTGGTGCTACTTCAGAAGGTTGTCCCGCACGTTTCAGCAGAGTGTCTTTTCCAAAGGTGGAAAGGTCATCAAAAGCTTCTTTCACCAATGGAGTCCATATAGGTCCTGGTGCAATTCCGTTTACCAGAATTTCTTTTTCGGCAAGATTATCGGCAAGAGACCGGATAAAAGACAAAACAGCACCTTTTGTTGCCGCATAATCTATTAAGTGGTCACTTCCGCGGTACGCTGTAACAGAGGTTGTACAAATGATTCGTCCTCCTTTTGGTATCATAGGAAGAAAATTTCTGGTGAATGAAATCATGGAAATAATATTGGTATCAAACGTTTCCTGAATCTGTTCATCAGAGATTTTTTCCAGACTGCTTTTTGAAGTATGAATTCCTGCATTATTAACAAGAATATCAATATTCTTCCACTCTGTTTTAATCTTGTCTGCGCATTTGGTTCTGAATGCTTTCCGGGTAAGATCTCCTTTGATCAGAAGACATTTCTGCCCTTCTTTTTCCACCAGTCTTTTGGTTTCGTTAGCATCATCGTCACTTTCTTTATAGATAATGGCGACATCTGCTCCTTCTCTGGCAAAATGAACGGCCACCGCCTGTCCTATGCCGCTGTCTCCTCCGGAAATAACAGCTTTTTTACCCTGCAGCTTCCGGCTTCCCTGATAATCGTTCCTGATAATTTCCGGAAACACCCCGTCTTTAGGGACTTTTGACTTAGAGTCTGATTTGTTCTGTGTTTTCATATGCAAATCTTTTTTCTAAATCACATCAAACAATACGCCGAAAATATTTAAGAATTATAAGCGTCTTCCAGATCCTGAATAATAATTTTCTGCATTTTCATCATCGCCTGAACAACTTTATAGGCTTTTTCCTGGTTAGAATCATTCATCAGCTGGATGAGTCTCTTAGGAACAATCTGCCAGCTTAATCCGTATTTATCTTTCAGCCAGCCGCACATACTTTCTCTGCCACCGCCAGCAGTGAGTGTATTCCAATATTTGTCGGTTTGTTCCTGGTCATCTGTCATTACCACTAATGATATTCCTTCATTGAAGTCAAACTGGTGATCATAGGAATTATCCATACAGAATACGCTGTAATTATCGATTGTAAAATGAGCATGCTGAACATTTTCTGCCGGTTCCGGAATGTTATGTCCTTCGCTCCCTGCTCCGTAGGTCAATATATTTCCGATGCTTGAATTGGGAAAAGTTTTCGTGTAAAGTTCCATTGCTTCTTTGGCTTTTCCGTTATTTCCATGGATAAACATCAAGGTAGGAATTATTTTCTGATCGCTTGCTTTTTCTCCCAGAAACAACTGCCATGTTACGCCATATTTATCCTGAACCCATCCGTATTTCGGGCTCCATGAGTAAGATCCCAGTTCCATCAAAGCTATTCCGCCATCCAGTAACTGATCCCAGTATTTTTGAACTTCATCTTCTGTTTCACAGATTACCATAAAAGAGATGGAAGCATTTTTTTTGAATTGAGGGCCTCCATTCAGAAGCATAATTCTCTGTCCAAACAAATCAATATTCATGACAACAGGAGTATCTGCAGTGATTTCGCCTCCGAAAACCTTACAATAAAATTCGGCTGACTGCTTGGCGTCTCCATCATACCAGAGACATGGGAAAATATCGTTATTCATAATTTTAATTTTTAAAAAGGGTGATGTATTTTTAACTTTCTATACAGCAAAAACAGATCTTATGCCTTTGCTTTTAAACGATACCAATCCGTTTTACTGCAATGACACTGCAAAATTTTTCAGTTGTATATATATTATGCTTCTTTAAAGCAGACCTGATTTTCTTTCATGTAATTCTTCAGTTTCATCATCGCATTTTTACCGAAACCATGCAGCTGCATGATTTCTTTTTCGGAATAATCTGAAAGTTTTTCCAAAGAATTTATTTTTTCCTTTTCTAAGGCTTTTCTTGCCGGTATTGCAATAACTCCGTGAAGGAATTGCTCTGCAGAGTCATAATTAAAAGCATACATAGAGTTTAAACTCTTTGACATGATAACTAGATTGATCATGGCTACAAAAAAATATTATTAATGATTCTCAACATATTTGTGGAAGTTGTTGAGAATAGCATACCAGCCATCCCGCTGCATTTCCACAGAATTTTGTTTTTCCGGATCGAAAATTTCAATCACTTTTGTTGTATTCTCATCTATTTTATCGAAAACAACTTCCACTTTTCGTCCGTCCTCCAGGTGATACTTAATGACCTCATGAGGAATAATTTCATCATATACGCCTTCAAAATCAAACCCGAAGCTTTTGTCTTTTGCTTCCATTCTGTTTTTGAATTTGCCTCCTACTATAAGGTTATTTTCAGAACTAGGACAGTGCCAGGTTTCATGGGCGAAATTCCATTTCGTAATGTGCTTGGGTTCATTGAAATAATTCCAAACCTTCTCCACCGGTGCTAAAATTGTGATGTCTATTTTAATTGGATCCATAGTTCTATATTTTTAAAAGTTTAAATAAAGAGCTGCCCAAAAATGAGCATCTCTTTATTATCATTAGTTAAATATAAGATTATTTTGCAGATTCTTCATTATAGTTCACCATCCAATGAACACCATACTTATCCTGAAAACATCCGAAGTAGTCTCCCCAGAACTGATCTTCAATGGGCATTTCCACGTTTCCGCCATCAGAAAGTTCTTTAAAAATTCTGTCTGCTTCGCTTTTTGAATCAGGGAAAATAGACACATAATTATTATTTCCTACAGTAAGAGTCTGCCCGAATGCCGGTACAATATCGGATGCCATTAAAAGATCGCCTCCCACAGGCAAAGCGATGTGCATTACCCTGTTTTTTTCTTCTTCTGACAGGTTTTCGGTACCGGGAGCATTGCCCATTTTATGAATTCCACCAACGAATTCACCACCGAAAACACTTTTGTAAAAATTGAACGCTTCTTCAGCTGTTCCATCAAAATTCAGATAAGGATTTAATTTAGCCATGATTTTTAATTTTAAAGTTATTATTATAAAATATTGTTTCTACTGTTGATCCATTAAGGATTAATTAATTTACTATGAATAAAAAAACGCTTAATGGTTTAAAAATTTTTCTACTTCCCTGACGGTAAAGTCTATTAAGTTGGCATCAATACTTCCATCAAAGTCCGGCATCATATAAGTACCATGAGTTGCGGGAAGTATCAGTAACCGGGAGCCTTTCACCAACCTCCACATTTCGGCAGTATGTTCCGGCTTCATCACATCCTGATCGCCGCTGATAAATAATGCAGGTGATTTGATCGACCTCAGCACTTCATCATTCCAGTCCTGAAAAGTCTGCATCCTTGTACAATCTTTCTCAAAAAGGTTTTCAAGCTTTGAAAAATCAGGATTGAGGCTTAAGAAATTAATTTTAAAAGGTTCCGGCATTGATTCAAAAGTTGCTTCCTGCATTCCTTCAAAAAATCCGTCTATCATTCCGCTTTTTTTGTAGAAAGCTGAGGCAACAACCAGTTTTTCAACAATGCCCGGATGTCGGTGGCCAATCTGCATTACCGTACTTCCTCCATTACTGAATCCCCAGAATGAAGCTTTTTCAATGTTAAGTTCTGCCAAAAGTCCTGCAACATCGTCTGCATCCTGTTCAAATGTTTCAGGAATATCGCGGTGTTCACTTCTGCCATGGTTTTGTAAATCGATTCCTATCAGCTGGAACTTGCCTTCCAGCCTTGCAATGACTTCTTTAAAATCATAAAGCATTGAAGAGCCACCGCCATGGATTAAAACCACAGGTTTTCCTGATCCGTAGATCTCGTAATATAATTGGATTCCGTTGACTTTTTTATAGCCTTTTTCTACTGGATTCATTATTAATATTTAAGATTTTCGTCCACATCATATTTCATTCCCGGATAATCCAAAATTCTGCGCATGAGACCTATCTGTCCGCAGAGATAGTCTTCACGGCCGATGCACATTCCGACAAAATTGAGTTTTGTTTCTTTAATGAAAGGGATGTTCATTCCTATTTCAAATATTTCATCCAGCTCTTCATCGGTTACTTCATGAAGTTTTTGAAAGACTTTAGCTGAAATTGTATGAAAGTTTTCTTTCAGTTCAGCCAGGGTTGGATATTTTAAACTTTCATCCAGTGCTTTTCCCTGGAAAAACAAATCATTGTAAGGGTCTTCTCCCTGAAGCCCAAGTACTGAACCTAATCCGTAGCGCATGTTGACAAAGTTTCCTGCCATCCATACGATATGATTGGTTTTATTTTCAATTCTTTTCAAGGCGTCTTCTTCCGAAATGCCGTCCAAAACATTCATAAAGCTTTGGGAATGCATTCTGTAAGCCGGAATAACGAGCTCCATTTTTTTTGATTTTGGTGTGTTCATTTTTAATCAGAGATTAGAAGTTAGAAATTAGAGGTTAGTAGGTTGGAGAAACATAAAGGCGCTAGGAGTTTTACAAACTATGCTTTTTTAAGTCGCAAGGATTTTATCTGCGATAAAATTATACTCATCTGAAAAGGTAATACTCATATTTCAGCGATGCACCTGTCATTCCGAGCGAAGTAAGGAGTCTAAAAATAGCATGCTATTTTATAGCACCCGGTTTTCCTAAAATTCTGCGGAGATAACCCAGCTGCCCACTGTGATAGATTTCATGAAGGCTTAAGGTTGATATATCTTTAACCATTTCAGGTTTAAAACTATCAAGCGTGCTGAGTTTTGCTTCCAGCTTATCCTGAGATTGTTTAAGATAGGATTTTAAATCTTCGATACTAATCAATTTATCTTGATGATCTAAAGCAATTTCACCCCTGTTATAGAAAGAAAATTTTTCACTATCCCAGACAGATTCTTCTCCTAAAATATTCAGTAAGGGATTTCTGATGTAAATTAAATGTCCAAGGATCCAGTTCATACAATTGGCTTCACCATTGGGAAAAATCATAGATTCTTCGTGGGTAATACCATCGATATTCATCGTAATCACAAAATAATTACTGGTTATCTGATTTTTTATGATTTCTATATCGTTTGATTGTGTTTCCATATGATATATTTTGTGGTGTTATGGATTATTCTGCAGGGATCTGAGAAGCATCACCATGCACTACTTCCCACTGATGGCCGTTGATATCAGCAAAACTGCTTTGATACATCCATCCGTAATCTACAGGTTCACTGTATTTTGACCCTCCGTTTTCGATCGCTGTTTTTACCATACCGTCTACTTCTTCCCGGCCGTTGACTCCGATAGCAAGAAGTACCTGAGTAGTATCTCCTTTCGCAAAAGGTCTGTTGGTAAAGGTTTGGAAAAACTCTTCTTTAAGAAACATGGTGTAGATATGATTTTCTTTCATGACTACGCATATTGCTTTCTCATCTGAAAACTGTTCATTAATAGAAAAGCCAAGCTTCGTCCAGAATTCTCTGGTTTTTTGAACGTCTTTTACAGGTAAATTGACGTAAATATCTGTAATATTCATTTTGTAAATTTTAGTGGTGATTGTTATCCAAAATTATCAGGATTTGGTAAGAATGTGCTTGCCATAGGGCAAGATTTATTTTTTATTTGGATTAATTTATTCAGCAGGCATTTGAGACATATCTGCAAAAGTAATATTCCAGCCATGCCCATCCGGGTCCCAGAAGGAGTTCTGATACATCCATCCGTAATCCTGAGGTTCTTCATGCTGCCGTGCGCCGTTCTCTACAGCAGTGTTTACTATTTTATCTACTTCTTCACGGCTGTTCAAACCTACCGCTACAAGAACCTGACTGGTATTTTCTTTGGCAACAGGTTTATTGGTGAAGGTCATAAAATAATCTTCCTGGAGAAACATCACATAGATAGTATCATTCAAAACAACGCAGGTTGCTTTATCATCAGAGAATTGTTCATTGATAGAAAAACCTACCTTAGTCCAGAATTCTTTGGTTTTCTGTACATCTTTTACCGGAAGGTTGACATAAATTTGATTGACTTTCATTTTTTGTAATTTTAGTGTTAAATTGTAATCCAAAATTACCGAGGTGCAATGAAAATCTACTTGTCATAGGGCAAGATTTAATTTTTCTTGGGATGAGAAACGATTTCCTTACGGATACGGCTCAGGGAAGTATCTGTAACTCCCAGATAGGACGCTATTTGTTTCAAGGGGGCAAATTGTATGACTTTAGATTTTTGCTCCAGCAGATTAAGGTATCTTCTGGTGGCAGAAAGGGTAAACATTTCTACAGATCTTTGTTTGTAGGCAAAAAGCTCCTGAGACATCCATGATCTTCCCCATTCCCTGAGGTTTGGGATTTTATGGAACAACTCCTGGAAGGTATCATAATCCAGCCTCCAGCACTCGCAGTCGGTAATACAAACAATATTTTCCTGAGACGGAACCCGCTGAAACATTGACAAAACCTCAATAATGACTTCATTTTCTACAAAAAAGTGGGTTGTTACTTCATTTCCGTTGAAATCATTCACATAGGAACGCGCCAATCCGCTTTCAAGAATATAATATTCATTGGCTGTTTTTCCTTCCTCAAGAATGAAATCACCTTTCTGGAAAGATGTTTTTTCATGAGCCTGGAATATTTCAGCAAGCTCTTCAGGGAAAAAAAAGGGGAAATCATAGCAGGTTTCTAAAGCTTTATTGGTCATTTGGTGTCAATTTTTTAAGTCTTTAAAAGTAAAATTTTTAATTGAATTCAGAGCAAAAAATATTAAACAAAGCGTTGAATGTTTTTATCAAAAACACATACCCTATTGAATTAAAAGCATTTCAAATATTTTTGTTTTTAAACAGCCATTTGAAACATACGATATATGACCACCCCGTCAAAAATTCTTTGAATTTTCGCCACCCCTCCAAAGGATGGGAATAACTACCTGCCGATAATAGTAATCGTAAACTTTTTAAAAGAAATAGAAAGCTTAAAATAAGGAAAGCTGTATTGATTTAGGAGCAGTGGGTTTCTGGGCATCGCCGAATACCGTTTTCCCACCAAAACGCCATGAATTTTGTCTTTCTTCTTCAATTACCTGCTGAATATCAAAATCCGGTGTAAAGTCTTTTTCTGCTTCAGTGACAATATGGTGAAGCTTGTTTAAAGAATTAAGCTTATCAGAGTTTCCCAGCCTGGATTTTTCAATTCCTTTTCTGAGAATGCTGATACTTTCATCATACGTATTGATCGGAACAGGGAAAGGATGTCCGTCTTTACCACCATGAGCAAAGGAAAACCTTGCCGGATCTGCAAATCTTGACGGTGCTCCATGAATCACTTCACTTACCAAAGCCAAAGACTGCATGGTTCTTGGACCTACTCCTTCCAGCATCAGCAGGTCTTCAAAATTCTGTGGCTGCTGTTCTCTGGTAACATACAGAAGGGCTCCGAGACGTTTCAGATCAACATCAGAAGCCTGCACATCATGGTGGGCAGGAAGAATCAGTCTTGCAAAATCTTTCATCACTTCCGCAGAATCGGTGTGGGAAATATCCAGAATTCCTTTCCTGTTCTCTGAAGCTTCAGTATCGGTAAGGTTAAGAATTCTCCCTCTTGAAATCCCATTGATTCCTGTGTGCGGCTGTTCTACAAAAGAGGTAATGTTTTCCGAGTGCCAGTGATAACGTCTTGCTGTTCCGTCAGATTCATGCATTCCCTGCTGAATGACGCTCCAGTTTCCGTTGTCTGAAAGAATGAAATTGTGAAGATACAACTGATAGCCATCCTGAATGGCTGTATTATCTACTTTTGCAGAAAGCTTGCTGGCTCTTACCAGTTCTGTTCCGTTCAATCCGGTTTTATCTGCAATTTTAATGAGCTCTGATGGAGTTTCGCGGGAAAACTTCCCTTTTCCGCCACAGATATAAAGTCCCAGTGATTGAGAATTTGGGTTAACAGAACGTTTTAAAGCTCCCATAACGGAAGTGGTAATCCCTGAAGAATGCCAGTCCATTCCCATCACAGCTCCAAAACTTTGAAACCAGAATGGATCTGCTAATCGGCGTAGAACCTCATCTTTACCATAATCCATGAGAATGACTTCAATAATGGACAGCCCCAGAACAGACATACGCTCATACAGCCATGGCGGTACTTTGCCATAGTGAAGGGGTAAATCTGCAGTTCCTGAACGTTTCATTCCGTTTTTAAAATGTAAAGGTAAGTTTTATTCCTCTACTATTTAGTGATCCGGATCATTAATAATGCCACATTATGGTAAAACATGTGGCCCTGGGAAACTGTTTTATTGGTGAGACAGTATATTGATCAGCTTTTCAAATGGATCTCTGACAAAAAACCTGCGAACTCCCCAGTCCTCATTGGTAAGTTCTTAAGTGACTTCAAAACCGGCCTTTTTCATCTTTTCATACACTTCATCCACATTATCCACTTCAATGGAAAGATCAGGAACTTCCGTATCGTTTCCACCCTGTTCAGCAAAGCTGATCTGAACTTTGGCTTCTTCCTCATTACCCAATGTTTTAATCCAGCCATGATCCATCAAAACCTCCAGTCCCAGAATATCCTGATAAAACCGGCTGGCTTTGGAAATAGTATTCGTTTTAATATTGACTACGATTCTTTTTACCATGTTCAAATTTTTTAATTAAAAAAGCCTTGCAAAATCATATTCACAAGGCTTTTCTACAAAAATTATTTTATTATTTCAATGCTGCAAGAGCGGCATCGTAATTAGGTTCATTAGCAATTTCCGGAACCTGCTCTGTATAAACTACTTTATTGTTTTCGTCAGTAACGATCACGGCACGGCTCAGTAATCCTTTCATAGGAGAATCTGCGATGGTTACTTCATAATCGTCTCCAAAGCTGCTTCTGAAGTCTGAAAGTGTTTCTACATTATTCAATCCTTCTGCCGCGCAGAATCTTCCTAATGCAAATGGAAGGTCTTTAGAAACATTGATGATCACCGTATTATCAAGCTTTGAAGCTTCCTCATTGAATTTTCTGGAAGAAGCAGCACAGGTAGGGGTATCAATGCTTGGGAAAATATTGAATACTTTTTTCTTTCCGTCAAAATTTTGAAGTGTTTTTACATTTAATCCTGAATCTACCAATGCAAAGTCTTTTACAGTGGTTCCTACTGATGGTAATGCTCCTATTGTGTGTACTTCGTTTCCTTTTAAAGTGATTGTCGTTGACATAATATTTATTTTTTTATTTTTTCAAATGTAATCAAAAAAGAAAATTTTTCCGGTTTTATTATGGTTAAATTAATCTTAAAGTGAAAATAAAAAATATCTTATTGATAATCAGTTTTATCAGAGATAATTATTATGTAGCTGCAGACTTACAAAAGCCTGATTGTAAGGACAAAAAGTTCAGCCTCTGAACATTATAAAATTATTTCTAAAATAAATGTACCCGGAAGGTGAACATAAATTAAGCAGATATCAATATAAAGACTCAAAAGCCTCTTTTTTTTATGGAAATATCTTAAATAAAACAATGATATTTACTAAATTTGTGGGACTTAAAATTTCAAATAAAAAATAACAGTATAATGTCAGAAAAATCAAAAATCTATTACACACTTACTGATGAAGCTCCAATGCTGGCTACTCACTCGTTTTTACCTATCGTAAAAGCTTTTACAAAATCAGCAGATATCGAAATCGCAGTACCGGACATTTCTTTGGCAGGAAGAATTTTAGCCAACTTTCCTGAGTTTTTGAAAGACGACCAAAAGATCGGTGATGCTTTGGCAGAACTTGGAGAATTGGCAACAAAACCTGAAGCCAACATCATTAAGTTACCGAACATTTCTGCTTCTGTACCTCAATTGGATGCAGCGATTGCGGAATTACAAGGTAAAGGTTTCGCAGTTCCAAACTATCCTGCAGAACCTAAAAATGACGAAGAAAAAGCGATCAAAGCTAAATATGCCAAAGTATTAGGAAGTGCTGTAAACCCAGTATTAAGAGAAGGAAACTCTGACAGACGTGCTCCAAAAGCTGTTAAAAACTATGCAAAAGCAAACCCTCACAGAATGGGTAACTGGGCATCTGACAGCAAAACTGACGTAGCTCACATGAACAATGGTGATTTCTACGGTACAGAAACTTCTACAACGTTAGAAAATGCTACCAAATACAGAATCGTATTCAAAGGAAACGACGGTTCTGAATCTGTATTAAAAGACTTCGCAGGTCTTCAGGCTGGTGAAGTAATTGACTCTTCTGTAATGAACCTTAATGCATTAAGAGCATTCGTTCAGGAAGCTATCGAGGAAGCTAAGAAAAGAAATGTACTTCTTTCTGCTCACCTTAAAGCAACGATGATGAAAATCTCTGACCCAATCATTTTCGGGGCTATCGTTGAGACTTTCTTCAAAGAAGTATTTACAAAATATGCTGAGACTTTCAAGTCTTTAGATATCAATCCAAATAACGGTCTTGCTGATCTTTTCGAAAAAATCAAAGGAAACGCTCAGGAAGCTGACATTAAAGCTGATATTGAAAAAGCTCTTGCTGAAGGACCTAGAGTAGCAATGGTAAATTCTGACAAAGGAATTACCAACTTCCACGTACCTTCTGACATCATCGTCGATGCCTCTATGGCTGCCCTTGTAAGAGGAGGAGGTAAAATGTGGAACAAAGACGGAAATGAGGAAGATACCGTTTGTATTATTCCAGACCGTTCTTATGCTGGTTTCTATCAATCTGTGATTGATGATATGAAAGCGCACGGAAAATTAGACCCTACCACTATGGGATCTGTTCCAAACGTAGGTTTAATGGCTCAGAAAGCTGAAGAATATGGTTCTCACGATAAAACTTTCCAATTGTCAGCTGACGGAACTGTAGAAGTTCAGGATGAAGCCGGAAACGTTCTTCTTTCTCAGAAAGTAGAAAAAGATGATATCTTCAGAATGTGTCAGACTAAAGATGCTCCTATCCAGGACTGGGTAAAATTAGCGGTAAACAGATCAAGATTATCTGATACTCCTGCTATCTTCTGGTTAGACAAAGGAAGAGCTCACGACAGAGAAATCATCAAAAAAGTAGAGAAATATCTTGCTGATCACGATACAACAGGTCTTGACATCAAAATCCTTGATGTAAAAGACGCTATGACTGAAACGTTGAAGAGAGCAAGAGAAGGTAAAGATACAATCTCAGTTTCCGGAAACGTATTGAGAGATTATTTAACTGACCTTTTCCCAATCCTTGAGCTTGGTACTTCTGCAAAAATGCTTTCTATCGTTCCATTGATGAATGGTGGTGGTTTATTTGAAACTGGTGCCGGAGGTTCTGCTCCAAAACATATTGAGCAGTTCCTGGAAGAAGGATACCTAAGATGGGATTCTCTGGGTGAATTCTTAGCACTTCAGGCTTCTTTAGAGCATCTTGCACAAACTCAGGGAAATACAAAATCTCAGGTTTTAGCTGATGCATTGGATGAAGCTAATGCTAAATTCTTAGCTACAGATAAATCTCCTGCAAGAAAAGTAGGTCAGATAGACAACAGAGGTTCTCACTTCTATCTGGCAATGTATTGGGCTGAAGCGTTGGCGAACCAGACTGCTGATGCTGAACTGGCTGCTCAGTTTGCTCCTGTTGCTCAGGCACTGCAGGAAAATGAGGAAGTAATCAATGCTGAATTAATTGGTGCTCAGGGTAAACCTCAGAACATTGAAGGTTACTACAAAGCTGATACGTATAAAACATATGCAGCCATGAGACCTAGCACTGTTTTAAATGAAATTATTGACGGAATCTAAAATTTATGAAAAAAACTATAACCTTATTATTTGCTTATTTATCAATATTTTCATGCAGCAGTTCAAACGATGATATTACGGAGGTGGTCACAGTAACACCTCCTGTTATTGAAAATAAGATCAATTTAACTTCAACTTACAGTGATACCACTGAAACGGTAAGCTTAAAATGGACGCTCAGCGGAGATGCCACTTATAATCATTATAAAATTGTAAGAAGTGATTCTCAAAATGGGATACAATCCGAAATTGGTAATAGCTATCCGAATCAGTTTACATTTACTTCAGCCGTACCATTTAACCCTTATGTAGAATATCAGGTTATTGGTATTAAGGCTAATGGTGAAGAGGTTAAAAGTAACATTATAAAAATTGAAAGACCTGAGATCAAATTGGTTAATCTTAAAACTTTTGATGCCCAATTTGATAAAAACTCCGGAAAGCTATACCTATTAGATACGGATGGGAAAATTGCTATTTATGATGTGAATACAAACTCTGTTACCCATCAGATCAGCACAAATGCAACTTTAGGCTATTCTGATATTGGAACCTATAATGGAAGTGTAGAACTATATGTTCCCAGAAATGATGGTTGGGTAGATATTTATGATGGAAATGATCTGACATTGAAAGCTCAGGTGAGTTTCGGAATGCCGCTCATCAGTACTGTATATCATAACGGTATACTTTACGGTTCTTCAAATAGTAATAGCAGTTCCAGTGTGATTAAATCAGCAAGCAGGGCTACAAAAGCTATCATTTCTCAATCGCCTCAGCTTTATTATAATAGCGGAAGGATGAGAAAAGCTGTAGGAAGTTCTGTGCAATTATATACCATAACACAGAATATTTCACCTGTAGATATGGATCTTTATAATTTTGATCTTAATGGTAATTACATCAGTCATCAGGACGATACTTATCATGGAGATCACCCACTTAATTACAGGATATTTGAAGCATTTCCTGATGGAAGAATCATTACGGCAAGTTCTGGTTCTGTCTATAATTCGCAAATGATTTATCAGAATGATCTGCCTTCCGGAAATTCCAAGCTATCAAGTTTTGATTTTGATAGTAACAGTATTATTGCAGGAACTACAAGTAAGACCATTGAGCTTTATAACATCAATTCTTATACAAAAACCAAGACAATCAATACAAAAAGATATCCTTATAAAGTGTTCAGCTACAATAATAAGGTAGTCTGTGTAAGTTCAGTTACTCAACTCAACGTTCAGTCTTATGATTATTCAGGAATAATTCCTGACAATGTAATGATCGAAATTTTTGACAAATAATTATAAACCTCTCCTTTGTGAGAGGTTTTTTATTGGCATTATTTCCTATCTTCCACAATTACTCTTCTATGCTCCCTGCCCCAGTTGATCATTTCCTGAATGATATTTCCAAAGGTTCGGCAGTATTCTGTGGGTTCATATTCTATTAAAACAGGAGTTTCGGGATAAACGGTGCGTTTTAGCAGTTTATTCAGTTCCATATCTTTCAGTTCTTTAGAAAGCATTCTGGTGGTAATTCCGGGAATACTCCTTTCAATTTCCCTGAAGCGTCTGTTCCCGTTACACAGTGAATTGATGACAGGAATCCGCCATTTGCCTCCGATAAAATAAAGGGTATCCTGTAATGCTCTGAGTTCTTCGTTCTGGTCTCTTTCCATAATTGCAAAGTTAAGTGATATCAAGAATGATACTGGTATACTCTGTGATACTGGTTACAAAAGTATATCATTTTGAAATAACTTTGTCAAAAAAATTTACAATGAAAAAATTCAGTAACAAACTGGCTATCGTAACAGGAGGAAACAGCGGGATCGGATTCGCTGCAGCAAAAGAACTTATTTCAGAAGGAGCAACCGTGCTCATTACCGGAAGGCGAAAAGAAGCTGTAGAAAAAGCAGCTGAGGAGCTTGGAGCGATCCCCTTTATTGCAGATCAGGCGGATATTGAGGATATTGATCTGTTGAAGAAAGAAGTAGAGAAAAAGTTCGGTAAAGCAGATATTCTGTTTATCAATGCAGGAATTACCGGAACTCTGACTCCTATTGAAAATATGGATGTTGAAAATTTCGATCAGGTGATGAATATTAATTTCAGAGGAGCTTATTTTACATTAAGCAAATTCATACCATTGTTAAATGATGGTGCTTCTGTCATCTTTTTATCTTCTATTGTTGCGTCTACCTATAAACCCAACAGTTCAGCTTATCAGGCAAGCAAAGCCGCGTTGAATTCTATTGCCAAAACGGCAGCAACAGAATTGGCTCCAAGAAAAATCAGAGTGAATATGATAAGTCCGGGTCCGATAAAAACAGAAATCATGAGTAAAGCAGGCCTGGATGAAGAAACTTTGAAAAATATCCAAAACCATCTCATAGAACAGATTCCAATGAAGAAAATGGGAACCGCTGAAGAGATTGCCAAACTGGTTACTTATTTAGCCGACAACGATTCTTCCGGGTATGTCACCGGAACTGAAATTGTGATAGATGGTGGTATTACTTTATAAACAACAGATTTAATCAAATCCCGGTAATTGTGTTACCGGGATTTTTCTTGTAGATTTTCGGGGTTAAAAATTCCGGATTCGCCTTTTGATTTGTCCAGCTCGGACAGTTTTCCGTTTCACAGCATGTACTACCCGCCTACTTTTGATCCAGAAAAATAAAACAATACTCATTATGGATACCGTAAAGAAAAAAAGAAATCCCATTGCCATCGTATTTCTGGCTATACTAGGTGTTTTCGGAGGGTTGCAGCTATTCAGTAAACCTTTGGAAGGAAAACCGATTACAGGAAAAATTGAAGCCCCAAAGGAAGTGATCAGTATTCTTGAAAACTCATGTTTCAGCTGTCATTCCAATCAGCAGAATTTAAGCTGGTATGATAAACTTGCTCCTGTTTCCTGGGCTGTGAACAAAGATATCAAAAGAGCCAGAGAAGTCCTGAACTTCTCAGAATGGGAAAAGTTATCTCCTGCAGAACATCAGGGAAAAATGTACGCTATTCTCAATATGATGCAAAGTGGTAAAATGCCTCTCCATGAGTACACCCTTCTGCATCCCTCAGCCAGGATTACAGCAAAAGATATTGAAACGATCAAAAAATATACAATTTCCTTATCCTCAGCAGGCCCATCTGCTCAAAAAAAGATTGAGCCCCCTCAAGTCTCATCCACTGTACCTGTTCCGGCATCAACCAATTTCCCGGTTTCTCCCAACGGTGTTCGATATACCGATGATTTTAAAAACTGGAAAGTAATCAGTATGAGTACGCTGTTTGATAACTCTATCCGTGTAATTTATGGAAATGATATTGCGGTAAAGGCTGTGGAAACTGAGAACTTTCATCCGTGGCCGGACGGAAGTGTGGTAGTAAAATCCGTATGGAAACAAGAAGAGCTTCCGGATGGAGAAATCAGACCCGGAAAGTTTATCAATGCGCAGTTTATGGTTAAAGATTCCAAGCAGTATCAAGATACAGAGGGTTGGGGATTTGCAAAATTTTCCGGAGATGATCTTCATCCGACAGGAAAAACGGCGTCCTTCGCCAAAGAATCCTGCATTGCCTGCCACAGACAACTCGCTGAAAAAACAGGATATCTGTTTGATGTTCCCATGAAAGTAAACACTCAAAGACTCATTCAAAATTTACAGAAAAAATGAAAAATACAATCCTGATCTTATTGGTAAGCCTTGTTTCTCTTACCGCCTGCAGCAAAGAAAATAGTAATACGAATAATGGCCTTTCAAGGGTTGTTTTTGACCCGGGAAATCTCCAATTCATCTCCAATTCTTTAAACCCTAAGAAGAAAACGATGTCGGCATTGTACGGAAATGAAAAAGCACTGGAATCTTTGTCAAAGAAAATCCAGACCCCTGAAGCAGGTGCTGTGATGAAACTGGTTACCTGGAAATACCATGACAATCCTCAGTATATTGGCGGAACCATCACCGGAGAACTGGTAAGTATCGAAACTGTTCAGGCAGACAGTGCCGGAAATGTCTCTTATGATCTTAAAAATGATCAGCCTGAGAATACTTTCTCAAACCCAAAAGAAAGAATACAGTATTTCATGAGTTACCGCCCCGTAGTGAGGCCATAATAAAATTTCTGTTTCACTATTTATCATAATATTTCCAATAAAAACATTAATTTAACCTTTTCAAATCAGCAGATTTCATGCAACAGCAAAAAATAAAAATCTCACCGGCCATCATCTGGATAAGCTCCGTTTTCCTGGGAGTTCTATCTTCTGTACCCCAGCTGGCGTCTCATGAGTTCAACTGGAAAGAGGCCGCAGTAAACTCGGCCATTACAGCAGCATTTTCCGTTATTATGTGGTATATCAATATCTATATGCTGAACCGTACAGGAAAACGAAGACAGCATATCTCTTATTCCAGATTGATGGTGGTACTGGCTTTCGGGATGGTGATTATGTTTGGACTGGCATGGATTCAGCAGCTGATTCTGTCTCATATCAATTTTGGTCCTGTAATGCTGATGGTAGAAGTAAGGGGAATTTTAATCAACCTGGTTTGCTATATGTTTCTTACGCTGCTTCAGAACAACTATACAGGGCAGCAGATACAGCTTGAACTGGAAAAGGTAAAGAGTGATAATCTGGGTGCTCAGTATGAATTATTAAAGCAGCAGATCAATCCGCATTTTCTTTTCAACAGTTTGAATACGTTAAAATTAATGGCAGAGACTCATGACGAAGAAACCGTTGATTTTATTGTCAAGCTTTCTGATTTTTACCGTTTTACACTGGAAAGCCGTAAGCTGGATCTGATCAGCGTTCAGGAAGAAATGAAAATCGTGGATTCTTATCTTTTTCTTCAGAAAGCCCGTTTTGGAGAAGGAATTAAGTTTACCAACGAACTTGGAAAAGAAACCGCTCAAACGCTTATTCCTCCTTTTACCCTTCAGCTATTGGTGGAGAACTGTATCAAACATAATATTGTCTCACAAAGTAAGCCTTTACACATCAAAATCTATAATGCAGATGACAAAATTGTTATTGAAAATCCTATACAGCGAAAAGTAACCCCCGAAGATTCTTTGGGTGTTGGACTCGACAATATTAAAATGCGCTACAAACATTTATTGGAAAAGGATATTACCATTCATTCAGGCGAAAAAACATTTCAGATAAAACTACCATTAATCCATGAATATAATCATTATTGAAGATGAATTCAGGGCGGCAAAATCCCTGCAGAATTTAATTTCAGACTTAAAACCGGAATCAAAGATACTAGGTGTTTACGACAGTATTGAAACAAGTATTGAAGGCTTAAAGGAAATCAAACCTGATCTTATTTTTATGGATATCCATCTTTCGGACGGACTCTCCTTTGAAATTTTCAAATCAGTGGAGATTACCTGCCCTGTGGTTTTCTGTACTGCCTTTGATCAGTATATGCTGGATGCTTTTAAAAGTAAAGGAGTTGATTATGTTTTGAAACCATTTTCCAGGGAAGATATTGCCGAAGCCCTGCGAAAAGTTGATGAACTGAAAAAATTCTTCCAGAAAAATGAACTTCCGGACCTGGAGTCTCTGATACAGAAAATCAGCCAGCCTGCTACTGCAGGTAAGAGTAGTTTTCTGGTTTTTAAAAATCAGAAATACACCACCATTCCTACCGAAGACATTGCTTATTTTTATATTCATAATGAGATCACCCATCTGGTTACATTCACAAAGGAACAGTTTCCTCTTACCCAGCCTTTAGGACAAGTGGCGGAACAGGTTTCCGACAAACAATTCTTCAGAGTCAACAGGCAATATCTCGTTAATTTTAAAGCGATTAAAGAAATGGAGCATTATTTTCAGCGTAAAATACTCGTAAAGCTTACCGTTGAAACTCCCGAAAAACTTTTAATTAATAAAGAAAAAACGCATAGTTTCTTTACGTGGCTGGAGGAAAGGTAGAGGAGAAAGGAGGCTGAAAGTTGGGTGTTGGAAGTACTTGAAGGCTTTATAATCAATAAAAGTTTTATTTAAATATACTAGAGCCCTGATTGAGATGATCAGGGTTTTCTTTTGTTAATTTTTTAAGCTTCCTGGCTTATATTAAAAATAAACCTGTATTCCATTTCGTGCTCTGAAACTTCCAGCCTCCCACTTCCAGCTTCCATCCTAAAACCCTTCCCCTCACAATTTCCGGATTCACCTCTCAATTTGTCCGGTTGAACCTGTTTTGTATTCTTTTGCCTTTATCAAGTATCTACTTTTGAATCAAATTAAAAGACATGATACTAAAAAACTTAATTACAGTAAGCGCTTTTACCGCGGTATTATTTGCAGCCTCAGCATTTATTCATCAAAATAAAGATCAGAAGACAGCACAGCATTCCACTTCAGAAAATAATGGTTTCGCTGTTCTGGAACTCTTTACTTCAGAAGGCTGTTCAAGCTGTCCTCCTGCAGATGAACTGATGGGAAAAATTGAAAAGGAATACAAAAATGAGCCTGTTTACCTCCTCTCCTATCATGTTGATTACTGGAACCGACTCGGATGGAAGGACCGGTTCAGTACGGCTGAAAACTCTCAACGGCAACAGCAATACAGCCACCTGCTGAATTCCCAGGTTTATACTCCACAGCTGGTAGTGAACGGAAAAACAGAATTTGTAGGCTCTGATGAAAACAATATCAAAAATGCCATCCGAAAAGCTCTGATTACTTCTAAAAAAACACCTGTAGAGTTATCTGCCGTCATTTCTCAGCATAAAATTGATGTTCAGTATAAAACACCTTCCGCAGATCCTCAGAATATGCTGCTCATTAATCTGGTTGAAAAACATTCTTCCACAGAGGTAGGGAAAGGCGAAAATGAAGGACGCCATCTGCATCACTGGCAGATTGTCCACAAGCAAAACCTCATCTCATTGAATAAACAGCAGGAAGGAATCACAACATTTAAACTTCCGGAAGGCTTTTCTCCGGAAAACTGGGAAGTCATCGCTTTTATTCAGAATAGGAGAACGGGAGAAATCTCAGGATCAGCAAAAACAGCTTTTAAATAAAATACTATACAATTTAATTATCACTAAAAATTACAACAATGAAAACAAAAACTACAAAAATTATCTATTGGTCAGGTGCTATTTTTATGTCATTATGGTTTGGAGCCAGCGGTTTCTTTGAACTGACAAAAAATCCGGTTGTATGGGATATTACGCGACAGCTTGGATATCCGCATCATTTTATTTATATATTAGGAATTTTTAAAATCTCCGGAGTTATGGTTCTTTTGCTTCCCAATAAATTATTGAGACTAAAAGAATGGGTGTTTGCAGGAATGTTCTTTGATATTCTGTTTGCTTTCTTTTCAAAAATTGCGGTCCTGGGTTTTCCGTCTACGGTAGATGCAATTGTTGCCTTTTCTGTGTTAACGGTAACTTACATCATGTTCAGAAAGCTGTATTCTCCTGAATTGGTGTTTGGAGAAGCTTAATGATAAAACTCTAATTTTTTCTTATGTTTGAAACAGATCCTTCCATTGCTTGGGAGGATCTGTTGTTTATATATGATCAATAAATTTTGGTTAAAACCGAATAAATAAATGTTGATTATGAAAGCGGACTAAAGTCCGCTGCTATGGATGATTTATATGTTGGATTGATTATGCTGTTTAGTTAACCACCCCGTCAAAAATTCTTTGAATTTTTGCCACCCCCTCCGGAGGAGGGGAATACTGAGCACCTATTTATTAATCCAGGTAACGTATTCCTTATCCCTAATCCTCTTTTTCTCTCACCTGCAACCTACGATCTGCTATCTGCAACCTATTCCCTAATTCATAAAACCTTCCGGAAACCATTCAAAGCCGGATGTTTTCTTTTTTGTGTAACCAAGGCCCGGCCAGGGTAAATGGTAAGCAAACGCTCTGATTCTGGTATCCGCCAGTTGCTGAAGGAGTTTTTTTCTTGAAGCTGTTGCGATATCCAGATCTGTATCTCCGAAATAGCCCCATTCAGGGTGTGGAAACAAGATAACATCAGAATGGATAAGGTCTGCAATATAGATCAGCTTTTCGTTTCCTGAAGAGATGGTGGTAACGGTTAAGCCTGGTGTATGGCCAGGAGCTAACTGGAAACTAAAATAATCATACAATGTATTATTAAGGTCATAAAACTTCAGTTTGGGCTGAATCGTTTTCAAAATATTCTGAATTGCAGGAATAATCTGATTAAGAAATCCAGGTTGTGTTTTCAGTGCACTGTTGCTGAAATCTTTGATGGAAGCTTTCATCCAGAAATCATGTTCTGTTTTGGAGATGAAAATATCAGCATTGGGAAAAATAAACTGATTTTGTTTATCCACGACTCCGCCAATGTGATCCGGATGGGCGTGAGAGATGAAGACATCGGTAACATCTTTCGGAGAAAATCCTGCTTTTTGAAGACTTTTCAATAAAAATCCGCTTCTTTCATCGGCAAAAATACCCATTCCGGTATCCAATAAGATGAGTTTATTCTTTGTTTTAACCAATAGAATGTTCATCGCCATATCAATATAATTCTCCGGTCTGAAATTATCTTTAAGAATTGCTTTCAATTCTGAAACAGTGCCTCTTGGTGCAAATGAATTCAGGTTTTCTTCATGGATATATCCGTCCGTAAGAACAAATAGTTCAAGTTCACCAAGCTGCAGTTTTTTAAATCCGGAAAGGTCATCACCAGTTTTTTCAACAGTTGTTTTAGATTGTGCCATTAGGCCGGAGAAAGAAATCATGCTCAATGATACTGCCAATAATCCGTTCTTTAATAATTCTCTTCTGTTCATAGTCGAACTCATTTTAAATATAAAAACAAAAAAACTGAGCTCTTTTATTGTAAGAAGCTCAGTTTTATCTAACATAGTCTTTAATTGTTCACCAGTTTCATTGAACCTTCATTGTATCTTTCTCCTACATTAGGATATTTTTTCAAGATGGCATCAATGGTATCCAGATCTGATTGGGAAAGTTCAATATTGACAGCCGCAATATTTTCTTCCAGATATTTGATTCGTTTTGTACCAGGAATCGGAATGATATCATCTCCTTGGTTCAGCACCCAGGCTAAGGCAAGCTGGGTACCTTTCACTCCTTTGGAAGCGGCAAATTCGTTGATTTCGTTAGCCAGCTTAGTGTTATTTTCAAGATATTCCTGCTGATAACGCGGTAATGATTTTCTGAAATCGTCATCACCCAGATTTTGTGCATCATAGATATTGGTAAAGAGTCCTCTTGCTAACGGCGAATAAGGAACCAAAGAAATTCCCAGTTCTCTGATGGTGGGTAAAATCTCATGTTCAACATCTTTCGTAAGGATAGAATATTCTGACTGCAATGCTGCGATAGGGTGAATTTTATTGGCCTTTCTGATAGATTCTGCCGAAGCTTCAGACAATCCAAGATATTTCACTTTTCCTGCCTTTACCAATTCTGCCATTGCTCCTACCGTTTCTTCTACAGGAACATTAGGATCTACTCTATGTGCATAATACAAGTCGATTGTATCAATCTTTAATCTTTGAAGGCTTAAATCCACGGCCTGTCTTATCCATTCCGGAGAGCCGTCGAAATAAGTTCCCGGAGCACCGCTGTGGCTTGCCTTACCATCTTTAAACCTGAATCCGAATTTGGTAGCAATGAAAATCTTATCCCTGTTCGGTACTAAAACTTTAGAAATCAGTTTTTCATTTTCTCCATTGGCATACATATCTGCCGTATCCCAAAAGTTAACTCCTAAATCCAAAGCTCTGTGCAGGGTATTGATACTTTCCTGCTCGTCGGTAGGACCATATGCGAAACTCATTCCCATACATCCTAAACCAATTGCTGATAACTGTTCTTCTGTGTTTCCTAATTTTTTAAATTTCATGATAGGTATGATTTAATTTTACATGACAAAATTAGAACATCAGGAAGTCAACCCTGATATAGAATTCAAACTAAGAATTATAAAATTCAAACAACATCCATTCTTAAGGCATTGGGAGTAATTCCGGTTTGTTTTTTAAAATAATTGGTGAAATAAGCGGGTTCTTCAAAGCCTAATCCGTAGGCAATCTCAGCAATATTCCAATCCGTATGTTTCAGTAAGGCATTGGCTTCCTGAATAATCCTTCCCGTGATCTGCTGGCTGGTTGTTTTCCCTGTAATCTCTTTTACCGAACGGTTTAAAGAATTCACATGAATGGAAAGACTCCGGGCATAATCATTCGGGGTTTTTAACTTCAAAAAGGCCTCAGGGCTGTCGATAGGAAACTGTCTTTCCAACAATTCCATAAATAAAGAGGCAACCCTTTGTGAAGCATTCTGATAAGGTTCGAAACTTTCTGCCGGCTGCATTCTCATCGTCTCATGAATCATCAGATGAAGATATGCTCTCAACATATCATATTTGTGAATATAATCTGACTGGATCTCCGTCATCATTTTGGTATAGATCTCAGCAAGTATTTTCTGCTGTTCTTCATTTACAAAGAAAACAGGTGTTCCTCCGATCTTGAACAGCGGAGAATCCTGAAGGTTTCCCATACGGCTTCCGTTATGCAGAAACTGATCTGTAAACAGGCAGAACCAGCCTTTCTGATCCTCATCATCCGCTTCCCAGGAATAGGGAATAATGGGATTGGAAAACAATAATGCAGGACGGTCTACTTTGATCCATTTATCAGCATAATGAAGCTTTCCCTTTCCTATAATTAATGAAATTTTATAATAATCTCTCCTGCTGTATGGGGTAAGAGGAGAACAGTATTCCCGTGAAAACACATTGAAGTGTCCCATTTTACTGACCCCAATACATTGAGATGCCAGATTGGGAGCATTCCTTTCATAAAAACCTTTGAGTGATTCGTGTGATTCCATAGATCAAAGTTATAAAAATCAAACAAAATAAATCACATCAGATATTGAAAAATAATATGGCTGACAAAAAATGTCAGCCGTTATAAGTGATAGAGTTGATAATGGGCTTAATCCCAGTCACCGTCATGCCCG
Organism: Chryseobacterium cupriresistens; assembly: GCF_046614675.1. Classification (NCBI taxonomy): domain Bacteria; kingdom Pseudomonadati; phylum Bacteroidota; class Flavobacteriia; order Flavobacteriales; family Weeksellaceae; genus Chryseobacterium; species Chryseobacterium cupriresistens. The sequence goes on along the minus strand of NZ_JBKKJT010000001.1, from coordinate 85,233 downwards.
TGACCGCGGTGTTTATTTTGTTTTTTATAGTATTTCTCCTGATCTTTATAATACTTTTCCTGTTGTTTACGGTATTTTTTATAATCGTTTTTGTTTCTTCCGTAAACAATTACAGGATTCTGTCCTCTGTAGTACTTCTTTTTAAAGATGATATACTTTTCTCTACCCAGAATTCTTTCCAGCTCTGAATAACGGTCGTTTCTCCATCTTCCCGGTTCCACCACATACACTCTATTCCAGGTATCATAATCACGATATCTGTCATTTAACACATAAATCTGATTGGCCTGTGTTGTTGAAAGCACAAGATCAGTAATTACTCTTTGCCAGTTGATATCAGAGATACTCCTTCTGTAATCATTATAATAATCTGACTGGGCATAACTAAGACTAAATGTCCCAACCAATAATGCTGTTAATATTAATTTTTTCATTTCACACCACTTTAAAATTAAACATGAAGGGATAGTCAATTAAAGTGCCAATTCTTAAATATAAATACTAATATTTGTTAATAAAAATCATAAACCACTGATTATCTTTGAAATATTTTCTGCGTTTTTTATGAAATTTATAAACATTAACCAATCCAAAGTCATCCTCAGAACGCAAATAATTACATCCAACGAAAACTTATGAAATATTAATAATCAATGAATTGTAGATTATTTTCAATATAAAAAAAGAGATCTATTTGAAGTTTTGGCTGAAGCCGTAGGAGAAATTATATATTGTATGGCGGGCTAAAGCCCAGCTCTATTGATCCTGACATACGGATATTTAATGGTAATATCTTTTATCTTTTATCTTTTATCTTTTATCTTTTATCTTTTATCTTTTATCCATTTATGTTATAAAATTCGTTAAGATTATTAAAAACTATTATCTGATATCATTTAATTTCGTAATTTTAATGGAGAGAATGTTTTTAAAGAATTGTCTCAAAATTATTTTTAATCAACCAAATCTTACATTGTTATGGAAAATATAAAGTTTCAGGTATCTCAATATCAGGATGAATTGCAGCTACTTATCGATGGGAAAAAGGCAGGTTATATGTCCATAGAGGTTGATGGAAGACTGCTTATTGTATTTTATACGAAACTTGATGAAGAGCGTGAGGGAAAAGGATACGCCAAACTATTGCTGGACGAGCTGGTACGCTATGCGGAAGAAAAAGATTTGCTTGTAGACCCGGAATGCGATTTTGTAAGACAGCAGTTTGAAAATCATCCTGCAAGGTATAAAGAAATCTGGCATGCCTGATCAGCTTTCCCACCAGGCTGTAAATTTCTGGTCTGACTGATTCAGATGTACAACCTCACCTATCATCGGGGTGAGGATATTCAACTGTTTTTCTTTTCCAAGGGCGGTTATCTTTTGTAAAGGCTCATTCCACGGATGAAGTGCCAGTGCAAATTTGGCCGCATGAACCGGGATAATACGCTGTGCTCTAAGATCAATAGCAGCCTGAACAACATCTTCCGGTAAGGTATGAATATACCGCCATGCCTCTCCATATTGTCCGTTTTCAAGAACAGCATAATCGAAAGGTCCGTACTTTTCGCCTATTGCTTTAAAATGGGAATCATAGCCGCTGTCTCCTCCCAGAAAAATTCTTTTTGTTGGGGTTGCCAGAACATACGAGCTCCAAAGCGTATCATTCTGTCTCACTCTTCTGCCGGAAAAGTGTCTGGCAGGAGTGTAAACAATTTTTATATCATTTTTCAGGGCAACTTCTGTTCCCCATTCTTCTTCAATAAGCTTGTTTTCAGCATATCCCCATCTTTCCAGGTGCGCTCCTACTCCCAAAGGTATAATGGCCATGTCTGTACTTTCTTCAATCGATTTTACCGTTGGGTAATCCAGGTGATCAAAATGATCATGAGTGATGACCAGATAATCTATGCCGGGAATGTCTTCAGGCTTAAAAATATCTGAGCCTTTGAAAGCTTTATTAAAGTATTTGAAAGGTGAGCCATAAAGACTTAGAACAGGATCTATCAGAAAGGAAACGCCATCTGTCTGCAGGTAATAAGATGAATGTCCCAGCCAGATCAATACATCCTGATTTTTATCAAAATTTTTCAAATCGGTATGAAGAGCTGGAATTTCTTTCAAAGGTTTCAGCAGCGGATCTTTTTTTCCTAAAAAGAAATCATAAGTCACTTTTGACATTTTGTAGCCTTCTGTAAGGGAAGGTGTATGGCTGATATTCTGGAATTGTCTGTTTTTATAGAGTTTCGACTGCCTGATGCGCTTCAGCCTTTTCCCTTTTGGCACGCCACCAAACGCCTTCATATTGATCACGATAAAAAAAGTTACCGTCAAAACAACTATACACGTAATAATCCAGTAAATCATCTGTACGAAATAAATATCAAATGTATTGACTTTTGTCTTTACATGAAAGTTTATTCCATTTTACTGCATTTTTTAACTAAATTTATCATGTATTTTTAAAAATTTATTATTCATTTAAGTCGGGATTAATTTTAAACTTTTTATTTTAGCACCCTAAAAAAACTCAGATACATTGAAAAATTATTCGGTAATATTACTTCTCGCTATTTTTTCGTCCTGTGCCTCTGTAAAAAAACACAACGAACAGCGGGCTTCATGTATTCCACCGGAGCAACTTAAAGAGGATGTGGACTTTGCGTATTCAAAATTACAGCAAATGCACCCTCAATTATACTGGTATATTCCCAGAAAGGAACTGGAACGTAAATTTGACAGTCTCAAGCAAACGATCACCGAACCTCTTACCCCACTTCAGTTTTATTTCAAACTTCAGCCTGTCATCGCCGGAATTCGTGAAGGCCATCTTTCATTGAGAATTCCCAGAAAGAAATTTACGAAAGAAGAAATTAAAAGACTGGAACATCAAAAAGGAATGTTCAGCCGTTTTGAATATTATATATCGGGAGACCGAATGTATATCATCCAAAACAAAGATTCCATTGAGCACATAAAGCCAGGAACTGAAATTTTATCCATCAATAATGTACCTGTATCTGATTATATCAAAAAGTACAGAAGCCTGATCAGCAGTGATGGTGATAATACCACTTTCCATCCGTATTTTTTAAAAGATCTTTTCTTTAATTTTTATACTGCAGAAAATGGTTTTGACAGCAAAGCTACTCTTGAAACCCTTTATAATGGTAAAAAAAGAACGTATACTTTAACCCGCGAAACGAAGTCCGATTCTGATCTTGAAAAGGATAAGGAGATGCAGAAAAAGACCCCGGAAAAGAAACTGAATGATTATGTAGCTTCGAGTAATTCTTATAACAGAAGTTTCCGGTTTCTGGACAAAGACAGTACTATTGCTTATATTAAGGTAAAAAGCTTCTCAAGGGATTACTCAGATAAGTTTTATAAAAAAGCTTTTGCCAGCATCAACCATTCAAAATCTTCCTACCTCATCATCGATGTCCGAAACAACTACGGCGGTTCATTATATGAAATCAATAACCTGTATTCGTATTTAGCTGATGCACCGTTTACTCTGATTAAACCCTCTCAGCTAACTTCAAGAAATGCACCTTTACGCACCAATTACTTCAGAAAAAGTACTCCTTTAGAGTATGCTCTTAAAAGTATCGCTTATCCGAGTTATTTTCTTGCGCAGACTTTCAGTACCTATAAAAAGGATGGAAAAGTATTCTACAAGATGAAGGCTGACAAACCTACAAAGCCTAAAAAGGAGGCTTTCCATGGAAAAGTTTTTGTATTGATTAACGGAGGGAGCTTCTCAGCATCTTCCATTATTACCGCCAAACTTAAGAATGATAAAAGAGCAACGCTTGTGGGAGAAGAAACCGGAGGTGCCAATGACGGAACTGTGGCCGGATTTTATTCTTACCAGAAGCTTCCCAATTCTGAAATCAGATTTCCGATAGGACTGCTTTTGGTGCAGCCTAATATTAATTTTTCAGATTCACGGAAAGGGGTTGTTCCGGACGTGACTATTATTGAAAATATGCAGGATATTATTGATCAAAAAGATCCGCAACTGGATTGGATAATAAACGAAATAGCAAAAGAAAAAGAAAATAAAAGTAATTAATGAATATTGATCCGGCGGGCTTTCAGCCCGCCGAATTCTTTTCTATCTTTTCAATTCTCCCAGAAGACTTTCAATATATTGGATATATCTTCCGTAATAGCGGTGAAACCAGAATTTTCCAGCCAGATACAGTAAAAACAATCCTGCAACCACAGAACCGATCAGGATAACAGCAATCTTCAGTTCACTCAAAGGTTTTGGCCACGGGATAAATTCAAGAACAATAAGGATCTCGCATACGAGAAACGGCGCAAAACTGATGTAATAAGAGAGGTAATACTGTTTATTAAGATTAAGCTGCATTACAAGATCTTTTAAAGAATCATAGGTTTTTGGAGCGGGATTACTGATTTCATTGTACAATGTAAAGAACTTACTAAAAAAGAAAACGGTAACCAAAAGCATGGAGGCAATCAAAACTGTTATATACAACTGAAGTTTAAATGGTCTGCATACAGAGCATACCAGAAAGGCAAAAATAAAGATTCCGATGATCCACCAGAATTCCACACGCATGTTTTTACGTATCTTTTCCAGGGGTAGATGTAATTTATTTCTCTGTTCTATGCTTATTTCAGGAGTTTCCTCCACAATATCTTCGTTCCAGGTATTTTTCAATTCATCGATATTCATGAGATTACTGTTTTTAATGTTTGTTGGTTTTTATGTGGCTTAAGATATCTTTAAGTTTATTTTTTGCCCGATTCATTTTCACTCTTGCGTTGCCTTCTGAAATTCCCATCTGTTCTGCAATCTGTTTTCCTGAAAAATCCTCCAGATAATAGAATATAAAGGCCTTGTCGATAGGATTAAGCTGATGAATAGCCTGATACATTTCAGCCAGACGCTCTTCTTTACGGTAATCATAGTCTTCCTGAATAATAATTTGGTTAGAAAAGTCTTCATGGGCGATAAAGCTTCTTCTCTTTTCTGATCTCAGGAAAATAATAGCTGTATTCAAAGCAATTCTGTATAGCCATGTTGAAAATTCACTTTCACCTCTGAAACCCGGAAATGCTTTCCAGAGCTGATAGGTAATCTCCTGAAAAAGATCATCACGGTCATCCTTTTCAGTCATATACATTTTAGAAATCTTAAACAGGATTCCTTTATGCTGTTCAATCTGACTTATAAACTCTTGTTCTAATGAGGTCATGGGCATTTACTCTATAGAGTTAGTTTTCGTTTAAAAAAATTGTTACAGATTTTTACAAAAAAATAAAAAACCTGACAGAGAAATACTGCCAGGTCTCATTGTGTTTTTTTTAAGCTTTTTACGATTTCCCCGAAATAGCATGAGTCGAAATAATTTTTTTCTGACTTGACCAGTTCGTAGGAAAAACGTAAAAATGTTACATAAAAAAAGCAATAACCTGATATTGTTAACATCAGGTTATTGTTTTTATATATCTAATTCTTTTATTATTTAAAATCTAAGAAATCATCTTTTTCCAGATAATGGTTCAGTGCAGTGATAAGCTGAGAAGAGTTAATATCAGCACGCTGTCTGAAAGCAAGATCTACCACATCCTGAATATTTTCATCTGAACACATATAATGGAGCTTGTTATGAAAAACGAAATCAGGTAAGATTTCATTATCATCCCCACCAATATCCAAAGGATCTCCGATAAAAATTTTCATTCCGGGCTTAAATTCGTCTGCTGAAGAATAAACTGCATAATTATATTCCGGGTCGAAGGCTGCTTTCCTGTCCTGCTTGTTCTTTACAAGCTCCAGAAATTCTTCTATAGAATACATCTGATTTTTAAAATCATCCATGTAATATTTTTTTACAACTCAATGTTCTAAAGATAGAAATTTTACAGAAGATACAGTCATTTCTAATTCAGTTTATTTAAAGCTCTCTGTAATGATCCGATATCCAGAAAATCAAATTTTGCTCCCACTATAATAATGATCAGAAGAACAACGGTCAGCAATAATATGATCAAAAAATACATGGATACAAACCATATCACGGTATTCAGAATGTTTCCTTTAATCCCCATTTTATTCATAAAAAGTCTCTGTGAACGTTCAAACCAGGTCATTTTCTTTTCAGGTTTTGGCCTTACTTCAATTCCGTTAAGCTCATCTACCAGACGCACTACATCATCAATATATCTTCCGTACATATAATAGATCCAGTATTTGATAATAAAGGCGATTAACAGAAGGGTAATGAGAAGACTGATACCGAAAATAGCCAGGTTATATTCCCTATCAAAATGAAAATTAATTTTGATCAGAGACAAAAGAAACCCAAGAGGAATATAAGCAATATAATAGGAAATATAAATTTCTTTTGATATGAGGAGCTGCGTTCTCAGATTAAACAAATCATAATTGGTATTGATGCTGTTTTTTCCAAGCAGCTTATACAATTTCAGGAAGCGGGAATAAAAATAAATAATAACAGCAACTGTCAGAATCGTGACAAATATTGAAATGGTTTTAATATTAGAATCAGCAGAAGCCAATGGAACACCTGTCAAGAGCAAAGGCAGTGTTATAATCATCAGCCAGAATTCAGTTTGCATATTCACTTTCAGCATCTCCAACGGGGAATGTATTTCCTTCTGTTTTTCCAGAGAAATTTCAGGGGATCCGTGTCCTGTATCTTTATTCCAAAGTTCTTTAAAGTTTTCTAACTCCATAGTGTCATTTTTTAATGGGAATCTGTACCTTGTCTGGCAATAATCTCTTTCAGCTTTTCTTTTGCCCTCTTCAGCTTTACGCGTGTATTCACTTCAGTAATTCCCAGTTGTACAGCAATCTCTTTTCCCGAAAAACCCTCTAAAAAGAAAAATATAAGGGCTTTATCAATGGGGCTCAACTGATGGATGGCTTCATACATCCGCTTCATATTCATATCATCCGTATCATTATAAGGTTCCTGCCTGGCACTCAGCCCATCCACATTCTGATTTTGTATAAAACTACGTTTTTTTTCACTTCGCAAAAAAACAATGGCTGTGTTGAGCGCAGTTCTGTACAGCCATGTGGAGAAATCACTCCTCTTTTGAAAATCAGCGTATGATTTCCAGGCCTGGTAAATGATCTCCTGGTAGAGGTCATTCTGGTCGTCCTTATTATCCATATACATTTTAGAGATCTTGAAAATAACACCTTTGTGCTTTTCAATTTTCTCTAAAAATTCTTTTTCGGGTGAAGACATGATTTACACACTGATCATTAGATGACATCTCTAAAAAACACCATCCTATTATAACACAAAACTTTAATTTCCGGTATTAAGTTAAAAAAATCCTCAACAAATCAAGGTGTTTATTGAGGATTTTATTTTATGTTAAATATAATGCTGGTCAGAATCAGAAAATATAATCTGTGCTTAAAAAGTTAGAATCATGTTCCCTTACAATCGTATTCAGCAGCTCTTTGTTGGAATCTGTCAGCTTTGCTGCCACCAGAGACCTGATAGAGAATGAGCGGAGCGCATCAAAAACAGAAAGTGTTCCTTCCGCACTGTCTTTTCTTCCGGTAAATGGAAAAACATCGGGGCCTCTTTGTGCCTGACAGTTGATATTGACGCGGCTTACAAGATTTACAAAAGGATCAATCAGTCGTGCTACTTCATGAGGATCTTCACTGAAAATACTTACCTGCATTCCGTGGGAGGCATTCACCTGATATTCTATAGGCTCTTCTATATCTTCGAAGGGAACAACAGGAATCACAGGACCAAACTGTTCTTCATGATAAAGTTTCATATCGTTGTTTACAGGATATACAACTGCCGGGAAAACAAAAGATTCATCTGTATAGCCTCCATCTTTATTCAGTACTGCAGCTCCTTTCTGTAAAGCATCATCAATACATTCTTTCAGATAAGCCGGTTTATTGACCTCCGGAAGTGGAGTTACTTTCACCTCTTTTTCCCATGGCAGCCCGGCCTTCAAAGCAGAGACAGCAGCACTTAATTTCTCTGTAAACTCCAATGCCACTTCTTTCTGAACAAATATCAGTTTCAATGCTGTACAACGCTGCCCGTTGAAAGAAAGTGCTCCTAAAATACACTCACTTACCGCTACATCAAGATTCGCATTTTTAGTAACGATGGCTGCATTTTTAGCATCCAGACTCAGGATGGCTCTTAAACGGTTCACTTTCGGGTGTAATTTTTTTAATCCGTTCGCCACTTTACTGGATCCGATAAAGGCAAGAACGTTCACTTTTCCGCTTTCCATAATCGGAGTGATGATTTCTGAACCTTTTCCATATAATGTATTCACCGTTCCTTTCGGGAAGGCTTCTTTGAAAGCGTTCAATAAAGGATAATGAGCAAGGACGCCATGTTTTGGAAGTTTAAACAGGATGGTATTTCCCATGATCAAAGCCGGAATCAATGTGGTAAAAATTTCATTGAGAGGATAATTGAAAGGTCCCATACTTAACACCACGCCAAGCGGAGCCCTTCTGATCTGTGCAATGGTTCCTTCTGCCTGTTGAAAGCGGGAAGATTCCCTGTCAAGATCTTTTAATGCATCAATGGTTTGGTTGATATAATCTACAGTACGGTCAAACTCTTTGGTAGAATCGGCCAGTGTCTTCCCGATTTCCCACATCAGTAGTCTGATAACCAGATCTCTCTGCTGGATCATCAGATATACGAATTTCTGCATGCATTTGATACGTCCTTCCACAGACATGGTAGGCCACTCGCCAAGTCCGTTATCATAGGCTTTTACACAAGCTTCGAGAACTTCCATCGCCTCGTTCGGACCAATATTCGGAATACTTCCCAGAAGTTTTCTTTCCAATCCGTTTTCTGTGGGGATGCATACCGGGGAATAAATTTCCGTGACATCTCCTTTCCACTCTACCAGTTCTCCATTCAAAAGATAGGTTCTCTGATGGATGACCGGAACTTTATATTCTTCCGGAATTTCGTTTTCTCCTTTAAAAATGCTGTGATGAAATGATGCTGTATTTTCTGAACTCATAAATCTTTCTATTTTTTTATGTGATAAGATTGAGATTGTCTCAAAATTTAAATTATTTGACTTTCGTCATTCTGACGAATGAAGAATCTTTATTGATTTTTATATGAGATTCTTCATTACATTTTATTTCATTCAGAATGACACCTTTGAAACAACCCTGTTTAATAATATAAAGGTAAAAGTAAATTGTGTTGAAAAAAATAATCTGACAATAGATTCGATCTATTTGAATTAAAATTAATCTTAGCTCCTGAAAAAAGAATAATTTAGCTTAAAAATAAATTTCATGTTTTCAAAATTAGTTTGCGGCACACTGCTATTCTTCTCTGCGGTGGGCTTTGCTCAAAAATCTAAAGCGATCAATACAGTTTTAATGGGCGGGAAAGAAGTTCATACTTATGCCAAATTGCCGGCGCTGAATAAGCCGGCTCCTAAATTTACCCTTACCGATGTGAATATGAATGACCAGACCCTGGATTCCTTCAAAGGAAGATACGTTATTCTGAATATCTTTCCGAGTGTAGACACTGGTGTTTGTTCTGCTTCTGTACATCATTTCAATGAAGAGGCAGGAAACCTTCCCAATACCGTAGTCCTTTGTATTTCCAAAGATCTGCCGTTTGCCCAGAAAAGATTCTGTGGCGCAGAAGGCATTAAAAACGTAATCATGCTTTCCGATTTCCGTTCAGACTTTGGCTGGAATTATGGTGTGGAACTGGTAGATTCTCCAATGAAAGGGCTTCTGAGCAGAGCAGTTGTGGTGATAGATCCTTCAGGTAATATTATCTATGAAGAACAAGTGCCGGATATTTCTCAGGAACCGAACTATGAGGCGGCTATTGCGGCTGTGAAATAATAAATGGCTTAAAAATAAAACTCAGCGAATTGCTGAGTTTTTTTATATAATAACTGTTTTGTTGGAAAAACGCTAAGGCGCAAAATGACATTAAAAACTTTCTGTTGTAAGGCGCAAGGATTTTATCGGAGATAAAATTTCAACGGCATTTTTGTCATTCCAAGCAAAGCAAGGAATCTAAACGCAAATCTCCAGAAACTGCAAGAAAATAACCATTAAGAAAAATTAAATTATTAAAAATAGTAAGGTGAAGTGCACCGCTTAAAAAAAATCTTTGATGTTTTCTTAACTGATCTTCACCACTTCAATATTCTTAATGGTTAAAAAAAATAAAACTCAGTTTCATACTGAGTTTTTTTATGTTATAATTGTTTTGTTGGAAAAACGCTAAGGCGAAAAATGACATTAAAAACTTTCTGTTGTAAGGCGCAAGGATTTTATCGGAGATAAAATTTCAACGGCATTTTTGTCATTCCAAGCAAAGCAAGGAATCTAAACGCAAATCTCCAGAAACTGCAAGAAAATAACCATTAAGAAAAATTAAATTATTAAAAATAGTAAGGTGAAGTGCACCGCTTAAAAAAAATCTTTGATGTTTTCTTAACTGATCTTCACCACTTCAATATTCTTAATGGTTAAAAAAAATAAAACTCAGTTTCATACTGAGTTTTTTTATGTTATAATTGTTTTGTTGGAAAAACGCTAAGGCGAAAAATGACATTAAAAACTTTCTGTTGTAAGGCGCAAGGATTTTATCGGAGATAAAATTTCACACCACCACTGTCGTTGCGACCCGAAGGTGAAGCAATCTCAATATTCTCCCGCAGATTAGGCGGATTAAGCAGATAAATATAAAAAAGATCTGTGAGATTTGTGGGAAAGAATAACGTAATACTTACTGAAAACCTCACATTGAGCCAAAACGAAATGTTCTTGCAACTTCAAATAAAAAATGAAGCACAAAAACTTTATGCCCTTGCAATTCTCCAACAAAAATTTTGCATATTTGTAGAAAATACGGGTCATGCAAAAAGAAAAACTACGCAATGCAAGAAAAGTAAAAGGCATCACGCAACAACAGATTGCAGATATCATCGCCACAGATGTCTCTAACTATAGCAGAAAAGAAAGTGGAGATGTAAGGATTTTCAATGATGAATGGGAAAAAATTGCCCGTTTTCTGGAAGTTCCCGTAGAGGAAATCTTTGAAGAAGAGGAAGCAAAGCAGATCAATCATTTTGATAATATTACTGGAAGTAGTGGTTTTGGAAATAACATAAATGGTAATCTTTATTGTAACGTTCCAGAGTTCCTTCTAGAAAGCCAAAGAGATTATATAGAAATCTTGAAAAAGGAAAACCAGAGATTACAAGAGGAGCTAAATACCCTTAAGAAAAAATAAAAAACTCAGCAAATTGCTGAGTTTTTTTCCGTAGTTGAAAACGCAAAGATCAAATTAAAGAAATACGATACTCAAGCGGGCAAAGAAGAATCAATCAGGATTGATTTTATGAAGCTGCCGTTTTACATCCCGCTTCATCAGTGGCGCAGCCACATCCCTTTGCTTCCTTATTTTAAAACGAATAATAATTAAAAGCTTTGCGTCAAAAAAACATTTTTGTTGGTAAACGCAGAGGCGCAAAATGATATTTAAAATATATTTTTTAAGGCGCAAGGATTTTATCTACGATAAAATTGAACGTTGGTTATTTTTAAAGGGTCATTCCAATAAAAAAATCTGTGTTATCTGTAAAATCTGTGGGAAAACAGACAACGCTCCACTTGCTGAAAAATCTTAATTTGTATTTACTTTTATATATTTATTCATCTATCAACAATATTATTCAAACCATGAGAATATTTTCTTTCTGAATTTAAAAATAATAAAACCAGATATGATCAATGATAAAACAGAAAACATAATACTTATCCAATTGAATTCTTCTGCTGCCTTCAGATTTCCGGGAATCCTTTTTTTATTTTTTACGAGTGTTTGAGAAGACAACTTCATTCTTTCTTTTAAAACAGGATTTTCTAAACCATATTTTTTGGCCTGCAGATAGCTTTTTTCAGCATCATATTTCTGGTTCATCAATAAAGCAATATTTCCAAGGTCAAATAAAAGCTGTGCTACAATTGGATCCTTAGGTTTTACAAAAGTCATTCTCTCATTCAGCTGATAAAAGATCTGCATTTTAAGCAATTGAAGATCATCCTTGCTTAATGTGGACTTAGGAGCTTTCCCATTCCCAAAATCTTTTCCAATAAGATCGGTGGATGAGATAGATTTGCCACTAATTTTAGCTTTTAAAATATTAAGGTGAATCCATTCAGATTTTAAGTGAGAATGAGGTTCTATCTTTACCGCGGTTTCAATCCATTTCAGAGCTTCTTTATTATTTCCTATCAGCTCATAAGCTGTACCTATATTGGATGCTGTAGAGTATCTGCCAGGTTGTAAAGTTTCAATCCTCCTATATAGATCAATTGCTTCCTGATATCTCCCTAAAAGAATTAAGATATATCCTTCGTCCGACAAATAATCAACATCTTTTGTCTTATCATATCCTTTTTTCAGCTTCACCAAAAACTCTTCTAATTCTTCTTTACCACCAATCTGGTGTCCGTATGGAACTTCACCATCAAGATCAACATATAGTATCTCTTGATTGGCTAAAACCATTTTTTCTCCATTCAGGCAGGCAAAAGCAGATATTGAAAATAAAGTTCCGAAAAGTAGGCTAAAAAGGTATTTTTTCATTTTTGTGTATATTAATTTCTAGTTTTTATTGAATTTTAAAAATAAAAAAACTTTACTATATTTTTAAATAGAAACTTTAATTTTATGTGGATGCCATTCAGAGCACAGGCCAAAGAAGCCAAAACTTAATTTTAAATTTCGGCTAAAGCCAATTATATTACGCACAAAAGAAAACGGGCTTCCTTCGACTAGGCTTAGGATTATGGCCCGTTCCTATTGATGTTGAGATTCTTCATTCCATTGCATTTCACTCAGAATGACAGTTTTCCTTACAAATATCAGTTAAGATTCTACCAGCATTGCTCCATCTTTTAAAATCAAATATTCCTGTCCAACTTCCTCAGAAATATTTTTCAAATCCTGCTCATCAAACACCTGAGGGATATAGCATTTCTCGTGGGCAAACAATCCGTAATGGATAGGCACCAGCTTTCTGGCGTGCAGAAGATGAGCCGCAGCAAAGGCTTCTTTCAGATTGAGGGACGCGGGAACTGGGCTGTATTCTAATCCAATGATCTCAAAATTGACTACTACTCCGTTTACGGGTAAGAAAGCGTAATCTATATTGGGGTTTTCTTTCCCGAGCTTCCAGAACTGGTTGTGCCAGATGGTATCTCCACCATGAAAGATTTTAGTATCACCATCATCTACAATCCAGGAAGACTGTATTTCTCCTACGCCATCCATGGCAAATACAGGTTTGAAGGTGATATTGTTTTCTGTGAAGGTTTCATCAAGATCAAGAACGATCATTTCAACATCAGGTACAAGTTTTCTTACAATAGGCTCCAGTCCTGCGTAGATGATCAGTTTTCCGTCTTTCTTTAAGCATTTCCGGATCACTCCTTTATCAAAATGATCAAGGTGCATATGCGTAAACAGGATATAATCTGCCTGTACATGGTCTGAAAATTCTATGAGATTTTCTACAGCATCTCCCAAAACGGGTTTGTAATAAGAGAAATCTTCTACAGCATCTATTAAGATGGTTTTGTTATGTGAAGTGAGTTTTACACCTGCCCAGTTTAATTTTTGTATTTCCATATTCTTTTTTCAGCAAAGGAAGAAACTTACGGAAGGCCAGTCAATAAACAAAAGTTAATTAATGGGGTGTTTTTAAGGTTGGAAGATGGAGGATGGAAGTTGATTGTTTCTCTACAGTTTCTATTGCCTTTTCTTTGAATTAACAGTAAGGATTTTATAAACGTTCTATGTTAAAAAAACTCAGCAATATGATATAGTCTTAGTAACTTCTTTTATTATCTTCAAATTTCCAGCATCTTACAAAATTCTTTTTCTGATTCTGCTTAAAGAGATAGGTGTAATCCCGATATAAGAAGCCAGGTATTTCAGAGGAATATTTTGAATATAATGGGGTTTGTTCTTCAGCAGATATTCATAAAGATCCTGTGGAGTGTTTTTCAGCAGGAGCATTTCCCTTTTCATCGCAGCATTCAGTTTTCTGCTCAGATAATAGTTCTGTACGAAACGGCAGTGCGGATTGACAGCAAACAGGTTTTTCACCTCATCCAGGGTGATTTCCCAAGCCAGTCCTTTGTTGATGGACTCGTAAACGGCATCGAAACTTTTTTCTTCAACAGTAAAAATATCACCGGGAAAGTAGAATTCTGCACAGATCTCGGTGTCGATATCTGAGGTGCTGTTGATGTAGTATTTACGGACAAGCCCATCTTCTACAAGATAGGCTTTGTTGTCCATAAATATATTTTTCTTTGAAAATTCAACCTCAGCAAACTTCTCCCATACAGGATCACTATCCTCTACGTTCAGGTGTGAAAACAGTTTTTTGTTGATGGTTGCCAATGTTGAATTTTTATATTACAATAAGTTTTCGTCTACAAGGTTCGGAAGTGTTACTTTTAAGTTTGGTTCTGCTTCCATCGCTCTTTTTATTGCGAAAATAGCGCCTTCATTTCTTGCCCAGCTTCTTCTTGAGATTCCGTTGTTTACATCCCAGAAAAGCATGGATTTTAATCTTCTGTCGGCATCATCGCTTCCGTCAAGGAGCATTCCGAAACCTCCGTTGATCACTTCTCCCCAGCCTACTCCGCCACCATTGTGAATGGAAACCCAGGTAGCTCCACGGAAACTGTCCCCAATCACGTTGTGAATGGCCATATCTGCTGTAAATCTTGATCCGTCATAGATATTGGAAGTCTCTCTGTAAGGAGAATCTGTTCCTGAAACGTCATGGTGGTCTCTGCCTAAAACCACAGGTCCGATTTCTCCGTTTTTAATAGCTTTGTTGAAGGCTTCAGCAATTTTCATTCTTCCTTCTGCGTCTGCATAAAGGATTCTTGCCTGAGAACCTACCACCAGTTTGTTTTCCTGTGCTCCCTTGATCCATTGGATATTGTCTTTCATCTGCTGCTGGATCTCTTCAGGAGAGTTCTTAACCATTTCTTCTAATACTGAACAGGCAATATCATCTGTCTTCTGAAGATCTTCCGGATTTCCACTGGAACATACCCAACGGAACGGCCCAAAACCATAATCAAAACACATAGGTCCCATGATATCCTGTACATAACTCGGATATTTGAATTCTCTTCCTAATGTCGGATTTTCTGCCATTACATCAGCTCCGGCTCTGGAAGCTTCCAACAAAAAGGCATTTCCGTAATCGAAGAAATACGTTCCTTTTTCTGTATGTTTATTGATGGCTACAGCATGTCTTCTCAACGTTTCCTGAACTTTTTCTTTGAACAACTCAGGGTTTTCAGCCATCATGGTATTGGATTCTTCAAAACTTTGTCCTACAGGATAATAACCACCCGCCCATGGATTGTGAAGGGAAGTCTGATCTGATCCGATATCAATTCTTAAGTCTTCCTGATCAAATTTCTCCCAAACTTCCACAATATTTCCAAGATAAGCCAAAGACACCGTTTCTTTGTTCGCCTGTGCTTCTCTTACTCTTTTTACCAATGCATCAAGATCTTCATGGATTTCATTCACCCATTTCTGATCGTGACGGATTTTCGTGATCTTCGGATTCACTTCTGCACATACAGTAACACAGCCTGCAATGTTCCCTGCTTTTGGCTGAGCTCCACTCATTCCTCCTAATCCTGAAGTAACGAAAAGTCCTCCTTTTGGTTCTTTCTTGATTTTTCTGAAAGCATTTAACACAGTAATCGTCGTTCCATGAACAATCCCCTGAGGACCGATATACATATAACTTCCTGCCGTCATTTGCCCATACTGAGTAACACCTAATGCATTGAATTTCTCCCAGTCATCCGGTTTTGAATAGTTCGGGATCATCATACCATTCGTTACCACAACTCTTGGTGCGTCTTTATGAGAAGGGAATAATCCCATCGGATGTCCTGAATACATTACCAAGGTCTGTTCATTGCTCATTTCAGACAAATATTTCATGGTCAGCAGATACTGCGCCCAGTTGGAGAAAACCGCTCCGTTTCCACCATACGTAATCAGTTCGTGTGGATGCTGTGCTACTGCATAATCCAGGTTATTCTGAATCATCAGCATAATGGCTTTTGCCTGCTCAGATTTTCCGGGATAGTCTGTAATAGGTCTTGCCTTCATTTCATAATCCGGACGGAAACGGTACATATAAATCCTTCCGTAATCTTCAAGTTCCTGCTTGAATTCAGGAATCAGTTCTGCATGAAACTTAGGTTCGAAATAACGTAAAGCATTCTTCAATGCCAGTTTTTTCTCTTCTTCCCCTAAAATTTCTTTACGCTTCGGAGCATGGTTGATATTGGTCTCGTATGGTTTTGGTTGTGGCAGCTGATTAGGAATCCCCTGCTGTATCTGTTCTTGGAATGTCATATTACTATTTAAAGGTCTATGTTTTTAAACAATGTTTGAAGTTTTAAAGATATTCAAAATAGGAAATATAGGCAAGTTATAGGATGAAAATGGCTTGGGGTTTAAGGTTTAAGGTTTAAGGTTTAAGGTTTAAGGTTTAAGGTTTAAGGTTTAAGGTTTAAGCAAAGTTATGAAAGTTGTAAACCTGCCACCATTTGATATTAAATACTATATTTGAATAAATGCACCTTAATTCCCCTCCTTTGGAGGGGTGGATTTCAAAGTTAACAACTTTGGAAGACGGGGTGGTCAAAAACACAACAATGAAAGAAATTCTTACCGTCATCAACGGAATTCCTATCCGCAGGAATTTCGTTGAAAACCTGCCCTACAATCCCTATTTAAAAGCATTATCAAAAGAAAAACGTAAAGCCCGGATTTTGGGAGAAGTGATCTTCTGGAAAAAAGTCCGTGCAAAAAAATTCTATACCATTGATTTTGACAGACAAAGGATTATCGGAAATTATATCGTTGATTTTTATGTAAAAACGCTTGGCCTCATTATAGAAATAGACGGTTCAAGCCATGATGAAAAACAGATTTATGACGGGATAAGAGAAGAATATCTTGAATCTTTGGGGTTGTCGGTCTTCAGGATTAGTGATTTTGATGTGAGGAATAATCTGAGTCTGGTGATGAAGGAGTTGGAGGATTTTATTGTGCTGCATTACGGAACCACCCCGTCTTCAAAAATTTAAAGAATTTTCGAATCCACCCCTCCGAGGGAGGGGAATTGCCCTTACCCATATTAGTCGTTATTCAGCATAAAAAAACCTTACTGAAATTCAATAAGGCTGGTTTTTGTATCGTTAAAATTTAAGTTAAAACATCATCGTTTTCTTCTTCATGGTCATCTTCATTATCGCTGAGACTCCAGTAGTTGTTTTCTTCATCTTCTGCACCTATTTCTTCCATTTCATCATCATCCTCGGCTCCAGGGATATCCAGGCCTTTATCGATTTTATCTTCATCAAAATCTTCATCCAGAATAGGGTTTCCGTCGCCATCGAGCGAAATATGTTTTTCTCTCTTAAATATATCTTCATTAGGGCTATAATCCATCTGTTCTAATCTCTTGTTTTGCTCATTAATATTTTTCTCTGGTGCCATAGTATTTAAGATTTTAGGTTTATATCATCAGAACAAAAATAATTCCAAGTTATGATGATTGATGAGAATAAACGTCAGGATTTGCACAATTCGGCATTTTTTCATTTTTTGAAAAAGCGATAATATTTCCTGCAGCCAGTCTGGCCATTCCATTTCGGGCTTCCAAAGTCGCAGAACCGATATGTGGCAGAATACAGACACTTGAAAGTCCCAGAATAGGATCATCTGCAGACATTGGTTCCGGATTGGTAACATCCAGACCCGCTCCCCAGATTTTTTTGTCAACAAGTGCCTGATACAGATCTTTTTGACTATGAAAACCTCCTCTGGCTGTATTGATGAAAATCGAGTCTGGCTTCATTTGTTCAAATATTGAATAATTAAACAATTCTTTCTGTTCAGGGGTAAAATTAGCATGTACACTCAATACATCTGAGCTTCTGATCAATTCTTCAAAAGAAACATAAGCTGCCCCCAGCTCTTTTTCTGCTTCTTCATTCTGATGGCGGTTGTGGTAAATGATGTTCATACCAAAAGCCTTTTTTGATTTTTCAGCCATTTCATACCCGATTCGGCCTAATCCAAAAATCCCCAGTGTTTTTCCATATAATTCCTGGCCCAGGGAGTGTAGAGGATCAAATGCTCCCCAGTTATCATCTTTTACTTTCTGAAAATTATAGCTTGCTCTTCTGGCAACAGACTGCATCAGTAAAAAAGCAACATCTGAAGTAGCTCTGCTCAAAACATCAGGAGTATTCCCTATCGGAATATTTCTTTGCGTAGCTTCTTTAATGTCAACGTGATCAAATCCTACAGAATATAAGGCAATGGCTTTGACATTCGGGCAGGCATCAAAAAAATTCTTATCATATTTGAAATCTCCGCCCACATTGAGTATGGTGTCAGTGTTTTTACAGTAATGAATCCATTCTTCGTAAGAAAGGGTTTCCTTTTCCGGAAATATAAGTTCCAGACCGGCCTCATTCAGCATTTCAATTCCTGTTTCGGGAATTCTTTTATTGATAAAAACTTTCATTGTACTGTGGTTTGATTATTTTAAATAAAAAACCTCACTCGCAAAAAGTAAGGTTATTGAACTTTAATATTAAAAAATTATTTCTCTTCATCCGAATGGTCTTTGTTTTTCTCCCAGGCTTCAGAAGCAATTTCCTGAATTTCTGTCCAAACTTCTTTTGCAGATTTCTGAGCCTGCGCCATAAATCCTTGTTTGGTAGCTTCCTGATTCCTGCTTTTCATGTCATGAAGGTAATCTTTCACCTGCTGGGAATAGCTTTCTATACTGTATCCCGGATTATTGTGCAGATTTTTCTGAAGATTACTAAAATCATGTGACGCCTTGAATCTGTTCGTGTCCATAATATTAAGATTTTAGTGATTGGGTTCTCATGTGAATCCAATTTTTATTCCGAAACATATTTAAAATGTATTAAAAAAAATTAAATCTTATTAATTATCGAATTTCAAAAACACAAACTATGGCTAAGAACAGGTATTTGAAACCAGCAGGTTGACCAGTCCTTGTCTGTAATACATTATTGATTTGTATTTCCAAGCATCGGAACAAATTTATAAGCTCCGAATTCTTCTTTTTCAAATTCTGTAGGGCCTACTTTTGTAAATCTGTATAAAACCTGTTCATCCGTTGGACCTAATGGGATCACCATTATTCCACCGATGTTCAGTTGTTTTAAAAGCTCTGTGGGTAATGTAGAAGCGCCACAGGTTACAATGATTTTGTCAAAAGGAGCAAAAGTTGGAAGCCCGGCAAAACCATCTCCAAAACTCTGAAATTTTGGAAACAGATGAAGTTCTCTGAGTTTCTTTTTGGAAAAATCAAAAAGGTCTTTCTGCCTTTCCACCGTATAGACATGAGCTTTCATCGCCATTAAAACTGCGGTCTGGTATCCACATCCTGTTCCGATCTCCAAAACTTTTTCACCTGGTTTTACCTTCAGCAATTCAGACTGTTCCGCTACCGTGGACGGATGGGAAATGGTCTGATGGGCGAGAATAGGAAATGCCCTGTCTTCATAGGCAAAATCTTCAAAAATACTTTCGATAAAAAGGTGTCTTGGAACTTCATTCATTGCCGAAAGTACATTTTCATCCGAAATACCAATTCTGTTTCGAAGGTAGTCTACTAAAATCTTTCTTTTTCCTTTATGTACAAACGAATCCTGCATTTGACAAAAGTAAGAAATTAGAAATTAGATTTCAAATCGGAACAAAGAATATCCCAAAAATAAAGCAGCCATTATTTTGACTGCTGTGTTTTTATTTTTAATTCCATTGTATCGGATAAGGACCATAAAAATCACTGAAGGTATTATCAGCACATCTTTTTCTCACAAAAAAGTTATAATTCACTGTTTTACTTAATCCTACATAAACAGCTTTTTGGCCTGCAAACACCAAATCTCCACTTGCAGGAGGAGCAAAACTAGTTGTCAGAACAGTTTCATATGCAGAAACTCCATCATTTTCCCAGGATACTGTAGCATCAAAAATAGAAGAATTCGCAGAAGAGGTTGTTTTCGAATAGGTTGCATATTCTGGTTTTACGCAGGTGGTAGTAGTGCCGGCCAATACGGTGACAGGTCCTGCCCAGTTGCTCCGGCCGTTGTCAATTCCGCAGTTTTTTCTTACATAAAGATCATATTTGTTATCTTTATATAGAGGGAGATTATAGAAGTTCTTATTGGTGACCACTGTGATTCCCTTTCCTAAAGAGAAACCCTGTTCCCCATACTGTACTTCATAATAGCCTTCTCCCATACTGATAAAGCTCCAGGAAAGTCGATTATTTGTTTTCTCAAATATCAGATTTGTAGGAGTACCACATTTGGCCTGCGGGTCATATGGGCTATCTCCTATACATCCGGCAGTGCATAATCCAGAGATGATTACAATCGAAATTATTCTTTTCATAG
Organism: Chryseobacterium cupriresistens; assembly: GCF_046614675.1. NCBI lineage: Bacteria > Pseudomonadati > Bacteroidota > Flavobacteriia > Flavobacteriales > Weeksellaceae > Chryseobacterium > Chryseobacterium cupriresistens. The sequence continues at coordinate 64,649 of NZ_JBKKJT010000001.1, read as the reverse complement.
CTATTTTTCTGACCGTGAATTTAGTATAATTTCTTTAATGAATGAAGGTGTTCATTCCTGACTATCACCAAGTGAAAAGTCATGTATTTTATAAATGTACATTCACTATCTTTACAAAAATTTAATACAGCTATGTTAAAAGCAGGTTTGGTAGGTGCCGGACACTTGGGAAAAATACATTTAAAACTTCTTAATCAGTCAGATAGATATGAATTTGTAGGTTTCCATGATAAAGATGTTGAAAACGGAAAGAAATTAGAAGCCGAATTCGGATATAAATATTTTGAAAATTTTGATGAATTGCTTGAGCAGATTGACATGCTTGACATTGTCACTCCAACTGTTTATCATTATGATTATGCCTTAAAAGCCATTGAAAAAGGCCTTCATTTCTTTATTGAAAAACCGGTAACCCAGACTCTTGAGCAGGCAGAAGAAATTCTTCGTTTGTGCCAGGAAAAAGGAATCAAAGCACAGGTAGGACACGTTGAGCGATACAACCCGGCTTTTATTGCTACCAAGGAATACATCAGTACTCCGATGTTTATTGAAATCCACAGACTGGCTGAATTTAATCCCCGTGGTACAGATGTTTCTGTGGTATTGGATCTTATGATTCACGATCTTGATATCTTATTAAGCATTGCGAAATCTAAAGTGAAAAATATCCACGCAAGTGGTGTTTGTGTAGTCAGCAAAACTCCGGATATTGCCAACGCAAGAATAGAATTCGAAAACGGATGTGTGGCCAACCTTACGACTTCCAGAATTTCTATGAAAGCTATGAGAAAAAGCAGATTTTTCCAGAAAGATGCTTACATTTCCGTTAACTTCCTTGAGAAAAAGGCTGAAGTGATAAGAATGAAAGATGCTCCCGAAAACCCTACTCCATTTGATATGATTATTGAAAATGCAGAGGGAGAAAAGAACCAGATTCTTTTTGAATATCCGAATATCCAGCCTAACAATGCGATTCTGGATGAATTGAATTCATTTGCGGATGCCATTACCAATGATAAAAATGTAGAAGTTTCCCTTGAAGACGGAACTGAAGCATTGAAAGTGGCTTTGGAGATTATGAAACTGATCAGTTAAAAACATACTGATTCTTAAATATATCATGCTATCTTATAATCAGAATAATGGATTATGAGATAGCATTTTTTATTATTATAAAACGCAAAGTTTCATTTTCAGCCACGGATTATGTTAAGTAAGCAAAGAATGAATCAATTAAAATTGATTTGATGAAGCTGCATATTTAATTAATTCAGAATTTGTATTTTAAGAAACTCATGTAAAAAAAAACGATTCATTAATAATTACAGATTTATCAATAAAAAATCCTTTTCAAAACAAAAAAATAATATATTTGAAGAATAATTCAATAAAGCATTGAAAAATTTTGTTTTACATATATGGATATCCGGCAAACGTGAAGATGTGAACTTTGATTCATCTCGTTTGATCACCATTCCGTATTATTTCTAATATTTTCCTATTATTTTAAACATTGCAATCACTATGAAAAGAGCCATTCTATTATCCGTACTTTTATTGTCTCAATTTGGGACATCACAATTACTGAAGACTTCAGGACAGAAAATCGTTAATGATAAAGGTGAAAATATTCAATTGAAAGGCCTTGGGTTGGGCGGCTGGATGTTACAGGAAGGATATATGCTGAAAACTGCCGATTTCGCCGGCCCTCAGTATAAGATTAAGGAGAAAATTGCTGAACTGATTGGTGAAGACGGAATGAATGAGTTCTACAAAGCGTACCTGAAAAACGGAATCACTAAACAGGATATTGACTTTCTTGCCAAAGCCGGATTCAATTCCATAAGGCTTCCGATGCACTACAATCTTTATACGCTACCGATTGAAAAGGAACCTGCCAAAGGAAAAGATACGTGGCTGGAGGAAGGTTTTAAAATGACTGATGATCTTCTTCAATGGTGTACCGATAACAAAATATACCTGATTCTGGATCTGCATGCAGCTCCGGGAGGCCAGGGAAATGATGCGAATATATCTGATAATGATAAATCCAAGCCTTCACTTTGGGCTAATGAAGAAAATCAGAGAAAAACGATTGCGCTTTGGAAAAGACTGGCTGAAAGATATAAGGATAATCCTTGGATTGGAGGGTATGACCTGATTAACGAACCCAACATCAACTTTACAGGTAAAAACCCGAATGGTACAGATGAAATGTCCAATGCTCCACTTTGGAAGCTTCAGAAAGACATCACTGCAGCTATTAGAGAAGTTGATAAAAAACATATTATTTTTATTGAAGGAAACGGCTGGGGAAATAATTATAACGGATTACCAGCAATCTGGGATAACAATATGGCCTTCAGTTTTCATAAATACTGGAATTACAATGATGATCAAACCATTAAGTTCGCGCTGGATCTCAGAGAGAAACACAATATGCCGATATGGCTTGGAGAAACGGGAGAAAACTCTAATGTATGGTTTACTGAGTTGATTCAGCTTTTAGGCAAGCATAATATAGGATACGCCTTCTGGCCGATGAAAAAGATTGATAATATCGCGGGAATTACCAATGTAAAAATCACTCCTGAATATGAAAAGCTGTTGGATTACTGGAAAAACGGAGGTGAAAAGCCTTCTAAAGAGTATGCAAGAAAAGCTCTATTACAGATTGCCGACAATTATAAGCTGAACAACACGGAAATTAAAAGGGATGTGATTGATGCGATGTTCAGACAGATTACAGATGCTTCTACAAAACCTTTCAGAAATCACCAGGCTCCGGGAAGAATATTTGCTTCAGAATATGATTTGGGAAGAATGGGTGCTGCCTATCTGGATAAGGATTTTATCAATCTCTGGGTAAGTGATCCGGCAAAAAGATCGGAGTGGAACTCCGGACAGCAGATGAGAAATGACGGGGTGGATATTTATAAATGTAATGATAAAGTTACCAATCAGTATTATGTAGGAAAAACAGAAACCGGAGAATGGCTTCAGTATACGCTTCGATCAAAAGGAGATGCAAATTATACTCTGGACATCAGATATTCTGCTGCCAACGATGCTAAAATAAGAATTGAAACGGCTTCCGGAAAAGTTTTAGCTACAGTATCATTGTCATCTACGGGTGGAAATGAAAACTGGAAAACGGTTACTGCAAAAAACATCAGCCTTCAGAAAGGGGAAAACAAGATCAGAATCGTCTTTGAAAATGATGGAGTAAATCTGAATTATTTTGAATTAAAATAGTAATAATTGTCTTAAATTGCAGCTCTCTTCCGGTCTTCAGAAGAGGGCTTTTTTAATGATCATATTATGAAAAAAACAGCATTCTTTTTCCTTTTGATTTCAGCATTTACCTTTGCCCAGACTTCTTTATTAGAACAGAAAATAAACTCAATCCTTAAGAACAAAAAAGCTACTGTGGGCGTTTCTGTCCTAGGTTTTGAAAATGGTTTTACATACAATAAAAACGCAGACAAAAAGCTGCCAATGCAAAGTGTATTCAAGTTTCACATTGCCGCAGCGGTTCTGAATGCCATAGACCAGGGAAAGCTTTCTCTGGATCAGAAAATTAAACTGGATCAGTCAAATTTACTAGAGAATACGTGGTCGCCGCTTCGTGATCAATATGCAGGAAAAGATGTTGAAGTTCCGTTAAGTGAAGTGATTGAATATACGGTTGCCAAAAGTGATAACAACGGCTGTGATATTCTTCTCAGGTTATTGGGAGGTACCCAGACTGTTCAGAAATTCATGGATTCCAAAGGGGTACAAGGTTTTCAGATCAAATATAATGAAGAAGACATGCATAAAGACTGGAATGTTCAATATGAAAATTACAGTACTACAAAATCAGCAGTCGATATCCTTAAAAAATTCTATGACGGGAAAATACTTTCCAAAAAATCTACAGATTATCTGATGAAAGTACTATGGTCTACTTCCACAGGATTGAATAAAATGGTGGAACAACTTCCCAAAAACACTCCCGTGGCAAGAAAAACTGGAGCTTCCGGGAAAAATAAAGCAGGTTTGACAGGTGCGGAAAATGAAATAGGAATCATTACTTTACCGAATGGAAAACATTATGCATTAGCCGTATTTGTCAGTAATTCAACGGAAACGGATGCAGTCAACTGCAGGATGATTTCAGATATTTCCAGAGAGGTTTGGGAATATTTTAATAAGTAAAATTTTAAGCTTATTTTTAAAGCGATTTAACATGAAAAAAATAATACTAACAACGGCTCTGTTTGCTTTCACATTCTTTTACGCTCAGAAGAATCAGAATTATTTAGAGATCAGCTACGGAAGTGTATGCTGTGGCCCTGCCTCTGATAAGCCTGTGATGAGCTTTCTGAAAGAATTTAAGAACAAAAGCCAGATCAAAAGCCTGGAAGTCCTGATCCAAAAAGGGATGGGAAGAGAAGGCGAATATACATTGTATGTTGGCACCGATTTTCTTACAAAGAATCAGAAAAAACGATTGATAAGAGGTTTAACGGCTACTGTTTCCAATCAGAATAACAGTAAAAAAAGCCAGAGTGTAGGAAATGTTACCTTTGATTCAACAGCTGTTGTCACACAATCTGACCTTACAGACGCAAAAAATTTAACTATCTATAAAAAATAAAGGAAAAATGATCAAAAACATTGTAGTTATCGGAGCGGGAACCATGGGAAATGGTATTGCACATACTTTCGCACAAAGCGGTTTTAAAGTAAATCTTGTAGATGTATCCCAGGAAGCTTTGGACAGAGGTTTAAAAACCATTACTACCAATCTTGACAGAATCATTGCAAAAGGAAACCTTACAGAGGAGCAAAAAGCTGAAACATTAGGTAACATCACTACTTTTACAGCATTGAATGAGGCTGCAGGATCTGCTGATCTTATTGTAGAGGCTGCTACTGAAAATCTTGATCTTAAACTGAAGATCTTCGGCCAGATGGATGAGCTGGCTCCTGCCAATTGTATCCTTGCAACCAATACTTCTTCTATTTCTATCACAAAAATTGCTGCGGCTACCAAAAGAGCTGATAAAGTAATCGGTATGCACTTTATGAACCCGGTTCCTATTATGAAACTGGTAGAAATCATCAAGGGATATTCAACTTCCAAGGAGACTTTTGATGCCATTTATGAAATGAGTAAAACTTTGGGTAAAGTTCCAGTAGAAGTGAATGACTACCCTGGTTTTGTGGCGAACAGAATTCTAATGCCAATGATCAATGAGTCTATCGAGACTCTTTACAACGGAGTGGCTGGTGTAGAAGAAATTGATACGGTAATGAAACTGGGAATGGCTCATCCAATGGGTCCGCTTCAGCTGGCAGACTTTATTGGTCTTGATGTATGCCTTGCTATTCTGAACGTTATGTATGACGGTTTCAAAAATCCTAAGTACGCTCCGAACCCACTGCTTGTGAATATGGTGACAGCCGGAAAACTGGGTGTAAAATCAGGAGAAGGGTTCTACGATTATTCTGAAAGCAAAAAAGCTGAAAAAGTTTCAAAAATGTTTTTGAAGTCATCTTAAATCAATAATTTTAATTATCTTTGAGAAAGTTAAAACATTAAAAAAATGAAATTACCAAAGTTTTTATTAGCAGATAATTCGGAATTTCCAGAGGATCTATTCGTGGTTCATACAGAATATCCAAGATTTATCTTAAACGTTGAGGAAGAAGAAGTTGAGTGGTTAGATGATCTTGAAGGTGATGATGAAGAAACGATGGCAGACGAGGCTACTAAAGTAGTAGAAGCAGCATTCAAATGGTGCGATGAAGAGTTGGCTAAGTACGACGAAGAAGAGGAAGATTAATAACACTCTAAACATAAAAAAGGAACTCAATTGAGTTCCTTTTGTTTTTTATTCTGATTTTGTGAATTTCAATAGCAAAAGATTGTCTTTGTACAATTCTAAAGTATTTCCGGAAACCACATATTTGTTAGCTTTCCCCATCATATCCATAAAGTTCTGTTCTACCCCGATGTTGCTGCACATCATTTTTGTAGATCCCATCTGTCCGGCTGCAAAACTTCCTGTAGACGGATCTATGGTAGCCGTTCCGAAATAGTTGTTACATCCCGCATTTCCGGTGATCTTTTCTCCTTCAATATTTAATGTTGGAACTTTACCTTTTACCGTTTCAGCCAGTGTCCATTTTGTGCTGGCAAGAGCAGGCTGAGCTTTTCCTACTTTAGATGCAGACGGGCTTGTCATGGATCCACATGAAGCCAATACTGCCGCTGTACATATACTTAAAAAAAGATTTTTCATTTTTTTCTTTTTGAATTAACCCAAATTTACGGAAATTATATTATTTAAACGGGTTGCCGTGAATTTTATTATTCTTTAACATTTGATATTTTGAATATTTTTCCGAGCAAAAGATCTTATTATGCGGTCATAAGTTGGAAAACGCAAAGACGCAAATTTGTTAATATGCAAAGAGTTTAAGGCGCAAAGATTTTATCTCCGATAAAATTTTAATACTATACCCTTGTCATTCCGAGCAAAGCAAGGAATCTATACTATAATTGGTTTATAAAATATATTGAGACTCTTACGGAGTGATAAAGACTGTGGATAGATTGTTTTTATACAAAATTTCCATTTTAAACACGAATAACATTAATATTTTCACTAATATCACTAATGCAATTCAATAGGAACGGGCTTTAGCCCGTTTTTCTATCCACAAAAATTCATTTGGCTTTAGCCCAAGCCTAACAACAACGCAATAAAACAAAAAAACGGACTTAAACAAGTCCGTTTCTATTATGTTGAAATATATATTTTCAATGATTAAGATCTCAACTCAGCGTTGAATTCTTTCTGGAAAGCTTTGATCAGAGAATCCATTACCTCTGTAATCTCTTTTTCTTCCAGTGTTTTTTCTTCGTTTAACAGTTCGAAGCTCATTGCATAAGACTTCTTACCTTCAGGAAGATTTTTACCTTCATACACATCGAACAGATTAATGTTTTTAATGAATGGAGATTTGTTCTTCTTAGCCGTCTGGTATAAATCCTGATAGTTAACTGTTTTATCAATCAATAAAGCTAAGTCTCTTCTGATTTTGTTAAACTTCGGAATATCTTTGAATTTCAATTCATTTTTAGAACGTAACTCCTGAGCAAATTCCAGTTCAATTTCTGCATAGAAACATTCCTGATCAATATCAAAGTCTTTCAATAAGGCAGGCGCTACTTTTCCGATTCTTACCAATGCTTTACCATCCGCTTCATATACCAATGCATCAGAGAATCTGTCATCAGTTAGAGCTACTTCTTTGTAATCTACAGCCAATCTTTCCAATAAAACTTTTACATACGCTTTAAGGTTATAGAAGCTTACCGCAGATTTTGGCTGAAGCCAGTTTTCTGCAACGTCTCTTCCGGAAACCAGTAATGCCAGTTGTTTTCTTTCTTCGTATTTATCTTTTTTGTGATAAATTTTTCCTAATTCGAAGAATTTGATATCCTGATTTTTTCTGTTGATATTGTATACTGTATTCTGAAGAAGTCCTTCCAATAAAGACTTTCTCATGAATGCTAAATCTCCGCTTAAAGGATTCAATAGTTTTACAGCATCTGTTTCATCTTTTACAGAAGTTAAAGAGTTGTTCATTACTTCATTGAAACCAAGGCCTTGTAAAGTTCTTGCCCAGCTGTTTTCCAGTTCATCCTGATCGTTAGCACTTAGCTTAACAGGAGTAAATGAAATCTTCTGTGGAGCATCAATTTTATTGTATCCGTAGATTCTTAAAATCTCTTCAATCACGTCAATTTCTCTTGTTACATCTGCTCTGTATGCAGGAACTGAGATTTCGAAACCGTTTGGAATTTCATTTAAAACCTGAATTTCCAATGCTTTTAAGATTTCCTTTACTTTTTCTCTGTGGATTTTTGTTCCTAAAATCTGCTCAATTTTAGAGAATCTAAGGATCACGTAATTGTCCTCTATTTTCTTAGGATATTCTTCCAATAAGTCACCTACCAATTTACCTTCAGCAATTTCCTGAATCATTTTAATTGCGTGAGTGATGGCTGTTCTGGTAAGATTCGGGTCTACTCCTCTCTCAAATCTGAAAGAAGCATCTGTATTCAAGCTATGCGCTTTTGCTCCTTTTCTCACTGCAATCGGGTTGAAGTAAGCACTTTCAAGGAATATTGTTTTTGTAGTTTCAGATACTCCTGAATTCTCACCTCCGAATACTCCGGCAATACACATCGGTTTATCTTTACCGTCTTTGATCATGATTTCAGAACCATTTAATGTTCTTTCAACACCATCTAAAGTTGTAAATTTTGTTCCCGGTTTTACCACTCCCACTTTCACTTTTTTATCTGCAATTTTATCTGCATCAAATGCGTGAAGCGGCTGTCCGTATCCGTGAAGAATATAGTTGGTAATATCTACAACGTTATTAATCGGGCTTAGTCCGATCGCTTTCAGTCTGTCTTTCAACCACGATGGTGATTCTGCAACTTTTACATCTTCAATAACTGCTCCGATATATCTTGGACACAATTCTGCATCTTCAATTTCCAGTTTGAAATCATGAGTTCCTTCATTATTCAAAACTTCAGAGGCTACTTTATTAAATTGTGACTTCAGTTGGTTCGTAGAAATATAAGCGTGTAAATCTCTGGCAACACCATAGTGAGACATAGCATCTGTTCTGTTCGGTGTCAATCCGATTTCAAAAACCTCATCATTGGTCAACTCAAAATAGTCTGCAAAGTTTTTCCCTACTTCATATTTTGTTTCATCCAGCACCATAATTCCTCCGTGATCATCGCTAAGACCTAATTCGTCTTCTGCGCAGATCATCCCCTGAGAAACCTCACCTCTGATTTTTGCTTCTTTAATTTCAAAAAAGTTTCCGGTCTTGTCATAGATTTTTGTTCCGACAACGGCTACAGGAACAGTTTGCCCCGCTTCTACGTTAGGAGCTCCGCAAACAATGTTCAACACTTTTCCGTTTCCTACGTCTACAGTTGTCTTCTTCAGTTTGTCAGCATTAGGATGCTTTTCGCAGGTAAGTACTTTACCTACAACAATTCCTTCCAGGCTGCCTCTTACACTTTCAAATTTATCTATCCCTTCAACCTCTAGACCTATATCTGTAAGGAATTCACCGATTCTTTCAGTTTTTGATTCCGTTTTTACAAAGTCCTTCAGCCAGTTGTTTGATATTTTCATTTGTTAATCTATCTACTTATTTAATTCGTCAGATGAGTTCTAGATTCCACCTGCTCTATTTTGAAACTTTTATTTGAAATCCCACCCCTTTTCCGGTGTGATTTTTCGAGCTACAAATGTCGTGTTTTTTTGAGAAATAGAGAAATTTACAAGCGATTTTAAGATAATAAATTTTCGTTAATCTTTGTGCTGCTGATTCATGAAACTATTGGTCCAATGGTTTCACCAGCTTCTTCAGGCTATCAGAAAATAATACCAACCCTCCGGCCATCATGATAATATCCTTCAATACGAGACGTCCTGCTCCTGACAGATACGGAAATCCATATTGAGGTGTCACTCCATCTCCGCCCAGATTGGGGACGTAAACTTCAGGAGTAGTGATCAGGAATGACAGGGTAACCAATGACATTAAAAATGTTAAAGCACCTCCAATTGTTCCAATTTTAGGAAACCAAATCCCCAGTAATACCATAACTCCTATTACAACGATCATTGTCCCTAAACCGTAGGAAAAGGCATATGTTCCGTTTTCCTGATGCCAGTCAATATTTTTCTGAACCACTTTTCCTTCAGGATTTTTATACAAAGTGTATTCTGCAACCCGTTTTTTATCTTCCTTAATAACTTTATGGTCTGCATTTTTGTAGAAAAAACTCATCAAAGGGCTGTTGGCAACGAAAGGCACAATTCCATCAGCTTCATAATGAAAGGCTTTCAAGCCTCCAATCCAGGCCATAACGATGAAAATTGAAATTCTGAGAAAATTGAAAAAGTACGTATCCCATTGTAATAATTGGTGATAAAGTCTGCTGTTTTTCATGTGATTTATTTTTTACCAAAGGTATTCACATGCCTGCAGCACCAACATAGACATTTCAGGACATTACATGGACATTTTCGCCACCACGGAGATCCCCACTTTTTCTCTGTAATTTTTAGGAGAGCAGCCTACTGACTTTTTGAAATACCTGCTGAAATAAAATTCATCTTCAAATCCCAGTTCAGAAGCAATCTCCTTTACAGATCTGTAAGTTAAATGCAACAATTTTTTGGCTTCCAGAATAATTCTCTCATTGATAAGCTGAGTGGGTGTTTTGGAGAATTCTTTCTTTACTGCCTTGCTTAATGTACTATTGGTAATGTTCAGTTTATCGCTGTAAAATGACAGTTCTTTTTCTGTTTTAAAATACGTTTCCAGAAGTTTCTGAAATTCTGCAGCATTTTTATTAGAAAGCTTTTCATTAGAAATTATGCTGTTTTCAATACTGCTTTTCTGTTTGCTTCCAATGGCAAGAATGAGCTGGATATAGGTTTTGATAATGGATTCCGAAAACGGATGCTTTTCACGTTCTTCTTTTTTAATATGATTAAAAAGCTCAAGAATATAATGATAACTCTCTTCCGAAAGCTCAACACTCGGATTCAGATAAATATTATTGAAAAGAAGTCCGTTACAAGCCACTTCTTTTTTATGATATTCTATACAGTAATAATCTCCGTGAAAGAAAAGCACGTGGATATTTTCATCAGATTCCGAAACCAGTTTCACCTTTTGATAAGGAGAAAGAAAGAGAATATTGTATCCGCTGTAAGAATAATTAATACCATCTACTGAGAAAACACCGGAACCTTTCCATAGAAACACGCTGTAATTTTCAGTTGTGAACTCTGCGGAAAAATCTGAGGTTTGGGAAGACTGTATTTTTATTTCCATGATGAGTTGATTTAAACACTAATGACGCTAATGATTCACAAATAACACTATTGATTTAATATTCTTTTGAATACGCCTTTCTCTTATTATACTTTTGCCTTGAAGCAAAAGTATACAAAAGTTCAAGACGGGAATCATCCGCTAAAAATTTGAATGTACTCCTAAAATTTCCAAACTCGCATGGATCATCTGGTTCTTCTTCGGTTCAATAGTATATCCCATGCTCAGACAATGGAAATTTTTTGGCGGATTACATTTAAATTTTCTTAACGCTCCTGATTCCTAAGTCGATTAGACCCTACAAAAAAAGCCGGAAAATTCCGGCTTTTTATTTGTATACTAAATCAATATTACAATCCGATTACCGGCATTGATAACATTAAGATATTTTCATTTTCTTCAAGACCATCAAGAGGTTCAATGATTCCTGGTCTGTTAGGCTGGGACATTTTCATGGTAATATCATCAGATCCTAAAATCGTAAGCATTTCTGTTAAGAATTTTGAACTGAATCCGATATTGATATCTTCTCCGTTGTAGTCGCAAGGAATCTGCATGTCAGCTTTATTTGCATATTCAGTATCTTCTGCATGAAGGTGAAGAATATTTCCGGAAAGCTTGAATCTCACCTGATTGGTAGATTTGTTGGACATGATAGACGCTCTTTTGATTGCTCCCAGCAACAGGTTTCTATTGATGGTCAATACATTTGGATTTTCTTTTGGAATTACCGCAGTATAGTTCGGATATTTTCCGTCAATCAGTCTACAGATCCAGATATGCTTACCAAAAGTAAATTTAGCCATATTCTCATTGAAGTCAATGGTAACGTCTTCATTGGAACTTGCCAGGATATTTTTGAAAATGTTAAGAGGCTTTTTAGGCATGATAAACTCCATCGGCTCAGCATTCATCAGGTCTGCTCTTTTGTACACCACCAATCTGTGGGAGTCTGTAGAAACGAAATTGGTTTCATTTTCTCCAAACTGGAAAAGCACTCCTGTCATTACCGGACGAAGAGAGTCGTTACTTGTAGCAAATAGTGTGTTTGTCAAAGCTTCAGACAAAACTCCTGCCGGCATCGTTACACTTTGGGAAGCGTCAAATTCCGGTAATTCAGGATAGTCATCAGCATTGTCTAATGCTACTGCGAAATTATCTTTTTCATCTAAAATCTCAAGCTGGCTTCCGGTACCTTCGGCATTGTCTTTTACAACAAATGTCAGAGGCTGTTCACCATATGTCTTGATAAAATCCTGAAAAATTTTAGCAGGAACAGCAAATTTACCTGTATCATCAGACTTTACTTCCAGGGAAGTAACAAGAGTTGTCTCGCCGTCAGATGCTGTAATGGTAACATTATTTCCGTCTAATTCAAAAAGATAGTTTTCTAAAATCGGTCTCGATTGAGAGCTTGATATTACGCCACTTACAGTTTGCAAAGCCTTCTGCAGTTCACCACTTGAAATAATAAATTTCATAGATTTATAAAATAAGTTTCTACAAATATAATAAATACATACAACAAAGAAAAGAATAATATGGAGGAGTTTTTAACAAAGATCCTTAATTTGTTTTGAACCTTGACATTATGCTTTGATTTCTGCGAAGATTCATTTTTTTATCAAAATACAAAGACTATCTTTGTGTGAAAAGTTCACAATCATGCAAAAACCTCCTATTCATAAAAGTTTTCTCAATGCTTTCAGGGGTGTTTTGATGATGATAAAAACGGAAAGGAATTTCCAGATTGAACTTCTGGCATTTTTTGTCAATCTCTTCCTTATTTTTTATTTCAACCTGAGCAACACAGACACCGCTTTGGTTCTTATTGCCTCATTCGCTGTTTTAAGTGCTGAAATTTTTAATACCGCTATTGAAAAGATCTGTGATATCATTCAACCTGATTTCGACAAAAGAATTGGCTTTATTAAGGACATTGCAGCCGGAGCTGTATTGCTGACAGCCATTGCATCTGTGATTGTCGGAGTCTTGGTGTATGGGAAATATGTTTTCAATTAAAATTAGGGAATTGTTGACAAATATTGTTTAACCACCCCGTCAAAAATTCTTTGAATTTTTGACACCCCTCCGAAGGAGGGGAATATCACGTCTTCAGTTCAAAGGTTGTGAAGGCAGGTTCTTTCACTTTTTGTTATTTTACAGCGATGAAAATATCTACTTCGGCATCTGAAGGATTTTGTGCTTTTTCTCCATACACTTCAAAATCGGCGGTAAATGTTCTGTTCAAACCCATTTGCCAGATTTTTATCCATTCGTTGATAACCAACCCTTTTGAAAGGTCTCCTTTTGGGACAAATTTCAGATAATCTCCTCCATCAAAAGAATAGCCAACCATTCCTTCCGGGATGTTATCAAGGTTTTCGACTTTACATCCAAGAACCGTTGTATAAGGTTTTGTATGGTCTTTTTCGTAATCTGTATAGATGGAATAAATGGTATTGTCTATTTTATTTGGAATTGAATTGACAATATTCTCGCTGATCATTTTCTCCCATAATACCGGAATATCTTTTCCTGCCTGTCCATTTTCATTGGTTGTTCTTACAGAGATCCCGATCACCTTAAAAGGTTCTATTTTTACGTTATTCATTTATTGATTTTTTGTTAGCACAAAGATAAAAACAGGTTGTGACAAGGGTATGTCAGTAGTTTTTTAAATTTAGGCTAAAGCCAATGGATTTATTTATAAGATAAGTGGGCTAAAGCCCAATTCCATTGAATATTAAATTGGTCATATTAGTAGAAAAGCACCTATTAAGTCTAAAAGTTACTTCATTTGCGAAATCTGCGAGAGAACATTCAAGCTTAGATTCCTTGCTTTGCCCGGAATGACAAAGACCTCGTTGAAACTTTATATGAGACAGTGGGATTGCTTCGCTTTGCTCGCAATGACAGGGGATGTTTTAAAAGATGAGAAACTATTTTCCGACATAGATAAATCCTATTTTCCCGGATTTAAAGACTGTTTCTATTCTTTTGTAATCATCTACTTCATATTCGTCTGCCTGGAGGATCTCTTCATCTGTCACGTCAAAAAGTACTCCTTCTATCTCATCCTCATTGTTTCCTGAAAATTCCAGTACAGGATGGTATTTCTGACCGCTTTTCCTCAGGACTTCAGGATCTGTGATTTCAAGCATACTTAATTTGTAGCCTGCTAAAGTATCTTTTTCACCTTGTAAGCGTCTTCCGAAGGTTTCAAGCTGTACCTGTTCTTTCTGCAGGGTTCCATAAGAAAATAAATTAGGCATTACAAATACTTTTCAATGATTGGAATTGCGATTTCAGCCATCATTCCATAGCCTTTTTCATTAGGATGCACACCGTCTGCAGAAAGCAGGATTTCTTTATCATCCAGGAAAGCAGAATAAAAATCAATATATCCCAATGAGTCTTCTGCTGCAATATTTTTCAAAATCTGATTATATGCGACAACATCTTCGTTGATTCTTTTCTTCCCTGAACTTACCACTACTCCATCTATTTTTTGAGAAAAAGGAAGAATGCTTACGAGATAAATGGTATTGGAAAACTGCCTGGCATGGGCAACAGCTTCTTTGATATTACTCCTGAATTTATCTGGTTCTACAATTTGCACTCCATCTTTTACCGCAAGATCATTGGCTCCATAACTTAGAAAAACGATATTTCCATCAGCAGAATTTCTTGCAGCCAATTCATGAGGAATTCTTTTGAGCAATCCTTCTGTGGTTTCTCCTCCTATTCCGAGATTGAACAGGATCAGTTCATCTCCGTTTCCTTCATGAAATTTCTGCAGGGCATATCTTTTCAGAATATCTACCCAGCCGCCAAAAACGCCGTCATATTCTCCATAGGTAATGCTGTCACCGAAGAACAGCCCGTAAATAATTTTCTTCATTGAACTTTATTGTTTCCTGTTTTGTTGAAGTAAAAGTATTAAGAAAAAATCGTTTAAGGGAAATAATTCTCCTCAATTTTATGTGATTTTTAACGCAAAAGACGCTCATGGTTTAACTTTTATGTTTTCGTTCGCAAGGGCGTTTCACTTAGCTATAGACCAATTTGTACCCTGGTTGAATAAACTTAGTTGAACCATTAAGATTTTTGAAGGAATAAAGAATTATTAAGGCAACAGCTAAAGCTATTATGAAGCAGAATTCCCTATTCATCGGCGATGAATCTTAACTTTTCTTACAATCTTTATTATTCTTAATGGTTAAATTTTTGACGCAAAGGTTTTATTGTGAGTATGTTTATCCAAGGAAGCAAAGAATGAATCAACAAGTTGATTGGATGAAGCTGATATAACAAAATTACTTATTACTCATTACATCATTCTAATGTCAGCGTAATATTCGTATGTGATTCTATAATTTCCACCAGAATTTCAAAAAGCGTCTGGCCTTTCCCTTCAGTCAATTCATCTAATTTTCGCTGAATTAATTCTATATTGAAGGGTTTTCCCTGTCGGATTTTGTTTTCGTAGAATTCACGGGTAGCCTTAAAGCCTAAGTCTTCTTTTGACTTTTCTGCTTCTTTCCAGATGATTTCAATTTTTTCTTTGCCTTCAATCACTCCGAAACCTCCGTAGAGAATATCATCAAAGCCATCTAGTGTTCCTACTTTCCAGTCTGTATCCTTCATGAGAACGTTGGAAGCTTCTTCGTAGAAACCTCCTAAAGACGAAAAATGACCGCCATGGATGACGATCATTTTTCTTGTATTGTTATTTGAAGTATTCAACACCGTTTTTGAATATATTGTGATAATTCGCGGTTGGTATATTCTTCATGAGACCTTCTGCAAAACGTTCCGGGTGCCCCATTCTTCCGTAGATTTTTCCACATGGACTAGTGATTCCTTCGATTCCGAATAAAGAGTTATTAGGATTGAATGGCATTCCGTGAGCAATGTTTCCATCAAGATCAATATATTGAGTAGCAATCTGCCCGTTTTCATACAATTTCTTAATCTCTTCTTCTGAAGCCATGAAACGTCCTTCTCCGTGGGAAATCGGAATTGTGAAAGTTTGTCCTTTCATTCCTTTTAACCAAGGGCTTTCGTCATTCACTACTTGTACTGTAACCATCTGAGAGATGTGTCTTCTGATGGCATTATGAGCTAACGTTGGAGAGTTTTCATCCAGATCTTTGATTCTTCCGTAAGGTAACAATCCTGATTTCACCAATGCCTGGAATCCGTTACAGATCCCGATAATCATTCCATCTCTGTCTAATAATTCGTGTACTGCATTTTTCATTTTTTCGTTTTTCAGAACGTTAACGATGAATTTTGCAGAACCATCCGGTTCATCACCCGCAGAGAAACCTCCTGAGAAGGCCAGAATCTGAGAAGTTCTGATCTCTTCTACCCAGGCATCAATGCTTTCATCCAATAACTGGTGATTGATATTGATTAAAGGCAAGCTGCTAACTACGGCACCTTCTTTCTGGAATGCATTCAGCGTGTCGTACTCACAGTTAGTTCCCGGGAATACAGGAGCAAATACTTTCGGCTGTGCAATTCCGTGTTTTTTAATGATGATATTTCTTGGATGGATTGAGTTTGATTTTTCATCAATTTCAACCGTGATCTTTTCTTTTTCTAGTGTTGGGAAGAGATTCTCAAATGTATTGGTATATGCGGCTTCGAGGTTCGTGATTCGGGTTTCGAGATTATTAATCTTTAAAATCCCTGAATCTTTTACTTCTCCGATCAACTGAAGAGCAGCTGAGCTTAATTCTTCTTTAGCTTCAATGATCAGGCTACCGATATTTTTAGCCAATAAAACAGCTTCATCAGCATTGATTTCAACACCTAATCTGTTTCCGAAGCTCATTTTTGCTAAAGCTACAGCCAAACCTCCTTCTTTCACTGTTTTTACAGAAACAATTTTTCCTGCTTTGATGTTTTCAAAAATGAATTCAAAAACTTCTTTTAAAGCATTATAGTTTGGTAGTCCGTTTTCCTGAGCAATGTGATTGAAGAAATACAGTTTGTTTCCTGCGCTTTTCAATTCAGGAGAGATGATATTTTCTTTATCTCCGTTGGCACATGCAAAAGAAATCAAGGTCGGCGGAACATTCAGATCCTGGTAGGTTCCACTCATGGAATCTTTTCCTCCAATGGCTGCAAGACCTAAATTGATCTGCGCATCGTAAGCTCCTAAAAGTGAAGCCAAAGGTTTACCCCATTTTTCAGGGTTCTGTCCCAATTTTTCAAAATATTCCTGGAAGCTTAGTCGGATGTTTTTATAATCGCCTCCCATCGCTACAATCTTCGCTACACTCTCTACTACGGCGTAAGATGATCCTAACAGGGAGTTTTGTTTTGAGATTTCAGCATCGAATCCCCAGCTTGCCAGAGAAACAGTTTTTATATCTTTTGCTCCTAAGATCGGCAGTGTCTGCACACTTCCTTCCATAAGGGTCTGCTGATATTTCCCTCCTAAAGGCATAGCTACTGTTGTTGCCCCGATTGAAGAGTCGAACATTTCAAGCAATCCTTTCTGAGAAGCTACATTTTTATCTTTTAAGATGTTCAGGAAGTTTTCTGCTGTGAAAGCTTTTGTTTCTTCTTTTACTTCTTCAAGGTGAGTGATTTTCACTTCCTGAGACTTTGAACATCCGTTGGTATCTAAGAAAGCTCTTGAAAGGTCTACAATTTTGTCTCCTTTCCAGAACATCTGCATTCTTCCTGAATCTGTCACTTTTGCTACTTCTACGGCAACAATGTTTTCAGCTTCACAGAATCTGATGAATTTTTCTTTATCCTGAGGATCCACAACTACCGCCATTCTTTCCTGAGATTCGGAAATAGCCAGTTCGGTACCGTTTAATCCTTCATATTTTAATGGTAATACATCAAGGTTTACTTCTAAAGAGTCTGCAATTTCACCGATTGCCACAGAAACTCCTCCAGCTCCGAAGTCGTTTGATTTTTTGATCAGCTTCGTTACCTCAGGATTTCTGAATAATCTCTGGATTTTACGCTCTTCTACAGCATTTCCTTTCTGAACTTCCGAACTCATGGTGTGGATAGAAGTTTCGTCCTGCTCTTTTGAACTTCCGCTTGCTCCTCCTACTCCGTCACGACCTGTTGCACCTCCTAAAATGATGATTGAATCACCGTTAGCAGGTTTCTCACGTCTTACCCAATCTACAGGAACGGCTCCGGTTACGAAACCAACTTCCATTCTTTTAGCTTTATAGCCTTCGTCATAGATTTCAGAAACCATTGTGGTAGCAAGACCAATCTGGTTACCGTAAGAAGAATATCCGTTGGCAGCCTGCTTTGTAATCGTTTTCTGAGGTAATTTTCCTGGTAATGTCTTATCTACAGATTCCAAAACATCTGCAGCACCCGTTAATCTCATGGCCTGGAAAACAAAAGATCTTCCGGATAACGGATCTCTGATTGCCCCTCCCAAACAAGTAGATGCCCCACCGAAAGGTTCAATTTCAGTTGGGTGATTGTGCGTTTCGTTTTTGAATAGTAAATACCAAGGTTCTTTTTTACCGTCGTATTCTGCTTCGATCTGAATGGTACATGCATTGATCTCATCAGAAATAACAAGGTTATCAAGATTCCCTGTTTTATGGAAATATTTACCGCATACTGTTGCCAGGTCCATTAAGGAAATTGGCTTCAGCTCACGGCCTAAGAATTTTCTTTTTTCGATATAATCATTGAAAATAGTTTCCAATGTGTGTTTGAACTGACCTTCAAACTGAATGTCTGACAATTCTGTCTCGAAAGTAGTGTGACGACAGTGGTCGCTCCAATACGTGTCTAATACTTTTAATTCTGTTTCCGTAGGATTTCTTTCTTCAGTTTTGAAGTATTCCTGAATGAATTTCAGGTCATCCAATCCTAATGCAAAGCCGTGGTTGTTATAGAAGTTCTCAAGTTCTGCATCATTGAAATTGATAAAATTTTCGTGGATGATTACTTTTGACGGGGTTTCATCTGCAGGAATATCCAGAATGGATAAGTCTTTTTCCTGAGATTCCACTTTGTTGATCAGAAGGTCTTTGATTTTAATCAAATCAGCTTCAGAAACTCCTTCAAATTCGATTAATTTTCCACTTCTTACTTTTGATTTTTCATTTTCAGTCAGCAAAGCGATACACTGCTGCGCAGAGTCTGCTCTCTGATCATACTGTCCCGGCAAAAATTCCATTCCGAAATGAATAGCCTTTGCAGGGTTTTCTGTATGTAAAATATCAGTAACAGGGTCTACGAAAGTGTTGTTTACCACTTTTTCAAATTCTCCGTCGTTCAGATTGAAAATATCATATACATTGTATACTTTCACACTTTGAACTGCCGGGACAACCGCTTTTACTTCATCAAAAATTTTTGGACTTTCAACATCGAAAATTCCTCTTTTTTCTACGAAAATTCTTTTGTTATTAGACATTAGATGTCAGATTTTTAATATTAGATTTATTTTTTATTTTCAAATTTATTTCTTGCTATCTCTATTGAACGATGCAATTTTTCAAGCAAAACTTTTTCTGAAGGTAAGATAAGTAAATATTCTGCTACTTTTATATTATCCCCTTCCAGATTCATGAGTTCTATATGTTCGGAATTTTTCCCGGAACAAAGGATTAAACCAATGGGAGGGTTTTCACCTTCTACTTTTTCATATTTATTAAGGTATGAGAGATAAAGCTCCATCTGCCCTTTATGGCTGGCTTCAAATTCACCTAATTTTAGTTCGATAACGACTAAAGATTTTAGTTTCCTATGATAGAAAAGCAAATCCAGGTAGTAGTCTCTATTATCTATTGTGATTCTTTTTTGTCTTGAAAGAAATGCAAAATCACTTCCCAACTCAGAAATGAATTTTTGAAGTTCCACGATAATGGCTTCTTCTAAATCTTTTTCAGAAAATGTATCTTTCAATTCCAAAAAATCAAGAAAATAGGGATCTTTAAAAACCAAATCAGGGTTTGAAATATTATTTTCAGACCATTTTTTCAGTTCTTTATCTATTATTTCCTCAGGCTTTTTGCTTATTGCTGTTCGTTCAAAAAGCAGAGAATTGATTTTCTCTCTTAAGACTCTGACACTCCAATTTTCAATTTTACAAACTTCAAGATAAAAGTTTCTTTTAGTATCTTGTGAAATAGGAATGAGAAGCAGAAAGTGAGTCCATGATAATTGTCGCATCGCTGATGCGACAATATTAAAATCACTAAAAACAGACGCAAACTGCATCATTTTTCGGATATTTTTCTCAGAAAATGAATTTCCAAATTCTAACGTAAGTTGTTGAGAGATTTGTACAATAACTTCTTTACCATACTCTGCCCTCTTATTATCTAAAACATCTTCATTTATTCTTTTTCCTATTTCCCAGTACAAAACCACCATTGCCGAGTTTACCTGAGCAGCGACCTGACTTCTTGTCTTGTCTACCAGCTCCTTAAGATCGGTCATTAATTGTTGATGATTTTGATTCTGTAACATTATTAAAAATTAGATGTCAGATTTTTAATATTAGATTTATTTTTCTTTTTTACTTTTTCTGAGTTAAAGTTTTTTTCTTTAAACCCATCTATATTGGAAATTTTTGAAAGAGATTTTCTTCCCAATCATTATTCTGTACAAATTTAAAGGAATAAGTCATATGTTCTTCAAATTTGAACTGCCGAATTTCCAATTTTATATTATTTATTGATAAATTTATTCGGATTATCCTTATGTTCTTTCTGAAAGTCTTCTGCATTTTTTATTTCTTCTTTCAGCCAGTTTTCAAAAGGAACTTTCTTTTCATTAAAATCCTCAATGGCATAAAATGTTTTTCCATCTTCTGAAACCAGGAATTTGAAACGGTACAGCATATCCAAATCTTTCTTCTTGTGATTATAGGTATTCACCTGATAATACGGAAAGTTTTCTTTTGGTCTTTCTACGATTTCAAAAAAAAGATTCTTTTCTTTTTCAGACAGTTTACTGTAAAAATTTACATAATAAAGATCTGATAATTTTTTCTTCTGCTTTTCAAAGAACTGAAGGATATTCTTCTCCTTTTCATTATACTGAAACTGATTAGGATAATATTTACCATCTATTTCAACATCCTTTTCTGATGGTTTTGCCAATGGCTGAACCGTTTCTCCTTTGACATTCATCACGCCCCATTTTCCTCCTACAATGGATCTGTGCTCGTCATTTGTTTTTTCCCAGTCACAGCCGTCACAAAATGCAGCATATCCATAATTAAAAGGAAATGCAAAATCGTGCTTAGCTACAATAACAGTATTCCCGTTTCGGTCTGCAAATCCTACTTTACCATTTTTAACCAATCTTCTCAGTCCTTCAGAGAAATAATCTGCCCCATTGTCAAAAAGGAAAGGCTGATACAGGAATTTCCCATTTCTGTCATACACATAGCCCCATGCATTTTTCTCCGGTTTTTCACCTTCTTTACTGCCATCAAAAAGAATGGTTTCCCCTTCTACAGGATCTCCATCTTTTAGAAATGAAAAGATTTTGAACTGTGCAGGAACAATTATTTTTCCTGCTTTATCTTTTACTCCTACTAAAGAATCTTTGGATTTGAAATAATGTAAATCTTCTTTAGTCTGAGAAAAAGAAATGACTGGTGTTAATATAATGGTTAGTAGTAGTTTTTTCATATTAGTTGGAGTGGGAAATAAAATATGCAGCCGAAAAGACTGCATATTGTTTTATACTTTAAGATCAGCTTCCAATCCTATTAAGTCTTTGTTTTGGTCTATAATCGGCTGTACCTCGTTCTTGACGAATTCTTCCGTCTGGATCGGCGCGAAACCAATAAAGTTTTTAGGATCTAAAACTTCTTTCAGTTTTGATTTGTCTAGTTTTAAAGAATCATCATTTAAGATTCTTTCGATAAGGTCGTTTTCTTTTCCTTCTTCTTTCACTTTCTTTGAAGCTTCCATAGAGTGAACTCTGATCACCTCGTGGATTTCCTGACGGTCACCACCTGCTTTTACTTCTTCCATGATGATATATTCTGTCGCCATGAAAGGAAGCTCTTCCATAATGTGCTTGTTGATTCTGTTTGGATATACTACAATTCCGTTCAGAATGTTGTTCCAGATCAAAAGAATAGCATCCACGGCTAAAAACGCCTGAGGAATGGTTAATCTCTTGTTGGCAGAGTCGTCCAATGTTCTTTCAAACCATTGTGTAGAGGCCACCATTGCAGAACTTGTCGTCAGAGACATTACATATTTTGCCAATGCTCCGATTCTTTCGCTTCTCATTGGATTACGCTTGTAAGCCATCGCCGATGAACCGATCTGGTTTTTCTCGAATGGTTCTTCAATTTCCTTAAGGTTTTGAAGTAGACGTAAATCGTTTGTGAATTTATGCGCAGATTGTGCAATATTTCCTAATAAAGCAACTACTTTCGCATCAATTTTTCTATCGTAAGTCTGTCCGGAAACTCCGAAAACTTTATCGAAGCCGAATCTTTTTGAAAGTTCTTTATCTAGGTGTTTTACTTTGGAATAATCACCGTTGAAAAGCTCAAGGAAACTGGCAGCTGTTCCTGTTGTTCCTTTTACTCCTCTGAAACGAAGGGTTTCAAGGAAGAAATCCAGTTCTTCGATGTCAAGAACCAAACTCTGTAACCAAAGTGTAGCTCTTTTCCCAACTGTTGTCAGCTGAGCCGGCTGGAAGTGTGTAAACCCTAAAGTGGGAAGGTCTTTATACTGAATAGCAAAGTCTGCTAAGTTCTTCATGACGTTAACCAACTTTTTCTTTAAGATTAAAAGTCCGTCACGGATCTGAATTAAGTCTGTATTGTCTCCTACAAAAGCTGAAGTAGCTCCCAGGTGGATAATTCCTTTTGCTGAAGGCGCCACATCCCCATAAGCGTGAACGTGAGCCATTACATCATGACGGAATTTTTTTTCATACTCTGCTGCTTTCTCATAATCGATGTTTTCAGCATTAGCTTTTAACTCAGCGATCTGCTCGTCTGTAATTTCAAGTCCAAGGTCTTTTTCGATTTCAGCAAGAGCTATCCAAAGCTTTCTCCAATTCTGGAATTTGTTATTGTGTGAGAAGTTAAATAACATTTCTTCACTGGAGTAGCGCTCTTCCAATGGATTTTTGTAGGAATTCATTCGTTCTTTTACTTTTTAGATGTACAAAAATACGGTTTTTCATTGAGAGTTGAAAATCCAGATCTGATGATTTTCATTCATAATTTATACTTATACTTTTGTCTTGAAATCGAAGATTCGACATAGCCAAACAAAAGTATACAAAAGTTCAAGACTGGAATTATCCGCTAAAAATTTAAATGGAATCCTAAAATTTCCAAACTCGCATGGATCATCCGGTTCCGCTTCGGTTCTGAGCAAGTCCCATGCTTAGACAGTGGAAATTTTTTAACGGATTACATTGAAATTTATAACCATGTTCTAGGTGAGACTAGCTGCCGAACCTTTTCTTTTTAATATATCGCAGATAGAAATATAGGATTATAGAAATTAGAATTGCAATGACTATTTTCAGATATACACGAAGAGGAATGTTGTGACTGCTGGCTAATACCATTAATAAATAAAAGACACAGATTAAAAAAGAAGTAAAACAAATAATTTGTAAAATATTTAATATGATTTTCATTTATACTTTTGTCTTGAAACAAAAGTATACAAAAGTTCAAGACTGGAATCATCCGCTAAAAATTTAAATGGAATCCTAAAATTTCCAAACTCGCATGGATCGTTCGATTCTGCTTCGCTTCTGAGCAAGTCCCATGCTCAGACAGTGGAAATTTTTTAACGGATTACATTGAAATTTTCTTAACGCTCCTGATTCCTAAGTCGGGCATTAATGAGTAACATACTACTTTTTAAATGACTGTTGCCTAAAATACACAGATTAAAAATAAGTAAAACAAATAATTTGTAAAATATTTAATATGATTTTCATTTATACTTTTGTCTTGAAACAAAAGTATACAAAAGTTCAAGACTGGAATCATCCGCTAAAAATTTAAATGGAATCCTAAAATTTCCAAACTCGCATGGATCATCCGGTTCTGCTTCGGAGCTGAGTAAGTCCCATGCTCAGACAGTGGAAATTTTTTAACGGATTACATTGAAATTTTCTTAACGCTCCTGATTCCTAAGTCGTACATTAGTACATACTACTTTTTAAATGACTGGCGGTTAATACCATGAATAAATAAGTGACATATACAAAAAAGAAGTAAAACAATAACTTGGGAAATATTTAATATGATTTTCATTTATACTTTTGTCTTGAAACAAAAGTATACAAAAGTTCAAGACTGGAATCATCCGCTAAAAATTTAAATGGAATCCTAAAATTTCCAAACTCGCATGGATCATCCGGTTCTGCTTCGGTTCTGAGCAAGTCCCATGCTCAGACAGTGGAAATTTTTTAACGGATTACATTCAAATTTTCTTAACGCTCCTGATTCCTAAGTCGTACATTAGTACATACTACTTTTTAATTGACTGGCGGTTAATACCATGAATAAATAAGTGACATATACAAAAAAGAAGTAAAACAATAACTTGGGAAATATTTAATATGATTTTCATTTATACTTTTGTCTTGAAACAAAAGTATGCAAAAGTTCAAGATGGGGAATCATCCGCTAAAAATTTAAATGGAATCCTAAAATTTCCAAACTCGCATGGATCATTCGGTTCTGCTTCGGTTCTGAGTAAGTCCCATGCTCAGACAGTGGAAATTTTTTAATGGATTACATTGAAATTTTCTTAACGCTCCTGATTCCTAAGTCGTACATTAGTACATACTACTTTTTAAATGACTGGCGGTTAATACCATGAATAAATAAGTGACATATACAAAAAAGAAGTAAAACAATAACTTGTAAAATATTTATTATGATTTTCATTTATACTTTTGTCTTGAAACAAAAGTATGCAAAAGTTCAAGACGGGAATCATCCGCTAAAAATTTGAATGTACTCCTAAAATTTCCAAACTCGCATGGATTATCCGGTTCTGCTTCGGTTCTGAGTAAGTCCCATGCTCAGACAGTGGAAATTTTTTAACGGATTACATTCAAATTTTCTTAACGCTCCTGATTCCTAAGTCGATTGGTGGTGAGCACTAAAAAAGCTGTCCCATTTCTGAGACAGCCTGTTCTTTACCTTATTTTCATGAATGAAATTAATCAATAATAAGTCCGCATGGTGACCCTACCGGAATACATTTTCTTTCCAGTGAGCACCAGAAGTATCCTGCAAGACACATCGGGATACCTCCCTGAACTGTTTTCAATTCTCTTTTTGAAAGTTTTCTTAGATTTTTCATAGTAACATTTTTTTGATTTTTTCTCCTACTCTATATGCTTTTCGGATTACGCTTTAATTTGGTAATACCAATATACAGATTTTTGGAATACAAAAATATAACCTGTTCATTTTATACAATTTACAAAGACAATTGTTTATTAACTTTTGATGATCATTATATATATCAATAGAGCTTCTTAAGACAAAATAAATCAAAACCTCCGCTGTTGCGGAGGTTTCGTTATTTGTGGACACGAGCGAGTCGCTCGCGCCAGCGGGGGCAAGAAACGCTGGTGGTCACGGAAAGACTTCATTTAAGTATATTTTCTCTTCTTGCTACCTCAAATAGATTATTTTGAATAACACTATCTTTTCGAAAAATATACTCTATAGAATCTCCTTTATTTTTTGAAATGGAATCTCCTATTTGATAAGGTGTTTCCATAATTTTCTCAGTGCCGTTCGAAAATTTTACATATAAAAAATTATGCTCATTTTTGTTGACGTATATATCAGTAACTTTCGTATGCCTGTTAATTTTTAAAAGTTGTTCTTTAGTCAAATCAGCGGAATTATGATTCAAATAAAAAATAGTAAGAAATACGACTGACCCAAATATTAACAAAAAAATAATAAGTGGGGTTTTACTAGACTTATCCAATTTAAAATTATTGTCCATATACGTGTGTTTTAGATTTTGTCCACATTATAGGTAAAGCTTGAGCTGACCCTTTAGCAACACCTATACCAAATGTCCTATAACCACTATTATTTGTTTCAGAATTTTGTCCAAAATGAGAAGGGTTAAAATTATCAATATTTCTATATCCATCATATTTATCATTAAATGTTCCTCCATATGATAAATTAATAGGTCCATCTCCTCCAGAATAAGAAACACCCGTCCCTGCAAAATCTGAATTAACAAATTTATGGTTTGGATCTGTGGGAACTATGACCCCTTTTTCAACTCCACCTGATGCACCAAAACCTATATTTCCATTAAATGAAGAAAACCAGTTTGTTTCTCCTTTACTATCAGTGACATTACCAAAACTAAAGCCTATACCACCTCCTATAGCATAATTTGCACTAAAACTCCAATAAGTTCCTATATTGGTAGATCCTGCTTCAAATTTTGTACCATCTGGGGTTGTTAATATTTCTCCTCTATTTGCTGTAATATTTGGGTAATTATAATCTGAAACTGTTCCGTCCGGATGTAAAACTGCTCCTAGAACTTCATTTTCATAACCACCTCGCGTTAAAATATTGATATCATTAGTTCCACTATTATCAACATAAGCATAACCTTGATGTTGATCTTTTCCATCAAACCATTTATAATCCCCAGTTAAAGTATTTTGATACCAATCAGTTCCCTGTCTTCCATCTGGGTCAATAAACCTAATTGGATTATTAAACGCATAATTATAAGGACTAAATCTCGTCATTTTTTCTGCGAGCGGATCCACAACACCCCATCTTCCAATATCAGGCATATAGAATCTTGCAACATAATCATACATCCCAGTCTCCTGAAGTTCCTTACCGTTGTACTTGTATTGATACGAAGGATTTCCTACCAATCCATTATACCCCTCATGCTTCAATCCAAACGGGTAATAGTTACTTTCTTCAATGATCTCTGTTCCTGCTCCATTTTTAGCATAACTTAATCTAACATTTCCAAGGTGGTCCGTATAATTGTACACGTACTTTCCAGTTTCAACATTAAAATATCCTTCTGATGTTGGGAAAAACTTTAATACTGAATTGGTATACTGAAAACCATCCAGATAATCGGTTGTTTCTGTTCCGAAAACCTTTTTTTGTTTCACTCCGTCTGCTCTGTAAATATAATCCATTACTTTTGAGTTCTGGGTAATCTTTCGTGGTAAATTTAGATAATTATATTGAATGGAGGAAATTCCTTTATCCAATTGGGTCGTCATATTTCCGTTATCATCGTAGCCTATTTCATTTCCTCCTACAGGATATCCTAAACTGTTAAGATAGGCATCGGATACTTTGGTAAGCCTGTTTCCCGTGTAGCTGTAGATCAGATTATCGATCACCATGGCCTCAGTACTTCCCGGGAGAAGTCCCTGGGTTCTTACCAGATTCAGAATATTCCCGTTCAGGTCATAAGCAAAGAGTTCATTGTATTCTTTCCCGGAAGGATTGGTGTCTTTTTGATAGAAACCTGCTGTAAGCCTGTTCAACGGGTCATAAACATATCCGTATCTTCTCACATTATCATTCGCTCCTGTAGAGATTTTCCAATCAACTTCAGCGATATTGCCGTTGTATTTCGGTTTTACTTTGTGGTTCGGGTAATTGGTATTGGGGACTTCCAGACCTTGTACTTCATTATATCTGATTTTATATCCAAACAGGTCATTTCCAAGGTTGGCAGGATCGTTAATCTGGGTCAGCCACCCACGGATATTATATTGGTAATCTATCTGCTGAAGCGGAGAAGAAGCTGTAACTCCTCCCACTTTTTTATTCGTAACCTGGGAAATTTCATTATAGGTATTCTGAGCCAGGATTTCTTCAGCATTATTATCAATCTTATGTTTATGGGTAACCAAGCGGTTCTGACTGTCATAATCAAAGGTTTCTGTGATGACTCTTTCGGTATCCGTACTCAGTCTCTTATGCCTTGTTACAGTCTGTTTCGTGATTCCTGCAAAATCCAGTTTGGATTCTGTTCTTGTATATTCTCCCAAATGATTCACAGAATGACTGCCAATAGCTCTTCCTTTCTGATCGTAATAGGTATAGTTCCTGGTCCAGTTGTCATCCTCAATATTCTTTACAAAACTCATTACAGGTAGTCCTTTGGTACTTCTTCCGTCAGCTGCAGGAGTGTCTGTCAATACTGGTTCTCCCTGAATTGTTGAGGGGAATGCCGGATTAAAACTGTAGGCAGGATAAGAGTCGTAATAATTAACCGACAAAATACTTTCAGGGGTAAAATAGACGGCTGTATAATAAATATTGATTCCATTCCTTACAAAACCTGTAGAATGGCGCGCATCATAAATAACCAAATCCTTGATCTGATCCTGTATTGTCGCCCTACTGTCATTTGAACTGAATATTCCTGTATAGGCAACTCTTCCAAACTGGTCATACTTGGTCATCAGCCATTTTCCAGATCCTTTCATATTGGCATCCTGGGTAAGCATCAGCCTGTCGGCTTTATCATATACCATAAACTCCCAGCCTTTTCCGGGAAGCTTTTTTTCCACCAGTCTTCCCCTACCATCATAATGGTACTGATAGCATAAGGTATTGAGAAGATCATCCGTAATAGGCTTATGAACAGCCAGAGGAGGAATGACAAAAGCCAGCTGGTCATATTCATTGTAAACATAATAGGTATCCACATTTTCTGCGGGGCTCATGACTTTCCTTACCAAAACAACCTGACCTTTACCGTTTTTAAATTCTATGGTTTCATTACCATCCTCATCTTTGACAGAGTTTTTATAAAGCTGGTTTGGGGCATAAACCGTGGCAGAGGATAAGCTCAGTGCACTTTTAGTAGCTCCATTTATCCAGCTCGTGGTACTAATGTACTGATAGACTTCATTCAGTCCGTTGGTGTCATAGCTGAACTTTACAGATTTTCCGTTCCAGTCATTACCTACCTGTTTCTGTTCCAGAACCCTGTCCAATGGTGAGCTTTCCAAAACTTTTTCAGAATAGATCTTTTCATTACCATACGTGTTAGGATAAACACCCAAGGGTCCTGAATAATAGTTTCCATTGCTGGTAGAAAGCTGGGGAACAGGTAAATAATCTTTTACCTGTCTTCCGAAAGGATCATATTCTATATGAGTAACTACATCACGTCCCAGTGGTGATGCTTTGACATTCACTACCTGTTTTGGTCTTCCCAACCCGTCAAAATACTGTACGGTTTCTGAGGATTTGGTAGCAGATGTTCCATTATAATCCAGATACGTTTTGGACTGAATATAGTTTTCATTGCTTGAAATAGTGGAAAGCTGCGCATAGGTTATATTGGATAAGAGCAACGCTCCTATTGGTATTATTATCTTTTTCATCAGTTTTAGTTTTTATAATTGTATTTCATTTCCTTCAACACTTTACCATTCACATCGATCACTTTCTGAAGTCTGTTTGCGGAATCATAAACATAGCTTTCTCTGATTCCTGATGGTGGTGTGATGCTTCTTACCCCAATTAAAGGATCATAGGTATAGGTGGTAATCTGATAGTTTGGCAAACTACTTCTGAAGGTATTTAGTACAGATAAAAATGAAGTTTCATCATTATTAGCTGCAGC
The DNA here is from genome assembly GCF_046614675.1 of Chryseobacterium cupriresistens. Classification (NCBI taxonomy): domain Bacteria; kingdom Pseudomonadati; phylum Bacteroidota; class Flavobacteriia; order Flavobacteriales; family Weeksellaceae; genus Chryseobacterium; species Chryseobacterium cupriresistens. The sequence goes on along the minus strand of NZ_JBKKJT010000001.1, from coordinate 35,070 downwards.
AGAAGCATCTGTATTAGAAGCATTAATAATGGAATCAATCAGTGACTGCTGGATATCTGATAATTTAGCTCCTTCTATTTTGGCAATGGGCTGGGTCTGGTTGTAACCCCAGATGATTACTGTGGAAACACCTGATTTTGTAGTGTACTGCTGTAAGTTTCCTTTGTTGTCATATTTATCATAAGTCACTTCAGTAGAAACAACGTTTTGTAGATCCGTAGAATTTACCTGGTAAGGTAATGCTAAACCTACAGTATTATTTGTTATTTCATAAGTAAATTTGGGGTATTTAATCTCTGTTTTAGAGATACTCTTGTTATTTTTTTTTAATTCTATAATAAGAGGAATGCCTACCATATTTTTAGTCCTTAGCAAATAATTATCACCCTGAGAATCCTGAGCATAATATACATTCTTGGATACTGTAGTATTGTCAGAAAAAGTGTTATTTTCCCGAGCCAGATTCAAATGACTATCACTATCATAAAAATATTCAGTAGTATTTATCACTGGAGTATTATTAAGAAAATCAGTAGTAATTTTCTTTTTGATAGCTGATGTGTTAAGGTATCTTTTATAACCTTGGACCCAATATCCTGAAAGATGGTTGACCACAACATAATTATTATTATCCTTAAGACTATTTGGGTTATAATCTATATTATCATTATAAATATATTCAGTTTTCTTTAACGGGTTTGCAGAACCTTCTGGATAAATTATCTCAGATTTTAACTTTCCTCTTAAAATACTCCTGTCAATACCATAAAGATTCTTAAGATTTTTATATAAATTCTCTGGATTTGACTGATATGTTCCAAAGTTAGGAGGATTATTAAAATAATTCTTAATATTATTTGTGTCGGGGTTTAAAATATCGGGATAATCTTCATAATTTGTAAAATTATATTCTGTATATCCTTTTCCTAAGTTTATTTCATATACTTTTTGATAACCTACGTTATAACTGTCCATACTATTTTGTTGAACATTAGAACTGGATCTAAGCATTAACTTTTCAAGAAATCCTGTTCCTGAAAATTCTATGTAATACATATATCTTGGCCAGTTCATTAGTATTCCAGAAGATGTATTACCTATTAATGTTGTAGAATATTTATAAGTTTTATCATTTATAATTCCTCCATTTTCAGAATAATCATATTGTCTGTGAATTCTTGCTCCTCCTACAACGCCAGTATTATTAGTTATTGTCGGCAGAAAAGCACTTACAGAGTTTCTTTCTATTCTTTTTCCATAATAGTTAGGTTCGTACTCAAATACTGAATAGCCTTTAGTAGGATAAGTAACTTTACTTAATAATCCGACATTGTATTTTTGAATATTAGTGTCTCTGAAAGTATTATTAAGCGTATAATCACCAGTAGATGCATTATAAGTATCAAAAGGTGCCAGATTCGTGTTTCCATCATTACCATTCCAATACCCCCAGTGATCTAATCCTTTTGTGAAAGGTGAATCCAGAAAGAAGGAAGAAAGGCTTTCCGATTCGAAGGGCCATCAGACGCTCTAAACTTCAATGAATTTTTGCCAATGCAAAGGTTTTAAATTTTGAAGGATATTTTCAAGATGGAACAAGAATTGAAGAATGGCGTCTCGTGATTAAAACATCTTTGGAACCATAGCCTTTTGATGAGTTTTGGACATTTCCTGCAACAAAGAATCCTAAATCTGTAGTTTGGATAACAGCTCTTGCTTCTTCATCGGAAGAACTTCCCAAGTTTTTTTGCCATAGTTCATCTCCGAATTCATTGATTCTGATCAGCCAGATATCTGAACCTCCTTTGGAATCCTCTTTTTTATCCAATCCCTTTCCTGAATAAGAAGTTCCTGCCAAAAGAAATCCGCCATCCTGAGTGGTAACAGTGGCTGACAGATAATCATGGTTTTGTCCTGAGAAATATTTCTCCCAGACTTCTTCACCCTGTTGATTGAGTTTTACCAGATGAAAGTCGTAACCGTTGTTTTGCTTACTGCCTGAAGCCTTTTGCTTATCGCCTTGAATAGAGCTTCCCGAGATCAGGTATTGCTGATCAATGGTTGTGGTGACCTGGCTTAGAAAATCCTGGGTAGAGGATTGAATGTCTTTCTGCCACACCACTTCCTGGGCAGATACGCCCAGGACTGTGCATAAAGTGAATGCACCGAAATAGAATTTTTTCATTCTATGTTTTTTTTGAGTTAGTAATTAGTTTCTTAAAACTTCGCGAATTTAACACTTTTTAAGATATGGAAATCATTTTTGTGTGGTATCCTGTAAATCATACTATTTTTAATTAGATTCTCTCTATTTATACCAGTTTTTATTTTATTATGATGTAAAAATATTTATCCACAACGTCAAAACATGTCGTATTAAACCGAATTAATTTTAATTATTGACATAAAAAAACCACTCTTGCGAGTGGTCTGTTATTTGTGGTTTTATTTTACTGATAAATGACTTCATCATTCTTCTTGATCTGATAGCTTTTTTTATAGGGAGTTAAAACATAGCTGTCTTTCACGTGAGCTCCGCTTTTCCATATTTTTGCTTTTCCCTGCTTATCCAAAATAATGCTTTTTGCAGCTCCATCCGGAATGAATACTTCGGCTTTAGTCATGCTTTTATTAAAAATAACTGCCGTCATTGAAGTATAGCTTTTGTCTGAGTTTACTTCTTTGAGTTTTATTTTCTGATTGAAAGTCTGTATACAATTATTTCGTAATTGGGAATAGGTATATCCTGCGGAGCCGATACAACCGTGAACATCTCTGTCGCCTCCGAGAACAGGAGTACTTTTTTGTGCAAAAACGAATGATCCAAGGAACATTGTACTGAGTAAAATTATTTTTTTCATAGGTAAAATTTTTGTTTTCTGATGGATTAAAAATATCCCAGAAATGTGATATTAATTAATTTCTCTAAGGTACAAAAAACCACTCTTTCGAGCGGTTTTTTTTAACCGGATCTTACTGATAGATCACGATATTATCCTTTTTAAGCTGATATCCGTGCTTTTTGTAAGGAACCAATACATAACCATCCTTTTTCCATGCTTTGGCTTTACCTCCTGCTCTGGTAAGGATAATGCTTCTTTCACCGGCATCTTTTACAAAAACCTCAGCTTGTTTCATGTCTTTACTGAAAATAACAGCAGCTATCGAAGTATAGCTGTCTTTCGGAGCTACTTCTGTTAACTTGATTTTCTGTTCAAACGTTCTTATACAGTCTTTCTTAATTTGAGAATAAGTATATCCTGCTGAACCAATACATCCGTGTGCATCTTTGTCTCCACCTTTTATTGTTCCTTTTTGTGCAAATAGTAAAGAACCCAGGAACATTGTGCTTAATAAAATTGTTTTTTTCATGTCGATTTGTATACTAATAATTACCCGAGGTATTATTAAAAATCGTGCCAAAAAACTTCATAACACAATCCGGTGAATTACTTTTCCGGATATTACTTAGTCCAGTTAATCTTTGAATGCTGAACATTGTCAGAACTGGTTCCGATCATAATATCAAATTCACCTGATTCCCAGTCATATTTCAAATCTCCGTTATAGAACTTAAGGCTTTCAGGAGTGATATCAAAAGTTACTTTTTTAGATTCTCCTTTTTTCAGAAATATTTTATGGAAACCTTTTAATTCTTTTACCGGTCTTGTAATACTTCCCACCATATCTCTGATATACAACTGAACAACCTCAGCTCCGTCATAATTTCCTGTATTTGTTACAGTAACGGATGCCTGAACCGTCTGATTTCCTTTTGCAGTAGTAGTGGAAACTGCCATATCAGAATAATTGAATTTCGTGTAGCTCAATCCATATCCGAAAGCATACAATGGCGTATTACATTCGTCCATATAGTTCGAACGGAATCTTTCATAAGTACATTTGTCTACTTTATCCTGACTCAGCGGGCGACCTGTATTTTTAGCATTATAATAGATTGGCACTTGCCCAAGACTTCTTGGGAAAGTCATCGGAAGTTTTCCGGACGGGTTTACTTTTCCGAACAGAACATCTGCAATGGCATTTCCTGCTTCAGATCCTGCAAACCAAGCATTCAATATAGAATCCGGAGTGTCTTTTACATTGGTTAAAGCTAAAGGACGACCTGTGAAAAGAACCATTGCGATTGGTTTTCCCGTCTTCTTTAATTCGTTGAGTAAGTCAACCTGAGACTGTGGAATCGTAATTTCTGTTCTTGAAGAAGATTCTCCACTCATTTCAGCAGATTCTCCGATAGCCAGAACAATCACATCTGCTTTGTTGGCTACCTCTACAGCTTCTTTTAACAATTCTTCTTTCGAGCGGTTGTCTCTGTCTGTTTTTTTACCATGAGCTGCATAGATTTCTTCTAATTTGGCATCGTAATCTATATTGGCTCCTTTTGCTGATAAAAACTTAACTTCTTTTCCATAGTTTGACTGTAATCCCTGCATCAAAGAAACTGAAGCAGCATGTTTTGTCGCAACACTCCATGTTCCGGCCATATTCATTGAGTTATTCACCAATGGGCCGATTACAGCCACTGTTCCTGATTTCTTTAAAGGCAATACCTGATTGTCATTTTTCAATAACACCATGGATTGAGCAGCTGTATTTCTTGCTATATTACGGTTTTCCATATTATAGACTTCTTTTGCCGCTAACTTCGCATCTCCATGTTTGTATGGATTATCAAATAAACCAAGATCATATTTTGCTTCAAGAATTCTCCTTGCTGCCATATCAATTTCAGCTTGCGTAACTTTTCCTTCCTGAAGGGATTTTTTTAATGTTGTTAAAAAACCTTCTCCCACCATATCCATATCAACCCCAGCTTTTAAAGCCAAAGCAGATACCTGCTGAAGATCTCCCATACCGTGGTCTACCATTTCATTGATACCGGTATAGTCTGTTACTACGAAGCCTTTGAACTTCCATAGATTTCTTAAAACTTCTGTCTGAAGCCATCTGTTTCCTGTCGCCGGTACTCCGTCCACTTCATTGAAAGAGGCCATTACAGAAGCCACACCAGCATCCACTGCAGCTTTGTAAGGAGGAAAATATTCGTTGAACATCCTTACATGGCTCATATCAACCGTATTGTAATCTCTTCCGGATTCCCCTGCTCCATATAAGGCAAAGTGTTTCACGCAAGCTAAGATATTGGTTCCATTAGCCAGGTCTTTCCCCTGATAGCCATACACCATATTTTTAGAAATTTCACTTCCTAAATATGGGTCTTCACCAGAACCTTCTGATACTCTACCCCATCTTGGTTCACGGGAAATATCTACCATGGGAGAGAATGTCCAGTTGATCCCGTCGGAAGCAGCTTCTCTGGCAGCTACTTTTGCTGACTGCTGGATAAGGTTCATATCCCACGAAGCGGCTAACCCTAAAGGAATCGGGAAAGTAGTTTCATAGCCATGAATAACATCCATTCCGAAAATCATAGGAATCTTCAGACGGCTTTTTTCTACTGCCACTTTCTGAACTGCCTTGATCTTATCTGCTCCTTTTATATTGAATAATCCGCCGACTAATCCCTGCTCTACTTTCTTTCCGATATCAGAGCTCTGTGCCTGTCCTGTAGTGAAATCTCCGGAAGTCGGAAGGTTCATCTGGCCAATTTTTTCATCCAATGTCATTTTAGATAAAAGATTGTCTACAAAAGCTTTCTTCTTAGCCTGATACTGAGCTGTCTGGTAAGACTGAACGGGCTTCGTTACCATTTCCTGTGCGGAAAATACAGGTGCCAATGCTAAAGTGGCGATTACAATTAACTTTTTCATAAATCTATCTTCTTAAATTATTGTTTTATATTTTTTGCTTTAATTTGATGGGTTTATTTTTCAATCATTGGTGTCCTGGATTACTTTTCTTTCTTTTTGGACAGCATCCATTCATACAGAGCTGGATTTGAGTAAGCCGAATCCCATGAGTTATGATTATCATTCGGGAAGATAACCAATTCTGCTGAAGGATTTACAGGATGCAGCTTTTGATAAAAATTAAAAGCATTGGCCGGTAATACAATATCATCCATTCCGCCATGAAAAATCCTCATATTCAGATCTTTAAACCGATGAATATTGGCGGTCATAACCTGATCTGTAGGGGCACACACTGAAGCCACTGCAGCAAACATTTCCGGATGCTCCATGGCCAGCTTTAAGGTTCCCCATCCTCCCATAGAAAGTCCTGTAAGATAAATACGGGAAGCATCAATTTTATATTTCTTCTGAATTTCCTTGATCAGATTATATACGGTAACCGTATCCCACCAAGTTCCTTCCGGGCATTGGGGTGCGAGAATAGCTACAGGTTCTTTGATCAGGTTTTTATAGGTAAACGGACTGTGTGCCTTTACCAGATCAAGATTAGTTCCACGCTCTCCTGAACCATGAAGGAAAACAATTAATGGTACATTTCCTTTAACATCCTGTGGGTAATCCAGAATGTATGACATTTTCTCCTGTCTTTTAATTTCTTTATTGAGTTCCCCTTTTATCTCCTGCGCATTCATTGGTATTGAAAACGGCAGCAATAAAAGAGGAATATGTTTCAGTTTTAGTTTCATATTGTTATTTAGATTTTAGCTAGAGCCAACGGATTTGATCATTTTTATGTAAACGGGCTGCCTTCGGATAAGCTCAGGATAATGGCCCGTTCCTGTTGAGTTATTTTATTCCATATTTGGCTGACCGGAAGCTTAGCTTTTTTAATCCCTGCTGAATTTCCGGGGCATTCATAAATAATTTCCACAGGAATCCTGATCTGTAATTTTCAATCATTGGTGCTATCGTTCCCTGATCTATCGCCAGATATCTTGGGGTAAACCAATTGTTATAATTAATGGAGGTAGCATCATAAGGTCCCGCAGATCCTATGAATTCAGGTTTTTGGGTATACATGAATCTCAGGAAAGCCATTGATTCTTTTGGTGTATAGGGAAAACTACTCAAGGCAGCTGTAGGAGTAATCACTCCATTATCATTGCCAGGCATGTGAGCGGTGTATCCAGTGCTTCCATCTTCATTTCTTGTATATCCGGCTGTAAGCCCCCAATAGTTGGGACCATACCCTTTCCATTGTTTTGGATTTTCGACACAATATTGATAGTCGATAAGGGTTTGATTTTTATTGACGTCAAAGTAATTTTTGACAAGTTTATCGGATAATCCAGTCGGATCAAGCCCGATATATGAATATTGTGCCCAGAAAAGCGGGCCGCCGTATTCTTCGGCATAGTTGTGTTTTACATACAGAGGTAGTCCGTACTTTGTTTTATCTGTAAGGTAAGTTCCGTTTCTGGTCCAGCCTTTATAATAGGTTTCTGCATCAATGGAATAAGTAGGTGAAGAGGCTGCTAAAATATAAGTGATCAGGCATTCATTATATCCTTCAAGAGGAAAATTCATCTCCCATTGGTAATCCGGTGACCAGTGCCAGTATAGGACTTTCTGTCCTCCTTTGGTATACCAGTTCCATTGGATTCCTTTCCACAGTTCATCACATTTTGCTGCCAGTTTTTTTTCTTCTGCATTTCCGTTTTTAAAGTATTCACGAACCATCAGTATTCCTGAGGTAAGGAAAGCGGTTTCCACAAGGTCACCACCATTATCTTTTTTCCCGAATGGTACGGTTTTTCCGGTTTCCCCATTGATCCAATGTGACCATGCTCCTTTGTGGCGGTCTGCCTTAGCCAGAAAGTCCATGATGTGAGTAAGTCTTTTCACCGCTTCTTTTCTTGGAACAAATCCTCTTTCTACCCCTACCAGAATAGTTGCCAACCCGAAGCCTGAGCCTCCTGTAGTGATTACGTGCTTATCGTTATCCGGATAGATATTATCTTCATGGTAACGTTCTCTTCCCAGCATTGAGTTAGGTTCTGCATAGTCCCAGAAGTATTTTAAAGCATCCTTTTGCACTCTGTCCATCAGTTGTTCATCCGTGATATTGCTTTTTACCGCTTCAGTTTTTCCGGTTTCCTGTTTGGCAACGGGCGCATTTTTACAGGAATACACAAAGAATAATGAAGTAATAGCCATTGATAATACGTTCCTTTTCATGAGATCTCTTTTTTAGGGTTTCTTACTAAAAGAAGAGGAGAACTTTCATTCTCCTCTAAAGTTTTTATTGATTAAATTTTAATAGCCGGGGTTTTGTGCTGACAATCCACCTGCTTCCATTATAAAATCTTGTGGAAGTGGGAATAGTTCATGTTTTCCAACGATGAATTTTTTACCACCATCAGCCGCCATGGCTGCCTGGGCTTGTCCGGTTCTTACAAGATCAAACCATCTGTCATGTTCGAAAGCAAGCTCTAATCTTCTTTGTTTCCAGATATCCAATCTTACGTCTGCCTGAGAAGAAGCAGTCGTGTTTCCGATGTTAGCCCTGTTTCTTACCTGATTCAGGAAAGGAATAGCTGCAGATGTTTGCCCAAGCTCATTCATTGCTTCAGCTCTGATTAATAGTACTTCAGCATATCTCAGATAACGAATGTTTACATCTGTTGAAGCCTGATCTCTATAATTGGAAGAATAAGCTTTATAATTATAGAATTTATTTTCTGTATTTGGACCTACATAATATCCATCATATAAAGTCATATCTCTATGGATAATCGTAGCATCTCTTCTGGAATCCGTTGCAGAGTAGGCGTCATATAATCCTTGGGTAGGCGTTGCAAATCCCCAGCCCCAGCCTGTAGTACCTCTTGCTCCCTGAACCTGGCTATACTGCTGGATTGCTCTTCCTGCTGTTCCTCCACTACCATTAATTTCGAAGATAGATTCAGCATTATTTTCTCCGGAAACTTTATAAATATCCTGGAAATTAGTTGTCAACGAATAACCTGTAACCAAATTAGTCTCATCTACTGCCAGCTGCCATTTCTTCTGATATAAATATACCTTAGCTAAAAGCGCATGGGCAGCGCCTTTTGTAGCTCTTTGTCCACCGGTTCCAGAAGGCAAAACTGCTGCGGCGTCTTTAAGGTCTTTTTCTATAAATGCGTAAATTTCTTCCTTGCTTTTTCTGGTTAGCGTCATTTGCTTATCAGCTTCAACCCCTGTAACGGGAACATGATCTACTAACGGAACTCCCCCAAAAGACCTAACTAAAGTAAAGTACATAAATGCTCTTAGGAACTTTGCCTCTCCCGCTAATCTCTCACGTAATTGCGGGTCTGCCTTATCCAACTGAGGAAGGTATTTCAACGCTTGATTACACCTGTTAATCCCCTGATAATTAGAAGCAAACAATTCTTTGAATGATGGTGTTGATGCTGTAAATGTCAAAGCATCCAAAATGTCTTTATCTGAACCTGAATCACTTGCACTTGAACCTTTATCAGCATCATCAGAAACAATTGATGTAACCCCGATCCATGCAAATGTACTCATATTCCAGTCTAAAAACTTAGCATAAATAGCTGTAACTAAACTATTGGCTCCTGCATCATTATTGTATATTTCACCCAATGCGCTCTCAGGAATTGCTTCCGTAGGTGACACGTCGATAAAGTCATTACTACAACTTTGGTTAACAGCTCCTAAAATCAAAAATGCCGCTGCTATGATATATTTTTTGTTCATTTTTTTAAAAATTTAGGTTAACACCAAATACAAAAGATCTTAATGTAGGGTAAGCATCTAATTCTACCCCTGCACGTTTGTAAGGATCTCCTTCTGCAGTAGGATCCGCAGGATTATATCCTGATAATTCTGAGGAATATCCTGAGTATTTCTGGAAAACAAAAGGATTAATTGCACTTACATAAAGCTTAATTGATTTCATATAATCCGTTACATTTTTAAATGTATATCCTACTGAAATATTATTGATTCTGAAATAATCCCCGCTTTCCAGATAGAATGTAGATGCAATTGGAATATTTGCAGGATTTACAGGATTTGCTGCATTAGTGTTTGTAGGAGTCCAAAAATCATTCGCTACAGAAGCTTCGACATTTTCTCCACCATTCCTTTGTGCTTTTTTACCGTTATACACTTTGAATCCGAAAGCTCCATAACCACTTAGGGCAAAATCCCAATTTTTATAGGACATTGAAACATTAACACCTAATGTTGACTTTGGTATGTAAGAGTCAAAGAATCTTCTGTCTCCCGGATCTGCACTTCCTGTAATTCCGTTACCATTCAAGTCTTTAAACTTCAGGTTACCATTTGCATCATAACCATCAGCTTCCCATAAATAGAAACTTCCTAATGCATAACCAACTGCATTAGCGTTAAAAAGTTTTGTATCTTGTCCGTTTCCAAGATTTCCTCCAACAATTTGAGAAACAGGCTTAGAAAGATTAATGCTGGCAAGCTTGTTCTTATTATAAGAATAATTGGCACCAATTGAATAGGTAAAATCCTCGCCTACTTTATCAGCCCAGTTTAGGCTTACCTCAGCACCTTTATTAACAACACTTCCCATATGAGAATAATTCAAATCAGAAATTCCAGTTGCCATATATGGAACAACTCCCAAAATAAGATTTTTGGTCTTTCTGTTATAAATATCAAACGTACCTGTCAATCTTTTATTCAGGATTCCAAAATCTAATCCTAAAGAGGATTCTTCTGTAACTTCCCATCCTAAGTCCGGATCGTAACCTTTATTAACAGTAACTCCATTGCTTACTGGTGAACTTCCAAACGCATAATTATAAGTTGCTCCCATTGAAAGTGGTAGATAATTCAAAGGAACATTCTGGTTTCCGATTTTACCCCATCCACCTCTAAGCTTCAAAAGGTCAAAGAAACCATCTTTCATGAAGTTTTCTTCGGAAATAATCCAACCTGCACCAAAAGATGGGAATGTACCCCACTTATTACCAGCAGCAAACTGAGAAGAACCGTCTCTTCTGATCGTTCCACTTAATAAGTAACGATTCATAAATTTATATTGGAATCTTCCGAAATAGGAAATTGTAGTATTTCTGTTTCCTTTTATTGATTCAAGAGCTTTTGTATCACTATCACTATACAGGTTACCATAGTAATCAACTCCGCTAAGATTCCAGTAATCTTTTGCAATAGGAACATCTTTTCTGTTAATAATTAAAGTCTCAAGCCCATTCTTTACTGAAGCTTCTGTACCTACAACAACTTCAATATCATGGTTTTCAATTTTCTTTGTATAGGTTAAATAATTATTAAGTAACCAGTTGAAATAGTTCTGACTTTTATTGGTTAACCTTGTTAGTGGTGACGTAGCTGAGTATTGGTTTTCCGTTCTCATAGGATCACTATCTAACCAGAAAGATTTTGAATTTACAAAATTATAGTATTTATAGTTACCATATTCTCCACTAAATTGAGAGGTAAATTTTAAATCTTTATAGATATCTATATCCAATTTTAATCCACCTTGTAATAAGAAATTTCTACCTCTTTGATTGTCATAAGCAAGCTGCATCACCGGGTTGCCTACGTTATTAAATCGTCCTCCTTCATAATCGATATTCCCGTTGGTCTTATTATAAATAGGCTGACCATATTTTCCATTCGGATAATATACAGGGACTAATGGTGATTGTTTATAAGCATTTGTAAAAGCACCATACGATTTAGGAGTATCATTAGTAAATGTTGCGCTTAAAGTCTGCGCCAATCTGATTCCTTTGGTAATTCTGAACTCGTTATTGGTTCTTACTGTAGTCCTGTTATAATTTGTTCCTTTAAGGATAGACTGCTCATCATAATTACTTAAACTTAAAAAGTACTTTGCAGCTTCTGAAGATCCTGAAATTGATAAGTTATGCTGGTTGTAAATTCCCGTTCTTGTAATTTCTTTGAACCAATCTGTATTATAAGGTTGATTAGGATTCAAATAATTACTTGCTTTACCAGCATTATTATAATTTGCAAATTCAGACCCGTTAGCCATTTTAATGGTTTTTAAAGGGGTTCTAAATCCAACCAGTCCATCATAGGAAACGCTTAATTTTCCTCTACCTGACTTTGTCGTAATGATGATTACTCCATTAGCAGCTCTGTTACCATAGATAGCCAATGCTGCAGCATCTTTCAATACATCATAGGTAAGAATATCATTAGAGTTAATATTGTTGATGTTATCAGTAAACATCCCATCAACTACATATAAAGGTGTTCTTCCCCCCAGTACTGTACCAAGTCCTCTGATCATCACTGTAGGAGTAGATCCTGGTGCATCGGAAGCTATTACCTGTACACCGGCTGCTTTACCCTGAATGGCTTGTGATGCATTCAACACTTTGGTTTTAGTTACTTCTTCCGCACTGATAGAACTAATAGAAGTAGTGTTGTCTACTTTTTTACGGCTACCATATCCAATCATAACGACTTCGTCAATCTTCTGGACTTTAGCAGAATCCTGCGTAACCTGTGCATTCACGTTCATCCCGAAATATAACACGGCAATGAGACATGAATACTTTAAATTACTTTGTTTCATATAGTTTCAATTTTATTCAAATAAATTCAAATTTGCACCTGTCTCTAAATAGTGGAGTTATTTAAAATCTCAAAAAAAGACATTAGCCAAAAATATAAAAAATATCCAACACTGTTAAACTATCTTAAATATTTAAAAATAACTATACTTTATTAAATGAAAAATGCCAAAAATATAGATTTTATAATTTTTAATTTAAAATCAAGATCCTTTATTCATCATATTTACAAATGAAATTTTAACATTTTTGACACAATATTCACCAAAACATGTACTCAATTTAATATTTTGTTAAATTGGGAATAGTAATTACCTTTGGTGCAGTTTTTGACAAATGCATCTTAGAAATACATAATAAAAAAATCAATGAAAAAATATATCATTGCAGCCGCTCTTTTGATTGGAACCGGTGCTGTTATTACCACCACTGTACAATCCTGCACTTCATTGGCAACATCAGACATGGGGCTTTCTATTATCAAAAGAATTCTGCTCAATGGTATTGATAAGGGAATGAGTATCTATGGCAACAAAGAAGCGTTCCTGCAGAATAATATGGTTGATAAAGCCCTTCCCAAAGAGTTGAGAGACATCAATTCCACACTGGAGAAAATTGCTCCTTCACTGGTAGCCAAAGAACGAGATTATATAGCACAGGCAGCAGCTTACACAGTGAATACATCAAAACCTATTTTGCAGGATGCCGTAAACAGCCTGAATGCTCAGGATGTAACGCGAATTATGCAGGGAACCACTGCTACACAGATTCTGAAGGAAAAAACATCCCAACAGCTTATTGCGGCCATTGCTCCTAAAGTAGATGAAAAACTGAATGAATATGGAATTGTAAAAACCATTAATACAGCGCTATCAGGCAGTAATTTTTTGGGCAGTCTTTTAGGGGGAAATAACAACACTGTCAATTCAGGAGGATTGAGTAAACTTGCTTCTGAACAGCTGGTGAATGGATTGTTCAATATCATTGAAGATTATGAACATCAGAACTCCAAGTCCCTGCTGGGACCGTTTGGAAAATAGGAAAATTTTCGCTATTTTTATATTATATTAACAATTGCAGATGGATATATTACAAGGAAATCAACACGCAAGCCCTGAAGACTTTTATCAGTCTTTGAGGGAGAAACTGGAGGATCATCATGATTTTCCGGAGGATTATTTATTTAAATTTATTATTCCTACAGACCAGGCAAAACTTACTGAAATTTATAGAGTTTTTGATGGTATTAAATTTACACTGGGAAACCGCGAAAGTAAAAATGGAAAATACACGGCCTGCAATATCAATGCATTTGTTCTGGATGCCAATCAGGTAGTGAATATTTATAAAGAAGTAGCAAAAATAGAAGGCGTTATTCTATTGTAAAAACAAAGGCCGTTTCATCATGATGAAGCGGTTTTTTATTATTAATACATAAAAACAGAATATGATGAACATCCAACTGATCCTATTTAATGTCATTTTAGCAACCTCTGCTACAAACTGTATGCACAAAAATAACAGCGAAAATAATACCCCAAATATCTCTTCTGCAGTTCAGCAACAAAAGATTGAACAGATCCGGTTAACAGAAAGAACAAGAGGGTTCAGCAGAGATATTGTTTTCACTCCTTCCTCAAAAGAATCCAATATCAATGAAGAGATTATAAATACCAAAATCTCCACCGCCGAATGGCTGGCAGTTTCCAGGCTGGCTCAGAACATTGACCTACCGAAGATATCTGAACTCAAATCTCCAACTACAGGCAGATATTCTGACCAGGCAATGATATCATCTATGATCATTACCGCTGGCGGAAAAGAATATACTTCTTCAGAATTTGATTCCGGACGTCCTCCCAAAGAACTGGAAGCTTTATATAAGGCGATAAACGGTCCGGTTACTACAAAAACCCCATAACATAAAAGATCCGCTCTATAACAGAACGGATCTTTTTTATTTATTAAATTTCGTTTATTTTTCAATAAAGAACTTTACATTTTCAATAGGTCTTCCCAGCATTGCTACTGAACCTTTTACCAGAATGGGTCTTTGTATTAAAGATGGGTTTTCGGAAAGAATCTTTATCCATTCCTCTTCTGAATAGTTTTTATCTGCATAGTTCTCAACGTAAAGCTTATCGGTTTTACGGATAATATGAAAAACACTCTGATTCAGTTTCTTCAGCACCGTTCTTATTTCAAGAGGACTTAAAGGATCTTCAACAATATTAATGATCTCAAAAGGCACTCCGTTTTCGTCAAGATACTCCAGTACAGCGTTTGACTTTGAACAGTTTCCGTTATGTAAAACTTTAACTACCATGATATATTTTTCAAAAATTAAACTTGGTCTTAACAAATTTAAAAAGATTTACCCTGAGTCTGTCTTAATGTTCTGATAAAAATATGTTAAAACAATCCGTGTAGCTCTGCTTCAATCTTCTCCAGAATAAACCCGAAATCTTCAGGTTTTTCAACGAAATCAAGATCATCCACTTCTACAATCAGAAGTTTTCCTTCTGTATAGTTGGAGATCCATTTTTCATATTTCTGATTCAGTTTGGAAAGGTATTCAATACTGATGGATGCTTCATATTCACGGCCTCTTTTATAGATTTTTTTAACCAGGTTAGGAACATCAGATTTCAAATAGATTAAAAGATCCGGAGCAGATACGAAAGACTTCATCAGATCAAATACTGATGAGTAGTTATTGAAATCCCTGTCTGAAAGAAGGTTCATATCATTCAGGTTTTCCGCAAAAATATGGGCATCTTCATAGATCGTACGATCCTGAATAATGTTTTTCCCGCTTTCCCTGATCTCCTTTACCTGACGGAATCTGCTCCCCAGGAAATACACCTGCAGTGCGAAACTCCACTTGCTCATGTCTGAATAAAAATCTTCCAGATAAGGATTATGATCTACATCTTCAAATTGTGCATCCCATCCGTAATGCTTGGAAAGCATCGTTGTCAAAGTTGTTTTTCCGGCTCCGATGTTTCCTGTAACTGCAATATGCATAATATTCTTTTTCCTTGTATTTACCGATTAGTTGATAAGTTTTTCGACAGCCTCAGTCTGAACCTGAGAAATATCTTCAATCAATTTCTGTAAAGTATTGTCTGAAGGTTTCTCTACTGTATTCTCATCTGGCTTTTCTTCCGTCTTTTCTACTGGTTTTTCTGTAGATGGCGGAGGAGATTCCGGCTGAGCTTCGAGCTGTTTTTGCTGTTGGGCTTTCTTTACTTTTTCAAGGCTGTAAAGATAGAGTTTGTTCCCTTTGATTGCAAAATAAGAGAGGATGTTTTTATCCACAATTTGCGCTTCCTGATCTTCGAAAACAGTTGCCATACCTTTTTCAGGGATGTATTGTGAAATGAAATTACCCGCGATAACCATGATCACATCATTTTCTCTTCGAAACCGTTTTCCGTTTTCCAACGGGGCTTCAAAAAGTTTTTCAAATTTCAGACTATAGATTCTGATATGTTTTCTCGTTAAGATATAAACCTTATTTTCATAGACCAGCATATCCATCAGGTCTTCAAAACTGATGTCAAAAGGATATGAATTGATGGTGGTATCATTCCTGAAATTATACTGTATCAAACGTTTTGTACTGTCGTCCAAAAGCCAGAGCTGCTGCAGATCTTCTGCATAAGCCATTCTGATAAAACCAAATTTTTGTTTAAAATCCAATCGTTGAATCTCATTCATATTCTGGTCTACAAATTTCATTTCCTGGGCATTTTCAGAAAACAATGGCACATTCAGAGGATTTTGTACGGTCTGTACTTTGTACGGAACAGTGAGCATCATTTTTCCGATCTGTTTTCCAAGGGAATCATATTTGGTAAAACTAAAATCTTTGTTTTTATAGATATACAGATTTCCGTAGTCATCGGCAAGCATATCTTTTGCCTCCTTCAGTTTTAAAGTATCTAAAGGAAGTACATCCTGCGCTGAAGCCGTACAGAAAAGGAAAAAAAATACTATGTTTAAAAACTTCACTCTGTTTTTTTAATGGGGTCAATTTACTGAAAAATACGTTCACTCAAAAGATGATTTAGCCTAATAAAATTTTCTTTACTATTAATCAAAATTAAGAACAGTTTATTACTGAAAAACAACTTCATAAATTTTTTCCCAGTTCTTTCCTGTCACCAGCATATGATCACCTTTAAAAGCAATTCCGTTCAGGACATCTTCAGTACCTTTGGTATTTTGTTTGGCAATTTTTGTAAAATCAAAAGTTCCCACTACTTCTCCATTAGCAGGATTGATCTTTAAAATAACCGGTTCTCGCCACACATTAGCATATATAAAGCCATCGTGATATTCAAGTTCATTGAGCTGATTATAAATTTCAGAATTCCCGCCAACAGCTATAGTTTTCACTACTTTCGAGGGATCATTGATATCCAGAAAATAAAGATTTTTTGAACCGTCTGTAGCGATCAGATTTTTTCCGTCGTACGTCAGTCCCCATCCCTCTCCCATTGTATTGGGCAAAGGAAATTTTGAGAGTTCTTCAAACGTATTTTTATCGTAAATAAAACCTATTTTATTTTTATAAGTTAACTGATAAATGTTATTTCCAACTATTGCACAGCCTTCGGAGAAAATTTCAGCAGGTTGTTGTTTTACAATTATCGGAGTGGATGACCCTAAAGTATATTTTATCAACTGGGAAGCATTCTCCATCCCATCACTTTCATATACTGTATTTCCTTCCATCAGAAAGCCTTCAATAAAGTTTTTGGGATCGTGAGGGTAATCTGCAACTATTTTATATGGAATATTCTGCTCGGGAGTTTTTGTGAATACATTGATGGTAGCATCCTGATTTAAGACTTCTCCATTTTTTGTTTTAATCCTGAAGACTACATCATTATCTCCTAATGTAAAAAACTTTGGACTAACAGTTAAATCCGTTGTTTCTTTATCTCCGAAACTGATTGTTATACTTTCTGCATTTTCCGTTACTTCTTTGGGAAGATCAAGTTTATCTCCGAAATGATACCCTTTTGATTCTCTCGCATTGTTATAATCAGCCAGAGAATCAAGCATTTTCTCGTTATTATTGCAGGAAGTCAACAAGAATACGGCTGCCAGACCAGCCATAATATTTTGCTTCATGAAGTTTTTAATCATTTGCCAAAAGTACTAAAATTTAATCCTCAAAACGAAAATAACGCTCCCAGGGGAACGCTATTTTTATTTTTATCAATAGAATCAGATTACTTGATCTGAACTTCATAAATCTTCGACCAGTTTTTTCCTGTCACCAGCATATTATCCCCTTTGAAGGCAATTCCGTTCAGTACATCATCACTTCCTTTGGTATTCTGTTTTGCGATTTCAGTAAAGTCAAAAGTTCCCACTACTTCTCCATTGGCTGGATTGATCTTTAAAATGATCGGCTTCTGCCATACGTTGGCATAAATAAATCCGTTGTGGTATTCCAGCTCGTTCAACTGGTCGTATGCCTGAGAACTTCCTGCAACCGCAATATATTTAATCAGTTTTGAAGGATCGTTGACATCAAGGAAATATAAAAGTTTACTTCCGTCAGAAGCAATAAGGCTTTTTCCGTCATACGTTAATCCCCAACCTTCACCCAATACATTAGGATAAGCAAATTCTGAAAGCAGCTTTAATGAACTTTTATCATAAACATATCCTTTTTTGCTTTGCCATGTCAATTGATATACTTTGTCTCCTACGATGGTACTTCCTTCAGAAAAGTCTTCCTGAGCCTGTTTTGTAGAAGCCAGCGGAGTTGTTGTTCCCAGCGTATATTTTAAAATCTGTGAAGATCCGTTCTGCCCGTCACTTTCATAAATGGTATTTCCTTCAATCTGGAAACCCTGTACAAAGTTTTTAGGATCGTGAGGATATTCCGCTACAATCTGATAAGGAATATTTTTTTCAGGATTTTTTGCAAATACATTGATGGTAGCATCCTGATTTAGCACTTCACCTCCTTTTGTTTTAATATTGAATGTAACAGCATTGTCTCCTAATGTGAAAAATTTAGGATCAATTGTTAAATCTGTTGTTTCTTTATCTCCAAAGCTGATTGTTACGCTTTCTGCATTTTCCGTTACCTCTTTCGGAAGCTCAAGCTTATCTCCGAAATGGTATCCCTTCGCCTCCATTGAAGTATTATAAGTGTTTAATGTATTAAGAATCTCCTTATCCTTATTACAAGACGCCAATAATAAAATCGCTGCGAAACCCGCTATTATACTTTTTTTCATTGAATTTCTAAATATTTCTCCAAAAATAGCAAATTTTATTCCGTATTGCCAATATTATCTGCGGGTTCACCAAATTGTAATAGGTAACCATTGTTGTCATATATTGCAAATTCTCTCATTCCCCACTCAAAAGTTTCGATTTCATAGCAGACTTTGGCTTTCGTTTTAAGGTCTTCCCAAAGATCATTCACTTTATTTACATTGAAATAAAACGAACCGGAAAAACCAATGGAAGTATTTTTTTCATGTTCGTTAGGCTGAGACAGCATGATGTATATGTCATCTTTACGAAGGGAAGCCCATTGCCATTCGTTATTCCTGTCCATAAGGCTAAACCCAAGAACACGCATATAGAATCCTATGGTTTCATCAAGATTTTCAGTCCATAAAACAGGGCGAAGTGCGGTAAATTGTGTCATGATTCCTGTAATTCAAAACTATTTCTGTGAATTTTCATATTCAGGGAAACCCATGTTTCCTGATCAATCTTTGCTTCGCTTTTAACGTATGGGTCAAAAGCAAAACCTACTTTTCTGTAACATTCAATAGCTCCGGTATTCCAGCCGTAGACATTCAGCTCTGCTGTTTCTTTATCAAAATGACTGAAGCCATATTTCAAAAGCTCCTGCATCACCTTCTTTCCATAACCTTTTCCCCTGTTGTTCTCATCCCAGATCAGAATTCTTCCCAACAGGAATGTTTTTTCTTTCAGAAATATCTGGGCATGCCCGATTGTACGTCCTGTCTCATCTGTAATTTTAAAAAGAGTTCTGTTTTCATTGAACAGATCAGTTTCCAGCTGTTCTTCTGTGAGAGGAAAACGATATGCCGGACCGGCAAACTGAAGAAGCATTCTTTCGTCTTTTATCTTTGAAATCAGTTGTGGAGCATCTTCTATCGTAAAAGGGTGTAATGTGATCATGATTTATTTTTCTAAATATTCTTTTAAGCTTTGTCCCAAAATCGTATTCCAGCCCTTTACAAAATTTTCTCTTGAAAAGCCTTCTCCTAAGTCTTTAAAGTTTTCAATATCTTCATGGGTCAGCTTTACTAAAGTTTGACCGTCTTCTGGCAGCAGTTCCCAGGTTACAATGGTCTTCATGGCTGAAAAATCAGGATAAGACCATGTATGCTTTAATTTTTCATTGGGTATTATTTCTAAAATCTGTGCGTGGTGATGGTATTTATTCTCACCTCCCGGTTCATAGAAGTTGAATTCCTTACCTGTTTCCAAAACAAAATCCTGGATATCAAAATACCAGGATTTCATCTCATTTTTATCGGTTAATGCTTTCCAGACTTTTTCAGCCGGAGCATTTATGGTGTACTGAACAGTGATGGGTGTACTCATATTATAGGTTTAATATGTTTAAATGTACACATTTTACCTATAATCTTTAACCACAAAAGTCACAAAAGTTTTTATCTACTAAATTATTTAAGTTTAAATTTCTACTCATGAGAAGTACACGTAAGCCTTCAAAATTTCAGAATTTTCCTTTTGTGAACTTTTTATTCCTGCAAGTTCATTTTAACTTTTATCTTTTGTGACTTTTGTGATTTATTTTGTAATTACCCATGTGAAAAACCTGTGATCTTGGCTTCGTCAAAATCCAGCTGCATTTCAATGGTTCTCATCACATGATCATCAAAGATCTTTTCTCTTTTCATTCTGTGCAACTCATTTCTCTGTGCCTGAATGATCTGTCTCAAAACATCTTTGTTTTCGTTGATTGCGGACACATAATCTCCTGTGGAAGCCATGCATTGGGCTTTGTCTGCCATCAGCATCATTTCATTTTCCAGCTTGTGTTTTTGATGACGTACAAGGCTGTTCGTTACGGCTAATTCAGAAAAATCGTTATCCAGTTTGTGCAATGCTGTTTCCTTCAGTTTACGCATAAGAATGACCTCCTGTTTTTCTTCCGGCAATTCGCTTCCGGCATCCTGAATATTTAATAATTTCAAGATGGGCGCCAACAATAAACCCTGCCCTACCAGAGTGATCAATATGATCACGAAGGTTACAAATAAAATAATATTCCTATGCGGAAATGCTTCTCCGTTGGGTAAAAAAGCAGGAATGGACAAGGCTGCAGCCAGTGAAACCACTCCTCTCATTGCTGCAAAACTGATGATAAAAGGCTCCCTCCAATCCGGTTTGGGAACTTTTAACCTTAATTCTTTAGAGCAGATTCTTGGGAAATACATCAATGCGTAACTATAGAGAATTCTTGTTCCGATAATCGCTCCGCCAATCACTACACTGTAGAAAATACCTTCTGAAATGGTATATTCTTTCATCCCTTCCACTACAATGGGAAGCTCAAGACCAATCAGGATAAAGATGATGGTATTCATCAGGAATATCAGAACACTCCAAACATTCCCCGACTGAATCCTTGAGGTATGGCTTAAATAGCAATGTGAATTATAAGACATCAATAAACCTCCGGCAACTACAGCCAATACTCCCGAAAAATGGAAATGTTCTGCTCCCACATACATAATATAAGGTACGATAAGGGTAATAATGGTATCGATATTGGAATTGGTCGGAATAACTTTTAATAAAGCTCCAAACAGGAAGCCTACTGCTACTCCCACAGCAATTCCACCGATCGCCATCGTGAAGAAATCCTGAACGGCATCTCTCCAGATAAACTGTCCTGAAATAACGGCGGCCAGTGCAAATTTAAATACAATTAAACTGGAAGCATCATTGATCAAACTTTCTCCTTCCAGAATATTAGTGATCTTTTTAGGAATTTTCATATGTTTCAGAACCGAAGTAGCAGCTACTGCATCCGGCGGAGAATTGACACCTCCCAACAGGAAGCCCATTGCCACAGTAAGTCCTGGAATAATGGAAGATGAAAGATAAGCAACGACTATGGAGGTTAAGAATACCAACCCAAAGGCCATTGAAAAAATCTGTTTTCTCCATTTATGAAAATCCTGCCATGAGGTAAACCAGGCTGCCTCAAACAAAATTGGCGGCAGGAAAATAAGAAAAACAAGATCAGGCTCTATTTCAATACGCGGCATTCCCGGCACAAAGCTTATCAGTAATCCTGCAATGACAAGAAAAATCGGGTAAGCTACTTTTAATTTCTGGCCGATCATTACCAATATCATCACAGACAGCAGGACTGCAATGGATATTATAACATAGCTGTGAATCATTTTGAGTTCGTTTTTTTAAGTATTATGTTTATTTTTAGGTATCAAATATTTATTATTTCCCATACCTGATAGGTTCAGATATATTCGAAGTCTGTCATTAATCAATATCTGAGATCATAAAAAGATCAATCTAAAGCACGATATTATTCTTCGGAGTAATGGCTGGCGGAAGATCAGATTCATCCAGCATATCTCTCATATCGATTTCAATTGTACGGCTGATCTGGGTGATGGGAACGTCATTGGGACTTCCTTCAAAAGGATTTACCGAAGCCTCCCCCACGCTGTCCAAGGTATGGAAGCACCATGTTACCAGTAAAGAAAACGGAATATTGAACCACAATGTCCAGCCTTCTACCGATGTTCCTTCACCTAATTTATCAAACTCCTTCAATAATCCAAAAGGCACAAAAACAATGAATAAAAGCAATAGATATGTTGTAATTGAAGAGAAATTTCTCGGATAGGGAAAGTTTTTAATTCTTTCAGCTTTTCCCTGATTATCGGTAAACTTCACCAATTGCTGGTTGATCTGTGTCCATTGAAAATCATTGATTTCTCCTTTTTCGTAAGCTTCGGATAAAACTTTACTCTGGCTGGCTATGAGTTGAGTCGCTCTGTTTTTTTTGCTTACAATGTACTGGAGCTCAGATTCAGAAAGATATTTTTTCAGTTCTTCGTCCAGTGTAGTCAGTCTTTCCGGAATGTCATATTTTTTAGCATATTCATCAAACTGATCTGACCCCATATTTTCCCATGCTCGCGGTTCACGAAGCTGAAATCTCAATGCAGTAAGCCATGCATAATGACGAAGGAACATTTCTTTTACTTTACCGGAGTCTTTGGAAAGAAGTGCATCTCTCAGAATATACCCAAAACTGCGGCTGTCATTAATAATGGCTCCGTAAATCTGTCTTGCTTCCCAGAGTCTGCTGTAGCTGGCATTGTTTTTAAATCCAACAATAAAGGCAACCGCTGTTCCCATGATCGCAATCGGCTGCCATGGAACGGAAAGGAACTTCCAGCCTAAAAAGTACAGGACTGTAGGAATAGCTGATAATATAACCAAAGCGTAAATGCTCCGTCTGGTCCAGATAATGAACTCCCGGGCTCCGAATCTTTTTCCTGAATGCATAAGTGTTTATTTTATAGGGTTTATTAAATTTTCAAATAATGATTTCCAGAAGCATTCAGCAACAGTTTTATTAGTTTTTGGTGAACGGGATATTATTATAAAAACCAATCTGAATCTGTCCGCGGTTTCTGTTCTCCTGAATCTGGTTCATATAGCCTGCTTCAATCCTCATATTTTTGTTGATGACATATCCTAAGGCTCCATAGACTCTGTTTCTGTCGAAAACCGGATTGTCAAAATGCAGAAAAATTTCGTTATATACTGATGCGTAAAGGGTTTTCGGAAGTAATTCTTTTTGAGTAATCGGAATATTGACTCCCAGCATATAACGGAATCTCATTTTGAAATCATCCTCAAGAAAACGTTCTTCCAAACGGTAACGGTGCTGAAGATAAAAACGTCCGAATTTCTGCTTGGTAATATACTGCTGGAAAATCCTATGTTCAATATTTTCTTTTTTTTCACCGTTTACATAAGGCTGGCTGAGAATGAAGCCGTATCCCAATAAAACATTATTGTTATTTTCAGTAAGATCGTACCCGACCCCCGTACGGATCAGTAACTGCTCGAGATCTCCCAGGGCATCGAAATTACGGTATTGAATTTCATTGTGCCAGTTCAGTTTCTTGCTGATCTTATTATTTCCAAAATACATATACCATGCTCCAAGATCATTTTTTTGAGCAAATGTCAAAATGGATCCCAAACCTAAAACTGTGAACGCCAACTTCGTAAAAACCTTTCTCATGTTTATCAATTACTATTATCTATCGTTTTAAACAAAATTAATATTTTAAATCAATAATAGCAAACAATATTTCATTACCCTTATAAAGAAGTACGGATGCAATGGTCTGCATCCGTTTTTTTGTAAAAGATTATCCTGGAACCTGTTCGGTCAGAACATCACTTTCATTCTGGTCAAAATAAGTACAGGTCATCGCCTGTAGATCCATCGTCCAACCTTTGATTCCGTTTTCGGCACAGTCTTTACAGAAAGTTATATAATCTGTTCCGCCCTGCTGGTGAAGTTTCAGTCTTATTTTAAAATTTTCAAGATTTAAAGTATCGGAAACAGCAAGAGAATCATACTTTTTTCCTGTATGAACAGATTGATTTTCGTGATTGAAGTATTCTGTGTTTCCATCCTGAACGTACGCCTTATAGTGAGAAACCCCCAACGTTTTTATATTCTGAATATATTTAGGAAAATCGGCTCCGCTTTTTACTTTCTGGTGCTCTGCTTTGATGTTTTCAATTGTAAATTTCATTCTTTTGTATTTTCTGTTTTAACTATAAATTATTGTTTTTTCATAAACAATCCATTGTGTTCTGTTTATCAAAACAAAAGCTAATTTAATCAGAAAATATAAATTTCAATTAATTTTTAATGAAAACAGCTGTATGACTATTTATTCGAACCTATCTTTTAAATAGTTCATATCTGCAATTTTACTTTCTATGGCATAGACTACCAGGCCTGCAGTATTTTTAGCTCCTGTTTTAAGCAGAAGGCTATTACGGTGTCCTTCAACCGTTCTGGAGCTTATAAAAAGCTGATCTGCAATCTCAGAAGTGTTGTATTGTTTGCAGATGAGTTCCAATACTTCTTTTTCTCTTTTGGAAATGTGATTGGCATCAAAAATACTGGAAACTTTCTTTTTAGGTTCTGTAAGGTTTTGATGTAATGCTTCCATGACCTCATTGTTATAAAAGAAACCTTTGCTGTGCACTTCCCTTATTGCCGTGAGCAATTCTGCAGGGCTTGAGTTTTTTTTAAGAAAGGAACAGGCCCCTGACTGTATCATATTGACAATAAATGCTTTCGTGTTATAGCTCGTTAAGGCAATAATTTTAATCTGGGGATATTTGATATGGATTTGTTTGGTTGCCTCTACTCCGTTAATTTCAGGCATATTGAGATCCATCAGGATTATATTGGGCAGTTCTTCCAGGGTTACAAGCTCATCCAGCAGCTCTTTCCCATTGCTGAAATCACTTACCAGTTCAATATCTTTTTCTCTCTGTATCAACAATGAAATTCCCTGACGAAAGAGCGCTTCATCGTCTACAATTATGACACGAATTATATCCTTTTCCATTTTATAACGATTTAAAATGTAAATTCTACGGTAATTCCTTTATTGTTTTCACTTTCAATTTTCAGTGTTCCATTGATCAGTTCTACCCGGCTTCTGATATTTCTTAAGCCTAATCCACCTTTCAATGTATTTTCATTAAGATCAAATCCTTTCCCATCATCTTTATAGATACAGGTATTTTTTCCGGCTTTTCCCAAAAATTCTATATCAATATGCGTACTTTCCCCGTGTTTTATGGAATTGTTAATGAGCTCTTGTAGTATTCTAAAGATATGCAAATTTTTTTCTTCTTCTGCTTTTGCAAAGTATAAGCTGTTGGAATAAGTAACCTGTAGGGTTTTGGATAAGTTAATTTCTGAGCACAATGCATCTATTGCAGCATGGAGTCCAAATTTTTCTAAAATCGGAGGAAGGAGATCGTGCGAGATTTGTCTGGCACTTTCTGCAGTTTTATTAACCAGATGTATGATTTTATTTTTCAGATCGTTGTATTCTTCCCTGGCCAGATTATCAAAATCCAGAAGGTGGATATTTAAAGAAACCACACTGAGTTTTGAACTGATGTCATCATGCAGATCCTGGGCAATTCTCAGTCTTTCTTTTTCCTGGGCACTGATAATGGCGTGGGTAAGCTCTTTCTCGTATCTGACCTCCAGCTCCTTTTTCTGAATAAGGTTTCTTGTTATCTTCTTATTAGAAAAATAATAAAATATAATCAGGGTAACGGCCAGTAAGGTAAATGCCAGAAAGGTATAAACGATAGTGGAAATAATTGTATTCTCATTCATTTTGTAAAGTCATAACAGTGATTACACATTTTTTTTGCGGGAAGACAGATAGTCTGTCAGAATAAAAATCTGATACACAATAAACATAACAACATTGAAAACCCATATCTCTTTATGCAGTTTTCTGTTCATCACCGTATACAGGTTTCCCGACAAAAATATTACGGTACTGCTTATCAGATAAAGTAAAAGTCCCAGGCTTATATAATTGTATTTCTTTTGGGTATCCAGTATATTATATAAATGAAATAATGCCAGAATTATGATTGAATAAGACGTGACAAAAATTTCAAAAAGATTAAAAACATAATACTTTTCGGGGTATATGATATACTGTATAACAAGAACTACGGGAATGATAATTAAAAGTGTACGTGCTGTTTTTTTCTGGTATTTTTCCGTTACAATTTCATGGAAGAATAATCCCAGTAACATGAATTGGCCTATCAGATAATAATGTGAGAAAAACAGATTATTGATCTTCTGTGAGTTCAATACATAAAAAACAATTTCACACAGTAATATCCAGGCCAAATAACCAATGAAGAATGTATAGGCTTTTCCGGCTCCGGAAAAACCTATACAGTATACTGCCAGGTTAATCAGCAGAATGCCTTTTCCAATTAATGACAATATTTCAATCCAGTGATCCAATGATCTCTAGTTTACAGCTTCCACCATTTTGCAGCAGAGCATACGCTCGGGCAGGGTGTTGTCATGTCATATACATAATACCCTTTATCATAATCCACAATATCATTGTTATCTGCATCTACTCCTACCAGAAGAAATTTAAATTCTCCTTCATCGGTAATGGCATTATAACCCCGGTATCTCTCAAATCCTTTGTCATTAATAAAAATATCATGAACGTCCTTTGCCGGGATAAGGTGGGCCCGGATAGATGTTCCATCGATAATTTTTGTATTCTGCCAATTGCTGATCCATTTTTTAGCGTCATCTAATAAGACTGCATGTTTAGGTAATTCCATAGTTTTTCTCGTTTTAAATTATATAATAGGTTTAGAATAAGTGACTTCAGCTACACATTACAAGTTATGAAAAAAAACTAACCATACTGTGAAATACATTCATTTTAATTAACATAATATCCTTTTTTCAAAATTATAATAATAAAAACCACCAAAATTGCGTATTTCTACCTGTTTTTCAATTCGGCATTTAATACGCTGTTGTCACTTTGTATTTCTCGGTTACTTTGTGGTATCCTTTACAGAAAAAACTCATGAGCACATCAACAGTACGGGAAGCTTATGATCTTCTTTAAACATTAAAAAATCTGTATCATGAAAAAAATTATCTTTTTTGGAATCTTTGCTTTCTTAAGCAATATTACAATGACCAGTGCACAGACAACTACTGTGACTTTTGAAACTTCATCTGGCGGCAGCACAAGCTTTACCAGCAACGGATATACTTTCAATATCATATCACAGGCCGGAACTTTCAGAATTCAGGGCAATTATCCAAACACCGGCTGGAACGGAACAGCTAATGATAATGTCTATATCGACAATACAGGTACAACCAATATCAGCTCTCCCTCTTTCAGTGTTAAAAGCAATTCTGCATTCACTGTATCAAAGTTTTGGGTATTTTTAAGCAATACTGCTTTAAACCAGTCTACCTCATCAGGAACACTTATTATTACGGGAAAATTAGGGGGAGTTACAAAGTTCACCACCACAAAAACATCCGGATTTAATACTACATTTAATGCAACTACGGGAACGACAGGTATCAACAACGGATTTACCCTGATTGATCTTTCCACCCTAAATAATCAGAATAACAGCAATACTACCATTGATGAAATCCAGCTGCAATCCACCGGAGGATATGTCTATATGTGCCTGGACGCATTTACATGGACAAAAATTTCTACGCTGGGCACTTCAGAAAAATCTATCAAAGACAAAAAGAATATTTATCCTAACCCAACTTCCGGTATCTTCTATATGGATGACCTGAAGAAAAATGAAAATGTTTCTTTATATGATCAGTCCGGAAAACTTATGAAATCCACAACAGCTGAAAAAGATAAAAATAAGTTTGATATAAGTGAGTTCCCTGATGGTATCTACCTCATCACAACAGCATCAGGAAGCTACAAAATCATTAAAAAGAAATAATAGCTCAGCAACTTATCAGTAAAAAAACCGACAGGCTCCTGTCGGTTTTTTTATTATTTTGAGTGCAAAGATAAATTTTATGAGTGCTGCATTTTAGCTGGATCGTCATAATTTACCATCCAGTTGATTCCGAATTTATCGCTGAACATTCCGAAATAAGCTCCCCAGAAGGTATCAGCCATTGGCATTGTTACCTGTCCGCCTGCAGAAAGACCACCGAATAATTTGTCTGCTTCTTCTTTAGATTCAGCGTTCACAGAAATAGAGAAGTTGTTTCCTGCCTTGAAGTTGGAAGACCACTCTCCTCCTGTATCGCTTCCCATCAAAATCGTTTCTTTAGAGATCGGAAGAGAAACGTGCATGATTTTGTTTTTGTCTTCTTCAGGCATTTCTTTTCCTTCCATTGGAGGCATTTCGCCAAATGTTCCGATATAAGGATATTCTCCTCCGAAAACAGATTTATAAAAATCGAATGCTTCTCTGCAGTTTCCGTTGAATGTCAGGTAAACGTTTACTGTTGCCATAATTGTTTTGTTTTTTTAAGTTCAATTTGTTTTTATTGAGGTTTTTCAGACAGTGCTTTTAATCGTGAAAGCCCTTTCTGATAATCTTTTCCGATAGCATTCTCCATATTCATAAATAACTTCATCAAGGTAAACGGATAAGGAATCTCAGAAGTAAATCCCCATGTTGCCCTACTTCCGTTTCCTTCCGGAACTACTGTTACGTAAGCATTTGCTTCACTTTCATAAGGGGTAAGAAATTTGATTGCCGTATCTATTCTTTTACCAGCTTCATCTACTTTTTCCAATTCCTGGCAGCCTTTTCCTGCCTGTTTATTTTTACTATCCCAGCAAACTTTTTCTCCGTGCTGGCCAGTTGTTCCCGTCCACTCTTTTTTCATACCCGGATCAAGATCATTCCATGGACTCCATTGATCCATTGCTTTGAGGGTATTGGTATTCTGCCATACTTTTTCCACCGGTGCATTAATGGAAATCGATTTTTCATATTGACAGTCACCCGGAATAAAAGCAGCCCAAATCAGCAAAATGATTAGTAATGTGGCTAATAGTAAAAAAATACATTTAAATGTTCTCATCATCAATGTGTTTTTAATTATTATCTGTGTTGATCTATAAGAATCATATTTCCATCCGGATCTTTCAGATAGATATGTTCTGGCCCGGAGGTGGTTTCATCGGCTTCTCTACTGATTTCAACTCCGTTTTCTTTTAATCTTTTCTGAATTTCACGCACATCATCAAAAGATTCCAGATTCTGTGCATTTTCGTCCCATCCCGGATTGAAGGTAAGCATATTCCCATCAAACATTGCCTGAAAAAGTCCTATCAGCGTAGAACCGTTTTTCATGATCAGGTAGTTTTGTGCTTCTGTTCCTGCCATAGTTGTAAACCCAAGCTTCTCATAAAAGTTTTTTGATTTCTGAAGATCTTTTACGCTTAAGCTAATTGAAAATGCGCCTAGTTTCATAATGTTGGTAAGTTTTTAAAGTAAGCCCCCGAGGTCTGGGGTATTGTTAAGTCGAATAATGAGGTTGTTTTACTGATTTTTAAGATGGGTCTTAAATTCAATGGTTCCGTCATAACTTTTCCAATCGCCTGTAAGTTCGATGTGCTGCTCTTCAATTTTCTCTGTCTTTCTATTCCATTTGAAATTGTAGACAAACTTCCCTTTGAAAAGTCCGGAATGTTTTCCTTTATTCTCTTCCGCCAGCTCATACTCCCCGTATACGGTTCCCTGTTTTTTGGAATCTTTATATTTTAAAATGGTAATTTTGCCTTCAAATTTCGTGTAATTGGTATCCACAAGGGAATATCCTGAAACAAAATATTCCTGATCATTTTTTTTATTCTGCTCAGAGATATTGATCTTCAGTTTCAGTTCCTGACCTTTATTTCCAATGGTTCCTATATAAGGTTTACTGTTATTCAGCCATGTATTGGAAATATCAGGCATCTGACCCCATACAAAATTGGCAGCCAGAATGAAAAGTAATAAAAGTTTTTTCATACAAAGTGTGTTTAAACGCCAAATTGTGCCAGGTGATGGTTCAGGTGCTTGGCAAACATATTGTTCCATTCCTGGGAATTCAGTTTACCAAAAGAAAAAGATTCTTTACCATCGAACGCATCTGCTCCCAGCTGCTGAGTCTTCTGGATAAAACCAATCAGTCTTGTTTTTTCTTCATGAAAATTCTTTCTGGTGGTAATCAAAAACTGTGGAGCGGTAGGTGAATCTCTTGGATATGCTTTTTCTCCCACTACTTTAGGTTTTACAAAAGTTTTTAATATAAATTTTGCAATCGCTCCCGGTTTTTTGTGTTTTTCCGGTTCATATACCATTTCATAGGTAATACAGCAGTGTGCCAGCATCTGGTCTACTGTCATTTTTCCCCACAGACCGTGTGTATCTTCCACCAACTTATTTATTCTATCAATATAGTTTTGAGCATCTTTTGCATCAAATACATTTTCCATATAATTTCTATTTTACTATGGACAAATATATCAGTTTTTTTGTTTGATTTTATCGTTGGCTGAAAAAATTGAGGGGTGCTTGTTATGAGATACGAGTTATGGGGTACGGGATTCGAGTTCGAAAGTTTTTCGGCTATTTTTCGATTATTTTTTACGTATTTTTCCCTGCTCTTTAATTTGTCGTCGGGTATAGATACTGATCATCTGCCAGCCTATATACTACAAAAGTAACCAGCAAACCAGCATCATATCAACCTCTAACTTAAAAACCAGCAACAAATTAACCAAAAACTACTCTATCTCTTCCCGAGAAGTATCCTCAATTGTAATTTCCTGGGGTGCAGATTTTTTGAAAATAAACCATAGTTTGATCTTTAAAGCAATCCAGCCGATAACAGCATATATTACTAAAAGGATACTTAGATGTTTCAGATACGGGAAAGTAAGCTCTACCGAACCTTTTTGAATCAATAAGATCTTGAAAGCCTGTAAAAAGGGAGTCAACGGAATAATATTCGCGATAAACTGTACAAAAGCAGGCATTGCATTCAAAGGCCATGTAAAACCACTGATAATGAAAGCCGGCGAAGCAATGACCATCAGGATTTGTGTCGCCTTCAAAGCATCCGGAATCAGAATACTGATGAATACTCCCAAAAATGAAGCTGATCCCACAAATACCGCTGTGAGGAGAATAAAATTGAGTATTCCTTCCGGCATCGGAACATGGAAAATCATGTGCATAAAGTAATAAATACCTACAATAAGAACAGAAAACACCCAGATCGGAATGACTTTTATCAACATGGTCGGGAAGGCCCATTTTTTCATTTTCAGATATTCTTTCACAAAAGATCCTCTTTCGAATTCAGCGGCAAAACTCACTGCCATTGCCAGCAGAATGACCTGCTGTAATACCACTGCCAGCATTGCGGGCCACATAAAGATCAGATAATTTCCTGTAGTATTGAAAAGGGTTATATAATTGGCTTTGAAAGGTTCATATTGTGTTGCAGCCTTTGCAGCAGGCATTCCTGCTTTCTGAAGGGCTTTAATGGAAGCTCCGGCAGAAAATGTTCCGATGGTCAACTGAAGTGCTTTTGATGCAAAATTTGCCGTTAAAACATTTCCTGTATTGATATACACATTCAGTTCAGGATATTTTTTCTGCAGCATATCTCCTTCAAATCTTGAGGGAATAATAACCACAGCAGCTGCCTCATGCCTGATTACCTCATCTTTTATGCTTAAAGGTTCCTGCAGATATCTGATAATTTTGATGCTTTTATTATCATCCAACATTTCCGTCAGTTGGTTGGATAACGGTGTATTGTCTCTATCAACAACCAAAACAGGAGTATTTTCAACTTTTCCGCTTTTGTAGACAAACCCCAGCAAGGTGGCATAGAAAACCGGTGCCAAAAAGAACACCGTCCTTAAGGTGGAATTGCCGATAAAAAGTTTGAACTCACGTTTCAAAAGACGGAAAAATTCTTTCATCTGTATATTTTTATAAGTGGAAGAACGAAATGAAATTTTATAGAAGCTTCATCTGTCCTTTTCAATTTATTTCAGGATTACGTTGGCATTGACTAAAATATTTTTAGCCTTATTCATGTCTTTGGGTTTTACTTTGATCTCGTAGATAGCGTCTTGTAACTGATAGTCCGGGTAAGCCGTGGTGATATCCGCATACTTTGTCAGCTGTTTAATATACACGATAGTTCCCGTAAGGTTTTCTTTGTTATAGACTACCTGCATGGTGACCTCCTGTCCTTTTTTATATTTTGAAATAGCACTTTCCGGGATGGTAAATCTGAAAAAAGTACTCTCAGGAATATATCCGTTGAACAGAGCAAAACCAGCGGTTGCCAACTCGCCAGTATTCAGGCTGATGGTTTCGATCTCCATATCATTGGTGGCAATAATATATCTTTCGGAATAGGCTACATTTGCTTCCTGCAAAGCGCCTTTAGCCTGTGATGCCTGTCCGGCCGCCATTTCTACTTTTTCGAAACGGGTTCCTCTTTTCACATCATCAAGTTCCGCCACTACAGCATCATATTGTGCCTTTGCTCCCTGCAATTTTGCGTAGATTTCGTCATGAGCCTGTGGAGACATTAAACTGTCGCGGAACATATTATTGGCTCTTCTGTATGATTTCTGAGCAAATTCATATTGTTCCTTCAATCCTTTATATTTGGCCTGAAGCTGTCTCATCTGATCGGCTGTTGCTCCGTTTTTTGCCATTTGCTCCTGAGCCGTAGCCGCACTTACTGCTCCTTGCGCCTGTGCAATTTTTGCAGAAACTTCCGGTACATCAAGCTGTGCCAGGGTATCTCCTTTTTTCACAGTCTGACCTTCGGAAACATATATTTTCAGAATCCTTCCGGTAACTTTAGGGGCAAAAGAGATCACATCCTTTTTGGTTTTTCCTTCCGGTTCTTTGATTTTCTCGTTTTTTTTGTCACAGCTCCCCAATAAAAACAGAGCAGCGAAGAGTATAGATATATTTTTATGCATCATTTAAATTTTTAAGGGATTAAATAAAATTTGGTGATATCCAGTTCCTGGGTAGATCTCATCAGTTCTATCCCCGCTCTTCTCTGGTTGAAAATGGCATTCTGATATTCCAGTTCTGCAACTTCAAGATCATTTTCGGCATCAATAAGCTGTGAAGATTTACTCATTCCGTATCTGAATTCTTTTTCTGCCTGTACGAGTGCATTTTTAGCCAGCTCTTTTTCTTTGGCTTTCAGGGTAATCTGCGCAGAAGCGATATCATAATTGGTTTGATTATTAGCCAGATTCAAGGTCAGTTTTTTCAGGGCGTCTTCTTTCTGGTTCTGCAATACTTCTTTACCAACTTTGGCAGTTTCTTCTGCATGTTTTCCTTCTTTACCGTCGAAAATTTCCCATTTAAAACCTACACCTGCTGTAATCAATGGAAACACGTTGATGTTATTAGGTCTCCAGTCCAGCTTTTTCCCTTCATATCCAAGAATTGGCACAGCAGGGATTACATTTTCCGAAGATTTTATTCTATTCCCGTACAATCCGATATAATAGGCAGAAGCCATCAGTTGTACTTTAGGAATCATCCACGTTCTTTCTGCTTTTATTTTATAGTCTGCCGCACTGATTCCATGTTCCAGTGCACGGATTTCTGCTCTCTGTTCAATCCCTTTTTCTGCAGCCAGCAATTCTACAGGAGATAATACAGGATCAATCATTCTGAGCCTTTCTCTTTGAATCCCTGTCAAAATATAAAGCTGGGTAAGAAGAAGTTCTTTTTTCCCTTCATATTCTACCATTTTAGCATCCAGAGTAGCCTGGGCGAGTTCAATTTTCTTATGGTCATAAGGCGTTATCAAACCATAGCCAAGCGCTTTATCAGCTGTTTTTCGGTTGATATCCAATCTTTTTTTACTTTCATCCAGAACCTTTTTAGACTGATGAATCAATGCTAACTGATCATAGGCTTTGGAAATGGTGGCAATCACCTCATCTTTTGTTTTTTCCAGAAGGATATCTTCAGACTTTTTCTTTTCTTCCACCGCTTTTTTCATGTACTTCACCTTTCCTCCTGAATACAGCAGCATTTTGGCATCTGCCTTGGCAATACCTGAAAATCCGGATACATTGAAATTATTGTTGAAAGTCCCTTCGGGAATATTGATAAAGGGAGCGAGATTGAATTCCGGGGACGTCAGTCTTGCTGTTCCGTTGAGATAACCGGCCTGACCGCTCAATTCCAGGGTTGGAAGAAAGATATCCTTCAGTTTGTGCTCGTCAAGGTCAGTAAGCTTATTTTGGGTAATCTGCATTTTAAGGTTCGAGTCCCGAACCATAGCACTATCCAGAAGTTCTTTAAAATCCGGCGCAGACTGTGCCCAGCCAAAAGCGGGGAAAGCAAAAAAACTAAACGTAAAAATCAATAAATTGTTTTTCATGGTTTATGTTTACAACAAATATAATGCAAAAATTGTTAAAATCCTTAAAGATAATTCTACAAGACGGTGAATTTAAATTAAGTTTAAAATATGTTTAAGTTTAAAACCTTATAAAATAAAGTTTTGTCGGAGTCGTTTAAATATTAATTAAATACTAGAAAACCTGAAAAAAATTTTAACTCTACTTTTTCTGTATTATTTTTACGACACTTTTTTCAGGAAACAAAGGAAGAAAAGAACATTTTCTGAAAAAAATCATTCTGAATTTGGAATTTGGATTCCTTCGGAATGACAAACTGGATGGATAGGCTTGTATAATAAATTTCTTAATCTATAAAATCTGTGAAAAACAATATTTAATAGGAACGGGCTTTAGCCCGTTTAATAAAAAACAAAACTTCAATTGGCTTTAGATTCTGTGTTAACTTCCAAATATTTTTTATACATTTATATTTATAAAAGCGACCTTGAGTTAGCTTGCGTAGGGTGAACGTCTTTGATTTTTACCCTACTTTCTTCAAAATCTATC
>NZ_JBKKJT010000019.1:0-1389 GCF_046614675.1 Chryseobacterium cupriresistens | reverse complement strand
TGACTAGTCCTGAAAAACTGATACAGATTATAGTACAAAAATAAATAATTAAACCAGAGTAATTTTACTATTGCTTTGGTTTTTGTTTTTATAGGTTTTCATTTTAATTTGTGATTGGTTATGCATTTGGTTTGGAGTTAGATAATGATTTGAAAAATGTGGTCGTAAATCATTGTAGATTTCGATAGATTCATTTACTATCTTTTTCCTTAAATTATTGTTTATATCATGTTTATCAATATCAAACTCATGCTTTAAAATACCATTCACTCTCTCTGCTATTGCATTTTCATAAGGATCGGAGTTTTGTGTCATACTACATTTTAATTGATGTTTCTGTAAAAGTTTTTGATACTCATTCGAGCAGTATTGTAAACCACGATCGGAATGATGGATTAAAGATTCTCTCATCCCTTTATGCTTCTTGAGAGCTCTTTTTAAAGCTATAATACTACTCTGTGTATTCAAATTGTCTGCAACAAAGTGTCCCATTATTTTCTTAGAATATGCATCAGTTATTAAACTTAAATAGCTTGGATTTTTTCGGTTTCCTATATAAGTAATATCTGCAACCCATACTTGGTTGGGCTTTGTTATCTGGTAGTCCAGGAGCAGGTTCTTATGCTTTCTAAAACGATGATGAGAGTTGGTCGTAATGTGATAGCTTTTGCGAGGCTCAATCAATAAATGATTAGCTTTTAAGATGGCAAAGAATTTATCTCTCCCTACCTTAATGGAGCTTAAGGATCTCTGTAAAATAAAATATAATTTCCGGCCTCCTAACCGGGGCATCTTAACACGAAGATTCTCTACCAGCTTTACTACCTCTGAAGCTTTATCTTTACAAACTTTCGTACGCTTTATACTTCTATAATAGATTTGTCTATTTAACCCTAACAATCCGCAAGTAAAAATCAAAGTTTCTTTTTCTTTACTGCGGAAGTAATCGATTGTTCGGGTGGTGAGTTTTTTCGAATATCAATGTGATATTCTTTCTCAGCCAGATCAATCATCATATCAAAAAATATGGACTTTTTATCTGCAATATAAGCCTGCTTTTCTAAGAATGCCTTTTGCTTTTCAAGAAGCCTTACCTGGGCTTCTAATTCCATTATACGTTGTTCAGGTGTTTTTTCCATCGCGTAAGGTCTTTGGTTTTCCCAATCAAAGTTACCATATTTTCTCAGCCAATTTAAAATAGTTCCATGAGATTGAATACCATATTTCTTACGACAATTATTAATAGTGGATGCTCCTGATTCAACTTCTTTCACGATTTGAAGTTTTAAACTTAAACTGTAATCCTTCTGTGTACGTTTAATGTACGTGGATGTTAATGTTTCTGCCATAACGATTCTTTTTTGTGTATCGCTATTTCAGGACGAGACA
>NZ_JBKKJT010000018.1:0-1481 GCF_046614675.1 Chryseobacterium cupriresistens | reverse complement strand
CGCCCCGAAGAACGTTTTCCAATGATGAGCACTTTTAAAGTTCTGCTATGTGGCGCGGTATTATCCCGTATTGACGCCGGGCAAGAGCAACTCGGTCGCCGCATACACTATTCTCAGAATGACTTGGTTGAGTACTCACCAGTCACAGAAAAGCATCTTACGGATGGCATGACAGTAAGAGAATTATGCAGTGCTGCCATAACCATGAGTGATAACACTGCGGCCAACTTACTTCTGACAACGATCGGAGGACCGAAGGAGCTAACCGCTTTTTTGCACAACATGGGGGATCATGTAACTCGCCTTGATCGTTGGGAACCGGAGCTGAATGAAGCCATACCAAACGACGAGCGTGACACCACGATGCCTGTAGCAATGGCAACAACGTTGCGCAAACTATTAACTGGCGAACTACTTACTCTAGCTTCCCGGCAACAATTAATAGACTGGATGGAGGCGGATAAAGTTGCAGGACCACTTCTGCGCTCGGCCCTTCCGGCTGGCTGGTTTATTGCTGATAAATCTGGAGCCGGTGAGCGTGGGTCTCGCGGTATCATTGCAGCACTGGGGCCAGATGGTAAGCCCTCCCGTATCGTAGTTATCTACACGACGGGGAGTCAGGCAACTATGGATGAACGAAATAGACAGATCGCTGAGATAGGTGCCTCACTGATTAAGCATTGGTAACTGTCAGACCAAGTTTACTCATATATACTTTAGATTGATTTAAAACTTCATTTTTAATTTAAAAGGATCTAGGTGAAGATCCTTTTTGATAATCTCATGACCAAAATCCCTTAACGTGAGTTTTCGTTCCACTGAGCGTCAGACCCCGTAGAAAAGATCAAAGGATCTTCTTGAGATCCTTTTTTTCTGCGCGTAATCTGCTGCTTGCAAACAAAAAAACCACCGCTACCAGCGGTGGTTTGTTTGCCGGATCAAGAGCTACCAACTCTTTTTCCGAAGGTAACTGGCTTCAGCAGAGCGCAGATACCAAATACTGTTCTTCTAGTGTAGCCGTAGTTAGGCCACCACTTCAAGAACTCTGTAGCACCGCCTACATACCTCGCTCTGCTAATCCTGTTACCAGTGGCTGCTGCCAGTGGCGATAAGTCGTGTCTTACCGGGTTGGACTCAAGACGATAGTTACCGGATAAGGCGCAGCGGTCGGGCTGAACGGGGGGTTCGTGCACACAGCCCAGCTTGGAGCGAACGACCTACACCGAACTGAGA
Organism: Chryseobacterium cupriresistens; assembly: GCF_046614675.1. Classification (NCBI taxonomy): domain Bacteria; kingdom Pseudomonadati; phylum Bacteroidota; class Flavobacteriia; order Flavobacteriales; family Weeksellaceae; genus Chryseobacterium; species Chryseobacterium cupriresistens. The sequence continues at coordinate 248 of NZ_JBKKJT010000018.1, read as the reverse complement.
TACCTACAGCGTGAGCTATGAGAAAGCGCCACGCTTCCCGAAGGGAGAAAGGCGGACAGGTATCCGGTAAGCGGCAGGGTCGGAACAGGAGAGCGCACGAGGGAGCTTCCAGGGGGAAACGCCTGGTATCTTTATAGTCCTGTCGGGTTTCGCCACCTCTGACTTGAGCGTCGATTTTTGTGATGCTCGTCAGGGGGGCGGAGCCTATGGAAAATCGCCAGCAACGCGGCCTTTTTACGGTTCCTGGC
>NZ_JBKKJT010000017.1:0-5077 GCF_046614675.1 Chryseobacterium cupriresistens | reverse complement strand
CTATAAATCTACGGGTAATTAGTACTACTTGGCTATGACATTACTGTCTTTACACCTATAGCCTATCAACGTCGTCATCTACAACGACCCTTAAAAGATGTCTCATCTTGAGGCGAGTTTCGCACTTATATGCTTTCAGTGCTTATCTCTTCCAAACGTAGCTACTCAGCGGTGCACCTGGCGGTACAACTGATACACCAGAGGTTTGTTCAATTCGGTCCTCTCGTACTAGAATCAAGCCCTCTCAAACATCTAACGCCCGCAATAGATAGAGACCGAACTGTCTCACGACGTTCTGAACCCAGCTCGCGTGCCACTTTAATGGGCGAACAGCCCAACCCTTGGGACCTTCTCCAGCCCCAGGATGTGACGAGCCGACATCGAGGTGCCGAACCTCCCCGTCGATGTGAGCTCTTGGGGGAGACTAGCCTGTTATCCCCGGAGTACCTTTTATCCTATGAGCGATGGCCCTTCCATACGGAACCACCGGATCACTATGTCCTGCTTTCGCACCTGATCGACTTGTTGGTCTCACAGTCAAGCACCCTTATGCCATTACACTCTACGCACGGTTACCAAGCGTGCTGAGGGTACCTTTGAAAGCCTCCGTTACTCTTTTGGAGGCGACCACCCCAGTCAAACTACCCACCACGCAATGTCCTTCTGAAAGAAGTTAGGCTCCAAGTAAGTAAAGGGTGGTATTTCAACGTCGGCTCCACAAACACTAGCGTGCCTGCTTCAAAGCCTCCCACCTATCCTACACATTACTTACTCAAAGTCAATACGAAGTTATAGTAAAGGTTCACAGGGTCTTTTCGTCCCATTGCGGGTAATCGGCATCTTCACCGATACTACAATTTCACCGAGCTCGTGGCTGAGACAGTGCCCAGATCGTTACACCATTCGTGCAGGTCGGAACTTACCCGACAAGGAATTTCGCTACCTTAGGACCGTTATAGTTACGGCCGCCGTTTACTGGGGCTTCAGTTAATGCCTTCGCTTACGCTAAGCACCTTCCTTAACCTTCCAGCACCGGGCAGGTGTCAGACCCTATACAGCATCTTTCGATTTAGCAGAGTCCTGTGTTTTTGATAAACAGTCGCCTGGGCCTCTTCACTGCGGCCACCATTGCTGATGGCGTCTCTTCTTCCGAAGTTACGAGACTATTTTGCCTAGTTCCTTAGCCACGACTCACTCGAGCACCTTAGGATTCTCTCCTCGACCACCTGTGTCGGTTTTGGTACGGGTTGCTTCACTTCGGCTTTTCTTGGATCAGATTACACTACAGCAGCTTCGCCCGAAGGCTAGGCCTTGACTATTCCGTCAGTCTCCAGCAGCTACATCCAACCGTCCCCTTTTATTGTGAGCAAGTATGGGAATATTAACCCATTGTCCATCCACTACCCCTTTCGGGTTCGCGTTAGGTCCCGACTAACCCTCAGCTGATTAGCATGGCTGAGGAAGCCTTGGTCTTTCGGTGAGCAGGTTTCTCGCCTGCTTTATCGTTACTTATGCCTACATTTTCTTTTCTATCCGCTCCACAATACCTCACAGTACTGCTTCGGCGCAAATAGAATGCTCTCCTACCAGATATATCTAAAATATAAATCCATAGCTTCGGTAATATGTTTATGCCCGATTATTATCCATGCCGGACCGCTCGACTAGTGAGCTGTTACGCACTCTTTAAATGAATGGCTGCTTCCAAGCCAACATCCTAGCTGTCAATGCAGTCCAACCGCGTTGTTTCAACTTAACATATATTTGGGGACCTTAGCTGTTGGTCTGGGTTCTTTCCCTCTCGGACATGGACCTTAGCACCCATGCCCTCACTGCCGTAGAACATTTATTAGCATTCGGAGTTTGTCAGGAATTGGTAGGCGATGAAACCCCCGCATCCAATCAGTAGCTCTACCTCTAATAAACTTATATACGACGCTGCACCTAAATGCATTTCGGAGAGTACGAGCTATCTCCCAGTTTGATTGGCCTTTCACCCCTACCCACAGGTCATCCGAAGACTTTTCAACGTCAACCGGTTCGGTCCTCCACTCTGTGTTACCAGAGCTTCAACCTGCCCATGGGTAGATCACAAGGTTTCGCGTCTAATCCTACTAACTATGCGCCCTATTCAGACTCGCTTTCGCTCCGGCTCCGGTACTTAATACCTTAACCTCGCTAGTAAAATTAACTCGTAGGCTCATTATGCAAAAGGCACGCCGTCACAGCATTACGCTGCTCCGACCGCTTGTAGGCGTACGGTTTCAGGTTCTATTTCACCCTTCTATTCGAAGTGCTTTTCACCTTTCCTTCACAGTACTTGTTCACTATCGGTCTTTCAGGAGTATTTAGCCTTGGAGGATGGTCCCCCCATATTCAGACAGGATTTCACGTGTCCCGCCCTACTCATTTATCATCTCTATATACCTTTCGAATACCGGGCTATCACCGTCTATGGCTGTTCTTTCCAGAACATTCTTCTAAATATATAAAGACTTTTGGGCTAATCCGCTTTCGCTCGCCACTACTTACGGAATCTCTTCGATTTCTTTTCCTCCGGGTACTTAGATGTTTCAGTTCTCCGGGTTTGCTCCTCTTACGAGGTGACATATCTTCAATATGCCGGGTTGCCCCATTCGGATATCTGCGGATCAATTCGTGTGTGCCAATCCCCGCAGCTTTTCGCAGCTTACCACGTCCTTCGTCGCCTCTGAAAGCCTAGGCATCCGCCATACGCCCTTAACGATTTCTTTCCTATTGGTTACTCAAGCGCTTTATGCGCTCGGTTTTCTCTTTGTGATGTCTTTACCGTTAATGTCAATGATCTTAATGTCTTTCTTTTGGTTTAGTAAACAATTGTTGTTGTTGGCTCCAATCGTAACTTTTAAACTAAACCTCCAAAACTGTGGAGAATAAGGGAGTCGAACCCTTGACCTCCTGCGTGCAAGGCAGGCGCTCTAGCCAGCTGAGCTAATTCCCCCTCTAGTTGCTTCTAGCTTATGGCTTCTTGCTATTGGCTAAATGCCAGCAGCCAAAAGCTATTCGCCATCCGCTTTAATTAGTAGTCTCGGGCAGGCTCGAACTGCCGACCTCTACATTATCAGTGTAGCGCTCTAACCAGCTGAGCTACGAGACTGTCTTTTAGACGTAAAAGATGATAGACTGATAGATAATAGACTAATTTCTTCGTCTTTCTCTCTCTGCTTTTATCTTCTTTGCCTCTCTCAATCCCTTTACTAATTTCTAGTGGGTTTTGTATTTTTAATATAAATCAACCAAACAAAAAACTAAAGCTATGCTTTAAGTAAGTATTTTGTATCTTACGATACTGATTTTGTTTAACGTCCTAAGACGCTCTAAAATGAGATGTTCCAGCCGCACCTTCCGGTACGGCTACCTTGTTACGACTTAGCCCTAGTTACCTGTTTTACCCTAGGCAGCTCCTGTTACGGTCACCGACTTCAGGTACCCCAGACTTCCATGGCTTGACGGGCGGTGTGTACAAGGCCCGGGAACGTATTCACCGCGCCATGGCTGATGCGCGATTACTAGCGATTCCAGCTTCATAGAGTCGAGTTGCAGACTCCAATCCGAACTGAGACCGGCTTTCGAGATTTGCATCACTTCGCAGTGTAGCTGCCCTCTGTACCGGCCATTGTATTACGTGTGTGGCCCAAGGCGTAAGGGCCGTGATGATTTGACGTCATCCCCACCTTCCTCTCTACTTGCGTAGGCAGTCTCACTAGAGTCCCCAACTTAATGATGGCAACTAGTGACAGGGGTTGCGCTCGTTGCAGGACTTAACCTAACACCTCACGGCACGAGCTGACGACAACCATGCAGCACCTTGAAAAATGTCCGAAGAAAAGTCTATTTCTAAACCTGTCATTTCCCATTTAAGCCTTGGTAAGGTTCCTCGCGTATCATCGAATTAAACCACATAATCCACCGCTTGTGCGGGCCCCCGTCAATTCCTTTGAGTTTCAAACTTGCGTTCGTACTCCCCAGGTGGCTAACTTATCACTTTCGCTTAGTCTCTGAAGCTTGCGCTCCAAAAACGAGTTAGCATCGTTTACGGCGTGGACTACCAGGGTATCTAATCCTGTTCGCTCCCCACGCTTTCGTCCATCAGCGTCAGTTGTTGCTTAGTAACCTGCCTTCGCAATTGGTGTTCTAAGTAATATCTATGCATTTCACCGCTACACTACTTATTCCAGCTACTTCAACAACACTCAAGACCTGCAGTATCAATGGCAGTTTCACAGTTAAGCTGTGAGATTTCACCACTGACTTACAGATCCGCCTACGGACCCTTTAAACCCAATAAATCCGGATAACGCTTGCACCCTCCGTATTACCGCGGCTGCTGGCACGGAGTTAGCCGGTGCTTATTCGTATAGTACCTTCAGCTACCCTCACGAGGGTAGGTTTATCCCTATACAAAAGAAGTTTACAACCCATAGGGCCGTCGTCCTTCACGCGGGATGGCTGGATCAGGCTCTCACCCATTGTCCAATATTCCTCACTGCTGCCTCCCGTAGGAGTCTGGTCCGTGTCTCAGTACCAGTGTGGGGGATCACCCTCTCAGGCCCCCTAAAGATCGCAGACTTGGTGAGCCGTTACCTCACCAACTATCTAATCTTGCGCGTGCCCATCTCTATCCACCGGAGTTTTCAATACCGAATGATGCCATTCAGTATATTATGGGGTATTAATCTTCCTTTCGAAAGGCTATCCCCCAGATAAAGGCAGGTTGCACACGTGTTCCGCACCCGTACGCCGCTCTCAAGATCCCGAAAGATCTCTACCGCTCGGCTTGCATGTGTTAGGCCTCCCGCTAGCGTTCATCCTGAGCCAGGATCAAACTCTCCATTGTATGTTTGTCTGACTCACTCAAAGTTTTTAACGCTTTAGTTTTTCCTTACTTGGTTGTTATATTGTATGTCAATGATCTTTATATCTTCCGCTTTTCAACGAAGCAATCTCTCTGTCAGTGTCGCTCCGTATTTGCGAGTGCAAAAGTAAAACTTTATTTTTTAATGACCAAATGTTTTTGAAGAAAATTTTAAAGTTTTTT
>NZ_JBKKJT010000016.1:0-8878 GCF_046614675.1 Chryseobacterium cupriresistens | reverse complement strand
ATAAAGAAGTGAGGACATTTCTAAAGCACAATATACTTCCTGAGTTATTTAGCCAAAACTGTTCTCTCACCCCTTTTGCTTTGTATGTAAATTTATTCTTTTGCAAACATAGGAGCCAAAACTTAAAAAAGTATCAAACAACCATTTGTAGAAATCCGTGTTATCTGTGGTAAAAAAACAATAAAAACAACAAATTGTCATAACACTAAATCTTTTCCTACTTTTGTAAAGAATAAATCTTGAGTTGTAAAACTGAAATGCTATTAAAACTTCCCACAGAACCTGTTTCCATCCAGGAAATTCCCATTCAGAAAAATATTAAACTTTTCATTAAAAGGGAAGATCAGATTCATCCGTTGATTTCAGGAAATAAATACTGGAAGCTTTTTCACAATGTCAATAACTATCTCGAAAAAAATCAGGGAAACCCTTATATCATTACTTTTGGAGGTGCTTTTTCCAATCACATTTCTGCGGTTTCTGCCGTAGGAAATAGGGCGGGTATTCCAACACTGGGAATCATCAGAGGAGAAGAACTGGAACGTAAATGGCGCGATAACCCAACCTTACTTTTTGCGAAAAGAAATGGGATGAACCTGAAATTTGTCACCCGCGAAGAATACCGCCACAAAGAAAAACTGACAGAATTCCTTCAGCAGGAGTTCCCTGAAGCTTTGATTGTTCCTGAAGGAGGAACCAATAAAGAGGCTGTAGAAGGAGTGAAAATGATGCTCAACGAACAAACAAAAGATTTTGACTATCTTTGCACCGCAGTTGGAACCGGTGGTACCATTGCAGGAATTTCAAAATTTTGTGAAGAGAATCAGAAAGTTATAGGATTTAAAGCCGTTGACGATGCTTCACTTGAAAATAAAATTTTTGAATTAACTTTGAAACAGAATTTTAATCTAATAGATTCATGTTTTGGAGGTTATGGTAAAATAAGTGATGGAAACGTCCGTTTTATCAATGATTTCAAGGAGAGATACGGTATTCCTCTGGAACCGATTTATACAGGGAAAATGATGGAGAAGGTTTTTGAAATGATAGAAGAAGAATATTTTCCTGAAAACAGTAAGATTTTGTGCTTTCACACTGGTGGTTTACAGGGAATTGAAGGAGCGAATCTGCTGTTGGAAAAACAGAATAGAAATTTAATTATATAAGTAAAATTGAAAAACATGAAACACTTAGTGTTCCATCTTTCATTTTAAAACAATAAAAAATATAAGATGAAAAGACTTTTTCTATCCATAAGCCTTTTAGTTTTATCAAAATTTTCAGCCCAGACTTGGGCAACCGAAGATCAGTATATTCAGAAGTTTGCTAAATATGCAGTAGAAGAAATGGAAAAATACAAAATCCCGGCTTCTATCACTCTTGCCCAGGGATTACTGGAAACCGGAGGCGGACAGAGCAGACTGGCACAGGAAGGTAAAAACCACTTCGGTATAAAATGTAAAGAAGACTGGACCGGTAGAACGATGAAACATACCGATGACGCACCTAACGAATGCTTCCGTGTGTACGACGATCCAAGACAGTCTTATGAAGACCATTCTATATTTTTATCCACAAGAAAATATTACGCCAACCTTTTCAAACTGGATATGAAAGATTACAGAGCGTGGGCCACCGGTTTAAAAAAAGCAGGGTATGCTACCAACCCGCGCTATGCTTCCATTCTTATCTCCAAAATTGAAAAGTATAAATTATATGAATACGACAATACCAATTCCAATGAAGTATTGTACGCTGTTCTTAAAATGTACCCGGATCTGAAAGACGACAGAACTTTCATGGCACAGCTGGAGCCTTCAAAAGCCAACAGAAAAGCTAAAGAACCGGTTACGGTAGAAGTTCCCTACAAACAGACTTCCTACGCACAACAGCAAAAAAGAGTAGAAAGAATCAAAACGAAAGCTGAAATTCTTAATTCTATTCTTATCAAAAGTCACCCGAATGACGGGCTGAAATATATTATCATTCCTGAAGATACCGATGTAAAATTCATTGCCAATAAATTCAAAGTAAGCGAAAGCAGGCTGATGAAGTGGAATGAACTGGAAAATGAAACGTTGAAGAAAAATGATATCGTTTTCCTTGAATCCAAAAATTCTACAGGTAATACAGCAACTTACAAAGCTGAATACGGAGAAGATATGCATGATATTGCACAGAAATTCGGAATCAAGTTAAATAAATTATATGCTAAAAACAGAATGGATGAAGGGCAGCAGCCTTCAGCAGGACAGCTGATTTATTTAATAGACAAAAAACCGCGAAACTAATAACGATTCCAAAGCCATGAGAATATTAAATGTGAAATCTAAATATCTGTCGATATTTCTGATATTCATGTCGTGTACAATATTTTCACAGGATCAAAATTATATTCCTTACAGAAAAGGAAAGTTGTGGGGATTGTGTGATGTTAATAAATTTATAGCTGTACAGCCGCAATATAGCAGTATAAGCAGCTATGATGAATCCATAGGAGGATTTCATGCAGAACAAAATGGAAGATTTGGTATCGTAGATCGAAATGCTGTTATCATCATGCCATTTATTTCCAATACACCCATATCTGTAGAACGAGATAAATATCTGGTTTTTGATGGATGGGATTATTATTACTATTCCATCAAGACCAAAATGCGTCTTGACAAATATATTAAGCAAGAAAGTTATCCTGTAAGAGACAGTGGTTGGGAAAATTATAGTCCGCTTAACAGAAATAACGCAAAATTGACATTAAGCAGGGAAGATCTTGATGATGATGATCTGGATATGCTGGAGTCATATGATAATGATGGTTATCAATGGAATTACAAAGCTGATTTTCTGGAGATTATGGACGGAAATACCTATGTCGGGATGTATGTCCCTAAACTTAAGAAAGTATTTCTCAATACACAGGATATAGCATACGTAGGATGGCAGTTTTATAAAGGTAAACCTTATATTTTGACAACCAACGTTTCAGGTTTTTTGGGGTTAGCAGATGAAAATTTGCGGGAGGTTTATCCTATACGATATGAAACAATCAATCTGATAGATGACAGCCATTTAGTTGTTCTTTCAGAACCTGATCCGAATAACAGAAATAATGTGATTTTTAAGACAATTCTTCCCAATAATAAGGTTTTATACGGAAAATTTGAGCCAGCTATGATCGTTTTGAAAAATGGCAATCCTTTTCAGATATATTACATGATAAGTAATGGGCAGAAAAATTATGCAGGAGAAGATGGAACCCTTTACTTTGAGGGTTAAATAATAAAATAAAAGAAAAATGAAGTATCAAAGAAGTTCGGCTTTATTTGATGAAGCCTACAAATACATTCCGGGAGGTGTAAACTCTCCGGTAAGAGCATTCAAATCCGTAGGAGGAGTGCCCGTTTTCATGAAATCGGCAAAAGGAGCTTACCTTACCGATGCAGATGACAATACTTACATCGATTATATTAACTCATGGGGCCCAGCCATTTTAGGACATACACATCCTGAAGTATTGGAAGAACTGAAAATACAGGCAGAGAAAGGATTCTCTTTCGGTGCACCTACAGAGCTGGAAACAGAAATTGCAAAATTCATCATTGAAAATGTTCCTAATATTGACCAGATCAGAATGGTTTCTTCAGGAACAGAAGCATGTATGAGTGCCATAAGACTGGCAAGAGGATATACAGGAAGAGATAAGATTGTAAAATTTGAAGGCTGCTATCACGGACATTCAGATTCATTCCTGATCAAAGCAGGAAGCGGCGCCGCTACATTCGGAAATCCAAACTCTCCGGGAGTAACTTCCGGAACTGCAAAAGATACTTTGCTGGCCCGTTATAATGATTTTGAACAGGTTCAGGATTTATTCCGCCACAATCCGGGAGAAATTGCAGCTGTAATTATAGAACCTGTAGCAGGGAATATGGGCTGTGTACTGCCTGAAAACGATTTCTTACAAAACCTGAGAAAGATCTGTGATGAAAACGGTGCTTTGTTAATCTTTGATGAAGTAATGACCGGTTTCAGATTAGCTTTCGGAGGTGCACAGGAACTTTTCAATGTAAAAGCAGATTTAGTGACTTACGGAAAGGTAATCGGTGGAGGTCTTCCGGTAGGAGCTTTCGCAGGAAGAAATGAAATTATGGATCACCTTGCACCAAAAGGAGGGGTATACCAGGCGGGAACATTAAGCGGAAATCCTTTAGCCATGAGAGCCGGATTAAAAACTCTTCAGCTTATTAAAAATGATCCTGAGTTTTTCAACAGATTGGAGAAAACAACAGAAACATTGGATTTTGAAATAGGGAAAATTCTGAATGAAAAAGGAATCGCTCACAGAATCAACAGAAAAGGTTCTATGATGTCTGTATTCTTCCATATTAAAAGTGTTTCCAACTTTGATGAGGCACAGGAAGCTAACCACTCATTGTTCAATAATTTCTTCCATCAAATGTTACAGAATGGAGTATATCTTCCGCCAAGCGGTTATGAAACTTACTTCATCAGTGATGCGATCAAGGATAAAGAAATTGATATGACACTGGAAGCAGTAAGAAAATTTGAATATTCAAATAAATAAAAATAAATGAAGCCGGATTTTAGATCCGGTTTTTTTATGGAAAAGAAAATTGATTTGATGAGTTTAGATTGAAAAAAATCAACGCAATCTTTGTCACTGTGGTAGAAGAGTAAAAACAGCATAATCTGGATTTTTATGGAATGACAAGCGTTGTGGGATACTCTTAGTTGTAGTGTAGAAAGATAAACTGAGTATTTCAGCAGGGAATTACCACAAAGTATAAATCATACAGATTTTGTAATAAACCATACACCTCATTCAAGGGGCTTCTTTTTAATTTTGTCTTAAATAGATTGGAAATGAAGACCTCAGACAATACCATCTCCCGTAAAGATTTTATCCGGAATTCAGCGTTGGCTGTAGCGGGATTAACTTTAATACCTAATATCATGACTGCATCGCCTTTCGATGAGAAAAATCTTTCAGCAAAAGGAAAAATGAACCTTAAGAATGTTCGTTTGGAAACAGGATTTGAATACCAAGATGGGGAAGTGACTTCTACCAAAACGGATCTATTTTATGTTGAAGTTGAGAACGGAAAAATTATAAAGATTTCACCCAATCAACCTAATGCTAAAGCGGTAGATGCAAAAGGACTGTTGATGCTTCCTGCATTTAAGGATATGCACATCCATTTGGATAAAACCTTTTATGGTGATCAATGGCAGGCCGTTAGAAAAAGAACAGGAGGTGTCAAAGGAATGATAGAACTGGAGCAGAAAATGCTTCCTGAGATGCTGAAGAATTCAACTTTCAAAGCCGAAAAACTGATTGAGTTATTACAGTCTAAGGGAACTTCCTTTGCAAGAAGTCACGTGAATATTGAGCCCACTTCAAAACTTCAGTCATTAAAAAATCTTCAGAAAGCTTTAGAAAATAAAAAGAAGGGCTTTGGAGCTGAATTGGTAGCCTTCCCACAGCATGGTGTATTCTATACGGATTCCGTACCTTATCTGAAAGAAGCTGCGAAGATGGACATCGATTTTATTGGTGGAGTAGATCCGTTCAACATTGATGGCGATATTGAAAAAGTGGTAGACTTTACTGTTCAGCTTGCTTTAGACAATAAAAAAGGAATAGATATTCACTTACACGAAACCGGAGACTCGGGATTGAAAACGGTAGAATACCTGATTAAAAAAGTAAACGAAAACCCAGCTCTTAAAGGAAAAACATATGTAAGCCACTGTTTTGTTCTTGGAAAATTAGAAGCCGCAAAACAGGAAGAAATTGCTGAAAAATTGGGTGATGCACAGATTGGAATTGTTTCTACAATCCCTTTCGGAAGGCTGATTATGCCCATACCAACACTTTACAAGCATAATGTAACTGTTCTCACAGGAAATGACAGTATTGTGGATCACTGGAATACTTTCGGAACCGGAAGTGTCCTTCAGAAAGCCAATTTAATGGCTCAATTGTATGGATATTCAACAGAGTATTTATTATCAAGAAGCTTAAAACTGGCAACTGGAAATATTCTTCCGTTAGATGATAAAGGTACTCAACAATGGCCGAAGTCCGGGGATAAAGCAAATTTTGTATTGATCAACGCAAGTTGTTCTGCAGAAGCAGTATCACGAATTTCACACGTGGAGTCTTTAATTCATGAAGGAAACGTTGTTTTTTAATGTAGAAAAAAAAGATTAAATAAATTAATATATAATCTAGTTGTGTTTTTTCAACCATAATGGGGATGAAAAGTTTACGAAAAGTTACGAAACGAAGATGGAAATGAAGATAGCGTGATGCAGATAAAGCTTTTGTTCCTTTTGTGGTTGTTTTAGTTTTTTCTCTCATAAATTTTAGTAATTTTAGGAGAAAATCAGGCAGAGTGGCTTACCATACAGATCATTTTCCTATTTTGGGAATTCAGGAATTTAGTGAGAATCAGCTGAAGGGCTGTAATCTGCTGTTTAATGAACTTTCCGGAGCGCGCTCCATTGATGATCCGCACAAACATGATTTTTTTATCATCAATCTTTTTGAGAAGGGAGTAGGTTCACATACCATAGATTTTACAGAATATCAGGTTAAAGACCATCAGATTCATCTTGTTTTTCCCGATCAGGTACACCAATGGGTGATTGAAAAAGAAACCATCGGGTATCAGCTGATGATCAGCAGAGATTGGTTTGAAAGTTTTCTGCCCTCATTACGGTTTTCTGCCTCGTATTACCAGAACCATCCGGTGATCAATCTTTCCAAAGAAGTTTTTGAAACTTTTCTGTATGAATTTCAGGCTATCCAGAAAGAATTGAGTGGGGAAAAAGTCTTTTGGGAACTGATTCAAAAAAGAAGTGAATTGATCGGTTTGCTGGTGAGTCAATCTGTGGAAGGCGCTTTTAAAGACTTTGAAATCTATAACTCAAATCCTATTATTTCAAAATTTCTGCATCTTATTGACGAATATTTTAAAACAGAAAGATCTGTATCTTTTTATGCCGATAAACTGAATATTTCTGCCAACTACCTGAATATTGTCTGTAAGAAAAACCTCAATGCTTCAGCTTCTTCACTTATTCAGAACCGCATTTTACTGGAAGCCAAAAGACTGCTGAAAGTTTCCGAAATGTCTGTAAAAGATATTGTTTATGATCTTGGTTTCTATGATCATGCCAGCTTTTCAAAATTCTTTAAAGCCCAAACGGGAATGACACCTTCCCAGTTTAAAGAATAATCTGTACAAAACAAGACATAATTGATACACCGGTTTTACTCTCAGGCCGGCTTAATTTTGTATTGTTAAATTTTAAATCATGAAATTTCCCTATCAATTAACTGCAAAAGGAAACTATTCCCTGAAAAATGTCCGTCTGGAAACGGGTTTTGAATACGAAAATGAAGAGGTTACCGGAACAAAAACAGGCCTTTTCAGTATTGAAATTGAAGATGGAAAAATAAAAACAGTAAAAGCCAATGATCCGGCTTCCAATGCAATCGATGCTAAAGGATACCTGATGCTTCCCGCATTCAGGGATATGCACATTCATCTGGATAAAACGTTATATGGTCTTCCATGGCAGGCCCTTTCTCCGAAAAGAAAAACAGTGAAAGATATGATCGCCTATGAACAGGAAATCATTCCTGAATTGTTGAAGACTTCGGTAAGCAGGGCAGAACAGCTGATCAGTTTACAACAGCATTACGGAACGCATTTTGTAAGAACGCATTTCAATATTGATCCTACCTCTGGACTGAAATCCCTGGAACATCTTGAGCAGGCTCTTAATAATAAAAAAGATTCTTTCAAAGCTGAACTGGTGGCCTTCCCGCAGCATGGAGTTTATTATACAGAAACGGCTCCATTGATGAAAGAAGCAGCACAGCTTACAAGTGTGGGATTTATTGGCGGATTGGATCCTTTAAGTATTGACGGCAGCATTGAAAAAGTAATGGATTTTACGATTCAGCTGGCTTTAGATTACAACAAAGGAATTGATATTCACCTGCACGAAGCAGGAGAATCCGGAATGAAAACAATCAATTATCTGATTGATAAAGCGATCGAAAACCCCGCGCTTCAGGGAAAAACATTTGTAAGCCATGCATTTGCTTTAGCTCACCTTTCTCCTAAGGAAACAGAGCAGATTGCAGAAAGACTGGCTACTGGAAAAGTAGGAATTGCTTCTTCCGTACCTTTTAAAGGAAAGATAATGCCTATTCCGACCCTGAAAAAATACGGAGTAAACGTATTGATCGGAAATGATAATGTACAGGACTACTGGAGTACCTTCGGGTCCGGAAGTATGCTGCAGAAAGCGAATCTTATTGCTGAACTGTACGGTTATACTACAGAATATGCCCTTTCAAGAGCTTTGCAGTTTGCGACTCAAGCCATTCTTCCTCTGGACGAAAAAGGAAAGCAGCAATGGCCAAAAGCCGGTGATGAAGCAGCAATTGTTCTGACAGATGCTTCATGCTCTGCAGAAGCTGTTTCCAGAATATCTGAAATAAAAGCCCTGATGAATGGCGGTAATTTATTCTGGAGAAATTAATCTGAGTATATATTTTTTATACACTTGTTTTTTGTAACTGCCATCGGAAGCTTTTCTGGTGGCTTTTTTTGAATTATGAGTTATGAGTTTCGGGATTCGGGTTTCGGGGTTCTTCTTTATCAATAGGAACGGGCTTTAGCCCGTTTGAATGGAAAAAAATATACCTCAGGCTTTAGATTCTGTGTTAACTTCCAAATATTTTTTATACATTTATATTTATAAAAGCGACCTTGAGTTAGCTTGCGTAGGGTGAACGTCTTTGATTTTTACCCTACTTTCTTCAAAATCTATCTGG
>NZ_JBKKJT010000015.1:0-29262 GCF_046614675.1 Chryseobacterium cupriresistens | reverse complement strand
GCCCCGATAGGAATGGTTACCCCGCAGCTGGGTTGGAGGGTGAATGGATTGGAGCGTGGGACCCTGCGGCTTTGCTCAGGGCGGGAGCGCAGGCGCGAGGAGTATGAATGGATAGCGGGAAACAGCTACTGAAATTATTGATATCTGTATATGCTGGTCAACAGAAATAATTGAGTAGCCAAACGTCTTTAGTATAGTGATAGTTTTTAACTTGTAACCAACTTTATTCAATTACCAGAGATTTTTGTTTTTGTAATTTAAAATTGTGTAACTTAGTAAGGTAAAAACAGTTACGAATCTAAAAATATATACTATGAAAAAACATTTATTCCCTCTATTTTTACTGTTGTTAGGTGTAAATGCGCAAGCACAGCAGGATTTCTTTGCGATTACGGGAAAAGATACCCAGAGTATTAGTTTCAATGATTTCCGGGCAATTGATGCAACAAATGGAACTTCAGGAGAGAAATTTTTCACTACTGATTCTTCAGCAAAGGTGTTTTCACAAACAAAAAAAGGCATTGTAGCAGAGGACAGGAATTCTTACAACCATTCCCAATCTGTTACATTAGCAGCTCTTGCCTACGATTCTTCGAACAATAATCTGGTATACATGCCTATGTTTTCTTCGAATATCTATGTTTTGAATCCGAAGACAAAGGAAATTACTTTAGTGGAAAATAAGGTGGCAAGAGTATCATCATGTGATATTAATTCTCATATTACCAGAATGGCAACCGGATATAACGGTAACATCTATGCTGTCAATAATGCGGGGACACAGTTTTTGGAAATCAACAAAAAAGCAGGAGAATACACTGTGACTGATCTTGGAATTATTAAAGATGATCCTTCTAACGGAAGAAATTCTTTTACGGCTATGGAGACTGGTTTTGGAGGTGATATGATTGCTGATGCAGATAATAACTTCTATGTTTTTGCTGCTTCAGGAAATGTTTTCAAAGTTCTGACAAAAGATTTAAAAGCGAAATTTATAGGTAAAATTGCTGGCATTCCTGATAATTATTCCGTAAATGGTTCTGCTGTAAATGCTCAGGGGAAAGTGGTAATAGCAAGTGCAAAAGGAGGGGCTTTATACGAAGTAGATCTGACAACTTTGCAGGCTAAACAGCTTCCGGGAGAACAGGGACTTCATATTTACGATTTGGCAAGTAAATATTTTGCTAATGATAAATCTTCAACGGTAAATACTATGGCTGCTAATCTTGATATTTATCCGACAAGAGTTGATGAACACTATATCAACGTTCATGTTAATAATAATTTAAAAGGTGCCATTAAACTGAACATTTTTGATATGGCAGGTAAAAATGTAATGACTCAGAGTTTATCGGTGAAAAATGGCTCAATGGACGAAAAAGTATACCTTAAAGGATTGGTAACCGGAGCGTATATTGTAAATATTGCTGATGAATCAGGGAAAGTATTATTCAACAAGAAGATTCTGGTAACAAGATAACAATGTATTATAACTCATCATATAATGACCTTTTCAAATTATTTTGAGAAGGTTTTTTAATGATTATTTGATATCCAATAAGTTTTATTTTTCGATATTAAAATGTACTTTTATAAAAAAATATAGATGAAACTATACTTTAATGTAGGATATATTGTAAATGCTGGAGAAAATTTGCAGCTGGTATTTGGTGAAGACGAGAATACCGTACATGTCCATACTATGTTTTATGCGGAGAATGGTTTATGGAAATGCGAAGTAGATTATTTTTCAAAGCTCATTTCTTATCATTACCGGGTAGTGAATGAAAAGGGAAATGTATTAAGAGAAGAATTTGTGGGGCATCATTTGAGTTTTCCACATAATTATAAGGAGTTTATCATTTTTGATGAATGGAATAACAAAAACTTTCCTGAGAATTATTTAAATAATAAAATCCTTTACAATAAACTGCACGATTTTATTCCCGAAAAAGTTACGGTTTTAAAAAAGCATACCCATCTCTTTAGAATAGAAGCTCCTATTTATAATCCGGATTGGAGGATTGTTCTTTTCGGAAGTACAGCATCACTGGGAAACTGGAGCTATGACAAAGTTGTTCATCTTAATCAGACAGATTTTGGAATGTGGGAAACTTCTGTTGAAATTCCGGAGAATGAATTTATCCAGTTTAAATATTGTATTTATGATACGAAAGAAAACAGGGTTATAGATGTAGAAACGGGAGAAAACCGATTTACAGTTGCCAATCCGCTGAGTGATGTGCTGCAGGTAGTTTCCAATCATTATTTTAGGTTTAAGGGATATCAGATGTATCATGATGCCGGTGTCGCAATTCCTGTATTCTCATTGAGAAGTGAGGATGGATTCGGAGTAGGGGAATTTACAGACATTAAAAAACTGGCAGACTGGACGAAAGAAACCGGTCTTGGAATTATTCAGATTCTTCCGATCAATGATACAACAGCCAATTATTCATGGACAGATTCTTATCCCTATGCAGCAGTATCTGTTTATGCGCTGCATCCGCAGTATATCTCTTTAGAAAACCTTGATTATTCTTTACCGAAAGAACTAGTTGATGAGTATCTGTCTGAAAAAGAGAAATTAAACTCTTTGGATCTGATCGATTATGAAAAGATGATTGAAGGCAAATGGAAATATCTTACAGCCGTTTTCAACAAAGAAAAAGACAAAATTTACAAGGACAGAAATTTCAAGAAATTCATCAAGGATAATGAATACTGGCTTGTTCCTTATTCTGCATTCTGTGTTTTGAGAGACAAATATAAAACACCTAATTTCAACGAGTGGAAAACTCACAAAAAATATATTGCAGGAAAGATTTCACAGTTCTTTACAACGAAGAATAAAGACTATGATATCTCAATGCTTCATGCCTGGGTACAGTATCAGTTACATGTACAGCTGAAAGATGCTGTTGATTATACCCATAACCTGGGAGTTTCGTTGAAGGGAGATCTTCCCATTGGTATTTACAGATATTCTGTAGAAGCCTGGACAGAACCGGAATTATTCGGAATGGATTTTCAGGCTGGTGCACCACCTGACCAGTTTACTGAGTTGGGACAGAACTGGGAGTTCCCGACTTATAATTGGGAAGCTATGAAAGCAGACGATTATAAATGGTGGAAAAACAGGTTCAAAGCACTGGAACAGTATTTTGATGCCATGAGAATCGATCATATTTTGGGATTCTTCAGAATATGGAGGATGCCGGTTTCTGCTGTACAAGGAATTTTAGGATACTTTTACCCGGCTGTTCCTATTGTTTTGGATGAATTCAAGGCCTGGCAGATTCCGTTTAATTTTGACAGGTATTGTAAGCCTTTTATCAACAATAAGATCTTATGGGATTATTTTGGAGAAGAAAGCGCAAAAGCTCTTGAGTTGATGAACCGTAATGAAGATGGTACCTATGCTTTTAAAGAAGAATTTAATACCCAGAGAAAACTTGTTGACTTCTTTAAGAAAAAATCTTACGGACCTATTGAAGAGAAATTGATTTCCCTTTGTGCCAATGTTTTGTTTTTACCGGAAGAAAGAAATGGGAAGACGGTTTACCATCCCAGATTTAATGTTTACAATACAGAGTCTTATCAATACCTTCCCGAATCGGAACAGAAAAGTATATATGACCTTTACCATGACTACTTCTTCAGAAGACAGGACCGCTTGTGGTTTGAAAAGGCCATGGAGAAACTTCCTGTTATCCTGAATGCTACCAAAATGCTGATCTGCGGTGAAGACCTGGGAATGGTTCCTGCCTGTGTACCTGTTGTAATGGACGAATTGGCCATCATAGCATTGAAAGTACAAAGAATGCCTTCTGAAAATATTCCGTTCTATAATCCTAAGAATGCAAACTATATGAATGTAGTGACAGCTTCTTCCCATGACAGTTCAACATTGAGACAATGGTGGAAAGAAGATCCTGTATTGACACAGAAATATTACAATCAACAGCTGATACAATACGGAAAGGCACCTGAAGATCTCAATCCTCACCTAGCTGAAATCATTATGAAGCAGCATCTGTATAATGAGGCTATGCTTGCTATTTTCCCGATGCAGGAGTTTCTGGCAACAGATGCTGAGCTTACCAATAAGAAAATGGACAACGAAAGAATCAATAATCCGGCAGTTTTTCCACATTATTGGCGCTACAGAATGCATATAAAACTTGAAGATCTGAAAGAGAAAACCTCTTTCAACAAAAAAATTGCACATTGGGTAAAAGATAGTGGAAGGGCGTAAATTTTGCACCTGATTATCAGGTAGTTAAAAATATTTTAAAAGAAGTTTAATCTTATGATTTAACTTCTTTTTTTTATTTGTATCAAAAAGATAGAATTAAGATATTCTGCTATATATTAACCAATTAACGACTATAGAGATGAAAAAAATATTTTTGGGATTAGCTTTTGGGTTGGGCGTTTTGACGTCTGCTCAGCAATATCCGAATAATGGTTGGGATGATGACGGTTATTATCAGAATGAGGGAGGATATTACAGTGATGAAGATGACAGAAATTATTTTCCTGACGATTATTACTACAATTATCCTCAGGATTATTATCCAAATAATTATTACCAAAGCTATTATAACGACTACAGAGGAAGTATTATCAATATCGACTGGAACGGATTTTTCGTACAGAACAGATTAAGCAGATGGCAGGTAGACCAGATTATGAGATTGAATAATCTGTTTGCAAGCTTCACAGCATGGAATAATTTCTACAGATATAATCCGGACAGATGGTATTATGACAGGTTTTATGCATTGGAAAGAATTTTAGGACCAAGAGTATTTGTGGTTTTCCAGAATAACTATTACAGAGGTTCCAGCCCAATCGTATATTTCCAGAATTACAGAAGAACATATTACGTACCGAGATATACGGTAATGCCTAGATATAGAAATATTAATATCAACGTTTACAGGGTAGACCGATCAAGATTCCGTAGAATGGATAATCCTACTTTTGATATTATCAGAAGAGGCAGCAGACCGGATAACGGTTTCAGAAACACGGGAAACAATGGAAATTCAGGAGGCTTCCGAGGTAATAACGGAAATAACAATAATTCCGGTTTCAGAAATGATAATAACGGTGGTTTCAGAAACAGTAACGGAGGCGGCTTCCGGGGAAATTCTGATAATGGAGGAAACAGAGGAAATAATGATAACGGAGGCTTCAGAAATAATAATGGTGGCGGATTTAGAGGGAATAGTGAAGTAAGAAGAGAAGCTCCTAAAAGAGAAAACAATAGCGGATTCAGAGGAAACAATGGAGGAGGCTTCAGACAAAGATCTGAAAGTTCTGCACCTAGACAAGAAAACCGAGGTAATAACGGTGGTGGTTTTAGAGGCAGTTTAGTAAAGAATTAATTTTCATATATTATATTTAAGTGGTGTGAAGGGCAGGTTTTTATAATCTGTCCTTTTTTTTGTTGTTTTTTTTAATTTGTTTTTGTTAAAATTTAACATTATTTATGAATTTGTTAATTTAACTTGTGTTTTAATTCATTATCAAAAAGGTATAATAACAAAATAACAATTAATTAAATTTTAAAAAGATGAAAAAATTAGTTTTAGCAATAGCATTTATCGGAATGGGAAGTTTTGCAATGGCACAACAAACTACAACCCCGCAGGACAAACAGGCAAGAGCTGCTGAAATGAAGCAGAGAATGGAGCAAAAACAACAGGAACATTTAGACCAGATGCAAAAAGACCTTAATCTTAATGCTTCTCAGGTAGCTCAGATAAAGGTACTCCAGGATAAAAGAAAAGAGGAAATGAAGGCAGAGTTTGACAAGCATAAGGCAGACAGACAAGCTAAGATGCAGGAAATGCACGCCAAAAGAGCACAAATGGATGCTGATATGAAAAAAATCCTTACTCCTGATCAATATGATAAATGGCAGGCTGACAGAAAAGCTAAAGCAGAGAAAATGAAGATGGCTATGAAAGAAAGAAGAATGATGAAAAAGCCGATGAATACAGGAACTACTGAAGTAAAATAACAGTTTGTAATTTTAGTTTTTTAATGTTTTAAGGGTGGATGTTTTTCCATCCTTTTTGTATTAATTTTCTTTAAAACTTTTGATGTAGGGCTTTTATTCCCTATTTTTGACTATAAATTTAATACGTATGGTTAGCGAAAAAATTGCAAAATTAATTAACGAACAAATTGCCCACGAACAATACGCCGCTCAATATTATCTTTCAATGTCTGCATGGTTTTCAGGAAAAGATCTTGATGGAATTGCCAACTATTTCAGAGTACAGAGCAAAGAAGAATTGATGCACGCAGATAAAATGTTTGATTATTTGAATGATGTAGGAGGAGAAATTATCATTGGAGAAATTCCAAAACCTCCACATGAGTTCGAAAACGCAACGGATATTTTTGAGAAAGCATTAGCGCATGAGAAAGTCGTAACTAAAAGTATTTTCAATATTGTAAAAAATGCAAACGACGAGGGAGATTTCGCAACAACTTCATTCCTGCAGTGGTTTATCAACGAACAGGTAGAAGAAGAAGCGAGTGCTTCTCAATACGTAACAAAAATCAAAATGGTATGCGATAATCCATCTGCATTATACCTTTTTGATCAGGAATTGGCACAGAGAGTATTTACTCCTGATACAACTGCTTAAGATTGAAAATTTTTCAAAATATAAAACCGTTATCCTTAAGAATAGCGGTTTTTTTGTTATGATAAAAGAATTATTTCCTATACGGCCGCCTTTGAATTCTGACAGCAGAAATAAAAACCACAGCTCCCAATACAAAACTTAGAAATAAAGAGTTGGCAATATTTTCAGCGGGCCCAAAATGGTGGTCATCCGGGGTAACGGGCGGGTCTAAGCAATCAACAATATTGTAAGTGACCACTGTCGTAAATAACATGATAATCAGGCTTATAAAAAAGGAGTTCAAGTATATTCTCATGGTTGGTTAGTTGTAAAACAAAATATAATCAAAGACTGTATGATTGTATTCGTCTTAGAATAAAAATACTAAAACCTTTTTATATTTGAACAATTTTTGTGAAAAATTGTTACAGTAATGTTTTGTAAATCTTTAGATTACAGATAAATGATCTGAGTTTTGAGTACTTTTTTGCCCAGACGTTCAAGAATATTTTTATATCCTTCTACCTGCGCTTCATCTTTCGCTTTGGGTTCACCGGTTTTGAAATCTACAATTATATAACCTTCTTCACCCTTTAAAATACGGTCTGGCCTGAAAATATGGCTTTCTCCTCTTTCAGAGATCATGATATCTTTTTCGTTGATTACTTCCCATTTTTCATCAAAAAATTCTGCATACGTTCTGACAATTTCCTGTAATGTAATCTGAATTTCATTTTTTTCCTCCAGTGTAATCTGTCCTTCCAAAGCATAACCATCCAATACCTTCGCTATATCCTTTTCCGTATTGATCTTCGATAAAAGTTCATGCACAAAAAGCCCGATTCTTACCTTTTCATTTCGTACCTGATAATTTTTAGACGGCGTAGCTATTTTGATGGATGTACTTTTTTCATTAACATTCTTCAGGTTCTGGATATTCTGGGTTTTAAAAGAAGAGCTTTTATCTTTAGAATATTTCTTCAGCATTTCAGGATTCAACGGGTAAACATCAAACTCGTCAGCCTGTTCAGGATTTTTTGTCTGAAGGAATTCCAGAAGCTCAAGATTATTAGAGGTCTTATTTGCCTTTTGCAGATAGAAAAACAGCTGTTCAACAGGTCTGGTGGTAGCCACGTATTGCAGACATAATCTGTCGATCAGGTTTTTATAAGAATTCTTTGTGTTGAAAAACAGAATTTCATCATCATAAGCTTCCAGGTTTTTACTAAACTGATTGATGTTGACCGATTTTAAAGCTTCATTCTCGTTTGTGTCAAACCAGTTGGTAAATTCACTGTCCCGGTTTTTGTTTATCATTGGGATAAAAACAATCGGGAACTCCAGTCCTTTAGACTTATGAATGGTCATGATCTGGACAGCGTCGATATTTTCCGAAGCCTGAATAGTGTATGAAGAAGCTTCTTCATCCCAGTATTTCAGAAATTCTTTGGTGCTGGCACCTGCATTTTGCGTAAAGTTGAAAAGCATTTCCAGGAAGTTCAGTAAAAAGTCTGTTTCTTTGTTTTCAACAGAAAATTCGTTGATATAATATTCGATAAAATTATAAAGATTGAATCTCGGAAAGTTGTCCTGTTTAAGCTGCAGCGAATATTTTTGATGGATAAACTGCAGAATTACTTCATGCCCTTCAATATCCAGAATCTCTTTCATACCCAATGTGAAATCCGGCATATGAATTTTTCCCAACGTATTCAGATGGTACATCATCATGATCAGACAATGTTTATTCTTAGGATTGAGCTCCCAGCGAAGAAATTCAATAACAGCTTTTAACGTATTGGAAAGTTCCAGTGTAAGGCCTTTATCAGAAATTGTTTTAATATTGGTTTCTTCTCCTTTGTAGCTGACTTTTAAAGCTCCCAGTTTCTGAGAATAACTGAAAATATCAAAATTTCCACGGCAAAGAATAGTGATGTCAGAAAACTTGAAACCATTATCCAGACATTCCTGGATATCTTTCCGCATCCTTTCTGAAGTATCATTGTAAAATTCTTCATTCGTAAGGTTTTCGATCAGATTTACCTTTACGCGCCCATCCATTTTGGATTTTGGATTTTGCTCAGCATCTGCTCCGAAAATATTCTGATGTTCTTCCAGCAATCCTTCAGAATGAAAACGGTACAGTTCATTGTTGAATTGTACAATGTTTCTGGCACTTCTCCAGTTATCCTTTAATACCAGAAGATCAGCTTCTTTAGGTGAAAATTCTTTTTTGTTGATGATATCCAGCATCAGTTTGCTTTCCCCGCCACGAAACCTGTAAATACTTTGCTTGGGATCGCCCACCAATGTAAATGACGTGTATTCTGTAGAAACACTGTGATCTCTCAGCGGAACAAAATTCTGCCACTGTAGTTCTGACGTATCCTGAAACTCATCAAAGAAATAATGCTGAAACTGTGAACCTACTTTTTCATAAATAAAAGCAGAAGGTTCATTTCTAAGATTTTCATTGATCAGAATATTAAATTTAGAAAGAAGAACAAGATCATTTTCTTCTTCAATTTTCTGAAGCTCATCCTGAATATCTTTGTTTACCTTTAAAGGAAGAAGAGCAGACAAAACTTTCTCTTTCTTTTGAGTTTCAATATACAGAATGATAAGTTTCATTCGGTTGTCGAGAAGCTGATCCAGGATTTCGAAAATTTCAGATTCTTTATGTTTCGATTTTGAAGACGCTCCCTTTCTATAATTATTGATAACAGATTCTTCCTGCGTAGTAGGGAAAGGAAAACCAGTTCTTTTCTGTTGATAAAAATCAATAACCTTTGTAAAGAATCCTCCGATTCCATTTTTACCCTGAGCAAAATCTTCAATATCAATATTTCTTGATCTGAATAATTCAATAGAGCTCGCAGCCAGCTCTGCAGACTGTTTTTTATTGAGAACAATCTCTTTACGAAGCGTATTCTTGATATTCTCATAACTGGCATCGTCAAAGCTTTTATTGCTTTTCAGATGCTCATAGTGAATATCCTTTACAAATTCCTTAGCCGAATCATAAAGATTTTTATTAAGATTGATCCTTTCATTGTTTTCAAGGCTGTAGTCTACATAATCCATGAAAGAATTGGAAATAGTCTCATTCTCACCAATCTGATCCAGCATCTTATCAACGGCTTCTATCAGAAACGGTTCAGCTTCAATTTCAAGGTTAAAATTTTTAGCCAGTCCCAATTCATAGGAAAAACTTCTTACCAGCCTTGAGTTAAAACGGTCAATCGTTCCGATATTCAGTGTGGAATAATTGTGGAGAACATAGTCCAGCATTTTTTTTGAACGCTGATGAAGGTCATCAATGGTAATTTGCAGACCCTGTTCTTCAAATGCTTTCTGGATGTTTTTCAGATCCGTATTCTCTGCATAATCTTTAGCTGAAAAATTTCCCAGCCACGATAAAATTCTTTCCTTCATCTCATTCGCTGCTTTATTGGTGAAAGTAAGCGCGAGAATATTCCTGATCGACTGCTGTTGATTAGGATAACGGAGACAGATCATCAGAAGCCTTTGTACCAGGGCATAGGTTTTCCCGGATCCGGCAGAAGCATTGATGACTGTGTAAGAATTTTGCATTGTTAAAAGAGAATTGAGACTGCAAGTTAGCTAAAATTTAAAAGAAACTTTAACAATTTAATTACGCTATTTAACAGTTTACAAGGCAAAAATCAAAAAGAAATATTAAAACGCGTTAACTGTGGTTAAACTTATGGGATACATTAAAAATAATTTTAGCTTTGCTTTATAAAAAATAGCCCGTGAAACTTAAACTATTCTTTTTCTTATCCTTTATTTTTTTTATCCATACCCATGCCCAAAGTTATATATTTGGTAAAATTATTTCCGAAAACGGTACTGAAATGCAGGATGTGAATGTTGTCAATATCAGAACTGATGAGATTGTAGTTTCCAACAGGGATGGTCATTTTATGATTTCGGGGAGGCAGGGAGATGAGCTTCGTTTTATAAAGGCTGGTTATGAACGTATCACCAAAATAGTTTCCCAGGAAAACACACAATCTCCGATGAATATAAGTATGGTTCGCCAGACTATTCAGATTCCTGAAGTGGAAGTGAAACAGGGGCTAACCGGAAACCTTAAAATTGATTCAAAACTTTATAATAAACCTCAAAAGGTTGAAAAACTGCTCAAAGATATGGATCGGTATATGGCTCAGAAATCAGATCCCAGAATACTGGCTGCAAAACCCGGGGAATTTGTACAGCCGAAAGGGCAAGGGTTTTCTATTGGGAAAGTGAAGGACAAATGGGATGATGTAGATTTAATGAAATACATCAGAGCAAGCCTTGGTGACGATTATTTTACCAATCTTAAAATTGAGAAACCTCTGATAGAACATTTTATTTATTATGTTTTTGCAGGCGGTTTTGAAAGGAAAAAAATCCTGAAATACGGATTCTGCAGTGATGCAGACCTGAACAGGTTTCAGCGTTTTGTCCTGACAAGAATTTCATCTTATCGTGCTCCGCAAACTCAAAGATAATATGGAAACAAAATATATCAGAAGAGTTTTATTATTAGTGCTTTTTTGTACCGCTTCAGGATTGTGGGGACAGCAAAAAATATCAGGAAAGGTAATAACAGGCGATGACCTTGATTTAGCTCCTGTACTTGTTGTTAATATCACAGGGAACAGAAGTGTATTAAGTGATATGTCCGGAAAATTTGAAATCGAAGCCAAAGAAAATGATGAGATCAGATTTGTAAAAGAAGGATATTACCGGGTTGATAAAAAATTGACCAAAGAAGAGATCAATACTCCTTTCAATATTATTCTGAAGAAGATGGAAATTCAGATTCCTGAGGTCAGGATTAAGTACAGACCTACCGGAAATCTGGCAAAAGATAATCAGCATTATAATGAATCCAGAAAGCTTCAGTCCTTAAAATCAGATATGGATGATTATATGAGAAGTCCGCTGAATCAGCCTTTACCCAATAACACTACATCCAAAACTTTTACCGGTCATGATTTCAATGCAGGGCAGGTCAATCTGTTTGGCGTATTTAATGCTGTAAAGAAACTGGCACAGCCTAAGGTTACCAAAGCCAATTACAATGAAACCAGGGATTTCCTCAGGAGGGTTAAGAATGAAGTAAATCTGAGGTTCCTTAAAAAGTACGGAATGGATGAAGAACAGATTGATGCATTTCTTCTGTATGCCGATAAAACCCGTTCATTGGCGAAAAGATACCGTAAAGATTTTAGTATCACTGTCATTGAATATGAACTTAAAATTGCTTTCGGGGAATACAGTAAGACAAACAAATTAGAAGGAGTTAAAGAATAATATATAAAAATCAGAAGTTGGGTTATTTTACTGAAAATATTGAAACATCCGGACAGAGAAAGTTTTTTCTTTTCCTGATGCTTCTGTGCAGTACTTTTATTTTTTCTCAGCAGAAAGTGACAGGGCGAATCGTAGATGACAATGGAGAGAATTTAAGTAAAGTAATTGTTATCAATATGTCTACTGATAAAAAAGTATATTCTGATTCTGAAGGTATATTTTCTATTGATGCCAATCCTAATGATGAATTAAGATTTGTAAAAGAAGATTTCAGAAGAGTTTCCAGAAAAGTTCTTACCAATGATATCAATTTGCCACTCTTTATTACTCTTTATCAGATTCCGAAGGATGTAGGAGAGGTCAAAATTGTGAAAAAACTCACCGGAGATCTGGAAACAGATTCCCGGATTGTTGCTAAAGTAGATAAAGGAGAGCAGGTGAGAGATGCCGTCGGTCTTCCGCAGCCGGTCGGAAAAATGAGAGAAAAACCGGCAGAAGTAAAAAGTGTACTTTTACCTATACTTTTGGGAAACCTGAATGTTCAGGGCGTATATGATCTGATAAGCGGGAAAGCCAGAAGACAGAAAAGACAATACAGATATGACGATCTTCAGGAACATATCGTCTGGGTTCGGGATAGAATAGAGGATGAATATTTTATCAAAGCCGGAATTCCTGGTGACAGAATTTCAGAATTTATTCAATTTTCATTTTTAGCAAAACCTCAGGTACGAACCTATGTAAAAGCAAGAAATCTTTCGGGGGTTATGCTGAGACTGGAAGAGACAGTTCCTCTTTTTCTGGAGAGAGTAAATCAGGATCAAAAGTAATTTAAATGTTAATAAATTCTTAAAATATTGGAATAGAAATTGATACCATTTTGGTAACACAAATTCACACATTTTATGAATAAAAACATTTTTGCAGTAGCTATTGCAGCATTAGGTTTTGTAGTGGGTCTCAGTTTTTTGGGAAATGCTATTAAAAACAGGAATAAATCTGAAAATACCATTTCCGTGACAGGATTAGGAACCAAACAGTTTACATCAGATCTGATCACCTGGTCCGGAAGCTTTTCCAAAAATAATGTGGATCTCAAATCTGCCTACGATGAACTGGCAACAGACAGAAAAGTAATTAATGACTATTTGCTTTCAAAAGGGATACAACAGAAAGAGATCGTATTTTCTTCCGTAGATATTCAGAAACAGTTCAGAAGCTATAATGATTCAAACGGAAACTATGTACAAGGGGAATTCTCCGGTTATAATCTCACCCAAAAAGTTTCTATTGAAAGTAAAGAAGTGGGAAAAATAGAAAACCTCTCCAGAAATATTACCGAAATTATCAACCGTGGCATTGAATTCACTTCTTCTTCACCAGCGTATTTCTACACCAAGCTGGCTACAGTAAAACAGGAAATGATTGCCAGTGCTACAAAAGATGCTAAAGAACGTGCTGAAAAAATTGCAGAAAATTCTGGAAGCAGTCTTGGAAATCTGAAGAAAGCAACAATGGGAGTGATTCAGATTACGGCACCCAACTCCAATGAAGATTATTCTTATGGCGGAACTTTCAATACTTCATCCAAAGAAAAAGAAGCCAGTATTACCATCAAACTGGAGTATGAAGTAAATTAACATAAATTTCAGTAAAAGAAAAACGCCGGAATAGCTTTCCGGCGTTTTATATTTTAAGCATAAATAATTTTATGAATTTCTTTTTTAGCTTCCTCCACATTTTCAGGAGTGTAGTTAGCAAGCAGCCATAAATTCAAGGATTTTTTTCCTTCGCCATAGCTAGGCTGTACATGAGTGGTATCAATCAGGCTGAAATTATTTCTCTGATAAAAAGAATACCGTCTTGAAGCATCTTCGCTCAATTCTGCAGGTTCAATTTCCAGAACAATACTTGGATAATTTTCTGATAAATGATTCATTATATGAGATCCCAGTTTTTTACTTCTGAATGCTTCAAACACTTCAAAATGCTCTACAAAAACAAAAGAACTCAACTTCCACAGGATGAGGTAGCCAATAGCTTCCGATTCGTGGATAACAGACATGAATTCCACATAAGGATTTGAAAATAAACTTTCAAACTGATCTTTATCTCTTTGTTCATCTACAGGAAAAGTGGTAGTATAAGAAGTATAGATTTCCTGAACTCTAGGATCTTCTGCGGAAGTAATCGGTAAAAATTCCATAATTTATAAATCAAAGACACTCGGTCTTCTGGTGATGAAAATATCTTTAATCCAAAGGGTGAATGCGAGTCCCAGATAGATCAGAAAGAAAAATCCAGCTGTAGCGAAAGTAGAATAGATGAAGAAAACTCTCAATTTAGAAACAGGAATTCCCAGCTTGGCTCCCATTCTGGTCAGTACACCAAACCATTCTCTTTCCATTTTATGACGAATATTACTCAGCATTTCCAGATTGTTATTTAAAAGTTTGAATCTATTACTCAAAGTTAAGGAATTTTTTTGACAAAGATTTTGATCGACAAAACTGCCCGGATAAGGTTATTCTTTTAAAAGTTTATAGCCGATGGTGCAGGCTAAACAGTTTTTCGGTTCACAATAGGTTTTATAATGATAAATAAGGCTTTGACTTTCCAACGCATTGGTGACCTTTAATCCATGTTTTTTCCAGCTCGTAATGATGGTGTTTTTCTCTCCGGAAACTGTCTTGTAAAGCGCAATAATTTCATCTGCAATGTCTTCCTTATGATATCTGTGATAAGCATATTGTAAAGGAAGTATGGAATTCAGAATGAGAAGATCAACAAAATCTTGGCTCAGTGTTTTAGGCTGTACTTTGGAAATACTCCCGAAATTAAAATGAAAATCCCAATATTCAGAAGCTTTTACGGAGCTGAAAATAGTGTACAGCTGTTCTGCACTTCTTGCTTCCATGATTTTTGAAAATAAATTCTGCTGCCTGTACAGGCCAGCCAATTGTGACAACCGGATTGTTGGAAAATTAGGTGGTCTCAGTCTTAAAAACTTAGGATGAAATTTTAAATCAGAAATGGAAAATTTTGCCTTAATAAAATCGAATTCTTTTTTCCATATTTTCATCTGCCCGTCCTGTGGTTTGTCAAGCCATCCTGAAATTCCGAATAATAAGGCTTCAAGCTGAAGAGGATTCTGACGTATTTTATTGATAATACTGTAATCTATACTTTCCGCAATCTGCCGGAAAATAGAAGCATTTACTTTTAAACCGAATGAGTAGGCAAAACTGTGAAATAAAACGGCTTCAAAATTATTTTTATATTGATGTAAGCTCTGTTCAAGCTCTGAAGATTTCTCATCCAGTTTTTTCAGGATGCTTTCTTCATGAAAATTGACGGGTAATTTTTTCGGATCAAAAATTTTTTCACAGGCAATAAATTCCTCTCCATCAACCAGTTTTTCATATTTCGAGATGATATTTTCATCAATGTAACTATGCAATTCCAATGTTGGAACTTGCTTTACTGTAAGTTCACGAATTTCTATGTCGTGCTGGAATACCACATGAATAATAATATTCCGGTAATTGGGATCCTGGGAATGATTGTGGAAAATCCAGTCTGAAGAGCGTACATGCAGTTCTATATTTCCTGCGAGAAGTAAGCCGTTGATTTTGATTTGAGCATTAAGAAAATCAGGGCCTGCATTTTTGTTCCATTTTCCAAAATGGATGATCTCAACGGAATTTCCTTCAATATCCTTGAAGTCAAAATTTTTGAAAACCTTATAGTTCCAAAGATATTGAAGTAGTTTTTCCGTCATAAGTGTGACGTAAATATAATAGAAATATTATACTTTCGTCAGCTCCTTATTAAAATTTTCTATGGTTGTTCTATACATTTTCTCATAGATAGGAAGAATGTTTTTCAAATCGAATTTTATTGCCTGATCTTTCGCATTTTGCTTCATTTTGGCTAAAAGTTCATCATTGCTCAACAATTTGATGGTATAGTTGCTCATAGCTTCTACATTTCCGATTTCAGCCAGATATCCGGTTTCCCCCTGAATATTCACCTCAGGAATTCCTCCTGCATTGGAACTGATAACCGGAGTATACGCAGCCATAGCTTCCAAAGCTGCAAGACCGAAACTTTCCTGCTCGGAAGGCAGGAGAAATACATCTGAAAGTTGTAAGATTTTATACAAATCATTTACCTTTCCTAAAAGGCGGATTTTGGAAATAAGCTCAGGATTTTCTTCAAGGAACTGATTTACTTTTTCCATATCAGGGCCTTCACCAATGATAATCAGCTTGGATTTCACTTTTCTTTCCACATTCTTAAAGATCTGCAACACTTCGTCTACACGTTTTACAGGACGAAGGTTGGACACGTGGATCAGGATTTTTTCATCCGGATTGGCAAACTGGGTTCTCTGGCACTCAGAGCAGTCATCAAATTCGGAATTATCAATAAAATTGGTAATCACCTGAATCTCTTTTTTGATATTGAAAAACTGAAGGGTATCTTTTTTCAGACTTTCAGAAACTGAAGTAATAGCATCAGACTGATTGATCGAAAATTCTACTGCGTGTTTATAACTTGGGTGCTGCCCTACAAGGGTAATATCTGTACCGTGTAATGTAGTGACCAACGGAATATCATTATTGTCTTCCTTGAGCATTTGTTTTGCCGTAAAAGCGGCATATGCGTAAGGAATGGCATAATGTGCGTGAAGAAGATCCAGTTTGTAAAGATTAACAACCCTATAAATCATAGAGCTTAACGCAATATCATAAGGCTGATACTGGAAAAGCGGATACGTCTGAACATTGACCCTGTGAAAGAAAATATTCGGGTTGGTGATATCTAATCTTGCAGGAAGTGCAGAACTGATGAAATGTACTTCATAGCCTTTGTTGGCCAAAGACATTCCTAATTCTGTTGCTACAATTCCGCTTCCTCCATAGGTGGGATAGCAAAGTATGCCTATTTTCATTAGATTATTATTGTTTTAATTTTGTATTATTTGGTTTTTGTTGAGGTTGCCATAGGAAGTTCTATACCCATTCCCGGTTTTAACTTGTCGTTAACCAGTACAGGAAGTTTTCCCCATATTTTTGTTTTTCCATTGAAAGCATCCGCAGTTGCATTCATAGAATCATCATTGTTTTCATATGAAACAAGAACGGTTGAAACTTTTGAAATATCAATATCCTTTAATGCATAAGCACTCCCGAATACATTCAGAATGACATTTTGATTTTTGGAAAGATCAGAAAGTACTCTTTTGGATTCTGCTGAAATTTTATAAGGTTTATAAGCCGTAGAATTATCTTTATGGAAACCTACGATAACTGTAGATCCCGCCGGAATAGTTTTAATTTCTCCTGCTTTTTTAATGATAATATTATTTCCCAATCTGTTGGCGAAAGTCTGGTAAGGAGCTTCTTCAAGAGGAACATAATAAATCTGTTTCCCTGTAAGTGGCAGTAATTTCTTTTCGTCTTTTAATAAAGTCAGGGCATTGGAATAAAGATTCTGTACCAATTGGGTGTGAGAATCATTATTTAGATCCTTATTGATATTTTCAGGATTTTTAGGAGTGTATTGGGTAAGCCCAAGAAAATATTTTGTCAACAAGATCTTCTTAACACTTTCTTCCACTCTGGATTGTGGAATTTCTCCCTTATCAATAGCTTTCTGGATCAGTTTTTTACCTTCAGAAACACCTTGAGAGAAAAGCATAATGTCATTTCCCGCTTTAAAGGCCATGGCATCCAGTTCGCCCGGCTGGTATTTATTCGCTACAGCGCCCATATTTAATGCATCTGTAATGATTAAACCTTTATAGCCCAGTTTATCTTTCAGTACTCCTGTAATAATGTTTTTAGAAACAGAGGCCGGAATTCCTTTTTCTGATTCTAAGCTTGGAACATATAAATGAGCAACCATTACACCGCCAATTCCTTTATTCATCAGTGCCTTGAAAGGAGCAAGTTCCACAGCGTCAAGTCTTTCAATACCATGAGGAACTACCGGAAGATCAAGGTGAGAGTCTGTACTGGTATCTCCGTGTCCCGGGAAGTGTTTTATAGCCGCTAAAATATTATTATCCTGAAGACCGTTGGAGTAGGATAGGGCTGATGTGATGACATTATTCACATCAGATCCGAAACTTCTGTTTCCTATAATCGGATTATCAGGATTGGTGTTGACATCTACTACAGGCGCGAAATCCCAGTTGATCCCCATTCTTTTGCAATCCTCTGCAATTTTTGCGGCCATCTGATACACAAGATTTTTATCCTGGATAGCGCCTAATGTCATGGCCCATGGAAATTTGTGGGCAGTAGCAATTCGCTGATAGAGCCCCCATTCTGCATCCATCCCGATCATCAAAGGAACTTTAGACTTTTGCTGAAATTCATTCACCAGGTTAATTTCTCTTGCTGCATCATCCTGCATTAAAATCAGACCGCCTATTTTATCATTCGTAACGATATTTCTTACCTGGCTGATATACTCTTCCCCTCTGTTGGTATACAATGCCACAATAAAAAGCTGTCCTAGTTTTTCATCCTGAGAAAGATTTTTATATGTTTTATCAACCCATTGCTGTGCTTTTTTTACATCTTCCTTGGAAGCATTTTTTGGCTGATACTGAGCTTTCACTTTAGGGCTTATCAATGCGGCAATAAAGAGTGAAGTATACAATAATTTCTTCATAACTTTTTTGAATAAGAACAAAAATACAATTAAAAAAGTGAGGAAAACAAAGTTTTTGAGATTTTTGGTATATGATTTGAATACGCAATATAAATAATAACTAAACTTTACTAAAAATGAAAAAAATACTTCTTTTCTTATTCCTGGGGGCTGTAGGTTTTACTGCTTATAGCTGTGATAATAGTGATGATGTTGTGGTACAAGGTCAGGATAATGATACGTATTCAACAGCATATGATATTATTCCGAAATTTAATAAACAAGATAGCTATACATATCATTTTGATGATGCATTTAAAAGTCCATTACTTGAATCTGATGTAGTTCTGATTTATTTACAGACAGGTCTTACCAATAATAATTCTCCAATCTGGAAATTACTTACCTATACAGAATATCCTAATAATGGTGCTGATAAAGTTGAATACTCATACGATTTCAGTAAGTTTGATATAGGAATTGATGTGAGATCAACTACTGGAGTTAACCTTGATAATAATCCAGTATACTACACGAACAAAAAATTCAGAGTTGTCATTGTTCCTGCAAAAACAGGTACATCTAAGAGTGAAGCAGCTGCTGCAGTTGATTATTCAGACTACAATAGCGTAATTAAGTATTACAATATTGATGAGTCTAAAATCAAGACTAGATAATTTAGAAATATCTTTTCAGTTTTTTATAATTAAAAAAGTCCCGGGAGAACATCTTCCGGGGCTTTTGATTTTTTTATAATAATTGGGTTAGCAACCTCCTCTAAAACCACATGGTAGATCTGGGTCTGGCGTAGTAACTCTAGGTGGTACTACATGAGTTGGATCAAATGGTTTTTTTATTATTTTTACATTTCTAATGTCAATTGTATATGCACTCTCAGGAACATGATTGGCAGGCCTTTCACCTGATTGTTCGGGTAAATAATATATGATAAGGCTATTCTTAGGTGCTGTTGTAGAAAAATAAAAAGTGTAGGTTTTGTCCTCACGATTCCATTCGGTTGTTTTTTCCGTCTTTTGTGTTTTATAGTAGTTAGCAGCAACAACTTTTCGTCCAACATTCGGCCTCTCAGCGCAGGGATCATTTCCAGGTATTTGTGGTGAGTCTGATAATTCCAAGGCTAAAGTTGGAACTGCTTCACTTTTATCAATATTAAATAAGTCGTCATCTAATCTGTTTTCTCGATTGTTATTTTTAGTAACATATATGTAATCTGATATGTTAGAAGTTATAATAATTTCATATGTTTTATTCTCTTCAAAATATTGTTCTATCGAAATTGCATTTGAAATTGGGTCGTCTACTATGGTTGCATCTCCTCTTGTTGAAATAACTGTTTTACTGCGATTTTCTGCTTTTAGCATAACACCATGCCAATACAAATAGCCTGAGTAGTTAGGAACTCGACGTGGCTTTCCATAGCCCCTAACTAAATATCCATTTTGTTCTATTGGATTTGGTCCATAACATTTTGTTGAAGTAAAATAACTCCCTTGTGGACTTATTAAATCTGTAAAAGAGCATCCCCCATTTTCGTTTATGACACCAGTAGTAAAAGATAAATCCATTATAACTGATTCGGTAGCATTCTTAGCTAACATATTTTTAGATATCAATGAAAGCTCAGTAGTATTTTTAGGAAGTGAGTTTTCATCTTGAGAATAAAGTATATCATTGCTATTTGCACAGCCAATGAAAAAAAGTGAAGAAATGATAAATAGTGTTTTTTTCATAAAATTATAATTTCATCGCAAAGATAAAACTTTATAAAAAATACACTAATTGGTGAAATGTTATAGAAATAGAATGTTCTATTAATTTCAGTAATTAAAAAGCTCCAAAAAAATATATTTCTTGGAGCTTTTTATTATATCTTTTGGAAAATTAATTATCATTGTCATCCAGAAGATGTCCAAAGAAGTCTTTTTTGGTTTGCAGATAACCTTTGCTTATTTCATTGGCAGGAATCTGTAGCGGTACTCTTGAATTAAGGTGAATATTGCTGTCTACCACATATTTTACCTTTTCAGGATTATTGGTGAGAAGGTTGATATCTTTTACATCCAATAGATTCAGGATTTCAATGGCTACGCCAAAGTTTCTGTCATCTGCAGGAAGTCCCAGTTCAAGATTAGCCTGTACAGTGTCCAGACCTTTTTCCTGCAGGGAGTATGCCTTCAGTTTATTGATGATCCCGATGTTTCTTCCTTCCTGGCGAAGGTAGATGATAATCCCACCGTTTTCATGGATATATTTCATTGCAGCATCCAATTGTTGGCCGCATTCACATTTTTTTGAATGGAAAACTTCTCCAGTAATACATTCTGAATGGAAACGAACATTGACCGGTTTTGAAAAATCTGTATTTTCAGCAACGATGGCCATATGCGGCATCCAGTCGTTTTCGTTTTCGGAGAAAGCGATCATTCGGAAAGTGCCGTGCTCTGTGGGAACATTGGCTTCCGCCTGAATTTTAATCATTGATAGTTCAATTAGTTTTTAACTTCCTGGCAAAGTATCTTCAATAACAGAAATATTGGTTTTTAAACGTACCAGATATCTGTTAAGAACTTCATCGTCGTCTCTGTCAAGATTCTGCCTTAGCTTTTGAATTTTTTTGTATGATTTTTCGAAGCTTTTAAGGGCTCTGCTTTTTCCGGCAGAATTGCTGGCATCAATAGCATATAAATAATTCTGCAGACTGTATTTCAAACTGGTAATCTCATCATTTAATCCGTTGTTTTTAAACTTAGGAAAAGTGGAGATCATATTTGAAATTTCAGAAGCATTGACATTCTGTTTGATATTGATATTAAAATTCTTCTTAGAGCTTCTGTCTGAATCAGACCCTTTAGCATCACTGTAAAAATTATTTGACAACGGAGAAAGATTAAGCTTCTCCGATGCGCAGGAAGATGTTAATATGATAAGTACTCCAAAGAAAAATAGTCGTTTCATTTTTGTTGCCCTTTTTGATAAAGGATTGGGTTAAGACTTTCATCGTTGTACATTTTCATTTGTTTGTACACTTTCATCTTAACGTTACCGTTCTCAATATCAGCAAGCAACTGATCTATAGAAGTTGATAGGTCTTCTTTCTGAGTAAGCAGAACGTCCAGTTTAGCCTGGCAGTTATTTCTGTGTTCCTCAGAAGCGGATTCTCTATTAGCTTCTAACGACATATGATAAACCTTTAATGCAAGAATTGATAGCCTGTCTACTGCCCAAGCGGGAGTTTCTGTATTTATTTTTGCTTCAGGTTTAGGAGTTATATTTTCAAACTTATTAAGAAACCAGCCATCAATATACTCTACCAAATCAGTTCTTTTTTGATTGGAAGCGTCTATTGTTCTCTTCAGTTGAAGAGCTTCAGCCGGATCAATATTTTCATCTCTAATTATATCTTCCAAATGCCATTGAACGGTATCAATCCAGTTCTTTGCATACAAAATCCGTTCCAAACTATCTTTTTCGAACGGGTTATTAATTAGAGTGTTAACGTCATCAGACACGTGATAGTCTTCAATAGCTTGATTGAAGACTTTCCATGCAGTCTCAGTAAATTTCATTAATTCTAAGGAATTTTAGTTGCTGGAAGAATTGTTATTGTTGGAAGCCGATTTGTTTTCAGAACCTGGTTTGTCTTCTTCTTTTACTGCATCTTTAAATTCCTTGATTCCTGAACCAACTCCTCTCATTAATTCAGGGATTTTCTTTCCTCCGAAAAGTAATACCAAAAGTATTGCTACGATAAGGATGTGCTGCCAAGATAAGGCAAGTATTGTTAGTGTATTCATCTCTTAAAATTTTTGCAAAGTTACACTTTTTTTAATATGAAATCCAACCTAATGGATCAACTGGTGTACTTCCGTTCCATACTTGGAAATCAAGCGTATAAGCACCATCAAAATCCTGAGCTATCGTACCTACCGGAGTTCCTGATGAAACCTGTTGCCCTTTGGAAACACTTACATTTCCTAAGTTGGAATAAATGGTAAAATAACTTCCGTGTTTGATGATAACGGTCTTGGTTCCGTCATTATTAGCCAGTACCGAAGATACTGATCCCGGGAACACCGATTTTGCACGTGCACCTGAAGGAACAGAAATTTTGATCCCGTTGTTTTCTTCAGTAATATTTTTGAAAACCGGGTGTGGCTGTCTTCCGAAACGGTGAGTGATTTGTCCGGCTCTGTCTGCAGGATAGCCTAATCTACCTCTGTTATCTGCAAAACTGCTTCCTGTAGCGGTGGAAACTCCGTAGCTTGTCATGGCTTTGGTCTCTGCTGCCCTTTTCTCTTCTTCTTTTCTTTTTGTAAGCGCTGCTTCTGCTGCTCTTGCGGCAGCTAATTTATCTGCAGCTTCTTTAGCTCTTGCATTGGCTTCGTCTGAAGCTTTTTTAGCAGCTACTCTTCTGGCTTCATCTCTTGCGTTAGCTTCGGCTCTCGCGGCATCTTCATTACGCTTCCTTTCTTCTTCAGCTCTTTTTGCAGCAAGTTCCGCAGCTCTCTTGGCTTCTGCTTCTGCAAGTCTTCTTTCTCTTTCAAGGGCTTCTGCTCTTGCTTTCGCTTCCGCTTCGATTCTTGCTTTTTCTCTTTCAGCAGCCAGTTTTGCCAAACGTATTTTTTCTGCTTCTGCCTTTCTTCTGGCTTCTTCTTCAGCTTTTGCAATTCTGATCTCTTCTGCAATAATAGCTCTGATTTGTCCTTCCAATGCTTTAGACTGAACTTGTTTTTGCTTAAGTTCAGCAGTCAGCTTGGATTCGTTTTTCTTGAATTCAGCTACCAACTGTTCTTTTTGAGCTCTTTCAGCATTGATGGTTGCCAGGTCTTTCTGCTGGTTAATCAAAAGGGATTCTTTCGCTTTTACAGAATTTTGCTTTTGGGCAATGGTCTTTTTGATGAGATTGGCAGCATCTGTGATTTCAGCTGCTTTTTTATCCTGATAGTCTGAGTATTGTTTCAGATACTGAACTCTTCGTATGGCTTCTCCTAAATTTTTAGCAGAAAGAATAAAAGTTACTTTGTTCTGTACTCCTTTGTTTTTATAAGCATTCACCAAAACTTCAGCATAGTTTTTTCTTAAAACTGCCAGTTCTTTATTCTGACGGTTGATTTCCAGCTGACGTAAATAAATATCATCCTCAATGAATCTTTTTTCTTTCTGCGTATTATTGTAAACCTTTTCTCTTAACACCAGTTTTTGGTTGACACTGGAAAGGTAGGCTACGGAAAGTTTAGATTCACTTCTGGTTTTGGCTAAATCGGTATTTATTTGTGCAATTTGTTTTTTAAGTTCGGCATTCTGCTTCTGCAGCTGTTCTTTGGTCTGCTGTCCCTGGTGCAGTCCGAACATCAAAACACCTATTAAAAAGCTAAATTTTCTAATCATTTAATCTCAATTTTCTTATAACTGGATGGTACAGAATAAGGTGTTTCCATCCTCGAAAAGTCAAATTTCGTGTTTTCCAGTAAAATCTGACTAGATTTTGAGCCTTTTATAATTATTTTAACATTTTTCGGAAGGCGTATTCCTTCGTATTCATCCCAGTCACTATAAGAAACATCGAGTTCGTCTGATGAAAGAATATCTTTTAAATTCACGGCTAACAAATCGTAATTGGTGTCGTATTGGAGAGCCACCTTATACTCCCTGTTTTTTTCATCCGTTACGATTTTCTGATTGGTATTGGAAACCATTTTAAAACCCTGAGCATTTTGAGTGAGATCAAACTGTCTGTCGTTGATTTTTACAAAAGTTCTCCCCAGTAAGATCTTTTCCAATGATTTATAATCAATAAAATTAACGTTCAGAAGATTGTTAAGGTAGTCAAAATCGGAATCTATATAAGTTTTATTGATCTTATCCTGTCCTTTTATTCCTTCCGGTGTAGCGATACCTCTTGCTGCATTGATGAACAAAGCTCTCAGATTCATCCACACCTTTTTATCATTTTCAATATAGATGGTTGCGTCCAGTGTAGGAACATAGCTTCTTGTTTCTACTCTTACTTTGCTGTCTATTTTGATTTGTTCAAATTTGGGTGGGATCAATACATGTTCATAAAACGTGAGTTTGTCTCTCACCGGTTCATTAACATCTTTTGGATTTCCATTATCTATATTTTTTGTACCATTAATGCTATCCCGTGTATGATCAGTATCACTTTGGGCAGTATTACGGGTCTTACAGGATGATAAGGCAAGAAGCAATAAAAGAAATGGGATCCAGTTTTTCATGTATTTATCTTTTAATTAAAAAATACGTTGCAATATTAACGCCAAACCACACAAAACATTTTGTGTGGCCTGATGATATGATGTTTAAGTTAAATATTTCCTATCCTTATTTAGATAAAAAATCTAACACGGAATAATCACCTAAAGATATTTCTCTGGCAACCCCAAAATACTGTGCGGAATTACCGATCATAGAATTTGAAAGGTTCCCGTGATTAATTCTTGTGTTTTCCTGAATCAGGGAGTTTTCAATATTAGAATTCACAACAGTTGTGTTGTTTCCTAAAGAAACGCCAGGTCCTACTTTTGAATTGGAGATTTTTACATTTTCTCCAATAAAGCAAGGCTGAATAATCAAAGAATTTTCAATCACAGCGGAAGCAGGATAGTGAGTCATTGCTTCTCTTTCATATTCAAGGATTTTGCTGTTGGTCTCTACTGTAGCATTTTTGTTACCGCAATCCATCCAGTCGTTTACTTTTCCAAGGGTAAACTTGGCACCTTTAGCTCTGAGGTTTTCAAGAGCGGTTGTTAATTGGTATTCGCCGCCGTTTTTAATATCATTATCCATGATATAATTGATTTCTTCCATGAGCTTTTCAGCACTGTTGAAATAATAGATACCAATGATAGCAAGATCTGAAACGTAAGTCGTTGGTTTTTCAACAAAGTCGGTAATAAAACCGTAATTATCCAGTTTTACGACTCCGAACGCTGATGGATCTTCAACACTTTTCACCCAGATTACACCGTCAGAATTTTTGTCCAACTGGAAATCTGCACGGAAAAGAGTATCTGCAAAGGCAATAACGATATCTCCCTGCATAGATTGTTCCGCACATTTGATGGCGTGAGCAGTTCCAAGAGGATCGTTCTGATAATATATACTTCCTTTTGCTCCCAGCTTTTCAGCAATCTGAATAAGGGATCTTTCGATCTCAGGGCCAAAATCTCCGATGATAAAAGCTACCTCTTCAATGTTTTCTCCTGCAACTTTAGCAATATCTTCCACTAATCTCTGTACGATAGGTTTTCCTGCAATAGGAATAAGAGGTTTTGGAACTGTCAGTGTATGTGGACGTAATCTGGAACCACGTCCAGCCATAGGGACAATAATTTTCATAAATTATATGTATAAAAGATGTTTTATTAGTTGTTTTTGATATTTAGGTTAAAGATAATAATTAAAACCTTTAAGGGATTATGATTTATATCTTTTTAAATAATTGTTTAAATTAACAACAGGTTTGTTTACAAGCAAAATAAAGACCAAAGTTTAAGATCTTTTTATGATTTTGGATACTATTGCTTTTTCTTTGAATACTATCAAAGCCAGGAATAAGATAAGGAATAGATTACCTACCAGATAATTAGTTCTGAAATAATAGAAAGAAACCAATGAACAAACAATGGTAAATCCCAGATAAATCATTATTTTACCTATATTATAATGAATAGGATACTGCCTTTGTCCCCATACATAGGAAATGATCATCATAGACATGAATGTAATCAGTGCTGCTATGGCACTTGCCCAATATCCATATTGAGGAATGAACAGGAAGTTGATAAGAATGGTGATGCAAGCTCCTATAACAGAAATATATAAGCCAACCCTTGTCTGGTCTGATAACTTATACCATATAGAAAGATTAAGGTAGATTCCCAGAAACAGAGCTCCAAGCATGATAAATGGAATGATTTCAATTCCCTCATAGTAGAGGGGGTTTCTTAAATATTTTTCAGAAATCCATTGAAGATTTACCATAAGTCCCATATAAATGATGCAGCTGCATACCACAAAAATATCCATCAATACGGCATAGGTCTTGTGAGAATCCTTGTTCTTGAAACTTGAAAAAAAGTAAGGTTCAATACCCAATTGATAGGCTTGTCTGAACACAGTAATAAAGGTAGCAATCTTGTAAACTGCTCCATATACTCCAATCTGATGACGGGCTTCTTCTTCAGGAAGGAGGTATTTTAAGAATTGTCGGTCTAATGTCTGATTTACAATACCAGCCAGTCCTGCAATCATTACCGGCCAGGAATAGTTCATAATTCTTTTCCACAGTCCGAAATCAAATTTGGATATACTGAAGCTGAAGAATTCTTTTCCTATAATCAAAAGGGTGATAATACTTTGGATGAGATTGGCAACGAAAACATATCCGACTCCGAAGTCAGGATTATATTTTAACCCAAGTACTCCCTCAGGATGTTTAGGAAGCCATCTGATGAAGAATAAAACCAGTAAAAAGTAAACCAGGGAGCCGGCTACCTTGGAAAGCATATATTTGAAGGGTTTTCCTTGTAACCTCAATATAGCAGATGGGATGGTGGAAAATGCATCCAATGAGAGAATAAATAAGAATATGATTAGAAAATTGACCTGATCAGGAGTTTCAAAAGCTTCAGCAAGCTGAAATCTGAATACATATCCCAGAATAAGGTAAATTAACCCCATACTGATGATACTCATTGAGCAGGTTGAAATCAATGTTTTTTTGTCAATGTTATCCTCTTGTGCAAATCGGAAGAAAGAAGTTTCCATGCCATGTGTAAGCAATACCGTAATTACACCTGCAATGGAATACCAGTCTACAAACGGTGACGAAGCAGCTGGTCCGAAAGCCTTTGTAACGATGGGTGCAATGATAAATGGAAAAATACGGACTAATACGGAGCTAAGTCCATATACCGCTGTCTGTCCTAATAGTTTCTTATACAAAGTCGAATTTTTTTTTGCAAATGTAAAACTTTAAGCATTCGTTTTGCGATTTTGGGGTGAATTAAAACTTAAAATCTTAATTTTACAGCGAAATAAATTGAAATGAAAGTTCTTATAAAAAATGTAAATATCGTCAACGAAGGAAAAGTCTTTGAAAGCGATATCCTGATAGAAAATGATTTAATCTCTAAAATAGCTGCCGGCATTTCTGAAGACGCGGATCAGATTATTGATGGTTCAGGTAAATATCTTCTTCCCGGGGTAATAGATGATCAGGTGCATTTCCGTGAGCCTGGACTTACTCATAAAGGCGATATTGAGAGCGAGTCAAGAGCAGCCATTGCCGGAGGGATCACCAGTTTTATTGATCAGCCGAATACTGTTCCAAACGCTGTTACCCAGGAGCTATTGGCAGACAAGTATGAGATTGCTTCCCAAAAAGCATATGCCAACTATGGTTTTATGATGGGAGGAACGAATGATAATCTTGAGGAAGTTTTGAAAACGA
Source organism: Chryseobacterium cupriresistens (assembly GCF_046614675.1). NCBI lineage: Bacteria > Pseudomonadati > Bacteroidota > Flavobacteriia > Flavobacteriales > Weeksellaceae > Chryseobacterium > Chryseobacterium cupriresistens. The sequence continues at coordinate 1,119 of NZ_JBKKJT010000015.1, read as the reverse complement.
ACCCTAGAAATGTTCCGGGAATCAAGTTATTTTTAGGATCATCTACAGGAAATATGCTGGTTGATAATCCTGAAACTCTGGAAAACATTTTCAGTAATACCAAAATGCTGATTGCTGTGCACTGTGAGGATGAGGCTACCATCAGAGCCAATACTCAGAAATATATGGATGAATATGGAGATGATATTCCTGTAAAATTCCACCACCTGATCAGAAGTGAAGAGGCATGTTATAAATCTTCATCCAAGGCGATAGAGCTTGCGAAAAAAACAGGGGCGAGACTTCATGTTTTCCACCTTTCAACAGCAAAGGAAATGGAACTTTTCCGAAATGATATTCCTCTAAAAGACAAAAAAATCACTGCTGAGGTATGTGTTCATCATCTTACATTTACCAATGAGGATTATGAAACAAGAGGAGGCCTCATCAAATGGAATCCTGCTGTAAAAACCCAAAAAGATAAAGATGCCCTTTGGGAAGCATTACTGGACGACAGAATAGATGTGATTGCTACAGACCACGCTCCGCATACGGCAGAAGAGAAGAATAATGTATATACAAAATGTCCGTCTGGTGCACCTTTGGTACAGCATTCATTGATTGTAATGCTTGAAAACTATAAAAACGGTAAAATATCCCTTGAGAAAATCGTTGAAAAGATGGCTCATAATCCTGCGATTCTTTTCAAAGTTGAAAAAAGAGGTTTTGTAAGAGAAGGATATAAAGCAGATCTTGTTTTGGTAGATTTAAATCAGGATTGGACGGTTTCCAAAGACAATCTACTCTACAAGTGTGGCTGGAGCCCACTGGAAGGGATGAATTTTCACTCTAAGGTTACCCATACTTTTGTCAATGGTCATTTGGTGTATAACAATGGTACAATTGCAGAAGAGAAATTTGGAGAGAGATTACTTTTTGAACCTAGAGATTAATCTGAGATTATTATAATTCAATAGGAGCGGACTTTAGCCCGCTCACTTTATATTTAACCTTCCATTGGCTTTAGATTCTGTGTTAACTTCCAAATATTTTTTATACATTTATATTTATAAAAGCGACCTTGAGTTAGCTTGCGTAGGGTGAACGTCTTTGATTTTTACCCTACTTTCTTCAAAATCT
>NZ_JBKKJT010000014.1:0-46152 GCF_046614675.1 Chryseobacterium cupriresistens | reverse complement strand
AAAGGAATAAAGAAGTGAGGATATTTCTAAAGCACAATATACTTCCTGAGTTATTTAGCCAAAACTGTTCTCTCACCCCTTTTGCTTTGTATGTAAATTTATTCTTTTGCAAACATAGGAGCCAAAACCTAATCCCATTTTTCATTCAGAATTTTAAAAGTTGGATTCCTACGCAATAACAGACTGCATGAATAGACTTTGCGTTGTATTGTCATTCCGCAGGAATTCAAATACGAATGAGCAGAATTATTCACTAATTGTTTAAGTTTTTTTAACAATTTCATGGCCGGATTTTCCAGTAGAAATCCCTATTTTTGCATAACTATCGTTTTTACTGAAAAACTAAAGTATTCTGATTGACATGGCAGGTCTGAGGTCATTTTTCTTATTCTATATCATACTGGTTTTTTCCCTTTTCAATTCGAATTGGGCGGAAAAATCATTGAGAAATATCCCTCATGTTCCTCCTGTAACCAACATTCATGTTCTGGATGTTTACGAGGAAGCAGATATGAATACGCATGCGCTGCCTGCTGCTTCAAAAATTGTAAAACATTCAGTTAAAAAAAATGATTCTGCCATTGCAGACTTTTCAGGAATATTAAAAGTTATTCCAAAAATTTCCCTTCCTGAGATTGCGGTTTCCACTATTTGTGGCGTTAAATCCTTTCTCCATCTCCTCCAGCTGTATTAGGTTTAAGTTTCTGAATGCCAAATCATTTTAACGGAAATCTTATAACTTAAACATTTAAAAATGTATTTTAAAACTGTAATAATTTGCATTCTTGCAACATTATTCGCTGTGTCATGCAGTAAAGACAAGAAAAAAAACAATCAAAAAGATAAAGAAGTTCCCGTACTGGAAATCAAGGAAAAAGATACATTGGTGAGCAACCAGTTTGTCACCGATATCCAGGCTAAAAAAAATGTTGAAATGCGTTCCAGAATCGGAGGTATTATCCAGCATATCTATGTCAACGAGGGACAGTTTGTTCAGCAGGGACAGGCTTTATTCAAAATTAATGATGCTGAGCTGCAAATGGAACTTCTGAAAGCCAATGCAGCATTAAAACAGACTGAAGCAGACGTTCGTATTGCAGAAGTAGAGCTGAAGCAGATTCAGAGTCTTCATGCCAAGAAATTTGTAGCCAATAACGAGCTGGAAATGGTAAAGGCAAAACTGTCTTCAGCAAAGGCAAAACATGCCTTTGCCGATGCAGAAAAAAGAACCGTTCTTCAGAAAATAAGTTTTACAAGAATTACAGCACCTTTTGATGGAGTGATTGACGTTATTCCTCATAAAGACGGAAGTTTAGTGGAAAACGGAACTTTATTAACCACACTTTCACAACTGAACGAAGTGTACGCTTATTTCTCCATTCCTGAAAACTTATACTTTGAACTTTTAGCTAACGATAAAATCGGAAACCATCAAAAAATTGAATTGACGTTGCCTAATGGAGTCAATTACCAGTTCAACGGAGCTTTGAAAACAGCCGAAGGGGAAATCGACAGAACTACAGGTTCTATTCGATATAAAGTGCTTTTCCCGAATCCGGACCGTTTGATCAAACACGGTACTTCCGGGAAGCTTATCATTTCCGAACAGCAGGATAATGCGATCCTTATTCCACAAAAATCGACCTTCTCCATTCAGGATAAGACCTATGTTTTTGTAGTAGATAAACAGAATAAAGTGAAAATGACCAATATTAAGATCGGAACTACCCTGAGAGATTCTTATATGGTGGAAAGTGGTCTTAAAAAAGGAGATTTAATCATTTATGAAGGAACTCAGTCTTTAAAAGATGGAGATATCATCAAAATCAAAAAGAAGTATTAACCTTTCATAATCTTTAAATCAATCGACTATGGTAGAAATGTTTATAAGACGGAAGGTTCTTTCGTTGGTTATTTCCATATTATTTGTATTGCTGGGAATTATGGCGTTATTGAAAATGCCGATCACCCAGTTTCCCGATATTGTACCTCCTTCAGTAACCGTTACAGCAAAATATACAGGAGCGAACGCCGAAGTGTCTGCCAATGCGGTAGCCCTTCCTCTGGAGCGTGCCATCAACGGGGTGCCGGGGATGACATATATGTCTACGGTGACTTCCAATGACGGGCTTACCCTTATTCAGGTGTTCTTTGAAGTAGGAACAGATCCTGATGTGGCTGCAGTAAACGTTCAAAACAGAGTAACGACTATTCTTGATGAACTTCCTGAAGAAGTAATCAGAGCCGGGGTAACTACTGAAAAAGAGGTGAACAGTATGCTGATGTACCTTAATATCACCAGTACAGATCCGAGCCAGGATGAACAGTTCATTTATAACTTTACAGATATCAACGTCCTTCAGGAGCTGAAACGTATTGATGGAGTAGGCCGTGCTGAGATTATGGGTCAGAAAGAATATTCGATGAGAGTATGGCTGGATCCTCAGAAAATGGCAGCGTACAATATTTCTGCAGATGAGGTAATCACTTCCCTGCAAAAACAGAATATTTCCGCTGCACCTGGAAAAGTAGGGGAAACCTCTGGTAAAACCTCAAGCCAGCTTCAGTATGTTATCAAATACAAAGGAAAGTTTTTTGAGCCTAAACAATATGAAGAAGTTCCCATCAGATCTGATGTGGACGGAACCATTTTAAAGCTTAAAGATATTGCTAAAGTGGAGTTTGGAGCCATGAACTACGGAATGGTTTCCAAAACAGACGGAAGACCTTCTGCATCCATTATGATGAAGCAGCGCCCGGGTTCCAACGCATCTGAAGTGATTGAAAGTGTAAAGGCAAAAATGGAAGAATTAAAAGTCACTTCTTTTCCGCCGGGAATGGAATATAACATGGCTTATGATGTTTCCCGATTTCTTGATGCTTCCATCAGTGCGGTACTGACAACGCTTATTGAGGCCTTTATTCTGGTTGGAATTGTAGTATTTATCTTCCTTCAGGACTGGCGTTCCACATTGATTCCTGTACTGGCAGTACCGGTAGCCTTGGTAGGAACTTTTGCCTTCATGAATATGCTGGATTTCTCAGTGAACCTTTTAACATTGTTTGCGTTGGTTCTGGCCATCGGAATTGTCGTCGATAATGCTATTGTCGTCGTTGAAGCCGTCCACGTTAAAATGGAAGAAGGAATGAATGCGATGGATGCCACCATCAGTGCCACCAAAGAAATTGCAGGAGCAGTAGTAGCGATTACGATCGTTATGTCTGCGGTATTTATTCCTGTGGCTTTCCTGGATGGTCCTGTAGGAGTATTTTACCGTCAGTTTTCATTAACGCTGGCCATCAGTATTGTCATTTCAGGGGTGAATGCATTGACACTTACTCCGGCACTTTGTGCGATTATTTTAAAACCTCATGATCACAATAAAAAGAAAACGATTATCGACAGGGCTTTCCAGAGTTTCAATACCGGTTTTGAAAGACTGACGAATGGTTATGTAGGTATTTTATCAAAATTTGCCACAAGAACTACAGTAACTTTCGGACTGCTGTTTTTATTTATCGGACTTACTTTCGTGACCAGCAAATTCCTGCCAACCGGATTTATCCCAATGGAAGACCAGGGAATGGTGTACGTAAGTGTTACCACTCCGCAGGGCGCAACGGTAGAAAGAACTGAAAAAGTACTGGATGAAGTAACAGTGATTGCCAAGAAGATCAAAGGAGTAGAAAACGTGACCACACTTGCAGGGTACAGTATCGTAACTGAAATTGCAGGCTCTTCTTACGGAATGGCGATGATCAACCTGAAAGACTGGAAAGAAAGAAGTATTTCAGTAAATGATCTCATTGCAGAACTCTCTGATAAAACAAAAGGTATTGCAGATGCCCAGATTGAGATCTTTGCGCCGCCAACCGTTCCCGGATTCGGGAATACCAGTGGTTTTGAATTACGTTTGCTGGACAGAACCGGAGGAACGATTGAAAATACAGATAAGATCACCAAGGATTTTGTTAAAAAACTCAATGAAGCGCCCGAACTGCAGAACAGTTTTACCAGTTTTGATGCTACTTTCCCGCAGTACATGATCAATGTGGATTATGATATGGCAGCGAAGAAAGGAGTATCTGTAGACAATGCGATGTCTACGCTGCAGACGATGCTGGGATCTTACTACGCTACGAACTTTATCCGTTTCAGCCAGATGTATAAAGTGATGGTGCAGGCAAGTCCGGAACACAGGGATACCCCTGAAAGTATTCTGAATTTATATTTAAAAAATGATAAAGGCGAAATGGTTCCTTTTTCCACTTTCATTACTATCGAAAGAGTATACGGTCCTGAAGTGCTTACAAGGTACAACATGTATATGTCAGCCATGATCAATGGAGAACCCGCAGACGGTTACAGCTCCGGGGATGCTATTGCTGCTGTGGAACGTGTAGCCAAAGAATCTTTACCAAGGGGATTCGATATTGAATGGTCAGGAATGACAAGAGAAGAAATCCTATCAGGAAACCAGACCGTTTATATCTTCGCGATTTGTCTTTTATTCGTGTACCTTTTATTAGCGGCACAGTATGAAAGTTTCCTTCTTCCAATGCCTGTATTATTAAGCCTTCCAACAGGAATTTTCGGTTCCTATATCGCTTTGGTAATAATGGGCCTTGATAATAATATTTACGCCCAGGTGGCATTGGTCATGCTGATCGGACTTCTGGCCAAAAATGCCATTCTGATTGTAGAATTTGCCGTGGCAAGAAATAAACAGGGATTTGATATCATTCCTGCAGCTATTGAAGGGGCAAGACAGCGTCTGAGACCGATTCTGATGACCTCTTTTGCATTCGTAGCAGGGCTTATTCCTTTGTGTATTGCATCAGGAGCCGGAGCCATTGGTAACCGTTCCATTGGTACGGCAGCAGCAGGAGGAATGCTGATTGGAACCATCTTCGGACTGGTGGTGATTCCGGGACTGTATATATTCTTTGCAAAACTTGAAAATAAGAAGAAAAATGAAAAGATTAAATCATAGAAATATATTGTACGGAATAGCATCACTGAGCCTTGTTTCGTGTGCTGTTCCCAAAGTAACGGAGCTGAAAAAGGCTCAGCAATTACCAGAAGAGATTATTAAAGCAGATCAAAATAAAAACCCTGATGAGTTCCGGCAGATCAACCTGAAAGCTTACTTTACGGATCCGCAGCTGCTTGAGCTTTTTGATAAAGTAGTTCAGGCAAATCCGGACTTCCAGATTGCCCGGCAAAGAGTGGAAATTGCCAACAGCTTCCTTCAGAGATCAAAGATGGATCTGCTGCCATCCCTTGAAGTGGGAGCAGAGGTTTCCGGTAATCATTATGGAAAATATACAATGGAAGGTGTGGGAAACTATGATACCAATCTTTCGCCTAATATTACGGAAGACCAGAAAATTAACAGGGATTTTACTCCTAACTATTGGCTGGGAGCAAGAAGCAGCTGGGAAATTGATGCCTGGGGAAAGCTGAAAAATAAGAAGATTGCTGCGCAGAAGAAATATCTCGCTTCAACGGAAGGATTGAGATTATTGCAGGTAGAGCTTTTCACAGATATTGCGAATCTCTATTATCAGCTGATTGCTTTAGATAACCGTCTTGCGATTTATCAGAAAAACTATAAACTTCAGCAAAGAGCCTTTGAAATTGTTCTGGCCCAGCGTGAAGTGGGAAAAGCTACGGAATTGGCAGTACAGCAGTTTAAAGCCCAGAATAACAACTGGCTGGCAGAGATTGAACATATCAAAGTGGAAATTGTTACAGTAGAGCAGGCGATTACAACATTAACGGGAAGCTATGGCGGAGAGGTGAAGCGCGGTAAAATACTGATGCCTACCAATATGGAAGTATTAAATAAAACCATTAATGTAGAAAATGTGATCCATTCAAGACCGGATGTAGCTGCCAATTATTATGTTTTAGAAGCTTCTCAGGCTGATGCAAAGGCTGCAAGAGCTGCTTTTTATCCCAAGATTGATCTGGGGGCCGGTTTCGGACTGAATTCTTTTTCCGTTGAAACCCTGTTTAAACCAAGTTCACTGGCCGGACAGTTGTTGGGAGGATTAATGGTTCCTGTTTTCAATAAAGGGCAGCTGAAATATGAATTTAAGGTAGCGAGCAAAGAGCAGGAAATTGCCTTTTTAAACTATCAGAAAAGTATCACAACAGCTTTTAATGAACTGCAGTCGATTTTGAAACAGACCAAGATCTATGAACGTGTTCTGAAACTGAAATCAGAAGAAGTAGGCTTTCTAGACCGTGGTGTTGAGGTTTCCAATGATCTGTACCTTACCGGATACGCCAACTATTTTGAACTGATCAATTCACAGAAGAGCAAATTAACTGCTGAACTGGATTTACTACAGTTCCAGCATCAGAATACCAGAAATAACGTCCTGCTGTTTAAAGCACTGGGAGGGAAACTGGATTAATTTTTACTTTTTTTACGATGAAGGAAGCTGTCTTTTCAGGCAGCTTCTTTTATAATGTAATCAAAGGTTACGGATTCCCGTAATGATCATTGAAATAATTCCGGCATATTGCGTTACAATCTAACTTTTTATAAGTTAAGTTAACTTTTTTTATATGTCCCTAAAAAAAGAGACTGTCCTAACGGGCAGTCTCTTTGTGTATGGTTTAAAATGAATCTGTTGTCAGAACAAAATCACTTTTAGTACATATTATTTAACAAGCTGAATTTCAACAGCAGAAAATCCTTTAGGAGATTTCTCTTTTTCGAAAGATACTTTGTTTCCTTTTTTCACCGGCTCTGCACAGTTGTTATTGTGGAAGAAGATGTTTTCTTTGGAATTATCTTCCGTAATGAAACCATATCCTTTTTCGCTCAGGAAAGTAACAATTCCTGTTTTTCTTGGATCTTCTTCAATAATAGGTGCTGCACCCAACTGAATATCATCAAGATTTACTTCCTGTCTTTGTTCAGGGGGAGTAGATGTTAATCTTCCGAATTCATCCACGTACATGAATACATCCTCCATGTCCTTCCCTTTGTTGTTGTTCGTTTTACGTTCTTCGCGTCTTAGCGCCTTTTCTTTTTGCTTTTGAATTTTTTTCTTGAAATTTTCCTTTTTAGAAAAAGAATCTGCCATAAATTATTTTTAGTATTTAGTTTCTATAAATTAATTGGTTCAATCTGGTCTGTATCAGACCTATAAAGCCTGCCGATGTTTCCTGTCTTGGATATTTCCAATCATACAGAGCTTTAAAATTCCGACAAGTATTGTTCTTTAATAGAAGAATAAAAGTTAAAAAGATGGCTGCTCAAAAGGCAAAGACTGAATAAAAAATATTCGGGTCGTTACAGAAAACAAAGTAATGACTTGGTTTATTAATATGCAAATATACAACAATAAAATGAATAATCAGGTTTTAAATGATTGATTATCAGAAATGGTTTTAATTAATGCTTGTGTTCTGTGTGAAGCAGTACATAAAATTGTAATAATACTATAAAAAAATCCTCAGAAGTCTGAGGATTATAAAAAAATATATTAAAAATGAAGTGGTGGTGCGTGATACGGGAGGAAGGTATCAAATGTTATGCCTAAAATGGAGGTTGGTTTGGGAATTATATAGGAGTGTTTAACTGAAATGACGTGTTCCGAAGTGTATCTGGTTGGTAAATAGCATTCTATTAAAAACTATTGTTTACATAAAATAATAAACATTTTTTATTCGGTTTAAATGAATAAATAAAAATTCCCGAAAATTTCACCATGTTGAGGCCATTTTTATTATTGACCTTTGTTTTATTAACATTTAAATATAAAAACATGTCAACACAAAATGTACAGGGAAAAGTGGTTTTAATTGCCGGAGGAGGTAAAAACTTAGGAGGATTATTAAGCAGAGATTTTGCCTCAAAAGGAGCAAAGCTGGCTATCCACTACAACAGCGAAAGCTCAAGAGCTGAAAGTGAAAAAACATTGGCTGAGGTACAGGCATTAGGAGCGGAAGCATTCTTATTTCAGGGAGACCTTACCAAAGTAGACAATATCACGAAGTTTTTCGATGAAACTATTTCCCGTTTCGGAGGAGTGAATATTGCCATCAATACTGTTGGGATGGTATTGAAAAAGCCATTTTCTGAAACGACGGAAGCTGAATATGACACCATGTTCAATGTAAACTCGAAATCTGCGTATTTCTTTTTACAGGAAGCGGGTAAAAAACTAAACGATCACGGAAAAATCTGTACGATTGTTACTTCATTGCTGGCAGCGTACACCGGATTGTATTCCACGTATGCAGGAGCAAAAGCACCGGTAGAGCATTTTACAAGAGCGGCTTCCAAAGAATTTGGGGCAAGAGGTATCTCTGTAACGGCAGTAGCACCTGGTCCGATGGATACTCCTTTCTTCTACGGACAGGAAACTGACGATGCTGTCGCTTATCATAAGTCTGCATCCGCATTGGGAGGGCTTACCGATATTAAGGATATTGCTCCGCTGGTGGAATTCCTGGTAACAGAAGGCTGGTGGATTACGGGGCAGACCATATTTGCCAACGGCGGATATACAACAAGATAGTATTTGTAAATCCATTAAAAAAAAGAACTCACTGAAAACAACTTTCAGTGAGTTCTTTTATGGTAAAAGAATAAGGAAATTAAGTGGTTTTAACCTTTCCTTTCTCCAGTATACTTTTGATCATAAAGAATAATCCGAGAAGAACAAACGGAATACTCAGAAGCTGTCCCATATTTAAGCTCATTCCATGTTCGAATTCTACCTGATCCACCTTGATAAATTCAATCAGGATTCTCATAATAAAGATCAGCAGAATGCTTATTCCGAAATAAAACCCTTTTCCGATTTTAAAGATATTCTTCCTGTAGATAAAATAAACAGAGAGGAAAATGATAAAATAAGAGATGGCCTCGTAAAGCTGGGCCGGATGTCTCGGAAGATCATCAACCTGACGGAAGATAAAAGCCCATGGAACATCAGTAGGAATTCCTATAATTTCAGAATTCATGAGATTGGCCAGCCTGATGAAAGTACCACCCAGCGGAAGTACAATCGCTATGGCGTCCAGAACGGTCATGAATGGGATAGAATATTTTCTTGCATAAATGAGAAGCATAATCACCAGACCAATACCGCCGCCATGGCTGGCAAGACCGGCAAATCCGGTGAAATGATAAACCCCATCCGGTCCTTTTTGAATAGGTAAAAATATTTCAAGCGGATGTTGTGAATAATAATCAAAATCGTAAAAAAAGCAGTGCCCCAGTCTTGCACCCACCAGAATTCCGATCAGGGCGTAGGAGAATAAAGCCTCATGGGCTTGTGAACTAAGGCCTTCTTTTTTATAAATTCTTTTTAAAATATTAAGTGATAAAACAAGTCCCGTAAGAAATAATAATCCGTAATATTTTATGGGAAGTCCTAAGATATTGACGATTTCGGGATTAATATTCCAGTTGATATATAATAAATTCATTGCTGCAAAGATAAGAAAATAGGATTTTCTGAACAGAATGATGCTGTTTTGTAATGTTATGTTTTGATTTATAGTGTATTAATGCTGTATTGGGGAGCCTTCCCTGTAAGAATGAATATAATTTAAAATGATTCTTGACGAAATATTGGGTAACTTTAGCCTGCCACCAAAAAGAAAATTTATGCATCATCAGCTGGAAAAACATTATGTAAACAGGGTAGGCTGGCTTAGGGCAGCTGTATTGGGAGCAAATGACGGATTGTTATCCACCACAAGTATTGTCATTGGAGTTGCGGCGGCAGAACCGGAACGTCATATCATTATCCTTGCTGCATTAGCAGGTATGATTGCCGGGGCAATGTCTATGGCTGCCGGTGAATATGTTTCTGTAAGCTCTCAGGAAGATACAGAAAGAGCAGATTTGCTACGCGAGAAGCGGGAACTTGAAGAGATGCCGGAAATAGAGCTTAGAGAACTGGCCAAAGTGTATGAAAAAAGAGGCTGTACCCAGGAAACGGCAATGCAGGTAGCTATTGAACTTACAGAACACGATGCGCTTGGAGCACATGCCCGTGACGAACTGGGAATTAATGAAATAACACAGGCCAAGCCATTGCTGGCAGCAATGGCTTCATTCGGTTCATTTGCTGTGGGAGCTTTACTGCCTTTTACCGTTTCTCTTTTGGCGCCACTCAAACAAATGGTGTATTTCCAATATGGTTTTTCAATCATCTTTTTAATGCTTTTGGGGGCAATTTCTGCCAGAGCCGGAGGTTCCTGCATTAAGATAGCGGTATTAAGAATCTGTTTCTGGGGAACCGTTGCGATGGGAATTACAGCATTGGTAGGGCATATTTTCGGGGTTAATGTTGCATAAATGCCGGATAAAATGATTTTTGTTGTGAGATTAATAAAAATCCGTATATTTGCCCAGCAAAAAAAGAAAATGATTTTATCTAACCTTAAAAAAGCAAAGAAACAGAACTTACGTCGAACGTCGTGAGTCATTTTCCTTTGGTTAGAAACTAAAATATATCAGGAGCTTGTCATCACGACAAGCTCTTTTTTTTTGGAAAATATTTAACAATTTATATCTATTATGAAAGTATTAAAATTTGGAGGAACTTCAGTAGGAAGTCCGGAGAGAATCGAACAGTTATTACCGATCATCAGATCTCAGGCAGCAGATAAACACCTTGTTGTTTTATCAGCTGTTTCCGGAACTACAAACGATTTGGTAAAATTATCAGAGCTGTATGAGAACAAAGATATTGAAGCCGCTTACCAACATATTGATGTACTGTACGACAAATACAAAAAATTTGTCAATGAGCTATTTAAAACTGAAGAAGGTATTTCAGAAGCATTACTATTCATTGACAAAATATTTGATCTGTTTTATCAGTTTAAAAATAAAAACTTTAACTCCAGTGCAGAGCGTGTTATTCTGGCTCAGGGAGAAATTATTTCAACAACGCTTTTCCATTTACACTTAAAAGAAATTGAAGTTCCGTCAGTATTATTGTCAGCGCTTGATTTCATGCTGATTGATGAAGATAAAGAACCGAATATCGATTACATCAGAGAACATGCAGAACGTAAAATTGCAGAATTCCCGGAGGAAACCTTATTTATCACCCAAGGGTACATCTGCAGAAATGCTGAGGGTGAAATTGACAATTTACAAAGAGGAGGTTCAGATTATACAGCCTCTTTATTAGGAGCGGCACTGCAGGTTGAAGAAATCCAGATCTGGACAGATATTGACGGATTCCATAATAATGATCCGAGATATGTTCAAAATACAAAATCTATTGCCAGACTTAGTTTTGACGAAGCTGCCGAATTATCCTATTTTGGAGCTAAAATTCTTCATCCGCAAAGTGTTTTTCCGGCAAGAAAATATAATGTTCCCGTAAGATTGCTGGATACGATGAATTTAAGTGCGTCCGGAACTTTGATCTCCGGAGAAACTACCAATCAAAATCAGATTGTGGCTATAGCAGCAAAGGATAATATTACGGCAATCCGTATTCAGTCTTCCCGAATGTTGATGGCTTACGGATTTTTAAGAAAGGTTTTTGAAGTTTTTGAACGCTATAAAACCCCTATTGATATGATTACTACTTCTGAAGTAGCTGTTTCACTTACCATAGACCAAACCGATTATCTTTCTGAAATTGTGAAAGAACTGGAATCTTTTTCAGCCGTTGAGATTGATAACGAACAGTCTATCGTTTGTATCGTAGGAGATTTCAGAAAAAACAACAACGGATATGCCACTATTGTTTCCGAGGCGGTAAAACATATTCCGATCAGAATGATTTCCTATGGTGGAAGTGAAAATAATATTTCACTGCTTGTTTCATCTGCTTACAAGATCGAAGCCTTGAGATCCCTTCATAACAGATTGTTTTAAAAATAATTACAATTCTCAATAAGATGATTATACTATTTCTTAAATCTGATCATCATCAGAGTTAAAATAGCAGGTAAGTGTGCAATCTGAAGAGACCAAAATACATTTCATGGTTATTTTGTATGAACGTTTTATGAACAATGAATCCCAGACTACAGGCTGGGATTTATTTATGTAACGAAGTCACCATTACATTAAATACATAATTCCTTGTTGAGAATAAGATTGGGTATAGAAATCATCTGTAAAGGGATATTTTTGTATATTTAAAATACATCAGAATATGTACTATTAAAAATATTAACTAATACTTACAGATAACCTAAAGAGCGAATTGTATAAGCCATGCAGTACAAAAAAGCAAAACCTTGTAAAGAATTAGAACCTTTTATCCATTTCTATTGGGAATTGAAAGAAAATCTCATAGAAAGACAATGGGAAAGGGTTTTCCCGGATGGCTGCGCAGGTATACTCATCAATTTGGGAGATCAATGTGTAACGGATAATGGCTTATTCACCATGGAACATGGAAAGACTTATGTAGTGGGTGCCATGAATACTTTTAAAGATAGTTGTATTGATAGCGAAACCCATTTAGCAGGCGTGTGTCTGAAACCTGCCACTTTTTCAAATTTTTACAGCTATGCCTCACAAAATGAATTGACAAATGCCACTGTTGAATTTGATAAAGTCCATTCCTTTAGTGTTGAGAAAACATCTGACAACCCTTTCTATTATTTTAACCAGTTCTTTTCCAATAGATTAAAAAACAAAAACATCCGGCTACAGGAAGTGCTTAATCATATACATTCAGTAAACGGAAAGATAAGTATTAACGAGCTGGCCAAAATACATTGTACGACTGTAAGGCAGCTGGAACGGAATTTTAAAAAGCTAATCGGATTATCACCCAGGGAATATTCAAATATTATCCGGTTTCAGTATGCTATGAGTTTGATTAAAGATTCAGATCAAAACCGGAGCTTATTGGAAATTGCGTTTGAATGCGGCTATTATGATCATTCGCATCTTACCAATGAAATCAAACGAAATACGGGACTTGCACCTTCATTTCTTTAATTTGTCGCATTTTTACAAAGTGCAGATCGTTGTGTAGAAATAAATTTGCTGCTATATTAAAACTAAAATCAATGCGAAAACTATCACTTTTTATTGCTATGAGCTTAGATGGCTATATAGCCCAGCCCAATGACGACCTGAGCTTTCTGAAAATCGTTGAAAAAGAAGGTGAGGATTACGGCTATGCGGACTTTACTGCCGGAATTGACACTGTAATTGTAGGTAGGAAAACCTATGATTATGTGATGAAAGAAATTGACCCGTCTCATTATGACAACGGCCAGCGGGATGTTTACGTAATCACAGGAATAACAAGGCCGAAAGAGGGCAGAACGACTTTCTATACAGGAGATATAACAGAATTGGTTAACCATTTAAAATCCAGGGAAGGAAAAAATATATATTGTGATGGTGGTGCTGAAATAATCAATGAATTATTGAAGCATGATCTGATAGACGAATTTATTATTTCTGTGATTCCTGTCTTATTAGGCGGCGGAACAAAGCTTTTTAAAGATGGCCGCCCCGAGCAGGCACTTGAATATATTACTGCAAAAACATTTGAAACCGGATTGATACAGCTGCATTATAATAGAAAAAAGTAATAGTTTTCCGATAAAACTGTGATAAGTAAAATGGGTATGGTTTTTAAAAATTTAATATATATTTAAGTATCTAAATTTTTCCTATGCTTAAAAACTTTGAATTTTATCTGTTCCTGGTTTTCTTAATTACCATGCTGATCATGCTGGCTAATAAGATTAAAGTAGCATATCCGGTTTTGCTGGTATTGGCCGGACTTGTCATCAGTTTTATTCCCGGAGTGCCGCCTGTTAAAATAGAGCCTGAATTACTATTTATCATTTTTTTACCTCCTTTGCTATACGAAGCTGCGTGGTCAACCTCATGGAAAGAACTTTGGAGATGGCGCAGGATTATTTTCAGCTTTGCTTTTGTTGTGGTTTTCTTTACTGCATTGTCTGTAGCAGCTTTTGCCAATTATTTTATTCCCGGGTTTTCTCTGGCTCTTGGTTTTTTATTGGGCGGGATTGTTTCTCCACCTGATGCCGTGAGTGCCGGGGCAATTCTGAAATTTGTAAAGGTTCCGAAAAGGCTTTCTTCCATTCTGGAAGGGGAAAGTTTGCTGAATGATGCTTCTTCTCTGATTATTTTCAGGTTTGCTATGATTGCTGCTGCAACCGGACAGTTTGTCTGGCATGAAGCAGCCGGAAGTTTTGTATGGATGTGCTTCGGAGGTATGGGGATCGGACTTGTAATAGCGTACGTCTTTCTGAAAATCCATAAAATGTTACCTACCGATTCAAATATAGATATTCTGCTGACTTTTATTGCTCCGTTTTCTATGTATCTGGCTGCAGAACAACTGCATGCATCAGGAGTCCTGGCAGTAGTAACCGGAGGACTGTTTCTTTCCTATCGGAGCCATGATTTTCTCAGCAGTGCGTCCCGGATACGTACGGTAACAGTTTGGGAAAGTCTTTGCTTTCTGTTAAACGGGATTGTTTTTATGCTTATTGGGTTAGATTTACCGGAAATTGTTTCAGGTTTAGGCGACACAGATATTTACACTGCGATTGGCTATGGAATTGCAGTCACTATGGTCCTGATTATTGTCCGGATTTTAGCAGGATATGGAGCGTTGATAACCACCTTGATTATGAGAAATTTTATTACCGTTGCGGATCCACAGTCACCAGGCTGGCAAACTCCCCTGATTATTGGGTGGACCGGCATGCGGGGAGTAGTTTCCCTGGCGGCAGCACTTTCCATTCCTATGACTTTAGATGATGGATCTCCGTTTCCACAAAGAAATATGATCCTATTTATTACATTTATTGTGATTCTGGTAACGCTGCTTTTGCAAGGACTTACGCTTCCTTTTCTACTTAAAAAATTTCCGCCGGTAGACCGCGATTTCGTAAGAAGTGCAAAAGAAATCGATTACGACATTCAGAACAGTCTGGCAAAAGTAGCGCTTGATAAAATCCGGAGCGATTATGCTGATAAAATAGACAGTTTTCCCGCATTGAAAGATCAGTTACAGAAATATGAAAACCAGTTGAGCAGTTCTGAAATTATTTTAAATTACGAAGAATACAGACATATTTATATTGACATTCTCGACACCCAAAGAAGCTGGCTTATCCATAAAAACCGTGAGGAACTGTTACTGGATGAAAATATCATCAGAAAACATCTGAGACTATTGGACTTGCAGGAGGAAAGATTGAATATGAAAGGCTGATAGTATTCAGTCACAATTAATTCTGATTATTAAGAGTCCGTTTTCATGAGTTGGTAACGGACTCTTTTTTATAATTTTTATTGAGTCTCCTTTCACAGACATAGTTCAGATAAATGATCCTCACACTACATTGTTTTTCTTAATCAGTTATTTTTAGAGACTGAATTTTTCTGCCGGCAATTTCAAAATAATCAGATTATACTGAAAATAAAGGTTAGATAATTCAAAAGTAGGTAAAAGCTTCTTATAACGGGGGTGCATTTTTGTGAGGTGGAATCGTTGTTAACATTAAGCTTTAGATCGGATATGTAGAATTTTTTTTCTTTTTTATATTTTTTCTCTTTTGATTTTCAACCTGTTATTATGATGATGTATTTTTGATGTACTTGTGATTTTGAACTGAAGACTGGTTTGGACATACTTTTGACCGGAATTATTTAAAATCCGATTTTTATGAAAAAAAAATTTTTATTATTAGCTATCCTATTTGCTTTTATAAAAGCATATTCACAAACTGGTATTAATACCTCTTCTCCTAGTGCAGCGCTTGATGTTGTCAGCAAAGGTAATTCTAGTGCAACCAAAGCCCTTGAGGTTAATGACAATACAAATAAAGAATTAATGCGAGTGGAAGATGACGGTGGAGTACGGCTTGAAAAATACAAAAATATTGGAGTATTAGGCACGGATTCCAACGGCTTTTTGACAGATGCAAGCAACCTGAATATACCTGCTATTTCTACGATAGGTTTAGCTAATACATCTGCTAATCAGGCAGCAAATACTGATTATACAGTTGCTTTTACGATCAATAAAAATAATGTAGCCAATATGACCTATAATAATGGTTCTTTTACCATAAATAAAGCAGGATATTATAATTTTTCAGTGTTTGTAAAATATGATACCTCCATGAACAACCCCTCAGGGGGGAGTGCTACCACATCGATTTTTAAAAACGGTTCTTCATTTTCAGTTAATGTTTCGGGACATATGGATGGAACGCAATATATAGGACATAACCTGGCAGGAACTCAGTTTTTTAATGTTGGAGATGTTGTTACAGTTACAGCAAGTTATACCAGGGTTTTTAGAATAACTCAGGGATCAGTTACTATTGTGTATTATGGTATCTAATGCAATATTTCAATGAGTATAATTTTTAAATCAAAAACCTCTGAAAATCAAATGATTTCAGAGGTTTTTTGTACCCAGGACCGGGATCGAACCGGTACTCCTAAGAACTGGTGTTTGAGACCAGCGCGTCTACCAATTCCGCCACCTGGGCCTGATGTTGATTTCAAACGTGATGTTTGTTTCAAATTGGTGTGCAAATATAGGAACTTTTTTCAATGTTCAAAAGCTTTTTGAAGAATTTTTTTAAAAATTAAGTTCCAAACCATCGTAGGCAAGGTGTATTCCGGCCGGAAGCTCCTTATCTTCAATATCATGCAGTCCAAGATGATGGCTGATGTGGGTTAAAAATAATTTTTTAGGTTTTAGTTCTTCAAATAATTTAATCACATCCGGAAGGATAAAATGGGCAGGATGGGGATCAAATTTTCTAATACAGTTTAAGATCAGAACATCCAGATCTTTCAATTTTTCCTTCTCCGTTTCAGAAATAAACCCGGCATCCGTAATATAGGCAAGCTTTTTAAACTTATATCCGAAAACGGTAATTTTATAGTGAATCACCTCCACAGGAGTGATTTCTGTGTCCAATACCTCAAAAGGCTTATTTTCTATTTCGTGTAGCTCAAAAGCGGGTGCGCCGGGATATCTTACATCCGCAAAAGCATAAGGAAATCTGTTTTTTATCTCATGAGCCACCCTTGAATAGCAGTACAACGGAACATCTTTTCCACTTTTAAATATCAGGGGCCGCATATCATCCAGCCCGATCACGTGGTCATTATGTTCATGGGTAATCAGAGCAATGTCTACAGTATGTTCATGGTTGGTAAGCATTTGCTGCCTGAAATCCGGTCCGCAGTCGATCAGTATTTTTTTATTTTCGTCTGTGGTAACCATCACGGAAGAACGTAAACGTTTGTCTTTGGGATTTTCTGAAGTACACACTTCACATGTACAGCCTATAACGGGTACACCTTGAGAAGTACCGGTTCCTAAAAATTTCAACTTCATTTTGTTTTGAGGTTGGTTTAATTTTGGTAAATTTACAAAAAATTTCATGTCCTAATGTATCAGAAACTAACTCCTAAACAAAAAGCATTAACAATTAATCTAGATCCTACTATTTATGGTACTTTCGCAGAAATTGGAGCAGGGCAGGAGACTGTTCGCCACTTTTTTAGAGCAGGGGGAGCTTCCGGTACGATTGCTAAGGCAATGTCTGCTTATGACAAAGATTTTAGTGATGCCATCTACGGAAAAGAAGTAAAAAACAGGTACGTTACCCAGAACAGGCTTCGCAAAATGCTTCGATATGAAGTAGCTTTGATTGAAGAGAGAATTTCAAGAGATAATAATCCGGATAGAAAATTCTTTTCTTATGCCAATACGGTAACAACCATCAATTTTGACAAAACTGTAAAAGGCCACGGCTGGGTGGGAATCCGTTTTCAGACTAAAGAAAATGAAGATTACAATGAGATTGTTATCCACGTAAAATTCAAAGAAAATGATGCTACTCTTCAGCAGGAAACTTTAGGAAACCTGGGCGTAAACCTTATTTTTGGAGCCTTTCATTATTTCGACAATCCAAGAACTTTAGTAGAGTCTCTTTACGATGATATTGCTAAAGATAATCTGGAAATTGATATGATCGACTTCAGCGGACCTGCTTTTGCCTATGTTGATAACAGACTGATGTCCCTTCAATTGGTAAAAAATGGAATGACCGATGCGGTAATCTTCAATTCTCAGGGGAGTAATATGCTTCCGGCAGATGTATTGTACAAGAAAAATATTTTCGCGGTAAGAGGAAGTTTCAGACCGGTAACGAAAGTGAACATTGACATGCTTAAAAACGGGATGGATATGTTCTTCAAAGATGCTACCTGTACTCATGAAGAAACAGAAGTTCTTATTGAAATCACCATTTCCAATCTGAGAGCAGACGGAGATATCGACGAAAGGGATTTCCTGGACAGAGTAGATATTCTTGGAAAACTAGGTTACACCGTTATTATTTCAAACTTCTCCGAATATTACAGATTGATTGATTACTTCGCATCATATACAAGTGGAGACATCGGAGTAGCTATGGGAGTAAATAATATGCTGATGGTATTCGACGAGAAATATTATAAAAACCTTTCAGGAGGAATTCTTGAAGCATTCGGTAAGTTTTTCAGAAATGGAATGAGAGTATATCTGTATCCTTACAAAGATCCGGAAACTCATCAGCTGTTGGATTCTTCCAACCTGAAAGTAGAAGAAAACCTGAAAGAACTATACAAATACTTCAAACACAACAACCGTATCGTAGATATTACCAATTATAATCCTGAGTTTTTGGAAATTTATTCCAGAGAGATATTAAGAAAAATTGCATGTTGTGTGAAAGGCTGGGAAACTCAGGTACCGGAAGGCGTAGCAGAAATGATTAAAGAGCGTGGAATGTTCGGATATAAAGAAGAGCTTTCCCTAAAACAATTCTCTTAAAATATATATACAATGTCAGAATTAAAGAAAAGACTTTCCTCAATTCTTGAAAGTCCTAAGCATAATACAGAAGAAAAACTTGAAAAAGTATGCCACCTGTTGGATCAGGAGATTCCTTACTTCAACTGGACAGGTTTCTATTTCAAAAACGGAGATAAGGATGAATTGATTTTAGGTCCTTATGTAGGAGCGCCTACCGACCATACCATTATTCCTTACGGTAAAGGAATCTGCGGTCAGGTTGCCATTTCCAATGAAACATTTGTTGTTCCTGATGTGCATGAGGAAAGCAATTATTTGAGCTGTTCCATTGATACGAAAGCAGAAATTGTAGTTCCTATTTTTAAGGATGGAAAAAATATTGGTCAGATCGATATTGATTCTCATACAATCGATCCTTTCACGCAGGAAGACCGCGAATTATTAGAATGGCTTTGTAATGAAGTTTCTAAGATTTTATAATTAGAAACTGACTATAAATATAAACTCCGGCTCATCTGCCGGAGTTTTTTATGGATTGTTGGTGGTGATCACAAACATAATTAAAGGCTCATCTCCCGTGTTTTCAATAGAATGATAGCCTATAGAACTGATCGCTGTAATATCGCCTTTCTGCAGCACTTTCCTGCGTATTGGTCCATCTGTTCCGGTTCTTTCACGATATTCTCCGGTTCCGTGCACCACAACGTACAGCTCCTGTTCATTTCTCAGATTGTGAGTATGAAATCCGGATTCATCCCCTTTATTCAATAAAACCATATAGGCAGCCAGACGATTGTTGGCTAATTCTTTCTGATCGAACATTTGTATCATATACACAGTTCCGTTTCCTCCATACATGTTTTCACGTTTTTCCAGTCGTATAATGGTTCTTTCCTCTTTTTCAAACGCCATTACATACAAGTGAATATATTTTGAAACTTCCTGTATTACGTGATCAAATTCTGCTCCTTCAGATAATAAAGCTGTACCGGACATATAAAGTTCAATGTTTAAAGTTTAAAGTTTTGGGTTTAAAGTTGACGGTGAAAAATTAGCTTTGCTGCATGAGGTGAATCTCGGCCAGCAATTCTTTGAAATAATTTTCACATTTCGCAATATGGGTTCCATACCAGGAAAAAGCTTCACCATCTACAATCATAATCTTTTTATCCGGGTAGAAAACCTGCAGTTCTTCAATATGTTTTTCTTTAAACGGAAAAGGTTCAGATGAAAGCATAATGACATCGGCTTCTGCCAGATCTTCAGTAGTGATCTGGGGATAACGGGTTTTATCTTTAAAAATATTTTCAAAACCAATTTCAGATAAAATCCTGTGGATGAAAGTGTCAGAACCAATGGTCATATAAGGATTTTTCCAGATAAGATAAGCTGCTTTTACAGGAGATTCCAGTTTTGCCTGATTCAGAACATCATAAATTTTAAGATTGAAAAGCTGCGCTCTGTCTTCCTTTCCAAAAAGTTTTCCGAGGTTTTTAAGCAGGTAGTAATTATCCTCAATGGTATCAATATTGGTGACCATTACCTTGTGCTCATCCATCAGGGCTTCCACCTGATCTTTTACATTCTCTTCCTTATTGGCAATAATAAGATCCGGCTTTAATGCTTTAATTTTTTCAATATTAATATTCTTAGTTCCGCCGATTATGGGTACATTTTTTATTTTATCCTGAGGATGGATACAGAATTTTGTTCTTCCTACCACTTCATTTTCAGTCAGTCCAAGGTCAAATAAAGCCTCAGTAATAGAAGGTACAAGTGAAACGATTTTCATATTGGCATGTTAGATGATGCCTAAAATTACAAAAGTTTTCCGGTTAAGAAAAGTCCGGCTACGGTAAAATAGATAATAAGTCCTGTAACATCCACCAGCGTTGCTACAAATGGAGCAGAAGAAGTGGCGGGGTCAAGATTTAATTTTTTTAAGACAAACGGGATCATAGAACCTGATAATGTTCCCCACAAAACAATGGCAATCAGGGAGACTGAAACACTTAATCCTACATATACCCAATACTGGCCGTAATCAAAAAGACCAATTTGCTGCCAGAGCATGATTCGTATAAACCCAATAATTCCCAAGATGGCTCCAAGACATAATCCGGAGATAATTTCCTTTTTCATGACATACCACCAATCCTTCAGATTGATTTCCTGAAGAGCCATAGCACGGATAATCAGGGTGGCTGCCTGGGATCCTGAGTTTCCTCCACTGGAAATAATCAGTGGTACAAATAGAGCAAGAACAACGGCTTTTTCTATTTCCTTGTCAAAATATCCCATTGCAGAGGCAGTCAGCATTTCCGAAACAAACAGAATGATCAGCCAGGTGGCTCTTTTCTTGATCATCTCAGTCCATGAAGTCTGGGTGTAGGGAAGATCCAATGCTTCCAATCCCCCAAATTTCTGGATATCTTCCGTATTCTGCTGTTCAATCTGATCGAGGATGTCATCAATAGTCACAATTCCTACCAGAACACCTGCTTCTGTAATAATAGGAAGAGCACCACGGTCATACTTTTCGAAGTAGGTTACGGCATCCTCTTTGGAAGTTGTCGTTGTAATGGCTACAAAATGGTTGTCTGTGATATCAGAAACCAGAGTGTCTTCCTCTTCCAGCAGTAAAGTTCCGATGGCAAGGTCATCAATCAGGCGGTTTCTTTCGTCTACCACATACAGGTAGTTCATGGTTTCCACTCTTTTTCCTACCTTTTTGATCTGCTGAAGACATCTTTTTACCGTCCATTCCTTACGGATCTGGATATAATAAGGGGTCATCAGACGGGCAATCGAATCCGAATTGTAGCCAAGAAGCTTTAAGGCAATCCTTCTTTCCTGCGGATTAAGATGGTTGATGGAATACTTGATCAGCTCATCCGGGAAATCCTCGAAAAGAGCCGTTCTGTCATCCGGAGTCATGGCATTCAGAATTTCAGAAACTTCATCGCTTCCGATACTTCTGATGGTTTCTTCCTGGAAATCAGGATCAAGGTGTGAAAATACTTCTGCTTTGTATTCTTTCGGAACCTTCAGAAACGCGAGCAGCCTCTCATCAGCAGGAAGTTCGCTGAGAGTTTCGGCAATATCGGCAGGGTTGAAGATAAGTTCGTCTCTAGAATTCAAAACGTGAAATTTTTTGGATATGCAAAAATAATTCAAATTTTTAAGACTGAGCAATAAACTGGCAAAATTAAGGATTAATTAAAGTTTATGGCTTCAGTATAAGAGCAAAAAAAACACCCGCCGAAGCGGATGTGCAAAAATTAAATTTTAAATTCCAATATTCTTTACATTGGTTCGCATTCTGAGGTGGGAATGTAGATGCAGACAGCATTTGTACAGCATTGGTATGGTCCGCAATCTGAATTGTCACCACACTTTTTTATTCCGCTGCCTTTAATATTTTTTTGCTCCAGCCTGTTCAGCCTCTTAAGATTTGAATTCTTCATGGTGATCAAATATAGTTAAGATTAAGGCTCTATCGGACAGTCATGATCAAGACATTCTCCATTGCAGCAATATCCCACAGAACATGGTCTTGTTATACTGCATCTGAACGGTCCTATGCCGCCATTAATTTGTTTCGCAGCCTCTCTGCTGAGTTTTTTTAGATTTTTCATAGCGTTATAGTTTAGATTTAATGTAAGACTAAAATAGTAAATATTTCTATATTATTCATTTGCAGGTGAAAATATTTTAGTATGAATCAAAAATTTATTGATATCTTAAATAAAAACACCTACGAATGCAGGTGTCTGTAATGATCATATTTACTCCAGAGGACATGGATCGATAACACAGGTGTTGTGACAACATGACCCGCCCGGACATTCATAATGTTCTGTACATCTTTTGAAAGGTCCGCTGCCTTTAATTTCCTTTTGCACTTGTCTGCTGAGTTTTTTTAGATTTTTCATGAGATTTGATTTAAATGATTTAGTTTTATCTTTTATTCAATACAGATGAAGGGGGAACAGATTCCGAAACAGCACCATCCGACAGTACAAGGATTGGTTTCGCTGCATCTTTCCATAGACCCTCCACTAATTTGTTTTGCTTTTTCTCTGCTGAGTTTCTTTAGATTTTTCATAAGATTTTGGTTTTAATGTTGGTCTAAAATAGTAAAAAATATTTAATAAATCCTTATTTGGTGAAAACATTTAATTGTTAATCAGTTGTTTATAGTGTATTTTAAATAAAAAGCACCTGTTCGTAAGAGATAACAAGTGCTTTATTTATGTGAAAATATTTATAATGCAGAGCAGGGAAAATACAAATGAAAATATAAGGATGAATAATAAGCGATAAATAATAAATGATAAACATGTCCGGTAAGCCCAAGAATCTACCTGACAAAATTCACCATTGACTTGCGAAGCAAAATTGACCATTGATGATGAAAGGCTGTATATTCCAACCTTAAACCAGGAACTTTAAACATTGAACCTTAAAGTTCCGCTTCCGTCGGCTTAAGCTTTCTCAGTTTTTTGATGATTCCTTTTATGGCACCTTCAGTACCTATTTTGACAGAATTGGTTGTGGATCCCAGAAGGCGCATGTTTTTCCGGTAGGTATCGTGATCGCTTTCGGTGACAAGATTGCCGTCAGCACCAAAAAGTTTCATACTCACCACCACCTGATTGGAGAAAACATACTTTCCAAATCCAACTTTGAAATACCTCACTTTGGAAACAATGGCAAAATCTGCATCATTGTTGAGACAGTAATCTACAATAGTCTGTTTATCAATGCTGTCATAGGGAACCTGAACTTCTGCACGGAGCATTTTATTTTTTCTGCCGCTGAAATTGTCGGTTACGGCATCGAAGAAAGCGTTATTGGTAGGGTCTTTTATTTCGTCAATATCAGGCTCTACCTCGGGATTGAAGTAAAGAACTTTTTTTATTTTATCATCGGCATTTTTCTGGGCTTTTACCGTTGTAAATCCGATGAATAAAAAAGTAGTAACCGCTGTAAAGAATATAATTTTTTTCATTTGTAATTCGAATGCAAAATTACTGCCTTTTCGTTGGATGGCATACAAATTATTAAGAAATTTTTAACATTTTTTTCTATCAAATTTGATATATGAAATCAATAATGTTTGCAGAATCAAAAAATAGTCGTAATTTTGCACCCGTTACATAATAATCATTAAACAATATTGGAATGTACTTAACAACAGACAAAAAGCAGGAAATTTTCGCAAAACACGGGAAATCTGCACAAGACACAGGAAGTGCTGAAGGACAAATCGCTCTTTTCACTTTCAGAATCAATCACTTATCTCAGCACCTAAAGGCTAACCGTCACGATTTCAACACAGAGAGATCTCTAGTGAAATTGGTAGGTAAGAGAAAAAGTTTATTAGATTACCTTAAAAACAAAGATATCGCAAGATATAGAGCAATTATTGCTGAACTAGGTTTAAGAAAATAATCTATAAAGATTTTCAAAATAAAAAGCAACTTCGAAAGAGGTTGCTTTTTTGTTTTTACGCAACAGGGGATTTTTAACCACAAAAGCCACAAAAGTTTTTTTAGAAAATACGAAATGGTTGAGAAGAACTTAAATTTCTTAAAGTCTTAGAATTTCATGTGATGATAAAAGAGTATTTAGATTCCTACGGAATGGCAAACTGTATGGATAGACCAATACGCCAATTGTGTCATTCCGTAGGAATCCAGCCGTATTAAACCAACAAGAAAAGCCTCAACTAAAACTCCAATCCTGACCAACGTCACAACTAAAGACGTTATAATTCCCCTCCCTCGGAGGGGTGGCGAAAATTCAAAGAATTTTTGACGGGGTGGTTTTCAACATCACTATTCAGCCTTCTTCCCAATCTTCCCCAAATGCGTATTCTGAAAACTATCAGGATACTTTAAACCGTACCCCAGAATTCTGTCAAACGCAGAGTGAGAAAACATAACAGCTCCGATCATTTGTAAATAGGGCAGAGACAAGGCTGTTCCGGCAAAATAAACGATAATGGCTACTCCTAAATGATGGAAGAGATTGTAGAAGAAAGCGCCCGCTTTATTATTAACCGTATATCCCAGCATAGAAATATCCGGTGCGAGGAAAAGTCCGGCGAACCACCACCAGGAATATCCTGTCTGTGCAAAGGCATAGATTCCTAACAGGAGAAATGCAGCGTATTCAAGCTTTAACTGTATTTTCATAATTTATTGTACTGATCTTTAAAATAAGTCAATTTTTTCATATGAAAGTTACATTTTAGGATTGGAAAAAGAAAGCGGAATACCTTTGAGATATTCCGCCTTATACATTTTGATTTGAATTTGATTTTAATGCCCGGACTTTGTTTCGGTGCTTTCTACATGACCCAGATATTTGGTACAGTACGCTCCGAATATCAGAATTACCAGATAACAGAATACAGGAATAATAAATGAATGCTGTACTCCAAACTGATCGGCAAGATATCCCTGGAATATCGGAACAATAGCGCCTCCCAGAATAGCCATTACCACTAATGAAGATCCCTGGCTGGTATATTTACCCAGTCCTGAAATAGCCAGTGTGTAAATATTTGAGAACATAATAGAATTGAAAATTCCGATTCCTAAAATACTGTACATCGCCAGCTCACCATGATTTACCATTGCAGAAATCAACAAGGCAACATTGATTGCTGCAAAAATGGATAATGTTCTTGCCGGAGCTGCTTTACCCACGAAAAAAGCAATGAAATTAAGGATGATAAACACAATGAAAAAGCTGATCTGACTGAAAGTAAGATTGACAATGCTGAAAATCACAAGGAAAACAGCCGCCGCCGCTCCCAGCATATATAGAGCCTTTTTGCTTTGGCTTATGGATTGATTTAAAGAGATGGCTCCCAGAAAACGGCCAATCATCGCTCCTCCCCAATATAAGGAAAGGTAATTTTTACTGATGATCTCATTAAAGCCCATAATCTGTGGCTGCTCCAGGAAACTGATGATAAAACTTCCTACGGCAACTTCTCCGCCTACATAGCAGAACATGGCAAATACTCCGAATTTCAGGTGGCTGAATTCAAGAGCTCCCCAGCCTTTTACGATTTCTTCTTCACCCATCTGGAAGGAAGGAAGCTTCACTCTGGAAATCAATAAAGCAACCAGTAAAAGGATACCTGCAAAAATAAGGTAAGGAATTCTTGTCGCTACCGCACTGAATGATCCGTCCGGAGATGAGAAAAATTCAAAAATCAGGTGACCTCCAAGTACCGGTGCAATGGTGGTTCCGAATGCATTGAATGCCTGAGTCATATTCAGCCGGCTGGAAGCAGATTCTTCACTTCCTAATAGCGAAACATAGGCATTCGCAGTAATCTGAAGTACCGTAAAGCCCAATCCTAAAATAAACAAAGCTCCCAGAAACAGCGGATAATATGAGAACGTAGCTGCCGGATAAAACAGAACGCAGCCGAATGCGGCCAGAAAAATTCCGAACAGGATTCCCTTTTTATACCCTAATTTATTGATGGGATCTCCTTTCGTGATGGAAATCATAAAATAAATCAGCGATCCGATAAAGTAAGCCCCGAAAAAACAGAACTGTACCAGCATGGATTCGAAAAAGGTAAGATTGAATAGTTGCTTCAGATAGGGAATCAGGATGTCATTCATACAGGTGATGAATCCCCACATAAAAAACAGCAGGGTAATGGTAATCAACGGAACCGTATAATTCCTGCTTTGAGATTGTACTTCTTTATTAATCATAAACATTTATTTATCTGGATAAGGATAGTTCCTTAACTTTTTTAGCCTACAGCATTGTAATTGGTGAAGTAGGGCAAATATAGGGATCAGCCTATTGGTTTGCAATAATTTTAATCATTTTTAAAATGAAATAAATACTTTTTTTCAGATCAATATGTTATTTTCATTTTTTGAGACAATAATACAAAAACGACGGGATTTTTCAATACATTATCCTCAAAAAAACACTTTTTTATTTTCGTAAATAGTGAATAAGTTCAGATTACTAATGCAAATTTTCAAACTTTCATCAATTGATAGCCAATTTTTTGTATTTTAAACACCTATTAAAGCAATCGAAAAATTTAATATATCATTATTATATAGTACCTTTGCAAACGAAAATTTAAAGAGTTTAAATATTAATCATACTCAATACGGAGTATAAAGAAGCAAATTTATGAGTATACCTCAAGCGTTTACAGAAACGATTACCCTTGCAGACGGCAGGGAAATCACTATTGAAACGGGGAAGCTGGCTAAGCAGGCTGACGGATCTGTAGTAGTGAAATGTGGCGGAACAATGCTTTTAGCAACTGTTGTAGCCAATAAAGAAGCCAATCCTGGTGTAGACTTTTTACCATTAACGGTAGATTACAGAGAAAAATTCTACGCAGGTGGAAGAATTCCTGGGAATTTCTTCCGTAGAGAAGCAAAACCATCTGATGATGAAGTGCTTACAATGAGATTGGTGGACAGAGTATTACGTCCTCTTTTCCCTGAAGATTTCCATGCGGAAGTACAGGTGATGATTTCATTGATTTCTTACGATAAAGAAGTAATGCCTGAAGCATTGGCAGGTCTGGCAGCTTCTGCAGCTATTGCAATTACAGATATCCCTTTCAACGGACCAATGTCTGAAGCAAGAGTCGTAAGAATTGACGGACAATTGTCTGTTAACCCAAGTTATGAAAACTTATTAAAATCAGATATCGACATTATGGTGGGAGCTACTAAAGACTCCATCGTAATGGTAGAAGGAGAAATGAAGGAGATCTCTGAGCAGGAAATGCTTGAAGCCATCAACTTCGCTCACGCTGAGATCAGAAAACAGATTGAAGCTCAGGAGAGATTAGCTGAAAAAGTAGGAAAATCTTTCCCTAAAAGAGAATACAGCCACGAAGATCACGATGAAGAAATTCGTGAAAAAGTATGGAAAGAGTGCTATGATAAAGTATATGAAGTAGCAAAAACTCCATCAAATAAAGAAGAAAGAGGAGAAAAATTCAAAGCGGTTCTTGAAGAGTTTTTAGCACAATATGCTAAAGACGAAGAGGAATTGGCAAGAGTAACTCCATTCGTTAAAGTATATTACCATGATGTAGAGAAAGAAGCAATGCGTCAGATGATCCTTGAAGACAATATCCGTCTTGATGGTCGTGATCCTCAGACAATCCGTCCAATCTGGTCAGAAATTGATTATCTTCCGGGAGCTCACGGTTCTGCAATCTTTACAAGAGGAGAAACTCAGTCTCTGACTGCGGTAACTCTGGGTTCTGTAAAAGATGCCAACATGATCGACAGCGTAATCACGCAGCACGACGAAAGATTCTTCTTACACTATAACTTCCCTCCATTCTCTACAGGTGAAGCAAGACCTTTAAGAGGTACTTCAAGAAGAGAAGTAGGGCACGGAAACTTAGCTCAAAGAGCTTTAACAGCAGTAATTCCGGCAGAAAATCCATATACAATCAGAATTGTTTCCGATATCTTAGAATCTAATGGTTCTTCTTCAATGGCAACAGTTTGTGCTGGTACACTGGCATTGATGGACGCAGGGGTTCAGATTACAAAACCTGTTTCAGGAATTGCAATGGGTCTTATCACCGATACAAAATCAGGTAAATTTACCGTACTTTCTGATATCTTGGGAGATGAAGATCACCTTGGAGATATGGACTTCAAAGTAACAGGTACTGCAGACGGTATCACAGCTTGTCAGATGGATATCAAAATCCAGGGACTTTCTATGGATATCATGGAGAAAGCTTTGATGCAGGCTAAAGACGGAAGATTACACATCCTTAATAAAATCACGGAAACGATTTCCCAGCCAAGAGCAGATGTGAAGCCTCACGCTCCGAAAATGGTGGTTATGGAGATTCCAAAAGATTTCATTGGAGCTGTAATCGGGCCTGGTGGAAAAATTATTCAACAGTTACAGAAAGATACAGATACGGTTATTGCTATCGAAGAGATGGGAGAAATCGGACGTATCGAAATTGCAGGAACAGACAGAGAAAAAATCAATGCTGCTATTGCTAAGATCAATGAAATTACTTTCGTACCGGTTGTTGGTGAAGTTTACAAAGGTAAAGTAGTGAAAGTAATGGACTTTGGTGCATTCGTAGCGATTGCTAAAGGAACAGAAGGACTTCTTCACATTTCTGAAATTGAGTGGGCTCGTCTGGACAAAGTTCCTTATGCAGAAGGTGATGAGGTAGAAGTGAAGTTCATGGGTTATGATGACCGTAAGAAAATGAAACTTTCCCGTAAAGTTCTTTTACCAAGACCTCCAAGACCGGAAGGACAAGGTAGACCTGAAGGGCAGAAAAGACCAGAAGGACAAAGAAGACCGGAAGGACAGAAACCACAAGGTGAAAAGCCACAAAGCGAAAAACCCGTGGAAAACCAAACTCCATCTAACGAAGCTTAATAAGATTCATTCTTAAACATAAAAAATCCCTCAATTTGAGGGATTTTTGCTTTTTATACCATAAGTTATAAGTTGGAAAACGCAAAGGCGCAAAGTAATTTTAATTTAATATTGATTAGGGCGCAAGAAAATCGAAGATTTTCAGCAAGCATATTGTTTTATTTTTTGCATTTGCTTTGCCTGCCCAATCGTGAGAGACTAAAATACAGGTACAGTTATTTGGTGCTCAATTTTATCGAAGATAAAATCTTTGCGTCTTAAATACAGTATTTTATTTCTCCTTCTTCGCGTCTTTGCGTTTTCCAACTTCTTACAATTAATTTCCCACTCTCTGCTTCAGATCCTCAGCACCGCCTGTTTTTCTGGGCTGTCCGTTTTTGGAAGAACCAAAATTGTAAGTATAGGAGAGGGTCGCGACACGGGTATCTCTTTTCACCGCGAAGTTTTCTAAATAATCATTATACACCGTTTGCCCTTTGATATTGCTGGTAAAGAAGACATCAGTGAAGGAAAGCTTCAGAACACTGTTATTTTTAAACTTCTTCTGTGCTCCAACGTTGAGGTACCAGTTCGGGCTCACATTCAGATAAGCATAAATTTCTCTGGCTTTGTAATTTCCTGTAAGTTCAGCAGTGAAACCATTTCCCAGCTTAAAGGAATTAATACTGTTGATGCTGAATGTAAAATTCCCTTTATTATTGATCTGGGTTCCGGAGACATTTCCTGTGTAGGAGCCATAATAGAAATTGGCACTGTTATTCATATCCCACCATTGGGTCACCTTTACCGGAGCGATCAGGTTTAATCCGAAATAAGAAGCCGAATTCAGGTTTTCAATCGTCTGTACGGTTACAATCTGCCCGTTTTCTATGACAGGTTTTAAGATATCTGTGATATTATCAGAATTCCTGCTGTAGCTTAAAGTGGCAAAGTATTTATTACTCAGACTGTAGGTTAATTCATAATTCATCGTGATTTGAGGGTTCAGATCAGGATTTCCGGCTTTCATTGTGGTAGGATCAAGATAGAATTTGAAAGGATTCAGCTGGTTGTAGCTTGGTCTTGTAATTCTTCTGCTGAGATTGATTTCAATGTTGCTTTTATCCGTCAGATCATAACTGAGAACAGCGCTTGGAAACAGTTGGGTATAATTTCTTTTATTGATTTGATGGGTGGTAATCTGAGTTCCTTTTACATTGGTGTTTTCAACTCTTAAACCTGCTGTAGCTTTAAATTTTTCCCATTTTTTGGACAAATTTCCATACACTGCATTGATGTTTTCCTCATAAATAAAATGATTGGTTTTTCCAAGATCCGGAACAGGAACCCCTGAACTGGCGTTGAAGAATTTCAGGTCATTATCTGTCTTTACAAAACTGGTTTTTACTCCGCTTTCCAGCTTCCAGTCGTTGCTGAAGTTTTTTGTAAGATCAGATTTTAAAGAGTAGATATTCAGTTTTCCGTCCATATCACCTTTGATAATGTCGAGGTTGTCTGTACCGCTGGAAATATCATGCGTTCTTGTATCAAAGCTCTGCAAAGATGAGTTGGCGTAATTGATATAGTCAAAATCGGTAGAAATATCAGAACCCAGCGAATCAATCGTATATTTATGATTAAGGTTGAATGAAACATTGGTCCAGCGGTCATTCGATCTGTTGACTGTTGTAAAAGTACTTTCAGGAAGGTAGCTGCTGCCCAGTGTGACGTTGGAATTGTCTCCGTTGATGTTGAATTTGTTGGAAATAAGTCCCACAGAAAATCCAAGCACATTCTTGTCGTTCAGATAATAATCCATTCCCGCTTTGGCCACATGGCTGTTGAATTTGAATTTCAGATAATTATCCTGCACATACGCTTTCTTAAAGGTATTGGCTTCATAGAAATTTCTGTCGAGAACCAATCCGTTGTAAGCTTCCCTGTACGCAAAGCTGTAATTTCCGAAAATATTAATGTTTTTATTCCTGTGGTTGATGCTGAAACTGTTGTTGTTTTTTACATATTTACCCGATCCCAGAGAGCTTGAAATAGTTCCGTTAGTTCCTTTTCTCTGTTCCTTTTTAAGTTTAATATTAATGATGGCCGATCCTGCTGCATCATATTTTGAAGAAGGATTGGTGATGAACTCTATCTTTTCAATGGTGGAAGAGGGGATTCCCTTTAGATAATTGGCAAGATCAGTTCCCGTCATGGGAGTATTTTTACCATCGATCTGGATCAGAAGGTTTCCTTTTCCGCGAAGACTGATATTGTCGTTATTGTCAATATTCACTCCCGGAGCCTTTTCCAGAACTTCAAAAGCGGAATTTCCGGTACTTGCAATACTGTTTTCAACGTTCATGATCATCTTTCCATCCTGTCTTTCAATGAGAGGCTTGGTTTTGGTGATCGTTACTCCTTCGATCGATTTTACATTCAGGTCAATGGGATTGAGGGTCTTATTTTCGGTTAATGAAATATTTTCCGAGTGATAAACCTCAGTACCGTTTTTATTAATTTTTACCTGATAAGTTCCTTCTTTTAAATCATTAAAATTGAACTTACCGCTGTTATCAGCAATTTCTGTTTTGATCAATTTCTGATCAGCATCAAAGAGATTGATCTCCATCTGCTCTGCTTTGTCGGATTTTATGTTTCCTGACAAAGTCAAACTCTGCATTGCCTGCTGGGCAGAGATCCTGCTGCTGAACAGCATCAGCATACAGACAATAATAAGTGAGAATATTCTGGTCATAGCGTTTTACTTTTTAGGGTTGAGACAGTTTTCTGAAATTTTCAGTAAAGCTGAATACATCACTTCCAGTTCTTCGTTGCTGATGCCCTTTAAAGCTGTTTTTCGGTTCTTTTCTACGATATTCTGAACCTCTTTAATTACTTTTACCCCTGAATCTGTCACTTCCAGCAGGGTTTTTCTTCGGTCTTCAGGATGAACTTTTCTGATAATGTATTCTGATTTTACCATTAAATCAATCATTCTCGTGACAGAAGCATTGTCCTTAAAAACCAGATCACCAATTTCATTCTGGGTAATTCCCGGGTTTTCCAGAATTGCTTTGATGATAAGCCATTGATCAATAGTGATCGTGTAACCATATGCTTTCAGCTGGCGCTGAGCATAGTTTCTGTAAGATCTGATCGCTTTGTCTATATTGTAGAATATGATTGAATTTAATTTTTCCATATTTTCAGATTTAAAATGATGTATCAATTATTGATATATCAATTAATTAGTAAATCATCATTTTACTTTGTTACAATTCCTGAAAAATTTTTTCAAAAAAAAATTAAAAGCTGTTACCGGATTCTTTGGATTTTGCCTTTACAGGAGCAGTTTTTGACCCTGAAGTAAACCTTATATTTTCTGTGGTTTTAAATAATCTGTCGATTTGTTTTCTGGTGGAAATATCCGGAGCAACGTTGTAAAACTCATTGATCAGATCCAATGAACCAGGTTTCTTTGGATATTGATTATTATTGAGGAAATT
Source organism: Chryseobacterium cupriresistens (assembly GCF_046614675.1). Classification (NCBI taxonomy): domain Bacteria; kingdom Pseudomonadati; phylum Bacteroidota; class Flavobacteriia; order Flavobacteriales; family Weeksellaceae; genus Chryseobacterium; species Chryseobacterium cupriresistens. Next base: position 13,384 of record NZ_JBKKJT010000014.1, on the reverse strand, counting down.
TTTCAAAGCCAGGTTCACTTTATCTTCACCGATTAAGTTACTCAATTCTACCATTGCTGCGGCTCCTTTGGAATATGAAATATGAGGTACGTCTCCGGTTGCTTTGTAGATCGGTACATTTTCAGACAGTCCTTTTTCATTGTCATAGATCTGCTGATGTACGTTGATTCTTTCCATCATTTTTTCTTTGCCATGCATTTTTTTGTAGAGCATCATTTCGGTATACATGGCGAGGGTTTCAGTAAGCATCACAGAACCTTCTCTGTCATCAGGGTCGATCTGGCTGCTGCCCCACCAGAGATGGGAAAGTTCATGACCTGCCAGCTCATTGATGACATCCTGTTTCTTATCCGCCAGAATATTGGCGTGGAAAACCATATCCTCAGGCATAAAAACAGCAGAAGGATAGGCTGTAGCGGCAAAACCTCTGGTAAAAGAAGAAATCTCCGCAAAATTGATGCTTTTAAAAGGGTATGGCCCGAAATTCTGCAGACAGTAATCTAAAGTAAGCTTTGCATTTTCAAGAAGGTGATTCACATTTTCAAAGTGTTTCTGATGATAAAAGAGATTGATGTCAATTCCTTTATAATTCATACTTTTTACCTTGTATTCTGCTGAAGAAACTGCAAACCGGAAAGGAATCTGATCTGCTTTATACTTAAAATAGTTGCGCCCGGCCTGTGACCATTTTCTGACAAGATCTCCTGTTCCTATGGCTGTTTGTTTCTTTTCGGTGGAAATCATCATCGTAAGATTGATAAAATCCCTTTTTGAAACTTCAGGGGCTTCCGGTTTCTTCAGTTCAGTAAGTTTTCCAAGGCTGAATTGGCTGCGTTGTTTTTCATCCTGAATTTCATTATCCTTCTGATATCCAATTGTTGGATAATACCTGCTGATTCTCATAAAAGATCCGTTTTCAATAATGGCATTGAAAGACTGGTGTCCATTGACCGCAAACCATTGATAAGATAATGTAAAATCAAGAGAAGCAGTCTTGCCTGGTTGAAGAGGTTTTTGTAATGAAACTTCTGTAATATGGGTATTAATTTTTGAGATTTCAGTACCACACTTTATCACAGCAGATTCCAGTTTTAAATCTTTATTAAAATTGATCAGAACCTTATTGATAGGTTGATTGGTTTGATTTTTAAGGATATATTTTCCAACAATCTGATAAGCATTTTTCGAAGGATACAGTTTAATTTCTGTAGCAATATCGGTGATATCCGGTTGTGGAAGTTTTTCATACTTTCGATAGTTTTTTTCATATGCTGCCGAGCTTAGAATAGCCTGATCTTCATTTTTTGGAATATATCCTTTCATAAACAATACCCCGGCAAAGATTCCTGAGATGAGCAGAATGATACTGAAGCCAGATGCAAGTACAGGAACTTTTTTAATTTTTATAATGCTGTTGAGCATCCATAAAATACTGATAATCCCCGTTCCGAATAAAAGTCTTTGTAGAAAAGCTTTTTCATAAATTCCATAGCCGTTAAACTCACTGTAAGTCCCTTTAAAATCTGAGAATATTCTGAAAAGAGGGTAGGGTATCAATTTCCCCGAAAGCGGACCTGATACTATAAAAACGGCAAGGATGGAAACTCCAAGGGCTATGAATTTGTTGGGAATTCTGTCATTTATCAAAAGAATCAATCCGGAAAACAGCATCAATGGGAAAGTGTTGAAAAGACAAACACCGAGATAAGCATTCCAATCAATATGAAAATACTGATAAGCCGCCTGAAAAATAATGCCCTGAATAATTACAATTCCGGTGAAGAAAAACAGCAGAAAACTGATGGAGATAAAATGTCCGGTTAACCGGTTTTTTGATAAATAAGTACTGTTTTCAATCAGATAAAACCCCGAAGACTGGCTTCTCCAATAAATATCATTCAGAAAATAAACAGAAATCAGAAGACCCAGCAGATGAAAATTTTCCGAAATGGTTGCTGCCATAAGTCCGGAACCTGCATATTTCTGCGGAAGGCGGATGCCTTTTTCAATTTCGGCATACATTTCCATTCCCATACAAAATAACAACAGTATGGAAACGGCAGGAACAGCAGCACTTTTAAACAGATAAGTAAGGTCTGTTTTTGCAAAAGATAAGACAGATCGAAATGAGTTCTTCCAACCAAAGTCTGGCTTCACTGTGGAATAATCTGCTTTATTGGTTTCAGAAAATGTAAGAGTATTTCCTAATGTTTTTACTTTCTTTCCTGAGGTATTGGAGAAAGAAAATAATCTATACGAAAGCAGAAGAATTCCAACAGATATAAAAGAGAATAAAATTCTGTTAAACAAAAGATAACCAGAGAAAGGTACCAGTTGAATATTTTTCTGAGGAGCTGTGAGATCACGGGCTTCCATAAAATAAGCGGATAATCCAAAAGGATCTATTAAAGCCGAAAACTGTTGCGTTTCCAGTGACTGGGGAAGACTTCCTGCCATAAAGGGTGAATTGGAAAACAACAGGATAATCATGTAAGAAACATACAGAAGCAGTCCGCCTACTACAATCAGCAGTTTTTTCCTGACAATAAATGCAATGAGAAAAAGGAAACTGCAGACAAATAAACTGTTGATAAAACCGAATATGAATAAAGGGTATAGATAATGGACAATGTTAAAACCTTCCTGCATTTCACTTCCCGTCCGCATTATCTGCCCTATTATAAATCCTGTCATTAAGAAAGAAAAACTTAAAAACGTCTGTAAAAAATAAGCATAGAATTTTCCTTTCAGGTAAGTGAGTTTTGACAATGGGAATGAAAACAGAATACTGTCAAATTTTGAATCCTGGTCTTTAAAAAGCAGCTGCAAGGCATAAACCGTAGCGAAAAAAATCACGGCAAGGCTCAGCATTCCGGTCATAAAACCAATGGTGTAGGGAGAGTTTAAATAAATCCCTTCTCCTACTGAAAGATTGAACTGATTGCCAGAAAAGATGCCCATTCCTATTAAAAGTAAGGGCACAAGATAGGTGAGCCAGTGCTTGGAAGAGCGTCCGGCTTCAAATAAGAATATCGCGTTCATGATTAAGGTTTTTGGGTGAGTGTATGGAAGTAAACGTGCTCCAGCAAAGGTGTTACAGGGCTGAAATCTTTCGGAGATTCTTCAGAAAATACAGTGATGTGGAGTTCTCTTTCCAGAAGCTGCCTGCTGATAATTTCATAACTGGAATAATAGGTTTCCAGTTCATTTTTGTCAATGGGTTTTGACCAGATTCTGTTGTCCAGCTCAGCAATCAATGTGCCCGGATTTCCTTTTCGAAGGATTTGCCCATGATTCATCACTGCCATTTCTGAGCAAAGGTTTCTGACATCTTCAACGAGATGCGTAGACAGAATAACGATAACATCCTGGCTGATATCATTGAGCAGTGTATTGAAGCGGTTGCGTTCCTCAGGATCCAGCCCTGCCGTTGGTTCATCTACAATAATGATTTTCGGATCTCCCAGTAATGCCTGGGCAACACCAAAACGCTGTTTCATTCCGCCAGAAAAGGTATGAACTTCTTTTTTCGCAAAATCAGAAAGGTTGACTTTTTCCAGCAGACCCAGAATCTGGTTTTTACGTTGGTTTTTATCATTAATGCCTTTCAGAATGGCAATGTGTTCTAGCAGATCATAGGCTGAAACTTTGGGATATACTCCGAAATCCTGTGGGAGAAATCCGAGATTCTGTTTAATATAATCAGGGTTTTTGGCGATGTCCACTCCGTTGAAAAGTATTGTTCCGGAGGTCGGTTTCTGAAGTCCGACAATGGTTTTCATCAAAGAAGATTTTCCGGCTCCGTTGGGACCAAGAAGCCCGAACATACCGTTTTTGATGTCGAGTGAAATGTCTTTAATAGCCTGAAATCCATTTTTATAGGTGAGGCTAAGGTTGTTGATGGATAATGTATTCATAACGTTGTGTTTGGGGAATAGAAGGACAGGCGGCCTTTTGGCAGCTGGTTTAGAAGTTAATGGCTGGAAGCTAGAGGCAGGAGGCTAGAAGCTAGAGGTTAGAAGTGGAAGTTTTACAGATCATTCTCAAACGCTCTCACCCTCAAACTCTCCAACTCTCCAACTCTCAAACCCTCAAACCCCGCAACTCGCATCCTGCAACTCGTTTACTCTTTAAATTCAAGAATATCTCCCGGCTGGCATTCCAGGATTTTACAGATGGCTTCAAGGGTATCGAAGCGGACACCTTTGGCTTTACCGGTTTTCAGGATAGAAAGGTTCACGGGCGTGATACCCAGTTTTTCTGCCAATTCTTTACTCTGCATTTTTCGTTTGGCAAGCATCACATCTAAGTTGACTATAATTGGCATTTTAAATAAATAGGTCTTGTTCGTTTTGCAAATGTAGTCCTTGCTTAAAGATATTCGCAAGAAACAGACAGAAAATTCCAAGCATAAAGTGAATAAACACCAGTCCCCATATTATACTTTCTACTTCCACAAAGAAACTCGCGATAATAACCAGAGGAAGCGGAATGAAAATATTGTACAGGTAAAATCTCTTAAGCTGAATGATATTTTCCTGAGTAAACAGTTTTTGTTGGAAAAACACTTTGAAAACCCTGGCAGATAACCAGAAAAAGATTCCATAAGTGATAAGCACCAACATAAAGGAAAAGATCATATAAGGATAATTGTTTTCGATATTCAGAAACGGTTGTTCTGTAAACGGATAATTGATGTGAAGGAACTGGCCATCTTTATAAGGCGTGACCGCAAATCCGCTCATAAGACAGAATAGGGAATACCCAAAAGTGACTAAATATCCGGCCGAAAGTAAGGCACAGATATAGAATAAAATTCTTGCAATAATTTTGGTCTGGTTCATGATATGAATTGTAATTACTATTGCAAATGTATAATTAATTATCGTAAAACAATAATTTATTTAAATAAAATTTTAATTTTTAAATTTTGAATTCATCAATAATGCTAAAAAAATAAGGTGTTAATCACAGTTTTTTATTAATTTTAATAAGAGAAAAGTTGATCAACTTATCCTTTAAGTAATACTCAAGAAATGATTATAAGGTTTTCTTATTAATACCCTTCGACAGGCTCAGGGTGGCAACTGGAATACCAGCCGAAATTTTTAAGTGCTGTCAGGCTGAACCTGTCGAAGCCATTATTATTAAAAAGGATACATCAAAAAAAAAGAAATCATGGCTTACAGTATTGAACTTGCAGACCGTGTACGTGAACGGCTTTCAATGGAAAATAATATAGAGGTCGAGGAAAAGAAAATGTTCAGCGGACTGTCTTTTCTGGTGAACGGAAAGATGTGCATCAACATCAGTCATGATAATCTGATGTGCCGCTACAATCCCGAACTGGAAGATGAGGTTTCGGAAAAGAAAGGCTTTCTTCCAATGATCATGAAAGGGAAACAGTTAAATGGCTATTGCTATGTAGAACCCATAGGTTTTAAAAAAGCAGATGATTTTGAGTATTGGATTAAAATATGTCTTGATTATAATCCATTGGCGAAGGCGGCGAAGAAATGAGTTTCGGGTTTGAGTGTTTGAGAGTGGGAGTGATGGAATTCACCAATCCCACTATTCATCACTCATCATTTATCATTTATCGTTTATCATTCATGATTATACAGTTTTTCTCTGATCTGAATTAATATTTTTGTGGTTTTCTCCAGGTCCGGAGAGTCGGGTAGAGTGGTGGTAGAATAATGATTTTCTATAGATTGAATAAGATCTTCTGCCCTTTGCATTACACTTTCATACGACTGGTTGCCACTTTTGATATCTAAAAGTTCATCACGGTCTTCTACACGGATCGTTAGTGAACCGGTTTTAAAAATCTGTTCGCAGGACTGCAGAAGTCGTATGGTGTGCATCATATTCTTGCTGTCGTAATTCTGTCCGTGAGTCTGATTAACATTGTAACGTTCTTCATTGCGCTCAGCCACCCATTTCCAGTATTCCCTGTAATCTTTGCAATACACAGAATACGCATCCAGATTACAAAACAGGTAAGCAACCGGTTTTTCCTCTTTAGGAACAGAGGATACAGAAACCTGATTCGCTTCTTCATTCTGAATAACTCCTTTATATCCCAATGTTCCCGATTCATCATAAAATAAAGCGAACATTCCCTTGGTATGATCAATGTTTATCAATCCGCAATTTTCCTGTGAGAGACCATCCTCATCCAGCCATCTTTTCAATGGGACAGAACCTTGTCCATCCAAAATAAAACAGAAATCCAGGATCGATTTTTTTTCTTTATCAATCGGATTGACAATCTTTTTATTGAGACCTTTTGCCTTTTTAATCTGGGAAACGGCATAGCCTGCAAAAGTGTCTTTGCATAGTTTGGATAGGAAATCCTGCGTTTTCAGCAGATCCATCAGCGGATGTTTATACAGAATACAATCCTCAGGACTTGCCAGAATTTCCAGAATATTAGGATTGTTTTTCTGAAGCAGTTCTACAAACCTCCCGATTTCATAATAGGTGATATCATTTGTTTCATTGGAAATCTGCGGAATATAGTTCAGTCCAAAAAAATCTTCCTTCGGCAAATAATATATCCCGCGGATATCCGTATCAGAATTCTCCGTCGCCAGCCCAAAAGCTCTACTTCCGGAAATGGCTTCGAAGAGGAGGAGGTTTTTGTTTTTTAGGTCTTGGATGGTCATACTACTTTAATAATTCATCAAGAATATCTTTTTTAAATTTTGAAAAAGGTCTTTTATGGTAATTTTCTTCTTTAGCTTCTATGCCGAAAACCATTCTATATGCCTCTTCTTTAGACATTGAGAATTCTTCTGTGAATGTTTTGTTTAACAAATTATCTAAATAATTTTGAGAATATTTATAACGTAAATCTAATAAGTCTTTGAGCTCTCTAGTAGATTGAGTTTCATAAATCTTATCGATTTTATTAAATTCAATGGTTTTTTTTGCTTTTTCACTAGTTGATTTTATGATTGCCTTTGGTTGATTAATAGAACTAAAAAAATAGCTAAAAGAAAATATAGAAGTTTTATCATCTAAATATGGATGATTAATGTTTTGTAATGCATTGTCCCAACCTCCATCTGGAGCATTATTATGTTTAATGTGATTACATGAATGACAACTTGGAATTAGATTATAAAAACTCAATGCAAGAATCGGATAATCTTCTTTTGGGAACCAATGATCAAGCTCGGCTCGTGCATTATTAAGTTTATCAAAATCTAATGTATAGTTTCGATTACAATATACACAGGTATCAATTTCTAATAAATTTAAAAATTCTTTATTTGGGAAATTATTATAACCAGTTTGAATAAAAAAACTTTTTATTAGCTTTAATTGATGACTGGATAGCCCCTTCTTTTCGAATTCCTTATTTATTTCAAGTAATCTTTCCGGCTTAGCACTTATCAGTTCATCCTTATATCTATCTAAAAAGGACAGAAATTCTGAGGCAAGATTTTTTTGAGTTTTTTCTCGTAATATATATCCCTTTTTAATGGTTTCCTTGAATAGCTTACTAACTTTTTCATTATGGAAATCAATTGCTTCTTTTGTTGGATTTATGTTTAACATGATTATTTTTGAATATTTAATCCTAATTCTTGTGCTTTTTTTATTAATTCCTCAATCTCCTTTTCTTTGTTATATTCTTCAGGAAATTTCTCAAAATACATATCTTCTAATTTGTATTTAAGAATTGGTTCGTCAATAATGTTAATTATTTTTTTTGCTTCAACATTGTCCGTTATTAGACTTGTATTACCATTTAAATATTTAATAACCTCTTCGATTTTTTCTTTTGCGAAATCTCCCATTAAACCATCTTTAATAAAGAAACTATCAGATAATAAATCTGTAATGTTTGCGCCAAAAGATTTTGTAGGTTTTTGATTTTCTGATAAAACTTCTGTTTTAATTCCTCTTTTTAAGTAAGCAACATTTCTATTTGGAATATCTGACAGAGTTAAAGGGTCATGTGTTGCAAAAACAATCTGTAAATTTTTAATTTTATCTTTTACAGAACTAATTAAAATAGGTAAAGTAGTTATGAGAGCGTTAATATATTTTTTTTTCCATTCTGGATGAAATCCTAAATCAGCTTCATCTAATAAAAAGATACAATTTTCATTATATTGATGATCTCCAAATCTTTTCAAATAATCATAGATAGAAGAATATAAATCTAATAGAGCTTTTTCTCCTGTCGACAGTTTTTTTGTGGGTTTAATTTCTAATATGTCTCTACTCTTAGTAGGTAATGAATCCGTTAATTCATCTTTTAAAAATTCATATGTTTTAATAAATTTATTGAAAGATTCTAAATCTAACTTTGTAATATCTATTTCAAGTCCACCTTCAATTTCTGTAGTAGATTCTTCATTTATAAGTTGATTTATTTGATTGTAAAAATCAAGTATACTCCTAAAAATAAGGATATGATTTTTTATTATTCTATTAATAGGTTCGATTTTAAATCCACCCGGTAAATTACCTCCTTTTAAGCTAGGATTATCCATTAGTTCTCTTAATAGAGTTTCAGAATCTTCAATTCCTAATTCTTCTTTCTCTTTTCGTAAAATTTGGTAAAAAAAACGGCTTGTCTGTATGATGTATTTATTGAAAAAATGGTGTAATTTTTCTTTGAAGTTTTCTGCGTCCAGGATTTTGTTAAAGTCATAACTTCCGTTATCGTTGTTTATCGTAAAAGTATCATTGATAACTAATAGTGACAAAATATTTATTTCTAAATTTTTTTTAAAATCTTTTCCATCGTGTAACAGATGAGAAGATTCTTTTGAATTTTTATATCTACTCCAAACATTTCTTAATTCCTCTTGTAAGCTGTCGTTTCTATTAAAATATTCTTCAACTTCATTTTCATTAGAAAAACAAAAACCATTATTTTTTGCTAATTGCATTAAATTATTTCTAACTCTGTAAAAACTATTTCCAATTGTTGATTGTATATAAACTTTTTCAAAATCATCTCTATACAATTGATTCGCTTTGATTGTTAATTTTTCATAGAAAGGAAAGTGATCATATGATTTTTTTAGACTTTCAAGTAAATCAGTATTTTTTAGGAAAAATAAATGTCTTTGAATATTTTGAATATAAAATGTTGAAATTGATTCACTATAATATTGTATCATACTTATTGGTGAGTTAATATCAATTAAATCATAATCAATAACCGGAGAATAATAAATTGTTTCAATTTCATTCTTCTTAATTTTAGCAGCCTCATCAATTTCAAATTTTTCAGAGAAATAACAATAGCTGTCTTCTGATAAATTTTCAAAAATAAAAATAGAATTAGAGATTTTATCCTGTCTGTCATAAGGAGAAAATGTTTTATTTAAGTTTCTAAAAAGGCTAGTTTTTCCTGATCCATTTTCTCCTACAATTGCAGAGACTAATGATATATTATTACCCCAAAAATTTTCAATATGATTTGTATTTGGAACTTTGGTTATTTCATATTTATTATCTTGTTTATATTTAACATCATAAATGTATTTTCCTCCAAGGTTTAGTACTGTGTCAGAAAACAAAAAATGGTCATTTAAGTATATTGCTACAAGTCTCATAGTTTTATAGAATTATTTAGTTTTTTCTAATATATTAATATTTCAATATAGTTTCTAAAAAATGAACTACGGTTTCCCGTAATCCCTAACATTTCTCTAATATCTCCCTAAAAACCCTCTCCATCTCACCTTTATCCGCCTTTCCTCCAGGTAAACCTTTCGATTTTTCTTCATTTTCAGCGACTGTTCTCTCCAGAAAATCAAACAGTTCCCAATCGTTCGGATGGTAGTAAGGTTCTCCTTTGGTTGCTTTTAAGGTGACAAGATCTTCTATTTTACGTCTGGTATCATCATCTGTCAAAACAAGCAGGTCATTGAACAGTACAGGAGGAACCGTTCCTTTTTCTATGATCCATTTTCCTGTTAATGTGGTTCGTAAACAATAAAAATAGCTTTTTAATTTTACTTCATCATGTCTGCAGGCTTCCAGATATTTCTTGCTCATGCTCAGATAATGATAAGAAACCGCAACCGGAGAAAAGCATGCAGGAGCCAAAGGTTTGAACAGTTCTACAAACTTTTCATCCGCTTTATAAACGATAGGAGAATGAAACCAGCTCAGCAAAGCCGCGTTTGACTTTAACAACAGATGAAACGTCTTTCGCAGATCCCAGCCAGAGCCGTCCAGATCATCTTCTGTCATAAATTCTATCGTTTCATCCTTATCCCAGGGAGAAAGATACCAGTCTTTTTCATGACGGTATATAAAACGTATATCATAATCACTGTCAGGAGACGCAAAACCCCAGGCTCTACTGCCTGATTCTACAGCAAGAAGGACTTCCACGCCCCGTGCTGCTTCTATTTCTTTTATTTTTTCAAGTATTTTTGGTGTCATTGTTTTTGTATTGATGATGCAAAGTAAAAGATGAAGTGCGCAATGTACTCGCGTAGCTTTTTTAAGTTTCGAGGTGCGGGTTTCGTGGGGATGGAGTTTAGGGTTTGAGTGTGGGAGAGTTTGAGAGTTTGTGAGTGGCGGGGTTCGGGTTGGTGAGTAAGTGAATATTGTGGGCTAAAATTTTTTGACTTTTGAAAATTGGGCGTTAAAAAAATAAATTGTGTGAACGTTAAGAAAATTCTCCTGTCTGAGTGCGACGAATATGTTGATACAAAAAAGTAATAATGAATTCGCACGAGTTTAGAATTTTTAGAGAACACATTTTATTTTTAGCTCAATTTTCAAGGTTTGACCTTTTGTTTCTTTTGTGTCAAGACAAAAGAAAAGACTCATTGGATTTTACTAATATTGCACTTTTCCATTTAACGTAACTATAAACATCCATGTTATCATCAGAATTACAGCATAAAATTGATTTTAAAACAAAACCGTTAGGCGCATTAGGACATCTTGAACATATTGCCCACAAAATCGGAATGGTTCAGAAAACCACTTCACCACAGTTATTGAATCCTCATATGGTAGTTTTTGCGGCCGATCATGGGATTGCTGTTGCAGGAGTAAGTGCCTATCCACAGGAGGTCACCTATCAGATGGTGATGAACTTCCTTGGCGGAGGTGCTGCCATTAATGTTTTTTGCAGACAGAATGGTATCAACATTAAAATTGTAGATGCAGGAGTGAACTTTGATTTCCCGGAAGGACTGAATCTCATTGATAAAAAAGTAAGAAAATCCAGCCGTAATATTCTGGAAGAACCTGCCATGACTCCTGAAGAATACCATCAGGCGCTTAAAAATGGAAAAGCAGTGGTGAATGATATTGCTAAAAAAGGCTGCAATATCATTGGGTTCGGTGAAATGGGAATCGGCAATACTTCCGCTTCTTCTTTGATGATGAGCAAGCTCTTTGACATTCCGATTATCAATTGCATCGGACGTGGAACGGGACTGAATGATCATCAGCTTGACAATAAGATCAGTATTTTAACACAGGCCATAGAAAAATATCCTTCTGAAATGTCTGAGGATGAAATAGCCCAGACCTTTGGGGGATTGGAAATTGCCCAAATGATTGGAGCCATAGAAGAAGCTTATCACCACAATATGCTGATCATGGTAGATGGTTTTATCGCAACAGTTGCTGTAGCCACGGTCTGGAAAAAGAATCCTGAAGTATTGAACAACTGTATCTTCTGCCATGTAAGCAATGAAAATGCCCATCCTCAGCTGTTGGGATTAATGAGAGAACAGGCCATTCTCAATCTGAATCTGCGCCTTGGTGAAGGAACAGGCTGTGCATTGGCTTATCCGATTATTCAAAGTGCCGTTAATTTTCTGAATGAAATGTCAAGTTTCGAAGATGCAGATGTATCAAATAAAAACTAAATGAAAGCTATAAAAAATGAACTGATTTACTTTGCAACGGCACTCATGTTTTTCACGAGAATTCCGGTTCCGTTTACCATTCCGTACTCCAGCGAGATTATGAATAAATCTCAGAAATATTTTGCCTGGGTAGGCTTGATCGTAGGCTTCATCAACGCTTTGGTTCTTTATCTTTCTACATTGCTTTTTAATCTTGAAATCGGGATTGTTTTAATGATGATTTCCAATGTTTTGCTGACCGGAGCTTTTCATGAAGATGGCTTTACAGATATGTGCGACAGCTTCGGGGGCGGTTATGGAAAAGAAAAAATCCTGACAATCATGAAGGATAGCCGGGTAGGAGCATATGGTACAATAGGGATCATTTTGCTTTTTGCTTTAAAATTTTATAGTATTCAGACCTTAGGAATGAATAATCCGGTGGGCGTTTTACTCATTGTTATTTTAGGGCATACGGTAAGCCGTTTTATTGCAGGAACGATGATCTATACTCACCAGTATGTCACTGATATTGATGTAAGCAAATCAAAACCTTTAGCCAATAAACCGTTGGATAAGACGGCGTTGCTGGTAGGATTTATCAGTGTTTTAATTGCATTTGCCCTGGTTCAGGACTGGCGTTTGATTTTTGCTTTTGCTCTCGCGTATCTGGGGAAAATGTATCTGGGCTGGTATTTTAAAAAGCATATCGGAGGGTATACAGGTGATTGCTTGGGTTCAGTACAGCAGGTTTGTGAAGTTTTATTTTATTTAGGAACAATCATCGTATGGAAATTCATGTAATCCGGCATACTGCTGTAGAAAATCCGGAAAACCTGTGTTATGGTTTTGCTGAAATGCCTTTACGTAAAGATTTCACTGAAGATTTTAAAATGTTGGAAATAGACAAGCATTACGACGTAATTGTTTCAAGTCCTTCTCAACGCTGTCGTCTTTTGGCTGATTATTTTAAATTTGATTATCAAACAGATGAAAGACTTCGTGAAATGAATTTCGGGAACTGGGAAATGAAAAAATGGACGGATATTTCAGAAGAAGAAATCAATCCGTGGTATCAGGATTTTGTGAGTGTAAAAGCCTCGGGCGGTGAAAATCTCCTTGAAATGCAAACCCGGGTTCTCAGCTTCTGGAATGAATTCATTCAAAGAAAAGATCTGGAAAAAGCACTTATAGTTACGCATGCCGGAGTTATTCGTCTGATCCTTCAGGCGGTACTTCAGTTTCCACTGGAGAATATGTTTGCTGTTCAGATTGATTATGGAAGGAAGGTGATCATTCATGTGAATGAAGGAGTTTTTTCAGTGAAAAAGATGAATGTATAATTACCGTTTTTATTCAATAGGAACGGACTTTAGTCCGTTTGATAAAGATTATAATTTTCAATCGGCTTTAGATTCTGTGTTAACTTCCAAATATTTTTTATACATTTATATTTATAAAAGCGACCTTGAGTTAGCTTGCGTAGGGTGAACGTCTTTGATTTTTACCCTACTTTCTTCAAAATCTATCTG
>NZ_JBKKJT010000013.1:0-94912 GCF_046614675.1 Chryseobacterium cupriresistens | reverse complement strand
GAATAAAGAAGTGAGGACATTTCTAAAGCACAATATACTTCCTGAGTTATTTAGCCAAAACTGTTCTCTCACCCCTTTTGCTTTGTATGTAAATTTATTCTTTTGCAAACATAGGAGCCAAAACTTATTTAATTAAAAGACTGTGAATGTTCAAATCCCAGGTCATTCGCCTTTTTACTTTTTCGCCTTATTTCCCATATAAAATGTCAGCTTCCCTCCATTCATAATTTCAGAATGCTTTAATGTAAAGTTTTTAATTTCATTTCCATTCAAAAGAACCTTCTGAACATACATATTTTCCGGGCTTTGGTTGATCGCTTCAATTTCAAAAATTTTTCCGTTTTCCAGATTCAGTACAGCGTGATCAATCGCCGGGCTCCCGATAGAATAGTTCTCTGATCCAGGAGCTACAGGATAGAAACCTAATGAACTCAGAATATACCATGCGCTCATTTGCCCGGCATCATCATTTCCGCCCAATCCGTCCGGTGTTGCTTTATACTGCATTTCCAGAATACGACGGATTTGTGCCTGTGCTTTCCATGGCTGTCCGGCCCAGTTGTAGAAATAAGCAACATGGTGAGCAGGTTCATTTCCGTGAACATATCCACCAATAATTCCTTCACGGGTAATATCTTCAGTGTCTGCAAAGAATTCATCAGGTAAATGCATGGTGAACAGCTCATCCAGTTTGGATGCGAATTTTTTCTTTCCGCCCATCATCGTGATCAGTTCATCGGGATTTTGCGGGACAAAGAAACTGTAGTTCCATGAGTTTCCTTCAATAAAGCCCTGCCCATGGGTACTTAATACATCAAAATCCTTTTTAAAGCTTCCATCTGCCAGACGCGGACGCATAAACCCGATGGTTTTGTCAAAGTTATTTTTCCAGTTCTCAGAACGTTTGATAAACTGATTGTAGATTTCTGTTTTGTTTAAATGTTTTGCCAGTTGAGCAATCGCCCAGTCATCATAGGCATATTCCAAGGTATTGGAAACTGAAGTTCCGTTTTTCTCGGCCGGAATATATCCAAGGTCAATATATTGTCCTATGCCTTCGTAATCTCTTTTATTTGCTGTTTCTATACATGCTTTCAAAGCTTCCTCAGGATCACCCGTATAATTTCCTTTAATAATAGCATCAGCCACTACACTTACACTGTGATAACCGCTCATACACCAGTTGTCATTGGCGTAATGTGACCAGATCGGCAGCATTTTCATAGAAAACTGATTGTAATGAGCCATCATGGATTTTACCATGTCACCATTTCGTTTAGGCTGGATGATATTAAAAAATGGATGGAGTGTACGGTAAGTATCCCACAAAGAGAAGGTTGTGTAATTGGTAAAACCATCCGCTTTGTGAACATTTTGATCCAACCCTTTATATTCTCCATTGACGTCCATATAAGTGGTGGGATTGATAAAGGTGTGGTACATTGCTGTATAGAAATTGATCTTTTCTGTATCAGAACCTCTAATGACAATTTTATTTAATTCCTTATTCCAGTTGTCCTGGGCTTGTATTTTAGCCTGATCGAAGGTTATACTTCCTGCTTCTTTTTCCAGGTTTTCCAGAGCATTGGTCTGGCTTACCGGAGAAATGGCCAATTTTACTTCAATCGCTTCATTTTCATTGGTATCAAAATCAAAATACATTTTCAGGTTCTTTCCTGCCATCTCCGGGAAGTTTTTATTTTGGTCGAATTTTCTCCAGAATCCTTTGTAAACCTGCTTTTCGTCATAGTTTTGCTGACCGTAAGATTTAAAAGGTTTTGAAAACTTCATGGCGAAATAAACCGTTCTGGTTCTTGCCCAGCCATTGGTCTGCCGATAACCTGTGATGGTATTTCCGTTTTCTACACGAACGTATGTCCATACATTTTTCCCATCATAATTGTAAATGCCGGCCATCAGATCCAGAATAATGTGAGCCTGGTCAGATTTTGGGAAAGTATAACGGTGAATTCCGACTCTGGGAGTTGCTGTCAGCTCTGCCAGAATATTGTGGTCATCCAGTTTTACTTTATAATATCCGGCTTCTGCAGTTTCGTTCTGGTGTGAAAATCTGCTTCTGTAGCCGTTTTCAGGATTAGCTGCTGTTCCGGGATTCAACTGAAGTTTTCCAACAGTAGGCATTACCAGAAAATCTCCCAGATCAGAATGTCCTGTACCGCTGAAATGGGTAGAGCTGAATCCCACTATGGTTTTATCTTCATAACGGTAGCCGGCGCAGTATTTGTAAACCTCACCATTATATTTTCCATTGAGTTCATAGGAAATGGTGTCTGTTTCAGGGCTTAGCTGTACGGCACCAAAAGGAACGGTGGCTCCCGGATAAGTATGTCCCATCTTTTCAGTTCCGATCAGAGGATTGACATATTGTATTAATTTTTCAAATTTTTGGGCATGAAAGTTTGCACTTAAAAATGCTAGAGAAAGAAAAACAATAGACTTGCGATTTTTCATTAATGACAATTTTTCAAAGTTTAAAATTAATTAAAATCATCATTTTCTGTTGTGTTTTTAAAGTAGTTAAGGGCTATTTATTCTTTTTCAGAAAAACGGAAACCTATTCCATGAAGGTTTTCTATTAAAATGTTCTGTTCTGCAGCCAGTACCTTCCTCAGCCGGGAAATAAAAACATCGAGGCTTCGTCCCATAAAATAATCATCATCACCCCAGATGGCCTTTAGAATTTCCTGCCTTTTAACCACCAGATTTTTATGGCGGATAAAATATAAAAGAAGATCAGATTCTCTTTGGGTAAGGGTAATATTGTTTTCCGCACCTTTCAGGGTGTAATTTTTTGGATCAAAATCATATTTGCCCACTTTATATTGTAGAGGGGAAGTATCCGATTTCTTAGTGCGTTTCAGAAAAACTTCAATTTTCAACATCAGTTCTTCAATACTGAACGGTTTTACCAGATAATCATCAGCTCCAATTTTAAGCCCTTTAATTCTATCTTCTTTTAAAGCTTTTGCAGAGATAAAAATAATCGGAACCTCAGCATTTTTACTGCGGATTCGCTGTGCCACCTCAAATCCGTTCATGCCAGGCATCATAATATCCAGAAGGCAGATATCAAAATCCTGGCTGTTAAATGCTTCCAACGCAGATTCTCCATCAGAATAACAGCTGATATCATAATAACTTTCCAGACTGTCTTCCACCAGAAAAGCTATTGTTTTATCATCTTCGGCATATAAAATTTTAGATTTCTCCATACTTACACATGATTAATTTGAAAACGGAAAGAAGAGCGTTGTAGTAATTCCTTTGTCTTCATTATTCTCTACAGAAATTTTCCAATGATGCTGCTGAACTACTTTTTTTACATAAAATAATCCCAGTCCGAAACCATTTACTTCTTCACTTCTTTTGGTATGTACCCGATAAAACTTTTCAAAAATATGAGGAATATTTTTAGCAGGAATTCCCATTCCGTTGTCTTTAAACTTTAAATATAAGCCTTTTGAATCTTTATAAGCTGAAATTTTAATCACAGGCTTTGTTTCACAATACTTGATGGAATTATCCAGCAGGTTGTAAATGATATTCGTAAAGTGAAATTCATCTGCCATTACCGAAGTACTGTTTTCAATATCGATTTCGATGCTGAGATCTTTATTTTTGTGCTGTATATTATCTGCAATCTCTTGAATAAAAGGTTGTAACAGGATTTTTTGAGGTTTTAATGATAGTCCGGCTGCATCGTTCTTCGCAATATTCAATATTTTCTCAATGTGGCTATTGAGCTTGTGGCTTTGATTGATGATAATGGATGTATAGGTCTGCAGTTTGGAATTATCCTGTACCAGTTCCTGTTTATTAAGCGCTTCTGATGCTAACAGGATGGAGGATAAAGGTGTTTTAAACTCATGAGTCATATTATTGATAAAATCACGCTGCAGCTCCGAGAACTTCTTCTGCTGAATGATCGTATAAATAGAATATACATACACCAAAAGGATGATGATAAGGGCAAATGTAAGGAGATACCAGAATCTTAATGAACTGATCAGGTAAGTGGTTTTATCAGGAAATCGTATGGAAAAATAGTAGATCAGATTTTTATGCTTCGGAAAATTAATGATCTTATTGCCTGGGCTTTCCTGATGGGTCGTCATATACTTTCCATATACCATTTTATCGCTGTGGCAATTGTATAATGCATACACGTAATCTGTATTGATCTGAAAGCGGGTAAATTCTGTCTTCAGATAATATTCAAGCACAACAGGGTGAAATTCATTGTTGATATTAACCACATAATAGTCATTGGCAATATTCTGTACAGGATTTTCGGTGTAGGATGTCTTTCCTCCTGAGAGTTTTTCTGCGACTTCCATTAAGGCAATATTGACCTTTTGGTTAAACTTTTTATCTTCAAGATTATAAGCCTGTATCGTCCACATCAATTGTGCTATTAAAATTCCGATAATAGCGACGAATCCCAGCGTGATAATAATATTGAGTCTTTTTATTTTCATTTCCTGAAACAATATTATCCAAAAATATCTATTTATCTTTTACTATTAACAACTCATTAACAAATGTTAGACAGCGGTTAACAAGCCATAATCATTGTCTGCTTTACATTTGTCATATAGAAGAACATAGTCAGTTTCAAATATTAAAATATATACTCATGAAAAAATTAAAAATTACAGCTCTTTTAGCCGTGTTGGCGTTCTCTCCGTTTTATGCGAATGTATTGACAACAGATGCTCCATCTATCGTAAAAATGGTTGCTGATGCTATTAAATGGAAATCAGAATCTATCGATGTAGGAAATATTCCTCAGGGTAAACCAAAATTGATCAGATTTGAATTTACAAACACAAGTTCAAAACCAATCATTATTCAGAATGTAGCTCCTTCATGCGGATGTACAACTGCTGATTACACAAAAACTCCTATCCAGCCAGGAAAAAAAGGATTTGTGGAAGCCAGCTATAACGCAGCAACAGTAGGGCCATTTATGAAGACAGTAAATGTTACTACCAGCGACAGCAAAACTCCTAAAACACTTTCTTTCAAAGGAGTGGTAGCTTCTTAATATATCGTTTTAACAAATAGAAATAGCCTGGTAATTGTTATCAGGCTATTTTCTTTTTTGAATAGTTTATTTATAAAGGCGCCTAATCTTTATGAAACCGCAAAAGGCACAAAAGCTTTCATTTTGTCCGCTTAAGTAAGTTTAAAATAATGCCGGAGAAAAGTTCAAATAAGATGAAAATCTTTGATGTACTTATTTACATAGAGCTTGGCTCTAAAAACTTAAGGATTTAAAACTTTTATGTCTTTTGGGGTTAAAAATCATGAATGTAAAAGTTGAGAGAGCTTCTATGTGAAGAATAATTATTTGTAGCATTATTTATCAACCTATTTTACAGGATTGCATTTCAATATTTATTATTTTTAAGAAAAAATATTTTATGAGTCTATATACACAACCTATGCTGCGCGAAGGTGCACTAAAAGATAAAGTAGCGATTGTTACAGGAGGCGGGAGCGGTCTTGGAAAAGCGATGACTAAATACTTTCTTGAACTGGGCGCCAAAGTAGTGATCACTTCCAGAAACCTGGAAAAATTACAGGGAACAGCTAAGGATCTGGAAGAGGAAACAGGAGGCAAGGTGCTTTGTGTAGCTTGTGATGTAAGAAACTGGGATGAGGTGGAAGCCATGAAAGAAGCAACTCTGAAAGAATTCGGAAAGATTGATATTTTGTTGAATAATGCAGCCGGAAACTTCATTTCTCCCACAGAAAAACTGACTCACTCTGCTTTTGACTCCATTCTCGATATTGTTTTAAAAGGAACGAAAAACTGTACCCTTTCCGTAGGAAAACACTGGATAGATTCTAAAACTCCCGGAACAGTACTGAATATCGTAACCACTTACGCATGGACAGGTTCAGCCTATGTTGTACCGTCTGCCTGTGCAAAAGCAGGAGTGCTGGCGATGACCAGATCATTAGCGGTTGAATGGGCAAAATACGGAATCCGTTTCAATGCTATTGCACCAGGACCTTTCCCTACGAAAGGAGCTTGGGACAGACTTCTTCCCGGGGATCTGCAGGAGAAATTTGATATGAAGAAAAAAGTTCCGTTGAGAAGAGTGGGAGAACATCAGGAGCTTGCCAACCTTGCGGCTTATCTGGTTTCCGATTATTCAGCGTATATGAATGGGGAAGTGGTAACTATTGATGGTGGAGAATGGCTTCAGGGAGCCGGAGAATTCAATATGCTTGAAGCAATTCCTAAAGAAATGTGGGATGCTTTGGAAGCAATGATTAAAGCCAAAAAATCGAATTAAATTAAACTTATATTAAAAAAACTCCCGGATGTGTAACAAATCCGGGAGTTTTTTTTACCTATACACTAAATAATACTTTTTCAAATGAATTTTAAACTTCCAACCCTTGTTTCGACGCTTGCAGTTGTCCTCTTTTCAGGATCTGCATATGCACAGCAAACTCCGAAATACGATTATGTAGAAGCATTTAAGCCGTTCTTTTATCCGCAGACAGGCACAGCTACCCGTTCTGCAAGCGGACAGCCGGGACATGCTTACTGGCAGAATTCAGCAGATTATCATTTGAACGTCAGCCTGAATGAAGATAAAAAAGAAATTACCGGTACAGCCCAGATTACCTATACCAACAACAGTCCTGACAAATTAGGTTTTCTCTGGCTGCAGCTGGATCAGAATCTGTTTGCAAAAGATTCCAGAGGAAATGGAGTAGTTCCGCTCTCCGGGAGCAGAAACGGAGCTCATGGTGAAGAATTTAACGGTGGATATACCATTAAATCAGTCAAACTGGATGGTAAGAAAGATGTAAAATACACCGTTACCGATACAAGAATGCAGATTGATCTTCCCAAAGAGCTGAAAGCCAATGGAGGTGTGGCAAAGATAGAAATAGAATATTCTTTTATTTCTCCTGAGTATGGTTCAGATAGAATGGGAGTTCAGGATACTAAAAACGGTAAGATATTTACCATCGCACAGTGGTATCCGAGAATGTGCGTGTATGATGATGTGATGGGATGGAATACGCTTCCTTACCTTGGAGCTTCAGAGTTTTATTTAGAATATGGAAATATTACAGCCAATATTACTGTTCCTGCCAGTCATTATGTCGTAGCATCCGGAGAACTTCTGAATGAGAAAGAAGTGTACAGCAAAGAAGAAATCAACAGATGGGATGAGGCAAGAAACAGTGATAAAACGGTAATGATCCGCCCTGAGTCTGAAATCGGTAAAAATAAAACTTCAGGAACAAAGACCTGGAAATTTAAAATTAATCAGACAAGAGATTTTGCATGGGCATCATCTGCAGGATTTATTTTAGATGCAGCAAAAATCAATTTACCCAGTGGAAAGAAATCTTTAGCTATTTCTGCTTATCCAGTAGAAAGTGCTGGTGAAAAAGCATGGGGAAGATCTACAGAATATACGAAAGCGGCCATAGAACATTATTCAAAAAAATGGTATGAATACACCTATCCGGCTGCCACCAATGTAGCAGGAAACGAAGGTGGAATGGAATATCCGGGAATTGTTTTCTGTCATATGGATTCCAAAGGGGAAGATCTTTGGGGCGTTACCGACCACGAGTTCGGACACAACTGGTTCCCTATGATCGTAGGATCTAATGAAAGATTATTTGCATGGATGGATGAAGGATTTAATACTTTTATCAACGGACTTTCCACCGAAGCTTTTAATAAAGGAGAATATTACCGTAAACCGAATCTGGCAAGATCAGGAATGTATTTGCTGACTGACAGTCTGGAGCCTGTAATGGTAGGTCCTGATAATATGAAAGAAAGAAGTATCGGAGCGTTGGCTTACTATAAACCGGGAACAGGATTAGATGTTTTAAGAGAAGCAATTCTCGGACCTGAAAAGTTTGACAAAGCATTCAGAACCTATATAGATCGCTGGGCATTCAAACATCCGACACCATGGGATTTCTTCCACACAATGGAAAATGTTTCCGGAGAAGAACTGAACTGGTTCTGGAGAGGATGGTTCTTTAATAAATGGAAAATTGATCAGGCTGTTAAAAACGTACAATATGTCAACGGAGACTTTAAAAACGGCGTTCAGATTACGGTTGAAAATATTGGCCAGCTGCCAATGCCAACAACTGTACAAATCAGATTCAAAGACGGAACAACACAGATGGTAAAAATTCCTGTTGAAGTTTGGAAAAGAAATACTGAATGGACATTCAAGGTAGAATCCAGCAAGGAAATTGATGAGGTGAAACTGGATCCGAATTCTGTTGTTCCGGATGTCAATCTGGAAAATAACAGCAAAAAGCCGGCATAGAAAAGGTGAATTTATTTAATTGGCGACTATATACAATTTTACGCCATTGTCATTCTGACGAAGGAAGAATCTCACATAAAACCTGGATTCTTCATTTCACTGTCTAAGCGTAAGCATATCCATGCAGCTTCATCAGCAACTTGTTGCTTTCTCAGCTTACTTAAAAATAATAATAGTTAATATGATCTTTGCGTCTATAAAATAAATATTTGCTATATATTACAAAAGCCTGAGCTTACCACCGTAAGTTCAGGCTTTTTATTTTTTAGGGTGTTTTTCCTGAACAAGTAGAGGGGTTCTCCTGAAATGTTTTGAAGGCCGGTGATCTAATTTTGTCCCACAATATTAATCAAAAACAAAAAACATGGAAACATTAAAATCGGTGCTTGAAGCAAGCCACGCCAAAAAAACAAAAAATGAGTTAATCGACCTTTTATCGGGAGTAGAAAAAATATTGACTCCGGCAGTCTATGAAAAAGTGTCAGGAATTGAAACTTCAGAACTGAGTTCATTGACGAATAAGGAATTGTTAGCCATTGTAGACGAGTTCAAAAAGAATTATGATGAAAAGTGGGAAAAATCTTTTTCCGGTGCCTCTTCTGAGATCATGAAACTGATTGCCGGTAGAATGGCTGCCGATGAAGAGATCTTCAGAACTTCAGATGCTGCCAATGCAGATTTTGCAGCAGAATTGGGAAGCATCGACTTTGCAACGATTATTGGCGGACCTTTGGATGCTTGTGTAAAAGCACAGTCCAATGCCTCAATTGCCACCGTTAATTTCATCAACGAAGTCGGGTTCGAACTTACAGATCCGGCCAATGCTGCCAGTCCTAAAAAACTGAGAATGGCAGAATTCAAATACAAAAAAAATATTCCGAACCCGGATTTTAAAGAAGATGAGCCGGTAAGTGCCACCAACCCTAAAATGATTCCGAACGACGTGGAAATTTCAGTGCCTTTTATTGCTTTGCTGAATGTTCCGAGCTTCAGAATTGAGACCTGTGAAGTAGACTTTAATGTGAAACTTAATTCTACATACACAAAAGACGTAAGTGATGAGTTCGGGATCAATGCCGGAGTGTCCGGTGGATGGGGACCTGTGAAATTCAAAGTGGATGTCTCCTATAAGAGAACTTCCAGTACAGGAATTAAAGTGGAAAAAGAATATTCTCTTGGGGTAAAAGTGCGTGCAACCAATGACGAAATGCCTGCAGGGCTTGAAAAAGTGCTTGGACTTCTTTCACAATAAAAGATTTTACGAAAGATGATAAAACTATCAGATTACCTGGATTATCTCAACAACGAGATAATTCAGGCTCGTAAAAAAGCAGATGAGAATGCGGTTCTTATTGCCAAAGAATATGCCCGCCATGAATATCTTAAGTATTTCAAGGTTCCGCGCTATGCTCTGCCTAGTGTAAAGATGGACATTCCGATTAAAATTACGGATATCGATTCAGATCCCAAATATAATTTTAAACTGAATGAAGATCAGTTTGTGACAGAAATAAATGAAAGAATCCGTCTGGTGAATAGGGAGAAGAAATTTAATATTCCCGAAATCAGCAAAAGACAGCTTCAGACTGAAGAATTCAGAACCCTGTTCAGCAAGCTGGAAAAGAATGATCAGAAATTCGGGAAACTTCCTGCCAATGAAGTGCTCAAGCTGGATCTCAGAAATAAAATGCAGCTTTTAAATTCAGGGATCTTCAGACCGCAGGAAGGAACAGAAGAAGAAACCGATGAACTGAAAGAAATTTTTTCAAAAGTTCTGCTGAATAAATATACGCTGGTGAATGCAAAGCTGAACAGCATTTACATAGATCCCAATACAAGTGCGGCAGAAGATAAAGACAAATTATTCATCAACCTGCATGTGGAAATGGAGGAGGAAGGAATCAGAATTGTGTCTTACAAAGATAAAGACGGCAACGAAATAGAACAGATAACTTTTGAGTAATGCAGGAACTTATTCACTTTACGGTACAGAAAATCAAAGAACTGCTGGAACAGTTCAATGAAGTTCAGGCTTTATACCTGTCAAAATCATTTGACTTTGATGCCCGGTTCGATGCGTTTCTCAACGAGGTTCTGGAGTATTTCCGTACCAAAGGAAACACCAGTCATGAATCTGAAGTGCTGAAGGTAATGAATATGATTTCTACCGTTAAAAGAGGCTTTAATCCTATTAAAATGGAAAAAATAATGACGGGAAGAAGAGAAATGCTTGCAGGATTCTCATTTAACGGAATGGAAAGTATTTATGATATTCTGATGGAAATATATGCCAGGGAAAATAAAAAACTTGATGAGGCGGAAGAACTTATTTCAGGAATCATTGTCTCATTATATCAAAATGGTATTCTGGATGATGAAAAGCTGAAGGACATGAATTCCGTGCCTAAAATTGAACGTTTCTGGACTTCACTGGCTGAACAGAATACAGCGATATCAGGAATTAATAAAAAGCTCAGACTGACCATTATTCCAGAGGATATTTTTCTTATTCTCGAAAAGATATTTCTGAAGTTAATTTAAAAAAGATCATTATGGAAACCGGAAGATATATTGTTCTGCTGCAGAACCAGCAGAAAAATGCACTCAAAAAAATTGAGAAAGAGCTGGAAGTGAGTATCACCTCTTCAGAATTTCTATCGAAAGAAAATCGTTCCTATGAAATCATTGATCAGGACAATGGTGTACTTTACAAAAATCTTGGTGTTCTGGTGGTGGAAAATATGGATGAAGACCAATTGAAAAGTGCTGTGAAAGATGAATCCAATTCTATTGTATACTACGAAAAAGAAAGGGAATTTTTTCCTGCAGATGAATTGCAATTGATTAATGAGCTTAAAAAGCAGTCGGCCGGGCTTGCAGAAAAAATCTCAGAACTTGAAAAATATATTACCAGCAAACCTTTACCTCAAAAATCATTCATTGAAATGGAATGGGGATTAAAAGCGATCGGACTGGAAAATGCCAGCTATACAGGAAAAGGTATTGATGTATGCATTCTTGATACCGGACTTGAAATTTCCCATCCGGATTTTTCCGCCGAAGTGATTGAAGGGAAATCTTTCATAGATGGTGAGGACTGGAACAGAGATCCAAACGGACATGGTACCCACTGTGCAGGAGTGGCTGCAGGAAATACAAGAAGTGATAACGGAAGACGTTACGGAATAGCTAAGGATTGCAACCTGAAAATAGCAAAAGTACTCGCAGATAATGGAAGAGGAACTACCAGCAGTGTCATTGATGCGATAGACTGGGCCATTTCGAAGAAATTCAGAATATTGTCTCTTTCACTAGCTTCTCCTGTGAAGTTTGATGATCAGCCGTCTGTTCTTTTTGAAACCATTGGAGAAAGAGCACTGGAAAATAACTGCCTTATTATCGCAGCAGCAGGAAATGATAGCAACAGACCACAGATTCCACAACCTGTTTCAATGCCGGCCAATTCAAAATCGATCATGGCTGTTGGAGCTATTGACGGACAAATGAAGATCGCCAGATTTTCAAACGCAGGTCTTAATCCATCTACAGGCGGAAACATCAATGTCTGTGCTCCCGGAGTAGATATTATCAGTTCCTATCCTAAAAATGCGAAGAACAAAAATAACCTGTACTATACAATGAGTGGTACCAGTATGGCCGCACCGCATGTTTCAGGGCTTGCAGCGTTGTATATGGAACAGTTTCCCGATAAATCGGCAAAAGAGATCTGGGAACTGATTGAAAACAAAGCAAGACCTGTTGAAGGGATAAAATACAGAGATATTGGAAATGGTTTAATACAGGTATACCTATGATCACTTATCTCGCAGTTTTAAAGAAAGATATAAATTTTAAAAGGCTTGAAGCTCTTCTCAAAAGTAAAGGCATAAAACTGGCCTCTCACTATAAAACCTTGGGAATTGTAAAACTTGAAAGTCAGCTGCCGGTTTTGGAGTCCGAATTTCAGGAATATTTTATATCTGTAGAAGAAGAAAAAGATAATTTAACAATATAATCACATCAATAAAGCTTTTCTGTCGCAGAGAAGTTTTATTTTTGTCTCTTAATGATAAAATAACATATGAATTTCAGATTTTCAATGGTGTTTCTGATGTTTTTTGCATTGGGATTTTCACAGGACCTTACCGTAATGAGTTTTAATATCAGACTGAATGTAGAGTCAGATAAAGACAATGCCTGGCCAAAAAGAAAGCAGGATGTTGCCGATTTACTGACGTATTATCATCCTGATTATTTCGGGGTACAGGAAGCGCTTCCGGAACAGATGAAAGATATTAAATCAGGATTAAAAAACTATGATTATATAGGAGTAGGAAGAGATGACGGCAAAGAGAAAGGAGAGTTTTCTGCCATCTTTTATGACACAAACAGACTTGAAGCAGTAAAATCAGGAACATTCTGGTTATCTGAAACTCCGGAAAAACCGTCAAAAGGCTGGGATGCGGCACTGAACAGGATCTGTACTTACGCCATATTTAAAGATAAAAAATCGAAGAAAAAATTCCTGGCAATGAATCTTCATTTTGATCATGTAGGAAATGTGGCAAGAGTAAAATCTTCGGAACTGATTCTGAAAAAAATCAAAGAACTGAATCCAAAAAACCTTCCGGTAACGCTGAGCGGAGATTTTAACCTGACAGATGATTCAGAACCGATTAAAATTCTTTCCCAGAATATGAAAGATACTTTCTATCATTCAGAGACGAAGCATTACGGCCCTGTAGGAACTTTCACCGCTTTTGATGTCAATACAGTCCCGAAAGACCGAATCGATTATATTTTTACACAAGGCTTTAAGATCAGATCTCACAGACATATCAATGACAGAAGAGAAAATCTTTTGTATCCGTCAGACCATTTTCCGGTGATCGTGAATCTTTCCCTATAAAAATCAATTGGTTGGAAAATCAATTTCAAATCCAATTCCTCTCAGGGATTGGATTTTTATTTGGGGATCATGGATGAAATATTTACGAAGCCTGCTGATAAACACATCAAGACTTCTTCCGGTAAAATAATCATTGGTTTCCCAGAGATTATCAAGAATATTATCTCTGGTGATGATCGTCCGGTTGTGTTTCAGAAGGTACAGCAGTAATTCCTGTTCCCGTATGGTCAATCGGGTATTCCCGTCAGGATGTGACAACAGAAGTTTGGTAGTATCCAGTGAAAACTCTCCTATTTTTATTTGGCTTTCCGTAACGGCGGGAAGTGTTCTTTTCAGAATATTTTTAATTCGTAAAACAAGTTCTTCAGGGTCGCAAGGCTTGGAAATATAATCGTCGGCACCTATTTTCAATCCGGTCAATCGGTCTATTTTTTGATTTTTAGCCGTTAAAAATAATAAAGGGAAATTACTTCTTTCCTTAATGATCATTTTCGCCAGAGAAAAGCCATCAATATTGGGCATCATCACATCCAGAATTCCTATCTGAAAGGGAAAATCAGCCTGAAACAATGGTACGATATCTTCCGGATTCTGAAACCAGCTGACTTCAAAATCTTCCAGTTCAAGATATTGTTTAAGAATCATTCCGAAATCCGGATCATCTTCTGCCAGAAGGATTTTAGTTTTCATAAGGAATTGATATTTTAAAAGTACTGCCTGTATGAAGCTGGCTGGAAACCTCTGTTTTACCACCATAACTGGTAATAATTTTTTTCACGAAATAAAGTCCCAGTCCCAGTCCTTTGCTATTGTGAATATTGTTATTCTGTATTCTGTAGAATTTTTCAAAAATACTATTCAGTTCTTTAGCCTCCATGCCCTGACCGTTGTCAGCAACTTCAATTTCCAATTGTTGAGAATTGTCGCGGATATGTATTGTAATAGCCGATGCTCCATATTTCACACTGTTTTCACAAAGGTTTTTAATGACTGTTTCCATCAGGTTTTTATCAAAAGGAAATTTTTGTGAAACGGTATTTTCGAGGTTAAAATCACAATTTGGGTAAGTAACGGAAAGATCCTGGATAAAAAAGTTCCAGTCCTCAGGTTGTATAGCAGTCATTTCATCCGGAATTTCATCCTTATGAAGTTGAAGCATAAGACTTTCGAGCCGGGAAATCTGTCTGTCTATAAGAGGCAGCGTATCAGGATTCCATTCCTTTTTTAATGCTTTGGAAGCTATTTTTAAAGTGGCAATAGGCGTTTTAAATTCATGCGAAATGTTATCCACAATGCTGTGGAGAACTTCCACCTGCTTCTGCTGCTGAATAAGATTTCTGATCGTGAAAATATAAAGCAGAAGAACTCCCGAAAGAAGAATAATACAGCATATAATCAATAAAGTAAGCTCCTTGAAAACAATACTTTTTATATTTCTGATCTCAAAATCGGTCTGGGTTTTAACAAGAAAAGTATTCTTTTTTTCAATATGCCCCTTATCCGAATCATTTCTTTTGGTACTGGAGGTTTCCCAGCTTCCGATACTCGCAATACGCGGCTTTTTGATCTTGTCTTTTGTCTCAAAAATAACAATAGGTTCGGTAATTACTTTTGAACTGTCCGGAAGATGTACAATAGAAAGATATCTTATTCTGGCCGAAATTTCGTAACCGTCTTTCTGATAACGGCTGTCAATATAATGAATCAGTCTTTCTCTGGCAGATTTCCTGTTTTCTATGAAATAGCGGAGAAAATCTTTTTTGCTGATCTCCTTATTATGATACTGTATGATGATTTCCTGAAGAGAGTCATCATTCCTTTCTTTTACTTCCTGTATATCTTCAAGATCGTCTGTGTAATTGGTAAGCCCGTCATTCACGGATCTGTAGATGTCTCTCTCTTTTACCTGATAGGTTTTATACATAAAATAAACCTGAATTCCCAGTAAAAGCAGGAACAGAGCGGCAAAAACCGAAATCAGAATTTTACTTTTGGCTATCATTAAAACAAAGATAAAACTTTAGCCATGTTCCGGGAATGATTATTTTATTATTAACCTTCCGTTAACCATAGTTTTGAATCTTCAAAAACAGTTTCATTTCTTTATCAGAAGCTGGTAATTTTATGACAGAAAAGATATTAACCCATCATTAACCTTCTATTAACCGTTTTTTTTCCAGTCAATATAGAATTTTGTACCCATAGAACAGAACAATTGTTTTTGTTTGAACGGATAAAAAAATAACCATGTATAAAATTCTTTTTCTTCTGTGTTTTCCAGCTTTGATTCTTGCCCAGCAACAAAAAACTGAAGGTACAGTGATGAACACCGAAAATGAAAAACTTTCTTTCGTAAAGGTAGAAGTATATAACGCTCAGAATGCATTGATCAAAGAATTAAAAACGGATGAACACGGGAAGTTTGTACTCCAGGGTATAGAAAAACAGGATGTAAAGCTGATAGTTAAAAATCAGGGATATTCTTTATTTGAGAAAAAATTGGATTTAAAAGAGCCTGAACCTCTGAATATCGTTCTTAAAAAAGAATCTCAGGAAATAGAAGGAATAGTCATGACGAAACGTAAGCCTTTGGTGAAAAGAAAGGTAGACCGTCTGGAATTTAATGTGGAAAACAGTAATATTTCTTCGCTCAATGCCTGGGAAATCCTGAAAAATACACCAGGTGTTACTATCAGCAACAGTGTATTGAGTGTAAAGGGAAATACCGGAATTCTGGTGACGATTAATGATAAAAAAGTAATGCTGACAGGGGATGAGCTTAAAAACCTTCTGGAGAATACACAGGGAGATGAAGTGAAATCTGTGGAAGTGATTACCAATCCACCTGCAAAATATGAAGCCTCAGGAAGCGCAGTACTGAATATCGTTCTGAAAAAGAATAAAATTGAAGGTTACCGTGGCATTCTCTCATCCAAATATGTACAGACACAATATGCGAAAGGCGTTTTCGGTCTTTCCCAATATTATAAAAAAGATAAACTTTCCATTATGGGGAGCTATTATAAAGGGCTGGGAACGTACTACCGGGAAGGAACAGATTATGTAAACTATCCGGAAAGCCAAACCCGATGGGTAAGTACAATGAACAGGAAGGATAAAAACAATAACCAGAATACCCTGAATTTTAATGTGGAATATGAACTGGACAGCCTGACCAATCTTAGCCTCAACTACTCAGGGTATTTTTCTCCAAAATCCTTCGGAACCTACAATGTTCCTACGCTGATCTTTAACCAGCAGGATAGGGTAGAATCTGATTATACTACCATCAATGATCATCGCTCACGTTCCATCAATAACTCTGTAAGTTTTCAGATAGACAGGAAAATCAATAAGAAAAGCAGCCTTTCCTGGATCAATTATTTTACCGGAAATAATGCCGATAAATATCAGAATGTAATCACCTATCTGAATTTTGCAGGGCAACCTCCCAAAGAAGATAATTTCCTTACCCGGAATAAAGCAGATGTTCAGCTATATTCTACCCAATTCGATTACCAATGGAAAGGGGATAAACTGGAACTAGAATCGGGGATTAAGTATAGTTTTGTAAAAACCAGCAGTCAACTTGATTTCTCTGATAACGAGAACGGAACACTACAATACAGACCGGAAAAAAGCAGTATTTTTGATTATAAAGAACACAATTTTGCCTTGTATTCTTCATTAACCTACAATATCGGGAAGTGGAATTTCAAGGGAGGTCTTCGTGCGGAAATGACAGATCTTGAAGGTGTGGTTTCAGAACCTTATGAACTGAATAAAAGTAATTATTGGAAATTCTTTCCCACTTTTTATGCACAGTACACGACAGAAAATAAACAGGAATTCGGGTTCTCCTATGGGAAAAGAATCAGCAGACCATCCTATTCATGGCTGAATCCTGCAAAATCTTACTACAATCTGTTTTCCTATTATCAGGGAGATCCCAAATTAAAAGCAACGATTACCCACAATCTCAATCTTACTTATTCATGGAAAGACTGGAATCTGGATTTGTACTATAGAAAAGAAATTTATCCGTCCATGGAAATTTCCTATCAGGAACCAAGTACTAACAGTTTGATCTATTATTTTACCAATATTGAGAAAGGAGAGGCTTTCGGATTAAGCTTTTATAAAAATTTCCAGGTGAAACCATGGTGGAATATCATCCTTTCTGAAAACCTTGAACACAATGAAAATTATTTCACAGGAGTTGATAGAATGCTGTATAAAAATAAAGTCTGGAACTGGGTTTCAAACATTTCAACAAGCTTTACGCTCGATAAAAACAGCGACTGGAAAATGGAAATGGGACACCGCTACTATTCTCCCGGCATACAGGGAACATTCAGGATATCTTCTCTATGGTCGGCTTATTTTGTAATGAACAGGAAATTCTTTAGTAAAAAACTGGAAGCCAGCCTTATTTTTAGCGATATTTTCAGATCCACAGAACAGAAGGTCAGTACAAAATATGCAAATCAGGATAATTATTTTCTTGATTATACCGATACTCAGGGAGTAACATTTTCATTGAAATTCAACTTTGGAAATCAATCAGTTAAAAATGCCAAAACAATTAAAAAAACAGCCGAACAAGATAGATTGTAGAATATTTTAATATAAAAGTTAATCACGGTAAAATATTATTGTGAAAGAATGGTCGTCTGATGGCACATTTTCGTTATTTTTGATGCCTATCTTTAAAGAGATCGCTATGAAGAAAATTTTTTCCGGAATGCTGATCGCAGTTTCTTTACTGCAGCTGTCAGCTCAGGAATTGTATATGCCGAGGAATATCAAAAAAGCGTATGAAAGAGGTACACGTGATATCTCCGGAGCACCAGGGAAAAACTACTGGCAGAATAAAGGAGTGTATAATGTAGAGGTGAAAATAGATGCTGCTACAAAAGTGGTTTCCGGAAAAGAAACCATTATTTATACCAACAACAGTCCGGATAACCTGAATGAACTGGCTATACGATTTGTGAATAACCTTCACAAACCACAGTCGCCAAGATCAGGATTTGTATCCAAAGATTTCCTTTCATCCGGGCTGAAAATTAAATCTTTTACAGTAAACAATGTAAAATATGAGATCAACAGTGATGACTGGAGTACTGTTGAAAAAGTAAAATTAAAATCAGCCCTGAAATCCAAATCAAAAGCTGAGGTTAAAATAGAGTGGGAATATCCATTGTCGGTTCAGAGTGGAAGAGAAGGACAGATTGATCCTGAAACATTCTATGTGGCATATTCTTTTCCAAGGATTTCCGTGTATGATGATTACAACGGATGGGATATGCTTCAACACTCAGACAGACAGGAGTTTTATAATGATTTCAATGATTACAGTTTTGCCATCACAGCACCGAAAAATTATGTAGTCTGGGCAACCGGTGATTTTCTGAATCCGGAAGCTGTGCTTCAGCCTCAATATTTAAAAAGATATAAAGCTTCCCTGAAAAGTGATAAGCTGATGCATATTGCCACAGAACAGGAAATGAAGTCCGGTAAAGTAACCAAACAGAATAAATGGAATGTCTGGAAATTTAAAGCCAGCCATATTACAGATTTCTGTTTTGCCATGAGTAACCATTATGTATGGGATGCCGCCAGCGTTCAGTTAAAAACAAAAAGAGCCAGCGTTCAGGCAGGATATAAAAACGGAGCTAAAGATTTTGAACATTATGTAGACTGGATGCGTTACAACCTGGATTGGTTCTCGAAAAACTGGCCAGGCGTAGAATATCCTTATAACGTAATGACGGCTATCCAGGGATACGCAGATATGGAATATCCTATGATGATTAATGATACCAGTATTCCTGATGATCTTAATGATGCAAGGCTTACGGCAGATCATGAAATTGCCCATACCTACTTCCCTTTTTATATGGGAATCAATGAGACCAGATATGCATTTATGGATGAAGGCTGGGCAACCACGCTGGAATATCTTATAGGGATTGATGAAAACGGAGAAGCTGCTGCCAGAGAATTTTATAAAAACTTCCGTGTTAAAAAATGGATCAATGATCCTTCTGCAGAGCAGGATCAACCGATAATTACCATGAGTACGCAGGTAAGCGGTGCCGGATATGGAAACAACTCCTATGTAAAATCTTCATTGTCTTATCTGGCGCTGAAAGATTATCTGGGAGATGAACTCTTCAAAAAAGCATTACACCATTATATGGACAACTGGAACGGGAAGCATCCTGTGCCATGGGATTATTTCAATTCTAT
Source organism: Chryseobacterium cupriresistens (assembly GCF_046614675.1). NCBI lineage: Bacteria > Pseudomonadati > Bacteroidota > Flavobacteriia > Flavobacteriales > Weeksellaceae > Chryseobacterium > Chryseobacterium cupriresistens. The sequence goes on along the minus strand of NZ_JBKKJT010000013.1, from coordinate 75,394 downwards.
GAATACGGGATCAGGAAAAAATCTGAACTGGTTCTTCCATAATTGGTTTTATACCAATAATTATATAGATTTAAAAGTAACAGGAGCATCCCAGATGAATGACATGCTTACCATCAACGTAGCGAATGTAGGAGGTTTTGCCATTCCGTTTGATGCCATTCTGTCTTATGATGATGGAACGACAGAAAAAATCCATTTTTCACCTTCAGTATGGGAAAAAGACCAGAAACTGACCGATCTAGTCATTCCTATTAAGAAGAAGATAAAATCGGTACAGCTGGACGGAGATATCTTTATGGATTATACTCCGGATGACAACCGTAAAAACTTATAAAAGTAAAGCCTTCAGATTCTGGAGGCTTTCTTGCTTTAAAAATAGGCTGTCAATCGTAAACCTAGCGTGATATAATTGATTTTTTCTTTAGCAATCAGGTTGTTCAGTTCCTGATCCAGTTCAGCACTTTCCTTAATTTCATAGCTGAAGTAATAACGAATGGTGGAGTTGATCTGATTGTAATCCGTATAGAAAGTAAGACCTAATCCCGGATTAAACTTATAAGTCATAGAAGCACCTGTATTCCATCGGAAAGCTGGTTTTGGTTTATATCTGGCTATTTGGAGCTCATGGTTGGGAGCATCGATGTCCTCTCCCTTTACAAATACTTTTCCAGTGGCAGTAGCGGCATATCCTCCGGTAATTTTTAAAGTAAGCTGCCATTTATCTGATATTTCATGGGAAAAATAAGGCCCAATGCCTGCAGAAAGGAATCCCATAGATTGTGTTTTGATTTCATGATCACCAAAATCCTGCCCGTCATCTAATGTTATTCTTTGAGATTTAATAGGGAAGCTGCTGAAAGATACATCGGCACCCACACCCCATTTTTTTGAAAAGAAATAAGCGCCTTCCAGTCCGCCCTCAAAACCGATTTGTTTTTTATCATCCAGTTCAGATTCCCTCAGGAAGTTAGTGGTACCAAACGCGGTTCCCATTTTTAAAGAAAGAAAGGATGGATAGTCGTTACCCTGTATTCTGGATAAGATGCTTAAATTATCACCCTTGTTTTTATAAATTTTGTCAATAAAAAAATACCCCAGTTCTGTTGATATAATTCCGATACCTGCACCGGCGAGAATATCCGGAACCCAGTGTCTGTTATTTAAATTTCGTCCAAGTCCCGTAAGGGTAGCAGAACCATATCCGGCAATACTGTAGGCCGGATTCACCAAACCATATTCTTTGTGTAGAAATGTGGCATTGGTAAAAGCCATTGCGGCATGCCCTGATGGGAAAGAGTTGTTTTTGGATCCATCGGGACGTTCCACTTTTGCTGTATATTTAATAGAGTTGACTAAAATAGCCATGATGGCTAAGCTGGTTCCATAGGATAAGGTAGCCCGTCCTATATTGTTACGCCCTTTTACACCTGCCAGTTTTAATCCATAGACTGCAGCAGCAGGAGCGTATTGCAGATAATCATCATATTTTACTTTGAAGTTGGGAAGGTACCGGTTTCTTACCTCGCGAATATTCTCTTTTTCTCCCCATGTTGCTGCGGCTGCCGTAAAAAGTAGAGCTGGAGCCACCGATTTTTTCACCCATTCTTTTTGGAAAAAAGGAGTTTTCTCCTGAATTGTATACCCTGAATTGATAAGTGCCAGATCTTCCTTGAGATTTCGGGATGGGATAGTATCCTGTGCTTTAATACAGGATAATTGCAATAGTATTCCTGATGCTAATGCTATTTTTTTCATCGTAGTGGTGTTGAATTTAAATTGCGTAAAAGTATTAAAAAAATCTATCCCAAAAATTGAGATAGACTATTTTAATATTTTTATAATATTTCTAAGCAATCCGGCTGATTATCTTAATCCTGCTCTTGGTCCCGATGCTGATACTACAGCCTGCATTCTGGTTTTTTGGTTGGCAGAGAACATAAACATAGATTTGTCATCTACATAATCCATATAATTCATAAACATCTGAGAACGGCTTACACCTCCACAAATTCTGTTTAGAGGGTAGGTGGGATTTCCATAATTAGGGCCGGGAGATGTAGGAGTATCATTAGAGTAATCTGTCTGGCAGCCTGTGTCTGATGATCCCCAAAGGTGTGGAAGGTTCAGGTAATGTCCTACTTCATGGGTTACTGTTCTTCCTAAATTAAACGGAGCTGAAGCACCTGTTTTTCCTATATACTGATAGCCTATTACAAGACCGTCATACCATTGTCCTGCATGTTCAGGATAATAAGCGTAGCCCAGTGTTCCAGGTTGATTGTTTTCGTCAAGAATTGAATTTACAACCCAGATATTCAGGTTTTTATTGACATCAGTTGCATCAATTCCTCCGGTGCTGGCTTTTTTCATTTGTTCAAGATCAGATCTCCAGCCTGTTTTTGAACTCTGTTTACGGTTGGTTGCAACTAATTTGAAACGGATTTTTACATCACCTGCTGCTGCAGGCTGAAATGCAGAAGGAATTTTCGTAACATCAGAATTGGTGCCTCCGTAATCGGCATTAAGAACAGCAATTTGTTCTGCAATTCTTGTGTCAGAAACATTTTGAGTAGAAGTGTTATAGATGACATTAAAAACTACCGGGATCTCAACAGTTCCGTCTGCAAGAACTTTTCCCACTTTAAGGTTTTCTGCAAATTTTTCAGTACCGGATTCAATATCCGCTATTTTCTTTTGTAGCGCTGGATTTTTCAAAAGCATTGCTTGTCTGATTTCTTCTGAAGGGCAGCTTCTTTTAAGAGCACTTGGAACAGAATTTTCCTGATCCGCAGGTGTTTCATTTTGAGTGGTTAAACTGTCGGTGTTACATGCCGACATAAAGCCCAGGACCAGGGCTCCCATTAAGAATTTTTTCATATCGTTATAATATAATTTGGTTGAGGGTGTGAAATTATATTATTTGTGATTAATATGCAAATTATTCATTGAAAAAGGTAGAGGAATTTTAAATTGTATAGCATTTGCTTGAATTAAATGCAAATAAAATGATATTTAATTGAATTTTAGTTAAAATTAATTGTTTTATTTATATTTAATAATCAATCGGATTTTATGTGTGAATAATTTCATGTTTTTATTGTTTTTTATAGGATATTTTATACAAACGGAGTGTTGCTGAAACTGAAAAGGGATTTAATTTCAGGAGATAGATAGAATAAAAAAATCTATCTCAATTTGAGATAGATCCTAAGTTTGTCAATATTTAAATTTTAATATACTCTCAATCCGGATCTTGCACCAGAAGAAGCTACTACAGACTGCATTCTTGTTTTTTGTCCTGCAGAGAACATAAACATTGCTGCATCATCTACATAATCCATGTAATTCATAAACATTACAGATCTCTGTACACCGCTGCAAGTATTATATAGCGGGTATGAAGGTTTTCCGTAATTTGCTGTAGTTTGTGTAGGAGTGTCACTTACCTGGTCATTTCCACAATTAGCATCTCCCCAGATGTGTCTTAAGTTTAAGTAGTGGCCTACTTCATGTGTTGCTGTTCTTCCCAGGTTGAAAGGTGAAGAAGCTCCTGTCTTTCCAAAATATGGAGCAGCAATTACAACACCGTCATTCCATAGACCTGCAGATTCAGGGAATGTTGCATACCCAAGAATGGTACGTCCCTGGCTGGTCATTTTACCTACAACCCATAAATTTAAATAATTGGTAGGATTAGTAGCATCAATTCCTCCTTTAGATGCTTTTTTCATATCATCATTGGTAGCCCATCCGGTTTTTGTGGTAGATTTTCTAACAGTATTTACCAGTCTGAATTTTACTTTTGTGTCACCGGAACTTACAGCCTGGAATTCAGTCGGAATTTTGCTGGCATCAGTGTTAGTACCGGAATAGTCAGCATTTAATACTGCAATTTGTTCAGCAATTCTTGCATCAGAAACGTTTTCAGCTGTAGTTCTGTATATAACATTCACTACAACCGGGATTTCTACAGTACCATCAGCTAAAACTTTTCCAAATTTTACATCATTGGCGAACTTTTCTGTGTTGGTTTCTAATGCTGCAAATCTTTGTTGGAGTTCAGCACTTCTTTTCAATGCTTCCTGTCTGATTTCCTCAGACGCACAGCCCCTTTGAGCAAAACCTGCAGTTGTTGCTGCTTCGTCAGTTGTGTTTTCATTTTGATTAGTAACGCTGTCAGTGTTACATGCAGACATTACAGTGAGCATAAAAGCTCCAAATAATAGTTTTTTCATATCAAAATCATTTAGGTTGAGGATGTGAAATTATATTATTTGAAATTAATATGCAAATAATTTGTAATTTAATTGATATATTGTTAATAATTAGTCCTTTTGTTTAATTAAATCCTATTGTTATCTCGAATGTATTGAATTTTAATCAATTTAGATAAAACTACTGGTTCGTTTTTAGTTTTTGATTATTTTGTGTGTATACTTTTCGTTTATATTTATTTTTTAAAAGAATTTTTTCACTATAAAGACTTAATTAGCAAAACCATTTTTAATGGCAAAAACGGCTAGACCTACGCGGGTTTTAAGATCCAGTTTTTCACATAGCTGATCACGGTAGCTTTCTACTGTTCTCGGACTGCAGCACATTCTGTCGGCAATTTCCTTATAACTGAGTTCGGTTACAGTGTATTTCAGAAACTCTTTTTCTCTGTCTGAAATTTTTATCGCCATTTCAGATTCAGTCTCTTTGTTCAGGTTGGAGAATATAATTTTGGAAGCCCAGTCCGGATAAAAGAAGCCATCACTATTGAGTCGGGTAAGTGCGGTTTCCAGATCTCTTGGATGGGTGTTTTTCAGCAGATAACCTTTTGCTCCGCTTTTAATCATCTTAATTACGCTGTTGTCATCTCCCTGCATACTGAGAGCCATAATTTTAATATCGGGATGGTTTTTTGTAAGCCAGACTGCCGTTTCAAAACCGTCCATAATAGGCATACTGATATCTAAAAGAATAATATCAGGAATGGCATTGCCTTCTTCAAATTTTTGGATAAGATCTTTCCCGTTCTCGCTTACATAGATGACTTCAAATTCACTGAAGTTACCTATAATTCCTTCCAGGGCTTTTGCAATAAGTATATGGTCGTCAACAATTACGATAGATTTTTTCATGACTGCTTTTTTAAGATAATATTGATTTGGGTTCCTGCATTTTCCCGGCTTTCCATACGAAAACTAGCTCCTATGATTTCCGCTCTGTTTTTCATATTGGTAAGGCCTATTCCGTTGGATTTGATCTGTGAAGTATCGAACCCGATTCCATCATCACGAATATCAAGTTCCCAAAGGATGTCTTCAGACGTATTCAGGCTGATAAAAATATTTTTACAGCGGGAATGTTTTATACTGTTCTGAATAAACTCCTGGGTAATCCTAAGAAGAACATTTTTATGAACAAAGCCCAAGTCCAGTTGTTTAAAATTATGCTCAAAATTTACATGGCACTTTTTAAAGGAATTGGTATTGTCTACTTCTTCCTGTATCAAAGTTACAATTTCCTTCTGGTTGATATTGTCGTCTGTAAGTGTTTTTGACAAGCTTCTGAGATCCTGCAAAGATTGGTTGATGATTTGTGAAACCTGATCAATTCTTTCACTTGCTTCGGATACTTTATTTTCATAAAGCATCTGTTGTACATAGAGGCTTACCAGGGTAAGTTTCTGACCAATATTGTCATGCAGTTCTCTTCCGATCTGCTGCATGGTGGCCTGCTGAATTTCCAGTTGGGTAGAAAGGAGCTCTCTCTGATGAAGTTCATTTTTTCTTTCAATTTCATTCAAATACTCTTTTTTTCGTTGCCTGTAATTCCGGATATAGATAAATACGGCAATTACAAACATCAAAAAAAAGATATTGAATGAGATGATAGTTATTAAGAGCTCTGTTTTCCCCATATAAATGAACTTGCAAATAAAATATACATAACCGCTCCTGAAACCTGAAAATATATAAAATAAATATCCCAGATATCTATATATTTCCACAGAAGAGAGTTGAACGTCATAAATGGCATATTAGCAATATAAAAAAGTGTTACTCCCAAATTAATATAAAACATTTTGTTTTTGCTGAAATTAAGAATATCAGACGAATTAACCTGTTTATAATACTCCATAATAACCAGAGCCATTAAGAGTAGACACCCTATATTATAATTGAATGAAAAGATGACTTTCTTTTCCGGAAAAAAGAGTGCCCTGAGAATATATGTTAAAAGATATGCTCCCGTTAAGATATAGAATAGTTTTGTTTTCTTTAAAGACTCTTTTGCGTACAGCCAATAAAAAAATATAAACTGCAGTGGAATCACAAAGTAGTTGTGAAAATTTATCCTGTCTATTTTAAGCGGTTTTTCTCCCCATTTTACAGCTGACTCACACAGGAAAATAAGAATCAGATAAATTGCCAGATATTTCCAATGTTGTTTTTTTACACGATTATAATAAATCAGGGAGATTATAGCAGCAAAGGCTTCTCCCCAATACATAAATGATGAAAAAATTTTTTGAATCTCAGTCATACTGTATTTAAGACTATGAATAGTAATTAATAAGATGTACCCATCGGAGGTGATGGCGGAATAAGTGTTCCACTATTTTCTCCAAGACCGGTATCACTATCTTCTCCCATACCTTTGTTTGCTAATACTAAAGATTTTCCTTCAGCACTCTGAAAAGGATTGAAATCATAATCAATAAGCTCTCCGGTTTCATTGGCTTTTTTTAATGTTGGGACCATCACCAGCGTGTGTCTTCCTGCATATTCTGTCGGAACAGGATGTGAATCCATGATAGACCAGTTTTCCTGTTTCGGATAAGTAGCATAATAAAATCTGATCCCTAAGTCTTCTGAAGATGCAGCTGGGTTCACTTTGGCAGCTTCTTCTTCGATCTTTGCAATAAAACTTTTTAGTTTAGGAAGATCAAACCAGATGGAATGAGCATCTTGTATTCCTAAAGCGGTATTAATAGCATTGAGATGATTTTGACGGTAATTGTCAATCAGAGCCTGGATAAGACTGTTTGACATGATTCCAGGTTCCAGTGGATTGTTTGATTCTGTATTCATAGCTTAGTGGTTTGCAGATAAAACTTAATTAATATGCAAATTTCGGAAAAATAATGGTAGAAAATGTATCTGTTAATAGGGAATTACACTGTTATTTTTACCGTGATTTTACGGATTGTATATTTTATAAAGAATAAGTTGGAATTTGGAGAAAATCTTTCAATCTGAATTCTTTGAAAGGCATACGGGGGGCAAAACACAAAAGGTCGCCTTTTACAAGCGACCTTTTATATTGTTTTTAAAATTTTTTACAGAACTCTTAATCCTGCGCGAGGGCCGGATGCTGAAATGGTAGCCTGCATTCTGCTGTTTTGTTGTTGTGTAAACATAAACAATGTTGTTTCGTCAGAATAATCCATGTAATTCATAAACATTACAGAGCGTGAAACTCCTCCGCAGGTTTCGTATCTCGGATAAGTTGGTACACCGGAGTGTTTTGTAATCTGTTGAGGTGTATCATCTACGAAATCGTTACCACAGTTGGCGTCTCCCCAGATATGTCTTAGATTTAAGTAATGTCCAACCTCGTGTACTGTTACTCTTCCCTGATTATGAGTGGCATCAGGACCACCTTCACCCACATAATCGTCCATCATAACAACACCGTCGTTCCAAAGTCCTGCATCTTCCGGGAAAGTAGCATATCCTAAGACATATCCGGACTGATACGGCATATAATCAACTACCCAGATATTCAGATACTGGTTAGGATCCGTAGAGTCCATTCCTCCTGTAGATGCTTTTTTCATTTTATCATCCGGTGCCCATCTGGAAGTCTTTGTCGACTTTCTGTTAATGCCCGCCAATCTGAATTTAATTTTGGTATCTCCTGCATTTACCGGTTGAAATTCTGCCGGAATCTTGGAAATATCAGAATGTGTAGATGCGAAGGCTTTATTAAGTACATCTATTTGGGAATTTATCCTGACATCTGATACGTTATTTGATGCTTTTGTGTAAAGGACATTGAAGATGACCGGTATTTCTACGCTTCCGTCAGGCAAAACTTTACCCATTTTTTTCTGCTCGATATAGTTTGCGGTCTGGCTTTCTATCTGAAGCATTCGCTGCATAGCTGCAGGATCTTCAGCAAGGTGTTTTTTTCTGAGAATATCAGAGCCGCAGAAGGCCTCTTTGCCGGCTGTGATATTGGTTTCTTCCACGTTTGTGTTCTCTGGAGTAATGTTTTCTGTTTCATTATTATTACATGAAACCAGGAGTGTGATTAAGACTCCGAAAATTGTTTTTTTCATAAAATCTCGTTTTTTAGTAAAACGAATATAGGTGAAATTTTAATATGATATATTTAATTAATAAGTTATTATTTTATGTTAAATTTAATTTATTTGTATTTTGTATGAAATATTTATATTATTGATATTATTTTTTAATAAATATGCTACAGATTAGATTTTTTAATAGGAATATTTTTTCTAAAAATTTGAAATTAAATGTAAATTATTATTTATTGAAAATAAATTACTTGAAAAGATGTTGGTATAAAAAATAAGTGCTGCAGATTATTCTACAGCACTTACTTACAAAAATAATGTATATGAAAAAAACTATTTTATTATTCAGTAGGTCGGAAAACCAAACCTGTTTCTACAAAGTAATCCAGCGTAATTCTATCTCCATCATTTACATTTCCTGCAAGAATCTCTTTAGAAAGTTTGTTTAAAACTTCCTGCTGAATTACTCTCTTCAGTGGTCTTGCTCCGAAGGCAGGATCATATCCTTTGTCCATCAGATAATCTACTGCGTCCTGAGTGAAAGTCATAATAATGTTTCGTTTAGATAACATTTCATTAAACCCTCTCAGCTGATACTGAACAATTTTTCCGATTTCTTTTTTTCTTAAAGGCTGGAAGAGTACAATTTCATCAATTCTGTTCAGGAATTCCGGACGGAGCGTTTGTTTCAGCAGATCGAATACTTCGTCTTTTGTTTTGTCTACAATTTCATCCTGATTTTCCTCCGTAAGATTCTCAAAATTCTCCTGAATCAGATGTGACCCTAAATTCGAGGTCATGATGATGATGGAATTCTTGAAATTCACTACACGGCCTTTATTATCCGTCAGACGTCCGTCATCCAAAACCTGAAGTAATGTATTGAAGACATCAGGATGTGCTTTTTCAATCTCGTCTAAAAGCACTACAGAATAAGGTCTTCTTCTAACCGCTTCAGTCAATTGTCCGCCTTCATCATATCCCACATATCCAGGAGGCGCTCCTACTAATCTGGAAACACTGTGACGTTCCTGATATTCACTCATATCAATTCTTGTCATATTGTTCTCATCATCAAATAAGAACTCTGCCAGTGCTTTTGCCAGCTCCGTTTTACCGACTCCGGTAGTTCCAAGGAATAAGAAAGATCCGATAGGCTTTTTATCATCACTCAATCCGGCTCTGTTTCTTCTGATCGCATCTGCAACCGCCTGAATCGCTTCATCCTGTCCCACAACTCTATGATGCAGTTCGGCCTCAAGATTCAATAACTTATCTCTTTCTGATTGCAGCAATTTAGTTACAGGAATACCTGTCCATTTAGCAATCACTTCAGAGATGTTTTCAGCAGTCACTTCTTCTTTGATCAGTTCATTCTGATGATTCTGCATTTCGAGTTCAACCTTGGCAAGCTCTTCTTCCTTTTCACGAAGTTTTCCGTATTGGATCTCCGCTACTTTTGCATAATCTCCGGCTCTGGAAGCTCTTTCTGCTTCGTGTTTCAGAGATTCTATATCTTTTTTGATCTGGGTAAGATCTTCACTTTTCTGTTTTTCTTTCAGCCATTTGGCATTGATCTCATTTCTCTGTTCGGATATTTTTGCAATATCTTCCTTAAGGTGATCAATCTTGGTCTGGTTGCCTTCTCTTGAAATAGCAGCAAGCTCAATTTCCATCTGCATGAGTTTTCTGTCCAGAACGTCCAGTTCTTCCGGTTTGGAATTGATTTCCATTCTCAGCTTTGCAGAAGCTTCGTCAATAAGGTCAATGGCTTTATCCGGTAAAAAACGGTCTGAAATATATCTTTGAGACATTTCCACAGCGGCAATAATTGCCTCATCTTTGATTCTTACTTTGTGGTGAGCTTCGTATTTATCTTTAATACCACGAAGGATAGAAATTGCAGATTCAGTATCCGGTTCTTCCACCATTACCTTCTGGAAACGTCTTTCCAACGCTTTATCTTTTTCAAAATACTTTTGGTATTCATTCAATGTAGTGGCACCAATCGCTCTTAATTCTCCTCTTGCCAGAGCAGGTTTCAGAATGTTGGCAGCATCCATTGCTCCTTCACCACCTCCGGCTCCTACCAAAGTGTGGATCTCATCAATGAAAAGAATAATCTGTCCATCAGACTTGATTACCTCATTCACCACAGATTTCAGTCGCTCTTCAAATTCACCTTTGTATTTTGCCCCGGCGATCAAAGCTCCCATGTCTAATGAATAGAGAGTTTTATCCATCAGGTTTTCAGGGACGTCGCCACTGATAATTCTGTGGGCAATTCCTTCAGCAATTGCGGTTTTACCTACTCCCGGTTCCCCGATAAGGATAGGGTTGTTTTTTGTTCTTCTGGAAAGAATTTGCAAAACTCTTCTGATTTCTTCATCACGTCCGATGACAGGGTCCAGCTTACCTTCTGCTGCTAATTCATTAAAGTTTTTAGCATATTTATTTAAAGACTGATACGTTTCTTCTGAACTTGCAGAAGTAGCTTTACTTCCTTTTCTTAATTCTTTAATTGCGCCTTCCAGCAGATTTTTGGTTACACCCATATCTTTCAGCATTTTGGAAACTTCAGAAGAGGTGTCCAAAAGAGATAGCCATAAGTGTTCAATCGTTACATATTCGTCACCCATCTTCTTAGCGATATTTGGTGCGTCCAGCAATACTTTGTTGGCAGATTGTGAAAGATAAATATTTCCTCCCTGAACTTTAGGAAGCTTTTCTAAATTTTCACGGTTGCGCTCTCTTACTAATGCTGCATCTGCTTCAGATTTTTTTAATAAGAAAGGCGAAATATTTTCATCTACCTGAAAAATTCCTTCAAGAAGATGTTGAGGTTCAATGCTTTGGTTGCCAAACTCCATCGCAACCTGTTGTGCTGCCTGGATGGCTTCCTGTGATTTTACAGTATATTGGTTTAAGTTCATATTTTATATATTTTTGGTAATGATTCGTTTAAAGTTTAGTTTTTAAAAAACATCAAGAAACCAAATTCTAAGGCTCAGTTTCTTAATGCCATCAATTATTTAATCATTTATTCGATGACTGTATCGCAAAAACTGTTCAATTATTAAATTTACAAAAAAACTGGACAAATTTTCCGGATATTATATTTTTAACGGAAATTTAACTTGACAAAATTTCCGGTTTCGTCATTATCTCTTTATAATTGATGAACAAATCGTCATAGCAGATAAATAACTCAACGATTAAACTGAAGATGAAGACTTTTTTCTTTTTATGATCAAAAAAACGACAGTTTAAATCAGAATAATTACTTTTGCATTTTACCAGATGGAACTCAAAGAAAAACAGAGAAAAATACTCAACGTAGCAGTAGAACTTTTCAAAGAGAAAGGGTATATGGGAAGCTCAGTACGAGACCTGGCTACAAAACTTAATATCAAAGCTGCATCACTGTATGCACATATCCGTTCAAAGGAAGAAATTCTGGAATGGATTTGCTTTGGCATTGCTCAGGAGTTTTTCGATGAACTTCAGGAAGTAAAAAATACCAATATCGCTCCCAGAGAAAAACTGAATCTCTTATTAGATAAACACTTATCTGTTGTTCTTAAAAATCGTGATGTTACCCATATCTATTCCAATGAATGGAAACATCTTGAGGAAAGGCTTCCCGAATTTGTAGAATTAAGGAAAAACTACCAGCAGGAAGTAGAACAACTGATTTTTGAGATCTACAAAGCAGAAAACTGGGAACTGAAATCACCATCATTTACCACCAGATTTATCCTTCATACTTTAAATAATTCCTATTTCTGGTTCAAAAGAAGCAGCGATTCTACGGATGAAATTACAGAAGAAATCAGAGAGAAAATTCTTTTCGGCCTGCTTGGAAACCAGAAGAAATAAGCACGCCGTTTGTCATTGACTACATCAAATCTTCGATTTCTGACGAAGGAAGAATCTCATAGTTATGTTATTTAATCATGTATTTAATAAGAGATTCTTCGCTACACTTCGTTCCGCTCAGAATGACATTGGACATAATTTTAAGCACTTTTCTTATTTAGAATCATTCAAAATATGACAAAAGTCATAAAAATTTTGCCAGCTTCCGAAATCTTTTTAAATTTACACCTAACAAATGTTAGTTAGTTTTATGGATTTTTCAGTTGAATATCTGGAGCTGGGTCAGTTGAGACAGCTTCAATCCGACCGGTTGATTAGCCTGATCAGCTATTTGGGAGAGAAGTCGGAATTTTATAAAAAGAAATTTGATGAACTTCAAATATCCCCTCAGGATATAAGGTCGATTGAGGATATCACTAAACTTCCTATTACTTACAAGCAGGATTTAAGAGATAACTATCCGTTCGGATTATTTACGGTTCCTAAAAATGAGCTTCAGCGGATTCACTGCTCAAGCGGAACGACAGGAAAACCGACTGTGGTAGGATATACAAAAGAAGATGTAGAGCTTTTCAGTGAAGTGGTGGCAAGATCACTGAATGCTGCTGGTGCTAAACCGGGAATGCAGTTACATAATGCTTATGGTTATGGGATTTTTACAGGAGGATTAGGTCTTCATTACGGAGCCGAAATGCTGGGAATGAGTGTTCTTCCCATTTCAGGGGGAATGACGGCAAGACAGGTAGATCTTATTGTAGATTTTAAACCGGAAGTGATCTGCTGTTCTCCTTCATATGCTTTAACGATTGCAGATGAATTTGCAAAAAGAGGAATATCAGCAGATGAAATCAGTCTTAAATACGCTGTGCTGGGTTCAGAGCCATGGACGGAGATTATCAGAGGACACATTGAAGAAAGATTAGGCGTTCATGCAACCAATATCTATGGATTAAGCGAAATTATCGGTCCCGGAGTTTCCATGGAGGATTTCGAAGAGAAGGGAGGAGCTTATATCTGGGAAGATCATTTTTATCCCGAGATTTTGGATCCTGTTACCAAACAGCCGGTTCCTTTTGGAGAAGAAGGGGTTTTAGTGATTACTACTTTAACTAAAAAAGCAATGCCGCTTTTACGTTACTGGACGAATGACATTACAAGTCTTTACTACGATGAAAATGCCAAAAGAACAATGGTGAAAATGAAACCTATCGTAGGAAGAGCAGATGATATGCTGATCGTAAGAGGAGTAAACGTATACCCAAGCCAGATTGAAGATGCTTTTTCTTATGTAAAAGGAGTGGTTCCCAATTACTATTTAACACCTGTAGAGAAAGAACACATGTGTATTGCTTTGGATATTGATGTTGAAATAGATGACGAATTGGTAAAATCTCAGAAAATGGAAGCCAATACCGATGATTATTTTAATTTTGTCGGCAACTTTGGGAAAAACATAGAAAACGAAATAAAAAAGAGAGTAGGAATCACTACGAAAGTAAAAGTTCATGCTCAGGACAGCCTGCCAAAGTGCGAAGGTGGAAAAATTAATAGAATACTAAAAAAATAATGAATTCATTTTATAAACTTAAAACAGTTAAAGTTCAGAAAGATACTTCCGAAGCAGTGAATGTGGCGGTAGAAATTCCTGAAGAACTGAAAGATAAGTTCAGGTTCAAGCAGGGACAATATCTGAATTTCCGAATGATGATCAACGGAAATGAAGAAAGACGTTCTTACTCTATCTGTAATGCTCCAAGTGAAAAAGGCAATACACTGGAGGTATTGGTGAAATTATTGGAGGGTGGAAAGGTATCTGGCTATTTCAATGAGCATCTTCATATGGATGAAGTGCTGGAAGTAATGCCTCCGATGGGTGGTTTTAATACCTCTTATCATCCAAGCAATGTAAAAACTTATGTCGGACTGGCTGCAGGTAGCGGAATTACGCCTGTATTATCCAATATTAAAGAAAGTCTTTATCAGGAACCTAACAGTAATGCTTATCTGTTTTACAGCAACAGAAGCATGAATCATGTTTTAAGAAAAGCAGAGATTGATAAACTGGTTGAACACTTCAATGGCAGGCTTAAAGTGGTTTATTTAGTAAGCCGTGAGAAACATGAAGATCCGGTTTTTGAAGGAAGGATTTCATCAGAAAAATTAGAACAGCTGTTTGAAAGATATACAGATATTGATGTAAAAGAAGCTACTTATTTTATTTGCGGACCTTCAGAAATGATTAAAGGGATTGCAGACTATCTGAAAAAAGATAAAAAAGTACCTGCTATCCAGGTATTATTTGAATATTTCACCGCTCCGGATGAAGAAAATACGGAGGAAATGAGTGATGAATTCAAGGCCATTGCCAATATTGAAAGTATGGTAACGGTAATCATTGATGACGATGAATATTCGTTCCACCTTAATTCTAAAAAAGAGAGTATCTTAGATAAAGCATTGAAAGACAATCTTCCTGTACCTTTTGCATGTAAAGGAGGTGTTTGTTGTACGTGTAAAGCACAAGTTCTGGAAGGAGAAGTTTTCATGGAGAAAAACTATGCGCTTACCGAAGAAGAAGTAGCTAGAGGCTATGTTCTTACCTGCCAATGTCACCCGACAACGAATGTGGTGATGCTTAATTATGATGTTTAAAAATTAATGTAACAATATAACAATGTATCAATATAACAATCATTGGTACATTGCTAGACTAATACATTGTTAAATTGAAAAAATTATGGACTTAGAAAAATTTGTTCAATACGTTCACGAAGAAAATAAAGTAGAACCAAAAGATGTAATGCCTGATGATTACAGAAAGCTACTGGTTCGTCAGATTTCACAGCACGCGCATTCTGAAATTGTAGGAATGTTGCCGGAAGCCAACTGGATCTCCAGAGCGCCTTCATTGAGAAGAAAAATGGCTCTTTTAGCCAAAGTTCAGGATGAGGCAGGCCACGGCTTATATCTTTATTCTGCTACCGAAACGTTAGGAGACGGAAGCATCAGAGCAGACAGAGATGCTACTTATGATGATATGCTGGAAGGAAAAGCAAAATATTCAAGTATTTTCAACTATCCTACCCTAAGCTGGGCTGATATCGGTGCCATCGGTTGGTTAGTAGACGGTGCGGCTATTATGAACCAGGTAATGCTGATGGGGAATTCTTACGGTCCTTATTCAAGAGCGATGGTGAAAATCTGTAAGGAAGAATCTTTCCACCAAAGACAAGGGTATGAAATTCTTATGGCATTGTGCCGTGGAACAAAACAACAGAAAGAAATGGCTCAGGCTTCATTAAACCGTTTCTGGTGGCCGGCTCTGATGATGTTCGGACCTAATGATGACAGCTCACCCAACTCTAAAATCTCTATGAACTACAGAGTAAAAAGAGAAAGTAATGACAGTCTTCGTCAGAGATTTATCGATGTTACCGTTTCTCAGGCTGAATTCTTAGGATTAACCATTCCTGATAAAGATCTGAAATGGAATGAGGAAAGACAGCATTACGATTTCGGAGAACTTCCCTGGGATGAATTCATGGAAATCTTAAAAGGAAACGGTCCTTGCAACAAAAAGCGTATCGAAACGAAGAGAAAAGCTCAAAGAGAGAATGCTTGGGTAAAAGAAGCTGCGGCGGCTTTTGCAGAAAAACAACAAAAAGAAGTAATATAATAATGTAACAATATACCAATGTAGAAATGTAACAATCATTGTCATGCTGAGCTTGTCGAAGCATTTCATTGTTAAACTGGTACATTGATACATTGTTAAATTAATTTGATTATGGCAAATTTAGATATGTGGGAAGTGTTTATTCAGACTAAACCGGGATTATCTCACAAACACGTTGGAATTGTACAGGCACCAACAGCAGAAATGGCTTTGCAGAACGCAAGAGACGTTTATACAAGAAGAAAAGAAGGAACCTCTGTTTGGGTTGTTCCAAGTAAATATATTGTGACTTCGGAAGGAGTAGATAAAGAAGCATTCTTTGATCCGGCTGATGATAAACTATACCGTCATCCAACTTTCTACGAGATTCCTAACGACGTAAAAAATATGTAAAAATGCTAATGGCTATTAGCTGCTTGCAATTTGCTAAAAGCTACATGCCAAAAGCCAAAAGCTAAAATAATGAACCCATTATATAATTATTTATTAAAACTTGCAGACGACAGTTTCATTATGGGACAGCGTCTGTCTGAATGGTGCGGTGAAGGTCCTTACTTAGAGGAAGATATTGCATTGACAAATATTGCGTTGGATGAACTAGGTCAGGCGAATAACTTTTACGTTTACGCTTCGAGAATGATTGATAACGGTAAAAGTGAAGATGATATCGCATTTTTAAGATATGAGCATGAATATGTGAATGCCCATTGGGTAGAACTTCCTAATGAAGATTATGCACAGACTATTCTTAAAGTATACGTATTATCTGTCTATCAGAAACTGATGTATGAGGCTTTATCAAACTCTGCTAATGAAGAATTGGCTGCCATTGCTCAAAAATCACTGAAAGAAGTAAGATATCACTATACACACGCTGCATCCTGGATGAAAATCTTTGCTCAGGGAACAGAAGAAAGTAAGTCCCGTCTGGTAAAAGCTATAGAAAATATCTGGGAATATACGAAAGGTCTTTTTGCTAAAACAGAAGGTGAAGATGATCTTGTTGCCTTGAATATTGCTCCCAATTCAGATGCGCTTTACGAAGAATTTCTTGCGATTACCAAGAAAGATTTTGCAGATTTTGGTTTAGAATATCCGGAAAATCATTTCATGCAGCCCAAATCAAGAACAGGATATCATACAGAGTATTTCGGATATATCCTTTGTGAGCTTCAGTATATGCAGAGAGCGTATCCTGGCTGTACGTGGTAGTAAATTATGAAGAAGTTGCTTCTTGGGATATTGGCTTTTTTTCTTGCAGCCTATGTGATACTATGTGTTGGAATCTATTTTTATCAGGAGAAAATTATTTTTTATCCTGAAAAGTTACCCGAAAATTACAAGTTTACATTTGATGGTGATTTTGAAGAAGTACCCATTAAAATGCAGGATGGAAAGCATTTGAGTTCTGTTTTATTCAAAGCTCAAAATCCAAAAGGAGTCATCTTTTATCTTCATGGAAACGGAGGATCAATAAAAAGCTGGGGAGTAGTAGTTCAGCTGTATCAAAGTCTGAATTATGATACTTTGATACTTGATTACCGGGGTTACGGAAAAAGTGAAGATAAAATTAATAATAAAAATCAGATCTTTTCGGATGTTGAAAGTGCCTACAAAGAGCTTTTGAAAAGATATCCGGAAAACAGAATTATTATTTTGGGATATTCTGTAGGAACAGGATTAGCTGCAAAATTAGCATCCATGCATAATGCAGGATTATTGATTTTACAGGCACCATATTACAGTATGGAAGATGAAATGAATCAGAAATTTTCATTCCTTCCGAAGTTTTTGCTGAAATATAATTTTGAGACTTGTGAATATTTAAAAACCGTTAAGTCACCAGTCGTTATTTTTCACGGTGATAAAGATGAGGTTATTAACTATAAAGCCTCTTTAAAACTTAAAAATAACTTTAAAAAAGGTGATCGTCTGATTGTATTAAAAGATCAGTATCACAACGGCATAACAGATAATTTAGATTATCAGAAAGCAATGAAAATAATCCTTGATTCTGATAAAAAATAAAATATGAATCAGCTTTTAGATTTATTAAAAACCATTCCCGATCCGGAAATTCCGGTAATCAATATTGTGGAATTGGGTATTGTAAGAGAAGCGAAAATTACCAGCGAGAACTCTTGTGAAGTAACGATTACGCCAACTTATTCTGCTTGTCCAGCTATGTTTACCATTGAGGAGGATATTATCAAAATGATGAAAGAAAACGGATGGGATGCAAAAGTAGTCACCAAGATGTTTCCGATCTGGACAACAGACTGGATTACTGATGAAGCGAGAGAAAAGCTCCGTGTTTACGGAATCACTCCTCCCGAAAAAGGAGCAGACGAACACCACATCGGAAAACCGAAAAAATGTCCGCGCTGTGGTTCCGAGCATACCAAACAGATCAGCAGATTCGGGTCTACTTTGTGTAAGGCCTCGTATCAATGCTTAGACTGCCTGGAGCCATTTGATTATTTTAAATGTCATTGATGAATAATCAACCCATACACAACAAATTTTACGGCTATGCAAAGCATAACGAAGGAATTGTTATAATGTTAAATTATTAGACCGTTACATTGATTTATATTGTTAAATTAGTGCGTTGTTAAATAATAAATTAATAAAAACTATGTATACACAACTTGATATTGAAACGCATTTTGACGGAAAGCTGAAAATCGCATATCTTAATCAACCGGAAACGATGAACGCCCTTACAAAACCGGCTTTATCAGATCTTAGAGACTTTGTTAAAGAGTGCAGCGAAGACGAAACGGTAAGATGTGTTGCCATTTCCGGAAGAGGAAGAGCATTCTGCTCAGGTCAGAATCTGGACGAAGCTTTTGTAGTAGGCAAAGAACACCATGATCATGACATCATCAGAAAAATTGTGGTAGACTATTACAATCCATTAGTAATGGAAGTTACCCGTTGCAAAAAACCGGTTATTGCTTTAGTAAACGGTCCTGCAGTAGGAGCTGGAGCAATGTTGGCGTTAATCTCTGACTTCGTTCTAGCGAATGAGAAAGCATATTTTGCTCAGGCATTTTCAAATATCGGTTTGATTCCTGATACAGGAGGAACGTACTTCTTACCGAAACTTCTAGGTAGACAATTAGCCAATTATTTAGCATTTACAGGTAAAAAATTATCTGCAGAAGAATCTAAAGCGCATGGCCTTGTAGCAGAAGTGTTCACTGAAGAAGAATTTGTTCCGAAATCTATGGAAATTCTTGAAAGAATGGCAAACATGCCGACAGCAGCCATCAAGCTTACGAAAAAAGCATTTGCCAATTCTTATAACAACACATTGAAAGAACAGCTTGAACTGGAAGGTGATCTTCAGCAGGAAGCTGCAGAAACAGAAGACTTCATTGAAGGAGTAAATGCCTTTTTACAGAAAAGAAAACCTAATTATAAAGGAAAATAAGAACTAATATAACAATGTACCAATGTAGCAGTTTATCAATGAGATGCTTCGACAAGCTCAGCATGACAATGATTGTTACATTGTTACATTGATACACTGTTACATTATGAAATATGTAGGAATTATCGGTGCCGGAACCATGGGAATCGGCATTGCACAAGTAGCCGCAACGAACGGATGCAAAGTATGGGTTTATGATGCCAACGCAAAACAAGTAGAAACGGCAACGGTAGGTTTGGAAAAAACCTTGACCAAATTGGTTGATAAACAAAAAATTTCGGCAGAGAAAATGACTGAAATTTTAGCTAATATTTCCATTGCTACAGAACTGAAGGATTTCAAAGACTGTGAGCTGATTATAGAAGCCATTATCGAAAACAAAGAGATCAAAACCAAAGTGTTTACAGAACTTGAAAACTATGTTTCTGAAAGCTGTATTCTCAGTTCCAATACCTCATCTATTTCTATCACCTCTCTTGGTGCAGAACTCAAAAAACCGGAGCGTTTCATCGGAATTCACTTTTTTAATCCGGCTCCATTGATGCCTTTAGTGGAAGTTATTCCATCCTTATTAACAGAAAAAACATTAGCAGAAAAAATTTACAACCTCATGAAAGAATGGGGGAAAACTCCTGTTATTGCCAAAGATATTCCCGGGTTTATCGTCAACAGAATTGCCAGACCTTACTATGGGGAAGCCCTTAGGATTGTTGAAGAAAACATTGCAACACCTGAACAGGTTGATGAAGCCATGAAAACGCTGGGGAATTTCAAAATGGGACCTTTCGAACTGATGGATCTTATCGGAGTTGATGTGAATTTTGCGGTAACAACTACTGTGTACAAAGATTATTTCTACGATCCGAAATACAAGCCGTCTTTATTACAGCAAAGAATGTCTGAAGCCAAACTTCACGGCAGAAAAACAGGAAAAGGTTTTTACGATTACAGCGAAGGAGCAGAAAAACCTGTAGCTCGGAAAGACGAAGCTTTATATCAACAGATCTTTTTAAGAATCATTTCAATGCTGATCAATGAAGCTGTTGAAGCCAAAAGATTAGGCGTTGCCAATGACGAAGATATCGAGCTGGCCATGCAGAAAGGCGTCAACTATCCGAAAGGTTTATTAAGCTGGGGTAAAGAAATCGGATATGCAAAAATCTCCGAAACCCTTCAGAATCTTTACGAAGAATATCAGGAAGAAAGATACAGACAAAGTCCCTTGCTTCGTAAATTATAAAATATACCAATGTATCAGTTTATTAATGGAACAATCATTTTATAAACATTGCTAAACTTATAGATTGTTAAATTGCTACATTTAAAAAAATAATGAATATAGATGAATTCAGGGCTGAACTGGAGACCAGACTTTTAATTGAGAAACAGTATTTAACTCAGGAAGCTTCCTCCGTTGATGAGCAGGAAAGACTTGAGCTTTTAGGAAAATTTAATGAGAAATATAAAGAGCTGATCAAAAGACTGGCCAATGAAAACGGGATTGATTTGAATGATTCATATCCCTCTGAAAATTCATCAGATTCAGAAAGTCTTTCATATGAGCAAGTCATTCTGGGCAAAACAATGAGTGTTTACGACAGATTATCCGATGAGCTGTATGAAGAAATAACAAACATATAATTAATAGAAATGAATCCAAGACAAGTTGCAGATTATATGTTCAATCAGGATTATTTTTCCCAGTGGATGAATATTAAAATGATTGAAGTAAAAGAAAATTACTGTTTAATAGAAATGCCAATCAAGAAGGATATGCTGAACGGACTTAAAACAGTTCATGGCGGAGTTACCTTTGCGTTTGCAGACTCTGCGCTGGCATTTTCTTCCAACAATAAAGGAGATGCCGCAGTAGCATTGAACTGTATCATCAATTTTACCAAAGCAGGAAAGGAAGGTGATGTTTTCAGAGCAGAAAGTGTCTTGGTAAATGATACAAGAAAAACCGCTGTTTATGACATTCAGATTACCAATCAAAACAAAGAACTGATTGCAAAATTTGTAGGAACAGTTTACAAAATAGGGAAAAAAGTAACAGAATTATAATAAGCAGTAAGCTTGAAGCAATAGGCAGTAAGCTTTTTTGAAGCTGATAGAGCCTATTGCATATAGCTTAAAGCCTAAAGCAAATAAAAATGAACAACGTATACATCATAGACTATGTCAGAACTCCCATCTCAAAACTACAGGGAGGATTATCAGAAGTAAGAGCGGATGATCTTGCTGCTATTGTGATCAAAGAAGTGGTAGCAAGAAACCCTGAAGTTCCAGTTGAGGAAATTGAAGACGTTATTTTCGGATGTGCCAATCAGGCGGGTGAGGATAACAGAAACGTTGCCAGAATGGGGCTTTTATTAGCTGGTCTTCCTTACAAAATTGGAGGAGAGACTGTTAACAGATTGTGTGCTTCAGGGATGTCTGCGGTAGCCAATGCATTCCGTTCTATTGCTGCAGGAGAAGGAGAAATCTATATTGCAGGAGGAGTAGAGCATATGACGCGTTCTCCTTATGTGATGTCAAAGCCAAGCGCTGCTTTTGGGAGAGACAGCCAGATGTTTGATACTACTTTCGGTTGGCGTTTCATCAACCCAAAAATGAAAGAATTATACGGTGTTGACGGAATGGGAGAAACTGCTGAAAACTTAGCGGATATTCACAAGATCAACAGGGAAGATCAGGATAAATTTGCCCTTTGGTCCCAGCAGAAAGCAACTAAGGCTCAGGAAAGCGGAAGGCTGGCAGAAGAAATTGTAAAAGTTGAAATTCCTCAGAGAAAAGGTGATCCAGTCGTTTTCGAAAAAGATGAATTTATTAAACCAACTTCATCGATGGAAGGGTTGGCCAAACTTCGTCCCGCTTTCAGAAAAGAAGGAACGGTAACTGCCGGAAACGCTTCAGGAATGAATGATGGTGCAGCTGCTTTGATTTTAGCAAGTGAAGATGCGGTGAAAAAATATGGATTAAAACCCAAAGCGAAAATTCTGGGATCTTCCGTAGCCGGTGTTGAACCAAGAATCATGGGAATCGGACCGGTAGAAGCCACTCAAAAGCTATTGAAAAGATTAAACCTTTCCCTGGAAGATATGGATATCATCGAATTAAACGAAGCATTTGCAGCACAGGCACTGGCTGTAACCCGAAGCTTAGGTTTAAAAGATGATGATTCAAGAATAAACCCGAACGGAGGTGCTATTGCCATCGGCCACCCACTTGGGGTTTCCGGGGCAAGAATCGTAGGTTCTGCAGCAATGGAGCTTCAGAAGCAGGATAAAAAGTATGCATTGTGTACCCTTTGTATCGGTGTCGGACAAGGATATGCAATGGTCATTGAAAAAGTATAATTAATTTGAAAGTGAGCTAATTTGAGAATGTTGAAAGACATTATTAATTTTCAGATTATCTCATTCTCAGATTTTCAAATTAAAAAAATGAACATCTACTCATACCACGGGATTCGTCCCATTATAAAGCCCTCCGCCTACATTCATTCGCAGGCAGTCATTATCGGGAATGTTGAAATAGGTGAGGAAGTATATATCGGTCCCAATGCGGTCATTCGCGGTGATTGGGGTAAAATTATTATTAAAGACGGAGCCAATGTACAGGAAAACTGTACCCTTCACGTTTTCCCGAATATAGAAACGATCCTGGAAGAATCTGCACATATCGGACATGGCGCGATTATTCATTCAGGACACATCGGCAAAAACTGCCTGATCGGAATGAATTCCGTTGTAATGGACAAAGCTTATATTGGTGATGAAAGTATTGTAGGAGCATTGGCTTTTGTACCAGCTAATTTCAGATGTGAACCAAGAAAACTGGTGGTAGGAAGCCCTGCAAAAGTGATCCGTGATGTTTCTGATGAAATGATTCACTGGAAAACAGAAGGAACAAAATTATATCAGGAGCTGGCAAGGGAAGGAAAAGAAGCTATTCTTCCTTGTGAGCCTTTTACAGAATATGTTCAGCAGATTCCGACTAAAGTTGTGGATTACAGTATCTGGGATGATATAAAATAGGATGAATTTAATTGCTGATAATCAAACCTAACGGGTTTTTAAAACCCGTTAGGTTTAAATTAATACCAGATTTAAAATGATTAATACAGAAAATTTTGAATTTGAAGGTACCTATCACATTTTCTCTCATGTAAATGGGACTGAAGTTATTTTTCGTGAACCCTCAAATTATCAATTTTTTCTGGAAAAGATAGAAAAGTATATTCTTCCGGTTGCTGATATTTATGCCTACTGTCTGTTACCTAATCATTTTCATTTGTTATTAAGATTTAAGAATTTTGATGATGTGAATAGTGAAAATGAGCATCAGTTTTTAATGAAGAATTTTGGTAATTTATTGAATGCTTATGCTAAAGCTTACAACAAAAAATATAATAGAAAAGGAGCTCTTTTTCTGAATGCGGTAAAAAGAAAGAAAATATCAGATGAGAAATATTTATTGAAAGTTCTCCATTACATCCATAATAATCCGGTTAATCACGGATTTGTAAATAAAATTGACCAATGGAAGCATTCTTCGTATAATTCATATTTAAATCCTGAAAAAGGAAGTAAATTGAATAGAGAAGAAATCATGCCGTATTTTGATTCGGTAGAGGTTTTTAAAAATTATCATCAATCTACTGTTGAATATGACTTTTTAAATTTTGAATAATGGCTAATAATCAAACCTAACGGGTTTCAAAAACCCGTTGGGTTTAACAAAAATAAATATGATTAAAAAAATTGCACTTGCATGCAGCATAATGTTTGCGGTGGCGTGTACGTTATCAGCACAGACTGTTGCTACAAAACCGCTTACCATCGGAGAAGTGAGGACCATTAAGTCCAAAACATTAAATGAAGACAGAACGCTGAATATTTATCTTCCGCAGGGATATGACAAAACAAAATCATATCCGGTAATTTATCTTTTGGATGGAAGTATCAATGA
This sequence comes from Chryseobacterium cupriresistens, assembly GCF_046614675.1. NCBI lineage: Bacteria > Pseudomonadati > Bacteroidota > Flavobacteriia > Flavobacteriales > Weeksellaceae > Chryseobacterium > Chryseobacterium cupriresistens. Next base: position 51,112 of record NZ_JBKKJT010000013.1, on the reverse strand, counting down.
AGATTTTATTCATGTGACAGGATTAGTACAATTCTTTAATCAGATGTATTCCATGCCGGAAACCATTGTGGTGGGAGTTGCTAATGTAGACAGAAAAAGAGATTTTACATTTCACACGGATTTGAAAGACTTACAAAAAGACTATCCTACAACAGGACATTCAGATAAGTTTATTGCATTCGTTGAAAAAGAACTAAAGCCTTACGTGGAAAGTCAGTTTAAAACTACAGATAAATACCTTTTCGGTCAGTCTTTGGGAGGGCTTCTGGCAACGGAAATCCTTTTGAAAAATCCGGAAATGTTTGATAACTATTTTATCATCAGTCCAAGCTTATGGTGGGATGATGAAAGCCTTTTAAAACAGGCTCTACAACTGCTTTCAAAATCTACGGATACTAAAAAGTTTGTCTATGTTTCTGTAGGGAAAGGAGAACATCCGGTGATGGTAAAAGATGCTGAAGCTTTCTATGATGTTTTAAAAAAAGCAGGAAAGAAAAACTGGACATTGGAATATAAAATGATGGAAACAGACAATCACGCAACCATTCTTCACAGAAGTTTATATGAAGGATTGGTGAAAATGTTTCCTTATCAGGAACCGAAATAAAAATAAATGTAACAATATACCAATGTAAAAATGTAACAATAAATCCACAGCAAACAATTATTGGTAAACTGTTACACTTCTACATTGATAAATTAAATATTTTATGGAAAAGTTAAAAAACTATATCTACGGACAATGGGTAGAAGGTACCGGAAACGGAATTCCTTTGTACAATGCCGTTACAGGAGAACAGGTAGCTGTTTCCGATACAGAAGGACTTAATTTTGAACAGGCTCTGGACTACGGAAGAACCGTAGGATATAAAAACCTTTCTTCAATGACTTTCTACGATCGTGGAGAAATGTTGAAAAAAGTAGCACTTTACCTGTTAGAAAGAAAGAAAAAATATTATGATTTATCATACAAAACAGGAGCTACCCACATAGATTCGTGGGTGGACATCGAAGGAGGTTTCGGAACTTTCTTTACCTATTCCGGGTTGGCAAAAAGAATGCTTCCCAATACTTCATTTTGGGTAGATGGCGATACTCAGAAGATTTCTGCCAACGGAACTTTCTTGGGAACCCATATCTTAACGCCAAGTGAAGGGGTTTCTGTACAGATTAACGCTTATAACTTTCCGGTGTGGGGAATGTTGGAAAAATTATCCACTTCCTTGCTGGCGGGTGTTCCTTCTATTGTAAAACCGTCTCCTTTCGGATCTTACCTTACCAATGCGGTATTTCAGGATATGATTGAAAGTGGAGTATTGCCTGAAGGAGCTGTTCAGTTAGTTTGTGGAGAGCCGGGAAATATTCTTGATTATGTTCAGGATGGAGACTCTGTTTTATTTACAGGTTCTGCTCACACGGGAAGAAAATTGAAATCACTTCCTTCTATTGCAGGAAATGCCGTTCGTTTCAATATGGAAGCCGATTCGTTGAATTGTTCTATCCTTGGACTAGAGGCCAAACCGGGAACTCCGGAATTCGATCTATTCATCAAAGAAGTCCGCAACGAAATGACCACGAAGGCAGGACAGAAATGTACAGCGATCAGAAGAATTATTGTTCCTGAGCATTTAATCGGTGATGTTCAGAATGCTTTGTCTAAAGCTTTAGATCAGACAAAAATCGGAAACCCATTAAGCAGAGAAACCAAAATGGGATCTTTGGTGGGAAGGCAGCAGTATGAAGAAGTTTTAAGAAAAGTAAATCTATTAAAATCAGAAACAGAACTTGTCTATGACGGAAAACACGAGCTGGTAGATGCCAATTATGAAAATGGGGCATTTATGAGTCCGAAACTATTCCTGAACGACAAACCTTTTGAAAAAAATATCTCTCATGATGTAGAAGCTTTCGGACCGGTATCTACATTGATGCCGTATAAAGATGCTGAAGAAGCAGCTGCACTGGCAAAAAGAGGAAAAGGAAGTCTGGTAGGATCTATCGTTTCTCATGACGAAAACTTTATCGCCGAAACTTCGTGGAAAATGGCCTCTCAGCACGGAAGAATCTTTGTATTGAACAGAGATAACGCTAAAGAAAGCACAGGTCATGGTTCTCCACTTCCGACACTGATGCACGGAGGTCCTGGTAGAGCGGGAGGTGGTGAAGAAATGGGCGGACTTAGCGGTCTTCATTTCTTCTTACAGAAAACAGCAATCCAGGGATCACCGGATGTGTTGAAAGCTATTACTAAGATCTACCAGCAGGGAGCAGAGAAAAAATTCTCAGACAAACATCCTTTCCAGAAATATTTTGAGGAAGTGGAAGTAGGAGATTCTTTGGAAACAGCAGGAAGAACTGTTACTGATGCCGATATCGTTAATTTCTCCAATGTTTCATGGGACCATTTCTATGCCCATACAGATGCAACAAGTTTAACAGGCACTATTTTCGATAAGACGGTTGCTCATGGATATTTTATCCTTTCAGCAGCAGCAGGATTATTTGTTTCAGGCAAAAAAGGACCTGTAATTGCTAATTACGGATTGGAAGACTGCAGCTTCTTCAAACCTGTATACGCCGGAGATACCATCACGGTTTATTTAACAGCAAAAGAAAAAATCAACAGAGGAGTAAAAGGAAGAAATATCCCTTCCGGTGTTGTAAAATGGCTGGTTGAGGTTGTAAACCAAAGAGATGAGATTGTATGTGTAGCAACGATCCTGACATTGGTAGCAAAACAATCTCCTTTCATCGATCTGAATGTAAAAAATATTCAGAAAATATTGAATGGATTAACGGAAAGTACTCCTGCGCTTTGGGGAAAAATGTCTCCGCAGCAGATGATTGAGCATTTGGAGCAAGCGGTATTGGTGAGTTTTGGAGAACCCGAAGCAGAAAAATGTTTCACTCCTGAAGAAAATCTTGAAAAATGGCAGGATTCTCTTTACAATCACAGAGCAATGCCAAAAGAATTCACAGCTCCCTTCCTTCCTCAGGATGGTTCACTTCCGGAACCCAAACATAAAAATCTGGAAGCAGCAAAACTGTCATTCATGGATAACCTGAAGAAATTTGTGATCTACTACAAGGACAACCCGCAGGCAGAGCACATGAATTACGTTTTCGGAAAACTGAATAAAGAAATGTGGGAACTGATGCACAAAAAGCATTTTACACACCACTTCCAACAATTTGGATTGATTTAATTCAAAATAAAATATAAATTTAGAGTCCCTTCCGGTTTAAACCGAAAGGGACTTTTTAATAACTCCTGCCAAGTTTTGAAACCTTAACATAAGTAATAAAATCAGAAAATTTTTAATCATGAAATCATTAGAAACCTTTTTTAACATTGTCTTTTGGGCTTTTTCAATTTTATTTCTTTTTTCCTGTTCGGGAAATCTAAAACAAGATAAAGACGGCTATTATTCTGAAGAAAAATTTGTTGACAGTCTGAATGTGGGAAGAAAAGGTAAAACTAAAGTAGAGTTTGAAAAATTTAGACATATTAAGAATGGTGATGTATTTGTAACCTTGAATGTTTATGATCTAAAAGATATTTGGGTAGAAAGTAAAGGATCTATGTTTCATACCTGGGAATTAAAAAATACTTTTAAATTTATCAAAGATGGAGTAACGGGTTTAGATGTTCAAATTGGTGATTTTAATAATGATGGCTTTAATGATGTGACGTATCAAAGTGGAATCGCAGGAAGAGGGGGAAATATCGTAATGACTTTATTCGTGTATGAACCGGAAAATAAAAATTTTATCCACATCAAAAATTCAGATAATTATCCAAACCTGAGTTTTAATTCAAAACTAAAGTGTATCAATTCTGTAATTTTAACAGGCTCTATCACAACAGTATTTCTAAAAATTAAAAAAGATTCTCTGGATGAATTTGCACGGGTAGATGTTTCTGATAAAATAGTGGTGGAAGAAAAAGATTCTACAGGCAAGTTTAAGGTTATTGAAGAAAAAGTATTCACAGGAAATGATAAGGATCTTTATAAGGTTTTTAGAAATTATAAGCCTTTAGAATATTAGTCTTATATAAATTGAAATATTCATTATTTCAGTTAGTTATGGTTTTTTGTTTGAAAAATTACTAACTTTAATAGGCGAAATCCGAAAAGCATACAGAGTAGGAGAGAACACCAAAACAAACCACTATGAAAAACTTAAAAAAACTTTCAAGACATGAGTTGAAATCTCTTAAAGGAGCAGGACCAAACTGGTCTTGTACGCTTAACCCTTGTCCTCCCGGAACATGTTGTCTTCCCGGAAGATGGCCTGATATTGCAAGAGCATGTTATATCTGTGCGGATTCTTAGACTTTTTTAACTTAAAACAATACACAAAGCTGCTACTCCTCGTGATTGGCAGTTTTTTATATTTTTTTCTTAAACTTAAAATATCCGTACATTAAAATGGGTAACGCGAATATCTGAAACAAAAAAACAAGCAATGAAGGGATTCCTTCCAGATGATTTGCATTAGCTTTTATAAGGAGCTGCTTGCCAAGCGGTCCGTTCGAGAATATCAGAATATTAAACAAATTCCAGCCCAGATGAAGACCTATAGGAAGGTACAAAGATTTTGTCTTAGCAAAGGACACTGCGAGCATCCACCCAAAAATAGACGTCATTACAAAAATAATTACCATCTGAAAAGGATTTCCAAATGCATTATAAGAAAACCAATGGTAGATTCCGAAGCACGCAGCAGATAAAAGGCAGGCTTTTGTCGTTCCCCATTTTTCTATAGCAAGATAAAGCAAAGCTCCTCTGAAAAGTAATTCTTCAAACAAAACAGACTTTACAATCCACCATAAGCTCATCAATGCTGCAGAAAATGATATTGGCTTATTCAGTATCCAGCTGTTATTGATAAAGGCTGTTGTCAAGATTTGATAAACGCTGCATACTACAGCTGCCAAAAGAAAACCTATGCTCAGGTTAATCAATCTTGCCTGGCTGGGTTTAAATCCTAAAACAGAAAGGTCCTTTTTTGCGATGAACCTCAGGAGAAGCCACGAAATGATAAGCTCAATAATAATTCCAATCATAGGTTAGAAGTTTTAATTGAATAAGTTTTATCTTATTGAAAACGAATATAATAAAAAAACGGATGCGAAAAGTTTCTTTAAAATATTTATCGTTCAAGACTTTAAACCTTGACAGGATGATGATAAAAGGTTTGAGCAACAGGATAATTTTGTTACTTTACAATAAAAATGATTTCATGGATAAAACTTTTGCGGATCATGTGATAGATTTCAACAAAAACCTTAGTTTCACAGGAAATCTTCCTGATGATTTTCAAGTCCTGAATCCTTATCTGGATAATCCTGAGACGTTGAAGGTGATGGAAGAGTTTTATCATAAATTCTACGATGATTCAGCTAAGAGGAAATTCATCATCGGAATCAATCCCAGCCGCCATGGCGCGGGAGTAACTGGAGTTCCGTTTACCGATACAAAAAGACTGGAAAATGTCTGCGGAATCAAAATGAAATCTGCCCGTACCCATGAAGTTTCTTCCGTTTTCATGTATGATATGATTGAAGACTATGGTGGTACTGATCTTTTCTATAAAGATATTTATATCAATTCTCCATTTCCGCTGGCTATTGTAAGAAAAACAAAAAACGGCTGGCTCAATGCCAACTATTATGATGATAAAGAACTCTTCAATTCAGTCAAAGACTTTATGATCGAATCTTTGAAGAAGCATATCAGCCTTAATCTGGATACCTCAGAAGTTTTTGTTCTGGGTAAAAAGAATGCCGAATTCATTTCACAATTAAACAAAGAAACCCAACTCTTTGAGACGATGACCGTTCTGGAGCATCCAAGATATATCCAGCAGTACAAATCAAAAGAAAAACAGCTTTATATAGACAAGTACATTTTAGCTTTGAGAAAATGACAAAATCCCTTCGTTAAAAGGGATTTGTCATTCATGAATTAGAATCTTTGTGGGATATGGAACTTATAAAATTTTCTGATATTAGTTTTTAATAACTTTGGTAGATTCTGTTGCTGTTTTAATAATATAAACCCCTTTTGGAAGTTCTGAAATATTAACCTCATTATTTCCTTTTTGAGTTTGAATAGTTTTCAGCATTTTACCATCCAGGTTGTAGATCTTAGCTTCACTTGCTTTTTCTGTTGTAATAGAAAGAGGTCCGTTGGTTGGATTAGGATAAACAGTCAGGTCTTTTTTGGTGCTTTTAGCTTCCGAAGTCCCCAGTACCAGATTGCTGTCTTTTACCCAGGTGAAGGCATCGAAGCCTACATATCGGAAAGCTCCGTTTGCTGTGATTTGTAACTCGTCAATCACAATATTTGAGTAATTCTGACCATTTAAGTTGGTAAGATCAATCAAAGTATATCCATTCGTGCTACCTAAGCTTGTTGCAAATCCGGTTGTTTTTGTTTGGGTAAATTTTGTTACGCCACTTAGTTTTCCGGTTACAGTTAGTGTTCCTGCAACATTAAGATCCAGATTCAATGCAGAAAGATACATCCAGAATCTGTTTACTTTAAACAAATTGGAAGTGGTTTTGATGCTGAATGACGGTGGGGATTGTGAGTTATTCGAATTGTCGATGTACCTGTTATCATTTGCTGTTCCACTCCAGCCGGTTCCCGGGAAATTACCCTGAATATCAAAAACACTTACATGTGAAATGATATTAAATATGACTCCATTATCGGTGAAGCTTGTACTTCCGTGCGATTCCGTTTCAAATTGTTCTGTACTGGTCTGCCCGAATGAAAAAATTGAAATGAGCAGACTACAGATTGCTAAAAAAGTAGTGCTTTTCATGATGTTTGGTTTTAAATGTTAGGTGATGGTGTGGATATTAATCCCTTGGCGGATAAATACCTTCAACACAAATGATATAATTTAAGCCTAGGTAAGGAGGCATATTATTCAGCGGTAAGCCTTGTCCTGTATAAGAAATACTTAACGGATTGATAGTTGTATCAGGGTTGGTATCATTCACGAAACTCGGTACTGCATTGAAATCTCTTCCCACTTGCGTTCCTGAAATGGCAATTGTTGAGGTAGCTGTAGGAGTAGATGAATTGGCATTCTTATTCGCTACTTTAAGCTGAAATCCGGCTCCTATACTTGGGAGGTTCGATGATAAAAGAGTATTTTGTGTTGTACCGGATACGATTCCCAAAGGATAACTTTCGCCGGAGTTTACATTCCCTGCTCCCAAAGCCATACGTCCTTTTAAGTTAGGCAGGGCAAAAGTAGTGATACCGTCTCCACCGTACGTTGTTCCTAAAATAGAAAATAAAGCAGAATTTCTTGAGATGCTTATTAAACTTCCATCACAAAACATCCAGCCTCTAGGTGCGAAATTTCCTGCAAATAATTTTACGATTCCAATGTACTCGTCCATGATAATATGTTTTTAGTTTTTTAGATTTCTTACTCTTTTTACAGGCTTTTCAGATTCCGCCTTTTGGTTATTAATTCTTAGTTCAAAGGAACAATTAATAAAAGGCAGGTACTAGAGTAGAAAATACCAAATTAAAAACTCCGTATTTCTACGTAATAATGTCTTGAATTTTGCGGATTCGGAAAAGAAAATTTATACTTTAAGTTTCTCTGAACGAGCTGTATTTCGTATTTTTGTAAGAATCCAATAAAAATAAAAATGAGCGAATTTGTAGCATCAGAAATTAAAAATAATATTGCCGAAATCAGTTTCGGAACACCTAAAAGTAATTCTCTTCCAGGAGCAATTTTGGAAAAACTGGCAGAAACTATCCTTGAAGAAGGGGCAAAAGAAGAAGTGAAAGCTATTTTAGTGAAAAGTGCCGGTGAGAAGGCTTTCTGTGCAGGAGCAAGTTTTGACGAGCTCTTAGCCATTGAGGAACTTGAAGCTTCCACACAATTTTTCGGAGGTTTTGCCAAAGTTTTAAATGCAATGAGAAACTGTGGGAAAATTGTTGTGGTAAGAGTACAGGGAAAAACTACCGGCGGAGGAGTAGGGATTGCCTGCGGGGCAGATTATTGTTTTGCTACTAAAGACTCAGCTCTTGCACTTACAGAAATCAATCTTGGAATAGGCCCTTTTGTAATTGGCCCTTATGTTGAAAGAAAAATAGGTAAGTCACAATTCTCCGCTATGGCCATTGATGCAGACTTCAGATCTGCTGAATGGGCTGAACAGCATAATATTTATCATTCGGTTTCAGATACTATTGAAGAAATGGATGAAAAGCTGGAGAAATTTTTGCAGACTTTAGCATCCAGAAGCAGTGATGCTTTAGCATTAATTAAAAAAGTTTCATGGGAAGGAACAGATCATTTCAATGAATTGATGCCGGCAAGAATTCACATGAGTGCAAGTCTTATTCTTGAAGATTCTGCAAAGAAAAATATTGAGTCTATTAAAGAAAGGTTAAGGGCTAAATAAGGTATAAAAATAAAGGATTTTAATCCAAAAGCTATCCGTAGAAATTTTTGTTTTTACGGATTTTTTGTGCATTATTATATGTCAGGATACAAGTTTTAGCTTTTCCGCTGCTTATAAAACAATTAATATATCGTTATGAGAATTATTTCCAGAATTTTAAAAAAAACTTGGAAGATTGAAAATAAATCATAACTTTGTAATTCAAAGTTCTTTTTATGGATTCAAAAAACTATCACGAAGACTTATCGCATATCCGTTCTATGATGGAGCGGTCTTCCAGATTTATTTCGCTAAGTGGTTTATCAGGAGTTGTTGCGGGTTTAACGGCTATTATCGGTGCTGTATATGTGTACTGCGTTTTTCAGAGGGAAGGAATCAGTTATTTTGATGGGGACAGAAATATTCTGGGACCTGCCTTGGTTAAAGAGCTTGTCCTGATTGGTATTGTTATTCTGGTAATTGCAATCCTCAGCGGTTATCTTTTTACAGCTCATAAAAGTAAAAAGAAAGGTTTGAAGATCTGGGATGCTACAACAAAGAGACTTTTGGTTACCTTTGCAGTGCCTTTGGCAGCAGGTGGTGTCTTTTGCCTTGCGCTTCTTTATCATCATCTTTTTGTTTTCATTGCTCCGGCTACGCTTATTTTTTATGGATTGGCTCTGGTAGCCGCAGAACGATATACATTAACGGATGTAAAGTATTTAGGATATCTTGAGATTATTTTGGGACTTATTTCTTTGTTCTTTTTAGGATGGGGATTGCTGTTCTGGGCCATTGGTTTTGGTGTTCTGCATATTGTGTATGGATTGATCATGCATAAGAAGTATAAATAATGAATGAGATGTGGTTTTGCTATTGAGTAGTGAAAATCGGAATAATAATCAAGCATATTGCATTTTAGCAGTGTTTCAGAATAAAGATAAAGTAAAATGATCAAAATAAATCAGCTCAATAAAGAATTCGAAAGCCGTGTAAGACTGGGGATAATGTCCGTTCTTATGGTTAACGACTGGGTTGATTTTTCTGAAATGAAAAGCCTGCTCGAAATTACAGACGGAAATCTTGCCAGCCACAGCAATGCGCTGGAAAAAGCAGGCTATATCGAAGTAAAGAAAGAATTTGTCGGGAAGAAACCTAAAACGTCTTATCGTGTTACACAGAGCGGAAGGCAGGCGTTTAATGAGCATTTAGATGCACTGGAAAAATTATTGGGGCGATAGTCCTATATTTTTTTGAAAATTAACTTTGAATTACAAAGTACTTTATATGTTTAAATTAAATAAAATGATGACACAGAAACAAAAAACAATCGCCATTTATGCCCTTCCATTGGCTTTACTCAGTATTCCCTTGGTTGGCAATCTGTTTTCTAAGGAAGTGAACTGGTCAGGAGCAGATTTTCTTATTGCGGGAGCTTTGCTTTTTACAACCGCTTTTCTGATCAATATGGTTAGAAATAAAATCAAAAAGCAAAGTCAGAGAATGATGATCTGCATTCTCATATTGCTGGCTCTGGTACTTATCTGGGGCGAATTAGCAGTAGGAATCTTCGGAAGCCCGTTTGCGGGAAGCTGATCAGCCTTCTTTATTTAAACCTTGAAATAATGAAAGATCAAAAAATTATATACTTCGGAAGATTCATATTCGGATTATTCTTTTTAGCCGGAAATATCTGTCTTTTCGGATACATTCTAACAAAAGAATATTGGTTTGCAGACTCAGGATTTTTACTGATTACTTATGGAACTGTATTCAATGTTATTGTCCTATCAGTTTTGTTGATATATGCTGCTGCAGACCGGTCTGCAAGTAAAGCCTGTTTACAGTCGGCGGGGTTAATTCTGATCAATATACCCATAGCTATACTTTATACCATAATAGGATGCAATCTTGTTATTTTTAATTAATTCACTATGAAAAAAATACGTGTTCAGTTTCTGCTTTTTGTGTATGATAAAACTCAAAAGCTATACAGAAAATATTTCAAAAAGAAAAAAAGGCAGTGGCAGTTCAATGAAAAACAACTGCTGGAGTTTCAGGAAGATTCTTTAGGCCGAAAACTGGGAGAATTTTACAGAAAACACGGTTTTTCGATGATCCCCAAAATGGAAAATCATGATGTACACCATCTGATTACCGGTTGTGGAACGAGCTTCGAAGATGAAATTGCCATGCAGTATCTGCTCCTTGGAAACGGTAAACTCAATGCACATCTGTTGGCTGCAATCGTATTGGGAACAATTATACTGCCTGAGTATGCGAAAATTTATATCAAAGCGTATAAAAAGGGACAAAATATGAGAGCCTTTCATTACTGGGATTTTGAAGAGCTGCTATGGCAGAATTATGAGCATGTGAAAGATTTTATTCAACAGAAAGAAACGATAGTTCTTCATTAAAATTAAAAATAATGGAAAAAATAAAATTCAGCCCACTAGGGGAGAAGACATTTTTAATCTCCTTTTTGCTGGGTACCTCTTTGCTGCTTTTATTTTGGATCACAAGAGCTGAATTTCTGATCATATTTGGGTTTTATTACGTTGTGATTGCTGCTGTAACGAACCTGTTGATCACTTTATATGAGTTGATGGAATTCCTGAGTGATATTTCCGAAAAGAAAAGAAACGGAAACTCTGTCCTTCTATTGCTGCTCAATATCCCTGTTACTTTTCTATACCTCACCCTATTCTTTAATTTTTGCTAATCTCTATCTCTGTAAATTAAATCTTTCAATTCTTTCAATCTTTTAAATAATTAACCTCATGAAAACACATCATTATATATTTCTTACAGCCATTCTCTTTGTCATCGTTTTTTATGATCAGGAGCTGGGGCTTAATCTTGGAATTCTTGGAATTGTCTACGCATTATTAACACTTTTCAGAACACCTGCAAAAAATAAAACAGGAATACTATATGGCCTTTTTGCAACAAGTATTCTATCCAGCATTGCATTTGCCTGGTTTGGAGATTTTACATCCTTTATTGCAGTGGTGAGCTCGTTGCTTTTGCTGGGATATAAATCAAAGAACAGAAGGCTGAAGATTCTCTTTTTAATACCGGTTTTTATTGTGAATAGCTGTACTTCCTTCTGTCGTTTTTTTAGCTTTGATGAGTGGCTGCCTAAGAAAAATTTTTCAGGATTTTGGCAAAAGACATTGGCTTTCTTTTTGATTCCGCTGGTGCTGGTTTCTGTTTTCTTTGGAATATATTCTGCAGGAAGCGACCATTTTGCAGCCCTTTTCACAGATTATGAGCTGGATATTAATCTATGGCAGGTATTCTGTCTCTCTGTGCTGGGATTCTTTATTGCCTTTAATTACTGGAATTATGCAGTGGAAAAGTTGATCTATAAAAACAATCATGTTCTGGATAACGAGTTCCGCAAAGAATCCCGGATTCCCGAAGCTACTTATTCCTTTCTTGATCTTGATGCAGAAAGAATAAGCGGAATCATTTCTTTTGTCTTGCTGAATGTTTTATTGGTATTCTTTATTATTACCTATAATTATGAACAGTTTTATGAAGCTGTAAAAACACCTGTTCAGCTTTCAGAAGAAACCCATGAGAGAGTAAACGCCGTTATTATGTCTATTGTCATGGCAATTCTTGTGATTATGTTTTATTTTAAATCAGGATTTAATTTTGATCCAAAAGCAGGTTCACTGAAAGTATTAGCCAAAATATGGATTTTCCTTAATGCTGTTCTTGTTATTTCCGCAGCCCTTAAAAATTATGAGTATATTGTTTATTATGCATTTACCTATAAAAGACTAGGTGTATTTGCTTTCCTGCTTTTATCACTGATCGGCCTTGTTCTGACTTATGTTAAAATTCAAAAGCAAAAAAGAAATATTTTCCTTGTTAATACAATGATCTGGTATTTTTATGGAACTGTCCTTGTGTGCAGTTACTTCAACTGGGGTGGTTTTATTACTTCCCAGAATATGAAACGAAAGGATTTTGCGGTCAACTATCATGTAACGTCTATCAACTTCAGTGAAAAAGCACTTCTGAAATATGCGGATGAAAAAAATGATGAGAAACTTAAAAAGACCTTGCAGGATAAGGTGAAAAACAAAACATCCAAAAACTTTATTTCAAAGATTTTATATTATCAGACTATAAAATAAAAGATCATGAAAAACTTTGTAGAACCCTCAAGATTTAAAATTAATGTATTGTTGATAATGATGACCATATTCTGTTTCAGTCTTTCTGCTTTTAGATACTATATCAGTGATACAAAAGTGTTTTTGTTTCTCAACTGGAACCTCTTTCTGGCGTGGATTCCTTTATTATTAAGTTCTTTTGTTCTTGCTTTTAATATCAGAAGTAAAATCTCGCTGGTCTTTATTATTATAATCTGGATTTTGTTCTTTCCCAATTCTCCCTACATCCTGACAGATCTTTTTCATCTCAGAGCAAGAAATTCAATCCCGGTCTGGTATGATCTCATTGTGATTCTTTCTTATGCATGGACCGGCCTGATCTGCGGATTTATTAGCCTTAATGATATTGAAAAAAAACTTTCTTATTACGGGAAAAAAAATAGTATCAATGGAATTATTGTATTTTTTCTTTTCATGAGCAGCTTTGGAGTTTATCTTGGCCGTTTTCTGAGATGGAACAGCTGGGATGTACTTAATAATCCTTTCGGCCTGTTCTCTGATATTGTAGTGAGATTTATTTATCCGATGGAATATACCAAAACATGGGGTGTTACTCTTTTGATGGGAATTATGCTCAACTTTATGTACTTTACATTTAAATGGTCGGGCATCAGTGAAGAAAAAGAATTGCGGCCGGGAAGCAAATCATTAAACGGATTGGAACAGTTTTAGCATTTAAATGAGCTCAGCATAATTAATGTTGATCCATTCTTAAAATAATTATTATGAAAAAAAGCTTATTGTTAATTCCTTTGATTATTGTTGCCTGTAAAAAAGATCCAGCTGTGACAAACGTTCCGGAGAAGGATTCTACAGTGGTAACAGAAATGCCGGATTCTGTGGTAAAAACAGATTCTGCAGCATTAAGAAAGAAAGACTCCATTATTAACAATGCTCCGGCCACTAAGGAAGTTCTGCGAAAAGGGGTGATGAGAAATGAAAAAGACGGACAGATCATAAGAACCGCGGATGCTAATCAGCTGCCTTTTACCATTGGAGAAGAATTTACAAAAGATGATCAGGATTTTATTTTAAAACTGACCCACTACGACCGCCCGAACATCAAAGCAAAAATTTCTACCAAAGAAAAGGACTTCAATATCCGGTTCAATCAGATCAGACTTCCAAACGGAAATTATGATGGGCCTTTCGGAAGAGAAATCACCTATGATACTCCCGGAAAAGGTGAAGTATGGCTGATTATCGGGAAAAGTAACATGGCTTCCGGAAATACAAAAGGAAGTTTTACGGTAACTGTAGAATAAAATTCAATCAATTTGGTACAATTTCTGCAAACTAACCTTTAAGTTTAAAATTTAAAAATTATGAAAAATATAGTTCTAACAGCAATGGCCGCTTCAGCTGTACTCGTAAGTTGCGGAACCGTACAGTCGCTGGTTCAGAATACATTTCCATACACAACGAATGTTTTGGTGTCTACGGGAGTTCCTGCAGATAAAGAAGTTTCTTCCACTGCAACAGCTACCAATGTACAGACCTGGTTCGGAGGAAATAACAATGCAAAAATTAAAGACGTAAGAATTTCAGATGCGAAAATCTCTGTAGCTTCTCCTTCAGGAGGAAATCTGGGTGCTTTCAAAACTGTAAAAATATACGTTTCATCCAACGGAACGGGAGAAAGACTCATCGCTTCGCGTTCCAATATTTCCACCAATTCTTCCAGCTTAAATCTTGATCTTAATGATACCGGATTTCTGGATGAAATTGTAAAAAGTTCTGGTTTAACAGTAAGAACAGTGTACGAGCTGAAAAATCAGACCTCTTCAGATATGAACATCAAAGTGGCACTGAATTTCAGCAGTGTTCCTGCGCAATAAGTGCAAAAAAAATTACTATTTAAAACCCTCTTGCAGTATTCTGGAAGAGGGTTTAATGTGAAGTAAAATGTATATAAAAATCTTTATTTTTTAGAGCTTTGTCAGTTTTTCAACAACTCTTCTCTGGCCTTCATTAATATTAATAATATACTGACCTGTCGGTAATTGGGAAATATCAATTTTCTCATTTGGTACAACTGAATTTTTGATAACCGTACGACCCTGAAGGTTAATAATCTCTACATCCAGTTTTTTATTTTCATTGCTTTGAATAGCGATAGAACTGCTGGACGGGTTAGGATAGATCTTAACTTCCAATGCCGGTAAAGCTGTAACAGGTGTTGCCAATTTACTTTCCAGCTGAAGAATCGCATTCTTCACATTGGGAAGAGGTCCGATCTTTTGGCCGGTCACAGTTCCTCCCTGAGGAATCCCCGTTGAAATTAAAAGGTTTTTCATCGCTGAAGGGGTTAAGTACTGACCTGTAGTCTGACGATAGTAAGACTGGATCAAAATAGCCGCAGAAGATACCACCGGCGTAGCAGAACTGGTGCCGCTGAAATAATTATAGGTTCTGTTGTTATCATTGTCATATTTCGCATAAGACCCATAACCTGCTGCCATCACACTGCTTCCCCAGCCCTGTACATCCACTCTGTTTCCATAAGTACTGAAACTTAATTTTGAATGGGTAGTATTGGGAGATCCTGCTCCTACAATGATAGCTCCGCTGTTTCCTCTCGCAAGATACGTAGCATAAAAAGGGTCATCCAGGTTCTGATTCCCGTTACCTGCCGCTGCGATAATAATGATTCCTGAATCAGTAGCAGCTTTTGTAAGATCCCAGATTACTTTATCATATTCTGCAGGACAATATTGCCCGTCTTTTCCGCCAGTCTGCATTTCATACAAAATAATATCTCCGGCCTGAGAAGCGTTGATGGATCTGCTCACGGCAGAAGCTCTGTTATAACCTACTGTCGTCCATTCCATATAGCCTTTTATCTCAGAAGTATTGTAGGCTGCTCCCGTAAGCCCAATATTATCTTTTACAGAACCTAAAATACTTACTACTGCCGTTCCGTGATCACGGTAATTATTATTGGCCAGTCCGGCATTTGGAGAATATCCCGGTTCCAGTTGTATGGAGTTTTGATTAGACAGCATCTCGTGAGTTTTATAGAACCCATATTCTACATCCCGCACACGGATATTCTGGCCTGTGATTCCTCGGGACCATGCATATTTGGCGTTGATTCCCGGATTATCATTCAGGTAGGTCTGCAGGCTTTCCAGATCAGGAGTTGCCACAAAAGCATTTACCAAAGGTGGTTCGATAGGCTCGCCACTCATTACAGATACATATTCTATCTCAGGAAACCTCTCCAGAGTATGGATGATTTTTTCTGAGGTTTCTTTATTTTGAATAGGAATATCAGCCTTATAAATTCTTTTCAGTTTTTCCACAGATTCCGTGGAATTTCCGATGGCCTTGCTGTTTCTGGCCATTTCATCAAGTTTGCTGTCTGTGAAGTCCAGATCATACTTGAATGCGATGTGATTTTCTCTTGAAAATCTTTCCAGATCAGCGTTTCTGCTGAAGGCTGTTTTTTCTGAATTGATGCCTTTTGAAAAGCATACATAAATAATTGAATTTTGTTCAGTAGCCATTTTGGGCTGACTGTCCTGCCCGAATGACAGAGTAGAACAGAACGCAAACAATGCGAAAAGATTGATTTTTGTTTTCATACAATTTTGTTAAATGGTTGTGAATCAGTTTTGATTTGCGTCAAAAATAATAATAAAATGAAAACAAATCACATTTTTGTGAATTTAATTTTAAAATTTTTACTCTTTTCTTTTGTGTAAAGGATTTTTTTTGTTTTTGAGTCATAACCTCACAGGTTTTCAAAACCAGTGAGGGTTAAGAGCGCATATTTTATACGTACTCATCAAAAAAATACGCTTCATAAATTGAAGCGTATCGGATGTATTTTACATATTTGTCTTTTTCTGCTTAGCTTTTGGTAATAGAATCCATTACAATGGTTACAGGCCCGTCATTGACCAGAGAAACCTTCATGTCAGCTCCAAAAATTCCGCTTTCTGTTTTTAATCCCGATTTGGCTATTTCCTCCTTAAAATACTCAAAAAGCGGTATAGCTTTATCCGGTTTTGCGGCCTTTATGAAAGAAGGTCTGTTGCCTTTTTTATAATCTGCAATTAATGTAAACTGGCTGATGCAAAGAATTTCTCCTGAAATATCCTTCACAGAAAGATTAAGCTTGTCATCTTCATCACCAAAGATTCTAAGATTTAAAACCTTCTGTACAAGCCAGTCTGCATCAGCTTTTTCATCATTTTCATCGATACCTGTCAGCAGCATAAGCCCTTTTCCGATTTCACCCACAATTTTTCCGTCCACTTTTACACTGGCTTCGGAGACTCTTTGTATAACGATCTTCATTTTGTATTTTTAATAATAAACATTTAAGGTTTTACTTGCAGCATCGTAACTGTAAGGATAGGTCTTAGGTGGCAGAGAAGTTTTTGCACCCGATTCCGGTTGTCCCGTACTTAAGATCCATCTGGTATTATCCTCAGGACATACGATGGCAATATTATCTTTTACCTCAAGAGTAGTATTGTTATCAGGACATATGTGCGGTGCATTTCTGTCATACACTTTAAATCCGTTGGCTGTACGGACAATAATCAATCCTCTGGTTCCTGACTGTTGCTCGTTCACATAAATCCAGCCGTTGATATTGTTTAAAGCATAATAAGCAGGCAGGTTTAAATTAAGTGATACATTGATAGGAACATTGGGAAAGCAGGTTACCGTATCTTCTCTGCTTCCACATGAGTTTGTGGTTAAATTGCTGAAAATCAATAAACTGAAAATGGATAAGATTGAAAAAGTTTTTTTCATTTCAATTTAAATTTTTATATATTTGTAAAAATTAAACGATTACAACACGAAAACATTGTCCGGCAAATGTCGGATTATTTTTTTATACTAAAACTAAATTTTGAAAATTATGGCAAGCTATGTAACTAAGGAGGGCCTAGAGAAAATGAAAGCTGAGCTGGAACAGTTGGAAACTGTGGAGAGACCAAAAATTACTCAGCAGATCGCAGAAGCAAGAGATAAAGGAGATTTATCGGAAAATGCAGAATATGATGCGGCTAAAGAGGCTCAGGGGATGCTTGAAATGAGAATTTCCAAGCTGAAAGATGTTATTTCTACTTCTAAAATTATAGACGAAAGCCAATTAGATACTTCAAAAGTTTCAATCTTAACAACAGTGAAACTTAAAAATAATGCTACCAAGCAGGAGCAGGTATTTACATTGGTACCGGATAATGAAAGCGACCTGAAGACAGGGAAGATTTCTGTGAATACACCTATCGCAAAAGGCCTGTTAGGAAAAGCTATTGGTGAAACTGCTGAAATTATTTTACCCAACGGAAACAAACTGTCTTTCGAAGTATTAGACATTTCTTTATAGTCTGATATCCCTTTCTATTTCTAAACTTCTAAATATCTAACCCAAACTTCTGATAAAATGAGCACTATATTCACGAAAATCATTAATGGCGAAATTCCCTCTTATAAGATTGCAGAAAATGAAAACTTTATTGCATTCTTAGACGCAATGCCTTTGGTGAAGGGACATACTTTAGTTGTACCTAAAAAAGAAGTGGATCTGATTTTTGATCTTGAAAGTGAAGAATACAAAAACCTTTGGGGATTTGCCCAAGAGGTAGCCAAGAAGATCAAAACTGCAGTTCCATGTGTGAGAGTAGGAGTAGCAGTGGTGGGACTTGAAGTTCCTCATGCGCACATCCATCTGATTCCTTTAAATAAGATGGAAGATATGAATTTCAGAAATGAAAGATTAAAATTAACGAACGAAGAATATACAGAGATTCAACACTCAATTATGAATTCTTAACAACCAGAAAATCGTAAAAAAGTAATTTTTTACGATTTTCTTTAACATATACATATATATTATATCATATGAACTCAAACCAATGTTCTTTCTGCGGCAGAAAAAGAAATGAAGTACAGATGCTGATTTCCGGGCAGAATGGTTTTATTTGTGAAAATTGTATAGAGCAGGCACATGCGATCGTAAAAGATGGTGCATCCAAAACAGGATATTCACCTGCAGACAGCATGGATGAGCTTAAAAAACCAAAAGAGATCAAAGAATTCCTTGATCAGTATGTAATTGGACAGGATCAGGCAAAAAAGCAGCTTTCAATCGCTGTATATAATCATTATAAAAGGTTGCTTCATGCTCAGGACGAAAACAGGGAGGTGGAGCTTGAAAAATCAAACATTATCATGATAGGGGAAACCGGAACAGGTAAAACCCTTCTGGCAAAAACGATTGCCAGAGAGCTTAACGTCCCTTTCTGTATCGTAGATGCTACTATTCTAACAGAAGCCGGATATGTAGGAGAAGATGTTGAAAGTATCCTTTCAAGACTTCTTATGGTGGCAGATTATGATGTGGAAAAAGCTGAAAAAGGAATCGTTTTCATTGATGAGATTGATAAAATTGCCAGAAAATCAGACAACCCAAGTATTACAAGAGACGTTTCCGGAGAAGGAGTACAGCAGGGATTGCTGAAACTGCTGGAAGGAAGTATTGTGAATGTTCCGCCACAGGGAGGAAGAAAGCACCCGGATCAGAAATACATCCAGGTTAATACTCAGAATATTTTATTTATTGCAGGAGGGGCTTTTGACGGAATCAAAGAAATCATCGAAAGAAGAATGAACAAGCAGGCCATCGGGTTCAGTTCTGAAAAAATCAATAAAACTGACGAAGACGAATATATATTAACAAATATTAATGCAATTGATCTTCGTACTTTCGGATTAATTCCGGAACTTTTAGGAAGATTTCCAATCATCACTTACCTTGATAAACTCACCAAAGAGACTCTGGTAAGAATCATGAAGGAACCTAAAAACTCTATTGTGAATCAATTTGTGGAACTTTTCAAAATGGATGGCACAAATTTGGTTATTACAGACGGAGCCATTGAAAAAATCGTAGAAGAAACTATTGAAAAAGGACTAGGTGCAAGAGGTCTTAGAGGGACCACCGAAAAAGTTCTAGAAGACTATATGTTTTCAATAGGAGAGGAGAAAGATATCATCTTAAATGAAGATAATGTTTTGATTAATAGATAAAAAATTTTTTTTTTAAGAAAAATAATAATACCTTTGCGGGTGAAGATTGTATTAACACACAAATAATTTATACAATGAGAAAAAGTTTATTTGCTATAGGTCTTTTAGCAATTAGTTATTCTGTTCAGGCGCAGATACTATGTCATGTTGACACTAATGCTAATATGTATGTGAGCGAAGGCACCCTAGTTTATAGCGGTGGAGGTGTACAAACAAAGGGTAATGGCCTTTTGGACGTGCATGGAAATATTATGGTTGTAGGATCTGGTACAGATGCTTTTAAGACAATTAATGCTGCCGGAACAGGTGATAAAACTGACGGTGGAAATATCATCTTAAGACTTAATACCCCTGCTTCTTTTGCTACTTCCACGTATGGCCAGCTGTACATCGATGGGCTATCCCAGTCCAACATTACGGGTATTGTAACCAAAGAGTACAGAACTACAAGTAATGGTAGTGGTAATTATTTCCAACAAGTTGCTTTGCCTTTCTATGGTAAAGCTTTAAGCTCATTATCTACTGAAGTTGGTAAGACTTTCAATACGGGGAGATACAGCAATCCAATTCTTAAGTGGGACAACGCTAATGCAGTTTCTGCACATTTTACAAATTTAGCAACTACAACTACTGATGGTCCGGGATATTATATGCTGAAAGTTACCAATAATGATTGGAATCCAAGCACACCTGCAACCGGAACAGTATTCAATATTAACGGAAAGCCATATGCTCCGTTAGCTGGAACTGTAACATTGCAGAATGGAGGAAAATCTAATTTGGGACCTTCTAATGTCGTATTCGGAGCTGGTGGTAATGCTGTGAATTCTTACAACGAAAAGTACAACACTTATTTAGATGACAGTTTTGAGTTTACTACAAGCGCATGGGCTGGAACATTTGGACAAAACTGGTATCAGTTTGGTAACCCATTCCTTACCAATTTAGATTTATCTAATATCGGATATACTGAAAGTGTTACCGGATCAGACGGAAATGCTGTAAAAAATATCTGGGGTATTGAATATAACCCGGGTACTGTTGTTACACTTCCGGGAGGTTCTACTTATGCTACAGGTGCTCAGGTGGTTACTTTTGTTACTACAGGTGATGGTGTTGCTCCAGCTGTTGGAGATGTTGATAATGTAGTAATGAAACCTATGCAGTCATTTAAAATAAAGTTAAGAGACAATACAGCTCAGACTTTAGATTTTAATACACTGAGAAGATTCAAATCAACAGCAAGAGCAGCAGGTACCCCTAACGGTGTAAATGCAGCCAGAATGGCTGGTAAAGGTACAAACAGTACAGTGAAACAGCTTGGGGTAATCGGTCTTGATGCTAATGGTAAAGAGATTTCCAGAACATATTATGTGGTTTCTCCATCATTTACAACAGGACACCAGGTTTCTACAGCTACAACAGTTCAGGCTTCAGCAGGTACCAGAATCATTGGTACTTACGAAGAAGCGCTGAATGGTGGGTATGATAACAATTATACTAATTATTGGTTATATATTAACGAAGCTAATGAGAGTAACTTCCAAGGTAAAAATGTTAAGTTAGTTAACTATAAACTTGATCAGGTTAAATCTTATAAGTTCGAGATCAGAGAAAATGCAGAACTTATTCCTGCTGGGACACACCAGTTATCTTCAGGAATTGGTTTCTATTATAAAGCGGAAAATGGAAATTTAGTACAGGCTAAACAAGGAGATGTTGTAGCGGTAACAAATGAAGAAGCTAACTTGTATTACGGTGAGCCAAGTAATATTACTTTGGCTGTAGATAAAACAGCTCCTAGTGTTTCAAGAACACTTGTTGTTTACGATCCATCAGTTACAAATTACATTGTTAGATTTGATCCAAAATGGAAAAAAGCGGACATTCAAGTTTATGATATGAGCGGTAAACTGGTAATCTCTAAAAAAGCGGTTGAAACATCCCGAGATTTTGTAATCGAGCTTGATGGCTCAGTTAAAAATTCATATGTTGTAAAAATCGTTTCTGATAAGGGAGAAACTGTTAATACTAAAATCTTAAAATAAACCACATGAAAACTATTAATAAACTAGTTCTGGCGTTTTTCCTGTTTGCTGTATCTTTAGCAAATGCCGCTCCACCACAACCAGCAATCCCGGGAGGAGGAGGAAACGGAGGAAATGGTACCGGGTCACCTGCCTCACCAATTGATATGTATGTATATGTACTTGGTATCGTAGCAATTGGATTTATTGTTTACTTTACAAAAAAGTACAAGAGCGTAAAAGCATAAAATTTTATTAAAATAATATTAAACTCTCTGATTAGTCAGGGAGTTTTTTTATTTTTACTATATGAAAAAAATTTATATGCTATCTGCAGTTTTAACTGCATTTGCTCTGCAGGCTCAATTTACTGTTACAATTCAGACTCCGGCAGATTTTAAAGATCAGGACGCTATTTTATATACATTAAACGGATCGAAAGATATTATTGTTACTAAAGAACAGAGTAAGAATAGTACGTGGACTTTTAAATATCCGGGCCATTATATGGGGATGATGAAAGTCTATTTCCCTGGCTCCAATAATACCGTAAGCTTTATTTCTGAAAATAAAAATGTCAACTTTAAACTGGATATTCAGAATAATAAAGTGAAGGATGTTATCTATCTGGATGAAGCCAATAATCTGATGAGTAAACAACAGGAGGGTTCACAAAAGAAAGAGCTTATTTTACCGGCTTTAGCACAGATTAAAGAATATTATAAAGATAATACCGACTTTGGAAAAGCGCTGAAAACAGAAATTGACAGGCTTTCCGGTGCATCAAGCTCTATTGATGCAGCGCAACACCCGTTTATTGCTTATTACAATACGAATTACAGCAAGTTTCTTTCCAACTCTCCTGATGCCGTGAAAAAAATAGATCAGGAAGAAATAATCAACTTTCTGGACAAATCCGGTGATATGCTTGAAAGCTCATCATTATTAAGACCTTTGTTGGTAGCTTATCTGAATTCAGGAGGGAATACAAACGTTACGGCGTCTGTTGATAAGTTATTGGATCGTTTAAAAGTAGAAACTCCAAGAGGGCAGACTGTATTGTCAGAATTGATTGATATTTTTGATGTCTATCAGATGGATGAATATAAGAGTAAATATCTGTCTCTTGCCAAAAATCTTAAGTGTACCATTAACGATAGACTTGCTTCTACGTTGAAATCGAACGCCAATATTGAAATGGGGGCGGTTTTCCCTAATTATAAGTTCCAGTCACCTGTTAATACCACTGCCAAATCATTACACGATATTAAAGCAGATAAAAAGGTCGTTGTCTTCTGGTCTTCCACATGTTCACACTGCGAAAGTGAACTTCCGAAACTTCTGGAAAAATACAATGACCTGAAATCAAAAAATATCCAGATTGTAGGACTGTCTTTGGATGTGGATAAGAATTCATATACCCAAAAAATCGCTGCATTTCCCTGGGTGAATGATTCCGAATTGAGAGGATGGAACAGCAGTTACACAGATTTGTATAATATTCATGCAACTCCGACGTATTTTATTTTAGATGCTAACAATAAGATAATCAGCAAACCAGATCATGTTGGAGATGTTTTAGAATATTTTAAGGTAAAATAATTTTGGAGGTAAAGAAATATTTTCTATATTTGCACCACCAAAACGGCGAGGTAGCTCAGTTGGTTAGAGCGCAGGATTCATAACCCTGAGGTCACGGGTTCAATTCCCGTCTTCGCTACAATAAACCGCAATCATTACACCAATGATTGCGGTTTTTACTTTTAAAAAAATTAATACTTTACTCTTTAATTCTTTCAACTCAATTTTATTTTTAATAATTTCAGTCTTCTGATGGAGTATTAAGGGAATAATTATACTTTTCAGCGTTAGTACTGAGATCATTTATTCATCTTACGTTATTATCTCTTTTATATTCGCCTTTTTGCTGTCTTTTTTTGATGATCTTATTGTCAGTAATAGAAATCCTTTGTTTCGCTGAATTATGGCTGTAATGGACTGTTTAAAAGGAAAAGTATATTGCGTTCCGGAAAATAGGATTAGATTGGTTGCCATCTTAAAAATAAAGAATAAAAAAACCGCCTTACATATCTGTAAAACGGTTTTAATGTTTTTTAAAAGCTTATCAAACCTGATATCCGAGCAGCTTTCTGATCTGATAGAAGAATCTTTCAATCAGTCGCAGATCCTGTGTGACAATCTCTGCACTGCCTCTAAGCTCTTTATCGAATGTAAGTGTTTTATTGTAGCTTGTTTTTAATCCTTTTGGCAAGATCACATCTACATAGTAGTTTCCTTTATCATCAGGAATCAGGGAGATGTTCTGTACTTTTCCTTCGATGATACCGTACTCCTGGAATCTGTAGTTATCCAGTTTAATCAGAACTTTTTCACCCGGAGTTATTTTTCCTGAGTTTGTTGTAGGTACGGACATTCTGCCCACCAACTGCTCTTTATTTTTAGGAAGAATAGAAAGGATAGGTTCACCTACCTTTACGAATTGATTCTCGCCGAAAAACTGCTGAAAACTGGCAACGCCGTCTGTGGATGAGATCACCAGATAGTTCAGCTCCCACTGTTTCAAAGATTTTCGCAGCTGTTCAAGAAGCTGCAGGGTTTGTGACGAATAGGTAATTCTGTCTTTTTCTGTGTTAATGGCAGTTCCGCTTTTGGTTTTATTCAGGTTGGAGATGCCTTCATCCATTTGTGATATGGAAATTTTAATATTCTCAAGATTTTGCTGAGCCTGAAGATATTTGATTTTTTCGTTTTCAAGTTCCATAGCAGAGATAACACCCTGATTAAATAGTTCCTGAGATCTGTTGAAATTTTTCTTAGTCAGATCATACTTTATAGATTCCAGGTTTTTCTGCTGTTTTAATGTGGCAATTCTTACTTTATATTCTGAAATACTCTGATTGGCCGCCAGATTTTCGGGAGCGTATGGCTGTAATCTTGTAAAAAGGGCTTCGTCCTGAAATGCTTTTGCAAAACTGTTGTACTCACCCTGTAATTCACCGAGCTTAAATCTTGAAGCCTGGGCAATAGGGAAGGAGTATAATTGATCGGGAGTGATGGAGTCTACCAGTTTTTTAAGCTCTAAAATATCCTTATAGTTGGCTGCAGACTGCATCACCATCAGAACATCATTCTTTTTAACTTCCTGGTGGTCTTTTATGAATATTTTTTCAATTTTAGAGCTGGTTCGTGCTTCTATTTTCTCAGGAGGGTTCTGAGAAGTCACAATAATAGGAGCCGGTACAAATTCGGGATATTTTATAATGTAGCTCATTAAGAGAATCAATAGCAGGATAATAAATATCACCGTATTTCCCCAGCGGATCATCCAATGCGGCGGCTGGGTAAGAATATCCTGTACGCTTTCTGAGCGGAGTTCAATATTGTCTAAAACGTCTTCTTTCATTGTTATGTAGTAAAATTTCCCCCAATATTTCAGGGGGAATATAATTTAAATAATTGGGCAGTTCCCGTCATACCATGATGGTGGCGAAGTGTCTGCATCCGGCGGGCATTCAAAGTGCTTTATGCGGCATGGTACCCAGCTGCCTAGACACCAGGATCCACAGCAGTTGTTGTCCGGAATAATAACACCTCCGCTGACAAATGTCAAATCTTTTCTCGAAAGTTTTTTAAGATTTTTCATGATTACTATTAGTTTTTATTTTTCCTACTCTGTAAGCTTTTCGGATTCCGCTATATGGTGGCTTTATCTTGGTTAATTTCCTAATTC
The DNA here is from genome assembly GCF_046614675.1 of Chryseobacterium cupriresistens. Classification (NCBI taxonomy): domain Bacteria; kingdom Pseudomonadati; phylum Bacteroidota; class Flavobacteriia; order Flavobacteriales; family Weeksellaceae; genus Chryseobacterium; species Chryseobacterium cupriresistens. The sequence continues at coordinate 25,660 of NZ_JBKKJT010000013.1, read as the reverse complement.
AAGCTGATTTCTTACCAATCTGTAATATTCTCCTCTTAAGTCTACCAGCTCAGCATGGCTTCCTTCTTCTACCACTCTTCCCTGATCCAGTACAATGATTTTGTCCGCATGTCTTACTGTGGAAAGTCTATGGGCAATCACCACTGCTGTTTTGCCTTTGAAGAACTGCTCAAGGTTTTCCATGATCACTTTTTCATTATTGGCATCCAGTGCAGAGGTAGCTTCATCAAACAAAATATATTCAGGAGCTTTATAAACAGCTCTTGCAATGAAAAGTCTCTGTTTCTGGCCACCACTTACTCCAACGCCCTCATTTCCGATTTTGGTGTTATAGCTTAATGGAAGACTTTCAATAAAATCTTTGATATTGGCTATTTCTACAGCGCGTCTCAGCTTTTGTTTATCTATATGATCTTCACCAACAGCAATATTGTTGGCAATGGTGTCATTGAATACATATCCTTCCTGCATGACAACACCGCAATGATCCCTCCAGTATCTCGGAGAAATATTTTTCATATTGGTATTTCCGATTCTGATTTCACCCTGATCAGGATCATAAAACTTCATCAGCAGTTTCAATAAAGTTGTCTTTCCACTTCCACTGGCTCCTACAATTGCTGTCGTTTGCTGATAAGGTATCGTAAGGCTGAGATTTTCAAAAACCGGAACATCGGAACCAATATATCTGAACGACATATCTTTGATTTCAATATCTTGTTTCGGAATATCGGTAACGTATTGCTCATTCTTATCTTCTTCATCATCTTTATCGTGGATTTCTCCCAATCTTTCAAGAGAGATTTTAGCATCCTGTGTCTGCTTGATAAAGTCGATAAGCTGAAGAAGCGGGCTGTTCAGCTGTCCGATGATATACTGAACAGAAAGCATCATCCCCAAAGTAAGGTTTCCGCTTAAAACAAGTTTAGCAGAAAGAAAACTCACCAGAATATCTTTCATCTGATTGATAAAGTTACCTCCCACAGACTGCCATTGTTCTAAGGATAGAGATTTTATCCTGATTTTAAATAGTTTTACCTGAAGAAATTCCCAGTCCCATCGTTTTTGTTTTTCAGCATTATGCATTTTGATTTCCTGCATTCCGTTGATAAGCTCGATGACTTTACTCTGCTCCTGAGATACCTGAGAGAATCGCTTATAATCAAGTTCTTTTCTTTTTTTCAGGAAGAAACTGATCCATCCGATATACAATACTGCTCCAACAAGATAAACAAGGAAAAGCCTGTAATCATAAAACAGTAAGACAATACTGAAAATGATAAGGTTCACCAGTGAGAATAATGTATTCAATGAAGAACTTGTAAGAAGCTGTTCAATTCTGTGATGGTCATTAATTCTCTGCATGATATCTCCTGTCATCCTGGTATCAAAGAAACTTATCGGAAGTTTCATCAATTTAATAAAGAAATCGGAGATGATCGAAATGTTAATTCTTGCTGAAAGGTGGAGAAGAATCCAGCTTCTTATGGTTTCAATTCCCATTCTTCCCAGAAATAACATAATCTGTGCAAGCAAAACCACATAGATAAAATTAATATCCTGGTTCTGGATGCCGACATCTACAATACTTTGGGTAAGAAAAGGAAATATAAGGGAAAGTAAACTCCCACCTAAAAGTCCGATCGCAAGCTGTATAACAAGTGTTTTGTACTTTAGAAGATATTTGGAAAGGAATGTAAAACTTGCCTTACTTTCTTCTGCATCAAATTCTGTTTGAAAGAATGCAGGAGTAGTTTCAAGGATCAGGACAATTCCTTCTTCTGTATTTTCGTTGGCATTTTCTCCAATCCAGGACTTGATGAATTCTTCTCTGGTATAAGTGATCAGTCCATAGCTGGGATCTGAGATATATACTTTGTTATTTTTGTCAATTTTGTATACAACTACAAAGTGATTTTTATTCCAGTGTGCTACACATGGAAATGGAACTTCTTCTTTGAGGGTATTGAAATCGATCTGGACTCCCATTGACCGGAATCCCAGATTTTCTGCGGCATCACTCAGCCCAAGAAGGCTGCTTCCTTCACGGGTGGTTTCGGAGAGGTTACGAATCTGCTGCAGGGATATACTTTTACCATAATACTTACTTACGATCCTGAGACATGTAGGACCGCAGTCTTTGGTATCTGGCTGCTTATAAAAAGGAAACTTTTTTTTCAAAACTACTACTCATTATAAAATGCCGCCAATAGATGGCGACATTTTTGCTTTAATTCAATTATAATTCAATGAAATGGTAAACTGGAAATAGTCCCATTGATCACCGTTTTTCTACTCTTTTACATCTTTTCAGATGGTTATTTTGTTTTTCCTAAGATAGTGAAATTTTTAAATGAAGAAGATTTATTTGCTAAATCTCATCATCCTCGATTAATTCATCAATAAAGAAGGTGATATCTTCGCGATCATACTTATCCGGGAACTGATATCCGTTGATGATAAAGATTGGCGTAAAGCTTAATCCTGCATTACTGTTTTCCTTAGACATCTCTATCAGCGGATCCAGATTTTCTGAATTTACTTTTCCTCCGGAAAGTGCATTGATTTTGCCTTCATCCTTGGTTTCAAACCATTCTTCAACAGCGTGTAAAAACTCTTTTTCAGGTTTGTTATGATAAATATGAGTTAAATCTGAAATAAGCTGTGTATATTTTTCTGGAGCTCTGTCCGGGCTGTAATTGAATCTCATCTGCAATGAAATATCATCAGGGTATTTCTCCAAAAGTCCTTCCACCAATTTATGCGCATCTTTACAGAAACCACAGTATGGGTTGGAAACGATAGAAATACGAAGCTTGGCATCCCTTTTTCCAACAGCAAAAGTTTCAGTATCCTGAAATTCTATTTTTGGATTTTGTTCCATCTGATTTTTGAAAAGCTCATAGTTTCTTTTGAATCTGAGATTTTTTGCATTCGATTTTTGCAGCGTTTCTTTTTGCTCAAGAAGAGTATTGAAATAAATAACCGCAGAAAATACAAGAGCCCACAGAATGACAGTCAATAAAAGAGTTCCCACACTGAATGACAAATTCTCGAAAAATAAACTGCTTACTACGATCTGGCCTACAAGAATTGAAATGATCAAAAGACATACTCTGCAGAATGTTTTTTCTATAAATGCCTGAATGTACAGAGAGTACCCGATTGCAAGTACAGAAACGAATGTGAAACCTTTTACGATATACGCTGTTGCCGGTAAGAACAGACCTAGTACGGCAAGTCCTGCAAAATAAATCAGAGAAAAATCTGCAAATTTTAAGCCCAGAATACTGGTTTTATCCTGTTTGATGATCTTATCACACGAGTTGGCTGTCTGACTTGCTGCAGCACCTCCACCTCCACATATACTTCCGATGACAGTAGAGGTATTTCCGAATTTCTGATTGAAAATTTCCAGGGAAATATAAACTCCTGCTAAGGAAAGTACATTAAATAGAGCTTCGTAAATGGTTTGGCTAATAAAAGAATAAGCAAGAACGGCAGCAAAAATAATATAGAGAACCGGCTTGAAATTGAATGTCAGTTTGCTTTCTGCATTTTCTGTTTTTTCAAACAATAGTACAAAGTCCGTTGATTTATTATAAAGCTCCTCTTTACCGAAAGTTTTTGCTTTTTCCGAATATACTGAATAATTGCTTCCTGACTTTTTTACAAGAGAGAATGAATTCTCAACAATGGCAATAAATTCCTCCGGAAGTTCGTCCCAATATTCTTTGTCAAGTTCATAAGCGTCATTTTTTACCCCCATAAAGTTGAGTGTGTCACTGAATGCCAGTGCAGATGGGTAATTGGGATGAGAGTTGAACTGGAAAATAAATTCCTGTTTATCTAGTTTTAGATGGTTAATTAGTTTGTCAAAAATCATATTAATATTTTTATCTAAAATACACAGATGTTTTAAATATACAAAAAAAAATCTCCTTTATTAGTGAGATATAAACGGATGTTGATAAATTTTATTTGATCTTCAGTATTTTATTTTGAGGTCCAGAAAAAAAATGTTTCTGTCACTTATCAGGTAAATTCTTTTCTTATCGGTTTTAATTTCAAAAAACTCATCTTCATGCACACGAATAAACTTCTTTCTCATTGCCGAAAGATATTTGATGACTTTTGTAGTCGTGGAATCTCTGTTATTCGATATGACGAGTATCATTCTGCTTCTTTTTTTTTAAATAATCTTTTCTTATTTTCGAGCTGTGTTTCATACTTGGGATTCCCAGGCTTTTACGGTTGCGATCAATCTGCGTACTGTCTTGTACCGGAATCATATTAAAGCCGTAGCGTGTGATTTTTTTATGAGATCCTAAGTAAGTATCTTCCATTCTTGCATAGTCACGAGGAGAAAAATCTCCCGATTTTACATATTCCAGTAATTTGTCCTTTATAAAAGGATAATCTTTTTTGGACTCAACCATATGAGAGATAAAGGTAGGCATAGGAAACCATCCAATTTTTTCAGGCGTTGGAAATCCATAATTTTTAAAGGTCCATATTAATAGTTTTGCGTTTTTCTCAACGTTTTTTCTGGTCAGTGCAGTATCAAGAGGTCGTCCTTCCTGATCCCTTATCAGTGCAATCTTGAAAGAATCAATGAGTTTTTTATCCAGGCCTTGTTTCCATTCTGTTATTTTTTGTTCTACAGATGGATTGTCTATTCCATATTTATTAAAAAGGGGCAGGTATTTTCTATATTCATCACCATAAGGAGCAACCAGAGAAATTAGCTGATAAAGGCTTTTTTTTCCACCAAAATCTTCATGATATTGATCGGCAAGGGTTATATAAGTTGCATATTCTTCAATACGGTCCTGATTTTTAGGAGTATATTCTTCAAAAATTTTCCGATACTCTTTTACAGCTAGTTTAGGGTTATTGGCCATTCTGTATATGCTGTCAGCCTCATTTACTTTGTTATAATAAGTAATGTAATTCTTTTTACAGGATGTAAGGGATAATAAAGCAATAAGAAGAAAACCAGATCTTATTAATGATGAAATTTTCATAAATGATTTAATTTTATAATATGGTGAAAAAAAGGAGGGGATTTAACCCTCCCTCTTTCTTTATTCACATACTAGCAAACTTCTAGTCTATCAATATACTCACCTCCATTAGATGTATAGTGGTCAGCTTCGTAGCATCCTGGTGTTGTAACTGCAGCACTAGATTGAATAGCATAAGACTTTAAGCTACCATTTACTGATTTTAAATCGTCTCTTTTTAGTTTTTTGTTTTCCAAAGAAGAAAAACCTTTCTTCATTCCTGCTAACTTTTTCATTATTAAATTTTTTTTTGAATTAATATTTGTTTGCCATATATCCCTGGATGGGAGAAGGTACTGATCAGTCCTTATATTTATATTTTGTACTGTACACATACAAAAAATAAATTTTGTGTTTTTACCTGTAGCAAACATACACAAGTGCTAATCATAAAAAAGTCTTGAGGTTTTAGATTTATAAATTTACTACATGAATTTATAAAAATAAATGGATTAACTATTTGTAAAACAATTTTTTGTGGTTATTTTAAAAATCGCCTAAATTATCAATTTCTTTGATGTACATTGAGAGTGTAGTACCGGTTTTCTTCTTAAAAGCTAAAGAAAATGCCTGTTCATTATTATATCCTAGCTCTTCTGCAATAACAGATAACTTATAGGAACGGAATTTTTTATCTTTTACCAATCTACTTAAGGCAAAATCAATTCGAAGATCATTAAGGTATGCTGCAAAGTTTTTTCCTTTATGAGTATTGATTATTTCTGATAAATAAGCAGTATTTGTTTTTATATTTTTTGCTAAGCTGGCTAATGTGATGCCTTTTTTTAAGAAAAGTTCCTTGGATTCAAATATTCTTAATTCTTGTAAAATAAATTGAGTAACTTCTTCAGATATGGTTTTAGAGGTTTTATCATTTTGCTCTTCCTGTTCAGGAATTGCTATCGGGGCTATTTCAATATTGTTAGCCTTATTTTTTTCCTCTGCATTTTTTTCTTCAATATTTCTCTTTTCAACCAAGCTAATCAAATCTTGTGCAATTTTTCTTTGTTCCTTTTCTGTTTTTTTTGATCTATAGTATAAATATATAATGAATAAGAGTATTAATAAAAGTATGCCTAGAGAAATGTAGAGTACCTTTTTTCTAAATTTTAATTCCTCAATGATATTTTCTTTTTCCTGTAAAAGATTGGGAGTGTCGTACTTTCTAGGTATTTCTGTAGAAAGGTATTTAAACTGTTCATCTAGTTTTTGATCAACCTTTAAAAAGCGCTCAATGGAGTAAAGCTGTTTTTCTTTATCATTATTTTCTTTATAGTAATCAATAAGAAAAGTATATACATCTCTTAATTCAGGAAACGTATAACCACTTTTTGAAATAATGGAGTCTAGTTTGGTGTAGTTTTCAACTGCTTTTGTTTTATCTTTTAAACCTTCATAAGATTTACCAATATTTAAAAGACTATAGTTCATATTCTGATCTTGAATCCCGGAAAAATATTTATAAGCTGCTATGAAGTTTTTAGTGGCAATATCATATTTTTTTAGTTTTAAATTATATGCCCCTACGTAGTAAGTATATTGATGATGAACATACTTATTTGTGAATGCTAATGGAGTTTTTAATCCTTCCTTGATTAGAATATTTGCAGAATCCAATTTATTGAGCTCTATATAGCAGTATATAAGGCTTATACGCATTTGGTTATGCTGGGATTCATCTGTAATATCATTTCCATTATATAAATAGTATCTGAACGTTTTGGCTGCATCAGCATTTTTGCCAATGTAGCTGTTCAGATAGGCGATGTCCATATTAGCATATGCGGTCTGTTGCGGATCTTTTTGAGCTTTTGCGTATTGTAGTCCTAAAATATAATTATCTAAAGCTTTTTTTAAATTATCATGTTTGTAATAAAGGTTTCCCTTCATTAGATAAGTCTGAGATGGATATTTTGTTCCCTTTAAATTTTTTGTAATTGTTGCTGTGCTGTCAAGATATTTTAGGGCATTTGAAAAATTTTCGTTAAAATGAATAAGCACATATCCGTCTGCTATTTGAAGAGCATTTTGTTCTTTTTTTGCTTTTTGGAGGTAATATTGAGCTATAACCTTTGACTGTTCAATCTTTATATTCTCATAATAGGTATAAAATTTATCTTTTAATTCTTTATAGCTATATGTTTTTAAGCTATCACTTATTTTATTCTCTGTATAAAGTAAGTTGCTGAAAAAAATAAATAAAAAAAGGGCTTTAACTCTCATCATCTTTTAAATACATCACAAATTTACATTTTTTAATTCAAAAAGATATATGGTAAAAAAGTGGTTTTAAGTTTAATTTATTGATTTATATTGAGTTAAGTGTGTTGTTTGTTCTGTCAATTTATAAATCTATAGTTTAAGGCTTAATAGAATGTTTATCTCAAACCAGCGACTGTTTGAAATGATTATCTACGATTATTTGTTCAGGTACTATAAAACCCTTGTTTTTAAAAGTAATAAAATGTTATAACATTATAATATTTATTATTATAGTATGAATGCTAATACCATTTTTTACATCAGAATATCCCGTGATTTTGAAGTTCAGATTTTTAGAAATATCATATAAAATACTGAGGATAACTCCAACTTTAAAACATAGGAAATAATGCTTAGAAGTAATGTTTTTTATGTAAACAAATGTTTTATTTTGTTATTATTTTATAGCTTGTAGTGGGTTTTGCGCTTGTTTTGTTTATTAAATTTCGATATTCTATGTGATTTTTAACAAACAGAAATGAACTCAAAAAAACTTAAAAAATCATAAAGTTTTCATAAAGTTTTAAAAAAGGAGGGAAATGTTTTTGTATTTATAAAATATGTCGTACTTTTACATCGCCTTGAATGAGGGAACAAGTCAAGGTAATAAATTTTTTTTCATCATTTGTGTTTTTAGAATCGTATCGCCTGATACGATTCTTTTTTTATGTTTTCTCATAGCTTAAGAGAAGATCAATAAAGTAAGAATAGGTAACAGAGCCTTCCTGCTGATTGCTTTTCAGGAACAGGTTGTTAGTAAATCCAAAGAATTCGTCAAGCCATCCCTGATGTTGAAAAATAAAACTTTTTTCATAAGCACGGTCCCTTTTCATCGCCGGGGAATATTGGCGAAGAATATTCTTTACAAATTCAGGATCTTTCTCCACAATAAATCTTAAAAGACTTTTTAAAGTGAAAAATTCAGTACTGTATCTCAACTCAGGATTACCGGAATGAATGCCTATTAAGTACCCTATAAAATTAGCTTCCTGCTCTCTGGCAAATCCAAGCTGATGTGAACTTTCGTGCGCTGTGGTGAAAGGGATTAAAGTATGAGGCAGCTCAGTATTATACTGGGCTTCAGCTGTAAAAGGATTATAATAGCCTAAAATTCCTGTAAAGCTCATTACATTTTTGAATAAACTAGGCTTGATGTCCAGTATCTCCGGAGCTTTTTTATCGGAAATATAAGAAGGCAGCTTTGTCTGCTGATTCAGGATTTCCTTTTGAATAGATGTAAGGTTAGTGATTATAAATACTCCGTTGCTGTCCTCCTGTGTATACTGTCGTGTTGCCTTACACTTTTCAAGATAAACAAGAGCCAGTTTTTTTGCTTTTTCTATATCCGGTTCATTCTGGCTGGAAAGTTTTTTAATAATAGGAACCTGAAAATACAGCATTCCCCAAAAGATCTGATAAATAAAATAAAAGATATTCATGACGATAAGAATTTTTCTCATCGAATCACTTCTTTGCTGCTTTTTGAATAAGGTGATGAAACAGTATAAAAGAAAAGCTCCCAGCACAATATAGATCAAATCCCCGACAGAAAATGGAACCCAGCTGAACAGCACCTGATGAAGCTCTTTCTGAAATTCAAAAAAGCGTTCAAAAAAAGAAATCATTATTATGGATTTTGAAAATCCATAAAACAAAAGAAATTGGGCAAGTAATACACCTGCCCAAAATCTTTTTTTCTTATATATATTTGTTGTTATATTAATGACCACTGCCTTTAGATATTTTATCAAGATCAATGCCCTGGGCTTTCAGAATCCCACTTACACGGATCGCATAGAATGCAAGATAAGCAAAACAAATAACCCCTACGATATAACTGAAATGAATATTGGTAATATCTGCAACATATCCCTGTATAACGCTTACAATACCTCCTCCCATAATCATCATGATAAGGTATCCTGAACCCTGGTTAGTGTGTTTTCCAAGCCCGTTGATAGCCAATGCGAAGATACACGGCCATAGCGTAGAGCAGAAAAGACCTACACTGGTAAATGCATATACAGATACCATTCCTGTAGTGAACATCCCTATAAGTAGAGCGGTGATCCCTGCCAGAGAGAAGATCAGAAGCATTCTTGCCGGGTTTCCTTTGCTTAAAATATCACAGATAATCATTGCGATAATGATAAATCCATATACATAGAACGGAGAAAGATCATGATCGGCAATAGCGTTTACCAATAAAAATACACCGAATGCAAGATAAGGAGCTAAGAATCTTAAGATCTTTTTGAATCCTGCATTGACATCAAATGCTTCTACAGCACCTGTCCAACGGCCAATCATTAATGATGCCCAGTATAAAGAGATATAAGGTGCTACCTCTTTCGTTTCAAATCCCAAGCTTTTTTCCATATAAGCAGGAAGGTTACTGGCTGTGGAAACTTCTACCCCTACATAAACAAAAATAGCGATCATTCCCATCACCAGCTGAGGATACTGGAATGCTGACTTTCTATGTTCTCCCGGAGTTGCATCATCGGTGTCCTCAGTGTTTGTTGGAGTTACTGCAGGAAGAGAAGAGAATTTAAGCATTAAAGCTACCAGCGCAAAAGCTGCTCCTAATATCAGATAAGGTGTTTTTACACTTTCTATACTTGCTTCCGTGTTGGCAGCACTTGCAGATCCAAAAATAGCAAATGCAACGATAAGTGGTCCAATAGTAGTTCCTAAGTTATTAATCCCTCCTGCCATTGTTAGCCTCTGAGATCCCGTTTCCGTAGGACCTACTTCAATAGCAAGCGGATTAGCAACAATCTGCTGAAGAGAGAATCCTAAACCTACAATAAATAACCCTGAGATCATTAATGGGAAAGAATGCATATTGGCAGCCGGGTAGAACAATAAGGTTCCCAATGCGGAAATCAGAAGCCCCACAATAAGACCATTCTTATATCCGATTTTATTGATCAAATCCTGTTTAAGGCTCTTTGATACAAGCATATAAATTAAAGAACCTACAGTATATGCTACATAAAAGCATATCTGTACAAGCATACTTTCAGTTTGGGATAGATTGAAGGCTTTTTGAAAAACAGGGATCAGAATATCATTACTGGCTGCTACGAATCCCCAAAAGAAGAATACAGTAACCAATGGAATGAATTGGGCCCAATTGGTTTGTTTAGAATAATTTGACATATTTATTATAGATTTCACAAACAAATATAACTATTTCCTTTCAACGGAATACCTGATTAAGGTTTTTTTTATTGTCTCATAAGCCTCTGCTTTTGAGTCTTTTGGAGAATCTGAAGGCTCAATGATGCCATTGTAATATACCTTTACCCTTCCGGGAAAGCCTTTTGAGTTTTCAAAAGGGAACATTTCTTTAAGTCCCACAAAGGTATAAACAGCGATAGGAGAATGATGTTTTGAAGACAGTATAAATGCACCGTCCTTAAAATCATCCAGGATAATAGAAGTGTCGTCCGGCACACCGCCTTCAGGAAAAATCGCGATACTGTTGCCTTCTTCCATCTTCTCTGCACATCTTCGGTAAACATCTGCACGGCTTTTTGCACTCGCTCTGTCTACCATTACACATATCCTTTTATATATAGTTCCGAAAATAGGAATCTTAACCAGTTCTTTTTTTCCTACAAAACAGATCGGATGATCAGGAAACAGAATACATACAAGCATGATATCCATAATAGACGTATGATTGGAGATAAAGACATAAGGGATATTTTTATCTTTTTTCTGTTCCGAAAGTTTAATCAGGTCATATCTGAAACCCATTCCGTAGAACATACCGAAACACCATAGCCTGACCAGTTTATAGCCGTATTTATAATGCTTTTTATTAAAGGATAAAATGTAAACCGGGATCCCAATAATAACTGTCAGAAAAAATGCCAACAGCAACAGCCAGAATCTCCAGAGATAATTTAAAATTTTTGTCACAGCCTAACCGTTAAAAATTACTTTCTTTTTTATCGAATAATTCAGAATGGAAACCAGCAATATTGCTGCAATTTTACTGATCATTTCCGGGCTCAAGGTATAAAAAAATAAATTGATATTATCTTTAAATACGAAACTGTAAAATACCTGGAAAAAACCTAAGCTGAGTAATGTTGAAAAAAAAGATACTACCATAAAATAAGCAAATTCTTTTCTCTTCGAATGTTTTCCCCTTTCAAATACAAACCAGATGCTCAGAAAATAATTGGTAATAATCCCGCAGCTCGTGGAAAAAATGTTGCTTAAAGGATAGTGTACTCCGTAGAAATTGGTTTCCTTTACAAAGAAGTGCGGAAGATAGGTGCTGAAAATCTTAAAGCTTCCTATTTCTACAATGGCACTCAGTCCTCCTGCAATGATGAAGAACAAAACCTGTTTCTGGCGTAAGAGTATTTCTTTCATTTAATAAGTATAAAACTAAACATCTTTGTACATATCGGACAGTCTGCCGGGCTGATTTATCTCTCACAATATAAACACCTTAGAAAATTTCTTCTGTTTATAACGGTTTTGGAATCCCAGCAGTTATACCGCTTGACAATATGAATATGCAAATTTATAACTATATGTTAAACACTGAAAAAAGTTGTTAAAATATTTTTTTTAATAAAAATTATTTCTAATTTTAATATTCAGAATGATGTAATAAAGACCTGATAATAAATTCATTTTCAACTCCTTGTGTTGATGGTTTTTTCTATCTTGTAGTGCACGGTTAAGAGCATATACTCCAACTTTTTTATGACCCAATTATTAATAATATTTGTATGAAACGTCAAAACAAATACAGAAAATTCCAGCTTCAACAGAAAAATATTGAGGCTCTTGAGAAAGAAAATTCCCGCTTCAAAAGAGTGTATTCAGAGTATGAAAATATGTCAAACGAATTGTGGAATCTTGAAAACTCCACTGGCGATCCGGTGCCTGATGATTTTATCAATGCAATGGAATTACAGACTTCCTATCTTGAAGATGAAATAGAAGATTGGCTTTTACAATTCAACGAAAAAAAAACACAAATCAAACATTAATGATTTTAGACAGCTTCCAGGTTGTTTTTAAATGCTAATTGAAGATAAATTCATAATTTAGCACCCTTAAATTAAAATCTAAAATATGGTTGCTATTGTAGATAGTGGTTCTACTAAAACGGATTGGGTAATTCTTGATGACTTTAAAAAAGTTTTTCTGAAAACAGAAACCATCGGTTTCAATCCAAATTTTATCAACAGAGAACTTATCGCTCCTGAAATACAGAAAAATAGCAATCTGATATCGGTTAAAAATTCAATTACCAAAGTCTTTTTTTATGGTTCCGGATGCGGAGTGAAAAAAAACTGCGAAACCATAGAAGAAGAGCTGACAAAAGTTTTTGGAAAAGCAGAGATTATTGTGAAGGAAGATCTGATGGCTGCAGCCTATGCAGCATACAGTGGAAAACCTGCTATCGTGTGCATTCTCGGCACAGGATCTAATTCCTGTTTTTTTGACGGTGAAAATGTGAAGATAGAATTGCCTTCGCTGGGATTCCTGATCGGGGACGAAGGAAGCGGCAGTGCTATCGGAAAGCAGCTGGTACGCAGATACTTTATGAAAAAACTGCCTGCGGATCTTCATAAAGAATTTGAAGCAGATTATCAGCTTACCGTAGAAGATGCATTGAAAAATATGTATCATACTCCAAGACCCAATGCATATCTGGCGAATTTTACCAAATTTGTAATCGAAAGAAAAGATCATCCTTATTTCAAAGACATGGTTTTTGAAGAAATGAAAAGTTTCTTTGAATACCAGGTTCTTCCTTATGAGGAGGCGCATGATGCCGAGATCAATTTTATTGGCTCTATCGCTTATTATTATGAAAATATACTACGTTCTGTAGCTGCAGAACTTAATTTAAATGTGGGACATGTTGTGCAGAAACCAATTGAAAGCTTAGTAGATTACCACATTAAATATATACTTTAACAAAAAACAAAATTTTATGTCAAGTAACAACAATCGTGACGAAAAGAACTTTAGCCAGGCAGCGCTAGATTATCATAAAGCAGAACCCAAAGGAAAAATTGAAGTTATCCCATCAAAGCCACACTCTTCCCAAAGAGATTTATCATTGGCTTACTCTCCGGGAGTAGCGGTTCCTTGTATGGAAATTCATGATAAGCCGGAAACTGTATATGATTATACAGGAAAAGGAAACCTGGTAGCAGTCATTTCTAACGGTACTGCCGTACTTGGACTGGGAGATATCGGTGCTGAGGCTTCAAAACCGGTAATGGAAGGGAAAGGACTATTATTCAAGATCTTTGCAGATATCAACGTTTTTGATATTGAGATCGATGAAAAAGATCCGGATAAATTTATTGAAATTGTAAAAGGAATTGCTCCTACTTTCGGAGGAATCAATCTTGAAGATATTAAAGCTCCTGAAGCTTTTTATATAGAACAAAGACTGAAAGAGGAGTTGAATATTCCTTTGATGCACGATGACCAGCACGGAACAGCCATTATCTCAGCAGCTGCATTGATCAACTCTCTGCAGATTGCCAATAAAGATATTGATAAAGTAAAAATGGTGGTGAACGGAGCTGGTGCTGCAGCTATTGCATGTACCAAACTTTATATTTCTTTAGGACTGAAAAAAGAAAATGTCCTGATGTGTGACAGTAAAGGCGTAATCAATCATAAAAGAGAAAACCTTACTCCTGAAAAATTAGATTTCATCGCTCAGACAGATATTGAAACATTGGAAGATGCTGTAAAAGGATCTGATGTTTTTGTCGGATTGTCAAAAGGAAATGTAATGACTCCTGAGATGTTAATGAGCATGAATGAAAATCCAATTGTATTTGCTCTTGCCAATCCTGATCCGGAAATTGCTTATGACCTTGCGCTGGAAACCCGTAAAGATGTGATCATGGCAACAGGAAGAAGTGATTATCCTAACCAGGTAAACAACGTATTGGGATTCCCTTATATCTTCCGTGGAGCATTGGATGTACAGGCTACAGGAATTAATGAAGCCATGAAACTGGCTGCCGTACACGCTATTGCTGATCTTGCAAAAGAACCGGTACCGGAAGCTGTAATTTTGGCATACAATGTTCAGAACCTTCAGTTTGGAAGAGAATACTTCATTCCAAAACCATTTGATAACAGACTGATCACAAAAGTATCAAGCGCTGTGGCAAAAGCAGCTATTGAAAGTGGTGTTGCCAGAAAAACCATAACGGATTTTGATGAATATGAGCACCAGCTTTTAGACAGAATGGGCAGAGATGAAAGATTGGTAAGAATGATGCAGAGCCGTGCAAAATCCAATCCGAAAAGAATTACCCTTGGAAATGCTGAAGAATATAATGTATTGAAAGCTGCCCAGATTCTTTATGAAGAAGGAATTGCTTACCCAAGCCTTTTAGGAGATAAAAAATACATCAAGGAGCAGATGGAACGTTACGGAATTACTCTGGATGTTCCTATCATTGATCCAAGTGATGACGATCAGAAAGAAAACAGAAAAAAATACAGAGAAACCCTTTGGAAACTTCGTCAGAGAAAAGGAATGAACGAGTACAAAGCGAAAAGATACGTACGCCAGAGAGACTATTTCGGGCCTTTGATGCTGAAACATGGAGATACAGACGGACTTATCGTAGGATTCTCTAAAAACTATACTTCTGTTTTACGTCCTGTTTTAGAAGTGATCGAAAAAGATAAAGGAGTAGATAAAGTAGCGGCCATGATGATGATCTTGTCTGAAAAGAAGCCTATTTTCTTCGCAGATACTTCGATCAACCAAAACCCTACAGCAGAAGATCTTGTGAATATTGCTAAAATGGCAGAATTTACAGTAAAATCTTTTGCGATTGAACCAAGAATTGCAATGCTTGGATTTGAAAACTTTGCTGCGATTTCTGAAACTTCCAAGAAAGTAGCGAAAGCAGTAGGAATCCTTCATGAAAAATATCCGAAAATGGTTGTGGATGGTGAAATTCAGCCGGACTTTGCAATGAATGCAGACCACCTGAGCGATTATCCATTCTCAAAATTAGGAACTACACCTGCCAACACATTCATCTTCCCGAATCTGGAAAGTGCAAACCTTTCCTATAAAATCCTGAGAGGAATGAAAGTAGCCCAGGTAATCGGACCTATCCTAATGGGATTAAAACAGCCGGTACACGTGCTTCAGATGCGTTCAAGCGTTGATGAGATCGTAAACCTTGCTACCATTGCTGTTCTTGATGCTCAAAGAAGAGAGAAGAAATAATACAGACAGATGGCATCACTGGAAAGCAATAATCCTTCTTTCTTATTTCAAAATTGACACTTTAAACCGTGTACAGATAGTAAAAAGACTCCATATTTTGGAGTCTTTTGTTTTTCTGTTAATTCCTTGAATTCTTATTTAAAATTTAAGTTAAAAATCATTCGTACATCAAATGAAAACATTAATTAGTTTAAATTGCTATATTTGGGAGTTTTAAAAATTAATAATGATATTTTCTTTACAAGGCACTGTTCAAGAACTTACGCCTACTTACGCTGTCATCAATGTTCAAGGAGTTGGTTACTACGTGGGAATCAGTCTGATGACCTCACAGACGCTGGTTTTGAATCAGCAGACCTTTTTATTTATTCAGCAGATCATTCGTGAAGATGCCCATCTTCTCTTTGGATTTAACACACGTTCAGAAAAAGAAATGTTCAATCTGTTAATAAGCGTTAATGGAGTAGGAGCTGTTTCAGCATTGATTCTGTTGTCAACATTGAGCCTTGATGAGATTGCTTCGGCGATACTTTCCGGAAACAGTGCATTAATCCAAAAAGCAAAAGGAATTGGTGCAAAAACTGCTGAAAGGATTATCGTGGATCTTAAAGATAAAGTACAGAAATACAGCGATCCAAACGCGAACATTTCTGTGATGGTGGATAATAAAATTAAGGAAGAATCGTTATCTGCATTAGAAGTTTTAGGAATTCCTAAACGAACAAGCGAGAAGATTGCGGATAAAATTATCAAACAAAATCCAAACATCTCGGTAGAAGAATTGGTTAAACAAATCTTAAAAAACATTTAACATTTGGTGGCGAATATTAAGCATCTTAACATATTTTTGTTCCTGTCGTTCCTGTGTATGTCTGTAAGTGCTTTTGGGCAGGCACAGAAAGATACAGCGATCATAAGAAAACAATATGAAGTGGCCGACCCTACGAGGTATGAAGCCTATTACGATATAAAAACCGGGATGTACTATGTATATCCAAAAATCGGAAATACCATTACAGGTCCTCCTACAGCCATGTCTCCGGAAGAGTATAAAGAATATATGCTTGCCAGCCAGACAAAAGCCTATTACAAGGAGAAATCCGATAAATATAATCTTCTCTTCAGAAGAGACAGATCTGATGCCAGAAAGAAAGGGCTTATTCCTTCATTACAGATCAACAACAAGCTTTTTGAAACCATTTTCGGTGGTAATAAAATTGAAATCATCCCTTCAGGATACGCATCCCTGGACTTTGCAGGACTTTACCAGAAAATAGATAACCCAATGATCC
This sequence comes from Chryseobacterium cupriresistens, assembly GCF_046614675.1. Lineage (NCBI taxonomy): Bacteria > Pseudomonadati > Bacteroidota > Flavobacteriia > Flavobacteriales > Weeksellaceae > Chryseobacterium > Chryseobacterium cupriresistens. The sequence goes on along the minus strand of NZ_JBKKJT010000013.1, from coordinate 8,777 downwards.
TGCCTCAGAACAGGACCAGTTTTACCTTTGATATCGATCAGAGAATTCAGTTGGGATTATTGGGAAAAGTAGGGGAAAACTTACAGTTAAAGGCCAATTATGATACCCAGAGTGGTTTTGCTTTTGAAAACAGGATGAATCTTGTATGGCAGGCAAAAGGAAGCTGGAAAGATCTTCAGAGTAAAGGTCTTGGGAATGTAGATAAACCGAATGAAGGAGGAGAAGATAAAATCATCAAAAGAGTTGAATTTGGTAACGTAAACATGCCGCTTTCAACCAGTCTTATCCGAGGTTCCCAATCACTGTTCGGGGTGAAAACAGAATTCCAGTTAGGAAAAACATTTGGAACCGTAGTTCTTTCCCAGCAACAGGGAGAGGCTCGTAATATTGTAGTACAGGGAGGTGGTGTGATGAACAATTTTAAAGTCAATGCCATTGACTATGAAGAAAACCAGCACTTCTTTATAGGACATTATTTCCTGAACAAATATGATGATGCCTTACTTAATTATCCGCAGATCAACTCAACCATCAACATTACCAGAATGGAAGTCTGGGTATTGGATCAGGGGAACAGTAATCTGGCATATCAGAAAAGTATTATCGGGATCAGAGACCTGGGAGAAGGTCCTGGAGGAGTTACGCTGCCGGATAACTCGCTGAACGGATTGTATGATGAAGTATCACAAGTAGCTGGAACAAGAGAAGCTGGGAAAAATTACAATGCTCTTTTTCAGGGGCATGTCTTCCCGGGAACACCTACTCCCTACAATAACGGAGAAGAATTTGTTCTTGCTACAAAAGCGAGAAAGCTGAATGCTAACGAATTTATCTATCAGCCACAGCTGGGATATATTTCATTAAACCAAAAATTGAATGACCAGCAGCTTTTAGCCGTTTCGTACTCTTATACTGTTAATGGAAGTAATAAAGTATACAAAGTAGGGGAATTTTCTGAAGAAAGCCCTGTGCTGATCACCAAGGTATTGAGAGTAAATAACAAGGTGAACACTCAATCTCCGATGTGGGATCTGATGATGAAGAATATCTATTCTATTGATGCGGGACAGGTATCTCCGGATGGCTTTATCCTTAACGTATATTACAGAGATCCAAAAACAGGAGGTAAAGTAAACTATCTTCCAGATACTCCTGTAAAAGATCAGAATTTACTGAAGTTATTTAACTGGGACCGTCTTAATATGAATGGAGATATCCAGAACAATAAAGATGGAAGTAAAGGAGACGGTATTTTCGACTTTGTGAATGGGATTACCATCAGACCGGAAACAGGAAGAGTCATCTTTACCAAAGTACAGCCTTTCGGTAAATTTCTGGAAGCAAAATTAGGAACAAGTGATCCTCAATATATATTTAAGGATCTTTATACCAAACAAAAACAAGAAGCTTCCCAGAGTAACCTTACACAAAGGTATACCATGGAAGGGCGTTACAAAGGTGTTCAGGGACAAGGTATTTCTTTAGGAGCTGTAAACGTTCCTCAGGGATCAGTAAAAGTGGCAGCAAACGGAGTACAGCTTACGGAAGGCGTAGACTATACAGTAGATTATATGCTGGGTACGGTTACGATCATCAATGAAAATGTAAAACAGTCCGGACAGGCCATCAATATTTCACTGGAAAATCAGTTGACATTTAATACCCAAAGGAAAAGATTCTTAGGATTAAACTTAGAAAGAAGATTCAGTGAAAACTTTATCTTGGGAGGAACAGTAATCAATTACTCAGAATCTCCATTGACTCAGAAAGTAAACTTCGGGCAGGAAGCGGTAAACAATACCATGGCAGGGATCAACCTGATGTACAACAATCAGGCCCCTTATCTTACAAGATTTGCCAATAAACTTCCGATGGTAAAAACTGAAGCTCCATCCAACTTAAACTTTAAGATGGAAGCAGCTTACTTATTACCTGGATTGAATAAAGGAACAAATAATCAATCTTATATTGACGATTTTGAACAAACAACCTCTAAAATATCATTAAAAGAGCCGGCAGCATGGAGTTTAGCTTCAAAACCGGAAAAAAATAAATTACCGCCATTTAACACAGTGCCTGGCAATGATGATCTAACAAGCGGATATGGAAGAGGATTATTAACATGGTATAACATCGACCCTAGATTCTGGGGAGTTGGAGGGAAAGCACCTGCAGGAATTACACCGCAGTCTGTATCTAATCACGCTTCCAGAAGAGTACAATATTCGGAGATTTATAATAACAGAGATTTCGTAGCAGGAGAACAAACCTTTACGAATACTTTTGATATCTCTTATTTTCCGAAAGAAAAAGGACCGTATAACGTAAATCCAGTAACAGAACAGGCACAGAGCAGATGGGCAGGGATTATGAGATCAATCAGTGTTCCGAACTTTATTACTTCAAACATTGAGTATGTTGAATTCTGGATGATGGATCCTTACGCAGATGGTAAAACGCTGGGTACTGATCCAAAACTTTTACTTCACTTAGGAAACGTTTCAGAAGATGTATTGAAAGATGGAAAAATGCAGTATGAAAACGGACTGCCAACGCCAGGTACACCATCTTCTACAACGAATTCAAATTGGGGAGTACAGCCAAAACAGCCGCCAATCTTATATGCATTCTCTACAGAAGGAGAGGATAGGAAAGTACAGGATGCCGGATATGATGGTCTTACCTCGGACCAGGAAGCCATGAGATTCGGAAATACGTTTGTAAATCCGGTAACCAATATTGCAGACCCTGCAGTAGATGACTTCGTATTCTATCTTTCGGATAAATTTACAGGAAGTCAGGCAGCTTCAGTAGTGGAACGATACAAATATTTCAGAAACCCTGAAGGAAACTCAGAAGCAAACTCTCTTAACGTAGCTTCACAAACTCCGGATGTTGAAGATATCAATAAAGATTACAACCTGGATCAGACTGAAAACTATAACCAATATGTTATAAAGCTTGATCAGCCAAGTTTGTCACTTGGAACGAATAATATTGTAGATGTAAAAACAGTAAAAGCAACATTCCAGAACGGACAGAGTTCAGATGTTAAATGGTACCTGTTCAGAATTCCTGTAGCGAATTATGATCCAGCTGAAGGGACAGCAGAGCCATCTGTATTGAATAATGTAAGGTTTGCAAGATTGATGCTGGCAGGATTTGATCAGACCTCTACGCTTAGATTCGGAACAATGGATCTTGTAAGATCAGACTGGAGAAAATATACCAGTAAAATTGCCAGTGTAAATGTTCCAAATTCCGACGAAGGAACCGGAACTGTGACAGATCCAAACTTTGAAATAGGAAGTGTAAATATTGAAGAAAATGCATTGAACCAACCTCCATATGTATTGCCTCCGGGAATTGACAGACAGGTATTGAGTGGAAATGCAGGAGCGCAGAGACAGAATGAAGCTTCACTTTACATGAAAGTGAAAGACCTTAAAACTGAGGCAAGAGGAGTATTCAAAAATACAACATTGGATATGAGAAGATACAAAAAGCTGAAGCTGTTTGTACATGCTCACGATCCATTGAACAGAGTGATTGGATTGGATGAGAATACCAAATTCTTTATCCGTTTCGGAAGCGATGCTACTGATAACTATTACGAGTATGAATCATCTTTAAGAATGACTCCTACAACAGCAACAGCTCCTATGGAGATCTGGCCAATGGAAAATGAAGTTGATTTTGATGTTCAGAACTTTGTAGATGCAAAGATCAGAAGAGATAAATCAGGTGTTGCTATTACAAATAGAACCGTTGACACAGGATATCAGGAACCTTATAAAAATATTTATATCAAAGGTAGACCAAGTTTAGGAAATATTACCACCATTATGATTGGGGTAAGAAATGCAGATCCAAGAACAAACTCTACCATAACAAGAGTTCTTTGGGTTAACGAAATCCGTCTTTCTGAAATTGAGAATGATGGTGGATATGCAGGAAATGCAAGCTTAAACTTCAATATGGGAGACCTGGCAACAGTGAATGCCAATGCCTCTTATACCTCAGTTGGTTTCGGAAATATCGATTCAAAACCTGCAGAAAGAACACAGTCTACTCAATCCGCATTCAGCATCAATACGGCGATCAATGTAGATAAATTCCTTCCGGAAAAAACTGGGGTGAAAATTCCTTTAAACTATTCTTACTCGCAGACTATTGAAGATCCAAAGTACAATCCTCTGGATACCGATGTAGAATTTAATAAGGCACCAAATAAAGATCAGTTGAAAAAAGTAGCGAGAACCTATACTCAACAGAGAAGTATAGGAGTTGTTAACATGCATAAAGAAAGAGTAAATCCAAATAAAAAGCCTAAGTTTTATGATATTGAAAACGTATCAGTAACTGCTGTTTATAACGATGACTATTTCAGAGATGTCTATACCAAGAGAAATTACAGACAGTATCTGAGAGGGTATATTGATTATAACTACACTTTTAAACCGTGGGTACTTAAGCCTTTCAACAAAATGATCAGTGATACGGCGAAATCGACAAAGTATCTGAGATGGGTAAAAGAATTCAATATTAATCCAATTCCTACAAGAATCTCTTTCAGAACTGAAATCGACAGAAACTACAACGAGCTTGAGTTCAGAAATGTGGAAGCAATCCTTAATGGTGATATGAACAGTAATTTCGATGCCATCAGAAACAGAAACTTCTTCTTTGGATGGCAGTATGGATTAGGATTCAACTTTACAAAATCATTAAAACTGGAAATCAATTCCGCAACCAGAACATTAAATGACAATCTGGATGTAAATTCGATGGACAGCAAATCGATTTTCGGAAATATATTCAGAGCAGGAAGGCCGGTATTGTATAATCACAGAGCACAGTTAAACTATAAGCTACCATTCCAATATTTGCCTTATCTGGATTTCATTGATGCAGAAGTAGGATACGGATTTACCTATAACTGGGCGGCGAGGTCTACGTCATTGCTTGGATTTACTGATCCTAATACAAATCAGACCGCAAGTTTAGGATCCGTTGGACAAAATACCAATGTGATTCAGGCAACAGCTTCTGCGGATCTTCCGAAGTTCTTTGGACAGTTTAACTATTTCAAAAATATTAATGCCAAACTTCAAAAACGCAGACAGGAGATGGACTCTCTGAATAATGTGTATGCGAAACAATGGGAGAAAAACAGATACCGATATAAAAAATATAAATTTAAGAATAAGCTTACTCCACTTCAAAGTGCTGCATTCTTCTTAACTTCCTTTAAACAGTTAAACGTAAGTTACAACGAAACGAATGGAACAGTACTTCCGGGATTAATATCAGCACCAAACTGGTATGGATACGGACAGACATTGGGAGGTCCGACACTGGGATTCCTTTTAGGTTCACAGGCAGATATCAGAAGAACAGTAATGGAAAACGGATGGGTGAGTAATTCAAATTATATGACAGATCCGTATGTAAGAATGTCGACCAAAGAATTGAGAGCAGACTTACAGGTGATGCCTATGAATGACCTGAGAGTCGATCTTAATGTGTTGCATACCTTCAACAGCAACTTCTCGCATACAGGATTTAACTATACCAATGGTGGGGTTCCTGATACGGATTTTACATTTGCCAGCGAAATGATAACGTATTCCAATACTACGTCGCTTCTCAGCACGTCATTTAAAGATGGGCAGGCAGTTTACCAGGCGATCAGAGAAAATGCAAGAGCGCTTTCTCAACAATTGGGAGGTCCCGGGGCAGTATTGGATAATAACGGATTTGCAAAGCATTACAGCATTGGAAATGCCTATGTATTAATCCCAGCCTTTAGAGCAGCGATGGAAGGAAAATCTGTGTCACCTATGGGTAACCCTAAAAAAGCAGGATTCCCATTGCCAAACTGGAGAATTACCTATTCTGGATTAAAAAATATCCCTATCATCAGCGGGCAGTTCACAAAGTTCGATATCTTACATGCCTATACTGCTACGTATACAGCAACAGGTATTCAAAGCAATGTAGACTATCACGGTAACCCGAACGGATATTATCAGACAGTGGATGATGCCGGTAATGTGAAAAAAAATGATGGAGATAAGATTAACCCATATACATTCGCACAGGTGGGATATGTAGAATCTTTCTCACCGCTTATCGGAGTAGATGTTACTATGAGAAACAATATGCAGTTTGGAATACAGTATAACAGAACCAGAATGATGGTACTGGGATTAGTCAACCAGACACTTACCGAAGATGCGAATACAGAATATGTAGTAAGACTTGGTTATATTGTCAGAAACTTCAGACTAGGAACAGCCAACATCAGAGGAAGAGGAACAAGAGGAAAAGGAAGTGATCTTAACATCAGAGGAGACATTTCATTAAGAGACAGTAAAACATCTATTATGAATATTCTGTTAAATGATGCCCAGGTTACAGGAGGACAGAGACTCATGAACATTAAACTTTCCGCAGATTACAATGTTTCCGAGAATCTGAATCTGAGAGTGTTCTACGAACAGATGACCTCAAAATATAAGATCTCCACAGCATTCCCGCTGTCTACGGTCAGAGCAGGTATCTCAGCCACATTTACATTCGGAGATTCCGGAGGTGGATTCTAAAAATAATACAAACGTAAAAGTCCTTCAGTTTTGAAGGACTTTTTTTATATCCAATATTTGAAGCTACTATATTTTTGAATACATTTGTACAAAATAAAAATTTAAAAATGAACACACCATCAGAATTAAAGTACACGAAAGATCACGAATGGATCAAGATCGAAGGTAACGTTGCTACAATCGGTATTACAGACTTCGCACAGGGAGAACTTGGAGATATCGTTTACGTTGATGTAGATACTGTAGATGATGATCTTAATGGAGGAGACGTTTTCGGAAGTGTAGAAGCAGTAAAAACTGTTTCAGACCTGTTCTTACCTATTTCAGGAAAAGTTATCGAGTTTAATTCAGAATTAGAAGATCAGCCTGAACTGTTAAATACAGATCCTTATGGAGACGGATGGATCATCAAATTGGAAATTGCTGATGGAGCAGATCAGTCAGAGTTACTTTCTGCAGATGATTACAAAGCGATCATTGGATAAGATTTCAAAAATATTTAGTAAGATACTGCCCATTTATTGGGCATTTCTTACTTATATGCTTCTCAAGCCGGGAGAAGAAAACCATGAATATTGGTTCATGTTCAGCGGTATCGACAAGGTTTTGCATGTAAGCATATTCGCAGCACTGGGTTTCTCTTTCATTGCTGCTTTTCCCAAAATAAAATTCTCATACTTTGTCCAGATCATCCTTATTTATGCTTTCCTTACAGAAATCCTGCAGGAAGAAATGGGACTGGGAAGATCGATGGAAACTTTAGATATCGTAGCAGATACCATTGGATGCTTATTAGGATATTATACCTATAAGTTATTAATCAAGCGTTTCTTTTAACACGCCTTTCAAATCATCACGATTTTATATCCATTTTTTATTCTCTCTTCACCAGTACATTTAAGCTTTTTCATCCTCCAACCCTCCAACTTTCCAACTCTCGAACTTTTTTCAGGAGCTATTTCCTGCTATCCATTCATACTCCTCGCGCCCACGCACTCCAACGCTGTCACCCTGAGCGAAGCCGAAGGGTCCCCCCACCAAAAAACCACCCACCCTCCGAAGCAAGCTGCGGTGTAACCATTACTATCAGGGCTAGGGTAGGAGTCGTTAATGATAAGTGGTGAATGATGAATGATGAGGTTCGGGTTATTGTGTTGCGAGTTTCGGGTTTCCAGATAGAAAAGGAACATTGGTATTGAATTTTCATATTGTAGATTTCTATGGAAACATATTATTGAGTATCAATCTCTATTCCTATTGTGTCATTCCGCAGGAATCCAAACTTCTTTACGAGAGTCTTAAAAGAAGCAAAATGCCAATATAATGTCTAAGGCCTTTTAGCCGTTAGTATTAGCCATGTCATACTGAGCTGAACCGAAGCATTGTAATTAATTACGGGTGTAGGAGCTAAACCTTATTACTCTATATAATATATAAATATACTCTTTAGCATTTCCATCCTTCCCATTCTATTATAATATAAATGTATACAATAAAGCAGGCCCCTCTTATCTGTGTAAATCTGCGAGATCTGTGGGCAATGATCATCCCCATACATAAAAAACAACAATCTCCCTTCATTATATAATATATACCCTATTTAATCCTTCCACACCTCAAACCCTCGCATCCCGCACCCCGAATCATACCTCTCTCCCCCTCAAACACTCAAACACTCCCACGCTCCCACGCTCCCACACTCTCACCCCGATTCTCCAAACAAATGTTTAAAATTTTTCTCCCTGCCTTCCAGTTCTTTAGGAATAAATATCACTGTAATGTAAAATTTATGTTAAATAAACTTGTTTTGCGTTGTAGGAAGTTACTATCTTTGCCCCACTGAAAACGAGAGTAGAACAGTAGCGCAGAAGAGCCTTTAGATAGGCAGAGACAATATTACTTCAAAAAAGAGACGGACGAAAAAAACTTTAAAACTTTTTGCAAAAAAAGTTGTCAGTTTAAAAAGAGTTTGTATCTTTGCAGTCCCAATTAGAGGGAGAGCAGGAGTATAGAGATTGAGGTTTTGAGAAGAATTAAGGTTGCTTAAAAAACTTTAAAATTTTCTTCAAAAACATTTGGTCATTAAAAAATAAAGTTTTACTTTTGCACTCGCAAATACGGAGCGACACTGACAGAGAGATTGCTTCGTTGAAAAGCGGAAGATATAAA
>NZ_JBKKJT010000012.1:0-124399 GCF_046614675.1 Chryseobacterium cupriresistens | reverse complement strand
AGACCTTAGATATTATCCTGCCAACTTACAAGCGTTCTTGTAAAGAATTTGGATTCCTGCGGAATGATACAATGGGAATAGGGATTTATACTCAATAATATGTTTACATAGAAATCTGCAATATGAATGTTCAAACCAATATTCCTTTTATACATGGAGACCCAAATCTCGAAACACAATAACCCGAACCTCATCATTCATCATTCATCATTCATCATTAACGACCCCTCCCCTAGCCCTGATAGCAATGGTTACCCCGCAGCTTGCTTCGGAGGGTGGGTGGGTTTAGGTGTGGGGGACCCTTCGGCTTCGCTCAGGGTGACAGCGTTGGAGTGCGCTGGCGCGAGGAGTATGAATGGATAGCAGGAAGTAGCTCCTGAAAAAATTGGAGAGTTGAATGTGAGTGGGTAAGAGAGTTTTAGAGAGGGGAAGTGAAGCACAAAGAGACATAATCTGAAATACGGATATATTCTCTAGAAGGGATAAAAAACATTCCGTAAGAATCCTGTACATAAGGGACTCCTACGGAATGGGGATAAAACGAAGTTATATTTCTAGTTCAGAACGTATGATGTTCCGTCTCTTCCGTCTTTTAATTCGATACCTTCTGCAAGCAGTTTATCTCTGATCTGGTCTGAAAGTTCGAAGTTTTTGGATTTTCTTGCCTGGTTTCTCAATTCGATCAAAACTTTTAAGGTCTGATCAAGTTTTTCATTGTTATTTTCTTCTACGGTCTGTAATCCAAGAACGTCGAAGATGAAAGCATTCAGTGTTGACTTTAAATCTTCAAGATCTTCTGTTGCAATTGTTTCTTTGCCATCTTTCAGCGCAAAGATATATTTCACCACTTCAAAGAGGTGGGCAATCAGGATTGGCGAATTAAAGTCATCTGTTAATGCTTCATAGGCTTTATTTTTCCATTCTTTCAGGCTGAAACCGGATTGTTTTGTATCATCAGGAGTAATAGAATTCAATACTTTCACTGCTTCCATTAATCTGATAAATCCTTTTTCGCTGGCTATCATGGCATCATTTGAAATATCCAGAACGCTTCTGTAGTGTGCTTGCAGGAAGCAGAAACGTACAATTGAAGGATGGAAAGGTTTTTCAAAGAAGTCATTATCTCCTGTAACCAACTGCATTGGAAGGATGTAGTTCCCTGTAGATTTGCTCATACGCTGAGAATTCATCGTCAGCATATTGGCGTGCATCCAGTAATTTACCGGTGCAGCATCGTTGCAGGCTTTCCCTTGTGCAATTTCACATTCGTGGTGAGGGAATTTTAGGTCCATTCCTCCTCCATGGATATCGAATGTTTCACCCAGATATTTTGTACTCATTGCAGTACATTCAAGGTGCCATCCCGGGAAACCTTCTCCCCAAGGGGAATTCCATCTCATGATGTGAGCCGGAGAGGCTTTTTTCCACAATGCAAAATCCTGAGGGTTTTTCTTTTCACCCTGTCCGTCAAGGTCTCTGGTATTGGCGAAAAGCTCTTCTATGTTACGTTTTGAAAGCTCACCATAATTCAACCCTCTTTTATTGTACTCCAAAACATCAAAATACACTGAACCGTTGCTTTCGTAAGCAAATCCTCTTTCAATTAGTTTTTGAGTTAACTCGATCTGCTCTACAATATGTCCTGTAGCAGTAGGTTCGATGTTTGGAGGAAGTAAGTTGAACATATCCAGGACTTTGTGAAAGTCTACGGTGTATTTCTGTACAATTTCCATAGGCTCCAGCTTTTCAAGTCTGGTTTGTTTTACGAATCTGTCGTTATCTACATTTCCATCATCGGTAAGGTGTCCTGCGTCGGTAATATTTCTCACATACCTTACTTTGTATCCCAAATGCATCAGGGTACGGTAGATAAAATCGAAAGAAAGGAAAGTTCTTACATTTCCCAAATGTACATTGCTGTACACGGTAGGTCCGCAGACATACATTCCGACATTTCCTTCCAAGATAGGTTTGAATATTTCTTTTTCCGCTGTAAGGGAGTTATATAATTTTAATTGCATTTATTTTTAAGTTAAAGATTTAATGATTTTAAAGATTCAAAATTGAGTTAAAAAATACTTTTGTCACAACAAATAATTGTCGTGATAAAAATCTTATCTGAAACTTTTTTAAATTTTATCATAATTAAATCGCTTTTAAATGATGATGCAGATGATCTACATAATCATTGATAATAAACTCCAACGTATAAACCTGCGGTTCTGTTTTGCTAGTATCACAGGTTCTTTGTAATGCTTCATCCGGGATATTTTCTACAATATGAACAATCTGATAGTTCAAGGATTTCCACAGATCAATAAGATCTGAAACAGGAACATTCTGATAGTTCTGAGCTTTCACCCAAAAGTTCTGATCATAAACGATATTCTCGTTCTCTTTGTATTGGGTTACAACAAATCTACGGATATTTGTTAAAGCACTGTCACAAAGATGGCCAATAATTTCTTTTTTGGACCATTTTTCCGGTGCATTTTTGTAATTCCATTCGTCTTCAGAAATTGTCTGGAATCTCTGGAGCTCTGCATCAATAATATTTTTAAGGATCTGGTAGTTCATTGTTTATTAATCAAGCTTTGCATGACTTCCTACGTAATGTAAGAATTCCTGTCTTGTGATAGGGTTTGTTCTGAAAATACCACTGAGTTCCGCAGTAATTGTGGAGCTTGCTGTATCTTTTATTCCTCTGCAGTTGACACAAAGGTGTTTTGCATCAATGATACACGCCACATCTTTCGTTCCCAAAGCTTCTTTCAAAGCATTTACAATCTGCATGGTAAGTCTTTCCTGAACCTGTGGTCTTTTCGCATAATAATCAACAATTCTGTTAATTTTTGAAAGACCGATTACTTCGCCATTGGAAATATAAGCAACATGGGCTCTCCCTATGATGGGTAAAAAGTGGTGCTCGCAAAAAGAGTATACCGTGATATCCTTTTCCACCAGCATCTGGCGATATTTGTATTTGTTGGAGAAAGTGGAGATTCCTGGTTTATTTTCAGGAAGAAGTCCTCCGAAAATCTCGTTCACATACATTTTGGCAACACGTCTTGGAGAATCCTTCAGAGAGTCATCTGTCATATCCAATCCCAACGTTTCCATAATCTCACCAAAAAGCTCAGTAATTTTTTCAATTTTTTCCTGTGGCGATTTATCAAAAGCATCTTCCCTTATAGGCGTATGTTCTTTTCCAGTGAAAATATCATCGTCGTTATCAGTAAAATCAACCATTTTTATTTAATTTGCAGCAAAAATACGGATAATATCTGTTCATCTATATTCAATTAGGGTGAAAAACATTATCTTTTATAACCAGCTCAGATTAAAAAGCCTATGATTATTGTCGAAGAAGTACAAAACCAACTCCATAAAAGGGAATTTCTGGAATTCCCGGCCCGTCTTTATGAACACGACAAAAATTATATCCGCCCTTTAGATAAACATATTGAGGAGATTTTTGATCCTGCCAAGAATAAATTCTTCAAAAACGGAGAATGTAAAAGGTTTCTGTTTAAAAAGAATGGCAATACCGTTGGAAAAGTAGCTGTTTTTGTAAACGGCTGTTATGAGCAAAAGCAGCCTACGGGAGGAATTGGCTTTTTTGACTGTATTAATGATCAGGAAACTGCCAATTTTATTTTTGACCATTGTAAAGACTGGCTTCAAAGAAAAGGAATGGAAGCAATGGACGGACCTATCAATTTTGGGGAACGGGATAAATTCTGGGGACTTTTAATTGAAGGTTTTATTGAGCCTTTATTTGGAATGAATTACAATTTCCCTTATTACAAAAATCTTTTTGAGAATTATGGGTTTCAGATTTATTTTGAGCAGCTTTGTTTTACGAGACCTGTTTTTGCGGAAGTGTCGAGGATCTTTACCATTGCGCATGAAAAGAACAGAAGAAACCCTGCGATCTCAGCACAACCTATGAAAAAGAATAATCTGCCGAAGTTTGCAAAGGATTTTACAGAGATTTATAATAAAGCATGGGCATCTCATGGAGAAGGAAAGCATCTTGAAGAAGCAAAAGTTCTGAAGATGTTCAACACCATGAAACCTATCATTAATGAACATATCTCTTGGTTTGTCTACGAAAACGAAAAACCGATTGCGATGTGGATCAATATTCCTGATCTCAACCAGTGGTTTAAATACCTGAACGGGAAATTCGGGATTTTTCAAAAGCTTAAATTTTTGTTTTTAAAACGTTTTAAAAAGAATGAAAAAATGGTGGGGCTTGTTTTTGGTGTTGTCCCGGAATGGCAGAAGAAAGGCATAGACGGATATATGATCTGGGAAGGAACTCAACATTTAAGAAAACATACGGATTTTACAATTACGGAACTTCAGTGGATTGGTGATTTTAACCCTAAAATGATTAAGATTGCAGAAACTCTTGATACCACAGTAACGCGCAAGCTTGCTACTTACCGGTATTTGTTTGACAGAAATAAGGAATTTGAGAGACATGCTATTCTTTGAAAGGAAGCTGGAAGCTGGGAGTAGGAGGCTTATTTTTGAGGAAGGAAAGATGGAATTAACAAAGTTGATTCTTTCTAAGCGGGTGTATAGCCCACGGCTTTCTTCATTTATTTTATCTTTAAATTAATTCTTTATGAGATTTCAAAAATAAAAACCCTGCTTTAAAAAGCAGGGTTCCTTCATTTTGGTACTTTTATTAGAATAGCTCACCGGCTACTTTTTTGATGTTATCACTTTTTCCCATTGAGTAAAAGTGGAGAACAGGAACTCCAAAGTCCAAAAGTTCTTTACACTGAGCAATAGACCATTCTATTCCGATCTGTTTTACCGCTTCATTATTCTTTGCATTTTCCACCTCATTGATCAGTTCTTCAGGAAGATCTATTTTGAATACCTGTGGCAGGATTTTCAAGTGCTTCTTAGTGGCAATAGGTTTGATTCCCGGAATAATTGGAACCATTATTCCCATTTCTCTTGCTTTCTGAACGAATTCAATATACTTTTTATTGTCAAAAAACATCTGGGTAACGATATAATCTGCTCCGGCATCTACTTTTTGCTTCAGCCACTTCAGATCATAATTCATGGAGGGCGCTTCCATATGTTTTTCGGGATATCCAGCAACACCGATGCAGAATTTGTTCAGTTCATCACAAACCTGTTCTTCGTTATGAAGATATTTTCCCCTTCCCAGATCATTAATCTGGTTGACAAGATCCATTGCACTAGCGTGTCCTCCCTGAGTAGGTTCAAAATACTGATGTCCTTTCATGGCGTCCCCTCTTAAGGCCATTACATTATCTATCCCAAGATACATACAGTCTACCAGCAGATATTCTGTTTCTTCTTTTGTAAAACCTCCGCAAAGAAGATGTGGTACTGTATCAACATTGTATTTATGCTGGATGGCAGCACAAATCCCCAGTGTTCCGGGGCGCATTCTTGTAATACGACGCTCCATCAAACCATTTCCTTTGTCCAGATAAATGTATTCTTCTCTGGATGTGGTCACATCAATGAAAGGAGGTTTGAACTCCATCAACGGATCTATATTGGTATAAAGGTCTTCAATCCCGATTCCTTTTTGTGGCGGAACAACTTCTAAGGAGAATAAAGTTTTTCCATTTGCGTTTTTAATGTGTTCTGTTATCTTCATGTTAATGTTAATCTGCTAAATTGGGTGACAACCATTTTTTCGCTTCCTGGATGCTACAACCTCTTCTTGCTGCATAATCTTCAAGCTGGTCTTCTGTAATTTTTCCTAATCCGAAATATTTGGCATGCGGGCTTCCGAAATAATATCCGGAAACAGATGCTGTTGGGAACATGGCAAGGCTTTCTGTAAGGAAAACCCCAGTATTCTCTTCAACTTTTAAAAGATCCCAGATGGTCTTCTTTTCCAGATGGTCCGGGCAAGCCGGATATCCCGGAGCCGGACGGATTCCTTTATATTTTTCGGCAATAAGCTCTTCGTTGCTTAAGTTTTCCTGATTGGCGTATCCCCAGTATTCTGTTCTGACTTTTTTATGTAAGAATTCGGCATAAGCTTCTGCAAAACGGTCTGCCAAAGCTTTGACCATGATAGAATTGTAATCATCATTGGCTTTTTCGTATTCCGCAGACAGTTCATCAGTACCAAATCCGGTGGTTACACAGAATGCTCCTACATAATCGGTTTTTCCTGAACTTTGTGGAGCAATGAAATCACTTAGTGCCAGATAATCTTTGCCTTTTGATCTTTGAGCCTGCTGTCTTAGGGTTAAAAATTTTGCCTGCTCATTATTATTTTCATCAAAAATCAAAATATCATCAGATTCATTGGAATTGGCCTTAAAGATTCCGAAGATGGCTTTTGCGGTTAACAGCTTCTCATCCAGAATTCTATTCAAAATGACCTGAGCATCTTTGAATAGTTCTTTTGCCTGAGCTCCTACCACCTCATCTTCCAGAATATTCGGGTATTTTCCGTGAAGATCCCAGCTTCTGAAAAACGGAGACCAGTCGATGAAAGGAAGAAGTTCTCTCAGATCCTGATTTTCAATTACTTTTATCCCAAGATTATTCGGTGTGAAAATTTCTTCATTTTCCCAGTCAATTTTAAAGTGATTTTCCCTTGCTTCTTTGATTGAAACATAATCTTTATCCACCTGTCTGTTCAGAAATTTTTCTCTGAAGTCAGAGTAGTCGTTCTTTAAATCCGAAACATATTCTTTATTTCTGTCACCCAGCAATGAGCTTACAACGTTTACCGCTCTTGAAGCATCATTCACATGAACGACAGCATTTTTATATTTCAAATCGATTTTCACAGCAGTATGTGCCTTTGACGTTGTAGCACCGCCGATTAATAGAGGGAAATCCAAATTTTGTCTTTCCAATTCTGAAGCGATGTACACCATTTCATCCAAACTAGGGGTAATCAGTCCGCTTAGCCCAATAACATCTACTTTTTCTTCAATGGCAGTCTGAATAATCTTTTCGGCAGGAACCATTACTCCAAGGTCAACAATTTCATAGTTGTTACAACCTAAAACAACACTCACAATGTTTTTGCCGATATCATGAACATCTCCTTTTACGGTTGCCATTAATATTTTTCCGTTAGCAGGTTTTGTTCCGTCTTTTTCTGCTTCAATGAAAGGCTGTAAATAAGCTACTGCCTTTTTCATTACCCTTGCGGATTTTACTACCTGTGGAAGGAACATTTTTCCACTTCCGAATAAATCTCCTACCACTCCCATACCTGTCATCAGGTTCACTTCGATGACGTGAAGCGGTCTTTCGGCCAATAGCCTTGCCTCTTCTACATCTTCTTCAATAAAACGGTCGATTCCTTTTACCAAAGCATGGGTAATCCTTTCCTGTAGAGGATTATTTCTCCACTCTAAGTCTTCAGTCTTTTCTTTTTTTACCGATTTATGTTTCTCAGAGTAATCTAAAAGCCTTTCGGTAGCATCTTCTCTTTTATCCAGGATGACATCTTCTACCAGCTCCAGCAATTCTTTATTGATTTCATCATAAACCTCCAGCATAGCCGGATTTACAATACCGATGTTCATTCCTGCCTGAATCGCGTGATAAAGGAAAACAGAATGCATGGCTTCTCTTACGGTATCATTTCCACGGAAGGAGAAGGAAACATTGCTCACGCCTCCACTCACGGATGCATAAGGAAGATTTTGTCTTACCCAGCGTGTAGCTTCAATAAAGTCGATGGCATTTCTTCTGTGCTCATCCATTCCAGTTGCCACCGGAAAGATATTTAAGTCGAAAATGATATCTTCTGCAGGGAAACCAATCTGGTTTACCAAAATATCATAGGAACGTTTTGAAATTTCAATTCTTCGTTCAAGATTGTCAGCCTGCCCTACCTCATCAAATGCCATTACAATGACAGCTGCACCGTACCTTTTGATGGCCTTGGCGTGTTTGATAAATTCTTCCTCGCCTTCTTTTAAGCTAATGGAATTCACAACACATTTTCCCTGAGCTACCTGAAGACCTGCTTCAAGGATCTCCCATTTGGAAGAATCTACCATAATCGGGATTCTTGCAATATCCGGTTCTGAGGCAATTAAGTTCAGGAATTTGATCATCGATGCTTTTCCATCGATCAAACCATCATCAAAGTTAACATCCAGAATCTGGGCACCTCCTTCTACCTGATGGCGGGCAATATCTAAGGCTTCTGAGAATTTCTCCTCTTTAATCAGTCTTAAAAACTTTTTGGATCCGGCAACATTTGTTCTTTCACCAACGTTGATGAAATTACTTTCCGGGGTTATGATAAGAGGCTCGAGGCCTGATAATCTTAAATACTTCATTTTATTCTTCTAAAATATAGTAGGCATTATTGGCATTCTGCTTCAATAAATCCCTATGCTTACTTAAAGCCGTAATCAGCGGAAATCTTTTGTATGCTAAACCATGTTCTTTAGCAAACTCCTCAATCTCCTCTGTAATTTCATTATAATACATATAACTGTAATTGGGAAACAGATGGTGAGCAACGTGAAAATTGAAATTTCCCAACACATTTCTTACCAACCAGTTATTTTCTTTGAGATCATTGGTTACTTCCAGCTGGTGACGAAGCCAGCTAAACGGCAGACCATTCTCTTTATTTAATTTTGGAAAGGCATTATCAGGAAGCGGATGCAAAGGCAGTAACACAAACAATGCAAAAATACTTGCTGAAATTACCTGTAAAAACCACGCTCCTAAAGCCAATCCTATTGATACTTTAAAGAACACCACAGGAACCACAATCTGATAAAAGAAATAGAACAGCTTATAGCTTATCATTTTTACTTTTTCAATGGTGGGAATTTTTCCCTGGGTTTTTAAAATCACTCTTTCTTTATCAAAGAAGTCTCTGAAGTCTCTTATAAACATCCAGTTGAACAAATACAACGGATATACTAAAAAGAAAAACTTATCCTGATACTTCTGTATACCTTTCGCTTTGATCCACGGTACGATTAAAAGCAGTCCGCTCTGTTCGATATCCGTGTCCCATCCATCTACATTAGGATAGGCGTGATGGCTTGCGATATGTCTTTTTTTCCAGATATAGGAGTTGGCACCTATAAAATCAAAAATATGAAGAATCAGCCCATTGAGTCTTTTACTCTTATAAATGTTATTATGGGCCGCTTCGTGGATTAAGTTTAAATAAATTAAAACCAGAGAGATTCCCATTAAAACAAAACTCAGAATATAGATCCAGTGTTTTTCAGCATTCAAAAGAGCCAGAACATATAATCCCAGATAGATCATCGGCAGAATAACTGCTTTAATCTGAATATAGATGTCCCTGTTTTCAGAAATCCCTTCCACCCTTTGGTTTACTTTCTTCCTCAACTCATTAAAAAGCTTAACATCTTCTGAATCTTTTAAGTAAATCGGCTTTTCCATTACATTAAATTTTGTGGTTTATTTAAAGATAATATTTATAACCGAGCCTTCATTCTTGATTTTAATTAAAAAAATCTATCAAATCAGACAAATTCTTTCAATTTTCTAGGCGGATAATCTTTCACCAGATCTGCAATCGCCCTGATATGCTCAGGGGTAGTTCCGCAGCATCCTCCAATAATATTGATTAATCCTTTCTCTACATATTCTTTAATCTGTCTTGCCATGTCCTCAGGAGTTTCGTCATATTTTCCGAAAGCATTTGGTAAACCGGCATTCGGATATGCTGAAACATAGAATTCTGAATTATGAGCCAGTGTTTCAAGATAAGGAGTCAGCTGATCTGCTCCCAATGCACAGTTGAAACCTACACTTAATAAATTCAGGTGGGAAACTGAGATCAGAAAAGCTTCTGCGGTCTGTCCGCTCAAAGTTCTTCCGGAGGCATCGGTAATGGTCCCTGAAACCATGATCGGGATCTCAATTCCTCTTTCGTCCTGCAGTTCATCAATAGCGAATAAAGCAGCTTTTGCATTCAAAGTATCAAAGATGGTTTCTACCAGAAGGATGTCTGAACCCCCATCCAACAAAGCTTCACACTGTTGTTTGTAAGCTACTCTCAATTCTTCAAAAGTGATGGCTCTGTATCCCGGATCATTCACATCAGGACTTAAACTTGCTGTTCTGTTTGTAGGTCCGATAGATCCTGCTACAAATCTCGGTTTGTCTGGATTTTTCGCAGTATACTCATCACAGGCTTTTCTGGCAATTTTTGCTGACTCATAGTTCAGGTCGTATACCAGATCTTCCATGTGGTAATCTGCCATCGCAATGGTAGTTCCTGAAAATGTATTGGTTTCAATAATATCAGCTCCGGCTTCCAGATATTTCTTATGAACTTCTTCAATCGCCTGAGGCTGTGTCAGAGAAAGCAGGTCATTGTTTCCTTTTACCGGATGTTCCCAGTCTTTGAAACGCTCTCCACGGTAATCTTCTTCTTCGAATTTGTATCTCTGAAGCATGGTACCCATCGCTCCGTCAAGAATTAAAATTCTTTCGGATAAAGCTTTATATAATTGTTCTGAATTTTTCATTTTATCGATTTTAGGTAAAGCCTGCAGCTGTTTGAATTAATCCAAAGCTTGTTTTAAATCTGCAATGATATCATCCACATTTTCCAATCCTACTGAACAACGTACCAGTCCTGCAGTAATTCCTACTTCATTTCTTTCGTCGTCTGATAATTTGGAATGCGTTGTAGAAGCCGGATGCGTAACGATCGTTCTTGTATCACCTAAGTTGGCAGACAATGAACACATTTGTATCTTATCTAAAAAGTTTCTTCCTCCTTCTATTCCCCCTTTTATTTCAAAGGCCACAATATTTCCTCCGAGTTTCATCTGCTTTTTGGCTACCTCATAACCAGGATGGGATTTCAGGAATGGATATTTTACCAATTCAACATTTGGATGACTTTCTAAAAACTCCGCTACTTTCAAGGCATTCTCACAATGCTTTTCTACACGGATAGCCAATGTTTCCAAACTTTTTGATAATACCCAGGCGTTGAAAGGAGACAATGCAGGCCCTGTATTTCTTGCGAAAAGATAAATTTCTCTGATCAGGTCTTCTTTTCCTACTGCTATTCCTCCTAAAACTCTTCCCTGTCCGTCAATCAGTTTCGTTGCTGAGTGTACAACAATATCTGCACCATATTTGATAGGCTGCTGAAGATAAGGTGTTGCAAAACAGTTATCTACAATAAAAATAAGGTTATGCTTTTTTGCAATTTGTCCGAAAAACTCCAGATCCAGAATTTCGATAGCCGGATTGGTAGGAGTTTCAAGGTATAAGATCTTTGTATTAGGTTTGATGTATTGCTCCACATTCGCTGCATCTTCTGCTTTGAAATAAGAAGTTTCAATATTCCATTTCGGGAAATATTTGGTAAACAAAGTGTGTGTCGACCCGAACACCGACTGGCAGCTTACGATATGATCACCAGCATTCAATAACGCCGCAAATGTAGAATAGATGGCGGCCATTCCTGTCGCAAAGGCATATCCCGCTTCTGCACCTTCCATTTTAGCAATCTTATCTGTAAATTCTGTTACATTAGGATTGGAAAAACGGCTGTATAAGTTTTTTGGTTTTTCTTCTGCAAAGCTTGCTCTCATATCCTCCGCATCCTGAAATATAAAACTGGAGGTAAGATATAATGGTGTAGAATGTTCGTCAAACTGGGTTCTTTCCGTCTGGGTTCTTATTGCTGATGTTTCAAAATTTTCCATATAGTTTTAATTAATTTACCAATATAGCAGTCTAACAATGTACCAATTAAAATCTTCGCTTTGCTCAGAATAACGACACAAATTATTGGTAAACTGATACATTATTAGATTGTTATATTAAATATTATTTTGTTTCACTTACTCTTAAAATATCTCCGAATACTCCTCTTGCGGTTACCTTTGCACCAGCTCCGGCTCCCATAATCACGATTGGATTTTCTCCATAGCTTTCTGTGTAGATTTCAAAGATGGAGTCTGAACCTTTCAGTTGTCCCAATGCTGAAGTTGCAGGAACAGAAACCAGTTTTACATCCAGTTCACCTTTATCTTTCTGTAAATCTCCGTGTAGATCTCCCACATATCTCAATACATGTCCGGGCTCCTGGTTTTCTTTTATTTTCTGATATTCTTCGTCCAGTTCTTCCAGTCTTGAAAGGAATTCTGATTTTGAAACCTCCAGTAAGCTTTCCGGAACCAGGTTTTGAATATTGATATCTCCGAACTCGTTGATTAAGTCTAATTCTCTTGCAAGGATCAATAATTTTCTTGCTACATCGTTTCCTGATAAGTCTTCTCTCGGATCCGGTTCTGTATATCCTTTCTCCAAAGCTTCGTTGATAATGGTTGAGAATTTATCGTCCCTCAAAGAAAAATTATTGAACACATAACTCAATGTTCCTGAGAATACGCCTTTAATTCTTGTGATATTTTCTCCTGAAAGGTGTAATAACTTGATGGTATCAATTAACGGTAATCCTGCTCCCACATTGGTTTCATACAGATAACGTCTGTTGTTTTTACTCAACGTATATCTTAGTTTTCTGTATTCTTCAATTGGAAGGGTATTGAAGATCTTGTTGGAAGACACCAGATCAAACCCGTTTTCTGCCAGGGCGTGATAGTTTTTTACAAAATCTTTGCTTGCGGTGTTATCCACAACAATCAGATTCTCCAGTTGATTTTCGTTAGAGAAATTAATCAGTTCTTCCACGTTTGACGGTCTTTCTGCTGTTAAAACCTCATCCCCCCAATTGGCATCAAATCCTTTTTTGTTGAAGGCAATTTTCTTTGAGTTGGCTACTGCAACTACTTTAAGGTCTATTTTTTTACGTTTTTTAATTTCTTCTGCAGATTCAAGTACCTGTTCTATCAAGGTTTTTCCTACATTTCCATGGCCAATAATGGCCAGATGAACGGTTTTCGGTTTTTTGAAAATTTCAGATTCTATGATGTTTCTTGTTTTTTCATCCTGTGAAGACGTCACTACGATATTGACTCTGTTTTCTCCTGCTACCTGGTTCAAAAGCAATGGAAAAACATTATTTCTTGCCAGCTCAGCAAAGACTTTATTAAAATCTTCTGCTACAAAACCAATGACAGAAACATTATTGATACTATAGATCTGGGAAACTTTTCCTGACTTTCTTTCTGCTTCAAATTCATCGATAAGACAAGCCACTGCCTTCTCTGCATCATTTTCATGAACCAGGATAGAAATTCCGTTTTCTACGGCCTGCTGAGAGATTACTCCTACACTGATACGCGCCAAAGTAAGCGCTTTAAAAATTCGTCCGTCAATCCCGATTTCTCCCAGGAAATCTTCTCCTTCAAATTTAACGATTGATCTGTTCTTCAAAAATTTTATTTCGTTAGCATTTTTCATTACTTCTATAAAATGTTTTTAATGATATTATTTAATTGTTGATATTCCATTAGGAAGGCATCATGCCCGTGTATAGATTGGATCTCGTGATAAGAAACATCTTTATTTTTCTCTTTTAAGTTTTCAAAACACATTCGGATTTCAGAAGCCGGGAAAAATAAATCTGTATCTACGGAGATCATGTGCATTCGTGCCTGTATGTTCTCCAGTGCTGTATCAGCAGCATTTATATTCATCAAGAGATGATTCATCAATTTGTAAGCTTTTAAACTAAATCTTTCGTTTAGTGCATTACCATGATAAACCAGCCAGTCTTCTGATTCCAGGCGTTGTTTGTCCTGATTATATTGGTTTTGAAATCTGTCATTGAGCGACTGCGGTGTTCTGTAGCACAACATGGCATGAATTCTTGCTTTCTGTAATGGTTCTTCCTTATCATTTAATAAAAATTTCTGAACCAGACACTGTGCATGAAGCCAGTCGTGTGTTCTGTAATCGCAGGCAATAGGAATAAAAATCTCAGCAAGATCCGGCTGCTGGGCAAGCATTTCCCAGGCAATACCTCCTCCCAGAGAGCCTCCTATAATGGCATATAAATTTTTGATCTGTAAAACTTCAAGTCCTTTCAGAAATATCGCAGCGATATCTGAAGGAGTAAAGTCTTCATAATCTTCAATTAAAAAATCGTCGTATCCGTTTCCTGGTATATTGAAGCACAGAACGGTATATTGATCGGTATCAACAATCTGATTTTTTCCCACCAGCTGTTTCCACCAGCCTTTTTCTCCGGATACGTTTGAATTTCCGGTAAGAGCATGATTGATTAAGACAACAGGGGCTGTAAACAGATCTTTCCCAAAAAGCTGATAGCTTAATGAGATATGGTATTCCTTTTGGGAATGAGTTTGATACGTAAGATTAATATAGTTTAGTTCTGTTTTCAATTCTATTAAATTTTAATACAATTGAAAATGCCACAGGAAATGGCTGAAAAGAACTTCAGTAAGTTATCTGTCCAAAATTATTTTGGTAGAACGTAGCACCTTCTTTACTTGCGCAAAGGGTTGCTAAGGTTTCATAGGGTCTAATCCCTCAACCTTTCTTGATAACATTTTCAATATTTGAATGAACGAATGGTGCAAAGGTAGTTCTTTTCTTTTAATTTCAAAAAAAAATTATTTTAATATTTAAAAAAGCCCTTAAATACAAGTATTCCAAGAGTATATTAATAATTATTCAGATGAAAAAAATTGGAATTACTTCTCAAAAAAACTAACTTCGTATGGAAAAGTGATGAGATATGACCGCCGAAAAAGATAGATTACAAGATACCAAATGGAAAAACTGGGGACCTTATGTAAGCAACCGGCAGTGGGGAAATGTACGCGAAGATTATAGCCCGAACGGGAATGCCTGGAATTTCACCAACCATAATAATGCAGAAAGCTATGCCTACCGTTGGGGTGAAGAAGGTATTGCCGGAATTTCTGATGTAAAGCAGCTTTTATGTTTTGCTTTTTCGTTCTGGAACAAGAAAGACAAAATGGTAAAGGAACGATTCTTTGGTTTGAGCAATCCTCAGGGTAATCATGGGGAAGACATCAAAGAAATCTTTTATTATCTGGATAATACACCTACTCATAGTTATATGAAAATGGTTTATAAATATCCCATCAATGAATTTCCTTACGATGAACTTGTTGCAGAAAACGGAAGACGCAGTAAAAAGGAACCGGAATATGAAATTTTCGATACCGGAATTTTCGATAATGATGAATATTTTGATATTTTCATTGAATATTGCAAGGCCGATCACAATGATATTCTTGCCAGAGTAACGGTCTGTAACCGAAGTCAGCATGAAGCACCTATTCTGGTAGCGCCTACTGTATGGTTCAGAAACAACTGGAAATGGGGATACAACACCTATAAGGCAGAGCTTAATGCTTCTCATGACGGAAGTATCAATATTGGACACGACAGTATCTCCATTAAAAAACTTTATTCCCGAAATACCAATGCACAAAGCGTATTTTGTGATAATGAAACCAATACTTCTAAGCTTTACGGAGCTCCTGCAGGTGAAAATACATATTTCAAAGATGGCATCAATCATTTTATTACCCACCAGGCAAATACGATTAATCCCGCAAAGAAAGGGACAAAAGCTTCTTTCCTGATCGATGAGCTTATCGGAGCCGGAGAATCAAAGGTTTTTGAATTCAGATTGTGCCCGGATGAAGCCGATGAGCCTTTTGAAAACTTTGATGAAATTTTCAATACCCGGCAGACTGAAGCTGAAGAGTTTTATCAGGAAATTCAGAGTGATACCGTTAACGAAGATGAGAGAAATGTACAGAGACAGGCTTTTGCCGGGCTTCTCTGGAACAAACAGTTTTATCATTATAATATCGGAAAATGGCTGAAAGGTGATCCTAATTTTGAAGCGCCAAGAAATTTCAATGAATATGTAAGAAATACAGAGTGGAATCATCTGCATAACAAGGATATTATTTCCATGCCTGATAAATGGGAATATCCATGGTATGCAACGTGGGACCTGGCGTTTCACTGTGTTCCTTTTTCCATCATCGATGCAGAGTTTGCCAAGGGACAGCTGTTACTGCTTACGAAAGAATGGTATATGCACCCTAACGGACAGCTTCCTGCCTATGAGTGGAATATGAGTGATGTGAATCCGCCGGTGCACGCATGGTCTTGTTTCCGTGTTTTTAAAATTGATGAAAAAAATAACGGAAAGCCGGATTTATTATTCTTAGAAAAAGTATTCCAGAAACTCCTGCTTAATTTCACGTGGTGGGTGAACCGAAAGGATAAAAACGGAAAAAATATTTTCGGTGGAGGTTTCCTGGGTCTCGATAATATCGGAGCTTTTGACCGGAATATGGTTTTAAAGGATGGCCAGCACCTCGAACAGGCAGACGGAACCAGCTGGATGGCCATGTATGCATTGAATATGATGCGTATTGCGATGGAACTTGCCCAATATTATCAGGTGTATGAAGATATGGCCATCAAGTTTTTTGAACATTATCTTTATATCGCTGAGGCTATGGAAAATCTGGGCGAAGGCACAAAAGGTCTCTGGAATGAAGAAGACGGATTTTTCTATGATGTATTGCAGCTTGGAAACGGAGACAGTGTTTCTTTGAGGTTAAGAAGTATTGTTGGTTTGATTCCTATGTTTGCTGTTGAAATTGTAGACCATCGCTTACTGGAAAAGATGCCGAATTTCAGGACCCGAATGGAGTGGATCTTAAAAAATAAACCGGAGCTTACCAAACTCGTTTCCCATTGGGACGAGGAAGGACACGGACGAAAACACCTTATGAGCATACTTCGTAAAAACAGACTGACAAAAGTTCTGACCAGAATGCTTGATGAAAATGAGTTCCTGAGTTCTTACGGAATACGTGCTATGTCTAAGGTATACGAAGAAAATCCGTTTGTATTCTCTGTACATGGGTCTGAAAATATGGTATACTATACGCCTGCAGAAAGTGACAGCAGAATGTTTGGCGGAAATAGCAACTGGCGCGGCCCCATCTGGTTTCCTATCAATTTCCTGATTGTTGAAAGCCTGCAGCGCTTCCATTATTATTATGGAAACAGTCTGAAAGTAGAATTCCCAACGGGAAGCGGTGATAAAAGAAACCTGGATGAAGTAGCCCAGAATATCAGCAAAAGACTCTGCTCAATATTTTTAAAGGATGAACATGGCCAAAGGGCGTTCAACGGAGGCAATCCCAAGTTCAATTATGATGAACACTTCAGAGATTATATTACGTTCTTTGAATATTTCCATGGTGATAACGGCCGTGGTGTGGGTGCTTCCCATCAAACAGGATGGACTGCTACTGTAGCGAAACTGATAAAGCCAAGACTCACCTTTTAATAAGCAATGAGTAATTGGTAATGAGTAATAATAAAAGCCGGATGAAACATCCGGCTTTTGTTATTTTATATAAGAGATTAAATTTTTTCTCCGTTCACATAGACTTCGTATCCGATTTCTACATTCGGTTCTAATGTTTTTGATACGGAACAGTATTTCTCAAAAGAAAGCTCTGCGGCTTTTAATGCTTTTTTAGGATCAATTTCTCCTTCCAGAAGGAATTTAACTTTAATTGATTTAAAAGGTTTCGCATCTTCTACCTGTACTCTTTCTCCTTCTACCTCTGCCTGAAAGCTTCTGATCTCCTGACGCTGCTTCTTTAAAATAGAAACTACATCAATTCCGCTGCAGCCTGCCACAGCCATCAGTACACTTTCCATTGGAGAAACTCCTTTAGCTCCCGGCTGGGAAGTATTATCCAAAAGAATAGAATTTCCCTGAGCATTGGTACATTCAAATAAAAAATCGTCGTTTATTCTGTTGAGTGTAATTTTCATTGCTTATTGCTTATTGCTTCTACAAAGTTATAAAATTCCGTTTATTTTTGCAGAACTAGTTTCTGGAGACATTGAACCTTTAAAAACGATAACTTCCACCAAAGGAAAAATGAAATGGCAATAATGGAATTGCCTGAATTACCTGCGAATAATCTGTAGTAAAAGTATTTACAAATGATTTTTCATTTAACAAATTCCTTAAAGAAAATGAGAAACTGTATTTTGTTTTAACAGGAAGAAACTTTATCGTAACATCTAAGAAATTAAAGGTTGCCTTTTCTTTTCTATTGGGTACATAGGTATAAAATTCGCTGATAAATGAAAAACTATTAATAGGTACCAAAACAAATGTAAACTTATTTTGAATGGATTTGTTTTCGGTTTCAACATCCGATTTATAATCCAGAAAACCGAATGTGGTTTCATTTTCAAATCTTATTTTTGAGCTGAATGCTGAGTTAAAGCCTAAGGTAATATTAAAATTCTGAACCTGTACTTTTCTTTCGTCAGAATTAATTATGTTAAAATAATTTGATCTTGTGTAAAATGTTTTAATTTTTACTTTTGTTTTGATCGGGTAAATTAATTTAGTTAAGTTAAATAAATGTGTGAATTGATTATTTTGTCTTGGACTAAAAAAATAAACTGCGGAAATAAGATCACTTTCCATATTTAGGTTTGAAAAATACTGCCCTCTTTCGTTGCTATAATTCAAGAAAGTATTAATCAAAAACTGATTTTCAAAATCGTTGTGCCAGAATTTAAGTCCAACGGATGTTGCATTCTGAAGATCTCTGCTAATTAAATTTCTTTGTACTGAGTTGTATGAAGTTCGAATATAATTATCATAGAGATAGTTTTCCAGTATGGGCTTTCTTTTATATTCAAAATTTGCAGAAAGTACATCAATACCACCAAATACATAAGAAATATTAGATTCGTTTCCAAATAAAAAATTATTGGCAGTCCAATCTTCTGATATATTATTATACCTGATTTTTTTTTGTTCAAAGTTTAATCTGGATTCAAAAATCCACTTTTGATAATTATACTTCAGATTACTGTTTACAAAAAAACTGATATCCTTGTATAATACATTGTTTCTCTCATTATTAAATCCTGTATTCTCATTAAGAACAGATTCTAAATTTACATCATAACTTTTGAAACCTAAAGATTGTGTCAGATTAATTTTCTTTATTTTTTTATGATAGTTTATATAGCTACTCAAAACATTTTTCTGAGCTTCTACATTCTGCAGGCTATACAAATCTTCTACTTGCAGGTTCGGTGAAAATTCCTGATTATCATTTCCCCGGAAAGAGCTCAATTTAAAAAAGAAATCTAAAACATCTTCATTTTTAAAAACTTTTGTAATATTAGTTACATTCTTAAAATAAGTCTGCCTAAAAAGCAAATCCCGTGAATTTTCATTATCATTAAAGGTATAAAAACCATCCCGGAAATCATGGGTATTATCTAAAGAGAAAACAGAGTTTACCCTGATCTTTTTTGAAGGTAAATAATTAAACTCTCCGCTAAAAAAATTTTTTAATATGGACTTTGTAATAGTTGTGGAAGAATTATTTTCAAAATTAACCTGATCTGTCTGATAAGAATTTCTAGTCTGTTCATTTATTAAAACCTTATCATCATTAATATTATAATTAAATTTGAAACTTGTATTCTTATTGTATTTGTAAATCAGGTTTAAACTTACTATAAAATTATTGTTGAAGTTCCATCTGGAAGCTGGCAGTGATGCCGTAGTATGAATATCATCAATTGTTTTACCATATTTTAAATCGGAATCTTTTGCCGTAAAATCATTATTTCCGGATAATCCCAGATTATTATATTGTACAGTAGAAAAAGATTTTAGATTATTATATAGAGTTATTAAGTTTCCTCCAAAATCATAAGCCTGTTTTCTGTTTCCAAAATAGCCACTTGCATAGCTTGCTGATCCGGAAATATTCAATATACTTTTTTTGAGCTTTACATTAAGAGAAACCTTGTCCCCTCTGTCAGCCTTAATTAATAAAGGA
This sequence comes from Chryseobacterium cupriresistens, assembly GCF_046614675.1. Classification (NCBI taxonomy): domain Bacteria; kingdom Pseudomonadati; phylum Bacteroidota; class Flavobacteriia; order Flavobacteriales; family Weeksellaceae; genus Chryseobacterium; species Chryseobacterium cupriresistens. The sequence goes on along the minus strand of NZ_JBKKJT010000012.1, from coordinate 104,564 downwards.
TTTGATTGATAATTGTCTATAGCCTCTACTTTATCAATCATATCAAAGTTGATATTTTTACTCCCAATCGTATAATTGCTATCAAAAAGATTATCCCCATCTAAGGTGATGGTTTCTATGCTTTTGCCTTTGTATTTAATACTTCCATTACTATCATCAACCTCAATGCCCGGTAGTTTTTTAAGAATATCTTCAAGTTTTACTTCTGTGCCATCCGCAAATCTTTCCACATTATAAGTAACGGTATCTTTTTTTACCGTGATGGGTTTTCTTTTACTTATGACAACTTCTTCAATAGCATATTCTTTATCTTTTTTGAGCTGGAAGCCCAGTTCATATGACTTTGAAGCTTTAAAATCATGAATTATTTTCTCTTCAGGAAGAAAGCTTTCTGAAACTATTTTAATCCTCAGATTTTGATATTCAATTGTAGGAATAAATAATGCAGAGCCATTTCTAATTAAAGAGAATTCAGTATAATTTTCATTTTTTTCTTCATAAAAAAAAGCTTTCCCATTTTTTATAAGGTCTCCATTCTCATCTTTAATGGTCATATGAATTCCCTGTGAAAAAAGAAAGGAACTAAAAAATAAAATCAATAAAAAAAAATATCTATTTATACTTTTCAACATCTATAATCTCTATCTCCTGCGGGTAATTTTTTATTAAATTAGAAGTTGAACTAACATCTGAATTATTAGGTAAGCTTGAATTAATTGCCGCTAATATCTTTAAATGTCTTTTAACACTTAATTTTGCAAATTCCTCATATGTATATTTCCTTTTTACATTCAAACGGGACAAGTACTGATCATAATTCTTCGTCTCCCTTGATATTTTTACCGCAATAGCTTCAATCGTAAGTTTTTTTTCAGTATCATAAACTTCCAGTATAGTACCCGGAAGACCAGAGAATTTCCAGGGACCATCAGTAGTAGGTATTTTCTCAGTGAAATAAGCTTCAAATTTTCTTCCTCTATATTCCGCAGTCGCTTTTCTACAGTCATAGTCTAATATCTTTTTAGTTTCCTTTTCTATTTTCCAATTAATTACCGGGATTTTTTCTTTTACATAAGCGTATTTAAGTCCAACAGGATATACTGTATAAACAGAGTCCTGATTAAATTTTTTAAATGTTCTTAACGCCTCCGATTCAGTAGGTGCAGTATACCCAGGTACATTACTATGATTTTGTTCTTTATCTACTACATAATAAGATATGTCATTATCTATGTTAATAAGTTTATGAACCTCATCACGTGGAAGGTTTTTAGGTTGTAGCAGCTCATGATATTTATAATCTATTTCAAATGTCTGTGCTGAAATATTGATTGTAATGAGAAAAATAATATATAGTAATTTCATGGTAATGGGGGAAAATTAAAATAAATAAAAATGGGGGTTTTAGCCCCCAAGAAAATTTTTGATTAATCTAATGACTCGCTTTTTTCAACAGCCTTAATAACCTGTTGGCGAATGGAATTCCAGTTATCTTGAGCTGCCTGGCAGGTTCCTGCACAAGATGTTACAGATCCATAATTAGTATTTCCTACGTAAACATCTGCCGTATGACAGCAAAGTTCAAGTGTTGTAGCCTCCTCGAAGACATTCTCATCAAAATTTGAAGTTGTGGTGCTTACTGGGCTAGAAGCAAAAGCGAAAGCGGTAAAGCTAATTGACATAGCTATCCCATAGACAATTTTTTTCATGGTTTTAGATTTGTTTGTTAATAAATTATTTTATTATGTTAATTTACAAAGCATTAACACTACAATAATAAAAATAATATTTAAAATAACAAAAATAAATCACAAAAAAATGTATTATAAAATTCCTCTCGCTTTTATCTCCAGATATTTATTGATAACATCGATATTCAAATTTTCCGGAAGGGTATATACGGTATAAATTCCGTATTTACGAAGTTCCTGGATGATCAGTTTCTTTTCAAATTCAAATTTTTCAGCAATAATTTCATCATAAATTTCCTGCATATTTTCAGGATTTTTGTTGATCAACGTCTGCAGTTCTGAATTTTTGAAGAATACCACTACCAGCAAGTGATTTTTGGCAATTCCCCTAAGATATTTCAGCTGCCGGTTTAGTCCGTCTAACGTTTCAAAATTGGTAAAAAGCAGAATTAAACTTCTTTGGTTGATGGAATATTTTACATCCTGATACAATCTGTTGAAATCACTTTCGAAGAAATCTGTTTTGATATTATAAAGGGCTTCAGAGATTTTTTTCAGCTGTCCGGATTTATTATCGGCAGCAATTTTATTTTCAGCTTTCTTGGAAAAAGTCATCATTCCCGCTCTGTCTCCTTTTCTTAAAATAATATGAGAAAGTGCCATGGTTGCATTGATGGAATAATCCAGTAAACTTAATCCATTGAACGGCATTTTCATGGTTCTTCCTTTATCGATCAACATAAAAATACGCTGTGATTTTTCATCCTGAAACTGGTTTACCATGAGTCTGTTGGTCTTGGAAGTTGCTTTCCAGTTGATCGTTCTGATATCATCTCCGGGTACATATTCTTTGATCTGCTCAAATTCCATGGTATGTCCCAGCTTTCTGACTTTCTTGATTCCGCCTAATAAAAATTCACTCTGAATAGCCATCAGTTCATATTTTCTGAGATGAATAAAAGAGGGATAGGCAGGAAGCATAGCATCTTTCTGGAAAATAAATCTTTTTGAAATCAGTCCTATTGGTGATGATGCGTACACATTCAATCCTCCGAAATGATATTCTCCCCTTTCTTTAGGCTCTAATGTGTATTGAAAAAATGTATTTGCTCCGGAAGTGATCTGTTTTTTGATCAGAAAATCTCTTTTCTGAAACTGAAACGGGATTTCATCAATAATTTTAGTGGCTATGGTAAAGTTGTAATTATTCTTGATGTCAATTTTTACAAAATTCTCATCTCCGTTAGACAGTTTTTCCGGCAGAATTCTTTGAACCTGCAATGCATTCTTTTGGTTGAAAAGCAACAGAAAATCTACCATTGCTGCCAAAAAACAAATCAGGAGTGCGATATGGGCTACCCACATCAGCACCGGAAAGAAAAATGCAAGGACATACAGAATCCCCACTCCGATGAGTGTAAAAAAGAAACGTGTATTGATGTATAAGTTTTTCATTGGTTAGGTGGCAGGTTGCAGATTATAGGTTGCAGGTTACAGGTTTTGAGGATTATGTGAACGCACCATAGGTCTTACAGTTGTATTATTGTAATGAGTTAATGAGTCCGTTCAACATTTTGGATATTTCTATAATCTTTTCATTTAATTTTAAATGCTCATTTTCATTTAAAAATTTGAGATTTTTTGAAATAATTAATTGTGTTTCTACTTCCGCACAACTGCCTCTTGATATTTTTAAAAATTGCGAGTAATCAGGTTTGCTTCTCCTGGAGTTTCCCTCTGCAATATTGGAGGGTATAGAAACAGCAGCCCTTCTGATTTGTGATGGCAAGCCATAAATCTCATCCTTAGGAAAAGCTTCTGTAGTTCTGTAGATTTCAGTAACAAAATCAATAGATCTCTGCCAGACTAAAAGTTCTTTAAAATTTGCCATACATAATAATTTTGTAAATATTTAAACATTCACTCACAATCAACTGCTACCGGCTACCTACCATCTACTACCTATTGTTCTATCTCGGTATTTCTATTCCTTCTAAAATCTGACGGATAATTTCATCTGCGGTAAGACCTTCCATTTCTCTTTCCGGAGATACGATGACTCTGTGTCTTAATACGGCGTAGCTTGCTTCTTTAATATCTTCAGGAGTCACAAAGTCTCTACCTCTTAAAGCGGCAAATGACTTTGATGCTGTAAGAAGAGCTAATGAAGCTCGTGGTGAAGCTCCCAGATATAAGAATTGGTTTTCTCTGGTATTGATGATAATTTTAGCAATATATTCCATCAGCTGGCTTTCCACAATAATTTCTTTTACCAGATGCTGGTAGTTTTTCAATTGTTCAGCTGTGATCACGCGGTTGATTCCTTCTGTTTTATCTTCTTTTTTGCTTTCGTGCTGATTTTTAATGATCGCAATTTCCTGCTCAAGATCAGGGTATCCTACATTGATTTTGAATAAAAAACGGTCCAGCTGCGCTTCCGGAAGCCTGTACGTTCCTTCATGTTCAATAGGGTTTTGTGTAGCGATCACCAGGAAAGGTTCCTCAAGGGTATATCGTGTACCGTCCATCGTGATCTGCCTTTCTTCCATAACTTCAAATAATGCAGACTGCGTTTTTGCCGGCGATCTGTTGATCTCATCAATCAGGATGAAGTTGGAGAAGATAGGTCCTTTTTTGAATTCAAATTCTGAATTTTTCACATTAAATACGGAAGTCCCCAAAATATCGGAAGGCATCAGGTCCGGAGTAAACTGAATTCTGCTAAACCCTACGTCAATGGTTTTGGCTAATAATTTTGCCGTGATTGTTTTCGCTACTCCCGGAACGCCTTCAATAAGTACGTGTCCGTTTGAAAGTAATGCAGCCAAAAGATGTTCAATCATTTTTTCCTGCCCTACAATTACTTTTCCGATCTCAGATTTTACTTTCTCTAAACTCGCACGAAGTTCAATCATATCAATTCTCGACTGAAACTGCTCTTCCTGTTTATTAAGATTGATAGCGTTTTGGTTTTCTATATTCGGGTTATCAAAGTTTTCCATAATAATTTTAATTTGCTAGTTTAACAATGACTATCTACAATTACATTTATTCTAACGAACAGACATTTTAGCATTGAAAAACTGTTATATGGTTAGGTTATTCTATTGTTATATTATTTAAGTATTTCATCAAGGAGCTTATTGATCCTTGTAAGATCTTCCTTCATTACACTGGCGTAAGGATCCTGAGCTTTTTTGATAAGTGCTATTGCTTCGCCAATCATTTCTACGGGTTTACCAGTTTTCAGATGTAATTTTTTTGCAAATTCTTCATCTAGATGCTGGGTATCTATCAACAGATCCATTCTTACCTTGTTCAGGAAATATTGAGCTTTCTTGGCCATCATATCATGGAAATCGCCTTCCTGAAGATACAGATTTCCAATGCTTTTCACAAAATCCAGGGAAGTATTTCTCAATGGTTCTGTTACTGGGACTATCCTCTGTTTCCTTTTTGCATTAAAGAAGATAAAAAGAATAAGCCCTCCTAAAAATACCCACCATGCATATTTTAAAGCCGGATTTGACAATATAAATCTCATGAAAAAGCGTGATTCATAGCTTTTGTTTGAGACAAACCAAAGGGTTTCCCTATCCTGAAGATATGAAAATACGTCCTGAGCATATTTTACATTTCCGGGTTTTAGAAGATAATAATTCGTAAGGAAAAGAGGTTCTGTATGAGCATAGATATATCCTTTACCAAACTTTACTTTAATAAAATTGGCCTGATCTGTATTCTTCTTCTCAACGGTTTTCCCCAGTACTTCCACTCCCGGTTTTATGAATGAGAATCCTCTGCCCGACGGAAATTTATCCAGCTTAATAAAATCATTCTGAAATTTTTTGTCGGTAAGCTTCAAAACATTTTCTTCTTCAAAGGAGATCTCTGAATCATAGTATCCGATACTGTCTGAAATTTCTTTAGGCATACGGGTTACCATCAGAAATGCATCTGAGCCTTCAGATATCTGAGTCAGAATTTTATGCCAGGACTCTCTGTCAAGATTATTTTCAATGATGACAATATTGTGAGCCTGTTTTTTATGCTGGCTGTAATATTCGTAAGGAACCTGCTCAATCTTCTTCAGCTTATTTTTAAAAAGATTGTTGGCTTCTTTATTGAAAACAAACAACCCGAACGGAGATTTTTCGTTGATATCAAAATTCTTCCGCCAGTCTGTTGTTTCTTTTTTGTTAACTTCAAGCAATGCCAGAACAATCATCACAATGACGAAAATTACAGCATATGTTTTGAAAGTTTTATTCATGGTTATTATTGTTATGGTTTAAAGGCCTGATATTGATTTTTAAATTTCCGGTAGCTCTCTTCATCAATACTGAATTCTCCATACCAGACATAATCAAAAATATAGGACAGATCAGAAAAGTCATTCTTCAGGTGGGCAGCTTTTAACTCTGCAGTATAATCTTTATTAGTTTTTTCCGGATTCCAGGTGATCAGTTTTTTATCACTCAGTTTTTTAAGAACAAACAGGAATTGATACCGAACTGCGGAACGATAATCTCCTGCGTTTTCAAATTTCGCGATACTTTCAGGGAAATTGATTTCATGGATATTCTCATGAAGTTCCTGTACATTGAGATCCAGTTTTTTATTTTTTTTACCAAAAATAAAATTCCCGTCTTTTCCCATAATATATTTAATAATAAAATACAACAGAAAACCTACAAGAATAATTGCAAACAGACGAATAATGATCGTGGTCAGCTCTGCCGATTTAGTGAACGCTGTTTCTCCAAAAATACTCTGTATAATCTGATTGATTTTTCGCATCAGCTTTTGAAAGAAAGATTCTCTCGGTTTTGATACGGAATAGTCAAATTCATTTCCTTTATATCTTGACGGAATATTTTCTTTGAATGTTTTCGGATACACCTCATTCTCTGATACCGGATTTTTCATCAGCACAGAATCCGCACGCAGCATATTTCTGTAATGTCCGGTGGTGTATAGTGAATCTACCAGATCATCAGAATCGGAATTATCATCCTGAGCATGAACCAGCCCAAGTGAGAAAAAAAGCAGTATGAAAAAAATAATTTTATTCATTGATTCCAATTGTATCTATTTCTGCCAATTCTACTTTCTGGTGAAGATCTGTTCTGCTGTCATAATACATCAGTCCTGCATTCACATACATCAGGTTGGAAAGAAAAAATGAAAATAACATAGAAAATCCATAGAATACAAAAAATACAATTCCGGCAGCTCCGGTAAAAGGATTCTGCTCAAAATTTCCGTCCGGTGTAGAAGTAAGCAGGGATCCGTAAAAGAACATCATAGGGATAAATGTGAATATAGATGTTATCATATACATAATAATAAACATCACAAATGCAGATCCCCAATATTTCCAGTATGGTGATTTTTCACTTCCATTCGGGTAAGAAAACTGAGAACGTAAAGCATAGCTCAAGCTTCCCCAGAAACCTCTGTCCGAATTAAAATAATCATACATCAGAAAGGTAGTAAAATTAAATATCGTTGGATAAAGAAGCAGTATCAAAAACAATCCGATAATAATAAAAATCAGGATATAAGAAAAACCTACTACAAATAAGATTGCCGGAGTAACGATAAAGATCATTCCCAGACATAGTTTTCCAATTCTTCCGGCATTGTTTTTAAAGTCGCCGAGAATTTCATCAGTCTTTATTTTTTCTGCTCCCTGTGCAATTCTTTTTAAATAAAAAACAGGATACAGATAATTGACAATCATCAGAATCATGAAAAGCAGGAAAGTCAGTAATCCTACTGTGATCAGCATTCCGGAATTTTCTGAAAAATACTGTTCAAAATAATAGGTTTCACCGCCAAGATTAGATCCGAATATCTGTGAAAACAGTTCCTTATAGCCGAAAATAACAACTGTAACCATTAAGATCAAAAGCAAGCCGTTGATCAGAATATAGTTTTTAAAATAATTCTTCCCGTATAATTTGAAAAAATTGAAACTATCACTGATAAAAGTTCCGAAGTCTCTTTTTTTATAAAATTGTATCATTGATGTGTTTATTAGTTTTTTTGTAAACAACAGACGGATATACAAAATAGTAGTATCCAATAATTGCCAGTGAGCCAAAAATGATGATAAGGTTCAATAGTAAAGGCATCTTCAATGCGTGTCTGGTGACATATCCTTCTATAATCCCTGCACAAATAGTGAAAGGAACCGTACTCAAAAATATTTTAAATGAATCTTTAAATCCTTTTTTAAATGAATTAAATCTTGAAAACGTTCTCGGAAATAAGATAGAAGCTCCCAGAATCAATCCGCACATTGCTTCCACAACCATGGCAAAAATTTCAAAGACTCCGTGAAGCCATATTCCTCTTGCACTGTCTTCCAATGCTCCGTAATCATAGAAAAAATATTGAAAAGCACCCAGCATCACACTGTTGGAGAGCAGTGCAAACAATGTTCCCACTCCTCCGGCAATACCGTAAATATACAACTTTGCTCCAACCTGAATATTATTAAAAATGATCCCGATTGTACTTCCCCAGGTACTTCCGCTCTGATAAACGCCTACCGCATTATTATTTTTAATATTTTCGATCGTTTCATTCACATACTCTTCGCCCAGTATAATATTCACAAAGTTCTTATCATAAATGGCGGAAAGCACTCCTATTGATGTAAATAAAATGAAAAAGAGGAAGGCATATATCAGATATCTCCGGTACTGATACATCAGCAGCGGAACTTCGGTTTTGAAAAAATAAACCATCCTGTTCTCCTCTACCCTTTTTGTTTTATAAATCTTCTGAAAAATCTGGGCAGATAAATGGTTCAGATAAACGGTAGTATTGCTTTTGGGATAATAAGTCTGGGCAAAAGAAAGATCATTGATCAGGTTTATATACAATGAAGACAGGTCATCAGGATTTTTTTTAATTTTCCCTTGAATAACCTGTTCGATTCCCAACCATTTTTCTTTATTTTGTTTAATGAAATAAACTTCTCTCATAATTATTAAGGCTAAAATAATAAAAAATATGTCTCAAATTGCGATAAATACCTCACAAAATGTAAATATTAATTTTACTATTGCAGGTATAGGAGAAAGGATGCTTGCCTTCATTATTGATCTTCTGATCAGGATTGCTTATGTAGTTGCTATCCTGTATCTGTTCTTCAATATTCTTGATTTGGGATATCTTCTGAATGGTCTTGATGGCTGGTCGATACGTGCGGTATATCTTGTCCTTACCTTTCCTGTTTATATTTATCCTCTTGTATTGGAAAGTTTGATGGAAGGCCAGACTCCCGGTAAAAAACTCATGAAAATAAAAGTGGTGAAAATTGACGGTTACCAGGCTAGTTTCGCAGATTATATGATCCGGTGGGTTTTCAGAATTGTAGATGTTTCATTTGCCGGAGTAGTAGGACTTATTTCTATGATTGTTTCTAAAAATAATCAGCGTTTGGGTGACATTGCTTCCGGAACGGCCGTTATCTCTCTAAAAAACAACATTAATATTTCTCATACAATCCTGGAGAATATCCATGAAAATTATATTCCCTCTTTCCCTCAGGTGATTGCTTTGAGTGATAATGATATGAGAATTATCAAAGACAATTATACCAAAGCATTGAAAGCAGATGATCGCCAGATCATCAATAAACTATCCGAAAAAATCAAAAGCATTCTGAAACTGGAAATAGATCCCACTAAAATGACGGAAAGACAGTTCATCGGTGTAATTATCAAAGATTATAATTATTATACGGGGAAAGATAATTAGGTAGGCAATGGTTAATTTTTCTTCGCAAGTGAATGGTCAACTTGAAAAATGTTGAGCAAGACTTATTGCTTATTGCTTATTGCTTACGCAAAGCTCGGTTCAATTTTTGTATCTTTAAACTAAAGTCAAGAATCATGAAATTTGAAAACAATAAATCCGGGAACGGCGGAGTTATCACTTTAAATAACGAAATAAAAGAAGTCGGAAGGCTTACCTATACCATTTTCCCTGAAGATCATAAACTGATTATCTCTTTTGTTTTGGTACACCCGGAATTTGAAGGAAGAGGAATGGGAAAATTCCTTGTGGAAGAAGCCATTAAATTTGCCAGAGAAAACAATTGGAAAGTATACCCGCACTGTTCGTATGCAAGGTCTGTGATGATGAGAATGAGTGATGTGGCCGATATCTTTTTAAAGAATTAAAACCTCGTTTACCAGGATATCTTCAATATCATCCGGATAATCTACTTTGAGATGATGATCTGATGCTACCCATTCCATTATTTCCTGAAGATTTAACACCTTGGAATTGGGAATTCCCATTTTATCCAGAGCACATGCATTGCATTCCTGCTCATATTGATTGTGGATAGGAATCACAAATAGTTTCTTATCCATAAATAGTGCTTCTGCCGGGGTTTCAAAACCTGCATTGCATAAAATTCCGTCACAGCCTTCAAAATATTTCAGGTACTGGCTTTCATCAATGGGAAATACTTCTACATTTTTTATTTTCACCTGTACTTTGCTGTATTTTGAAAAAACTTTCCACTCCACAGGGATTTTTCTTAAAACCTTAATGATATTTTCATCCGCAAAACTCGGAAGATAAACAAGATAATATCCCTGTTTGTAAGGATTAAGGTTTCTGATCTTTCTCCTGATGACAGGTTTTTTGATCTGTGGATGGTAATTTTCAAAATGAAATCCTATTTTTTTTTCGCTGGGAACATAATATTTCAGGATCATTTCTCCCAGAAAATCTTTTTCCTTTGGTTTGGGTGTTTCAGGAAAACTCATAGAAGCCTGATGGCTGAGTTCTATCAACGGAAACTTTTTCAATTTGGAAGCCCAGCCTGTCAGAGGTTCATAATCATTAATAATTAAATCATACTGTGACAGCTCTAGTTCTCTGATTGTTTTAGCGGCTTCAAAGAATTTATTTTCGGTAAATGTTTTTCGGTAAGATAGACCTCCTGTTTTATTATAAAGAAGGGAAATGCCTCTGTATTGAAAGTTAATGTCAAAATCAGCCTTCAATTGCGATTGATGGCCACTGATCAAGGTGTCTACAGACGCATGCTTTTTGAGAAGAGGAATAATTTCCTGTGCCCTGGCAATATGCCCGTTTCCGGTACCCTGGAATGCATACAGAATCTTCATTTAAGAAAAATTAGTTACAATTTTTAAAAGATCAGAATTATCCATCTCCGGGATTTCTTCTGCTTCATCATCTTTCAGTAAATGTTTATGTTCATCATAATAAAAAATCTTCCATTGTTTATCATGATATTCCAAAGCAGAAAGATTTTCTATCCAGTCACCGGAATTCAGGTAAGTACAGGATCCTTTTTTATTAACAACCTCGCGGATCTGTGGCTGGTGGATATGCCCGCATACCACATAATCATATTGGTTATCAATGGCCAGCTCTGAAGCTGTCAATTCAAAATCCCCGATATATTTTACCGCTTTTTTCACATTGTTTTTGATCTTTTTGGAAAATGAGTATTTCTCTTTACCCATTTTTTCCAGGAACCAATTTACAACATTATTGATGATAATAAGAAGATCATAACCTTTTCCGCCAAGTTTGGCGATCCATTTGGAATGCTGGACGGATGCATCGAAAACATCCCCGTGAAAAATCCAGGTTTTTTTCTGATCGATATTCAGACAGATCTTGTTACAGACTTTAAGTTTTCCCAGTTCAAAATCTGTGAACTTACGGAACATTTCATCATGATTGCCTGTAATGTAATAGACATCTGTGTTTTTGGTAGCCAGTGAAAGTATCTTTCTGATTACCTTCAAATGAGGTTTAGGGAAGTAAGACTTTTTAAACTGCCAGATATCGATAATATCACCGTTTAAAACTAAAGTTTTAGGCTGGATTGAATTGAGATATCTTAGCAATTCTTTAGCCTTACATCCATAAGTTCCCAAATGAACATCCGATATAACAACTAATTCAACGTTTCTTTTCATAGTTTTGTACAAAGAAACTAATTGAAAATTAACTGTATATGAATGCTATATTATTTTTTATAGAGAGTTCATCAGCTCTTCTGTGATTTCCATGTTGTGGTAAACGTTTTGCACGTCATCATCTTCTTCGAAACGCTCAAGCATTTTCATATTCGCTTTGAACTGTTCTGCGTTCACTTCTTTCGTATTATTTGGAATTCTTTGAAGTTCTGCACTTTTTGCTTCAATTCCAAGCGCATCCAATTTGTGAGATAAAGAACCGAAATCTTCAAAAGCAGTGGTAATCATTACTTCTTCTTCATCTTTTTCTACATCTTCTGCTCCTCCGTCAATCATTTCCATTTCAAAATCATCCCAATCCATTTTGATCTGAGCCAAATCTATAGTGAAAATACCTTTTCTGTCGAAGATAAATGCCAATTCCCCGTTCTTACCAAGGTTACCATCAAACTTATTGAAGATAGCTCTTACATTGGCTACCGTTCTTGTAGTATTGTTTGTAGTACATTCTACAAAAAAAGCAACACCACCTTGTCCGTAACCTTCATAAGTGATCTCTTCATAGTTTTCTGCATCTGCACCGCTTGCCTTTTTAATTGCTCTTTCAACATTATCCTTAGGCATGTTAGCCCCTTTTGCGTTTTGGATACATCTTCTCAATGCAGGATTGGATTCCGGATCTGTTCCGCCAGCTTTCACTGCTAAAGCAATATCTTTTCCAATTTTAGAGAATGTCTTGGCCATCTTGTCCCATCTGGCCATTTTAGAAGCTTTTCTATATTCAAATGCTCTTCCCATTTTAATTTTTAAATTTCCAACAAAATTACTCAAAAGTCCACAAAAAAAAAATACCTCCAATCAAATTGGAGGTATTCATTATTTAGAAAAATTAATTATTTTTTCTTTTTAGCAGCAGCTTTTTTCTTAGCTGGAGCTTTTTTAGTAGCTTTTTTCGTAGCTTTTTTCGCTGGAGCTACATCAGATTTCTGATATTTGTTCCACTCACTGTCATCACCAATGTATCTAACAGTTACTTTTCTATCAGCTTGTCTTTCAGCGTCAGAAGCAGATTCTGCAACTTTAGCATTTTGCTCTCCAATACCAACTGATTTTAATGCGTTGGTATCTACACCTCTTGCATCTAAAGCAGCAACTACAGAAGCAGCTCTTTCTTTAGATAACTTCAAGTTGTAAGCATCACTTCCTTTTTTGTCAGTTTCACCAACTAATAGGAATCTACCTCCGTCTTTCTTAATGATTTCAGCAGCAGTATCTAAAGCTCCTTTAGATTCAGGCTTGATTGTAGCTTTGTTGAAATCGAAGTATACACTCTTAAGGTTTTTCTCAACATCAGTAGCTGTTACTTCTTTTGGTTTAGGACATCCGTTGTATTCTGGAAGACCTGGAACAGTAGGACAAGCATCATCTTTATCTAAGATACCGTCACCGTCTGTATCTGGCCAAGGACAACCGTTGTTTTCAGCAGGACCTGCTACTGTAGGACAAGCGTCATCTTTGTCGATTACACCATCACCATCAGTATCTGGCCAAGGGCATCCGTTGTTTTCAACTGGACCAGCCACTTCTGGACATTGATCGTCTTTATCTGGAACTCCGTCACCGTCAGTATCAGGACATCCTTGGAATTCTGGTAAACCTGGAGTATCTGGACAAAGATCATCTTTATCTAGGATACCATCCTTATCTCTGTCTCTGTTTCCGAATCTGAATAAGATGGAAGCAGAAGCTTGCCAGAAGTTAGCAACAGTAGATTTGTCACCTGGAGTTGATACATAATCTCCCTGAACACCAAGACCGAAGTTCTTAGTTACCCAGAAGTTAGCACCAGCACCTGTAGCTACAGTAAAGTGGTTAGCTTTACCGTTTTCGTTACCATCCTTACCGTTAGTTACAGTTTCGATTGGGTTACCGTTATCATCAACAGATGTTCTAGGGAAAGTAAGAGCTGTATAGTCATGTCTTAAGTAGTTAGCACCAACTCTTAAATATGGATCAAACCAAGATTCTTCGTTCCATAAAAGACCTGCAGCGTGAGCCTGGAAACCAAGACCTGTCATTAGGAAAAATTCTTTCCCCATGTTGAATCTTTTGTTTTCAACATTTCCAACAGAAGTTTGCCAGTCAATTACTAAACCTTTACCAACGTTTCTAGCAACTGTTAACTTAGATAGTGGAGGTGTAATAGAAAAGTTGTTCACATTGAACATACTTTTTGTCAAATTGTTAGCAGAGAACGTATTACTGAAGTTACTTCTTGCTGCTACGTGGTTTTCAGCATGAGCACCAACTCCGATTAACCACGGATTGTTGGTAGTCTGTGCGAAAACAGTAGAGGCAACAGTAAGCGCCAATGCTGAAATTCCTAATTTTAGATTTTTCATAGAATTAAATGATTAAATAATTGATAATGCAAAATAAATATAATTTTTCTTTATATACAAAGTTTTTCAAATGATTTTTAACTTTTCTTTAATATTCTGTCGAGGTTCCGTTTATTTTCTCTATCTTTTATCGCCTCTCTTTTATCGAAAAGTTTTTTCCCTCTACCAAGCGCTATGAGCACCTTTGCTTTCCCTCTATCAGTGATATATAATTTTAAAGGTATTATGGTGTTCCCGGCATCCTTTAACTTTTTTTCAAGTTTTTGTAATTCTTTTTTGTGCAAGAGCAATTTCCGTTCCCTTTTTGTTTTGTGATTGTAAAAAGTTCCCAATTTGTACTCATCAATCATCATGTTGATGATGTACAATTCCCCATCAATAAACTGACAGAACGATTCTGTGATAGATGCTTTGGATGAACGTAAAGATTTTATTTCGGTACCCGTTAAAACCATTCCGGCTTCATATTCTTCAAGAATTTCATATTCAAAACGGGCTCTTTTGTTTAATATGTTAACTGTTTTCTCAATCTTCATCATTTTAAAATTTCGTTAATGAAATATATAAAAAATACCGTACATTTAAAAACTTGACTATTATATTATTACAAAATACCCAAATTCTTTTCGTATTTTTGCGCCAAATTTACAAAACTATATGTTAACAGTATCTAACTTATCTTTACAATTCGGGAAAAGAATTCTTTTTGACGAGGTAAATATTATGTTTACCAAAGGAAACTGCTACGGAATCATCGGAGCAAACGGTGCGGGAAAGTCTACATTCCTGAAAATACTAACAGGAAAGCAGGATCCTACAACAGGACATGTATCTCTGGAGCCAGGGAAAAGAATGTCAGTTTTGGAACAGGATCACTTTGCTTATGATCAGTTTACAGTTCTTGAAGCTGTTTTAAGAGGTAATAAGAAATTATTTGAGATAAAAGAGGAAATGGATGCGTTATACGCAAAAGAAGATTTCTCTGACGAAGACGGTATTAAAGCCGGTGAACTAGGTGTAATTTATGACGAAATGGGTGGTTGGACTGCAGAATCTGATGCTCAGACTATGCTCTCTAACGTAGGTATTTCTGATGATATGCACTGGCAGCTGATGAGCGAACTTGAGAACAAAGACAAAGTAAAAGTTCTTTTGGCTCAGGCACTTTTCGGAAACCCTGACGTATTGATTCTGGATGAGCCTACCAACGACCTTGATATCGATACCATCTCATGGCTTGAAGACTTCCTTGCTGATTATGAAAACACGGTAATCGTTGTATCTCACGACCGTCACTTCCTTGATACGGTTTGTACACACATCGGTGACCTTGATTATTCTAAGCTTAACCTATACACGGGTAATTACTCTTTCTGGTACCAGGCTTCTCAATTGGCAACAAGACAAAGAGCTCAGGCCAACAAGAAAGCTGAAGAGAAGAAAAAAGAGCTTCAGGACTTCATTGCGAGATTCAGTTCCAACGTTGCGAAAGCAAAACAGGCTACTGCAAGAAAGAAAATGATCGACAAATTAAATATTGATGATATTAAGCCTTCTTCAAGAAGATATCCTGCTATTATTTTCGAAATGGAAAGAGAAGCAGGAGATCAGATCCTTGATGTAAAAGGTCTTGAGAAAACAAAAGACGGGGAATTATTATTCTCAAATATTGATTTAAATCTTAAAAAGGGGGACAAAGTAGCAGTACTTTCTAAAAACTCTTTAGCCATCACAGAATTCTTCGAGATTCTTGCTGGAAATGTAGAAGCTGATAAAGGAACAGTTGCATGGGGAGTAACAACAAACCAGTCTCACATGCCTTTAGACAACACCAACTTCTTCCAGGAAGACTTAAGCTTAGTTGACTGGTTGAGACAGTTTACAAAAAATGACGAAGAGCGTCATGAAGAATTCGTAAGAGGATTCTTAGGAAGAATGCTGTTCTCAGGAGATGAAGCTTTGAAATCCTGTAAAGTACTTTCAGGGGGTGAAAAAATGAGATGTATGTTCAGTAGAATGATGCTTCAAAAAGCGAACGTTCTTTTATTGGACGAACCTACCAACCACTTAGACCTGGAGAGTATCACAACCTTGAACAACTCTTTATCCAACTTCAAAGGAAATCTTTTACTGGCATCTCATGACCACGAAATGCTTTCAACAGTCTGTAACAGAATCATCGAATTGACTCCTTCCGGAATTATCGACAGAGAAATGACTTACGACGAGTATCTTGCGGATAAAAAAGTAAAAGAATTAAGAGAGAAAATGTATTCTTAATCTGAACAACATTAAAATCTATATAAAAACACCTCAAAGCAGTGCTTTGAGGTGTTTTCGTTTAAACAATAAATAATATTTATTTCGTCAATTTTGCAGCAGGTAAAGTAACCGTTCCCGGATCTTTCCATAAGCCTTCTTTCTCTGCTTTCTTTTTGATAGATTCAGCTCTCTTGTTGCTATCGGGGTGAGAATTGAACATCTTTTCAAAATTAGTCTGTGTACTTCCCTGTGAAAGTAAGGCTAACTTTTTAAAAGCTGTATATGCTCCTACCACATCATACTTATTGGCCTTCATGAAATCATATGAATAAGTATCTGCTTCAGATTCCTGCTTTTTGCTGTGCGAAGCATCTAAAAATGCATTCGCCATCTTCCCTATCTGACTTTCATTTAGTGAAGCTACATCTGACGAAGCTGAGGAAGCAGCATCTAATGCAGCCGCCTTCAGATAAGCCGATTTCATAGCATCTTTGGTATCCTGATTCTTTACGTGCCCGATCTCATGTCCGATTACGGCAAGCAGTTCATTATCAGTCATAATATCCATTAAGGAAGAGAATACACGTACACTTCCGTCTGCACAGGCAAACGCGTTGATATCTTTTACTTTATAAACTTTATAATTAAGGTTCAGACCATCCTGAGATTTGTGTTTTCCAAACAGCCTGTTCAGTCTCACAGTGTAAGGATCTTTCGGTCCTGCTACAGGATTATTTTTATCCATCCACTCTACTGATTCTTTGGATAATTTAATAGCATCTTCGTTGGTAAATGTTAAGGCTTTTGCACCATTTGAAACCATTCCGGCTGCTTTGCCAAGATTAATTTTCTGTGCGTTGATCGAACATGCTGTTCCCAGTAACAGAAAGCATAGAGTAATTTTTTTCATAGTCATTTAAAATTTTGGAGCATGAAGATAGCCTTTTTTTAACAATTATTAAGTCAAAACTTCGTTTCAGTTCTTCCCTGAATGCTATTTTTTTTCCTTATTTTTGTGAAATGAGTCAAAAATGGATTTACAAGCCTGAACCCGATGAGGAAGTTGTGGACAGACTAAGTTCGTCACTTGGTTTTGGTACTTTTGAATCTAAAATCCTCGTTCTTAGGGGAATTGACAATTATCAAAAGGCCAGAGAATTCTTCAAACCGAACCTTAACGATATCCACAACCCTTTTTTAATGGCAGATATGCAAAAAGCTGTAGAGCGTATTGCTACCGCCATTGAAAACGGTGAAAAAATATTGGTATATGGTGACTATGATGTGGACGGAACCACAGCGGTTGCTTTAATGTACCTGTATCTCAGCAAAATTGTTGAGAAAAAATATTTAGATTATTATATCCCGGACAGAAATTCTGAAGGATATGGAATTTCCACGGAAGGAATTGATTTCGCCAAAGAAAATGGTTTCTCATTAATCATTGCTCTAGACTGTGGAATCAAGGCACTTGATATGATCAACTATGCCAGCAATCTGGGTATAGATTTTATTATCTGCGATCATCACCTTCCGGGTGAAGAGATTCCAAACGCTGCAGCTGTTCTTGATCCTAAAAGAAGCGACTGCCGCTATCCTTTCAAGGAACTTTCAGGATGCGGGGTTGGCTTTAAGCTTTGCCAGGGACTGAATACCATTTATAAATTACCGGAAGCAGAATTATTTGAACTGACCGATCTTCTGGCGATCTCCATTGCAGCAGATATTGTTTCGATGACAGGTGAAAACAGAGTGTTGGCTAAAATGGGATTAAAAACCTTAAGGAAGACCAGAAATCTTGGGTTACGATTATTGATTCCGGAAGATAAACTTTCTCATTTTGAAATTTCCAATATCGTTTTTGAAATAGCTCCCAAAATTAATGCTGCCGGAAGAATTTCTCATGGTAAAGCAGCTGTAGAGCTTATGGTTTCCGACAATCTGAAACATGCCAATCAGATTGTGAATGATATTATGAACCTCAACGATGAAAGGCGTGAACTGGATATGAATTCCACCCTTTCGGCCCTCAATCAGATTATAGAATCCCAGCAGGAAACCAAACATACGACTATCGTTTATCATCCTGAATGGAATAAAGGCGTTATCGGTATTGTAGCCTCAAGGCTTATTGAAACCTATTATAAACCCACACTAGTTTTTACCGATGGTAATAACGGAGAAATGGTAGCTTCTGCAAGGTCTGTTTCTGATTTCGATGTACATGAAGCTCTTGATATGTGCTCTGAATATTTCCTTAAATTCGGAGGCCATCATGCTGCTGCCGGACTTTCGATGGAAAAAGATAAGTTTGATGCCTTCAAGGAAAAATTTGAAAGAATTGTTTCTGAAAAAATCCAGGAGCACCAAAAGGAACCTTCTATTACGATTGATACGGAAATAAGAATTGACGAAATCAACAGAGAGTTTATCAATTTCCACAGAAAACTGGCGCCATTCGGGCCTCATAATATGAAGCCTATTTTTACATTAACCAATCAGAAGCTTTCCGGATATGTAAAAACCATGGGAAAAGATAATAATCACCTGAAGTTTTATATCAAGCAGGAATCTACGGGACGAAATATTGAATGTGTCGGATTCAAACTCGGACAGTTTGCTGAAGATTTTAAAAATAAAAATTTTGATCTTGCTTTTACCCTGGAAGAGAATCACTGGAAAGGCAATGTCACTCATTATCTTAATATCAAGGATGTAAAATTCAGGGATTAATTACTATTACCTATAATCTTCTACCTGCCACCTGAACAAATGAAAAAAATCGGTTTATTTTTCGGATCATTTAATCCTATTCATATCGGGCATCTTATTCTGGCCAATTATATTCTGGAAAATTCTGATATGGATGAGCTTTGGTTTGTGGTAAGCCCGCAAAACCCATTTAAGGACAAAAAGTCTTTACTGAATGACCATAACAGACTTGATATGGTACAACTGGCAGTAAAGAATTACCCCAATATGAGAGCTTCCAATGTGGAGTTTTCTCTTCCGAAACCAAGTTATACTATTGATACCTTAACGTATCTGCATGAGAAATACCCTGATTATTCTTTCAGTCTGATCATGGGAGAGGATAATCTAAAGAGCCTTCACAAATGGAAAAATGCTGATATCCTGATCAAAAATCATCATATTATTGTTTACCCAAGAGTATTTGAAGGCGAGAAAAAAGATCCTGAATATTTACAGCATGAAAATATCTCTCTGGTAAAAGCACCCATAATAGAGCTTTCAGCTACGGAAATCCGTAATATGATAAAGGATGGTAAAAATGTAAGACCTATGCTGCCACCAGAAGTTTTTGAATATTTGGATGGTAGTAGTTTTTATAAGTAATTTTGTAAATCAGAAATGAGAGGCTAAAACCAAGCCTGGAGAAAGACTCTTACCTTTTAACCCTCACCACAATCTTAAGAAATGAACTTCATCGAAAAAATATTCTCAAAATATTCTCAGGAAAAAATCATCAGATGGTTTAAGCAGATTTGTCTTGCAGAGGCCATTTCATGTCTTTTATTGTATGGTGTTGCGATGATCTGGATCCGGTATGATGAAAATTTATATTCTATCATCTTCATCAGTGTTATTGGTAGTTTACACGGATTATTTTTTACTCTTTACCTTCTACTCTGCCTTCCTGCCAGAAAAATTTATAATTGGGATGATGAAGATTTTGTTTTTGCCTTATTATCGGCATTCTTCCCCTTTGCAACGGTTTGGGTAGATAAAAAGCTGGCCCGATTCGACAGAGAATAAACAATATAATGAAGGACCTTTTCGGTCCTTTTTTATTTTTACGGATATGACCTTTGTGACATAATTGTTGAACTACGAGGATAAATTCCAATATTAATTATCCAATTTAAAAAAAATTCTTTCATAATTTCTTTCATTGATGTAACATTTAGCATCATTTATTTGTCTTATTATACAGAAAGATCAAGCAATCAATATTTTAAACTAAATTTTTATCAACTGACAATCAATCAATTGCGATGATTCAAAAATATTTTTAAGTACTTTGTATTGCATAATACTAAATTTATTATATATCTTTGTAATGTTAAATAACAAACCATACAAGCTATTAATTAAAAAAGAATAATCATGAAGACTCAAATTCTTATTGCAGCACTATTTTTCGGTGGACTTATCACTGCCCAGCAGAAAAAAGACAGTTTGAAAGTAAATGCTATTGATGCAGTGAATCTCAAGAAGCAGGTTTTCAAAAAACAAGGTGACCGTTTGGTATACGATGTAGCTTCTTCATCTGTAGCTAAAGGGACCAACACCTTTACTCTTTTGAAACAAACACCGATGATTTCCAGCATTGACGGAAAGACGCTGAAGATTTTGGGAAAAAATGATGCAATCATTTATATCAACAATAAAAAAACCAATATGGATTCTGAGGCGTTGATTGAAATGCTGAAGTCTACTCCCTCTGAGGATATCCAGAAAATAGAAGTGATTACAGTTCCAGGAAGTGAATTCCAGGTTGAATCTAAAGAAGGGGTAATCAATATTGTGATGAAAAAAAGCAAAAACAACGGCTACAACGGAACGCTGAAAATGCAGAACGAGCAGGCTTATTACAATAACCCTAATGCAGGAGCTTCTTTTAATTTCAGACAAGGTAAATGGTCTGGTAATTCCAATTTCAGAACGGGAAGCTGGACAGACAGACAAAGATATACGCTGTCCAACGGTGATCCTACTTTCAGAAATGAGTCTTTTGGGTTTAATGATGATCCTAACAAAAATTTTGGTGGAGGCTTCAATGTTGATTATGAAATCAATAAAAAACACAGTCTTGGATTTTCCTACAACATGAGATACAATAAAAGTTTCAATTCTGTACTGGATATTACCAACTGGCAAAACGGAGTCTTAAACAACAGAACAGTGAATAACGAGGATGCACAGACCAGAAATCATTCTTTCAATTTAAATTATGAGATGAAAACAGATTCTCTGGGAAGTAAACTTACATCAAATGTTTCTTACCTGTGGTTCAACAGAGATAAAGTAAGCTTCAATGAGAGTTTTCCTCTAACGAATGATACGATTAACAAATATTCTGCATTGCATCAGGCGGTACCCCAAATTATCAACAACTATGCAGCCAATATTGATTATCTGAAAAAGACAGCGAAAGGCGCAACATGGTTAATGGGGATCAGCTACAATCACACCAATACAGATAACGATACCAAACAGGATAAACTAATAAAGGGGGAATTTATCATAGATCCCAACCAAACCAATCACTTCATTTATAAAGAAAATATTCTTGGAATTTACCTGAACTATGAAAGAAAACTGACTGAGAAAATATCCGGAAAGATTGGTGCCCGCTACGA
Source organism: Chryseobacterium cupriresistens (assembly GCF_046614675.1). NCBI lineage: Bacteria > Pseudomonadati > Bacteroidota > Flavobacteriia > Flavobacteriales > Weeksellaceae > Chryseobacterium > Chryseobacterium cupriresistens. Next base: position 82,839 of record NZ_JBKKJT010000012.1, on the reverse strand, counting down.
AATGACCAGAAGCACCGGGGATATTGTAGATAAAACAGGTTTTGAAAGAAATTACAACAACCTTCTGCCTTATCTGAATTTAAACTACGCCATCAATACCAATCATAATCTGAGCTATACTTTCTCCAGCAGAATCAGAAGACCGAGATTCTGGGAACTGAATCCTTCAAGAACTTATTTTACTCCTACCAATTATACACAGAACAATCCATTTATACTGGCTTCCAAATATTATAATCAGGAGTTAAATTATATGTACAAAAATGCATTCTATGCCAATCTTAGTTTTAATATGGTGGAAGATGCAGCAGCTTCAGACCTGATTCCATTGCAGGGAACGGTAACAGCTCCTAAAAAAGATGCTGACGGGAAAATCATCAAGGATATCAAAGGAAATCCAATTATGGAAACTACCAGATTCTTAAGATATATCAGAACCAATTATGGTAAAAACAGGGAAATTGCTCTTACTCTTGGAATGAACAAGTCCTGGTTCAAAGACATCTGGACAACCAATTATTCTGTCAATCTGGGATATGTTACCTACAAAGGCGGAGTATTTGAAGATCCTACTTCCATGCCGGTTCCGGGAGAAACTGAAGTAGTGGATCCTTATATCATTGATGTTAAAAACTATAATATGTCTGCAACCATCAATAATGTGATCAGACTGTCTTCTAAAAAAGACTGGTTCCTGGGAGTGAATTACTTCTTTGCCAGCCAGACTGCCATGGAAGGAGGTATGATCCGAGCAAGACAAAGCTTCGATTTCAGTCTGAAAAAAATTGCAGGAGACTGGACTATTGTAGCGGAAGTGAGTGACTTATTTAATCAAAGTTTCTACAGCATTAGAGGCGTACAGCCCGATGGAAAATTTAACAATATCACCAACTTCAATTATCCAAGGTTGATGAGCCTAGGGGTTACTTATAATTTCGGAAATCAGAAACTGAAAAAAGCAAGGGAAATGAAATCGGCTAATGATGCTGTAAAATCAAGAACCTAATCTATAACCACTTATTTCACTAAATCCACTCTTAAATAAAAACAACATGAAACGTATAATTTTGTCAATGGCAATTGTATTCGGTACCTGTGCATTTGCACAAGAGAAGAAATCTGATACGGCAAAAACAAAAAACATAGAAGGTGTTACCATCACAAAGCAGGTTTTCAAAAAGCAAAGTGACCGTTTTGTATACGATGTGGCAGCATCACCTGTTGCCAAAGGAAACACCACTTTTGATCTTTTAAAACAAACTCCTTTATTATCTTCTACAGATGATAAAACATTAAAAATAGCAGGAAAAAACAATGCTCTGATCTATATCAACGGAAGAAAAAGCAATATGGATTCTGAGTCACTGGCTCAGTTTCTGAAAAATACTCCGGCTGAAAATATCCAGAAAATTGAAGTGATTACTGTTCCCGGCAGCGAGTATCAGGTAGAATCTTCTGATGGAATCATCAATATCATTTTAAAGAAAAAAATGAGTGACGGTCTCAACGGAAACATGAGAATGTCTAACACAACCAATAAGTATAACGGAAGCCAGGCAAGTTTCTCAGCCAATTACAGAAAAGATAAACTGGGAGTAAGTGCCAGTCTTAGCGGCGGTGAAAATATCGAAGCACAAACCTATACCCTGAGAAACGGAACCTCAACAACTTCCAACGAATCTACCGGAGATATTGACGATCCGAATAAAAACATAGGAGGTTATCTGAATATCGATTACCAGCTGAACGACAAAAGCAACCTTGCCTTATCATGGAATACATGGGCCAATAAAAGTTATAATTCAACGGTAGATTTATTCAATACCATAAAAAAAACGAATACGGAATATACATGGTCTAAAAACAGAGAGAATACACGATCTTATAACAATTCTGTGAATTTAAACTATGAATTAAAAACGGATTCTCTGGGTAGCAAACTGAATGTAAATGCAGCATACCTCAACTACAGAAGGTTCCAGTTTACGGATAACCAAACCTTTACCTCAGATATCAACCGAAATGTAGGAGCAAGAACAAAACAAGTTATTCAGGACCTTCCGCAGATCATTAATAATTTCTCCGGAATGGTGGATTATAATCAAAAGTTTAAAAATGATCTTACCGTTTCCGTCGGTGGAAATTATAACAAGACTAAAACAGATAACGATTCTAAAAACATCACTTATTCATTTAATCCCGTAACAGCTCCGGATTCAAGACCCAACCATTTTATCTATGATGAAAACATCTACGGAATCTATCTTACCGTGGAGAAAAAAATTTCCGACAAACTTTCAGGAAAAGTAGGTGCCAGATACGAGATCACCAACAGTCTTGGTACGTCTGACAACGCTCCCACAGAAGCCCTTAGAAGAATTGAGAGAAATTACAAAAACCTTCTTCCCTATCTCAGCCTGAATTATGCGATTAATGATAAAAACAATATTTCCTATTCCTTTTCAAGCAGAATGAGAAGGCCAAGTTTCTGGGAACTTAATCCGGTAAAAAATATTCTGACCGATGATAATTATACTCAGAATGATCCGTTTGTAAAGGCCTCTTCCAACTACAATCAGGAACTTACCTATATGTACAGAAATTCGTATTTCCTGATTTTAAACCATTCTTACATTCAGGACGTCATTACACAGGTTCCGCTTCAGGGATACCCGGTATCACCGGATGGTAAAATTGGTGATAATCCTGCATTGAGATACATCAGAACCAACTTTGGAAATAAGCAGGAAATGTCGGCCATGGTAGGTATTCAGAAGTCGTTTTTCAAACAGTACTGGACAACCAATTTCAATATTGGAGTGCAGCATAATATCAACAATGGAAGTCTTGATACGGATCCTACTACGGGAGACCGTTTCAAAGATAGCAAAGGACCTAATGGAAATTTTATAACCTACACCAATAAAACCAATTCTACCAGTCTTCTGATCCAGACCAATAATACCATCCGTCTTGATAAAAAGAAAACATGGTTCTTCGGACTTAATTATTTCTTCGTAGATAAACAGCAGATTGAGCTTGGTTCACTGAAAAACTTAATGAGTCTGGATCTCAGTCTTAAAAAAATGTGGAACGACTGGACTTTTGCAGTGAATGTAAACGATGTCCTGAATACCAATATTGTTAAAATTGAAGACTTTCAGGAGAACGGAAATTATAATTATATCCACCAAAACCGTTACAACAGAAGTTTAATCGTAAGCCTTACCTACAATTTCGGAAACCAGAAAGTGAAAAAGGTGAGAGACATCGAAGGGGCATCAGATGCCATCAAAAGCAGAACAAGATAGAGAATTATCTTTCTTCATATTTAATTATTCTTACGGTATCCGCTGATTCTTTTCAGCGGATTTTTTATATTTAATCATTATGAAAAAAGATATAAAAATTATTTTGATATCCCTCAGCCTCCTTTTTCTATGGACAGCTTGCAAAGAAAAAAAGATAAAGCTTGGTAAAGATATCCACTTTGATAAGGAGGAAAATATTCACTATGGAAACAATCCAGAGCAGGTTATGGATCTTTATATTCCATCTGCACGAACGAATAAAGAAAAGGATGTTTTTATTATGATTCATGGTGGAGGCTGGAGGGCTGGAGATAAATCACAACTCACCTTTTTCACACTCTCTATGATGCAGAAATTTCCTGATCATATTTTCGTTAATATGAACTACAGACTTGCTTCAGCTACGAGCTTTGGACTTCCAAATCAAACTAATGATATTAAAAAGGTAACTGAATTATTAAAAAATAAACTGGGCTACAATCCCAATGTGATTTTATCAGGCAACAGCGCCGGAGGCCATTTATCGATGTTGTATGCCTACAAGTTTGATGCGGATAAAAAAGTAAAAGCTGTAATTAATATTGTGGGTCCTGCAGATCTTTCGGATCCGGGGTTTAAAAACTATCAGGAGTATTCTTTTGTAGAAAGCAGACTTGTGGCCCCTGAAATAATTCAAACCGGAACATCAAAGATAGGTTTTGCCAGTCCTGTGAAATGGATAAAAAGCGATTCCCCTCCTACTTTATCTTACTATGGAAATTCGGACCGCGTAATTCCGTTTACACAAGAAAAAAGACTGGATTCAGCTTTGACAGCCAACCATGTTATCCGTGAATCTTATCAATTTAATGGTGGGCACCTGGATTGGGATAAACATCCAAATGACGAATTCTTTATCAATAAAATAGAAACATTTCTTAAGAAAGCAAACATAAAATAACACGTCCTGAATCCTCAAAACGTGTTATTTTTTATTTTTAAATTGATTTATTCAGATTTTGCAACGGCTGTTCTTTCAGAAACTCCGTTGGCATTGAAAGCTTCAATCTGGAAATAATAGGCATCCGTTCTGTCTGCTCCGGTAAAGAAATACTCATTCTTTCCGTATACCATGATGCTTCCGTATAATTTATCGGGAGACTTTCCAAAATAGATTACATAGCCGTCTGCATCAGGGTTCTGCTGCCATTTCATCCAGATACTTCTTCTTTCACCATATTTTTTCGGGTCAGCTCTTAAAGGAACAAACCCTTCCACTTTAGCAGGCTGCTTTCCTGCTCCTTTTCCGAATACTCTGAAGCCGCTTAATGCAAATTTCCCTGTTGGCATTTTAAGGTTTTCCATTTTAAGGAAACGGGCTTTTGCAGGCTGTTCAAGTTCTACATAGTCGTGAGGAACATCTTTCATGTTTTTGCTTTTATCCACAATCACATTCCATTTTTTCCCGTCGTTGGAGCCATAGATTTTATATTGATGCATTTTCCCCAACGTTTTTCCCATAAATTCAGCATCCTGATCCGCATAATTGATCTGAATGGCATTAATCGTAGAAACTTCACCCAGATCCGTCTGGAACCATTCCCCGGAATTTCCTGTTTTAGCACTCCAATACGTTTTGATGTCTTCATCTACCGCATAGTTGGGCTGATATCCACCCAAAGTAGATGAAACCTGCACCGGTTTATTATAGTTCAGCAGCATCCATCCGGCAAAAAGACCTTTTGTAAAATCTCTTCCCTGTGCATATTGGGGAAGATAAGTCGGATAATCGCCATAAGCCGTGTTACAGTACATCACATCATCTTTATCAAATCCTGCCGGCCAGATTCCCAGTCTTCTTTCAAAATTATTTTTAGTTGAAATAAAGATGGTCGAAACATGCCACCAGTTTTTGTAATTGTCTTCAAATGTCGCTCCGTGCCCTGCACCTCTTGCAAAACCGCCCGGTTTATAAGAGAACGGATTATGCTGCTGATATTCGAAGCCTTCCAGAGGATTTTTACTTACATACACTCCATCGGAATAGCCGCTGAATTCTGTTGCCGGAGCACCATACTGCATATAATATTTCCCGTTATGCTTCGTCATCCACGCTCCTTCTACAAAAGGCTGCAGAAAAACATTATCATTGTATTCCCCAAACCTTTCCCAACCGTGGTCTTCAGGTTTTAGCTTAATAATCGGTTTTACGAAACCTTCGGACTGAAGGTTTTTTACTTTCACTTCTGTTCCCAGCAATGGCCATTCATTGCTTGAACCCCAGTACAGATATAATTTATTCTTATCCTCATCATAATGGAATGCAGGATCCCACGCTCCTACTTTTAAAGTATCCACTGCAATTTTCCAGTCGTCTTTGGTGGGATTAGTACTTTTCCAAATCGGGAAATCCTGTTCCCAGGTAGAGCCATACACATACAAAGTATCTTTCATTGCCCAGACTGCCGGGGCATTAAGATCATGGATGTATTTGTTATCTCTGAGGAATTTCCTTTTTACAAACTTCCAATCCAGCATATCATCACTGTACCAGTATCCTTCCTGATTGGTAGAAAAAAGGAAAAGTTTATTTTTAAAATTGACAATTACCGGATCTGCTGTAGCACGGTGCTTTCCCTGCTTGGAAAAGGCTTCAAAAGGGGTATATCCGTAGTCGATATTGATAGGATTACAGAAAGTTTTCTGCTGGGCTCCAACAATAATTCCAATAAAAATTGTTAATGATAAAAAATATTGTCTCATTTTCAGATTTTAAACGTTCCGGACAAAGTTAACTAACTTTTTTTGGTTTTCTCCAAATAAAGCCGTCCAGAAGATAATGAGTGAGCTGCGGAACAACCAACAAAGGAACCAGAAACTGAAAAAGATTTTCTGAGATCACCATATTCAGGGAAAAGTGCTCATTCCAGACAAGCGTTTCCCACAAGAATTCTTCGAGAAAGGCAAACGATAAAATGACTCCGACAAATAGGAATATTCCTGAAAAGGATTTAAAAATCTGCATCCGGTTCAGCTGATGATTTTCTTTTTGCTTTATTTCCCGGATATAGATCAATGCGATATAGGGAATACCGTGAGAAACCACATTCAGAAAAGTAAACAGAAGATCATTATTGAAGTAAACAATCCCGAAATACCAGGAAAGAAAAGTCCCGGTGATCAGTGCTGTTTTCGGAATGTTAATTTTTTTTGTTTTAAAAGCTTCAACAACAGTTTTAATAATCCAAATAATCAGAATGGCAAAATAGATAATGGTAATTAAAGTAATATAATCCGGAAGATTTTGAAGCCAGTCAAACTCATTGTTGACAAACCAGGTGAAGGCACGGGGCGTTTTAAACCAGTACAGCATCGGATAAATCGTTGCGGAATACACAGCCACCTCATCTATTTTTTTGCTCCAGTTATCCGGTTCAAAGCGCGCATAGATTCTCATAAATCCGTATTGCTGCCGTATAAAATGAAAAACGGCAATCAATGCCAGTACTGACCAGAATGTCAGGCTACCCAACTGGAACAGGATCATTCCCAAGATCCAGCTCAAAACAGGAATTCCCAGATACAGCAGTTTATTTTTCTGTATTTCTCCCTTTACGAAATACGTTTTGAACAGCGTAGAATATACATGAGCCACATCCACAAAAACGATCAGGAAAAGCCATGTGTAAAAGGAATAATGATTTTCCAGCCCCTGAATTTGTTTCTGAAATAGAAAGATAATCATCAATACCAGAAAAGGCGGCGATAAAATAAACCACCAGTCTGTTTTTGCATTATGTATCCACGGTTGTTTCATTGTAGTATTTTACATCATTTGTTCTGCAGTCCGGATTCCCTGATAAAAGGCTTCTTCAAAAATAGAGATTCCCGAAAGATCAGAATGAGCGAAGAAAATTTTTCCTTCTATGGACTCTTTTGCTTTTTGGGTTTCTTCACCAAAAATTTGGTTGGGAACGGGAGCAATCATCGCATGTCCTATTTTATGAAACTGCATTTCCAGGATGAAATCTTCTATCAATGGATGGGCTTTCTTCAGATCATCCAAAACTAAATCTTTCAGTTCAGCATCTTTCATGGTGTAGAGCTTTTTCCTTGCTTTCTTGCAGTCTCCGGTTGAAAAACTTTTATAGTGAGTAATCACTTTTTCGCCTATAACCTGGTTCAGATTCTGGTGCTGGTCGAAGATATAACCTAATCCCGAAGAACCGTAGATCACATTATCCCAGGCCAGCTCTTCATCTCCTCCGAATTCATTCTTCAGGGTAATGGTGGTTAAAAGCCACGGAACATAATGAAATGATGATGCTCTTTTTTGATTAAAAATTCTTTCATTCACAAATTGTGGGGTTGCAAACAATACTTTATCTGCAATGATCTTCTTCGTTTTCTTTTGGGTATTATCAAAACTTAAGACCTCAACTTTATCATTGATTTTTATATCAAAAACCAGATTTCCCGGCCAATGTTTTCCCTCTGTATATTTTGAAAAATGGTTTGCCAGTCTTGCATTTCCTTCTGGCCATGTGAATACCTGATCTTTATATTTCGTGCTCCAGTTGTTTTTTCTTCCGGCAAAGTAATGGATGCCTGCCCATGCTGAAACATAGTCAATTCCTAAGCCAAAATCGTCTCTGCAGGAATAATCCAGCAGCCAGAGAAGTTCTTCCGAATAGAAGTTATTTTCTGTGAGCCAGTCTTTAAAAATGATTTTTTCAAGCTTTACCACCTCATCTTCTCTGCTGGAGTCATGTACCGGAATAGCAAACCAATATCTTCCTTCAGTGTCTTTCTTTGCACGAAATTCATCCATCAGTTTAAAAAAGCGGGCAAGCTCTTGCTGGGTTTGCGCTGAAATTCCTCTTTGCGGAACAATATCGTTCTGCCAGGCATTTTTATAAAACAGTCTTTCCTGTTGTGGAAAAGTCATTTGGTATTCATCAAGGATGGGTTCTCCGCCATCCTCAGTTCCCAAGCAGATTTTACATTCTTTAAGGAAGTCGATAATTTCTGTATTCTCTTTGTTCGGTAACGGTAAATAATGAGCCCCTAAAGGAAATTTTGAAAATGAATTCTGTCCGTTGGAAGAATTGCCGCCAAGATGGTTTTCCATTTCCAGAAGAAGATAATCATTTTTATGATGCTTACTGAAAAATCTACACGCTGAAAGTCCGGAAATTCCTCCCCCGACAATAAGATACTTAGTGTGGATAACTTCAGAAAACTGTGGAAAATCTTTTGCCCATAATCTATGCCCGAGAACATGATTGGTCCCCGTGATCTTTAACAGCAAAGCTTTTACTTTCTTTCCGCAATACTGCAAAAAAGGAAGCATAAGGCTACCTAAAAATATAGTTGTAAGAAAATCTTTTCTACTGTACTTTCCCCCACTCTTCATCGAAATAACGGACTAGTATCTGGTTGTCCAGACGGTTAACTTCTACATCTTTCACTTTCATATCTTTATTAAAATAAGACATCTGTGAAAAGTTATAATCATAGTATTTTAAGCCGGGAAGCTTTCTGTAAACTCTGTTGTTGACGGGCTCAAATGAAGCCATCGAAAATCCCCATTCTCCAAAAGACGGAACATAGGTATGATACGCTGCTGTGAAAGGAAAAATCTGATTGATTGTTTTCTCAATACACCAGAAAGATTTCGGAGCAAAATATGGAGATGTGGTCTGAACCACAATTTTCGTATCAAGCGTTGTCAGCTTCTCCAGTTCTTTATAAAAATGCAGGGAATAGAGTTTTCCTAAGCTATAATTGGACGGATCAGGAAAGTCTATGATGATAACGTCAAATTTCTTTTTACTGTCTTTTACCCATATGTAAGCGTCTTTATTGATGATTTCTACTTTTGGATTGGAAAAAGAATTCTGGTTCAGCCTGCGCATGGTTTCATTGGTCTTGAAAAACTGAGTCATTTCACCATCAAGATCCACCAGGGTTACTTTTTTAACGTCTTTGTATTTCAATACTTCTCTGGCTGCGAAGCCGTCACCTCCTCCCAAAATCAGGACATTATCAATGTTTTTCGCCATCGACATAGCAGGATGTACCAAAGCTTCATGATAACGGTATTCATCCGTGGAAGAAAACTGTAGGTTATTATTTAAATATAAACGAAACTCGTGCGTATTCCTCGTTAAAACGATTCTTTGATAGGGTGAACTTTTAGTATAAACCACATTTTCGCCATATAGTTTTTCTTCAGAATAAGACAGAATCGTATCTGAAAAAAAGAAAAGTCCCAGCAAGAAGGCAAATGCCGCGATAGATTTTATTTTCAGGGATAAGGGTTTTGATAATTCCTTTGTAAGATAATAGCACAGGAATATCGCAATAGAGATATTGATCAATCCAAAAAACAAAGGTGTCTTTACAATTCCTAATTTCGGAATCAAAACCAACGGGAAAAGAATGGATGCCAGCAAAGCCCCGATATAATCGAATGCAAAAACATTTGAAACTAAATCTTTAAACTGAACCCTGTCTTTTAAAATATTCATCAGAAGCGGGATTTCCACCCCTACAAGACATCCGGTGAAGAAGACAAAGAGATAGAGAACGCTTTCAAAATGTGCCAGTGTATTAAACAGAATAAAAAGCACAACAGAACTGATTCCGCCTACAATTCCTACGAGGATTTCGATCTCAATAAATTTATCAATAAGATTTCCTTTGATGAATTTCGCAAGGTAGGAACCTACTCCCATTGAAAAGAGATACACTCCGATAATGAAAGAAAACTGCTTTACAGAGTCTCCTAAAAGATAGCTCGCCAGGGCTCCGGCCACCAGCTCATAAATCAATCCACATGTAGCAATGACGAATACTGAAAACAATAAAAGCAGCTCAAGAGGAATCCTCTTCTTATCCATGAATTGCTGCGCTTATGATCATTGAAATTCCGATAATAAATGCCGCAAAGACAATAGCAATAGCTATATTTTTGTTCTGGGCGATCTCGTGCCATGTTTTTTCAGGAGTCAGTTTTTCAATAATGAAATAACATACAAGTAAAATGGCGATTCCTAAAAATGAATAAAGAACCGAGTTTAGTATGGGTAAGAAATTGATGTTGTCCATAGTTTTTATATTTTTATTTGTGATAGTATCTGTAGAATCCTACTCTGGAATGGCTTCTTGTGGTTCCGTCGCGGTATGTTTCCGTTTTGGCACAGTCGCAGACCTGATTTCCCCGGTACGTAAGGTATACAAACCAGGTCATGAAAAATCCTCCGATCAGGCAGAGTATCCAGTTTTGTCTTATGTAATTGGTTATATTAGTTATCATTGGCAGGATAAGGTGAGTTTGAACTATTCTTCCATTTGTTTACATTAAAGTAATGTTTTCCTATCCACATCGCCACAAACAGAGCAATCATTATGAATAAAATAATTCCGAAGTTCCAGAATGAAACGGGAAGCCAGGTTGCTTTGAGTTGTACATAGGTATTGCTTGAAATAGGATCTGTAGTAAGTCTAAGGGCTTCAGTATTAATCAGGGAATCCAGTTTCTGAGTTCCGAACGATTCTTTGGCAAGTCTGATTACTTCTGATGTATCTTTTTCCAGCGTCTGTCCGTCTGTAAAAGTCTTGGTCTGCACCTTGAATATATCAGTAACCTCAATTGTTCCTGATTTATCCCGTGAAATCACGACCTTCGAATCAGGAGATGTAAGACCTGAAAATGAGGGTAAGCCTCCTTCTTTTTCGGCGGAAATAATGAAATGATATTTCCCGGAGCCTACTCCACACAGGTTAAAATCTTCGGACTGGCTTCCTTCTGTCCAGCTTTCTCCACCTTCGTACCCATGATACTGTTCGATATCTTTGGAGGTATAGATAATTTCGTTGGTATTCTCATTCACAAGGCTTAGCTGAACATTCGCCCAGGAATTATCAACACCTGAAAAAGCATTCACCTTTAACGGAGCTGAACCGCCGGACAAGGTAAAGCTTTTGCTGACCAGCTCTTTGTCTTTTACATCTGCAAAATTGATAGTCTCTGCAAAAACGGTTTCGTTCGTTCTTGAAGTGTAGACATACATCTGGAGCAGACAAATCATTAATGCAGCCACACAAAAGATGTTCACGGCTTGTCTGATATCGAAATAATAGGGCTGAACAATCCCTATTCCCGTATAATAGGGCAGATTAGCTATTTTAAAAGCTTTCTTAACTTCATATTTTGAAATGTGAACTCCATAGAAATACTGGCTTTTTCTGCTGGTCTTCTCCTGAGAGATCATACGGGTTCCGTTGACATACTCTTTGTAGGTAGCAATGGTGAAATCCAGATGTTCATCAAAAAATCCGGCTGCAGCGTCAATAGTGCATGGAGTATTTTCGTACCACCGGTAGGTTCGTCCGAGATAGGTTGGAAATTTTGAATCCTTGCCTTTAAAATCATCAGGATGTATAGAAATCAGGAAAACCCAATGTCCATCGCTCTCACTCAGGAAAGCATCATTTCCTTTGCTGTCTTTTAAAGAATATTCACGCCAGAAAATACTGTTTCCGTATTTTTTAACAGTAATCGCAACAACCGTATATTCCGTACCGTCAATTTTTCCTTTTTGTCCGACATCCAATACAACATTTTCCGTTGGGACTTTCAGATGTTTAATTTTTTTGTTCCAGGCTACATCAATGAGATGGGAGCAGGTCATACAAACGTATTCTTCAACAGGAAAGGTGAGATCTAATGTATTTTCGGATTCGCATGCTGGGCAGACATAGTGCATTTTTATCTGTAAATTTTGTGTTTTTGAATGGTATTAGCTTTAAAATACTGAACCACTTCATCTGCAATCTGCTCTACTTTTGTGGTATTGTCCTGGGTATAATTACAAAGGAAAACATCGAAAGTAAGCTGTTTAAATTCCGGCCACGTGTGGATACAAAGGTGAGACTCTTTAAGGATCACGGCGGAAGTAAAGCTGTCATTCTCAAAAATATGATTGGTAACGCCTACAATTTCCACCTCTTTGGTTTCCAGAATTCCTTCTGTAAACGCCAGAAAACCTTTGCTGTCTAATAACAAATCTTCTGACTCTGTTTCCAAAGTCAGAAGAATATGTAAACCTTTACTTGATAATGGTTTCAATTAATTTTTTTGTAAATATATTATTTTTTTGGAAGAAAAACCTCAGCAAGCATACATCTTGCGCTTCCTCCACCATTTACTTCAATGGTATTCAGGTCTGAATAGATAATTTCGCAGTATTTTTCAATAGCAGCTACCTGTTCCGGAGTTAAAGACTGGTAAGCAGTCTGGCTCATGACCAGGAATTTTTTGCCTTCTTTATTCTGAACCTGAAGCATATTTCCGGCAAACTGCTGCATCTGTTCTTCAGAAATTTCAATGATTTCTTTTCTGGATCCTTTAATAGCTTCCACTACTTTTCCTCTTTCAAGTTCATCATCAATACAGTCAAGGCAGATTACGACAAATTTATCGGCTACACACATCATTACATTGGTGTGATAGATTGGAAGCCTTTCTGTGCCTACAGTCTGGAAAGAATGGAATACAACGGGAGTAAATCCGTATTTTGTACAGAATTCTCTGAACAGTTTTTCATCCAGCCTCAAAGAAACAGAACCGTAAGCAATTTTGTTATCGTGATCAAAAATCATACTTCCTGTTCCTTCCAGAAAGTGTCCTTGGGTTTCAGAGAAAGACCAGTCATCAATTTCAGCCACTTCAAACCCTTGATCTTTGATACTTTCGATAATATCTTCTCTTCTTTCCACTCTTCTGTTGGAAGCGAACATCGGGTACAAAACCACTTTTCCGTCTTTATGGAAACTTACCCAGTTATTCGGGAAAATAGAATCCGGAGTGTGGGGATCCAACGTATCTTTTATAGTGATTACATTAATTCCCTTTTCTCTCAGCTTTCCGACAAAGGTGTTGAATTCTGCCAACGCTTTTGACTGGATATCAGAGCCTGTCTGTTCTACCTGAAAGTAATTGTTTTTCGCCGTTTCAGCGTTGTAACCGAATGCAATCGGTTCTATCATTAATACTGTATCTGTTGTTTGCATTTTTTCTAAGTTTGAGGGTGTTAGTGTATGAGAGTTTGAGTGTCTGAACAGCGTTTTACAAATTATTATCTTCTTTATTCACCGAAGAAAATGAACACCACTTTTCTGACTGGCTCATCATGTTAACTAACATCCCTATTATTTGGTTATACTTGTTGTGCAAATTATTATATTGCTCGTCATTCATATAATGGCAGGCAAAAGCAAACTGAAGCCATGTTTGGGTTTCTCTTGCTTCACCCTCTGAGTCTGTAAGCTTAGCGATGAAGGATTTTTCATATTTTCTTTTGCCCCAAGCCTCACTAATATTTGCCGTTACAGATCTTGATGATCTTCTTATCTGATCTGTAAGTGATTAAAGTTCTTCTTTTGGAAAAGATTTTGAGAGTTCATAAATCAGTTGAGCTGTTTCAAATGATTTTTGATACACTTTTAAGTCCTGATGAAATTTAATTGTCGACATACCCAAATATTTTTTTAAAATTAAAAAAATATTCAAACCCACCAACACTCTAACGCTCAGACTCTAAAACTTCTCCGCTCTCAAACCCTAAAACTCTCCAACTCAATTACTCTCTCACAAGCGGCATTGTAGAGCATCTCAGCAAGCCTCCCATTTTAGAGATTTCTCTGTAAGGAATTTCTTCAACAGTCATTCCCCACTCGTTTCTCAGGTGGTTATTCATTCTTGTGAATGCTTTGTCCGAAACGACAACATCAGGAGAAATGGAGAAAATATTCGGGAACATTTCAAACATTTCTTCATCATTGATATGGAAACAGTTTTCTTCTCCGAAAATATCAATGATTAAACGGTAGTCGCTTTCATCTACAAATCCGTTTTTATAAATAATACATTTGTCTTCACCTACCGGATTAAATGTACAATCCAAATGCAGAATGCCTTCAAAAGGAACCTTATCATTTTTCTTCAGCTCCAGGTCAATGATTCTTTTCTTCGGAAAATATTCTTTTAAGATTTCAATGGCATATTCATTGGTTCTTGCCGTCTTATAGTTTCTGTAATCTTCACTGAAGCAGGTTCCGATGAAAAGGAAGTCATTCCATACGATCACATCACCTCCTTCGATATGTGCAGTTTCCGGAAGATTAATGATCTTTCTCCATGCTACTTTTTCAAAAACACTTTTATAGGCTTCCTGCTCGTCTGCTCTGTCTGCAATCACATTGGAAATGATCATTTTATCATCAATTACAAAGGCTACATCTCTTGAAAAAACCTGATTGTAATCTTTGATGATGCTGGGACGCAGTACTTCAACGCCATACTTTTTTAAAACCGCTTCAAAAGCGTTCATTTCATTGATAATATCCTCTTCTTTAGGATAAATGTTGTGTTCGATTGAGTAATATGACTTTGCGTCATAACTTTCCTCTAGTGTGGGAACCGGCCCCAATGAATTAGGCTGGCCCAGAACTACTGACTTCAGCCTGCCCGTTTCGTTTTTAATGTTTAGTCTCATAAAGATTTATGCAATACTACAAATATAAGTAAAGGTCTCTACCTATAAAACTTTTGGATTATTTTATGTATTAAATTTGGTTCCCAAAATCAACCCCCTTCGGCAAAATTTGCTTGTATGCAGAGCCAACTGTAGTGAATAGTTCCAAAAACATCTACAACTTACTATTTTCCATCTACATAAGAACAAAAAAATAGATAATCATATTATTTAATTTCCTATATTAGTGATATAATTTTCGCGAAATTATAAACCTTAAAATTGAACTATTAACACCAAAAATCAAAGTCATGAACAAGAACAATCCGGTGCTGAAAAACGCACAAAAGTTAGGAAGAGATCAACAAAAATCCGTAATGGGAGGCGCTCCAATCTCAACAGGCAGAAGATGCTGTGAATGGGATGATGCAGGAAACTGTTATATCTGGACTTGCGACAGATGCCAGTGTCCTTAATAAACAAAGAAAGCCTGCTTAAAAAAGCAGGCTTTCTTATTGAGCTAATTGATATAAATAAAAAATCCCAAAGCATGCTTTGGGATTTTTTTATAGTATAAGCAAATATTATCTGCTTGCAATATCGATGTAGTTTCTTTGCTGAGCACCTTGGTAAACCTGTCTTGGTCTTCCGATCGGGTCTCCTTTCAGTCTCATTTCTTTCCACTGAGAAATCCATCCCGGAAGTCTTCCTAATGCAAACATTACGGTGAACATTTCTGTAGGGATTCCTAACGCTCTGTAGATGATACCTGAGTAGAAGTCTACGTTTGGATATAGTTTTCTTTCTACGAAGTATTCGTCTTCCAGCGCTACTCTTTCCAGCTGCATTGCAATGTCAAGAGCTTTATCCTGGATACCTAATGCTTTAAGGATATCGTCAGCAGCTTTCTTGATGATTTTCGCTCTTGGGTCGAAGTTTTTGTACACTCTGTGTCCGAATCCCATTAAACGGAAGTTATCATTCTTATCTTTAGCTTTAGCAACATATTTAGATACGTCACCACCGTCTTTCTCGATCAGTTCAAGCATTTCGATTACAGCCTGGTTAGCACCACCGTGAAGTGGTCCCCAAAGTGCAGATACTCCGGCAGAGATAGAAGCGAAAAGACCTGTGTGGGCAGAACCTACCATTCTTACTGTAGAAGTAGAACAGTTTTGTTCGTGGTCTGCGTGAAGGATTAATAATTTATCTAAAGCATTTACAACTACCGGATCGATTTCGAAATCAGCGTTTGGTAATCTGAATGCCATTTTGTAGAAGTTCTCTACGTAGTTCAGGTTGTTATCACCGTGGTTTAATGGTAAGCCCTGAGTTTTTCTGTAAGTCCATGCACAAAGGTGAGAGAACTTAGCGATCATAAGCTCAGCAGCGTGATCCATTTCTTCTTTAGAGTTTACGTTAACAGCTTTCGGGTTGAAGGCTGTTAAAGCAGACGTTAAAGAAGATAAAACTCCCATAGGGTGGGCAGAACGAGGAAAAACATCAATGATTTTTTTCATTTCGTCTGCGATGAAGTTGTATTTTTTAATATTATTGTCGAATGAAGTAAACTGATCCTGAGTAGGTAATTCTCCATGTAATAAAAGATACATTACTTCAGTGAAGTTAGATTTTTCAGCAATCTGCTCGATTGGATAACCTCTGTAAAATAATTCTCCTTTATCTCCGTCTAAGTAAGTGATGTCGCTAATAGTAGCTCCTGTATTTTTGTAACCTAAATCCAGAGTGATTAAACCTGTCTGGTCTCTTAATTTTGAAATATCAATCCCTCTGTCTCCGATAGTACTATCCACGATTGGATATTCATATGAATTACCGTCGTAATTCAATATTACTTTGTTGTCTGACATTATTTATTTATTTTTTTTAAATATACCACTTTCCATAAAATACGGCAAACTAAAAATTTCGCTTGCCGTTATTTATAAATTCGATTAATTATCTTTTGATTTTAAAAGCTTCTAATCCCGGGAAAATTGCAGTTTCGCCTAAAGCTTCTTCAATTCTTAATAACTGGTTGTATTTTGCCATTCTGTCTGATCTTGAAGCTGAACCGGTTTTGATCTGTCCACAGTTCATTGCTACCGCTAAATCAGCAATTGTAGAGTCTTCGGTTTCTCCTGATCTGTGAGACATCACTGAAGTGAATTTGTTATTCTGAGCCATTTGTACAGCAGCCATTGTTTCAGAAAGAGAACCGATCTGGTTTACTTTTACAAGGATAGAGTTCGCAATATTTTCTTTTACTCCTCTGGATAATCTTTCTACGTTGGTTACAAATAAATCATCTCCTACCAGCTGTACTCTGTCACCAATTTTATCTGTTAACATTTTCCAACCTTCCCAATCGTTTTCCTGCATACCATCTTCAATTGAAATGATTGGATATTTTGCAGCCAGTTCCGCTAAGTAAGAAACCTGCTCGCTGCTTGAAAACTGGGCTGCATCCGGAGTCTGGAATTTTCTGTAATCATAGATTCCGTCTTTGTAGAATTCCGAAGCCGCACAGTCAAGTGCCAACATAATATCGTCACCTGGCTTATAACCTGCTTTTTCAATAGCTTGAAGTAAAGTATCCAAAGCATCTTCAGTTCCTTTGAAAGTTGGTGCAAAACCACCTTCATCACCTACCGCAGTAGATAAACCTCTTGAATGAAGAATAGACTTTAGGTTGTGGAAAATTTCAGTTCCTTTTCTCAATGCATGAGAGAAAGAATCAGCTTTTACCGGCATAATCATGAATTCCTGGAATGCGATAGGAGCATCTGAGTGAGATCCACCGTTGATTACATTCATCATTGGAACAGGAAGTGTGTTGGCGTTCACGCCACCTACATATTTATAAAGAGGCATTCCCAATTCTGCAGCGGCAGCTCTTGCTACGGCCAAAGAAACACCAAGAATAGCATTGGCACCAAGATTTCCTTTGTTAGGCGTTCCATCAAGATCAATCATAATCTGATCGATATAGTTTTGTTCAAAAACCGGCTGTCCTACTAAATTCTCTGCAATTACTTCTTTTACATTTTCAACAGCTTTCAGAACTCCTTTTCCCAGATATTCTGAACCACCGTCACGTAATTCTACCGCCTCGTGTTCTCCTGTAGATGCTCCTGAAGGTACAGCTGCACGGCCCATTGCCCCGCTTTCTGTAAATACATCTACTTCAATGGTAGGATTTCCTCTGGAATCTAAAATCTGTCTTGCTTCTATGTAAGAAATTGCACTCATTTTTTAATTTTTTTAGTTTAGACAAATTTAATCAAAATTTAACTTTCAAGGGTATTTCACAGCATTTTTTTGAAATAAATCCAAGTTAAATTTTAGTTAATTTATATTATGATAATTCCCCATTTTTGAGGGAATAGATCAGGAATTAAAAAATGGAAGATCATAACAAAACTCACCTTGAAAAGTGAGCTTTATGATACGGCATATAGGGTTATATTATTTTCTGGGTGTGGGAGATAAAAGACCGGCCAGGGCACCTATTGCTCCTGATGAAATAGTAGCAAATATAGTGACCAGCTGATTATCTTTGGAGGAGCCGTCATTCCAGTAAGCAATGAGTATAAGCCCTGCAATGATTGCGATAACTGCCAGCCCGAGCATCAGGACAATAATCCTGTAAATCCAGTAGTCTGTATCCTTAGGATTTCTTATTTCTACATTTTTTATGGCCTCTACAGGATTTATTCTGAACTTTTCCTGAAGATCACTGCTGTTTTTTAAAGCAGCTTCCAGATCTTCGATACTGTCGTTAATAAGAGTTTTCATGGCCTTTGATTTTATGTATCAAATTTCTCTCTAAAAAACGGACCAGTCAATTACACAAAAGGGTAATTTATAATTTGGTTTTGAAGACCAGACAGGTTCCGGGATTTCCGGAAATGATTGTACAATCGCCGGATAATTCGCTCATTCTTCGTTTCATATTTCTAAGACCATTCCCTTCTTTATGGCCGTCGGAAATTCCCTTTCCGTTATCAGAGATTTTCATAGAAAAGTTATTTTCTTCCTGCGAAAATGAAAGCTTCAGGCTGTTGGCACGGCTATGTTTATAAACGTTATTAACGGCTTCTTTCAGACAAAGAAAAAGATTACGTCTCATTTCGGTGGAAATCGGTGTTTCTGCTATGATATTTTCATATTCTGAATACACGATTATTTTTGTTTTCTTCAAAAAGTTTCCGGTATAAAGGACAGCATAATCGATAAAGCTTCCTAAGGTGTCATTTCCTGAGTTCAGGCTCCAGAGCATTTCTCTCATGGAAATATTCATTTCTTCGGAGGTTTTCAGAAGCTCATCGATGTCGTTTAACAGATCATCATCTTCCGCTTTCTGTTTCAGAAATTCTGCCTGGAGCTTCAATGCAGAAATTCCGGCTCCAAGATCATCATGCATATCGTGGGAGATACGTTCCCGCTCCTGTTCCAGCACCTTTTGTTTTTCCAGTTCTTTCTGAAGGAGCTGGTTCTGGTGTTCAGATTCTTTAAGCTTTTGCTGCTGAATAAAAAAAAGCTGTCTTTTGTTATACAGAACAACTATTAAAACAATAAAGATGACAAAAGTTATTAATAAAATAACAGCAATAATATAAGCCAATCTTATTGTATCCGGCAGTTGCTTCATATTGTGTTTTTATTTTCAAATTTCCTTAAAGCAATATAGAACATTCCATACATAATGATATTTACACAATACTGCATCACTTTTAGAATTTGCAGAAGCCCCGGATCATTATCCCGAAGAAAAAACATGGGTATAGATCTGAAAATAAAGAAAATACTCCAAAAAAGTAAACCACAGGAAACCCAGAAATGCGGATCGTCCAGAATTTTTATTTCGTCAAAATTCTTCAGTCTGATGTACAACCAAACCAACACATTAATGATGAAATAAAAGCATACTAATATTCCTAATGTATTTTCATAGTTATCACTATAAAACTTTACAAACAGGATAATATAGGCAAGTATCGCAATCAGAATGCAGCGGAAAAATATCCTGAGTTTCTGAGGGAAGATTTTAGCATAGTAAATGTTAAAAAATATAATCAAAAAAATGCTGTAATAATTAAACAGATAAGCAAAGTCAAATTCTTTATTGAATATTTTATAATGGCCATACAGCTCCAGACAAAGCGAAAGAAATAAAAATATCGCAAAATAGTTTTGGCTGGAAAGACCTTTCTTCCCAGCTAAAATTATGGACTTTACAGTAGCCGCCAGGAGTACTGCGATGTATATTATCTGGATTACCATTTTACGGATATAATGAACCCATATCGTAATATCCTTCGTCTGTACTAAAAACCAGTGTCATTTGTTTTTCATGGGTTTCAAAATGTCTTTTATATTGGTCTTCGCGAAATTTATCGCCAAGATTATTTTCAAAAACGACTTTCTTCACATCACTGATCTCGCAAAGATTAATGATAAATGTCTCACTATCATCTTTTGACAGGGTATCTATCAGATCAACGATATGATAACTGATATAAAATGTATTATTTCGTCCTAAATAATTAGTCAATACCTGATGTCCGTTCTTAAGATAAAAATCATTAAGTGCTTTTACATTCTCATCGGAGATTTTCAGATCCTTAAGTGAAAGATCCTGATTGGCATTGATGATAAGATAATTATGCTCATCAATGGTATTTTTCCCCTCTGTTTGCAAAGAGGCCACCATGTAGATCATCTTGTTTTCAGAATTAGGTGTAAGTCGCAACCTGGAATCCCGGGGATCTATCTGTACAAAAGTGAATGTTAAATAGGTCGCTTTAATATCATTCATGAGGTCACAAATATTTTTCAGTAATGAATGTTTTACAGCATAAATACCTCCGAGATTAAAATTCACATTTTGATTTTGCATAAATAGCAAAACTCCCCTTTTAGCACTGTCAATAAAACTTTTTGCCAGAATGTGGCTAATGGGCCTCATTTCCGACACATCTTCAACCAGCTGTTCAAGTTTATTACCGATAGGGCCTTTTCTGTAAGCTAAATTGTCATCAAGGATTACCTGACTTGTTGCATTTGAATTTTCCATAATTTCTTAGTTTTTTGATTGGTTAAATTTATTGACGGCCTCCACTTTGTTGTTGACGTGGAGTTTTCTGTAAATATTTCCTACGTGCTTCTTGACGGTGTCAATACTGATGAATTTTTTATCTGCAATTTCTTTGTAAAGAAGTCCCTGTGAAAGGAGTTCTAGAATTTCTTTTTCGCGTTCCGTAAGTTCATCAAAGCCTTTTATTTCCGGAAGCTTTTTTTCAAAATGATTCAATACTCTTCTTGCAATAGAAAAGCTCATAGGAGCACCTCCCTGATATACGTCCCGTATCGAAGCAAGAATCTTATCCATACTTTCACCTTTTACAAGATATCCCATGGCGCCAGCCTTTAAAGAATTAAAGATCTTTTCATCATCATCAAAGCTGGTACACATAATAAATTGGGTACCGGGAATTTCTTTTCGCAGTTTTTCTATGATCTCGATTCCGAGCATGTCCTGTAACTGGATATCCATCATCACAACATCAGGAGAGATATCTGGCAGGTTCGTTATGGCATCATTGCCATCAAAGAACTGGGCAACCACTTTCATATCCTTCTGATAATTGATGACCTTCTTCAACGCATTGTTGTAGTTTTTTTCGTCTTCTACTATGGCTATGGAAATGCTCATGACTTTGTTTGTTTGAAGCAAATTTCAACAGAAAACAATTTGAAATCAATTACACCTTTGTGTAATATTACTATTTGAGTTTGAAGTTATGGTTTAGTGTTTTAGCTGTATTAAATTTAATCAATTTTTCACTTCAAAAACAATATTATCATAAATAGTTCATAATAAATCAAAATAAAAAATTACAAATACATATTTAAAATTAATTATTTTTCACAATCTGATCAAGGATAGGATAATCAATACTGCTTATTGTATGGTGGGACTTAATCTGTTCAAAGATCTGAATCCTGTTTTTGCCTTTCTTCAGCCATACTCCGGGAATGTAAAGTGTTTGCTGAGGACCTGCAGTACTCCAGTATCTTCCTGCATTTTTTCCGTTAATAAAAACAATACCTTTTCCAAAATTTCTCATGTCAAGAAAAGTATCACCGGTTTCTTCAAGCACAAATTCTGCCTCCTGAATAACAGGTGAATGATCTGCAATTTCTTTATTTTTAAAGTGATGTTTTGGAAAAGTATCAAAAGGAAGAGGAAGCATTTCCCAGTTCCCGGAAACTTCAGCGCCATTAATTTTTACGGGGCTGATAATTCCTTTTAAATTATGAACAATCTCTGCTCCGTAATTGATTCTTCCCATATTTTCAACAAGAATTTCCAGCCGGTCTCCGGATTTTATTTCAATAGCAAGATCATACTTTTTATAAACTCTGTTCAATTCGCCTTTCCATTGGCCATTGATGTAAATATTCGCATAATCACGGAGTCCTTTTATTTCCAATCTCCCTTTGTGGTCTTTGTCAAACTTTCTTCTGTAAAGAACATATCCGTTTCCGATATTCAAATCTTCAAACGTCAGTGGCTGGTCATTAATAACAGGTTTCTGATGATCGGTAAGATCAAACAGAGAATTTACTTTTGAAAATTTTATCCGGGGAATGGTGATGACTTTTACTGGTTTTGGAACATCCGGAAGCTTACTTTTATTGATGGATTGAAAAATTTCTCTCAACGCATTATATTTAGGGGTTGCCCATCCTGCTTCACTGATGGGAGCATCATAATCATAGCTTGTAAGATCCGGCTGGATATCATGATCCTTATCGTAATTGGCTCCGCTGGTAAATCCAAAGTTGGTTCCGCCATGAATCATATAATAATTAAAAGAAATATCATTTTCTATATAAAGCTTTGTTTGTTTCACCACTTCTTCCGTGGAAACTTTAACGAATGGCTCTGCCCAGTGATCAAGCCATCCGGGATAATATTCTGCAACCATATAAGGACCTTTTCCACCATTATACTCATTGATGCTTTTCTTTAAAACAGCAATATCGCTTTCTCCGTTTGCGGTAGGTAAAGCACCTTCTATAGATCCTCCTTTAAAAAGTGAACTGCCGTCTGAAGTAAATAAAGGTACAGAGATCCCGCTTTTCAACAGCATATCTTTAATCTTATGACTGTATTTTCTGTGTTCTTCCAACGGAATATCCTTTCTTTGGGCAACGTAAGATCCAAATTCATTCTCTGCCTGTACCATAATAACCGGGCCGCCATTATTAATCTGTAGAGGTACGATCTGCTTTGCCAGCTGACTGATATATTTACGGCATTCCTCTAAGAAGGCTTTGTTGTCTCTTCTTATTTCAAGGTCTTTATTTTTCTGCAGCCACCATGGATATCCTCCGAATTCCCACTCTGCACAAACATAAGGCCCCGGACGAATGATAACATATAAGCCAACTTCCTGTGCCGTTTTGATAAACTTCTGCAAATCTTTTTCACCTGAAAAATTCCATTTTCCCGGAGTTTCTTCATGATAATTCCAAAAAACGTAAGTCGTAACAGTATTCAGACCCATTGCTTTCATCATCTCCAGACGATGCTTCCAATACTCCGACGGAACTCTGGGATAATGCATCTCTCCTGAATACACGGTAAATGGTTTTCCGTTCAGGAAGAAATGTCCATCTTTAATTTCAAAATTTCCTTTCTGCGAAAACACAGTATTCAAGGAGAAAAATAAAAGAATTATGCATAAATAACGGTTAAAATTTCTCATATTGTAAGGCATGATTTTTGTAAAATTTAAAATATAAAAATCAATTGAATATCAAATAATATAATCATGAAAAAAAGTCTTTTAGCACTAGGTGCTGTATTGGCACTGGCAGTAGTCAGCTGTAAAAAAAGTGAAAGCGGAAACAAAAGCGTTATCAAAACAGACAGTTCAGAAACTGTAGTTACAGACAACAACGGAAAGATAGATTCGGTAACACAAAGTTCTTCGACAGTAGATATCAACGGTCAGAAAACTGAGAAAACAGATTTTGTGTATAAAGCTACTGACGGAACACTGGTGAAAGTAGTATTTAAAAACGATCCGAAAGAAAGTACGGTAGCTATTACCAGCAACAAGAAAACGTTTACCTTGCCTAAGTCGGAAACGAAAGGAGATGAAACGATTTACAAAAAAGATGATATGACTGCAAGGGTAAAAGGAGACAGCCTTCACCTTGAACAGGGTAACAATATTATTGAGCTGAAAAGAACAAAGATTTAAATAAAAAAATGTCCTTCCATATTGAGGGACATTTTATTTGATAAGTATTAAATAAAAAACCATCCGGATTCCGGATGGTTTTTTTATATATCTGAATGAATATTATTCTTCAGTTTTTTCCTCAGTAGTATCAGCTTTAGCTTCTTCTACTTTCTCTTCAACTGCAGGAGCATCAGCAACTACTGCTTCAGCTTTTTTAGCAGTTGTAGATCTTCTGCTTCTTCTTGTAGCTTTTTTCTCTTCAGCATTAGGGTTGTAAAGCTCGTTGAAATCTACTAACTCGATAAGAGCAGTATCAGCAGCATCACCTGGTCTGAATCCTGTCTTGATGATTCTTGTATAACCACCGTTTCTTTCAGCGATTTTAGGAGCTACAGTTCTGAATAATTCAGCAACCGCAAATTTATTTTGAAGGTAAGAGAATACTACTCTTCTGTTGTGTGTAGTATCTTCTTTTGCTTTTGTTAATAGAGGCTCAACATATACTCTTAAAGCTTTAGCTTTAGCTACAGTAGTGTTGATTCTTTTATGCTCAATTAGAGAACAAGCCATATTAGAAAGTAAAGCACTTCTGTGAGAAGCTGTTCTTCCTAAGTGATTGAATTTTTTACCGTGTCTCATTATTAATTATTTATCAGCGTCTAACTTATATTTTGCAACGTCGAAACCGAAGTTAAGACCTTTTGAATGCACTAATTCTTCTAGTTCTGTCAAAGATTTTTTACCAAAATTTCTGAATTTCATCAAATCAGACTTACTGTAAGAAACCAGTTCTCCAAGAGTTTCTACTTCAGCCGCTTTCAGACAGTTAAGGGCTCTTACAGAAAGATCCATATCTGCTAATTTAGACTTAAGAAGTTGTCTTGTGTGAAGAGTTTCTTCATCGTACTGGATAGATGCTTTTACAGCTTCAGTTTCAAGCGTGATTCTCTCATCAGAGAATAGCATGAAGTGATAAATTAATATCTTAGAAGCTTCAGTTAAAGCATTCTGAGGGCTGATAGACCCGTCAGTTTCTATATCTAATACAAGTTTTTCGTAGTCTGTTTTTTGCTCTACACGATAATTTTCAATGCTGTATTGTACTTTCTTGATCGGCGTGAAAATAGAGTCAATAGCAATAGTTCCTACAGGAGCATTGTTTGATTTATTTTGTTCAGAAGGAACATACCCTCTACCTTTTTCAATATTGAAAGTAATTTCGAAAGTTACATCACTGTTTAGGTTGCAGATCACTAGATCCGGGTTCAGAACCTCAAATCCATTGATAGACTTTCCTAAATCACCAGCAGTAATAACCGTTTGACCTGAAACTTTAGCAACAACCTGCTCGTTAGCCTGGCCTTCTGCTGCAGCTTTTAATCTTACCTGCTTAAGGTTAAGAATAATTTCGGTAACGTCTTCGATTACTCCTGGAATAGTTGAAAATTCGTGCTCTACACCTTCTATTTTGATAGATGAAATAGCGTATCCTTCCAGAGAAGAAAGCAACACTCTTCTCAAAGCATTACCGATTGTAAGCCCGAAACCTGGTTCTAAAGGTCTGAATTCAAATTGACCTTTAAATTCATCAGAGTTAAGTAAAATTACTTTATCGGGTTTTATGAATTGTAAAATTGCCATATTATTGGGTTGAGCAAAAATTTGATTAAAAAATTATTTAGAGTAAAGTTCGACGATAAGGTTCTCCTTAATGTCCTCCGGAATCTGGATTCTTTCAGGAGCAGAAACGAAAGTTCCTTCTTTCTTCTCATCGTTGAATTGTAACCACTCATAGTTTGACTTAGAAGCCAATGCATTGGTAACAACTTCAAGAGACTTAGACTTTTCTCTTACAGCGATTACATCACCAGCTTTTACCAAGTAAGAAGGGATATTAAGAATTTCCCCGTTCACAGTGATGTGTCTGTGAGAAACCAATTGTCTAGCTCCAGATCTTGTTTTAGCAAAACCTAATCTGTATACTACGTTATCCAATCTTGATTCACAAAGTTGTAATAGAACTTCCCCTGTTACACCTTTACTTCTGTGTGCTTTGTCAAATAGGTTAGCAAACTGTCTTTCTAAAATACCGTAAGTATATTTAGCTTTTTGTTTTTCAGCTAACTGAATTGCATATTCTGATTTTTTAGCACCTCTTCTTTTGTTAGGACCGTGTTGTCCTGGCGGTTGGTTCTTTCTTTTTTCGAAGTTTTTATCATCTCCGTAGATTGCAGCACCAAACTTTCTAGCAATCTTAGTTTTAGGTCCAATATATCTTGCCATAATGGGTAAATTCTAAAAATTAAACTCTTCTTCTTTTTGGTGGTCTACATCCATTGTGTGGCATAGGAGTCACATCAATGATTTCGCTAACTTCAATTCCTGAATTGTGGATAGATCTGATAGCAGATTCTCTACCTGCACCTGGACCTTTCACAAACACCTTTACTCTTCTTAAACCAGCTTCGTGAGCTACAGCAGAGCAATTTTCAGCTGCCATCTGAGCAGCAAATGGAGTATTCTTTTTAGAACCTCTGAAACCCATTTTACCGGCAGAAGCCCAAGAGATAACCTCTCCGTTTTTATTTGTTAAAGAAATGATGATGTTATTGAAAGAAGCCTGAATATGAGCTTCACCAATAGCTTCAACTTTTACTTTTCTTTTCTTAACTACTTTAGTTTGTTTTGCCATAATTCCTAACGATTATTTACTAGCTTTTTTCTTGTTAGCAACAGTTTTTCTCTTCCCTTTACGTGTTCTAGAGTTGTTTTTCGTTCTCTGGCCTCTTAAAGGTAATCCAAGTCTGTGACGTATTCCTCGTTGGCATCCTATGTCCATCAATCTCTTGATGTTCAATTGCACTTCAGATCTCAATTCTCCTTCTACTTTTACGTTTTCAGAGATATATGTTCTGATTGCAGCCAATTCATCGTCATTCCATTCGTTGACTTTCTTGTCTTCGCTGATACCGGCAGCTTTAAGGATTTCAGAAGAAGTACTTCTTCCTACTCCATAGATGTAAGTTAAACCGATAACACCTCTTTTGTTTTTTGGTAAATCAATACCTGCAATTCTCGCCATAATTTAATGTTAACCTTGTCTTTGTTTAAATTTTGGGTTCTTCTTGTTGATTACGAATAGTACACCTTTTCTGCGTACGATTTTGCAATCAGCGCTTCTTTTTTTAATTGATGCTCTTACTTTCATTTTGATAGTATTTATTTTTTACAAATGCCAAATGGAATGGGTATTCCATTTGGCTAATTGTTTTAATATCTAAATGTGATCCTCCCTTTTGTTAAATCATAGGGAGACATTTCTAGTTTTACCTTATCTCCAGGTAAAAGTTTAATATAATGCATTCTCATTTTGCCGGAGATATGAGCAATAAGGATATGCCCATTTTCCAGCTCTACACGGAACATGGCGTTAGAAAGTGCTTCCACGATCACGCCATCTTGTTCAATATGTTTTTGTTTTGCCATAAATTAATATCCAGTCGTTCTTGATAATTTAGACTGCATTAAGCCATCATAATGATGGTTCAGCAGATAAGTATTAATCTGTTGAACTGTATCTAAAATTACACCCACCATAATTAATAATGATGTTCCCCCGAAAAATAGGGCAAACGCATCTGTCTGAACAAAGCTTCCATGCACAATTGCTGGAAGGACTGCAAAGATAGATAAAAAAATTGCACCTGGCAAGGTAATTTTTGATAAAATATCATCTAAATAATCAGCGGTCTCTTTACCGGGTCTTACTTTCGGTACTAAACCTCCATTTCTCTTCAAGTCATCAGCCATCTGGTTTACCGGAATTGTAATCGCAGTATAGAAAAATGAGAAGATAATAATTAATAGCGCAAACAATACGTTGTACTGCCAGCTAAAAACATTCTTGAAACCTGCAAGAAAAGTGTTAGACTCATCGAATTTTGTTAATAATCCTGGTACGAACATCAATGCCTGGGCAAAGATAATCGGCATTACACCAGCAGCATTTACTTTCAATGGAATCCATTGTCTTGCTCCCTGCATAAGATTTCTGTTTACACCTCCTCTTGCTTGAGCTCTGCTTACATACTGAATTGGAATTTTTCTAACAGCTACTGATAAGATTACTGCTAAAAGAACTACCAACATCCAGAATAATACTTCAATAAGGATCATGATAGATCCCATTCCTCCTTTTCCGTTCTGCACGGCCATCTCCTGTACGAATGCCTCAGGTAATCTTGAAAGGATCCCCACCATAATAAGGATAGAGATACCATTTCCGATTCCTTTATCGGTAATCTTTTCACCCAGCCACATTGCGAATACTGAACCGGCAACCAAAATAACAATACTTGGCAACCAGAACATGATTGAATTTGGCTCTACATAGTATGCAGACTGGAACTGAGCATATGGTAAGAATAATTGAGTAATAGAAGTTAAGTAAGAAGGTGCCTGTACCAGACAAACTCCAATTGTTAACCATCTTGTAATTTGGTTCAATGTATTTCTACCTGACTCTCCATCTTTCTGAAGCTTCTGAAGATAAGGAATAGCCATCCCCATCAACTGAACAATAATAGAAGCAGAAATATAAGGCATGATTCCCAACGCCATTACGGAAGCGTGGCTGAAAGCTCCCCCCGTAAACGACGAAAGCAAGCCAAGGAGACCTGCTCCTTGCTTGTTACCGCCTTGATTTTTATAATGCTCTAAGAGATCTCCCACCTCTGCAAGGTTAATTGCAGGAAGCGAGATATAAGATGCGAATCTATACACAAGGATAATCCCTAAAGTGAAGAGAATTTTATCTCTAAGTTCTTTAAGACTCCAAATATTTTTAAGTGTTTGTATAAATTCTTTCATTAGTAAGTATTATAAGGTAATTGCTTTTCCACCTGCTTTAGCAATAAGCTCTTCAGCAGATTTAGTGAATTTGTCAGCAGAGATTGAAACCGCAGATTTCAATTCTCCTCTACCCATAATTTTCACTAATTCGTTTTTAGAAATTATCCCGTTTGCTACTAAAACTTCTTTCGTGATATCTCCGGTGATGGATTTGTTCTCGATTAAAGTCTGGATAGTATCAAGGTTAACTCCTCTAAACTCTTTTCTGTTTACGTTTTTGAATCCGAATTTAGGTAATCTTCTTTGTAAAGGCATCTGTCCACCTTCGAAACCGATTTTTTGAGAATAACCAGCTCTAGCTTTCTGACCTTTGTGTCCTTTTGTTGAAGTACCTCCTTTTCCACTACCTTGACCTCTACCAATTCTCTTTGAGTTGAAAGTAGATCCTGCAGCAGGTTTTATGTTATTTAAATTCATTTTAATTTCTCTTTTATAAAATTATTTTTGAACTTCAAGTAAGTGGCTTACTGCAGCGATCATTCCTAAGATAGAAGGAGTAGCTTCGTGTTCTACAACTTGGTGAAGTTTTTTTAATCCTAATGCTTCAAGCGTTCTCTTTTGGGTTTTTGTTCTACCAATAGCGCTTCTTACTTGCTTTACTTTAATTGTTGCCATTGTTTTAATTATTAACCGTTAAACACTTTACTTAGAGAAATTCCTCTCATTCTAGCGATCTCTTCAGGTCTTCTGATGTCTAATAACGCTTTGAAAGTAGCTTTCACTACGTTGTGAGGGTTAGAAGATCCTTTAGATTTTGAAAGGATATCGTGAATACCAGCAGATTCCAATACCGCTCTTACCGCACCTCCGGCGATCAATCCTGTACCGTGAGAAGCAGGTCTTAGGAAGATATCTGCACCACCGTATCTAGCAGTAGTTTGGTGAGGGATAGTATGGTTCATTACAGGAACTTTCACAAGGTTTTTCTTAGCGTCTTCAACTGCTTTAGCAATTGCAGAAGCAACCTCTTTAGATTTTCCTAAACCGAAACCGATAACACCTTCTTCGTTACCTACTACAACAATAGCAGAAAATCCGAAAGCTCTACCTCCTTTTGTTACTTTTGTTACTCTGTTAACAGCTACGAGACGATCTTTTAATTCTAATCCTCCCGGTTTTACTCTTTCTATATTATCTAGTCCTAACATATTTTCCGAAATTTAATGATTAGAATTTAAGTCCTCCTTCTCTTGCACCATCAGCAAGAGCTTTTACTCTACCGTGGTATACGAATCCGTTTCTGTCAAATACAATACTTTCGATTCCTGCAGCGATAGCTTTAGCAGCGATAGCTTTACCAACAGCAGCAGAAACTTCAGTCTTAGTCCCTTTAGCGTCTACACCTTTCTCTCTTGAAGAAGCTGAAACTAAAGTTTTACCATTTTTATCGTCGATTAACTGAGCGTAAATTTCCTTATTACTTTTGTA
This sequence comes from Chryseobacterium cupriresistens, assembly GCF_046614675.1. NCBI lineage: Bacteria > Pseudomonadati > Bacteroidota > Flavobacteriia > Flavobacteriales > Weeksellaceae > Chryseobacterium > Chryseobacterium cupriresistens. The sequence continues at coordinate 52,404 of NZ_JBKKJT010000012.1, read as the reverse complement.
TACAGATAATCTTGGCAATTCAGAAGATCCAGAGATTTTCCCTCTTACTCTTCTTTTGATTCTTATTCTTTTTTCTAATTTACTTAATGCCATAATACTTATAATTTATTAAGCAGATTTACCAGCTTTACGTCTAACAATTTCTCCTACGAATCTTACACCTTTTCCTTTGTATGGCTCAGGCTTTCTGAAAGAACGGATCTTTGCAGCTACCATTCCTAGAAGTTGGTTGTCGTGAGACGTTAAAGTAATAATTGGGTTTTTACCTTTTTCAGTCAATGTATCCACTTTTACTTCACTTGGAAGTTCTAATACGATACCGTGAGAGAATCCTAAAGCCAACTCAAGTTTTTGACCTGCGTGTGAAGCTCTATATCCTACCCCTACTAGTTCAAGTTTCTTTTCGAAACCTGCACTTACACCAACAATCATGTTGTTGATTAACGCTCTGTATAAACCGTGAAGCGCTTTGTGTTGTTTAGAATCAGATGGTCTGTTTACGTTAAGTTCACCATCTTTCTGTTCTATAGTAATTCCTGCAGTAAGCTCCTGAGAAAGCTCTCCTTTAGCTCCTTTTACAGTTACTACACCGTTGTTTTCAGTGATTGTAACTCCTGCTGGAATTGTTATAATTGCTTTACCAATTCTTGACATTTTCCTCTGATTAAAAATTAATAAACATAGCAGATTACTTCACCGCCTACTTTCTCTTCTCTAGCTTTCTTGTCAGTCATTACTCCTTTAGAAGTAGAGATGATAGAAATACCCAAACCGTTTAGTACTCTTGGAAGCTCAGCTGAACCTTTGTACTGTCTCAAACCTGGTCTAGAAGCTCTTTGAATAGACTTGATAGCCGGTTTGTTAGTTTGCTTATCATACTTTAAAGCGATTTTGATCACTCCTTGAACAGCGTTATCTTCAAACTTGTAGTTTAAGATATACCCTTGATCAAATAAGATCTTAGTAATCTCCTTTTTGATTTTCGATGCAGGAATTTCCACCACTTTGTGGCCTGCGCTTTGTGCGTTCCTTACTCTTGTTAGGAAATCTGAAATTGGATCTGTTACCATTTTTCTTTTATAAATTATTGGTTAAAGAACAATCAGTTTTGCAAAGACTTGAAGAGTAAAATATCAGACTTCAGAAATCTTCGGTCTGATATTTTTATCTTTAGTATCTGAACAACTTAATTGTCCCGATTTTTAATTAGTAATAATTACCAACTAGCTTTTCTTACACCTGGGATAAGACCGTTGTTTGCCATTTCTCTGAAAGTTACTCTGGAAATACCGAACGTTCTCATGTATCCTCTTGGTCTACCTGTTAGTTTACATCTGTTGTGTAATCTTACAGGAGAAGCATTTTTAGGCAATTTTTGAAGTCCTTCGTAATCACCAGCTTCTTTAAGAGCTTGTCTTTTAGCAGCGTATTTAGCAACTAGTGCTTCTCTTTTGCGCTCACGCGCTTTCATTGATTCTTTAGCCATTTCTTAGTTCTTTTTAAATGGTAAACCGAAGTGAGTTAATAATGCTTTAGCTTCTTTATCTGTTTTCGCAGTAGTAACGAAAGTGATGTCCATCCCCTGGATTTTTTTCACTTTGTCAATTACGATTTCAGGGAAAATAATCTGCTCAGTAATACCTAAGTTGTAGTTACCTCTACCATCGAAACCATCAGCTTTGATACCAGAGAAATCTCTGATACGTGGTAAAGCAGAAGCAGTAAGTCTGTCTAAGAATTCATACATCTGGTTTCCTCTTAAAGTAACTTTTGCACCTACAGGCATACCTTTTCTCAATTTGAAAGCAGCTTCGTCTTTCTTAGAGATTGTACCAACAGCCTTTTGACCTGTGATATTTGTAAGCTCTTCTACAGCATAATCAATGATTTTTTTGTCTGCAGTAGCATCACCTAAACCTTGTGATACAACGATTTTCTCTAATTTAGGTACTTGCATTACTGACTTATACCCGAATTCTTCCATCATTGCAGGAACAATTGTCTCTTTATATGCTTTTTTGGGTCTTGCTATATATTCCATGTTAATTCAAATTATAAAGTTTCACCCGTTTTTTTGTTAATTCTTACTTTCTTATCTCCTTCGATTTTATAACCGATTTTGATAGCTTTTCCGTCTTTACCAACTAAAGCTACGTTTGAGATATGAATAGAAGCTTCCTTCTCAGTAATTCCTCCTTGAGGATTAGAAGCTGAAGGCTTAACGTGTTTTTTAACGATGTTAAGTCCTGCAACGATTACTCTTGGGTCTCTACCTTCTTTCTTGATCACTTCAATAACTTCACCTGTCTTACCTTTGATATCTTTCTTACCAGTAGTAATGATTACGTTATCTCCTCTTTTTATTTTTAACTTTGACATTTCTTTTAAAAATTTTTAAAATTAAAGTACTTCAGGAGCTAATGAAATGATTTTCATATATTCTTTGTCTCTCAACTCACGAGCAACTGGTCCGAAAACACGCGTTCCTCTCATTTCTCCCGCTGCGTTTAGTAATACACAAGCATTGTCGTCGAATTTGATGTATGAACCATCTTTTCTTCTTACTGCTTTTTTAGTTCTTACTACTACAGCTTTAGATACCTGACCTTTTTTAGCGTTTCCAGATGGCGTAGAATCCTTGATCGTAACAACGATTTTATCACCAACTGAAGCATATCTTCTTCTGGTTCCTCCCAGAACTCTGATCACTAGTACTTCTTTAGCACCTGTGTTATCAGCAACTTTTAATCTTGATTCTGTTTGTAACATTATTACTTAGCTTTTTCAATGATTCTTACTAATCTCCATCTCTTGCTCTTGCTCAAAGGTCTAGTTTCCTGGATCAAAACTGTATCACCTTCTGTGCATTCGTTGTTCTCGTCGTGTGCAGTATATTTTTTCGTTTTCAAAACGAATTTACCGTACATCGGGTGCTTTACTCTTGTAGTTTCACTAACAACAATAGTTTTTTCCATTTTATTGCTGGAAACCACTCCGATTCTTTCTTTTCTTAAATTTCTATCCATTGTAAAATGAAATTATTGTTTGTTAGTTAACTCAGTGTTTAGTCTTGCGATTGTTTTTCTCAAATCTCTGATTTGAATCGGGTTTTCAATTGGGCTGATTGCATGAGCCAATTTCAATTTAGAATATTGAGCTTTTGCTTCAGTTAATTGAGCTTGAATATCACCCGCGCTTAAATTTTTAATATCAGCATTTTTCATTGTATTCAAAGATTATAGAGGTTTAACAAAATCGTTAGCAACGATGAATTTAGTAACTACTGGTAATTTTTGTGCAGCAAGTCTTAAAGCTTCCTTAGCGATATCGTAAGGTACACCTCCAACTTCGAACATAATTTTACCTGGTTTTACTACAGCTACCCAATATTCAACAGCACCCTTACCTTTACCCATACGTACTTCCGCTGGTTTCTTAGTAATTGGCTTATCTGGGAAGATTTTGATCCATAGTTGACCTTCTCTCTTCATATATCTTGTCGCAGCGATACGAGCCGCTTCAATCTGTCTTGCAGTGATCCAAGCTCCTTCCGTTGCTTTGATCCCAAAAGTTCCGTAAGCAAGTTGACTACCTCTCTGGGCATTCCCCTTCATCTTCATCTTATGAACTCTACGGAATTTGGTTCTTTTTGGTTGTAACATAATTTCTAAATTTTAGATTTTAGATTTTAGATTTTAGATTTTTTTTATTTTAAAAAAGTAACGGTAATTTAAAATTCAAAATTTCTAATCTAAAATTTTAATTATTATTGTTATTGTTGTTGTTTTTTCTAGGTCTTCTGTTGTCTCTGTCTCCTCCTCTGTTTCCTCTGTCTGACTGACCTCCTTTTTTCTGTTGTCCCACTAGTGGAGAAAGTTCTCTTTTACCGTAAACTTCACCCTTCATGATCCAAACTTTTACCCCTAGTCTACCGTAAGTAGTGTGAGCTTCTGCCCAGTGGTAATCAATATCAGCTCTGAAAGTTGACAATGGAATTCTTCCTTCTTTGAAAGATTCTGATCTTGCCATTTCAGCTCCGTTTAATCTACCAGAGATTTGAACTTTGATACCTTCAGCACCCATTCTCATAGTACTTGCCATTGCCATTTTAACAGCTCTTCTGTAAGAAATTCTGTTTTCAATTTGCTTAGAAATACTATCAGCAACTAGTACAGCATCTAATTCAGGTCTTTTGATTTCGAAAATGTTGATTTGAATATCCTTACCAGTCAATTTCTTCAACTCTTCTTTCAATTTATCAACTTCCTGACCTCCTTTACCGATGATAAGTCCCGGTCTAGCAGTAGTAATAGTTACTGTAACTAATTTTAAAGTTCTTTCAATATAAATTTTTGAAATACCACCTTTAGATAATCTAGCTTCAAGGTATCTTCTGATTTTGTAGTCTTCAGCGATTCTGTCTCCATAATCGTTTCCACCAAACCAGTTAGAATCCCATCCTCTGATGATACCTAATCTGTTACCAATTGGATTTGTCTTCTGTCCCATACCTTGATTAATTTTCTTTGTTACCTAAGATTAATGTAACGTGGTTAGATCTTTTTCTGATTCTATACCCTCTACCTTGTGGAGCTGGTCTTAGTCTCTTCAATTGTCTTGCACTATCCACAAATATTTCTTTAACGATAAGGTTTGCTTCCTCGATGTCAGCACCTTCGTTTTTCACTTGCCAGTTAGCCATAGCAGAAAGAAGTAATTTCTCTAACTTGTTAGAAGCATCCTTCTTAGAATATTTTAGGATATAAAGTGCTTTGTCTACCTGCTCTCCTCTAATGATATCAGCAACTAATCTCATTTTTCTTGGAGAAGACGGGCAATTATTTAATGAAGCTTTTACAACGTCTTTGTTAGCTTCTTTTCTTGCGATTGAACTATCTTGTTTTCTTGATCCCATGATTATCTGCTTCCTTTGTTTTTGTTACCACCATGACCTCTGAAAGATCTTGTTGGAGAAAATTCGCCTAACTTGTGACCAACCATGTTTTCTGTAACGTAAACAGGGATAAAAGATTTCCCGTTGTGTACAGCAATAGTTTGTCCTACGAAGTCCGGAGAGATCATAGATGCTCTAGACCAAGTTTTGATAACTGTCTTCTTACCAGACTCTATATTTGCCTGAACCTTCTTATCTAAAGTATGATGAATGAACGGTCCTTTTTTAAGTGATCTTGCCATAATTATTTTCTTTTAGATACGATGTAACGGTTAGACACTTTGTTTTTCTTTCTAGTTTTGTAACCTTTAGCCGGTTTACCGTTTCTAGATCTTGGGTGACCTCCTGAAGAACGTCCTTCACCACCACCCATTGGGTGATCTACTGGGTTCATTACAACCGCTCTTGTTCTTGGTCTTCTACCTAACCATCTGCTTCTACCAGCCTTACCTGATACAGTTAATTGGTGATCTGAGTTGGAAACAGAACCAATCATTGCCATACATTCAGTAAGGATCATTCTTGATTCTCCTGAAGGTAACTTGATGATTGCATATTTACCATCTCTTGAAGTTAATTGAGCTGAAGAACCAGCACTTCTTGCTAAAATTGCACCTTGTCCAGGCTTCATTTCAACACAAGAGATTACAGTACCCAATGGAATATTTTTCAATTTCATTGCGTTACCTACGTTTGGTTCAACGCTTTCTCCTGATACTACTTTCTGATCAACTTTGATACCGTTTGGAGCGATGATATATCTCTTCTCTCCGTCTGCGTACTCTAATAAAGCGATAAATGCAGTTCTGTTTGGATCGTATTCTACAGATTTTACAGTAGCTTCAACGTTTGCTTTGTTTCTTTTGAAGTCAATAATTCTGTATTTCTTTTTGTGTCCACCTCCGGTGTAACGCATGGTCATTTTACCTGTTTGGTTACGTCCACCTGACTTTTTAATACCAACTGTTAGAGATTTCTCTGGTTTGTTGGTAGTAATTTCCTCAAAATTGTTTACAATTCTGAATCTCTGTCCCGGGGTGATAGGTTTTAATTTTCTAACAGACATTACTATTATTTATAATTAATAATTAATTTACAGCAAAAATATCGATAACCTCACCTTCAGCAAGTTTGATTACCGCTTTTTTCAATTTATTTGTCTTTCCTACTTGAAGACCTTTTTTAGTGTATTTTGAAGAAACCTTCGGAGCATAAATCATTGTGTTAACGTCTGCTACTTTTACACCGTAAGCCGCTTCAACAGCTTTTTTGATCTCGATTTTATTCGCCTTAGGATTCACTAAGAAAGAATAAGAACCTCTTAAATCTGTAAGGTAATTAGCCTTTTCTGAAATAACTGGTTTAATAATAACTGACATGATTTATTTCTTTAAATTTTCCTGGAATTTTTCAACTGCACCTTCGAAGAAAATGATCTCACCAGCGTTTACTAAATCGTAAGAACTGATCTCGTTGAAGTTCATTACTTTAGTTTTAGGTAAGTTTCTTGAAGATAAATACACATTCTTGTTAGCTTCAGGAAGAACGAATAAAGATTTTTTACCGTTAAGTTCCAATGCATTTAATACATTGATGAAATCTTTAGTCTTAGGAGCGTCAAAGCTCACATCTTCTAAAACTTTAATGCTGTTGTCTCTCATTTTTTGAGATAAAACAGATTTCTTAGCCAATCTCTTAAGAGCTTTGTTCAATTTGAATCTGTAGTCTCTTGGTTTTGGTCCGAATACTCTACCTCCACCTCTGAATACTGGAGATTTGATATCACCGTATCTAGCAGATCCTGATCCTTTTTGCTTCTTAAGCTTTTTAGTAGAAGCAGTAATTTCGCTTCTTTCTTTTGCTTTATGAGTACCTTGTCTTTGAGCAGCAAGATACTGTTTAACTTCTAAGTAAACCGCGTGCTGATTTGGCTCAATTCCGAATACTGTTTCGTCTAGAGTTACTTTTCTTCCGGTCTCTTTTCCTGATGTATTTAATACTACTAGTTCCATTTTCTGATAATTACATAAGAATTTTTAGCTCCCGGAACAGCACCTTTTACTACTAAAAGATTTTGTTCTTGATCAACTTTTAACACTTGAAGGTTTTGAACAGTTACCTGCTTACCTCCCATTCTTCCAGCCATTCTCATCCCTTTGAATACTCTTGAAGGGTCTGAACCAGCACCGATAGAACCTGGAGCTCTAAGTCTGTTGTGCTGACCATGAGTTGCCTGCATTACACCTCCAAATCCGTGTCTCTTAACAACACCCTGGAAGCCTTTACCTTTTGAAGTTCCTGTTACGTCAACATATTCACCTTCAGCGAATAAATCAACTTTTACTTCTTCTCCTACTTTTACTTCATCAACGAACTCTCTGTAGAATTCAACTAATTTAGCTTTAGGAGCAGAACCAGCCTTTTTAAAATGACCAGCTAACGCTTTACCAACGTTCTTCTCACTCTTGTCATCGAAACCTAACTGAACAGCTTTATAACCGTCTTTTTCTAAGGTTCTGACCTGTAAAACCGAGCATGGACCAGCTTGGATAACTGTACAAGGAATGTTTTTTCCTTCTTCGTTAAACAAAGATGTCATACCGATTTTTTTACCAATAATACCTGACATTGTTTATATTATAATAAAATTTATCCTTTATTTATCCCCATTTTTCGGAAGTCTGAAGTAATTTCTACTTTTGATATAGGCATACTACGCCCCTAAAATGAGTGTGCAAATTTATGAATAATTTTGTAACTGACAAATATTTCGACTAAAATATTTTGATTTTTAATCATTTAGCAGTTTCAGAAAAAAAACTATCCAAAATTTTGAAAATATTCTTTGAAGTTTAAAAGAAAGTCATTAATATATTTTTTTCCGGCATCCGATTTTCTTACCACCAGATAATGTTTTCTTTTCAACCCCTTACTTCCGATTTTTTTAAATTTCAGCTCATCAGACAGCCTGAATGAATGCAATGCCCATTTCGGCATACAGGTAATCCCCATATTGGCCTGCACCATTTCCAAAGTAACTTCTGTTAGCGGAACTGCTGAAATCTTCACAGGCATCATTCCGCTAGGATTAAGGAACCGATCGTAAACAGAAACGGTTTCTAAAGGAAAAGAATGAATGATTAAATGAGCTTCCCGAAAATCCTCAGCACTAAGATATTCAGTATCATTTAAAAGGTTTTCTTTATGAATTACTGCAAAAACTTCATCCTCAAAAATCTCAATGCAGATCAATTCATTATTACCGGCAGGTTTTGAAGTGACCACTGCAATATCAATTTCATTGGATATGATTTTTTCCACAGGCTTATGAGTCGCTTCCAATACCAGATTCACTTCAATCTCCGGATATAATACTTTCATTTTCTGAATAAATAACGGTAGTCCCTGATAAAATGAGTAACATTCTGTACTGATTTTTATGGTACCCGCCGCTCCGGCTCTTATCTGTTGAATCTCATTCAGGCCATTCCCTATACTATCTATTACCGTACATGCAGTTTTGTAAAGCACACTTCCCTCCTCAGTAAGCTCCCATTTGTTCCTTGCCCTGTAAAACACTTTAAACCCGAGCTGGATTTCCAGATCTTTAAGCTGATGGCTTAAGGCTGACTGTGTCAAAAAAAGTTTTTCAGAAGAACCTGCAATACTCCCTTCCTCCGCAATTGTTTTAATAAGTTTTAAAAACTTGATTTCCATAGCGCAAAGTTAATCATATAACAAAAAACACTATCTGAAAATATTTCATTTAACACTGCAGAACATTCAATTTCAATCTTAGGAAAAGAATAAACCCGATCATAGCTTTGCACTACAAACAATTTAATAGTATGCAAGAACAAATTGAATTCTACCAGAAAAAATTAATGTATGAAATGGATCCTTCAGATTTATATGATGGATTTCAAAACAGCACAGATTACATTGCAGTAGATACCAGAAGACCACATGGCTATAGCAAAGAACACATCCCATCTGCAATTAATCTGCCCCATCGGGAAATGACAGAAGAAAGCACCCGGCACCTTGATAAGTCAAAAATATATGTCTGCTACTGCGACGGGATAGGCTGTAATGCTTCCACAAAAGGAGCTTTAAAAATGACCCAATTAGGATTTAAGGTGATGGAATTAATAGGAGGAATGGAATGGTGGAAATTTGATGGCTATGCCACAGAAGGAACAGATCCTACCAATGGTTCCGCTTTTGTATGCGCCTGCTAATCCATCAACATAAAGATATGAAAATAAGATTCGCCGAAGAAAAAGACATAAGTTCCATTATTGAATTATGTAAAGCCCATGCGCACTATGAAAGAAACTTTTTTAAGGAAGAAAACAAAAAGGAACAGCTCGCTAAACACCTCCTTGATCCGGATTCCCATATAAAATGTCTGGTTGCAGAATCTGATACTGAAATAACAGGATATGCAACATTTTTCAAACCGTTCTCCACCTGGGACGCAGGTTACTATATGTATGTTGACTGCTTATTCCTAAAAGAGAATGCAAGGGGAAACGGAACAGGAAAACAAATAATGGAATTAATAAAAAGCCACTCACAAGAAGAAGGCTGCTCCATAATTCAATGGCAAACCCCGGATTTTAATACAAGAGCCATTAAGTTCTACACTGCGCTTGGAGCGGAAAGAAAAAACAAAAAGAGATTTTTCTGGAAAGTATAAGTCAAATGATTTCTATTTTAAAATAGAGACCGCCTGAAGTCAGATGGTCTCTTTTTAACTATTTGATTAAGCTGAATACAATCTATTTTACAATAACCGTAACACCTCTCTCTTCCAACGCGGACCGGTCTTCTTCACCGATACCATTATCTGTGATCAGATAATCTACTTCGTCCAATGAGGCAATTTTACCAAACCCCTTCTTATTCAGTTTGGACGAATCTGCCAAAACGACTGTCTTATCCGCACACTCAATCATTACCTGATTAAGATGTGCCTCCGCCGCATTGGAGGTACTGATTCCAAATTCAAGATCAATACCGTCTACTCCCAGAAAAAGTTTATTACATGAAAACTGTTTGAGAATTCCTTCCGAAATGGATCCTACAATTGAAGTTGAACTTTTCCTCACCTCCCCTCCCAGTTGGATCACATTAATATTAGGATTGTTACAAAGCTCAATAGCCACCCTCAATGAGGACGTTAAAACAGTAAGCGAATTGAAATTCACAAGCATTCTGGCAAGATAATGCATGGTTGTTCCGGACGCCAATATAATACAGTCATTTTCCTGAATCAGTGATAATGCCGCTTTGGCAATAATCTGCTTCGCTTCCACATTGATGTTTTCTTTCTCCCCGACGTTTTTCTCGTAAGCATATCTTACCTGCTTACTTGCTCCTCCATGATTCCTGAAAAGAAGCCCCAGGCTTTCGAGATAGTTCAGATCCTTTCGGATCGTAACCGAAGAAACATTGAGCTTTTCACACAGATCCTGGACAAGTACATATCCTTTCTCATCCAGCTCTTTAAGTATTTCATCCTGCCTTGGTAATAGCTTTTCCATTTTATTCGTTTCATCAAAATTACCGATTTTTTCCGATATTTTAAAATTTCATTTATTTTCTTTTTGCTTTCATTTTTAATTTATATATTTGAAAACGAAACATAAACGAAACATTTATGAAACGAAACGAAGAACTCAGTAAGTTAACCAATGTAAAAGAATGGGACTTTATTGTCATAGGAGGAGGAGCCAGTGGTTTAGGTTCAGCATTAGATGCGGTAAGCAGGGGATTCAAAACTTTATTGCTTGAATCTCATGACTTCGCAAAAGCAACATCCAGCAGAAGTACCAAATTGGTACACGGCGGAGTTAGATATCTCGCTCAGGGAGATGTCGGATTGGTAAAAGAAGCATTAAAAGAAAGAGGACTCTTAGCAAAAAACGCAGCACATATTGTAAAAAATCAGTCTTTTATTATTCCTAACTATACCTGGTGGGGAGGAATCTATTATAAGATAGGGCTATCTGTTTATGATTTTCTTGCCGGAAAATTGAGCTTAGGTAAAACGAAATACATCAGCAAATCAAAAACCATCGAAAAGCTTCCCACTATTGAACAAAATCACTTAATGAGTGGAGTTGTTTACCAGGACGGACAGTTTGACGATGCCAGACTTGCGATCAACCTTACCCAGACTATTATTGAAAAAGGCGGAAGTGCTGTCAACTATGTTAAAGTAATCAACCTTTTGAAAGATGATTCGGATAAAATAATCGGTGTAGTTGCAGAAGACCAGTTTTCTAAACAGCAATATCAGATCCATGGTAAAGTAGTGATCAATGCAACAGGTGTGTTTACCAATGATATTCTTAATATGAACAACCCTAAACATGGTAAACTTGTGGTACCAAGCCAGGGGATTCACCTCGTACTGGATAAATCCTTCCTGAAAAGTGATGATGCCATCATGATTCCAAAAACATCGGACGGCAGAGTGTTATTTGTTGTTCCATGGCATGACAGAGCTTTGGTGGGAACTACAGACACCCTTCTGAAGGATGAAAGCTTTGAGCCTCGTGCACTAGAAGAGGAAATCAGTTTTGTATTGAATACAGCAAGACAATATTTAGCTAAAAAACCGACACGTGAAGATGTAAAATCTGTTTTCGCAGGTCTTCGTCCGCTTGCTGCACCCAAAGACGGAAGCAAAAGTACAAAAGAAGTATCGCGAAGCCACAAGGTCATTACTTCAGAGACTGGATTAGTTTCCATTATCGGAGGAAAATGGACTACCTACCGTAAAATGGCAGAAGATACCGTAAACGAAGCCATGAAAGTTCACAGATTGGGAAACAGCCCGTCTAAAACAGAACATCTTTCCATTCATGGAAATGTAAAACCGGAACAGGTAGACAGAACCAATCATCTGTATGTGTACGGATCTGATATTCCGGCGATCAAAAAATTACAGGAAAGTAATCCGCGCTATGCTCAAAAAATCCACCCGGATCACCCTTTTACTGTAGCAGAAGTAGTATGGGCAGTAAGAGCTGAAATGGCAGAAACGATTGAAGATATCCTGGCAAGAAGAGTACGTTTGCTTTTCCTGGATGCCAGAGCAGCGATAGACAGCGCTCATAACGTAGCAAAAATCATTGCTGAAGAAAAAGGATATTCTGAAGAATGGGCTCAGCAGCAGGAAAATGAATTCATTGAACTGGCAAGAGGATATTTACTAACTCCTTATTCACCTAAAGTAATCAACCTAAATTAGCATTATATACATGAATGAAAAACTAATTCTCGCTCTAGACCAGGGAACAACTTCCTCCAGAGCGATTCTCTTCAATCACAGTGGAGAAATAGAATATGTATCTCAAAAAGATTTCAGACAAATATTTCCTACTCCGGGTTGGGTAGAACACGATCCAAACGAAATCTGGTCTTCACAGATCTCTGTAGCAGCTGAAGTTATTGCAAAGGCAGGAATCTCAGGACTGGAAGTTGCAGCCATCGGAATAACCAATCAACGTGAAACGACAATTGTTTGGGATAAGGAAACCGGTGAACCCATCTATAATGCCATTGTATGGCAGGACAGGAGAACTTCAAAATACTGCGACGAGCTGAAAGAACAGGGACATGCAGAAACCATCAAAGAAAAAACAGGACTGGTTCTGGATGCGTACTTTTCAGCGACCAAGCTGAAATGGATCCTTGATAATGTAGAAGGAGCAAGACAGAAAGCCGAAGAAGGAAAATTATGTTTTGGAACTGTTGACACATGGCTTGTATGGAAACTGACCCGTGGAAAAATGTTTATCACCGACGTTTCCAATGCCAGCAGAACCATGCTTCTGAATATTCATACTTTAGAATGGGACAATGATTTATTAGAACTGTTCAATATTCCTAAAAACATTCTCCCTGAAGTCAAGCAAAGCAGTGAAATATATGGAGAAACAGCAACTACCCTTTTCTCTACCAAAATTCCAATCGCAGGTATTGCCGGCGATCAGCAGGCAGCTTTATTCGGACAGATGTGCACCACTCCGGGAATGGTAAAAAACACTTATGGAACAGGATGTTTCTTATTAATGAACACAGGAACGGAAGCAGTTTCTTCTAAAAACAATCTTCTTACCACTGTAGCCTGGAAAATCAATGGAGAAGTCAACTACGCTCTGGAAGGAAGTGTATTCGTAGGAGGCGCTGCTATTCAATGGCTAAGAGACGGTCTTAAGCTTATTCATTCTTCTGATGAAATCAATAAACTGGCAGCTTCCGTACCAGATAATGGTGGCGTTTACTTTGTCCCTGCACTGACAGGTCTTGGTGCTCCTTACTGGGATCAGTATGCCCGCGGAACCATTGTAGGAATTACCCGGGGAACTACCGATGCACATATAGCAAGAGCAACACTGGAAGGAATTGCATTTCAGGTGTATGATATTGTAAAAGCAATGGAAGCCGATTCCGGAAGAGCAAGTCTTGAGCTGAGAGTAGACGGCGGAGCATCTGCAAGTGATCTTCTGATGCAGATCCAGTCTGACTTATTCGGATTTAAAATTACAAGACCCAAAACACTGGAAACTACAGCACTTGGTGCAGCCTACCTTGCAGGACTTGCAGTAGGATATTGGAAAAGTATTGACGAAATCCAGGAACAATGGATTGTGGACAAGGATTTCCACCCTCAGCTGGCCAGAGAACAAGTGGATAAAATGACCCACTTCTGGAAGAAAGCTGTAAAAAGTGCCCAAAGCTGGATAGAAGATTAACTCATACATTAAAAAAACTTATATGACCCCATTTATTGCAGAAGTTATCGGAACGATGCTTCTTATATTGTTAGGCAACGGTGTTGTAGCCAATGTTGTCTTAAAAGATACGAAAGGAAATAATTCCGGATGGATTGTTATTACTACCGCATGGGCATTGGCCGTATTTGTGGGAGTAACCGTTGCAGGGCCAATAAGTGGGGCCCATCTGAATCCGGCTGTAACCATTGGTCTTGCAACCGCAGGAAAATTTTCATGGGACCTGGTTCCCTCTTATATTGCAGCCCAAATGATCGGCGGAATGCTGGGTGCATTTCTGGTATGGCTGTTTCATAAAGACCATTTTGCGATTACGGAAGATGAAGGAGCCAAGCTGGCATGTTTCAGTACAGGTCCTGCTATCAGAAAAACATCGTCCAATCTTATCAGTGAGATTATCGGAACATTTGTACTGGTATTCTGTGTATTCTATTTTGCAGATCCAAGTATTTCTTTACAGGCAGATCCAACCGCTAAAATAGGTCTGGGTTCTATCGGAGCAATTCCTGTTACGTTTGTAGTCTGGGCAATTGGTTTATCACTCGGAGGAACTACAGGCTATGCCATTAACCCGGCAAGAGATCTTGCACCAAGAATCATGCATGCCATTTTACCTGTAAAAGGAAGCAGTGACTGGGGCTATGCGTGGATTCCTGTAGTAGGTCCGGTTACCGGAGCGATTATCGCAGCAGTATTATATGGATTTTTAAAATAAAACACATGATGAAAAAAATCTTAAAAGGGATTTTCCTTCTTGTTTTAGGGACAGGAAAGCTATTTTCACAGGAAAGTGCTGAAGCCACGGAATCCAAAGAAGGAAGACTTGATTTTACGGCCAATATTCAGAACAATCATTTATGGAGAGGCCTTATTATTACTGATAAGCCTGTTGTAATGGGAAACCTGTCGTATGCCCTGGATGCAGAGAAAAAATGGAAGGTAGGAATCTGGGGAGCATCTGCACTTGCGGATGATAAAGACAACACTCATTATAAAGAGATCAATTATTATATTCAATATTCTGACGGACGTTTTTATATTGGGCTATGGGACCTTTACAATTCCCGAAACATCAATACTGCAGTGGCTGCGGACGATATTTTCAGCTATTCACAGAGAAGAACTGCCCATATTATTGATCTAAGAACCAACTATACTTTCGGACCGTCATTCCCGATCAATATTGAGGCTGATATCATGCTGTATGGGGGAGCCAATGCAGGAGAAGTTATTCTTGAAGCTGATGGAAGTTACAAAAAGAACAGATACTCCACTTATGTACAGGCAAGCTATCCTGTTATTAAGGGACAGAAAGTCAATCTGGATGCATTTGTAGGAGCAGGATTCGCGCTCAATGATAAAACGTTCTTATATGGCAATGGTAAAAACAGCTTTGACATCGTAAATGTAGGCCTAAAGGCCGGAAAGGTAGTTAAGATTACTGATCATTACAGCCTTCCTGTAACCATGATGGCGATGTGGAATCCATCGAATAAGTTTGCAAGGATTCAGCTTGCGGCAACCGTTTTTTAATCTGATTTTAACTCATTATAGAAAGCCACTCCCAAAAGAAGTGGCTTTATTGTTATAAAAAACTTTGAAAGAGATTTTGTACAACACATCTTTTAAACAACCGTGTTTTTACGGTGAATGTTTTTGCTTAAAAATCTTTACTTTTGAAAAAAATATCTATGAAAAAGTTTTTCAGTATAATGATTCTATGCATCAGTATTTTTACGTGGGCACAGCAGACAGAGCTTCCTTTTATTGGATACAGAGCTTTTGATATCATGAAAGGATATAGTGGCACAGGTACTCCTCATTATTATCTGGATCTCAAAAATAATGGTGATGTACATTTTGGATACGTTCAGGTGAATCAGGCCAGCGGAGAAGAAACAACGGAAGAAATCAATGTTGGTAAATACGCACCCAATAAGGTAATGAAAGTGGTTTTTAAAAAATATGAGGAAACGTTTTTCGTGAAATTTGATAAAGATAAAATCTACCTTACCGATGAAAAAGGAAATGTTAAGAATCTTGAAGGCTGCTGCTCATCCACTGAGAGCATCAATAAAGAAACCTGTACCTGTGAAAGCGAATTTTTTAAGTAGTACAATATAGAGAAAAAGCCACTCCATTTGGGGTGGTTTTCCTGTTGTGGAAAACCACCCCGTCAAATTATAAATTTGCCACCCCTCCGGAGGAGGGGAATCGTTATACAACCTACTGCATTTGAACAAATCATACTACATCAATACAATATTTTTTGCTTATTACCTTTAATCACCGGGATTTTACGGGTTATATTCTGCCAAAATATCTTTATTTTTGAAGGGTGATTTACACCAATGAAACATTTTAAAATTTTATTTCTATTTCTCCTCTTTCTTACTGTATCATGCAACAGGAAAGAGAATCATACTTACACTTTCTATTACTGGAAAACCAAACTGAAGCTTGACAATGCAGAAAAGAAAGCATTGGATAAAGCTACGATTCCTTATTTGTACACAAGATTTTTTGATGTAGATAAGGTGAATGGGAAATTTCAACCTGTTGCAGTAATCACCAAAGACCCAAGTTTTCAGACAGACAAACAGATTGTTCCTACGGTTTTCATTACCAATCAGACCTTGCTGGGGATCTCTGCGGAAGAGATCAAATTTCTGGCAGAAAGCATTCATGTATTAGTTCAAAAGAAAGCGAGAGAATATCATCTTAACAGCAGTAACGAAATCCAGATCGACTGTGACTGGACCGCCGGTACACGAAATGATTATTTTAAATTTCTGAAAGAACTCAAAAGAATTTCCGGAAAAGAAATTACCTGTACACTTCGCCTTCACCAGGTAAAAGATAAAAAGCAGACCGGAATTCCTCCCGTAGGAAAAGTGTATCTGATGTGCTACTCTACTTCATCGCCTCTTGAAAAATCTGATAAGAATTCTATCCTGGATGTGAATATTCTGAAAAGCTACCTTTCAAAAATGGAAGATTATCCGATCAAAAATGTTGAAGTGGCACTTCCCATATATTCATGGGGAATTGTTACCAATCATTTAGGAAAACACAGACTTATTAATGCCTTATCGAAAAGAGATCTGGAAAACTCCAGTTTCAAAAAGATTTCAGATCACGAAGTTGAAGTCATGAAAGACGGATTCTACTTTGGAAGTTATTTGAATAAAGGTTTCAAAATAAAGGCAGAGGAAATATCTGAAGAACAGCTTAATGATGTTATTGGGTTTTTACAGAAAAAAATCCCGCATTTTAATATCATTTATTATCAATTAGATAGTAAATTTGTGTCAGACCGGAAATTTTAATCTCCTGGAGATAGAGGCATACTTGCCAGAACACTGCCATCATACAATATTAAAACTAAAAAAACACTGCACACCCTATGAAAAAGTATATTCTTTCACTTGCGGTCGTATCACTTTTCTATACACAATCTGACGCCTGTGCGTGGTCGGATCCTGATTATGATTACTTCAACCTTTTTACGCAAACCATCATCAAAGACAAGGCTTATCTCCCCTTCCTGCATAATTATTCAAGCAGATTTTATGGAGGATATAATTCTGCATTGATTCCTGATGATAATGTTGAAACATGGAAAAAGTTTTTTAACAATCAGCTGAGCTATTCCGAAACCCAGAATCTGGTGTATAAGATCAGTATGAACGACCTGAATGCTTTAAAGAACGGAAATCCAACCAACCCTCTTTTACAAAAGCTAGGCACCGGATTTTACCAGAAATATAAGGAAGGTATTAATTATTTGATTGAAGCCAAGTATCTTGAGCCTTATATGAGCATCAATTATATAGAAAGTGAAAACTCATTCTATTACGACAGGGATGCCAACAGAAAAAATGCTACGGCTCTTGATTACCATAAAACCATTGCTGCTTTAACCTCTTTGTACAACGCAGCGAGAAATCCTGAAATCAAGCAGCGGTACGGATATCAACTGGTACGTCTTAATCATTATACCAGAAACTACGATTCTGCTTTGCAGGCTTTCAAAACATATGTTGCTCCCATCAAACTGAAAGGAACGGTCTACTTCATGTCTCTGGACCAATTGGCAGGAGCTCAAAGAGGACTGGAAATGAACAGTGATGCCAACTGGAACTTTTTTCAGGTATTCATGAACAGTAAAGACCGTAAGGAGTCTGCTTTTGTTTCCATGAAACTTTCAGACACTGCCTCTTTCAGCAATATCATGAAAAGAGCCAATACGAATGAAGAAAAGAATATGGCTTACTTCCTTTTGGGTTATGAAGATTTCAACAATCCAATTCCCATGATGGAAAAGATGTATGAAATTGATCCAGATTCCGAGATTCTGAAGGTAATGGCTGCCAGAAGTATCAACGAGCTTGAAAGAAGCTATCTGCCTACCTATTACTACACTTCAGATGCTCAAAAAGCAACGACGAAGGAAAATTCAACGGATAACACCTCAAAAGATACATCTGCAGATTCAACCAAAACTGAGGTGAAAGAAGAAAAGCTTTCTTTCTGGCAGAAAATTGTAAGGTTCTTCAAAAATCTTTTCGGAGGTTCCAAATCTGATAAAACAGGTAATAACGTTAAAGCTGATCAAAGTGACGATGAACTGTTCAGTAATCCGGATAGAATCCCTTTTTATAACAGAACAGCTTATTATTATGATGAAAAAACACAGGATTTCCTTGACAGTCTTGAAAAATTCACTGATAAAACAAAGGAAAAGTCTAAGGATGAGTACTGGCAGATTGCAGACGCTTATCTTAAGTTTTTAAAGAAAGACTATAAAGAAAGTTCTGAAATTCTGAATGACATCAAAACGACCAATCCGGAATATCTGGAGGAAATCAAAAGAATGAAAGTTCTTAATGATATTGTTTCCCAGCCGAAAATTGATGCAGACTATGAAGACCATCTGATGAAAGAGTATGCGGAATACTTTGTAGAGAAAAAAGTAGAGAAAGACACTGCCACTACAGATAATTTTGATTATTATGGTGAAGTACCTTCTACTGCAGATTTCCTTAAAGATGTTATTGCCAACCGTTATTTTCTTCAGGGAGAGGACGGAAAATCATTCCTGATGAACAATAAACTTTCAGATCTGCAGTACAACCCGAACTCCAGTCTGGTAAAAAGCGTAGAAGAATTTTACAGAAAGCCTAATAAAACCCAGTTTGAGCAGCAGATCATCGCCAAAAACATGGACAGCGTAGGTAATATTGATGCCTTCTTCAACACCATTTATGGAGACCGAGCCATGAGACTTGCCGATTTTGAAAAAGCAAAAGCATATTATGAAAAAGCAAAAAGCTTTGCGGGTATTCCAAGACAAAATTATGAATGGACAGAAAAGACTGGCCAAACCATCACTCCAAAACAATACGCTCCCACAGAGTACGATGGATTTAAAAATATTTCAGATCTTGTATTCGGACATAATGTATGGGAAAGTTTCGGAAGCCCTGATACCGAAAGTATGAAAGCGGAAAATTACGCGGATTTCCCATTCATCAAAACAAGTATGAATAAACTTGAGCTGGCAGACGCTTTGATTCAGCTGAAAAAGATCGGAAACGGTACGGATGAAAAAGCGGCAAAAGCCAATCAGCTTATCGGAAACTTATTGTACAATACTTCTATTTTAGGATATTACCGAGAATTGTTTGTTATGGACATTGACAACAGCAACGGAGGTAAATATGATTTCTGGAATACAGACAGAAAGAATCCTTACAAGTATTATTATAAAAACTTCCTTGATACTTCTTATATTGAACCTGATAATTTTGACCTTTCCATCAATTATTATCAAAAGGCGCTTAAGCTTTCCAATGATAAAGAAGAAAAAGCAAGAATCCTATTCCAGATGGCAAGTGCTGAACAGGGTAAATATTATCAGTATGAAGCCAAGGCACCTAAGGATTTTGATTATTCTGATCCGAAATGGTCTGAAAAAGAAGATGCCAGACAAAAAGAAATGGACAATCTTAAAAACCAGAAGTACAGAACTTATTTTGCTCAGCTGAAGGCTCAGTATTCTGACACTGAAACTACCCGAAATCTGATGGGAAGCTGTAGTTATTTCAACTATTTTATGAGATAAGACAAACCATAAAAAAACCTCTGAATGATCAGAGGTTTTTTATTTTGATGGATGACCTGATTATTTTTTAACAAACTTAGTTGTACTCTTTTCTTCTTTATTATTGATGGTAATAAAGTAGATTCCTTTCACAAGAGTTTTTAGATTAATTTTGCCGTCGCCTATAGTTCCTCTGGCAATGATCTGCCCCGGAGCACTGAAAATTTCATAAGAAGCGCTTGAAGAAACATTTGTGACGTTCAATACATCTTCTGCAGGGTTTGGATAAATCTTCACAGGTTTCGCATTTCCAGCTTCAGAAACTGCCAATAAACCGGATACGGTAGCCTGCTTCACAGCATAGAAAACATTTCCAATAGCAGAGACTCTCAGGTGAATCGTTTTTCCAGCTAAAGATGCCGGGATAAAAACATTCGCTGATCCGTTATTGGGAACTGATGCAGCAAGGTCATTCCAGGTTGCTCCGCCATCTGCTGTATAATCAATTTTTACGTTAACTACGTTATATGGAGCAGCAGTTGTTCCGGAAACCGTCCATGCAATTGCAGAATTGGCATTGGGTGTTAATGATGTTGTATTTACAGTAAACGCGGCTGCAGATCCTACAACTACAGTCTGAGTAGCATAAGCAGTCTGAGCCTGTCCACCCGGCTTATTATCTCTTACGGTTACCCGGAAATCTGTAGTTCTTGCGACAGTACTTGCCGCTTCAAAATCTGCTGTATTTTTTACTGCACCTCCCAATACGGTTGCCAGCTTAGGAAAATACCTGGTAGGACTGGAGGTAGGTGTCCAGGATCTGAAATTAGCTCCAGATGATGTGTTACCAATAGCTAACGCTCCATCACCTGTACCTCCTGATTTACCAATGCCATCGGCTAATAAACATGAATTCACTTGTTCCCAGCAATAAGTCAAGGCATCTCCGTCCGGATCTGTTGCTGATGCTGTCAATACAAATGCTGTAGATTTAGGAATGGTATAAGTTGTATTCATTGCGGTTACAACCGGTGGATTATTGGTGATAGGTGTTTCCACATCAGCAGTTACTGCAGCAAGATTAGCCTGCACCTGGTCAATACTTACGCTATGAAAATAGGCATCAGAATGTTGCTGAACATCTGTATTGGTCCCTGTAATTCCGGCATAGCCCATAATGGTAGATCCCGATCCTGGTTCCACACAAACGCCTGTTCCTTCATTAAAACTATAGGTATGATTATCTCCCAATTGATGTCCCATTTCATGCGCTACATAATCTATGTCGAAGTTATCTCCCTGTGGTATACCGTCCGCAGGAGAAGTATATCCACTCCCTTTATAATTATCGGGAGAAGGTATATCATCACAATCAGGATCAATCGTTGTAGAAGTATCATTACTTCCTATACAGCCAATACAGCCTGCATTTCCGCCTCCTCCAGAAGCTCCGAACAAGTGTCCTATATCAAAATCATCATCTGTAACACCATAAGCTCCTCCATGCAATGTATTCATTAGTTCGTAATTCCATTTACACTTATTATCAGCTATACTGTAGGGATCATTAGCAGAATTGGTAAAGATCAGGCCAGGGGCATCGATTGCATTGACATGTACATTAAATTCCTTTTCAAATACCCCATTTACCCTTGATAAAGTGGCATTAATCTGGGTAAGTGCACCAGAAACTCCTCCGAAATAGGTAGTGTATTCACCTGTCACTGACATAGCCAGCCTTAAGGTGTGGAAAGTTTTATTATTAGATCTTGCAGTAACACCTGCATTTTTCAGCTTTTGAAGATTGGCAACAGATTCCTTATCTTCCTTTGTAGAACATGTAAATGCATGCCCGTTTTTATTAGTTTTTCCATGTACGGAATAAAAGGACTTATCAGATGTTGCCGGTTCTATAAACTCATATTGACCGTCGGCACCAATGATCATGGACTGAAAATCATTGGGGGCGACACTGAACCTGATGTATTTGGTTGGGTCGTCCACTCCGAGCCCAACGTAGGAACCCAGCTGGTATTTGTTAGCCAGGGCTTCATCCATTACCGGAAAGCTGTTGACTGAAAATCTCTCGATTTTTCCATTAAGAGTAGGAATATTAATAGTGACGGGAGAACCTTCGCCTATTTTAGAAGCTCTTAGCAGCTGTGTCCTTATCTGATCAATATCAAGCTGGTAGTAAACAGAATGATCACTCTTTTTTATTATTTTTTGTTGAGGCAGCCCTCTGTTCCATTGGGCATTTGCAGATATTGCCAACAGGAATACCGGCAAACAAAATAATTTTGTTTTCATATGTTTTTTTTCAATAAATGTATATATTTATTAAAAAAAACACTAGAAACCAGATGAAAATTCAAAAACAGCTACCAAAACCTCCATAATATCTGTAATACAATGTAAAAAAAACACAGTATTTAAAATATTAAAAAAAATTTTCAATCAATATTTTTATGATCTTTTTTCTGCAGCCATTCTTCATGTTTTCTTTTGAAGAACTCATATTTATAGTCATGGTTTCTTTCCGCGGCATCAATAGAATGGGAAGTATGAATATCCGTCTCTTTTTTGGCCAGATGTCCTAGTCTTTCATAATAAACATGAAGCTGATCAAGTTCTTCTTCTGTAAGATCTTCAATATCCACAATACGATTACTTGCTTTTTCATGAGCAGCTATAAGTTCATTCAGTTTAATCTGTATCGCTTTGGAGTCTTTATTCTGCGCTTTCTGAATCAAAAATACCATCAGAAAGGTAATGATTGTAGTTCCGGTATTGATCACCAGCTGCCAGGTTTCGGAATAATCAAAGAAAGGTCCGGTTACCGCCCATAGCACTACGATAACAAAAGCTCCTATAAAAGCATATGGACTTCCTGTAAATTTTACAGCCCAGTTTGAAAATTTTTCAAAAAAACTATAGCTTTTTTTTCCCATAACCGTCATTTTATAGATTGATTAAATGTATAAAATTAACAGGAATCCGGAATAATAAATACTAAAAAACATTAAGACAAAAGTTCTGTCTTAATGTTCTTTGAATTAAAATTGATATGAATGATTGAAACTAAATTATTTGATTTTTCCTGAGAAATGCTTTTCAAGATTTTGTTTTTCTTCTGCTATCATACTCTTTCCGACCTGTCCAGGTGAAAAAGTTTTTGGATAAGAGGTATTGTTCCAATGATCTTTCCAGGGAGAAATATTACCCCATGAATATATACTTCTAGGATTTGTGTAATGTCTTTCTATATTTTCTCTTGCCGTTTTCAGTTCCTCTTCAGACAGATGCTCTTCGGAACATGAGGTTAAACCGGCAATGGCAATGATTACTAAAAATACTATTCTGGTAATTTTCATAATATTTTTTTTGTGTTAGAATTTATAGTTTACCTGTACAGCAAAGTTTCTTGGCTGGATCTGATCGATATATCCACCTCTGAAATAGGAACTGTATCCTACACTGTCAAAAATATTATTGAAGAATACTCTTATTCCCATTCCATTTTTCAGAGAATAACCGACCTGAGCATCTACTGTTGTATATTCCGGCATATCGAAAGGTTTGTCACCGGGCCTCACACTGTTCAGGTGTCCTGCTGTAAATGTTTTCTGAGTCCATTCGTCAACCGGTCTTTTTCCTACGTAATAAATTCCTGCCCCTACATCAAGTCCTGATAAAGTACCTTCGTTGAATTTATAATTCAGCCATCCGTTTGCAGTATGTTTAGGGGCATTCATTGGTGCTGATCCGTTCATATAAGAAGGGCTGTCCTGATATTGAGCATCCAGATATGCCCACCCCGACATCACCTGAAGGTTGGGAAGAATTCTTCCGATCAATTCTACTTCAACTCCTTTTCTTCGAAGATTTCCTGCAAGACCATACATCGTCTGTTTGTCGATCACAACAGGGTTATAATTTTCGTCAAGAATAGTGAACGAAAGGTGATCTGTTTTAATATCAAATAAAGTAACGTTAAATCTTAAACGCTCATTAAACCAGTCTGATTTAATACCTGCTTCCCATTGTTTAGTCATTGACGGGCCTACTCTTCCACCCTCTAAAAGGAGGTTATTAGAAGATCTTAAAGAGGTTGTTGTAGTATATGATCCAAATACATTAACATTGGGAAGTGGAGAAACAATCAAACCGAAATTAGGATTCCATGTATCTACAGATTCATTGGTGGATCCGTTCAATCTGCTGTAACGAAGTCCTAAATGAGCTTTTACATATTTCCCGATAGTCATTACGTCCTGGGCCATTGCTCCGATACTTGGAGTTAAAACAGCGTTTGATCTTCCCAGATTTTTATAGATGACATTTACCGGAAGCTGATTGGGAATACTTCCGTTCACTACGTCGAAAATATCAAGCGGATTGGCGGCATACGTTATATTATCAATTTTTGTATCACGCGCAGTAATTAAATTTCCGGGTGCAATTGAATTTTTATAAGCTCCGTAAGTTGTGGATGAAGTTTCTGTTTCTCTCCAGTCAAAACCAACCTGGAAAGTATGATTGATAAATCCTGTCTTTATCTGCTCTCCAATGAAGTCTAACTGTAATACTTTGTTGATATCTTCTCCCTGTGATTTTCCAATGGTACGCTGTCTGATATTATAGTTGGTTTCACCAGCCGGTAATGATACTGATGAAGCTTCAGAATCTGTATTGCTTACGGAATTAACGAAAGCAGCTCTCACTTTTAATTTGTCTGTAAGGTTACGTACGATGGTAGTCGCAAAGTTGAATGTCTCTGTTTTTGAATAATCAGATGCATATCCTAAAAACTTCCCTTTCGGCATATGATATAATGCTTCAACAGTTCCCGGAGCAAGATTGATTGTTCCTCTGTCCGGTGTCCTTTTATCATGAAGATAATCCATTTCCACATTGATTATTGTTTTATCATCCGGGCGGAAAGCAACAGATGGATTCACATAAATTCTTTCACCCTGTACGTGGCTTCTGAATGAATTATTATTTTGGTATGCTCCATTGAATCTCACAGCTACTTTTCCGTGAGAATCCAGAACTCTCTGGAAATCTACGGTAGGTCTGTAAAAATCCCAGCTTCCATAACGGAATCCTACATTAGTCTGATCAATAAACTGCGGTCTTTTTGTTACCACATTAATTACTCCTCCTGCAGATCCTAAACCATTTCCGATCCCTTGGCCGATAGCTGCAGATCCTTTGATCACCTGAATACTTTCCACTCCCTGCATATCCGTAATCATCCCTGCAGTACGGAAGTCTGAATCCAGCTGAACCCCGTTTTTCAGTACAGGAACTCCTCGATATCCTCTGATAGACATACTCTCATTTCCTCCGCCATAGCTTGAAAATAAAGTTACCCCCGGAACGTTTTTGGCAACATCAGTAACTGTAAGCGCTCCTAATTCTTCAATGGCTTTATGGGAAATTACAGAAATACTCTGTATCTGATCTCTGGTCTTCAATGGCAATCTGGTAATTGCGTCCAGGCCTTGCGGCTGTTTCTTTTTCTCACCAAATAGTTCTACTTCTTCAATTTTTTTGTGTTTAACTGAATCATTTACTTTCTGTGCATTGGCCAGAACCCCACCCAATAATAGCAGAGAAAAGGATACTACTTTATTCATCTGATAATTTTTTACAAAATTATTATTTTTATTAATTCTAAATAAATAAAGTAGTGTGACATATGTCACCATGAAAAGTCCTGCTAATATCAAATCATTAATTCAATAAAAGGACTCCTTACAATGATCAAACAGATCTGTTCTATTATTAATACTAATCTTTTAGTTTTTTGATATGATTAGAGAAAGTACAATCAAAAAAAGTCAGATTGATAAAAATACAGATCTGACTTTGGCCATTGACTGAGTTTATACAAATAGCAGATGCATAAAAAAATCCGTCCCTGAAAAGGAACGGATTGTATAATCATTGCAAAGTATGCATTTATCACACTTTAATTTCAACGTCTACACCTGAAGGAAGTTCTAATTTCATTAGAGCATCAACAGTCTTAGAAGAAGAAGAGTAGATATCCATTAGTCTCTTGTGAGCTGAAAGTTGGAACTGCTCTCTTGCTTTCTTGTTTACGTGCGGAGATCTCAACACTGTGAAGATTCTCTTATTCGTTGGTAATGGAATAGGACCGTTTACAACAGCACCAGTAGCCTTTACCGTTTTTACGATTTTCTCAGCAGACTTGTCTACCAAGTTGTAATCGTAAGATTTTAGTTTTATTCTGATTCTTTGTGACATTTCTTTAATTTAAAAATTAACCTTTTGCTTTAGCTATGATTTCTTCAGCAACGTTTTGTGGAGTTGGTGCGTATTTCTCTAATTCCATAGAAGAAGTAGCTCTTCCTGATGAAAGTGTTCTTAGAGTTGTTACATATCCAAACATTTCAGAAAGTGGAACAGAACCTTTGATTACAACAGCTCCGTTTTTCTCTTCCTGGCCACTGATAGTACCTCTTCTCTTGTTAAGGTCACCAATGATGTTACCCATATATTCTTCCGGAGTTACAACTTCCAGTTTCATAATAGGCTCCATAATTACTGGTTTAGCAGCTTTACCAGCTTCTTTAAATCCTAGCTTAGCAGCCATTTCGAAAGAAAGAGCGTCAGAATCCACTGCGTGGAAAGATCCATCTTTAAGAGTAACTTTAATACCTTCAACTTCGAAACCAGCCAATGGACCGTTCTTCATTGCAGCTTTAAATCCTTTTTCAATTGCAGGAACGAATTCTCTAGGAACGTTACCACCTTTGATCTCATTGATGAATTCTAAACCAACTTTACCTTCGTCTGCAGGTCCTAGTTCAAATACAATGTCAGCAAATTTACCTTTACCTCCAGATTGCTTTTTGTAAACTTCTCTGTGGCTGGCAACTTTTGTTAAGTTTTCTTTGTACTCTACCTGAGGTTGTCCCTGGTTTACTTCAACCTTGAACTCTCTCTTCATACGGTCTACAATGATATCTAAGTGAAGCTCACCCATACCAGAGATGATCGTTTGTCCAGAAGCTTCGTCAGTTCTTACAGTAAACGTTGGATCTTCTTCAGCCAATTTAGCTAGAGCGTTACCCATTTTATCCTGGTCAGCTTTAGTTTTAGGCTCAACAGCGATACCGATTACCGGATCAGGGAAAACCATCGATTCAAGAACGATTGGGTTTTTCTCATCACACATCGTATCACCAGTTTTGATAGATTTGAATCCTACCGCTGCACCAATATCACCAGCTTCAATATATTCTACCGGGTTTTGTTTGTTAGCGTGCATCTGATAGATTCTTGAGATTCTTTCTTTATCTCCTGAACGGGAGTTCAAGATATAAGAACCTGCATCCAGTCTTCCAGAGTAAGCTCTGAAGAATGCTAATCTTCCCACGAACGGGTCAGTAGCAATCTTAAATGCCAAAGCTGCGAAAGGCTCATCTACAGATGGTTTTCTTGTAATTTCAGCGTCTGTTCTTGGATCAGTACCTTTGATATCATCTTTATCCAATGGAGAAGGCAGGTATTTACATACTGCATCCAACATAAACTGTACTCCTTTATTCTTGAATGAAGAACCACAAGTCATTGGGATAATAGATAAATCAATAGTAGCAGCTCTCAATGCAGCATTGATTTCTTCTTCTGTAATTGAATCCGGATCTTCGAAGAATTTCTCCATCAAAGTTTCGTCATATTCAGAAACAGCTTCTACCAGTTTCTCTCTATATTCAAGAACTTCATCTTTCATATCTTCAGGAATTGGCACTACTTCGAAAGTAGCTCCTTGTCCTGCTTCATCCCAGATGATCGCTCTGTTTTTAATTAAGTCAACAACTCCTTTGAAATCTTCTTCAGCACCGATTGGTAAAACGATTGGAACTGCGTTAGATCCTAACATTTCTTTAACCTGGTTTACCACGTTAAGGAAGTCAGCACCTTGTCTGTCCATTTTGTTTACGAATCCCATTCTTGCAACTTTGTAGTTGTCTGCAAGTCTCCAGTTTGTTTCAGACTGAGGCTCTACTCCATCTACTGCAGAGAATAAGAATACCAATCCATCCAATACTCTTAAAGATCTGTTTACCTCTACTGTGAAGTCAACGTGTCCCGGTGTATCGATGATGTTGAAGTGGTAAGGTTTAGTTTCTGGTAAAGCTTTTCCTTGATCTGTTGGAAAGTTCCAAGAACAAGTGGTAGCTGCAGAAGTAATAGTAATACCTCTTTCTGCTTCCTGCTCCATCCAGTCCATTGTAGAAGCACCATCGTGAACCTCTCCAATTTTGTGGTTTACCCCTGTATAGAATAGAATCCTTTCTGTAGTGGTAGTCTTACCTGCATCAATGTGAGCAGCGATACCAATATTTCTTGTAAATTTAAGATCTCTTCCCATTTCAGATTAGAATTTGAAGTGTGAGAAAGCCTTGTTAGCTTCCGCCATTTTGTGAGTATCAGATTTCTTTTTGAAAGCAGCACCTTCTTCTCTTGAAGCAGCTACAACTTCGTTAGCTAATTTCAAAGCCATAGACTTATCATTTCTAGCTTTAGAATACTTGATTAACCATTTCATTGCCATAGAAATTTTTCTGTCAGCTCTGATTGGCATAGGGATCTGGAAGTTAGCTCCACCTACTCTTCTAGAACGTACTTCTACGTGAGGCATTACATTTGTAAGTGCATCTTTCCAGATTTCAAGTGCAGTTTTTTCGTTATCTCCTTTTTTAGTTTCTACGATATCTAATGCATCATAGAAAATTTTGAATGCGATTGACTTCTTACCGTCAAGCATTAAGTTGTTTACGAATCTCGTTACCAATTGATCATTAAATTTCGGATCTGGTAACAACGGTCTTTTTTTCGCTTTTGTCTTTCTCATTGCTTTTGTACCTTATTTAATGATTATTTTTTCTTTCCTTTTGCAGGAGCAGCAGCTGCTTGTCCTGGTTTAGGTCTCTTAGCTCCGTACTTAGATCTTCTCTGTGTTCTTCCATTTACACCAGCTGTGTCTAATGCACCTCTTACGATGTGGTAACGTACTCCCGGTAGGTCTTTCACCCTTCCGCCTCTAACCAATACTATCGAGTGCTCTTGAAGATTGTGTCCTTCGCCCGGGATATAGGCATTAACTTCTTTACCGTTAGAAAGTCTTACCCTTGCTACTTTTCTAAGTGCAGAGTTAGGTTTCTTCGGTGTAGTTGTATATACTCTCGTACATACACCACGTCTTTGTGGACAAGAATCAAGGGCAGCCGATTTGCTCTTCTTGGCAAGCGTGGCTCTTCCTTTTCTTACTAATTGTTGAATAGTAGGCATTTAATTGCTTTTTATTTTAGGGTGCAAAAATAGTAATATTTTTTTAATCTGCAAACACTTATATAAAAATTAAAATCAAATACTTACACCAAAAATAGAAGACGTTTCCATATAACAATAAAAGAAGTATAATATATACGAGGAAAACAGGTAGAAAAGAATCTTTTTTCAAGTTTAAAAATTGTGTATTAAATAATTATGAAATTTATTATTTTAAATAAGATCTATAAAAATTTTCATTCACAGTAGAATCATAATTCCTCACCCGATATATCCAAACTATATTTAAAAACTTTCTTATAGTTATGATCTATGAATAATCCAATGAGTTCGGCACGATATTTCGTAAATTTGGGATATACAATGATAAACACAGCAGTCATCATTAAAAAGCTTCATATTCTACTGAACCGAAGTGGTGATTGTATCACATTTAAAAAAATAAATATATACATATGAAAAACGCAAGTATTATCGGTCTTAAAGAAGCCGACTGTAAAAACATCTCAGAAAAATTAAATGTACTATTAGCTAACTATTCAGTATTCTATCAGAACACAAGAGGTTCTCACTGGAATATTAAAGGTGATCAGTTCTTCACCCTTCACCCAAAGTTTGAGGAATTGTACAATAGCCTTGTCTTAAAGATTGATGAGATTGCAGAAAGAATCCTTACGTTAGGAGCTACTCCTGCACATAATTATTCAGATTACTTAAAGGTAGCAACCATTAAAGAAAGCAAAGAAGTAACGGACGGTACCAAAAGTGTTGAACAGATTCTAAGTTCATTCAAAGTAGTAATTGATCTGCAGAGAGAACTTTTAGATATTACAGATAAAGCGGGAGATGAAGGTACCAATTCGCAAATGAGCGACTATATCACCGAGCAGGAGAAAGAAGTTTGGATGTACAATTCCTATCTTGGAAAATAACTCCATCAAAAGCATGGAAATATTTAAAAAAAATCGCCTTACATTTAGGCGATTTTATTTTTTATTTTTATATTTGCGTTAAAATTACACATATTATGAGCGACGTCAGATTAAACTCTATCCTTGATAATGATTTCTATAAAATAACCATGCAGAATGCTGTGGTAAAGCTATTCCCGAGTTCTATTGTAAAATATGAATTTATCAACAGGGGAAAACACCACTTTCCGGAAGGGTTTGACGCTGCTTTAAGAGAAGCTGTCAACAAAATGGCCGAACTTAAACTTACGAAAGATGAAAAAAAGTTCATGGCAAGAACATGTCCTTATATAGATCTGCCCTATCTTGATTTTTTAGAAGGTTATCATTATGATCCGTCTGAAGTAAAAATCCACCAGGAAGGAGGAGACCTCTCCGTCATTGTGGAAGGACTTTGGTACAGAACAATTCTTTGGGAAGTTCCACTGCTGGCATTGATCAGTGAACTGCATTACGAAATGAACCACATGGAAAGAGATTCCAACGAAGTGGTCATGAGCAAAACGATAGAAAAAGCAGATTCATTGGGCAGACTTGGAGTAACATTTGCAGAATTTGGAACGAGAAGAAGACACTCTTATAAGGTACAAAATCTGGTAATGGAAGCTTTAACCCAGAAAAAAGAGTCTACTTTTATCGGAAGTTCAAACGTACATTTTGCGATGAAATACGGTGTAAAACCTATCGGAACGCATGCTCATGAATGGTTTATGTTCCATGCTGCCGAATATGGATTCAAAATGGCCAATGAGTTGGCACTGGAACATTGGGTAGATGTTTACAGAGGTGATCTTGGAGTAGCTTTGTCTGATACTTATACCACAGATGTATTTTTCCAGCAGTTTGACAAAAAATTTGCTAAGCTTTTTGATGGCGTTCGTCATGATAGTGGAGATGCTCTGGAATTTGCAGATAAAACCATTGCTCACTATCAAAGAAATGGGATCAATCCGATGTTTAAATATATTATTTTTTCAGATGCATTAAATCTTGAAAAAGTAGAGGAAATTACCAATTATTGCAGAGGAAAAATTGGCATCTCATTCGGAATCGGCACCAACCTTACCAATGATGTGGGATTGAAGCCCATGAATATTGTAATGAAACTTATTGGTGTACAAGCTCCCAATAAAGAATGGATTCCTACAGTAAAACTTTCCGATGAGCATGGTAAATATACCGGAGATCCAAAGATGATCGAACTGGCGAAAGAATTTTTAAGAATAAAAGATTAGTAACCTCATCAGAACAATTAGATATAAGCCTCGAAATCATCGAGGTTTTTTAGTTTCATAGTGACATTTGAAATTCAGTTTTCAGAAATCTATAAGGATTTATTATATTTATCAAAATAAAAACAAGATGAAATCAGGAACATTACTACTCGCAGGTCTTCTCCTATCAGCATTTTCCTTTGCTCAGGAAAAGAAAGCAGAAAAGCCTAAATACAACCAGGAACTGGCTACTTCTTTAGGTGCTGACAAATATGGGATGAAACCTTATACGATTGTTATGCTGACATCAGGTTCTGCTAAAATTGAAGACAAAGCCAAAATGGGGAAACTCATGAAAGGGCACATGGCCAATATCGGTAAGCTGGCCAATGAAGGCAAAATTGTTGTTGCCGGACCTTTTCTTGAAAACAATAAGGAGAACTATCGCGGTATGTTTATTTTCAACACCCAATCTAAGGAAGAAGCCGCGCAGTGGGTAAAAACAGATCCGGCAGTTCAGGCCGGTGTCTTCAGCTATGAAATTTTCCCATGGTATGGTTCCGCAGCGCTGCCATTGTATCTTAAACATCATGATGAGATCTCGAAAGAAAATCCTTAAATAAAGCAGGAAAAAAAATCAACTTCTTTCCTGGAATAAACACATGACACACTTTAACTATCTGCATTTCAAATAATTACCAATAAAAGCACATGAATATTTCTTTTTTTAATGAATTAATTTAATTACTTTAGCTTTTAAATAATCCAATTTACTTATCTAATTATGAGTAAGTTATATACCAATAAAAACTAAAAATTAAACACATGAAAAAATTAAACATTACAAAACTTTCGAGAACAGAGCTGAAAGATATATTCGGCGGAACACTATACCCGGCAGAATGTCCCGGAGGATGCCATGGTGAAGGCATGATCAGATGTCCTGACGGTACTACTACCATGACGAACTTTATATGCATGGGAGGAACCTGTCAACCGGCCGCCATGTGCAAGCCACTGATTCTTGAACCTTTTCCAGATCCGATTATCATCACTGATCCGGTTATCATCACCCCATAATCAGAATAACAATACATAAAGAGGCTGTCTCAAAAGTCAAACAATTGGCTTTTGTCATTGACTACGTCGAATCTTCGATTTCTGACGAAGGAAGAATCTTATTGATAAACAACTACATGAGATTCTTCACTACATTACATTTCGTTCAGAATGACAATTTTGAGACGCCTCTTTTTTAGTATCTTTAAGTAAACAAAAGCCATCATGAAAACCATTGAGGAAGTTCTTAAAAAACTGGATGAAATTATCATCTGGTGCAAGGAAAACAAGAGTCCCGCAGGATATTTTGCCTGTACCTACAGAATTATGACCACACAGGTTCTGAAAGGAATTCAGCAGAAAAAATTTGAAGACAATCCGAGGATGACTTCACTTGACATTGCTTTTGCACAAAGATATCTTCAGGCATGGGACAGCTACAGTAAAAATGAAAGATGCACCAACTCATGGTACATTGCTTTTGAAGCCGCTAAAAACAGGAATCTTTTAATATTACAGCATATATTTCTTGGTATGAATGCTCACATCAACCTGGACCTTGGTATTTCTGCCGCTTCTATTATGCCTTACCGGAAAATAAATCCTTTGAAAAAAGATTTTGAGAACATTAATAATGTCATTGCATCCATTAATCAGAACGTACAGAATTCGCTGAACAAAATCTGTTATCCTGTAGATCTTGTTGACCAACTTTCCAACGGAAAGGATAATGCTGTCCTTGATTTTGCCATATCCAAAGCAAGAGATACTTCATGGGCAACGGCAGTTATCGCTTCCAACACTCCAAATTTCCTAAGAGAATCTGTGATCGGTATTGTGGATTACGCCGCCGCAAAAGTTGCAACTCAAATTCTGAACCCGAAGATCCTCACTCCTGCTCTTTTAAAAGAACTAAAAAAATGTGAAAGCAGTGATGTGGTAAAAAATATTGAGATTTTAGAAGCTACAAAAAATTCGTAAAAAAAGGCCGGGATCTTCCTCACGGATCCCGGCCTCATAATGAACAAAATGAAAGAAACTATATGGCTTCCTTATACTTTTTGCGATAGGCATAGTGGAAAATTATTGGTAACACTGTAAATGAAAGCAGCATACAGATAATTAATCCTCCTACAATCATAATGGCTAAAGGTTTCTGAATTTCCGATCCCATTCCATTCGACATGGCTGCCGGAAGAAGTCCCATAGAACCCATCAGGGCAATCATCACCACCGGGCGGATTCTGCTTTTCACTCCCTGAGCTATGGATTCTTTGAGTGACATTCTGTTTTGCAGATTTTCTTTCATCACTCCAATGAGTACGATACCGTCTATGGTAGCTACTCCAAACAGGATGATAAACCCGATTCCCGCTGAAATTCCAAAGATCGTTCCCGTAAACCAAAGGGATAAAAACCCTCCGATGAATGCAAATGCAAGTGTAATGGATGAAATCAGCGTATCTTTTATATTTCCGAAATTGAAGTACAATAGCATCAGAATAAGAACTAAAGAAATCGGCACTACCATAGCCAGCTGTTTTGCGGCTCTTTCTTTACTTTCAAATTCTCCGGCCCACGTCATTTTATGCTTTTTCGGAAGCTTCACTTCTTGATCTACTTTCGCTTTGGCTTCTTTGATGGTACTTCCCAGATCGCGTCCTTCAATATTAAAGCCAACTCCGATATATCTGCTGTTTCCTTCACGGTAAATAAATGATGGCCCTGTATGATAATCAATGGTTGCAATTTCTTTCAGCGGAACTTTTTTATTGTCCTGAGTCGGGATCAAAATATTTCCCATCTTTTCAGGCGTATCTCTGTAATCTTTTTCAAACCTGAGCATGACGTCAAACATTCTCTCCTGTTCATAAAACTTGGTAGCGGCCTGCCCTCCGATTGTCATTTCAATCACAGCCTGTGCATCTGCTGTGGAGACTCCATATTTTGCCATTTTGGAATCGTGAAGCTGTATTCTCAATTCCGGAAGTCCGATATTTTTGAAAACATTCACGTCCGATATTCCCGGAACGGTTCTGATGGAATTAGCTACTTTATTGGCGTAATTTTCCAGCTCAAATAAATCATTTCCGAAAATTTTAATAACCAGCGGAGCTTTTACTCCTGCCACATATTCTTCCACGTTATCCTGTATCGGCTGGCTGAATCCAAAATTGATACCTGGAAATCTCTCAAGGGAGACTCTCATTTCTTCAAGAAGTTCCTCTTTGGATATTTTTTTCTTCCATTCATTTTCCGGTTTCAGCTGAATATTAAATTCGATATTAAAGAACCCGGTGGGATCGGTTCCGTCATTGGGACGGCCTGTCTGGGTCATGACAAATTTTACTTCATCATACTTCATGAGAATTTCCTTCATTTCTTTAGTCAGTCTTACAGATTCATCCAGATTGACACTGTTGGGAAGGGTTGCTCTTACATAAATTGCGCCTTCGTTCAGTTTGGGTAAAAACTCGGATCCATAATTGGAAAATCTCCATCCACACACGGCAAGCAAAGCAACGAAACCAACAATGAATCCTTTTTTATGGCGGTCACTGAATTCGTAAATTTTATAGATATTAACTCTGAAAAATCTTGAAATAAAGTTTTCTTTCTCTTCAATATTTTTTGTCAATAGCAGTTTACACATTGCCGGAACATATGTTAAACTTAAGATCAATGATCCTAATAATGCATACCCAAGTGTAAATGCTAATGGAGAGAACATTTTTCCTTCTACTTTCTGGAAAGAGAAAATAGGCATCAGGGCAACGATCAGAATCAGTAGGGCGAAGAAAATATAGCTCGCTACGCTTCCCGCACTTTTCTTGATGATTCCGAGTTTTGAAATTTTATTGAATCTGCGCAGTCCTATCTTTTTCGCTTTAAGTTCGAGGGCGACAAAGACATGTTCCACGATAACCAGCGTTCCTTCCAGAAGCAATCCGAAATCCAGCGCCCCCATGGAAATAAGGTTGGCCGGCAATCCCTGAATTTTAAGCATAATAATAGCGAACAGAAAAGCCAGAGGAATCACTGATGCCACGATGAAAGTTGTTCTCCAGTTGTAAAGGAAAATAAATACAATGATGGAAACCAGAATGACTCCTTCAATAAGATTTTTAGAAACCGTATGCACTGTAGTATTCACAAGCTCCGTACGGTCGATGATCGGAACAATCTGGACATCTCCCGGCAATTCTCCCCCATTCAGTTCTTCTATTCTGTCTTTCAGCCTTGCAATCACTTCACTTGGATTTTCACCCCGAAGCATAATCACAATTCCTTCTACCACATCATTTTCTTTGTTGTATCCTACCTGTCCCAATCTTGGTTTTGCTGAAACTTTTACTTCAGCTACATGTTTCACCAGAATAGGTGTAGAACCTTTTACCTCGATCTGAATATTCTCAATATCTTCTTTCTTCTCCAAAAGACCGATCCCCCGCACTACATAAGCCTGATCACCTTTTGCTACTACATCTCCTCCTACATTGATATTACTTCTAGAAACTGCTTCATACACATCCAGGGGGGAAAGGTCGTAATTGTGTAATTCCGTAGGATTAATTTTTATTTCATATGTTTTTTCTTCTCCACCAAAGCTTACCACATCCGCAACACCGGGAACAGCCAGCAACTCTCTTTCTACCACCCAATCCTGAATGGCTGTTACTTCTTTGATGGGAAGTTTACTCTTGATAATATATCTGTAAATTTCACCGGTAGCTCCCGAAGGAGGCTCAATGCTGTATTCTGCTCCGGCAGGAAGTTCTACATTTCCGAGTTTATTGGAAGCATATTGCTGGGCATAAAAATCATTGACATGATCATCAAAAATAACCGTCACCACAGACAATCCGAATAAGGAAATAGAACGTACCGAAGTTTTATTCGGGATAGCATTCATTTCTTTGGAAATAGGTAAGGTAACGAATTTTTCAATTTCCTCAGCACTTCTCCCCGGCCATTGGGTAATAACTCGTACCCTTGTATTGGTAACATCCGGAAATGCTTCAATGGGCGTATGCAGATAGGAATAGATTCCTCCGGCGAGCAATAGAAAAGTTCCCAAAAGAACAATCAATGAGTTTTTCAGAGAGAAGGAAACTATATTCTGTACAAATTTTCGCATTACTTCGTGGAATTATTTAATTGGTTTTTCAGGTTTTCATAGATCAGCAGTCCGTTGGAAGCAATGACATTTTCACCTGGTTTTAAATTGCCTTCTACATAAATATACTGGCTGTTGGAAGCAATTTCTGTTACTGGTCTGATCTCAAGCTCACAATCTTTTTTGTAAACCACTACATAACTCTGGTTGTTATCAAAGATTAAAGCCTTTGCCGGAATAGCCAGTGCGCTTTTGTTTTGTGAATTCACTGGTAATACAACATCTGCAGACATTCCCGGCCTTAGCTTCATTCCGTTATTATCCATAATGATTTTGGCTTTGAGTACTCTTTCATTTTCATTGAAAACCTGGGAAATAGTATTAATCTTCCCTGAAAAACTGTCATCAGGATAAGCAAGCGTTTTTACCACGACCGGCTGATCCACATAAACGTGTCTCATATTGGTAGCATACACATTGGCCATTACCCATACCTTATCCAGATTGGAAATGGTAAACAATTGATCTCCTCCGGCAGTAACAGGCATTCCTTTTGAAATATTCTTTGAAATCACATATCCGTCCGCAGGTGCTTTTATCTGAATCGTGCTTCCTCCTGCGGAATACAGCTGCATATTTTTCTGTGTTTTGGAAATATTGGATTGCAATATGGCCACCTCTGATCTTGCTTCCTGCAAATCTTTCTGGGAGGCAATATCATCTTTATACATGGCTTCTACGGAAGACAGTTTTCTTTTTGCAACAGCCAGCTGCGCCTGAAGGGTCTGGGTATCATCCTGCATTTCGTTAACGGCCGTACTTTTTACACTAGCCAGCGTTTGCCCTTTTTTCACATAATCACCAAGAGAGAAATAGGTATCTATTACTACTCCGTCTACAAGACTTACAAAAGGAACCGTTTTATCAGAATTACTTTCCACTTCCCCGGTAAGGGTGATACTTTCTTGTATAGGAAGCATTTCTGCTTTGGCCAGTTTAATCTCTTGTTTAAGTTCTTTGCTGATGCAATAGGCTTTTTCGGTTTCTTTATTTTCTGCTTTTCCGGCACAGCCTGTAAAAATGACGAGGGCAGACAGGTAAGCCGCAGCAATGTATGGGTTCATATTCTTGTTCATATCTTATAAATCTTGTCCTACAACATACTGCAGGTTTTCGTAGTATTGATTCAATTCTTTTTTAGTGTCCAGGATGATCATTTTATTTCCGATATAGGTATCCAGGAAATCCATATATTCAAGCATGCTGATATTTCTTAGTCTGAAATTCTTCTCATGGCTTACCAGCAAACCGTCCAGCGTAGATTCATAATTTTCATCAATTTCTTGTGAGACCTGTTGTGTTCTGATATAGTTTCTGAAAACAGATACAATTTCGTTATCAGATTTCATCATGTTTTTACGGGTCTCCAGTTTGCTTTTTTCAATCTCAAGCTTAGCTTCCTGAATATTCCCTTTGTTACGGTCAAAAATGGGAAGATCCATAGAAACCCCCAGTCCTATAAAATCTTTCATGATATTTCCTCCGCGGTCATATCCTATAGAAACTGCAACATCAGGTGTTTTCATGGCATTTTGAATTTCCAGATTTTTGGCAGCGTGTTTCTCTTTATTTTTGGAGATCATGATATCGGGACGGTTTTCTTTTGCTTTTTCCATCCATTGAGTCACTTCCAGTTCTGATAGTTGTTTTTCGGGCATAACAAATGAATCTGAAATCTCCAGATACGTTTGAGAAGGCAGCATTAATAAAGCTTTCAGTTCTACCTGCTGGTCTTCGATTTCCTGCTTCAATGAAACCAGTTTCTTTTTGAATTCAATTTCCTGTGCTTTTAAGCGGACATATTCAGCTTTACTGATGTTCCCGAGGTTTAATTGATTATTGTAGGATTTCGTTACTTTCTCAATGGAAGTAATTTGCCCTTGATAGATTTTTTGCTGTTCCTGATTGTAAAGAATTTCAGTAATCGTATTTCTGAGTGTCTTTTTAAGTTCACGCAAAACTTCCTGCAGTTCATACTTCTCTCCTTCCACTTCTATTTTCTGGAGTTCAATATTTTTTCTTCTTTTCCCCGCAGTCTGAATCACCTGTTCTATCTCGGCAGAAATCTGAGTACTTTTTCCCCAATTTCTGATAAGCGCAGGCTGTTCTTCGATGTCATAAGTTCTCCATAAATTCACCTCACTGATACTCAATGTAGGATTAGGCCAGTATTTAGCCTGAACAGCTCTTGCCTCGGCTTGTGAAATTTCAAGCTTCTGTGCAATAAGGTCAAGGTTTTTAGCCAGAAAAATAGTTTCAGCCTCCTTTCTGCTGATTTTCATGGTGTCTGAAATCTGTGCAGAAAAGAAACTGAAACAGGGAATATAAAATAGTGTAAAAAATAGCTTCTTCAAGGGTCTCTTATTTAAGACCACAAAGCTATTTGTCTAATATTAGAGGGAATTGTAAAGAAAATTAAAATTCGGTTAGTTCAACATTAGAGTTTGATTAGAACTTTTTTAAAACACGAAAAACACAAATCTTTTCACAAATAACACGATTATGAATGGGTAGGAAATTCCAGGAGAACATTAGTTCCCACATTGACCGTAGAATCAATTTTCATGATAATATGATGATGATCAAAAATACTTTTTGAAAGCGATAAACCAATTCCGCTGCCTTTTACAGCATCTACATTTTTTCCTCTATAGAAAGTCTCTGATATTTTCACAAGATCATCAGCAGGAATTCCTCTTCCTTCATCTCTGACCTCAATGTACAACTGACTGTTCATTTCAGATAATGTGATCACTATAGGTTTGTCATAGGAATATTTGATGGCATTTTCTACAATATTATATAACGCCAGGTAGAGAAGTGTTTCGTTTCCCGGGAATTCCAGTAAAGCAGGTTTTGTTACCTGAAGCTGTATTTTGATAGATGAATGGTTTTCTTTTGCTTTGGGTTCCAGTTTTGCATAAATCTTCCAGACCAGTTCATCCACTCTCATCGGTTTGTGAGAAGACTCAAGCTTTGTCATTCCGGACATCAGTAAAAGATTGTTGAGAATATTTTCAATCTCATATACATTTTCCAATGACTCTTTAGCCACTTCCCTGTATTCTTCCGGTGTACGGTCTTTTTGGGCAAACACCTCCAGATTTCCAGAAATCGCTGCTAAGGGTGTTTTGAATTCATGGGAAACATAATTGATAAAGTTCTGCTGCAAGAGTACATTTTCAGAGATTCTGCCCAACAGTTTATTATAGGACTTTATCAAATCTTCAATCTCGTCATTGGTATTGGTAGAAGTAATAATTGCCGTAGAAATGTTATTATACTCTACTTTATTGATCCGTTCTACTACATTGGAGATAGGTTTATAAACTACTTTAGAAAGGTATCTGCTCAGAAAATAGATTGCGAGAAGCCCGATCAACAATACGGAAAGCATGATAATAGCCAATCTCAGGATTTGTGACTGAAAAGAATCGTTGGAAGACTTCACAAAAACCACAAAGTCACCTTGGTTATCAGGATAAAAAATTCCGTAGTAGAATTGATTATCAGACATAAACTGTATTCCTTTGTTTTTTCGGACAGCCTGCAAATGGGAAAGCTTTATATTCTTATCGTTAAGGTTATGTCCAAAGGTAACTTCATTATTCTGATTATAAACCGCTACCCTGTTATTCTGAATCAGATGGTTGTATTCTTTTTTAATCTGGGCATGTCGGTCTTTCGGGAGTTCATCCTTTTCAAGATAATAAATAGCAGAGATAAGAGCCGTATTTCTGAGCTTTTCAAAATAGAAAATCTTGGTACTGTCATAATAGGCAAAAAATATCACCGCAGATGTGATGATAGAAACGATGCCAAATGAGAGGCTTGAAATAAGGGTAAATCTACTTCTTAGCGTCATCTTCAGTCTTTGATCAAATATCCGGTTCCTTTTACTGTATGAATAATTTTCTGTTCTGTCTCATCAATCTTATTACGGACATAGGAAATATAAACATCTACTACATTCGTTGTATTATCGAAATCAATTCCCCATACCTTATGTAAAATCTGGGTTCTGCTCAACACTTTATTT
The DNA here is from genome assembly GCF_046614675.1 of Chryseobacterium cupriresistens. Classification (NCBI taxonomy): domain Bacteria; kingdom Pseudomonadati; phylum Bacteroidota; class Flavobacteriia; order Flavobacteriales; family Weeksellaceae; genus Chryseobacterium; species Chryseobacterium cupriresistens. Next base: position 11,741 of record NZ_JBKKJT010000012.1, on the reverse strand, counting down.
TTATTCTCCATCAGAAAAGTAAACAGTTTGTATTCCGTAGGGGAAAATTCTATTTCCTTATCATTCTGAGTTACTTTATGAAGATCAGTATCAATCACAATATTTCCGCATGATAAATATTGATCCTCCTTTTGGTAGCTCATTTTATTTCTTCTGGTTAAAGCTTTAATCCTTGAAATCAATTCTTCAAAATGGAAGGGTTTGGATAAATAATCATCAGCACCCATATCGAGCATTTTGATTTTATCATCAGGACTGTTCAGGGCACTTAAAACCAAAATCGGAGTATAGTTTCCTTTAAATCTGATAATTTGTGTCAACTGCATGCCATCCAGTCCGGGAAGCATAATATCCATTAAAATAATATCAAAATCATAGGTATGAAGAAGCTCACGTGCATTTTCCCCGGAATCTGCCAGGGTTGTATTATAGCCAGCCTCGGAAAGGCCTTTTATCAGGAAATTACTGATTCTTTGATCATCTTCTACCAGCAAAATATTCATAAGTCTCTGAAATTTCCCATAAATATAGGTATTCTAATTCAGAAAGAAAGCTGGGGGCCGGAAGCGAGAGGTAATGGAATTTTATAAAGCGATTGTTTCCATTTTATTTCCCTTTAAAAAACATTGAATTTAATTGTAAAAAAAATCAGTTCTTATCTGTCCAAAAGGAACTTCCAACATCCCGCTTCCAGCTTCCGACCTTTTTTCATAATTTTGGAAGATGGAGATGATATATTTAATTATTGGATTGATTGCCGGTGGTGTACTGGGCGCTGTTATACTATACTTTGTACTAAAATCGTCAATGGTTTCAAGAAGTTCTTATGATGCACTGAACACTTTATCCATTAAAACCCAATCTGATCTTGAAAATTCAAACCAGAAAATTCAGGAGCTTAATCAAATCATCAGTAAAGAGAAAGAAGCCAATATGCTGCAGCAGGATCTATTGGATGACCTTAAAAATGAATTTTCTAAAATCTCTGCCGAATATTCATCCTTAAATCTTCAGTTTCAGGAGTTAAAACAAATCAATCAGAGGCAGACTTCTCAGATAGAAACTCACATTCTTGAAAAACAGACTCTTTATGCTAAAAACTCTGAACTTTCTGCCAAAAATGAAGGTCTTCAACAATCTCTTGACACCCAGAAAGAAGAAATTGTTAAAATTCAGGAAGATTCTAAACTTCAGTTTGAAAATCTTGCCAATAAAATTTTAGAAGAAAAAACTGAAAAGTTTACTACCTTAAATCAAAATAACTTAAAAAATATCCTTGAACCTTTTCAGGAGAAAATCGCGGATTTAAAAAATAGAGTCAACGAAGCTTACGAAAAGGAAAATAAAGAACGTTTCTCCCTTGCAGAAAAGGTGAAAGAACTGGCAGAACTGAACCAGCAGATTTCCGAAGATGCCAAAAAATTAACCCGTGCCCTGAAAGGAGAAAGCAAAACTCAGGGAAACTGGGGCGAGATGATTCTGGAAAGTATTCTTGAAAAATCAGGATTGGTAAAAGGAAGAGAATATTTTCTCGAACATGAATTGCGCGATGAAGACAATAAAGCTTTATTTTCTGAATTCTCCGGAAAGAAAATGCGTCCTGATGCTGTTGTAAAATACCCGGATGAAAGAAATGTCATCATTGATTCTAAAGTATCTCTGACTGCTTTCACAGAATTGGTTGACGAAACTGATGCTGATGTTTACGCCATAAAACTGAGCCAGCACCTCGGATCTATCAAGAATCATATTAATCAACTCAGTCAAAAAGCATACGATGACTATGGAAAATCACTGGATTTCGTGATGATGTTTATTCCGAGTGAACCGGCTTATATTGCGGCAATGCAGGCAGACCAGAATCTTTGGAACTATGCTTATGAAAGAAGAATTCTGCTACTGAATCCAAGTAACCTGATTACTTCCCTAAAACTGATTGCCGATCTTTGGAAACGTGAATATCAGAACAGAAACTCTATTGAAATTGCGGAACGCGGTGCCAGACTGTACGACAAATTTGTAGGTTTTGTAGAAAATCTGGAAAAAGTAGGACGAAATCTGGATCAGGCGAAAAATGTATTCAATGATGCTTACAAACAGCTTCATACCGGAAATGACAACCTGGTGATCCAGACTCAGAAATTGAAATCATTAGGAATTAAAAATAAAAAAGAGCTGCCACAAAGTCTTATTGACAATAGTAATCTTATTGAACCATCAGAAAGTTAAATCTCAGGAAAGCTAATCATCATACCTTTATAACCATTCTCATTTTTAAAATGGAAAAATACAGTCCATTTGAAATATCGTGGAAAAACCTTTTTATTAAAACCAGAGAAGTTCAATCATAAATTTTACATAATTTTGCAGCATGTTGATAGAAAGTTTTCAAAACGATAAAATAAAAAATGTCACTAAGCTTCTTACTGACAACAGGTTTCGTAAAAAATCAAAAGTTTTTGTAGTAGAAGGCCAGCAGGAAAATGAAAGAGCCATGCAGTATGATTTTGAGCCGCTGGAGTTCTTTATCTCTGAAAATATCTTTAAAGGAACTCTTCCCGATGGAAAAATCCATTATGTAAGTGAGAAGGTATATGAAAAAATCGCTTACAGAGGAAGTTCCGAAGGAATTATCGGCATTTACCATACCAAAGAAAATTCACTTTCATCATTTGTTCCTAAAAAAGATTCTACGGTAATTATTGTTGAAGGTGTAGAAAAGCCAGGAAATCTTGGTGCTATTTTAAGAAGCTGTGAGGCATTTGGTATTGATGCCTTGATTGTTGCTGACGGGAAAACCGATTTCTACAACCCTAATGTGATCAGATCCAGTGTAGGATGCCTGTTCGGAATGGAAGTCTATCAGGCTGAAAATACGGAAACATTGGAATTCCTGCAGAAAAACAGTTTCAATATCTACACTACGCTGATGGACGAAAGTGCTGAAGACCTTTATCAAAGAGATTTCAGACAGCGTTCTGCCGTATTATTCGGCACGGAACATTCCGGATTGAGTGATTTCTGGATTGGAAAAGGAAAAAACACTTTAATTCCGATGGCAGGAAGTATTGATTCTTTAAACCTGAGTAATGCAGTAGCTATTACCTGCTATGAATCTCTGAAACAAAAGAAGGGATAAGCTATTCCAGATCTTATTTTGATATGAAAGAGATTGCTTCGCCTTTAGCTCGCAATGACTAAGCATAAAAAAACCGTTTCACTGGGTGAAACGGTTTTTTTATTGTTAAGCGTATGCTAGAATTATTTCTTAGCAGCATCTTTAGCAGCATCAGCAGCTCCTTTAGCAGCATCAGCAGCTCCTTTAGCAGCGTCAGCAGCACCTTTAGCAGCATCTTTAGCAACTTCAGCACCAGCAGCAGTAGTAGCAGCAGCAGCATCTTTAGTAGCTTCTACAGCAGTAGTTGCAGCAGAATCAACAACTTTAGCAGCTGAATCAGAAACTACAGCAGCAGAATCAGCTACAGTAGCAGCAGCAGAATCAGTTGTACCTTCAGTAGCAGTAGCTTCAGTTTTTTTACAAGCAACTAGAGAGATTGCAGCGATAGCAGCTACGAATAATGACTTTTTCATAATAAATTAAATTTAATTTTGTTAATATTGTTTTATAAAATTTTCTTCTGTTCTGTTATTTGAACAAGACAAAGGTAGAGCAGTTAGAAAATTTGTCTATGAAAAATAATTGTAATACCTTTGTAAAATAGTTTTACAAAAAAACATAGCTGATAATCAACAATTTAATTATTTTTTGAAAAATTGACAGATTTAGATCTATTACACTTTGAACAGCTAAAAAAGGATGTTCAGGGTCAATACTTAAAAGAATATACCCCTTCGCAGGATGACATATCCAAGTGGAAGGGTATAGATATTATATATTTTCAGGAAGACCTTCGAAAAAAAGCGAAAGGAAACATCAGTGAAAAGTCATTTTACACTTATTTTAAAACTTCACCGGTTACTAAACTACCAAGAATAGACATGCTCAATTTATTGAGCATTTATGCGGGTTACAACTCATGGTACGATTTCAAGAAACAGCATCTTTTTGCGGGTGAATTACTTCAGGAAAATGAAAATTTTGAAGACGAAGATCTCGAAGAACTTGAAAAAACAGTTTCTGAAGCTCCTGAACTTCCAAAAATTGAACTTCAACCTAAAAAAGTTGAAATCAGGACCCCAGAAAATACTGATTTACAAAAATCGAATACTGAAAATCAACAAATTACACAAAACAAAACAATAACAAATGAGATAGAAATTTCAGATATTCCGCCTAAGAAAAATTTCTTCAAAAAGAATGCCTGGGCACTTGTTACTTCAGTTTTGATTACGATTACCGGTCTTTTAGGTTTTAAAGATGTACTTTTTTCAAAAACTTATAAATATTGTTTCATTGATAAGGACAGAGGAGTTTCTGTGATCAATACTTTAGAAATAATGGTGGTGAAGGAAAATGAGTCTCCGCTGATGTATAAAATAAAGCCGGGAGAGTGTTTTTATTATTCTACCAAGGATAAAAATCTAAAAATGCGAATCAGCGCTCCTTTCTATGAGCCTCTGGAAGTGAACAGGAACCTTGAAAATGCTCCTGAAGAAGAAAAGATCGAATTAAAGCCGGATGATTATAAGATGGCGGTTTATTATTTCTCTATAAAAGACATCAAAGGAGGAAATCCGGATGAGCAGGTTGCTCTTATCAAGCAAAAAAGAAATCAGCTTGAAAACCTGATCAGCAACAATGCAGTAATTTATCAGGTATATGATAATGATACTTATGGCATTGAAAGGCTGGATAAGCAGAAGTATATCACGCTGGTAACGACTCCAACAACCTCTCTGAAAAACCTGAATGTAATAGAAATGAAAAAGGATACCAAAGGTAAAATTGTATCCATCAAATTTAAAATTGCTACCACAGATGAAAAGAATAAGTAATTTTTTAATTTTCACCGTGCTTCTGACATTATTTATTGCCTGTAATAATAAAACCTCAGAGGTAAGCGACCTCGATAAGCTACGAAACAGCACCAACGAAAAAAGCTATCCTGCCGTACAGATGGATAGCATGCAGGCGATTAATTCCATCACCAAACAGAAAGTTCAGGAACTTCTTGATCTGTCTACTCTATATCTCAGCGGAAACAGAAATACGGAAATAGATACTGTCATTTATTCCCAGATGGAAAGCTATTTTCACAAACCGGATTCACTGACATTTAAAAGATTGCTGAAGGAATTGGACAGCATGAAAGTAAAAACAGCGAAAGTCAGCAATCTGAATGTATATAAAGATTTTTATAAAAAAGATACACTAGACTATGCCAGGTTTAATGTGGAATATTTTGACAGTAAAAACAAGTCTCTGGGAAGCTTTGAAAAGAATGCACAATACATCTTATTGTCTACATCAAAGCTTAAAAAAGAGTTTAAATTCTACTTCTTGGATTTTTATTCCAAACCGCTTCAAAAAGACAGCACTTCGATAGGAGTAACCAAATAGTCAAGAGGAATATCATTTTCCCAGACATCATCCACATATTCATCGGGGGCAAAATAATTGACTCCGATTTTTTTTGTCTCCTCAGAAATACTTTGAAACAATCTGTCATAAAATCCTTTACCATAGCCTACTCTATTCCCTTTTTTGTCACAATACAACAAAGGCGTAATCACATAATGAAAGTATTTTTCGCCAGAATCTTCATTGGAAACAGGTTCTGAAATCCCCCAACTGTTGGTTTCAAAAGCAGTATCTTCAGAAATTTCAATATTAATCAGCTTATCCGCTACAATTTTAGGCACATACACCCGGATATTCTGTGCTAAAAAATATTGAATGAAGATTTGGGTATCAATTTCTTTCCTTGCCGGAATCGGGATAAAAACGTGTACTTTTTCTGATTCTTTTGGCTTAAAATATTGAATGAAATTTTCAAAAATCTTCTCAGATAACAGAAAAGCCTCATCTGGAGACAAGGCTTTCCTTTTTTGGGTATATTTTTTTCTAAGCTCAGCTTTCAGCATAATGATTAAGTGATTCTTACAGAAATAATTTTCACAGGACAGGCGTTGGCGGCTCTCTCCAAATATTCAAACGCTTCGTGGTCTGGTGTTTTTAACGTGTAGAAGCCTTTTTTATCAATCGTCTTAAGCAATACCGATTTACCATCTTTTTTAGACATTCTAAAATATTCCGGAGCAAATTCGACACAGTAATTACAACCAATACATTTATCTCTCTGAAGTGTAGCAATGACCATTACGCTTTAACAATTTTATATAATTTGTCACTTGGCCGTACACGGAACTTCGTAGGGAAAGTAATCACATCAGACTTTGTTGCCTTGTCTGCCCCTGTCTTCGCATCAACGATCATACTTTCGATGACCATTTCCTGTGATCCTGTAGTAGGTCCCTGTATAAGGACACTGTCTCCTACAGAAATATCATAGGCTTCAACCACAAATTCTGCGATATTGGATTTCGGATAGAAATGCCTTCCTTTTCCAATATAAACCTTCTTTTGTGTTGCACTGGAACCGGAGTTTGAAGACCACTCACCCAGCTCCTGACCAAGATAATATCCACTCCAGAAGCCTCTGTTGTATACGGTCTCCAGAAGTTTCATCCATTCATCCACTTTTTCCTGAGAAAACGTTCCTTCCGCAATACTGTCAATTGCTTCTCTATAACATTTTGTAACTGTTGCTACATATTCCGGAGCCCTTCCTCTTCCTTCTATCTTTAAGACTTTCACGCCGGCATCCACAATCTGATTCAGGAAACCAATCGTACAAAGGTCTTTGGGAGACATCATATATTCGTTTTCAAGTTCAATTTCAAAACCTGACTCCTGATCAATCACAGTATATTTTTTCCGGCAGTTCTGTTTACAGGCCCCTCTGTTTGCTGAAGAATTATGGGAATGCAGGCTCAGATAACACTTCCCGGATACTGCCATACATAAGGCACCATGCCCGAAAATCTCCACTTCAACAAGATGACCGGAAGGTCCTTTTACCTGATCTTTTTCAATCTGAGTACAGATTTTTTTGATCTGGCTGATACTTAATTCACGGCTCATCACCATGGTATCAGCAAAAAGAGCATAGAATTTTACGGTTTCAATATTGGTTATATTAATCTGGGTGGAAATATGCACCTCCATACCAATTTGCCTTGCATAAGAAATTACAGCCTGGTCCATTGCAATCACTGCTGTAAGACCGGCTTCCTTCGCTTTATCTAAAAGTGTTCTGACGATAGAAAGATCATGATCATAGATGATGGTGTTAAGGGTCAGATACGTTCTTACTCCTTTTTCAGCACATCTTCTGGCGATTTCCTGCAGGTCATCAATGGTGAAGTTCATTGTTGCTCTTGCACGCATGTTGAGCTGCTCAACTCCAAAATAGACAGAGTCTGCACCGTTATCTATAGCCGCCTGAAGTGATATGAAATCTCCTGCAGGAGACATCAGTTCTATTTTTCCGCTTTTTGTCATTTCAAGTCTGGAATTATTAAGTTGTTAAAACAGAAATAATTGTATTGACAGCTATGAATTATGCATTTTGCACAATTCTGTACAATTTATCAGACAAACGAACTCTGAATGGCAGTGCAAAAGTAATCTGATCTCCAATGTTTGCCGTTTCACAAGGCCCTCCGTTAGCATAGATTTCAGTAATGGTAACTTCCTGCTCTCCCGTTGTAGGACCTGAGATCAATACTTTATCACCCACTGATAAATCCTTATGTTCAATTAAAAACTGTGCAATCTTTGATTTTGAGTAGTAATGTTCTGCCTTTCCAATCAATTCTTTTTTAACAGCAATCTTTTGACGGATATTTTTTGTCTCAGCTTTTGCTAAAGGTTTATCAGTTAAATCTCCTGAGTTTTTAAATTTCAGGGCATCTGATTTTCCTTTTCTGAATACTTTATTTCCAACCTGTAATCCCTTTCTCAGTTTCACCTGTTCATCCCACGGCAAATGAATGGTCTCCAGACATTCCGTAGAACAGCAGTTTTCCATCACAGCTTTACAGTCGTCGCATTGGATAAACAACAAATGACAGGCATCATTGGCACAATTGGTATGATTATCACAAGGTTTTCCACACTGGTGGCATTGTGCAATAATATCATCTGTAATTCTCTCCCCCAGTCGGTGGTCAAATACAAAGTTTTTACCAATGAATTTACTTTTTATTCCTTCTTCTTTGATCTGTCGTGTATATTCAATGATACCTCCTTCCAATTGATAAACATTTTTGAAACCTTGGTGTTTGAAGTAAGCACTGGCTTTTTCACAACGGATTCCTCCGGTACAGTACATCAACAGGTTTTTATCTTCTTTAAAATCCTGTAGCTGTTCATTGATGATGGGTAAACTTTCTCTGAAATTTTCCACATCCGGAGTAATGGCACCTTCAAAATGCCCTACTTCACTTTCGTAGTGATTTCTGAAATCTACAACAATGGTATTGGGATCTTCCAGCATATTATTGAATTCCTGAGCTTTTAAGTGAATTCCTTTATTGGTCACATCAAAAGTTTCGTCATTCAAACCGTCAGCAACAATTTTGTTTCTGACTTTTATGGTTAATTTTAAAAATGAGTAATTGTCTTGGTCTACCGCTACATTCAAACGGATTCCTTTCATGAAGTCATAAACTTCGAGCGTATCACGAAAAGCCTCAAACTGATCTGCAGGAACACTCATCTGAGCATTAATTCCTTCTGTAGCAACATAAATACGGCCAAGAGCATCAAGGGCATTCCAGGCTATAAATAGTTCGTCGCGAAATTTTTTGGGGTCTTCGATTTTGGCATACGCATAGAAAGACAAGGTAAGACGGTCTTTACCGGCTTCATCAATAAGTTGAGCTCTTTCTTCTGCGCTTAAGGTGTTATACAGTTGCATGCTATAAACGTTTTAAGTGAGAATAAAAATTTTTGCAAAGATAATCATTTTAGAATTAAGTATATTTATAACACCAATCACGAACAATAATCAGTAACCTGCCAGCAATGAAAATCAGATCACTATGTATGATAAGTCTGCCATATTTTCTTTAATTTTTTTTTAAGTTTTGTTAACTGTGGCATTAACAATTATGACATAAGGCACAAAATCATATAATAGCCGTTAAATTTTAGTTAAAATTGAAACATAGCATACTAATTGCTTACTTATTTAACATTAAATTTGTTTACTCAAAAACATAAAAAGAAAATTAATTAATAAACAAGAAAGATATACAATGAAGAGTACTTTAAAAAAACTATTACCATTTGCAGTAGTTGGAGTCCTTTCCGGAGCTACTACCGTTGGAGCTTTACAATATTTCGGACACGGCTCCAACAATGGAGATCAATCTTATTTCACAACAGCAGCACCCAATACTTCATTCGCAGGAATGAATACGGGAGCAGTAGGTGATGATTTTGTAAAGGCGGCTAAAACAACCGTTCCCGCTGTAGTAACTATTAAAAATTATCAAAGCAGAACATCAAGCAGAGCTTCAGAGCAGGATTTGTTTGACTTTTTCTTCGGAGATCCTTTCGGGGGAAGAGGCCAGCAGAGACAAAAGCAGCAGGTTCCTGATAATATGCCATCGGGAATGGGTTCAGGGGTAATCATCTCTCCGGACGGTTATATCATTTCCAACAACCACGTGGTAGCAGGTGCTAATAAGCTGGAAGTCGTACTAAGCAACAAGAAATCATATATCGCAACATTGGTAGGAACAGACCCTAATACAGATATCTCTTTATTAAAGATTGAAGAAAAAGGGCTTCCTTATCTGAATTTTGCGAATTCTGACAATATTGATGTAGGACAATGGGTTCTTGCAGTAGGAAATCCATTAGGATTAAACTCTACGGTAACAGCAGGTATTGTTTCTGCTAAAGGAAGAGGTATCGGAATCCTGGGAAGCCAGGGAAAAGCTGCTAATCCTATTGAAAGCTTCATCCAGACGGATGCTGCTATTAACCCGGGTAACTCAGGAGGTGCTTTGGTAAATACCAATGGAGAACTGATCGGGATCAATTCTGCGATTCAGTCTACCACAGGATATTACCAGGGATACGGATTTGCCGTTCCTTCTAACCTGGCGAGAAAAATTGTTGAGGATATCAAGAAATTCGGAATTGTACAGAGAGGATTCCTTGGAGTTCAGTCTTTAGATCTTTCAAATGATCAGTTAGTAGCATCTTACAACAAGCAGTTTAAAACAAATCTAAAAGTAGGATCAGGAATCTATATTACAGGATTTGGTGAAAACAGTGGTGCTGAAGATGCAGGATTGAAAAAAGGAGACGTTATCACCAAAGTAGACAACTACGATATTACAGACTTTGCTGATCTTTCCATGTCTATCGGAAGCAAGCGTCCTGGTGACAAAGTTCAGGTAACCTACTCAAGAAATGGTAAAGAAGGAACTACTTCGGTAACACTTAGAGACCAGAAAGGAGGAACTTCAACCAGAACGAAAGCCGATCTTAGCGTAACAGAAAAAATCGGATCTGAATTTGACCCTCTTACGGAACGTTTCAAAACAGAATATGGACTGAACAGTGGTGTAGTAGCTAAAAACGTTTCTGAGGGCAGTGAAATGGCTAAAATCGGAATTGTAGATAACTATATCATCATCGAGGTAAACGGCAAACCTGTCAATTCACAAAAAGATGTAGAAAAAATCCTTGAGAAATATCAGGGGAATGTACAGGTAAAATTCGTAGATGATTACGGAAGAATTTATACGAAAGGATTCAAAATGCCTTAATTGAATTTTTTTGATTTCACATTAAAAAGTTAACCATTCTTGCTTAAGAATGGTTTTTTTTGAAAAAAAGTTAACTAAGCTCAATGCAGAAACTAACACAAGCCATATAAAACACTGATTAACACACTTCTATTTTTTATATATTTGAAAAAACAAAAATGCATGAAAAAAGCTACCTATGAGGATAGAGAAAAAGTCGTTACTATTTTATGCCAGTCTTTCATAAATGTTCTTATTCCTAATTCTATCAATTTTGTCATAAAGAATTCTGGCAACAGATATAAGAGATTGAGAGCATTAATGGAATTTCAATTTGATTTATCACTGCTAAATGGAAGCATATTTCTCAGCGACGATCACAAAGCATGCATTTTATACTTAGAAAAATCCCAAATCAGTTTAAAAAAAATCTGGCTTGAAATAAAATTGCTGTTCAATTGTATTGGAATTGAAAATATCTTTAAAGTTTTACAACGAGAAAAACTCTTAGTAAAATTTCATCCGGAAGAAAAATTTGTTCATTTATGGTTAATGGCTGTAGTTCCTGGTGAACAGGGCAAAGGAATTGGAACAAGACTTTTAAAAGAATCTATGAGTAAATATGAGAACGAACTCATATATGTTGAAACAACAACATTAGAAAACAGAACCTTCTACCAACAAAATGGATTTACCATTTTCCATGAAACCTTTGAGCTGGATTATCCTCTTTATTTTTTGAAATATGTTTAATACGGAAATCTACTAACTCTTTTCAACAAAAAACGCTGCAGAATCTGCAGCGTTTTTTTTATTATTTATTTTGTCTCGTCCTGAAATAGCGATACACAAAAAAGAATCGTTATGGCAGAAACATTAACATCCACGTACATTAAACGTACACAGAAGGATTACAGTTTAAGTTTAAAACTTCAAATCGTGAAAGAAGT
>NZ_JBKKJT010000011.1:0-131227 GCF_046614675.1 Chryseobacterium cupriresistens | reverse complement strand
ATGCATAACCAATCACAAATTAAAATGAAAACCTATAAAAACAAAAACCAAAGCAATAGTAAAATTACTCTGGTTTAATTATTTATTTTTGTACTATAATCTGTATCAGTTTTTCAGGACTAGTCATATGGAAGAGGGCATAACGGACTCGTTCCATTTGGGCAGGTTTCTGTACAGAGAATATAAGATGGGTTATCCGAACAGTCTCCATAAGTCGAAACCTTAAGTATTTTCTTTCATTAAATATGGATTTCACATTTTATGTTAAATTAAATACAAAATATCCTATTTTTATTTTACATTTGATATAAAATCATCAATCATGAAAGTAATAAAATTCATCTTATGTCTGCTTTTCGGGCTTATGTTTATTAATGCCGGATTAAACAAGTTTTTCAATTATATGCCCATGGAGAAACCCACTCCTGAGCAAATGAAACTTTTCTCTGCTTTCGGAGAAATCAGCTGGCTGATGCCTTTAGTCGGGATTGTAGAAGTGATTGGCGGATTGCTATTTATTTTCCCAAAAACAAGAGCGCTGGGAGCCATTGTTATTTTACCTGTCATGGTAGGAATTGTTACCCATGTTTTTACATTGGACAAATCTCCAATGGGAATGAGCATTGCAGGAGTTATGCTTCTGATCAACCTTTGGATGATTATTGACAACAAGGAAAAATATAAACACTTAGTTTCATAAGATTGCAGGTAATAGGTTGCAGGTTGCAGTACCAGTAAACTTCGGTTGAAGTCTATTGTTTCTTTTCACTGCCTGTAACCTATTATCTGCTACCCGCTACCTATACAAAAGCACTGAAACCTGTAATCGATCGTCCTACGATGAGCGAGTTGATTTCTTTTGTTCCTTCGTAAGAATAAATGGCTTCTGCATCGGCAACAAACCGGGCCACATCGTACTCAAGCAGAATTCCGTTTCCTCCCATTACTTCTCTTGCTCTGGAAACAATGTCTCTTGTTCTGAGAGTACAGAAAACTTTGGCTAAAGAAGCATGTTCATCTTTTAAAATTCCTTCATCCTGCATTTCAGACAGTCTGAAAACCATCGTCTGCATGGCAGTGAGATTAGACAACATTTCCACCAGATGTCCCTGAATCATTTGGAATGAGGCAATAGGTCTTCCAAACTGTTCTCTTTTTCGGGTATAATCCAAAGCACTTTCGTAAGCTCCGCGTGCACAGCCTGTAGCCATCCATGCTACTCCTGCCCTTGTCATTCTCAGTACTTTGCCGGTATCTTTAAAGGAGTTGGCATTCTGCAAACGGTTTTCTTCAGTTACGAGACAGTCTTTTAAGGTAATCAATCCGTTCTGGACAATTCTCAACGCCATTTTCCCCTTGATCTTTTCTACTGAATATCCCGGATTATCTTTTTCAACAATAAAACCTTTCACTTCTCCGCTATCCAGATCTCTTGCCCAGATAATGATCAGGTCAGCGAAAGTAGCATTCCCGATCCATTTTTTCTGCCCATTCAGAATCCAGCCTTCCGGTGTTTTTTTACAGGTTACCGTAAGTCCGCCTGCTGCTCCGGATCCAACTTCAGGCTCAGTAAGCCCGAAAGCCCCTATTTTTTCAAATTTCTGCATCTGAGGAAGCCATTTTTGCTTCTGCTCTTCAGATCCGCAAATATAAATAGAACCCATCGCCAGCCCCGATTGTACGCCGAAAAATGTGGCGATAGAAGCATCCACTCTTGCCATTTCCATGGCAATAACCCCTTCCATCAGAAAAGGCATTCCCGGACAGCCATAACCTTCATAAGTAACACCGCAGATATCCAGTTTCTGGAATTTGGGAATCAGTTCAAAGGGAAATTCATCTCTGAGCCAGTAGTGATTGACCAGAGGTTTAACTTCTTTTTCCATGAATGCTCTTACTTTCAGCTGAATTTCACGCTGTTCGGGAGTAAGAGTGTGGTAGATATCATAAAAATCTCCGTCAATGGGTGGGAGTTCTTTCTTTTTCTTTTCGGGATCGAGCATTTTCATAAGTCCTGAAAGCTGTTTATCATCCAGTTTTGAAAAATTTTGCATCAGTTTTGGCAAGTCCACTTTTTGAGAGATGGTGCTCAACTGATCGAAATCTATGGATCTAAATAATTCTATTGCGTTTCTGATTTTGGAAAAAGTATTTGACATAGTGATAGATTGTAGTTTTGGTTTGTAAAAGATAAGCAAAAACTGCTCCGAAAGCAATGGCTAAAGCTCAAGTTTATTTTACAAAATACTATATTTCAATTCATTAAAACCGAAAATTTTGTTTACAAGCTTTTTACTTTTGATTTTCAAATGTTACAAAAGATCCTGGCTGAACTTTGACTCAAGCAAAACAACAAAAATCAACGCTATGAAAACCACTTACATTACATTATCTCTGTCAGCTATACTTTTATTAGGAATTTATTCATGTAAAAAAGGAGAAGTAGCTTCAACAGACCTTGAAGCATATGCTACAACAGATTCTGCTTCTGCTATTGTTTCCGACAGTATTTCATCTGTTGCAGAAATGAAAGTAAAAGACAAACAGTTCATCAAAACAGCTGATGTGAACATGGAAGTAAAAGATGTGTATAATGCGACTATCGCCATCGAAAAATCGGTTCAGGAGCTTGGAGGATTTGTTACCAATAGTAATCTTCAAAGTAACGTTGTTTCTGAAAACACCTACAACACATCCAGTGAAGAGGCGATGCTGGTTAAAAAATACCAGACAGAAAACAGAATGCAGGTTCGTATTCCTACGGAAAAACTGGGAGAGCTTTTAACGGCAATCAATACCAATAAATTATTTCTTAATTCAAGATCTATCAATGCAGAAGATGTAACAGCCAACATCAAATATTCTGAACTGGAAGGGAAAAGGAATCAAAAAAGCTCAGAAAATATCAGCAAGCTGAAAACAAATAAAGATAAGGTAACGCTGGATGATGAGAATATGTCTGAAGGAAATCTTCAAAAGCTTTCCAGCATGAACATGACGGATGATCTGAAATACAGCACGATTGACATTTATATCAAAGAGCCTCAGTTGCGTATTGCAGAAATTGCTGTTACCAACACCACAAGTATTGATAATAAGTATAAATACAATTTCATCTATGATGCTAAAGATGGCTTTGTATACGGATTCTATCTGATTCAGAGAATTATTGTGGGGCTTATCAATGTATGGCCTCTTGTATTAATTGCTGCTGCAATCCTCTATTTTTTAAGAAAAAGAAAAATTTCAAAACCTGAGTATTCAAAAAATCAGGAATAAAAAAACTATCCTAACCAATTGGTTATCATCATAATTTTAGATTTTACAGCCTCCTGTTTTCAGGAGGTTTTTATTTTTTTTGAAAAAAAACTGTAACGATTGTACTGCCTGCTTTACCTACTATTTAAAAGAACAGAAAATCAAAAAAAATATACTATGAAAAATTTAATCAAACTTGGATTTGCAGCATTATTGTCATTGAATTTCATAACATCCAATGCACAAGATAAAAGCAGCAACAAAGAAAACAGCCTGCTTTGGGAGATTTCCGGAAACGGTCTTTCAAAGCCTTCTTATATTACCGGGACTTTTCATATCTTATGCAGTAAAGATTTTGAGATCAAACCTAAAGTGCTGAAAGCTCTTGAGAGTTCTGAAAACCTTGTTATGGAAATCAATTATACAGATCCCGCTGAAATGATGTCATTACAGAAAATGTTTAAAGCAGATAAAAAAATATCGGATCAGCTTTCACCTGAAGAAGCTAAAGAGCTGAATACTGTTCTTGCCAATTATGGAACTGATCTGAAAAGTATTGATTCTTCAAGCCCGCAGGCACTTTATGCATTGCTTTCCACCAAGGCCATTCCATGTCCTCAGACTGAAGTAAAACTTTACGAGATGGAACTTCTTCAGAAAGCAATGAAAGATAAAAAAAGCATTAAAGGGCTGGAAAAAGTGGAAGATCAGATGAAATCAATCAATGAAGCTTACGACCTGAAGAGCATTATTGCTCAACTGAAAATGGACAAGGAATATAAAATATTATTCAGACAGATGATTGAGGCTTTTAAAAATGAAAATGTACAATCTTTATACAGTCTTTTTAAGGATGAAAGATTTATGAATACTCAGCAGGAAAAGGCCATGCTGACCAACAGAAATCAGAACTGGGTAAAAGTAATGCCGGACATGATGAAAAAAGAAAGTTCTTTCTTTGCTGTCGGTGGATCTCATCTTATGGGTGAAAACGGAATTATTCCTCTTCTACAGGCAAAAGGCTACACGGTAAAACCTGTATCAAGTTTATAATTATAACCAAACCATGAAACCATTGTGAGCAATCCAACTGAAACTGCTTTTTTAAAGCTCGTCAACCAGCACAAAGGTATCTTATACAAAGCCTCACGGATCTATGCAGATTCTGTAGAGGACCGGGAAGACCTTCAGCAGGAAATTCTTATCCAGCTTTGGAAGTCCTATCAGAACTTCAAAGGGAACAGTGAGTTTTCTACCTGGATGTACCGGGTTGCCATCAATACTGCAATTACCTATTTAAAAAAAGAAAAACAGAGATTCAATAACCATACGGATGCTCCACATCATTTTGAAGTTCAGCAGGAAGATTATAATCCCACCAAAGACAGGCAGCTGGAAATTTTCTACAGTGCCGTTCAGGAACTGAATCCTTTGGAAAAAGCCGTCATATTTTATTTTATGGAAGGGATGTCTCACAAAGAAATAGGGAATAATTTAGGACTTAGTGAAGGCAACGCGCGAGTAAAACTCAATAGAACAAAAGAAAAAATACAGCAAATCATAAAAAAATCAGGTTATGAATTTTGATCAATTAAAAGAACAGTGGAATAAAGAAGACAGCGATGTCCATATTCCTGATACCATAAAGCAATTAAAGGAAAGCAAACACCCTATAGAAAAAATCCAGAAAAACATGAAGAAAGAATTTCCTATGCAGATTCTGGCCATCATTCTGATCGCTTTTTTCCCTTTACAGTTTAAATTCCCTCATTCACAGTACATTATCTATTATGTATCCTATACGATGATGGTGGTTATCTCTTCCTACTATCTGCTAGGATTTTATAAATTCTACAAACAGACGGAACTTTATACCGGAAACACCAAAAACAGTCTTTGGAAAATATATCATGAACTTCGTCTGAATATGGAAAGATATCAGTCTTTCGGATTTTTATTGCTTCCACATTTACTTATTACTATTGGACTGGTTATCTACAATACGATGAAAGAGCAGGGAAAGTCTTTACCAGAACTTTCTGCTTCACATCAACAGGGATTAATCATTGCAGTACTGATAGGAACGTTAGGGTTTATAACCAGCATTGTTCTATGGACAAAATACATCTATGGAGGAAGCGCAAAACAATTGGAAAACATTCTGAACGAAATGGATGAATAGTATTGAAAACTCCTACCACAAAACACATTTTACAAAACCTCAGACCTCTTCTGGGGTTTTGTTTTTTAAAAAAATGTTATTTATCTTCTTCAAATTTATCTGAGGTTTTATTTTTCCGTAAATTTGCAGATCAGAAATAAATCATTATGGATGATTAACCATTTTCATCCGATACATGATCTTCTGAATGATAAAAATTCTGTAATATGCTATCAAAAATAAATCCAACACAAACCAACAGCTGGAAAGCACTTGACGAACACTTCGGTGGAAATGACTTTGATCTTAGAACTCTCTTCCAATATAACCCGAACCGTTTTAACGAGTTTTCCCTGCAAAAGGACAACTATCTTTTTGATTATTCTAAAAACCTGATTGATTCCAGAACAAAAGATCTTCTGTTACAATTGGCAGAAGAAAGCCAGTTAAAAGATGCTATTTCCAGAATGTTCTCCGGAGATAAAATCAATGAAACTGAAGGAAGAGCTGTTCTTCACACCGCATTAAGAGATTTTTCAGACCGTGAAATTCTGGTGGATGGAGAAAATATCAAGCCACAGATTAAAAGAGTTCTTGAGCATATGAAATCTTTTTCTGAGAAAATTATTTCAGGAGAACATAAAGGTTTTAGTGGAAAAGAGATCACAGATGTAGTCAACATCGGGATTGGAGGATCGGATTTGGGTCCTGTAATGGTTTGTTCGGCTTTAAAGCATTTTAAAACAAGATTAAACGCTCACTTTGTTTCCAACGTGGACGGAAATCATATTGCAGAAGTAGTAAAAGATTTAAATCCTGAAACTACTTTATTCATCATTGCTTCCAAGACTTTTACAACTCAGGAAACAATGACGAATGCCAATTCAGCTAAAGATTGGTTCCTGAAAGCAGGAAAACAGGAAGATGTCGCGAAGCATTTTGTGGCTTTATCTACTAATATTGAGGAAGTTAAAAAGTTCGGAATCGCAGAGGAAAATATTTTTGAGTTCTGGGACTGGGTAGGCGGAAGATATTCTCTTTGGAGCGCAATCGGATTAAGTATTGTACTTTCTGTAGGATATGAAAACTTCGAGCAGCTTTTAAGAGGTGCTTTTGATACGGACCAGCACTTCCAGACTGCCGAATTCTCTGAAAATGTTCCTGTTTTAATGGGACTTCTGGGAATCTGGTACCGTAATTTCTATGCAGCAACTACTTATGCCATCTTACCTTATTCTCAATATCTGGACAGATTCGCTGCGTATCTTCAGCAGGGAGATATGGAAAGTAACGGAAAGTGTGTAGACAGAAACGGTGAATTCGTAGAATATGAAACGGGGCCTATTATTTGGGGAGAACCGGGAACAAACGGCCAACACGCATTTTATCAGTTAATCCACCAGGGAACAGAATTGATTCCTGCAGATTTTATTGCCTATGCAAAAAGCCCGAACCATGTTTCTGATCACCAAGATAAATTATTAGCGAACTTTTTTGCTCAGACTGAGGCACTTGCCTTCGGAAAACTGGAAGAAGAAGTGGAAGAAGAGCTTAGAAATTCCGGAAAATCTGATGAAGAAATAGACAGGCTGATCAATTTCAAAGTCTTCCATGGAAACACCCCAACTAACTCCATATTATTCAAAGAATTAACTCCTTTCTCATTAGGTCAATTGATCGCCCTTTACGAACACAAAATTTTCGTTCAGGGTGTCATCTGGAATATTTTCAGCTTTGACCAGTTTGGGGTAGAATTAGGAAAAGTATTAGCCAATAAAATCCTTCCTGAGCTTGAAAACAATGAAGCAATAAGCTCTCATGATAGCTCTACCAATGGATTGATCAATTACTATAAAGAAAATAAATAGTAAGCAAAAAGAAAGTAAAAGTAAATCTATAAAGTAAAAAAGTAAAAATGGCAGAAATTCTTGACGGACTTAAAGTATCCAAGGAAATTAAAGCGGAGATCAAGGTTGAAGTAGAAAAGATTCTCGCAAGCAAAAGAAGAGCTCCGCATTTGGTGGCTATTCTTGTAGGAAATAATGGAGCTAGCAAGGCCTATGTAAACTCTAAAGTAAAAGACTGTGAGGAAGTAGGATTTCAATCCAGCTTAATTAAATTTCCAAGCACTGTTTCTGAATCTGAACTATTGGAAAAAATTGACGAGCTTAATAAGTCTAAAGCAGTAGACGGATTTATCGTTCAGCTGCCTTTACCGGATCAGATTGATCAGGAAAAAATCATCAATGCTATTGACCCTAGAAAAGACGTGGATGGCTTCCACCCGGAAAACTTTGGAAAAATGGCTCTTGAAATGGATACTTTCTTACCGGCAACTCCTTTCGGGATTTTAACATTATTGGAAAGATATAATATTGAAACGAAAGGAAAAGACTGTGTCATTATCGGAAGAAGTAAAATTGTAGGAAGACCAATGAGTATTTTGATGGGAAGAAAAGATTTCCCTGGAAACTCTACTGTTACCCTTACACACTCATATACGAAAGACATCGAAGAATATACAAGAAAAGCAGACATCGTCATTACCGCTTTGGGAGATCCGCATTTCTTAAAAGGAGATATGATTAAAGAAGGAGCTGTAATCGTGGACGTGGGTATTACAAGAGTAGACAATGATTCTCCAAAAGGATATTACCTTGCAGGTGATGTAGATTTTGACAGCTGTGCTGCCAAAGCAAGCTGGATCACTCCGGTACCTGGAGGAGTAGGCCCAATGACAAGAGCGATGTTGATGAAAAACACCATCATTGCTTACAAAACTTCGGTCTATAACGACTAATTTAAAATGAATAAAGAAGAAGATATTTTATTAAAAGAAGGTAAAATGCTCCCTGTGATGGAGCATTTTTACACTTTACAGGGAGAAGGAGCACATACCGGAAAAGCCGCCTATTTTATCAGGCTGGGAGGTTGTGATGTAGGATGTCACTGGTGTGATGTAAAAGAAAGCTGGGATCCGGAACTCCACCCTTTGATGAATGCAGAAGAAATTGCAGAAACAGCTGCCAGACATTGTAAAACAATAGTGCTGACCGGCGGTGAACCTTTAATGTGGAATTTAGATATCCTGACCTCCAAACTAAAAGAACTAGGATGTACAGTACATATTGAAACTTCAGGAGCGTATCCTATGAGCGGGCAACTGGACTGGATTACTCTCTCCCCTAAGAAAACAGGACTTCCTAAAGAAGAGATCTATCAAAAGGCCAATGAGCTTAAAGTCATTATTTTCAATCAGCATGATTTTACTTTTGCTCAGGAACAAGCTGCAAAAGTTTCCGAAAACTGTAAACTTTATCTTCAGAGTGAATGGAGCAAAAGAAACGACATGTATCCTAAGATCACAGATTTCATTCTGGAAAACCCTGAGTGGCAGGCTTCTGTTCAGACTCACAAATATCTGAATATCCCGTAAAAAAGTGTAAATTAGCCGTGCTTATCCGCTATAATACCGATAGATGCAGAGAATTCGATACTCTAGATACCTGAAATCAATCATTATGTTGCTTGACCTCATGGTTATTGCATCTGTCTTCATATTCTTTTTTATAAGCAGAAACGAAAGTTTAAAATACAATAAAGAAACCTGGTACCAGAATAGTTTTTCTCTCATTCTGTTGTTTTTGTTCTGGGTGCTCCTGAGCGGTAGGACAAAAATATACAATATCCCGAGAAACCTCACTTATACCCTGTTTCTTGAACGGCTTTTAATTCATTTCCTGTTTTTTATACTGGGAGTGCTGCTTATAGGAAAGGTAAGTAAGAATGTATTTTTCAATTCGGATATTTACTGGCTTTCCCTTTACCTTTTTATTGCCATCTTTCTTGCAAAATCATTAGTATATTTTGCAATCAAATATTTACGGTCTCTTGGTGCCAATTACAGGAATGTCATGTTTTTAGGAGACAACCATTCCACAGAAATTTTGAAGAATATCTTTACAGACCGTAAAGATTATGGATACAGAATATTTGAATACGAACATACCGGGGTGAAGATCAGTGAACTGGTAGATTTCTGGAAAAAGAACGGAATCCACACCTTATTTTTATCGATGGAAAACTCCTATGACGAAGCAATGGAAAATGAAATTTTCAGACTGGCCGAAGATCATAAGATTCACATTTCACTGATTCCAAGTATCACCCAAAGCGATTTTTTCCTTTATGACCTTGGATATATACAGACCCAGCCGGTACTTAATCAAGCCAGATATCCATTAGATTATTATTCTAATTTCCTGATGAAAAGGACATTTGATATTTTCTTTTCTGTTATTATATTGGTCTTCATCTGCTCATGGGTATTTCCAATCATTGCGATTTTAATTAAAACAACTTCCAAAGGACCTGTTTTTTTCTTTCAGAAAAGATACGGCTTTCATGAAGAGGTTTTCAATTGTATTAAATTCAGAACAATGGTTGTGAATGATGAATCTACCACCAAAACCACCTCAGTAAATGATTCCAGGATTACCAAAATAGGTAAATTTTTAAGAAAAACAAGCCTTGATGAACTTCCTCAATTCATCAATGTGCTGAGAGGAGAAATGTCTGTGGTAGGCCCGCGTCCTCACATGCTGGCTGTCGACAATTATTACAAACCTAAAATCGGGAGATACAGCCTGAGAAGTATGGTAAGTCCTGGTATTACCGGATTAGCACAGGTGAACGGACTGCGGGGTGACTTCGGAGATGTGGAAGTAGAGATGAAAAAAAGAGTTCTAGCCGATGCTTTCTATGTAAGAAACTGGAGCTTTGCCCTGGATCTGGTCGTTATTTTAAAAACCGTTCTATTGGTTGTGGGAGGAGATAAAAATGCAAAGTAAAGAACGGGATAAGATTATATTGAAATAATTTTAACACAAAACCAAGCTTTGGTCTTATTCTTGACTGTAGCCCAATTAAATAAAAAAGTCTAATTTAGCAGTATGTTAAAAAAGTTTTTCACAGCAATAGGGGAATATATTATCCTCTTGGGAAAATCCCTGCAGAAACCTCAGAAAATGAGGGTTTTCTGGAAGCTGTTCATGAGAGAAATTAATGATTTGGGAGTAAATTCTTTCGGGCTTGTAGTCTTCACTTCTATTTTCGTGGGGGCTGTAGTTGCTATTCAGATGTTCAACAACTTTGATGCTTCTTCTTTTCCTATTCCTACTTCATTTGTAGGATACGCTACAAAGGCTGTATTGGTTCTGGAATTTTCGCCAACCATTATCAGTCTGATTCTTGCGGGTAAAGTAGGGTCTTATATTGCATCCAGTATTGGAACAATGAGGGTTTCCGAACAGATTGATGCTCTGGATATCATGGGAGTAAACTCTCCGAATTTTCTGATTTTCCCTAAAATTGTTGCCTGTGTTCTCTTTAACCCTCTTCTTATTGCTATCAGTATAGTATTTGGTATCGGCGGAGGATATATTGCCGGAATTCTGACCGGAAACTGGACCGAGAACGATTATATAGTGGGAATCCAAATGTATATGCCCAATCTGTTTATCTATTATGCATTTATCAAAACAACTGTTTTTGCCTTCATCATTGCCACAGTACCTTCTTATTTCGGATATAACGTAAAAGGAGGATCATTGGAAGTAGGTAGAGCCAGTACACAGGCGGTAGTATGGACAATGGTATTCATTATCATTTCCGAATTAATTTTAACCCAATTAATATTAAGCTGATGATTGAGGTAAAAGATCTTAAGAAAAGTTTTGGAGATGTTGAAGTATTGAAGGGAATTTCAACTTCATTTGATAAAGGAAAGGTAAACCTGATTATTGGACAGAGTGGTTCAGGAAAAACTGTGTTTTTAAAAAGTTTACTGAATGTATATATGCCTTCATCAGGAGAAATTCTGTTTGATGGAAAAGATATCAATACGATGACCAGAGATGAAAAACAGCATCTCCGTTCAGAAATCGGGACCGTCTTTCAGGGAAGCGCATTATTTGACTCTTTAACTGTTGAAGAAAACATTATGTTTCCTCTTGACATGTTTACCAATCTTACCTACAGAGAAAAAAAGAAAAGGGTTTTTGAAGTAATAGGAAGAGTACACCTTGATAAAGCTGAAAAGAAATATCCTTCTGAAATTTCAGGAGGAATGCAGAAAAGAGTTGCTATTGCGAGAGCAATTGTAAACAATCCAAAATATCTGTTCTGTGATGAGCCCAATTCCGGACTTGATCCCTATACTTCAAAAGTAATAGATGATCTTCTTTACGAGATCACAAAAGAATACAATACCACAACCATCGTCAATACCCACGATATGAACTCTGTAATGACGATTGGCGAGAAAATTGTATACCTAAGACTGGGAATCAAAGAATGGGAAGGCAACAAAGACATTCTGATTACTGCAGGCAATAAAAATCTGATTGACTTCGTTTATTCTTCAGAACTGTTTAAAGAGCTGAGAGAATATTTACTTGAGAATAATAAAACGATTGAAACGACAAATACAAAAATAGACGATAATGAAAAAGGTACTTAGTATAGCGTTATTAGGGTTTTCAATGTGGGCTTCTGCACAGATTTCACTGGCAGGTAAAGCCAACTTAATTTTTCCGACAGGCTCTCCTTCATGGTCCAATATCAAAGGAACAGTGAATGATGCAATTGAAGGAACAGGTAAAAATAATGTAGGTTTCAACGTTGGGCTTTCATTAAAAGTAGGTCTTCCTACTTCATTGTTTGTGATGCCTGAAATCTATTACACTCACTTCAAAAATGAGTTTACAACAGAGAACACTACTTTTGATGTAAAAAGCAACCGTATCGATGTTCCGGTTCTTTTAGGATATAACCTTTTAGGGAATATGCTGGGCGTTTTTGTAGGACCTGTAGGAAGTTTTAACTTAAATAAAGACAATACTTACAACGATTTCAAAGAAAATGCTAAAAATGATTTTACTGTAGGATACCAGTTTGGTGCACAGCTTGAAATCAAAAAACTTATTGTAAATGCAAGATATGAAGGTGCTTTCAGTAAAGACGAAAGAAATTTCATCAACAGAGTTTCCGGTACGGAAATCAGATATGATAACAGGCCTAATCTGTTTATGGTAGGTTTAGGATATAAATTCTAATTTAATATCGAAAATAACAACTTTAAACCCTCAAATTTAAATTTGAGGGTTTTTATTTTGTGCTTCAAGTTCAGCCTGGCGTTTTGCAATTTCTGCCGCCTGTTTTTCAAGCTCTTCTTTGTCTTTCTGCAGCTGTTTGAATTCTTTTCTTTTCTGTTCCGCTTTGATAGCGCTTCCTTTACTTACATATCCTACCATTCCTCCAATGATAAGTCCTATACCTATTCCTGCCATTATTCCCATAATGTGGGAAATTTTTATTTGTTCTACGGCAAAATCGGTTGTCAGATAGAAAAGTAATGCAGAAACTGCTAAAAGTATAAGTCCGGTAATTGATAAACTCTTCATAATATTGTGTTTAGGTGTTTATAAAAAAAGCCTTACCAAATTTACTAAAAATTTAATAAGGCTTTACTCAAGATTAAAATTCTCATTATAATTTTCCTCCCGCAGCCTTATAATATTCTAAAGCTTTCGGAAGATCTTTATTGATATCTGAAATTCTTGTTTCCGGGCTTGGGTGGGTAGATAAGAATTCAGGCTGCCTTGCTCCCGAAGAAGCTGCTTCCATTCTGTTCCAGAAAGGAATGGCTGCTCTTGGGTCATATCCGGCCATAGACATCAGATAAAGTCCCATTTCATCTGCCTCAGATTCCTGCCCTCTTCCGTATTTCAGTAAAGCCACTTGCGATCCGATAGGATATACCTTCTGGAAAACACTGGCCCATTGCGCATTGGAGATGGTTCCTCCCAGGATTGCACCTCCGTACTGGGCTACCATTGCCTGAGAAATCCTTTCGTTTCCGTGGCCTGCCAATGCGTGGGAAACTTCATGTCCCATTACAACGGCAAGTCCGTTATCGTCTTTTGTTACCGGCAATATTCCGGTATAAACTGCTACTTTACCGCCAGGCATACACCATGCGTTCAGCTCGTTGCTCTGCAATAGATTAAACTCCCAGCTATAGTTGGCAAGATCCGCTGATCTTCCAATACTCTGATAATATCTTTCTGCTGCATTTTTGATTCTGTTTCCTACATTTACCACTCTCTTTGCATCTGCCGTACCGGTAATCACTTTACCTTTAGACAATGTCGTTCTATATTCCTGTGAAGACATTGTTAAAATTTCCGAATTGTTGGCCAGTTGTAAAGAAGATCTTCCTGTAATCGGATTTGTAGTACAGGCAACAGCCGACAGAGCAATAGCTCCCATTCCTAATAGATGTGTAACTTTCATAGTTTGAGTGTTAATAATTCAACCTTAACAATTTTTATTCCAAAATATTTCTTAAAGAAAATATTTGCATACATTTTGCTGTTTAAAATTAATAATTATCTCATTATGAAAAAGTATATTTCTTTACTGATGATTTTTGGATTCCTGTTCTTATTTCAGAGCTGTGCATCACAAGGTTCATTAGATTCGAAAACAGTGGATACTTTAGTAAATTCCCAGGAGTTTACCTTCTATGCACAACGAGCCAATCCTACCAATTATGATGTTATCAATGTCATGAACTCTATGCCCAATGCTACTGCAACGAGAATGCTTAATCTGAATGGAGATTATACCATTGATGTAAGTAAAAATACACTGGATGTGGTACTGCCTTATTTTGGAAGGCTTTTCAATCCAACTTACGGAAGTACAAGTGATAACAGCTACAGATTTACCTCAAAAGATTTTACGGTAACTAAAACTCAGAATAAAAAGGGAACCTGGACTTTAAAATTCAAGCCTAAAGATGCAAGAAATGTAGATGAAGTGAATATAGAAATTTTTAAAAACGGAAAAGCTTTCGTATCGATGAGAAGCAGCGACAGGCAGCCCATTACTTATGACGGATATATTTCAAAAACTGAAGTAAAACAGGAAAAAGAGAAGCTTTAATCCCTTTTTTGATCAGATAAAAATTTTTCAACAAATAATTTTGCTTCAGTACTTGGATTGGAAACCATGGCTGAAGCATTTTTTTTATGCATATGATAAGCTTCCTCTACCGAATTGCTTTTTTTCATAAGGGATAAAATATATTCCTGGACCCAATATTCAAATCGCTTTTCAGCCTGCTGAACACGGATTTCTTCAAAACGGCCGCTTTTCTTTTTCAGATCAATAAATTCAAATATTTTATCGTAGACATCCTGCAGCCCTTCGTTATGAAGAGCAGAGCCTAATAGCACAGGGATCTTCCAGCCTTTTTCTTTAGGAGGAATAAAGTCCAGAGCTCTTTTCAGTTCAAGCCTTGTATTTTTTGCTTTCTGAAGGTTATCCTGATCCACTTTATTGATAAAAATAACATCCACCATTTCCATGATTCCTCTTTTTATGCCCTGAAGTTCATCTCCGCCTCCAATGATTTTAAGGAATAAGAAAACATCGGTAATATCAGCAACCAGTACTTCTGACTGTCCTACTCCAACGGTTTCTATTAAAATATAATCGTATCCTGCAGCCTCGCAGATCATCATGGTTTCAAAGGTAGTATTGGCTACTCCTCCCAAAAACCCGGAACTTGGGGAAGGGCGTATGAATGCATTTTCTTCTTTGGCCAGTTCTTCCATTCTGGTTTTATCCCCTAAAATACTTCCTTTGTTGATTGCCGAGCTGGGATCTATGGCCAAAACTGCCACTTTTTTACCTTGGGCAATAGCCAGGCGTCCAAAGTTTTCTATAAAAGTAGATTTGCCGGCTCCTGGAACTCCCGTTACTCCTACTCTCACAGAGTTTCCGGTATGAGGCATAATTTTCTTCAAAAGTTCTTCTGCCTGTACCCTGTGCTCTGCTTTTTTACTTTCAACCAATGTAATAGCTTTTGCAATCAGGCGCTTGTTTCCTGATTGTATTCCCTCTATTAATTCTTCTGTAGAAAATTTCATTGATTCAAAATTAATAATTAAAATGGGAATGGTCAATAGCCTATTCATAATGATGAGTTAAAAGACATCAATTATCTTCATTTGTAATTCCCTATCTCGTATGAATTCAATTTTTATTTCTTCTAAATTAAAACTAGAACACCCTGTATCAAAGGCTTAAGGAATTTATTACATTTGTTATATCTCAAAAAAAGAAACATGAAAAAACTCATCGCTGCGGCTTCGTTTACCGGTATTCTACTGGTTTCCTGTACGCCGAAAGCTGCTACCTCTACTGCTGCTGCAGGAACTTCAACGTCTACTGCAGAACAGATTGCTCAAGGGAAAACTATTTTTGAAAATTCCTGTGGAAGATGTCATAAATTGCCGGATCCTGCTTCACATACACCTGTACAATGGGTAGGAATCATGAATTCTATGGCTCCAAAGGCAAAACTGACGGATGAGCAGCACCAATGGGTTTATGATTATATTGTTTCTGTAAAGAAGTAATTCATCAAACAAAAATAGATATGAAAAAATTCATTTTAACAGGTATCGCGGCATCAGCATTTCTGGTATCGTGCGGACCAAAAAGTGTGGCTGTAACCGGGCCAAAGTATACCTCATCTGAGCAGCTGGCGCAGGGAAAGACCATTTTTGAAAATTCCTGTGCAAAATGCCATAAATTGCCGGAACCAACAAAACATGACGACAAAGGGTGGATCAACACTTTAAGCAGAATGGCTCCAAAGGCTAAGCTTACTGATGACCAGCATCAAATGGTGTATGATTATCTGATTTCTGTGAATAAAAAATAAGCTTTCCTTAGAAAGCTTATTTTTTATTCACCCAATTGGTACCTGCTGCTATCTTACGATAAGTTTTTCAACCTGAGACTGATTCCCCTGGCTGATATGAACCATATAAACTCCTTTTTGTAGCCCTTTTACAGAGACAGCTTTCTTCGACCCTGATTCTCTGGAGTCCGTCAATACTAATTTACCAGACATATCAAACATCGTAATTTTAACTTCTTTAAGGGATTGCTCTATATTTCCTACGAAAAATTCATCATAAGCAGGATTTGGGAATACAATAAACCTGGATCCTGTTTTTTTAATTTCCTGAGTCCCCAAAGCTGTGCTGCATTCAGCGGGTATCGTAAAGTCTTCTACCTGATCATTAGCAACCGTTTTGGAGCCTGCGGATGCATTCACCCCAAGTCCTCTTCTTGCAAATACATTCCAGATCAGGCATTTATCATTCCCTCCATTTCCTATTACATCAGCCTGCAGAATAGCATCCCTTCCATCAATAAAAGTGGGGCTGCACGGCTGCAGTTTAAGCCCATCAATGACAATCTGAAGAACCTTTGCATTTCCGGAAGTATTGCTGGCCAGTAGATCATTATTGTATCCATATTTTTCGATATACTTCCAGGCCAGGTCCCAAAGCATTGTTGCCCATATAAACCCTATCTGATGGACTTCTGTATTTGTATTTGTTTTTCCGTAAGTATAATTATTAATACTAAAATCAGGAGAATATTTCGCTAATCTGTTGCCATTTCCTGTTATAGGCTCGTTTTTCGTGTAAGTTGAATGTCCTCTGGGAACAGCTGAAGTGTCTCCGGGTCTGGCAGTCACCATAAGCCCAAAGAAATCAGACCAGCCTTCACCCATCTGCTCTGTGCTGTTGGTAGATGAGAGACAACTGTATCCCTGCGCGGTCATTCGGTTGGATATTCCATGTCCATACTCATGGGCCATAGTGCCATTATCAAAACATGCATTCTTGAAACCACTATAATCAAAATTAAGAGTTACATTAATTGTATTTCCGTTGTTCAACTGCCCGGTCAAGTATAAACCTTCTGTTTTTCCTATACTGATAGTAGGAATGGTGACCTGTCCTCCATAAGTACCTGCCGCCAATGAATTTGGTATATCGGAAGAAGGTTTATACATAATGACACCCAGAGCTCCTGCGTTCTGTGCGTTGAGGGCTTTAAGACTATATTCACAATTAGCAGCTGTGATAACTGCAATTTTATTGGTCAGGCTTCCGGCGGCCGGTGCAGTACAGGCATCAGCAGGTACCGGAATAGCAAGATCTCCTGTTACGGGAGCTTGATACAAAGGGCCAAACGATGCTCCGGCTGTCATTACTTTAGGTCTGCTCGCAACAGAAGCAGGAGAATTGTACTGATACCTTACTACGGGGTCATCTGCTGTTTGCAGCCTGTCATATAGATACATCTGCATTCTACCTGCCTTCACCTGTGGCTGTCCGTTGACAATTTTTTCATAGCCAGGGCTAAAATTGGCATTGTTAAGACCGCTTCCGTCAAAAGCTTCTGCATTAACAGCATCTCCTCCCATACCGCCATTTCCAAAATTATTGGTCTGGAAGTTTCTGGCAGATTCTGTAAATCCGAATTTATAAAACAGATCATGCATTTTATTATTCATATAAAATAAATTGGTGATAGCAGCATCTTTATAGGTGAAGGGATTATCATATCTTCCGTCAGCAAAAGGAAAATCAAAAATACGTGAGCTTCCGCCGTCCGGAGAGTATCCCGCTGTATTGGTATCATTCTGATCAGAATATGCGTAAACATTATTTCCCCGTGTTATGGTATAGCTGTTGGTTCCGTCAGAATGCCAGCCTTCGGGAGATGCTGTAAGATCCCATGGGTTACTGATTATAGAGCGGGCTCCAAATGTAGGAGCCTCTACCGGTAACGGAAACACGTTATAAGATGCATTATCCGGAACCTGCTTTCCGGGTATTTTTATATATTCCTTTCTTTCAGCGGGTGCCATATATGCCAGGTGAGACATTGCCGGTTCTTCAGAACTATTATCTTCATACTCAGCACCCTCAAAACGACAACTCACTGTCATATTATCTTTAGTGAGTATTTCACCTGTATTTGCGTCAGCTATTACATGCCATACATCGGAAGAATTCTTGTCAGAAACAAATAATTCTTTTGCAAGTTTGTATACCTTATTATTCTCGAAGTAGACATCATCAGAGTAATTTATTTCAGAAATATCTTTCAGCCCCAGCTTACTTTTGATAAGATCATCTGAAAATTTTGCAGTGATATTTTTATAGCTATCAACAACAATATTCCTCTTAAATTCATTTTTCTCAGAAATAATTTTATTTTCCCTGATAACTACTTTTCCCATAGCGTTATAGACTCTAAGCCCATTATAGGTTTGCTGCACATCTACAATTCTGGCTCCAAGACTTTTGGAAAGATCTTCGTTCAGAATAATAATTCCTGATGCATCACTTTTACTCTTTTGTGCTATCTGCCCGTTATTGTGATAATACTCCTGAATAAGTTCCGAAGAATTTTGGCCACAAACATTTTCGGAAGCAAAAAATGCTGCCACCGAAAACGGTACTAGAAAAAAATTTTTATTCATATTTGTTTTTTTAGGTAGATAAATATATAAAACACTACCTGCTAACAACTTATAAAAAAAATAAAATCAAGAAAAACATCGATATCTCGATATTTTTGATTTTTTTTAATCATATTATTTATTTTTTTAAAGTTTTTGTTTTATAATTTTAACTTTTGAAGGCGCTCATTTTTGAATTAATGCATGCATAATCAGCTATTTTTATCAAAGAGAGGAGATTTATTTAGTCTCCTCCTTCTTTTTGATCCTTGTAGCGGGGCATTTTACCTTCAATCATCTTTTCTCTATCTTCAAGTATTTCAAGTGCTGCTCTGCTGTAAGCAAATTTTTTAGCTTCTTTCAGGACACCTAAAGCCTGTTTGTACTCAAAGTTTCTTTCATGAAGAAAAGACTGGCAGTTCAGAATTTCCGATTTGTCAATACCTTTTAATTTAAGAGCAAAGTCAATCAGTTTTTCTGCTTCTTCATAATCTTCATTATTCAAAAGACATTCAATATAATATTTGGGAGTATTGATATTCCCGATATTACTTTGCATGGCTTCATTAAAGTACTTCTTTGCTGTTTCATAATCCTTTAATTCTTCAGAATATACTCTTCCCATCAGACAAAGGCTGTCTGCATCTTCAGGTTCATAAGATAACGCGTAGTTCAGTACATCCATGCATTCAGAAAGATTGAATGGAAAGTAGTCTAACGCTTCAAAATAATATTTGCTTTTAGTTAAGGTCATTGTTGTAGTTTTTAAGTTCATTTTTCAAGGTATTCCTTTGTTTTTTGAATGTCCTGTCTTCATAATTCTTTTTAAAATCTGTTCCTGAAAATGTACGAACCGGATTTCCACGTTCTACCTGCATTTGAAGAACCCAGGTTTCTTTCAGCTTTCTTTCCAACTGTTGAATATAAACCGCCATTACCTTTTCTTTTAATCTGATAACCGATAACTTTTTATTTTCAAGTTGTGAGCGGGAATCCTGCACAAAAGCAGTTTCTT
Organism: Chryseobacterium cupriresistens; assembly: GCF_046614675.1. Classification (NCBI taxonomy): domain Bacteria; kingdom Pseudomonadati; phylum Bacteroidota; class Flavobacteriia; order Flavobacteriales; family Weeksellaceae; genus Chryseobacterium; species Chryseobacterium cupriresistens. The sequence goes on along the minus strand of NZ_JBKKJT010000011.1, from coordinate 111,388 downwards.
TAGTGGGAATATGGGTGGCACGCACAGCAGTATTCACTTTATTTACATTTTGCCCTCCGCTTCCCTGGCTCCTCGCGGTCTGAAATCTTATATCTTTTTCATTGAAATTAATCATTTTAACATTTTCCAATTCAAAAATTCCGATAAACCAGTTGCTTCTTTTATGCAGTTTCCTGAAAGTACTTTTTCCAATCCAGCAAATGCTTCCCAGCCAGCTTTTCAGAAACAGGTTTACGTCTTTTCCTTTTAAAAGTACAGTTACTGATTTTAAGGTCAGATTTTCATCACCGCTTTCACGATGAATGATCTCATACTCTATTGTATTTTGTTTTGCCTCTTCAAGAAAGGTCTTCAGGACCTTGGCTACCACCCACTGGCATTCCAAAGGACCTCTTCCTGAAGTGATCTGTATTAATTTTTCCATTTTTTTGTTACATTTTACTAAACCTTACCGGTTTTTGAAACCTGTAAGGTTGTAAAGTATTAGATTAATTACCTGTCCATTCTCACAATTCGTGGCTGGAATGTTCCCAGGATGTCTACCAGCTCACTCTGTGCATTCATCACTTCATTGATGTCCTTGTAGGCCATTGGTGCTTCCTCTGCATTTCCGCCCATCAGTGTGACATTTTTCATCTTCAGTTCTTTTTTGATATCATGCTGCGTGAAAAGGCTTCTGCATTCCCCTCTTGAGTGCGCTCTTCCGGCTCCATGAGAGGCAGAGTTCAGCGATTCCGGGTTTCCTTTTCCACGAACGATAAATCCTTTCGCCGTCATGGATCCGGGAATCATTCCCAATTCATTCTCATTGGCAGGAGTGGCTCCTTTCCGGTGAACAATCACTTCTTTTCCGTTATGGATTTCTTTCCACGCGAAGTTGTGATGGTTTTCAATTCTGGCTTTTACTCTTCCACCAACCGCTTTCACCAGCCTTCTGTGAATATCATCATGGCAGGCTGAAGCATAATCTCCGGCAAGGTTCATTGCCGTCCAGTATTCCAATCCCAGGTGTGTACTGAGGTCCAGCCAGGCGAAGTTTTGCGCTTCTTTTGGTAATGGACATTGTTCTGTTGCCATCCTTGAGTAATACTGGGCTATCTCAGCTCCAAGACCTCTTGAGCCGCTGTGAGAAAGTATTCCCAGATATTTTCCTTTAGGCAGGCCAATCTGTTCATCTTCTTCGGTAATTTCCACTTCCCCGAATTCTACAAAATGATTTCCCCCGCCTGAGGATCCCATCTGTTTGATGGCTTTTCCCTTTAATCTTCTTAAGATCGGGATCATATCGAATGTATCTCTTTCAAAAATCTCATGGTCTATATGAGATTTATGGGTCTCATACATTCCGAATTTTGTATGTTCAGCAAGCGCTTTTTCATATTTATCTCTTGCCCCTTCAAGATATGAAACGGGCGTATCCAGAATACTGAGGCTCATTCTGCAGCCAATATCCATTCCTACTCCGTAAGGGATTACTGCATTTTCCACCGCCAGAACTCCACCGATAGGAAGGCCGTAACCGCTGTGGGCATCAGGCATTAATGCTCCCTGAGTTGAAATTGGCAGCTTCAAGGCAGTGTATAGCTGATTTTTTGCCTCCTCTGAAATGTTAGTACCAAAAATCTGAAATGAAGCCCGCTGTGAATTCAGCATCCGCTTTTCAGTTTTTTTGGATGAAAGCAGGGTTTCTGCAATCTGTCCGAAGGTGAGATCTTTTTCAAATTCTTCCGGGTTCAGCAGGATTTCCTTTAAAAGAGATTTTACGTGGTGAATATTCTTCGTTGCAAAATTTCTTTTCATGACTTCCAATGCTACGTTTATGCTTTGATTATTTGGATAGCCCAGTTTTAATATATCTTTTCCTTTTAGTTTTAAATTTCCCATTGTTTTTGTTTTAAATAACAGTAGGACTTATAAGTCCTGTAAGCTTTCCGCAATCTCTGTTGCAGACATTTTGCAGGTAGCAAATTTCCTGCTTTTAATAAGTGGAATATCTTCTCTTTTGCTTTTCCATGAAGATGACTTACCATACATTGTTTTGTTGATAATTCCTACAATTTTATGCTGCCCTAAATAATCGTCCAGTTCTGCACACTCTTTTTCCAATTCAAAGTTTACAGGTTTATAATGGGTGATCATATTAGGTCTTGTACGCAGTGTAAACCTCCATGGTTCAATAAATTCGTAGTAAGGAACATAAGACTTCCGGGCCGGGCAGTACTCTTCCTGTTTCAAAAAATACTGTCTTTCTCTTGCTGTAAGTCCCAGCTTCGGGTCATTCCAGGAATATGAAGAAATATGCTGGAGTTTCTGTACTCTCTCTACATATATTCTCCGCCCGAATTTTCTTTTCTTTTTTAAAAACCGGCGGCTTTCCGAATACATGTAGGTATTAATTTTCTTCAGTATTCCTTCAAAGAATTCTCCGTCTTTGGATCTCATGACATCTTCTCTTACCACAAAGAATCTTACAAATCCTCTTTGATAAGGTTTATCCAAAAGAATCCATGGGGTATTTCGTCTGATTTCCCAAAGTTCTTCACTACGTCGATATTTTTTTCTTATCTGCTTTTCTACATCTTTTCTAATTGCTCTTTTTCTGCTTCTCACACTTCTCAGGCGGGAGAACAGAAGATTATCATTTTCCATTGTTAACAGAAGCCTTGTGTGAGATCTTAATTTTTATCTCACACAGCTTTTAATCAACTAAAATACTAGTTGAATGGATTAATAATAGACGAAATAGTTCTGAGGAATATTTCTCATCTTATTTTGCCTTTAATGACACTAAAAAAGATTTCGGGGAAACTTGAAGTTTGAAATATTGCGCAATAAAAAACCCGAAATCTCTACGACTTCGGGTTTTGATATTTCATTGTACTGTTATTCTAAGAATGTACCAAACCGCGAAGCCTTACCACCATAAGTGGCAATCCAACTGTAGAATTCTGTTTAGTTCTGAACATTGCTTCGTCGTTTTTTATTGGTTAAACTTGATTTTCAGGTGCAAATATAGACATTTTTCTGAGAATCAAAATATTTTTTAATAAAAAGACTGGTTATTTCTTTAACCAGTCTTTAATTTATTGTGAAATTAATCTTTTGAACCCAGACTATCCATTTCGTCATCCATTCCTTTCACCTGATTGGAATGATAGACTCTTTCTGATCCGAGAAAGTAAAGATTATGTCTTGCTTTGGCAATGATACCATTATATTCATCCTCAGTCATACCCTCCGGAATGCTATCTCTTTTTTCTGAAGGTTTTCGGTAGACTTCAAGAGCTCCATATTCATTTAATACTTCTTTGGCTGCTTTTGCCTGTTCAAGATTATCGGTATAAACAATAACATTGCTTCTGCCTACACTGTGTTTACGGTAAGCGTCCAACATTTCTGCATCGTGAGCAAAAACATAGTCAAAAAAATCCTGTGTCTGTTTATCTTCCTGATACTGATCAGCAGACATACCACTTTCTACTCTGGACTTTGAAATAATGATGTTTGCTTCGTCAAAGCCTTTTTCTTTTAATCCTTTTTTAATTCCCTCTGTATCTACAGTCACCGGAAATACTGAAACTACTGTATAAGCCATAATGAAATTTTTTCATTAAACTATACAAAAGCCATGCAAGTTATTCTCTACAAATAATTAATTTAGGAATTTTTCCAGAATTTCTACGGCACATTTCGGCAGGTTGGTTCCGGGCCCGAAAATAAAATCGGCACCGTTGGCATACAAGAATTCATAATCCTGTTGTGGAATTACTCCACCTACAACGATGGTAATATCATCTGCTCCCAGCTTGGATAACTCTTCCACCACCTGCGGAACCAGTGTTTTGTGTCCTGCTGCCAATGAGGAAACTCCTAAAATGTGAATATCATTCTCCACAGCCTGTTTAGCAACTTCTTCCGGGGTCTGGAATAAGGGAGCCACATCCACATCAAATCCCATATCGGCAAATGCTGTTGCTACTACTTTTGCACCTCTGTCGTGGCCATCCTGTCCCATTTTGGCTACCATTAGCCTTGGGCGTCGTCCTTCTTCTTCTTCAAATTTCTGAGTCAGGGTAAGGGCTTTTTCAAAGTATTCATTTTTACCGGCATTCATTGCGTATACACCAGAGATTGTTTTAATATTTGCTTTATATCTTCCGAAAGATTCTTCCATGGCATCACTCATTTCGCCAAGGGTAACTCTTCTTCTTGCGGCTTCAATACATAATGCCAGAAGGTTTCCTTTTCCTGTTTTTGCGCTTTCACGGATGTCATTAAGGATTTGTTCCACTGCTTCTGTATTTCGTTCTGCTTTGATGGTATTCAGTCTTTCGATCTGCTTTCTGCGAACTTCTGTATTATCAATATCTAAGATTTCTATCTGCTCCTGTTTCAATGAGGATTTGAATGAATTCACTCCGATAATGAATTCTTCTCCGCTATCAATCTTAGCCTGTTTTTTAGCAGCAGCTTCTTCAATTCTCATTTTTGGAATTCCGGCTTCAATAGCTTTGGTCATTCCTCCTTCCTGTTCTACCTCATCAATGTACCTCATCGCTTCTTCAATCATCTGCTGAGTAAGGCTTTCCACCAGGTTACTACCTCCCATCGGATCTACCACATCACATATTCCACTTTCCTGCTGAAGAATGATCTGTGTATTTCTTGCAATTTTTGCTGAATAGTCGGTGGGAAGTGCAATGGCTTCATCCAGTGCATTGGTGTGGAGAGACTGTGTTCCTCCTAAAGCAGAAGACAACGCTTCGATAGCTGTTCTTGTAATATTATTAAACGGTTCCTGCTCTGTCAGAGACCAGCCGGAAGTCTGAGAGTGGGTTCTTAATGCCAGAGATTTCGGGTTCTGAGGATTAAACTGTTTTAAGAGGGTTGCCCAGATATACCTTGCGGCACGCATTTTAGCAATTTCCATGAAATGATTCATTCCGATTGCCCAGAAGAAAGATAATCTTGGGGCAAAATCGTCTACATTCATTCCTGCTTTGATTCCTGTTCTTACGTATTCAAGACCGTCTGCCAGTGTGTACGCCATTTCAAGTACGGGTGTAGCACCAGCTTCCTGCATATGGTATCCGGAGATGGAAATTGAGTTGAATTTCGGAATGTTTTGCGAGGTATATTCAAAAATATCTGCGATGATCTTCATAGAAGGTGCCGGCGGATAGATGTACGTATTTCTCACCATGAATTCTTTCAAAATATCATTCTGAATGGTTCCTGAAAGCAGTTCCTGTTTTACTCCCTGCTCCTCTGCCGCTACAATGTAGAAAGACAAAATTGGAAGTACCGCTCCGTTCATGGTCATGGATACTGAAATCTGATCCAGTGGAATCTCATTGAAAAGAATCTTCATATCTTCCACAGAGTCGATGGCAACACCTGCTTTTCCTACGTCTCCCACCACCCTTGAATGGTCAGAATCATATCCCCTGTGTGTGGCCAGGTCAAATGCTACGGAAAGCCCTTTCTGGCCGGCTGCAAGGTTTCTTCTGTAAAAAGCATTGGATTCTTCAGCTGTGGAAAACCCGGCATACTGACGAATCGTCCATGGCTTCTGAACATACATGGTGGAATACGGCCCTCTCAGATAGGGAGCAATTCCTGGTGAAGTCTGCGTTAATGATTCATCTTTTACATCTTTTTTTTCATAGGATGATTTGAGTTCAAGGCCGTCTTTTTCAAAATTGTAAATCTCTCTTTCCTGAGGTGATACACTAAAATCCGGGTTTTTCACAGAAATTGTCTTTCGCATTCCAATTATTTTTGTCCCCGTAAAGTTAATTTTTTTGAACGAAACATGAAACTTCTGTTAACATTCTGTTTTTCTTGATTTTAGCAAAAGAAAAAGGCCAGACATTTGTCCGGCCATTCTTATTTATAAATAGTGTGCTTATTTTTTGATAAGCTTCGTATTGTAAGTATTTTTGTCATCTTTTATCGTGATCACATACATCCCTTTGATTAATGAAGCAACATTAATTCTTTGTCCGTCAATCTGACCTTCCTGAGCTAATCTTCCGTCAGCAGTATAGATTTTATAATCTGCTTTTCCTTTCAGATTTTTCACTTCTACGAAAGTATCTGCAGGGTTCGGATAGATTGAAATCTCAGTTGATTTTACATCTTTTGTTTCATTTACAGCAAGGGTTTCTGCAATTTTTACAGTAAAGTCTCTGAAGCCTCCAGTAGAAATAACTCCTCCTCCCTGTACCGGAACTGATGAAACACCACATGGTCCTGTGGCTGCATTAAAGAATGTACTTGCAACTCTCATTCTCAATGATTTATCGCCTGCATATGCAGTTGCGGGCACAGTAAATGTAATTGTTCCATCATGGAAGCTAAGCTGGTTTGCTGCATTGTATACAGGGACAGCTGAATGAGATCCTACTTTTTCTGTAGATTCAAAAATTCCATTTCTATTATAATCGATCCAGATTTCAAGGAAGTCACTGTATGTACCCAAATCATGCCCTAAGTTTCTAAATGAAGCTGTATACTGGGTTCCTTTAGTTAAATTAATTATTTTCGTTGGATCATCACTGAAATCAAGATAAGTTTTTGCTGCAGTGGCTAAATTACCGGAGAAATAGGCAAGATTAGATAGGTTAAGCTGAATAAGACCGCTATAATATGGGGCATTCAGGTTATTTCCCCCTGTACTCATCAGACAATAATCTGCTCCTGTAGTTAAACCTTTTGTTTTAAATGCATAGTTTGCTGAGAATGTTCCCGGAACACTATTCACAACAGCCGCAACCTGAGCTTCATAATTAGTTTCATCCTCTAAACTACTTAATAAAACAGAGTTTACAGAGCTTGTTGTATTCTGCCAGTTTGTTTCTCCTACTTTTCTATAGTTAATAGAATAAGTAGCTCCAGGCACGTTATTCCAAGACAATCTTGCTGTAGTTTTTAAGATTTCAGATGCTAAAGCAGATACTCCTGTAGGAGCTGCTGTAGTAGATGTAGGGGCTGTGCCTACAGTTACTTGTGGAGATACTGCATAGAATACGTTTCCTATAGCTGAAATTTTTAATTTGATTGCTCCTGTCAGATTTGCAGGCATCTGTACTGTATAGGTTCCTGTATTTGGAGTGGAAGCCACTAATTCTGTCCATGCAGATCCATTAACAAGGTCTGTAGTATACTCAATCTTTACATTACTTGCATTATATGGTGCGGCATTGGTATTGGCAACATCCCAGGTAATTGTATTTGATGCATTATTGTATAGGGTTGTCGAAGAAGTAATTCCATTAAATTTAAATGGTCCGTCATTTCCTACAGTAAGGGTTGTTTCTGAAGATACAAGCATTGGTCTCAAAGCATTTTCATCTCTAGCAGTTACCGCATAGTGAAGTATTCTCGGTATGTAGGAAACTGTTTCCCAGGTAGCTTTATTAGTAAGTTTTCCAGCCATTACAAGTGGTAAACTCGGGAAATATCTTCTTCCGCTTGCTGTTCCGAAGAAAGATCTTGCAATCGAGCCTTGTGCATTGTATCCCCAACCACTGTCTCCGGAAATAGAAGCAAGATTATTGACACTGTCATATTGCTCCCAGGTATATTTTATTGCATCACCTTCAGCATCGGTAGCAGATGCATCCAGGTAATAAGGAGTACCCTTTGGAATAGTGTATGCTGTAAGGGCTGCAATAGTAGGTGCTGTATTATTTGTAATATTTTCAGATGTTCCACAAGTAGTCTTGGCGTCTAAGCTATTTAGAATCTGATTAATTGAAGAATAATGGAAATAAGCATCCGAATTAGCCTGTACATTGTCCTGAGTAATTCCGGCATATCCCATAATTGTTGTTCCTCCACCCGGCTCAACATTTACACCAGAGCCTTCCGTAGCATGTGAAAAGGTATGGTTTCCTCCAAGCTGGTGTCCCATTTCATGCGCAACATAATCAATATCAAAAAGATCTCCTGTTGGATTGGTATTCTGTGTAAACGCAGATCCTTTTGCTAATGAAGTAGCTGTAGCAGGATCTACACATGTAGATCCGATAGATCCGGCATTTCCGTTACCACCGGCAGCATTGAATACATGCCCCATATCATAATTCGCATTCCCTACTTGAGCTGTTAAGGTTTGCTGAAGCTGTAAGTTTAAGTTTCCAGTATAAGGGTCTGTTGCAGGGTCTGTATATATAATGTTAGGAAGATCCTGAATAATCAGTTTAATTGCAAAATCTTTTTGAAAAACGCCATTTACACGGGTTATAGTAGCATTCATCTGAGTAACGGTATTGGTTACTCCTCCAGTCGGATCAAATTTCTTTGTATATTCTCCCGTAGTAGAGAGAGCCAATCTGTAAGTTCTGAATTTTGTACTTGCCGGTCTGCTTGTAATTCCTACATTAGAAAGATTTTTTTTTCCGAAGGCTTCTAATGATTTAATATCTTTGAAATTTTTCTCTTCGGTAGTACATTCAAAACCATGATCTGCCTCTGTTCTTTTTGTTTTATAGAAAACACCATACACCTGCTTATCAGCAGTAATAGGCTCTATAAACTGAAACTTCCCGTCTTTGATAATCATCGACTGCATTTCGGTAGGTGCAGTACTGAATCTTACATATTTGCCAGGATCATCAACCCCTACTCCTACATAAGATCCCAGCTGATATCTGTCTGCCATGGATTTCTCCATAACAGGATCACTATAAACAGCAAATTTTTCAATTTTTCCTTCTGCTGTAGGCAGAGATACGATCACAGCCTGAGCTCCTTTACCTGTTTCTACAGCATCTTTCAGAATATTTCTAAGATACTGTAAATCAAATCTGTAAGCATACTGAACTTCGACTTCTTTTCTGATCTCTGATGTTCTTTGTGAGGCAGGTTCCCACCTCTGCGCATTAAGGCTGGATAGCCCAGCAGCCAATGCACAAACCAGTAAAATTCTTTTTTTCATAATTACCTAATTAGTTTAGAATTAATAAACTTTAAATATCCGCCTTAAAAATAAGAATTATAAACATAACAACATAAAAAAAACAGTCAATTTTAAATAAAATCGACCGTTTGTTTAAATATTTTACTTTTTTAAAATTATTTCTTTATTCCCATTTCAAACAATGCAAATGATATAAGATCTGCATTTTCACTGATCACCTGATCTGTAGATCTTCCGGCGCCGTGTCCTGCATTCTTTTCAATTCTTAAGAGAATAGGGTTTTTACATGCCTGTTTTTCCTGAAGCTCTGCACCAAATTTGAAAGAGTGTGCCGGAACAACCCTGTCATCGTGATCACTTGTGATAATCATTGTGGAAGGATAACAAGTTCCTGCTTTTACATTGTGTACCGGAGAATAAGATTTAAGGTATTCAAACATTTCTTTACTGTCTTCTGCAGTACCGTAATCATAAGACCATCCTGCTCCGGCTGTAAATTTATTATACCTCAGCATATCCAGAACTCCAACTCCGGGAAAGGCTACTCGGGCAAGATCAGGCCTCATCGTCATTGTCGCTCCTACCAGTAATCCTCCGTTTGATCTTCCTGACAGCGCCATGTATTCTTTTGAAGTATACCCTTTACTTTGAAGATATTCTCCGGCAGCGATAAAATCTTCAAAAACATTTTTCTTCTGCTGTTTAGTCCCGGCATCGTGCCACTTTTTACCATACTCACCTCCTCCACGGATATTTGGAACAGCGTAAATACCGCCATTCTCCATCCAGATGGCATTAACTACAGAGAATGATGGCTGCAGGCTGATGTTGAAACCTCCGTAAGAATACAGAATAGTAGGGTTTTTACCGTTAAGTTTAGTTCCTTTCTTGTAATTGATCATCATAGGTACTTTTGTACCGTCTTTTGAAGTATAGAATACCTGTTCTGAAACATAGTCATCCGGATTAAACTTCACTTTAGGTTTTTGATAGATTTCAGATTTTCCTGAGTCTACATTGAATTTATAAGTAGTTCCCGGTGTAATATAATTGCTGAAAGAGAAGTAAACATCTTTCTCTTTTTCTTTTCCTCCGAACCCTGAGATATTTCCTTTGCCGGGAAGTGCAATTTCTCTGATCAGTTTTCCGGTTTTATCAAACTGTTTTACCTGATCAATAGCATCAATCATATAGGTTGCGAAGAAATATCCACCACCTGAAGAAATTCCCAAAACATTTTCTGTTTGTGGAATGACATCTTTCCATGTTGCCGGAGCCGGGTTACTGATGGTTGTTTTTACAAGACGCATATTCGGTGCATCTTTATCTGTGAAAATGAAAAGATCATCACCCTGTGTGTCTACAATGCTGGCATTGATATCAAATCCGTTCATAATCTGCACAAAATCTCCGCCTTTTTGAAGGTCTTTTATGTACAATTCATTACCATTTGTAGCATTAGCTGCAGAAATGATAAGATATCTCTGGTCTTCAGAAACTCCTGCACTAAGATATCTTCTTGGCGTTTTCTCTCCTCCGAAAATCAGTTTATCTTCAGACTGCTTTGTTCCCAGCTTGTGGAAGTATACTTTATGTTTATCAGTCATCCCTGAAAGAACTGTTCCTTCTTTCGGTTTGTCGTAGCTTGAATAATAGAAGCCTTCGTCTCCCTGCCATGAAATTCCACTGAATTTCACATCCAGTAAAGTTTCATCAATTTGTTTTTTGGTTACTGCATCAATGATGATGATCTTGTTCCAATCGCTTCCTCCTTCAGAAATAGAGTAGGCAGCAAGGTTACCTTTTTTATTGAACGACAGGTTGGAAAGAGAAGTTGTTCCCTTTTCTGAAAATTTATTAGGATCTAAAAAGACTTCTGTAGCATTGGTCTTGTTGTTTGTTCTATACAAAACAGACTGAGCCTGCAGACCGTCATTTTTATAATAATAGGTATAATCTCCTTCTTTGAAAGGTGCAGAAATTTTTTCATAGTTCCAGATTTCCTTCAACTGATTTTTAATTTTATCCCTGAACGGAATCTTAGAAAGGTAATTCTGGCTGTAAGCAACTTCTTCATCCACCCATTTTTTTGTAGGTTCAGAATCATTTTCCAGATCTCTGAAGGGATCAGAAACGGCAGTTCCAAAATAGGTATCTGTCTGGTTTCCTTTTAACGCTTTAGGGTAATTCATTTTCTGAGAATAAAAAGATGCTGAAAATAATACTCCAGCTGTTAACAATATAGGCTTAAAATTCATACTGATCGGTTTGTCTCAAAAATACGTAAAGTATGTGAAATAAAAAAAGCCCCGTTGTATTGGGACTTTCTATACTTTATAATCGGTTATTCATTGGCTCCGAAGCTTTCAAAATAAAAATCGGTAAGGTTGGAAACAATCTCATCCGGGCTTCCGTTCCAGTAATATATTTTGTCTCCTACTTTCATTTCGTAAAGATTAAAACTCTGATCAGCTGTTACTGTTTTATCAGCATTTTTGAAATCCTGAGCTGCCTGAACCAGATATTTTTTCAGTTCTTCTGCTTTTATTTTACTCAGATCGCCTTTTGGTCCGGAAGTTAATTTCGAGGGAACCAGAAAGCTTACGGAATAACTTATTTCTGCAATTTTTTCGTCCTTAACATATTCATTCGGTACCACTTTTACATTTTTAACAGTCAGTTTTCCTGTTTTAAAATTCCCAAACATCGCAATAAAATACTCTTCCGCCTCTTTTTTGCATGCTGCAGCCGTGGCTTTAGGGAAAGCAGCCAGAAAATTCTCAACGCTGCCATTTATCATTTCTTTTGAAGTTTCCTTAAAATCTACCTGATACGCATTCTGGCCTTCTACAGTAGGTCTTAGATAATCGTTAAGTTTGTTCAAAGCAGTTTCATCATTATTCACAAAAGTTCCGAAAAAGAGTTCAAAGGCTTCTTTGGGTTTCTTCACTTCTGTCTGAGCCATCAGCTGTTGTCCCATCACGGAAAGCAATAGCAGGAAAATAATTTTGTAATTTTTCATAGTTTAAATTGTATTTAGTATGTAAAAAAGCCTCTGAAAAATCAGAGGCTGTATTTTAATTATTTCGATTTTTTAGTAATTTTCTTCTTCCCCTTTCATCTTTTCTGCATTTTCTGCCATGATTACGGCATCAATCATTTCAGAAATATCGCCATTCATGTAAGCATCAAGATTGTACATAGACTTGTTGATTCTGTGATCTGTAACTCTACCCTGTGGATAATTGTACGTTTTAATTTTTGCAGAACGGTCACCGGTAGAAACCATGGATTTACGTTGTGCAGCGATATCTCCCTGTACTTTCTGTAATTCGATATCGTATAGTTTTGTTCTCAGCATTTCCATCGCCAGCTCACGGTTAGCAAGCTGAGAACGAGCCTGCTGACAAACCACAACAAGTCCTGAAGGCTTGTGGGTAAGCTGAACTTTCGTTTCAACCTTGTTTACGTTCTGACCTCCGGCACCACCTGAACGGGAAGTCTGCATTTCAATATCTGCAGGATTCAGTTCAAAATCTACTTCTTCAGCTTCCGGAAGAACTGCAACCGTAATGGCAGAAGTGTGTACTCTTCCCTGAGATTCTGTCTCAGGTACACGCTGTACACGATGAACTCCGGATTCAAACTTCATGATTCCGTAAACACCTTCTCCTTCCACTTTCATGATCAATTCCTTGTATCCTTTCGCTGCTTCATTAGAATCTGTCACTTCATGTCTCCATCCTTTTGTTTTGAAATACATGGTATACATTCTGTAGATATCTTCCACAAAAATAGCGGCTTCATCACCTCCGGTTCCGGCACGTAGTTCCACGATAACGTTTTTGTCATCTGCAGGATCTTTAGGAATCAGCAATACTTTCAGCTCTTCTTCCAATCCGGGAAGTTTAGCCTGGGCTTCCAGTTTTTCTTCTTTAGCCAGATCTACCAGATCTCTGTCTGAACCATCTGCAATGATTTCTTCAGATTCTGCGATACTATCCAAAGCGCCTTTGTACTGATCATAAACTCTTACAATTTTTCCCAAATCACTATATTCTTTGTTCAAAGAAGAATATCTTTTTTGGTCTGAAATGACATCAGGCTGTATAATAAGGTCTGCAACCTCATTATATCTTTGTTTTATAGCTTCTAATTTTGGAATTAATGATTTAGACATTGTAGAAATTTTGTGGGTGCAAAGATAAGGATTATTAATTCAAAATTAAAATTCCAAATCATCATAAATTTTTGAGCATTAGGGATAAAGAGTCAAAAAGGTAAAAAAGCTGAATTGTAAAAATGTTTATTATATTGAAATCAGGCTCTAAGATCCTTTAGAAAGTCTTCTGTCTATCAGATATAAAATAATTCCTACAGCGATAATTCCCAATCCTATCAAGCTTTCCTTAGGGTTATGAATGAATGTAAAATAGAGAATATAGATACTGAACAGCAGAAAAACAGCCGGAAAAATATGGAAAGCATTCGACTTAAAGATCTTCCTGTCTTTTTTCTTCAGGAAGAAAACCGTCGAAATCGCAAGACTTGCAAAAAGCTGTAGTATAAAAGCTGTATAGACAAAAATTTCTTTAAAGCTTCCCGTTAAAATAATAATAGCAGCAATCACAGCATGGGCAAAAATAGCTCTTACCGGAATTCCTTTTGTATTTCCAGATGATAATGGTTTCCAGATTTGGGTATGTTTTGCAAAAGCCTGTGTCAGTCTTGAGCCAACCCACAAGTATCCACTTATGGTTGCAATCAGCTGCAGGGCTATAAAAATATTAACAATTTTTCCAAAAGCCGGACCCAACATATTGACTGCTGCTTCGCCCATCACATCTTCTTTTCCTGCCAGCTGATTCACTGGAGCGTGTTTCAGCATAATATAATTCACCAGAATATAGCTTACCGTCACAAAAACAGTTCCTATAATCAATGATTTAGGAAGGTTTTTCTGCACATCCTTTATTTCTCCCGCAATATAGGAAGCTGAATTCCAGCCTGTGTAGGAATAGGTCACAAATACCAGAGAGGTTGCAAAGGCAGGAAGCATGATCTCATTCTGCCAGCTGTCACTGAAATTAAGGCTGTTGCCGATCTGGGGTGAATTTGAAATTCCTACTCCAAGAATAACCAGTACAATAATAAAAGCGATCTTAATGAATGTAAAAAAGTTGTGAAACCTGCTGGATGTTTTCAGGCTGAATGATAATGCAATTGCCACCAGGAATATCGCGGCTATGGCAAATCCGTTTCCAAAGCTATAATCAAATACAGAAAGGTATTTTGACATAGCCAAAGCAGCCAGCGCTACGGGAGAGGAAAATCCTATGATGAGCGAAATCCAGCTTATGAGATATCCGAAAATCGGATGATAGGTTTCTTTAAGATAAATAAAATCGCCTCCGTTTCCTTTAAAATGGGAACCCAATTCTGCGTAGCAAAATGCCCCAAACAAAGCGAGAACCCCTCCGATGCTCCATAGCAGGAAAATACTGTAGGTGTTGGTAATATCGGAAAGCTGAAATCCCAGGGTGGTAAAAATCCCTGTTCCGATCATATTGGAAACGACGATGGCTGCGGCTGTTTTCCAGCCAATCTGATGTGAGGCAGTACTCATTTAATGATTAAAAATTAAAATTAAGCCTTCCGAAGAAATAATTCCCCAGCGTTCCCATCTGCACAGGCGCATATTTGAATACTCCATAATATGAATTTTTATAAATCTGGCGGTCCGGAAAGACATCAAATATATTGTTGGCCCCTACTGTAAAATTGATACTTTTGGTGATATCATACCCAACGCTGATGTCTGTCACTACTTTTGGTGAGAATTCCTGCACGTCTCCAAACGGATAACCATCTCTTATTACCTTACCAAAATAGGTATTTCTTACGAGAAAACTGAATTTTCCTATTCCATAATTTAATCCTAATGAAGCTTTTGTTTTTGGAGACAGTGTTTCAATGATATTGATCTGATCGGGACCAAAAAACTGATCCTGAGGCGTTCCTAAGTTTTCAGGAAAATGAAAATCTGTGATTTTTGTTTCCGTATAGTTTCCGGCAAGATTCATATTTAATTTTCCATTCCCAAGAATCCAGTCATAGGAAACCACTACATCTACTCCTTTCGTTTCTGTATCAATAGCATTGGCGAAGAATCTTCCGCTTTCTACTTCATTTCCATGCCCAACTACAGCAGGATTTGATAATCTTGGATCTGTAATATTACCTGTAATAACTATTCTGTCTTTTACTTTAATAAAATAGCCATCTATTGTAATGAACAGTCCTTTTAATGGTTTTAACGTCAATCCGGCACTTGCATTGACAGAAGTTTCCTGCTTGAGTTTATCAAATCCAAGAATTCTGGCAGCTTCACTATCGTTGCTGAATATTCCTTTGGTAACAATCTTTGAACCGGAAGTAGAAATATCTGCATAGGAATTATTAAAATACTGCTGCTGAAGTGAAGGAGCCCTGAATCCTGTCCCAACAGCGGCTCTTACCGCATAGTTTTTTACAAACTCATATCGTACCGCGAGTTTTCCATTCAAGGTGTTTCCGAAATCTGAATAATTTTCAAACCTGGCAGCAGCATCAATATTCAGTTTTTTATCCAAATCATAGGAAACATCTGCATATACTGCGGTGGAATGCCTGTCTTTCTTCAAGGCATTGTTGGGAGAAAATCCAATAAAGGATTGAGATCCTCCCGCACCAAGTACTGTTGATCCTTCAGTAGCTACATTTCCATCGATGTCATATTGGGTATAGGATGCTTCGTCACCCGCTTTAATCTGGTATTGTTCAAACCTGAACTCACCACCGAACGCAATATTGAAACGGTTTATATTTTTAGAAACATCAAGATTAATGGTATTCTGAAGGAAACTATGGGCGCCTGCATAAAAACTTGTGGGTGATTTTGCTCCCAGAGAAGCATTATTGGTGTTGCTTACCTTATAATTGAAGGTATTGCTCCCGAATGTATTACTAAGGTCAAATAGCCAGTTGTTAACATTATATTTTGCACCTACAGCATAGGAAACATCATATACCTGAGACCCAAGAACCGCCTGAAAACCGTTCGGATAAATGGATGAAACCACATTAGACTTTTCGCTTGGCAGTCTTCTGAAACCAAACCCTTCTCCTTCTTTAATACTGAATCCTCCGAAAGAATAGAGTTTAAAATGATCATTAAAGGGATATTCTGAATTGAAAAACAACTGTCCCTGTCTGATCTGGGCATCTCCGATCTGAAAATTGAAATCATCACGGGTCAACCCTCTTTTTTCAATTTCGGCATCATCCGCAGCTCTGGCTGCTTTTACCGCTTCAGCGTCACCTGCAAATTCATACGCAAAATTATCTCCGAAAATATCCAGATCGTGATTTTGAGTTCTTGTGGTTTTTCCTCTGTGGCTTAATTGCAGGGAAAGATTGATATAACCGTCTTTCTTTCC
The DNA here is from genome assembly GCF_046614675.1 of Chryseobacterium cupriresistens. Lineage (NCBI taxonomy): Bacteria > Pseudomonadati > Bacteroidota > Flavobacteriia > Flavobacteriales > Weeksellaceae > Chryseobacterium > Chryseobacterium cupriresistens. The sequence goes on along the minus strand of NZ_JBKKJT010000011.1, from coordinate 94,984 downwards.
TAATGAAGCTCCGTAGTTGACTCCTGCCTGATACGTATCTCCATCATTTCTTCCACTTAATCCGTAAGTAAGGCTTGCTGAAGCTCCGGCATTTTTCTTAAGAATTATGTTGATCACTCCGGCAATAGCATCAGAACCATATTGTGCAGCAGCTCCGTCTCTTAACACTTCTATTCTATCAATAGCAATTACGGGAATGGTACTCAAATCTGTTCCTACGGAACCATTTCCTACAGTATTCTGATAATTGACCAATGAGGTTGTATGTCTTCTTTTTCCGTTAAGCAATACGAGAACCTGATCAGGGCCCATTCCTCTTAATGTTACGGGATCAATATGCTCTGTGCCATCAGAAGCAGACTGCCTCACTGCATTAAACGACGGAATCACATAATTAAGGAGATCCTGAGCAGTCATTTGGGGAGAACTTCTCTGGATTTTGTCAATATTAATTACATCTACAGGAACCGGTGTCTCCAGCTTTGTTCTTTTGACATTACGGTTTCCGACGATGATAATATCTTCGATCTGTTTTCCTTTTTCCTCACTTTCCTGAGCAGCTACCAGAATTGCTCCAAGCAATAGTACAGCTGTGCTTAATTTTTTCATTTTTGTTCTTGCCAATTAATACTACCAATCTGACGGATCTTTCCGCAGATACACAAGACTTCAAGAAATGGAATTCATATAGAGTATTGACTTCAATTATCTCTCCCAAAGGGTTGGAATTAGCACCTTTACACGCTGGAATTGTGCAGGTTGCTAAGGTTTCACCGGGCCAAATCCCTCCACCTTTCTTGATAAATCTACGGCAAAAGTAGACTATTTTTCTGAACTTACAAAAAAAGCAAATCTGCTGATCTGCAAATTTGCCTTTTATTTTGTATGGAACTTGTTTAAACTTTTTATTTTTGAACCATTAAGATTTAATAAGAGTTTAAAAGGATTAAGAGAAACTTAAAAATCAGAATGATTAACCTTAACTATACTTTATTTCTTAAACCTTCTTAATGGTTTTTAAGATATTAAATATTTTTTATAAGTCTAGACAACTAAATCTTTTGTTTTATTTAATAATCATCTTTTGAATGGCTATTCCTGTATCTGATTTCAACCGCACAAGATACGTGCCTGCCGGATAATCAACCTTCAAATTATAAGTTCCGCTCTCTTTATCGAGTTTGAAAGTATCCAGTTTTTTACCGGTCATATCAAAAATTGAAATTTCCCCATTTTTTGCTTTATTGAAAACCAGTTTAGCGATTCCATTTCGGACAGGATTATCTGCAATCTGAAGAGATAATTTGTTGGCGGCATTGACATCTGCTGTTGACAAAGCACCCGCGTAATTACCAAAGATTCTAAATTCTCCCGATTGTAAAGTGATTGGAGCTGTTGTGGAAGCTACATTTGAAATACTGTTGTCCATCAGATTCTGCCATTGACCTGTGTAAGGGAAATAAGGCACTACATTCTGTGCGGAAGTCGTGTAATTGGCCAATACGACAACATTCTTTATTCCTGTTGTAATAGAGGCATCATATACATAAATTCTTGTGATCAGACCATTGGGGTCGTTCGTAAGATTGTTGGATTCTATACTATAGGTTTTCGATTTAAAGACCTGATGACTGTTTCTGATGTTGATGATTTTAGCCCATGTATCGTAGACCGCCTTTCTATTCAGATCAGTATCATATCCGAGCGTAAATGCAACAGGTTTCTCATCGGTTCTGCATCCGCTGTCTATCGTACCGTTTGCACATCTGTTGATGCTGAATTCATATCCTAATTCTCCAAACTGCCAGATCATTTTCGGACCAGGGATAGTAAAGAACGTGGCCCCGAATGTTTTCATTCTTTCAAGAGCGGTATTCAGGTTTTTTACATCATAGCTTCCGTTCGCTGCACCGTATGCAAGGTTTTTAAACATCAGTCTTTCTTCATCGTGGCTTTCTCCATAGCCTACGGCACTCATATTGGTAAATCCGTGAAGACTGTGGTTCATTCGGTCGTAATTGCTGTTTTCCTTATATCCCATCGTATTCTGATTGTAAGGATCTGTCTGTTTATTCCAAAGCATAACGCCTTTTCCTTCTGCTATTCTGTAATTCGCCCATTGCTGTTCTTCTGCATCAGTTCCAAGGTGTTCGAAGATCATATAAGAATTGGGATCAATGGCCCATTGTTTATCAGCATAATTTTTCATGATATCCACTCTGTCCTGCTGGTAGGCATTGGTACAGGCCTCATCATTTTCAGAACAGCTTTGCGTAAATCCTTTGGTTAAATCCCAACGGAATCCGTCTATGTGATATTCAGTCAGCCATTGCTCAAGACATCTTTCAACATAATATTGCGTTGAAAGGCTGGTATGGTTAAAATCGTTAAATACATTGTATGAATGTTTCGGAACCTGATTAAAGTAAGGGTTGTTGGCTGCAACATTTCCATAGCCATCACCATCCGGATCAATATTCCAGAGTCTTACCAGAGGTGAACGTCCTGTTGCGTGATTAAATGCGACATCCAGAATGACTGCAATTCCGTTCTGGTGGCATACATCTACAAATTCTTTGAATTTTTCCGGAGTTCCATAGGCTTTGTCCAATGCATAATGGAAAGAAGTATTATATCCCCAGGAAAGATTTCCGTCAAATTCCATGATGGGAAGCAGTTCTATAGCATTGATTTTCAAATTCTTTAAATAGGAAATTTTATTGATCAGTGACTGCCAGTTCTTTTCCTGTGTGAAATCTCTCAATAATAATTCATAGACTATAAGATCCTGTTTCGCAGGTCTTTGAAAATTGGTAACCTGCCAGTTATAAGCGGCCTGGCCTGTTTTAAATGTTGACACTTCAAAACCCTGTCCGGCAGGAAATGCAGGTAAGTTTGGATAGGTAGAAGCGGAAATCCACGGATCATCATAAGAGGAAAGAATTTGTGGCGAATAGGGATCTGCTACTTTTCTCAAATCATTGGTTCTGTATTGGAAGGTATGGAGTTGCTGAGGTGTAATTCCATTGAGCTCAATCCAGTACAGATCGGGATTTGTGGTGTCTTTTTTCATTAAATAGGTATCATTTACCGTCCAGTTATTGAAACTTCCTATGACGTGTACAAAATTTTTTCCCGGAGCATATAAAGCCAGTCCCACCTTGGTTGGATCGGTCGGATGATAATTGATTCCCTGTCTGATCCAGTTGGGTATTGCCTGGGAAACAACATTTCTCGGAACCTGTACAATGAATGCTGCCGTTTTGGAAGTGGTTCCCTGTGTCGCCACAAGTTCCATATTTGCATCCTGGGTAACCGTATAACTGTAAGAATAAGACTGTGAAGGCGTTGTTGTTGAATTGACAACAGTTCCGTTGGCTTTTAGCTGAAATGTAGCATTGGTACTTGCCGTCGCCGTAATGGTGATGGAATTTCCTGCAGGAACTGAAGTGAGGCTATTGGCCAGCGGATTGGTAAGATTTAAGCTTAAAGTACCCACATTCACAAAAATGTCTGGAGAGGTCTGATGAGATCCTGTCTTATCCTTTAATAAAAACCCAAATCTTCCGATTCCTGTTCTTCCATAAAAAGAAGTTGGTGTAAAAGTGAGTGAATAACTGTCTGTTGCTGCATTATAATTCAGCTTATTCAGATCATTGGAATTGTTCCAGCTGCCATTGGTAGGGCAATCCTGGCTATTCTGATAATTGGTGTCAAACGACCATGTCCAGATATAAATGGCGTTGTTGGAAACGCCCCACGCAGACTCATCAATCTGATCCCCGGGAACAGTAAGCGTGATCACATCTGTTTCGTTGAACGGATCAGGAGAAATTGTATAATTGATCTGTCCGAATACAGCCATGGTAATCAACAGAAAAACAACAGAATAAAACTTTTTCATTTATTATTTTTTATCGAATATAGTATAAATTTTTCTTCATGACCACTATTCCTGTTCAGTATTCATCAAATATTTCTATTTTTTGGGAGAAATAATAATAAAAAAAGACTCATGAAATTTTCATGAGCCTTCCAATAAAAGTAATTGTAATGAACTAATTTCTTTTGGCGAAATCTTTGGTATTGAGATCCGCTTACTCCTTTATAATCTTTTTAGAAACTGATTGTCCGTTCTTTAACTTTAACTCTACGATGTATAATCCTGAAGGAAGTTCAGTCAAATTGATCTGACGATCCGAGAACTGTACATTCATTCTTTGCCCTACAGCATTGGCAATGTTTACTTTTTCAATTCCTGAATCAGCTTTAATCATAAGAATTCCTTTAGTTGGGTTAGGATACATTCCAATGACAGATTGATTCAGTTTGATTTCTGAAGTACCCAAAGAAGAGGTAGGCTTGATGCATCTTACTGATGACCCCTGCCCTCTCATAGCTCCGGCAGATGGATTGGCAATCGTTGATCCGATATACAGATATTTCCCTCCCAGACTTGATGTATCAGAACTCCAGAAATATCCTCTTTGCCCTACAAAAGTAAAGTTCCCGTCACTGGAGCTTCTGTAGCCTCCTGCCGGTAATTTAAGATGACTGTTATAAGCCGTTGTTGGGTTAGAAATACTTTCAGCTCCAATTAAAGTAGTCCACTCTGCCTGAGAAGGCAATTTCCATCCTGCTCCTATTGCTTTACATGGATCTATTCCGGCGGATGCATTCACATCCGCAACAGATACTCCTACCCACGTATCTGAACCTGCAAAACCTGCCCACCATCCTGGAGATCCTGCAATATAACTTCCCGCAGTGGTATTTGTTCCTTCCGGAGTATTAGGTGATGGAGCCGGTACGATCTGAGAATTTCTAAGCTGGTGACCATCATCCCATCTTCCCCATTGGAAAAGGTCCCCATAAGAATTCGCATCAGCTGATGATGAAGCCACCTGTGAGCTCCCCAGATTCTGCTGAAGCCATATTTTTCCATCTGCTCCTCTTACCGTAGTATAAGCAACCTGTTGTCCACGATACATAAAACTTACACAGCCTATGTCTCCTGCATTAGCTCCAGGGTCTGTGTTGCTGCATGTTTGTGGATTCAGGTTCAGAGAAATTCTTTTCACCTTTGCTGTATTGTCGGAATAAGCCAAAACAAGATAATTTTGTGCCTTATCTATTGCTAAATCATTGTATTTTGCCTCTCCAGCTGAAACAAAATCTCCTCCAAAAGGAACCCAGTTTTGTGAATCGTCTAATTGATAAACGGTATTTCTCAGGAAATTATCATTTTCAAAACGGCTGGCTACCACATATGGCTTTCCTGATTCTGTTACGGCTAAGGCAACATGCTGTACTCTTCCCTCAGAAAAATTGGCATTTCCAACCTGCACCCAGGAGTTTCCGTCAAACTTTCTGACATTCAACTTCCTTCCTCCTCCGGAGTTGGAAACATAAGCAACATAGATTGTGTTTGCTCCATCTAAAGCAATATCAGCATTATACTGCTCTCCTGATGAAGAAGCATCTGCAGCTGTTCCGCCTACCAGACTCCAGTTTTGTGCTGAACTTGCATCTGTACTGTTCTGATATACTTTTATCCCTCCGGAAACATTACAGGTATAGATCATATTATTGGTTCCGATGACCATTTCAGCGAAGTCAGCACCGCCCGAAAAACCTGCATTTCCTATCTGCTCCCATGCTCCTCCGGAATATCTTTTAACCGTTCCTGAACCATAAGAACCATACGTGAAAATGATATTATCAGAGGAAACGGCAGAAGCCTGATAATTAACGGAACTGTCTGTAACATTCGGAAGCTGAGACCATAAAGACCCTGTAAATAAGCGTACTTCCATCCCGGAGCCTGGATAACCAAGCTGATTGGTATAATAAATACTGTTTCCGTTCGGACTTATAGACAATGAGTTGTAAGTGGCTGTTCCTGTAGTAACTCCGGGCGTTCCTCCTAAGTAAGACCATGAGTTTCCGTTAAATTTCTGAACAGAGCCTTTAGCTACTGAAACATCATAATAGGACAGATAATAGTTTCCTGAGTTATCAATAACAAGATTATTAAAACTGCTTCCTCCTGCAGATACATTCTGAATGCCTCCTACATTTTCCCATTGCTGGGCATACATATAGCTTCCAGCAACGGTTAGCAATGCTAATCCTGTTCTGATTTTCCGTATTGCAAAATGTAAATCTTTAAACATATGAAATATTATTTTTAATTATTCTAAATTTAATTTAATTTTGCGCAAAAGTACTTCACATCATCAACCCCGAGTTATCATTTTCGAACTTTTGGTTATCCTGCGGAGGACTTTTATCGTAAGAAGTTGTACCATGGCTGTAAAAATGTGTTGTATGAGGAGTCAATTAAAAAGTGGACATTTGTTCATATCCGAGGACATCAAAATCATCATGCAGGAAGACCTGCGTCCTGATCAATCCTTCAAGTCTCATATGCTGGAGGGAAAGTCAAGTTTTAATTTGATTTTCATGTTGAGTGATGGTATTAATTTAGAAGGTCATGATTGCGGAACCCAGTTTTTATTCAAAAAAAATCAATACATCCTCCATTATTCTCCTAAAGAAAGTGTTGCTGAACTCTGGACAGAAAACCAGGAAATTCTGAGGTACCTCCAGATTCAGATCAATTATCAATATATTTTTAACCTCATCAATCCAAAGCTTAATCGTGAAAATGCTGAAATTCTGGAAAACATGATTCATAATAATTTCATTTTCCTTCATAAAGAAACGCCGCCGGACATGACGGTTGAGATGCATATGATTGTAAAAGAGATTCTGGATTATAATAAGAAAGGAATCATGCAGAAGTTATTTATAGAAGCAAAGATTATCAAACTTCTTATCCTGATCTTTGAGCAATTTAATGAGAAAAACATTTTCGAAGACACTCCAAAAACGTCTGAAATGATCAGGAAATTCATTGATGAAAATTACCATAGAAATATAAAAGCAGAGGAAATTGGAAAATATTTTGGACTGAACCAGAATACTGTCAGAAAGGAATTCAAAACGCAGTATCATACAACGATTGCTCATTATATATCAGAACTCAGGATGCTGAAAGCAAAGAAAATGATTACCAATAAAGAAATTATGATCAAAGAAATTGCTATTGAGTGCGGTTATGAATATCTCCAGAACTTTACGCGGGCTTTTAAAAAGAAATTTGGGGTATCTCCGGAAAGTCTGAGGAATAATAAATAGAAAAACCGCTTAATTGCTTAAGCGGTTTTATATATGTTGTTTTGCTTTGATATTACTTTTTCAGAATTCAGGTGAAAAAGCAATGACAATCAATTAATGATGATGTCCGTGATCGTGAAGGAAAGGTCCGTTTCCTTTAGGCTCGCTATAGATAACTTCTACACCTTCCTGCTCAGAAATAAGCTTTCTTCTGATATCTTCAGGATCGAAAGGCTTTACTTTTCCGAAATACTCTTTCAAACCTTCAGTTAGCCACATTGGGATTACTAATCCGAAGAACATAAAAATACACCAGAATCCTACTAGGAACATAGTAATGAAGAATATAGTCCAAAGGAACTGGTAGAACGGCCAAAATGCTGATAATATCGTTATCATTCTCTTAAAGATTTTAGGCAAAAATAGAACTTTTTTCCTTTTTACACAAAAGATCAGCGTTCTATTTTGTTATTTATTTTAATTTTAAACTAATTAGTGAGCAAGATTTGCAAAGAAATCATTGCCCTTATCATCGGAAATGATGAAGGCAGGGAAGTCTTTTACTTCAATTTTTCTTACTGCTTCCATTCCTAATTCCGGGAAGTCTACCACATCTACAGATACAATATTGTCTTTCGCAAGAATGGCAGCCGGCCCTCCGATAGATCCAAGATAGAAACCTCCGTATTTATGACATGCATTGGTAACATCCTTACTTCTGTTTCCTTTTGCCAGCATGATCATACTTCCACCATGGCTTTGGAATTCGTCTACATAAACGTCCATTCTTCCGGCAGTAGTAGGCCCGAAACTTCCTGAAGCCATTCCTTCCGGAGTTTTTGCAGGTCCAGCGTAATAGATCGGGTGATTTTTGAAATAGTCCGGCATTGGTTTACCGCTGTCGATAATTTCTTTGATTTTTGCGTGAGCAATATCTCTTGCAACGATTAATGTTCCGTTCAGTTTTAATCTTGTTTTGATCGGATATTTGGAAAGCTCTGCAAGAATTTCCGGCATTGGTTTGTTCAGATTAATCTCAACAGCTTCTTCCAGATGTGGAGGAGTATCAGGTAAGAATCTTTTCGGATCCTGTTCCAGCTGCTCCAGGAAAATTCCTTCTTTGGTAATTTTCCCTTTGATATTTCTGTCTGCAGAACAGGAAACTCCCATTCCTACCGGACAAGATGCCGCGTGTCTCGGAAGTCTGATCACTCTTACATCGTGAGTAAGGTATTTTCCTCCAAACTGAGCTCCGATGGCACTTTCCTGGCAGATTTTCTGAACTTTAGCTTCCCATTCAAGGTCTCTGAATGCCTGTCCGGCTTCATTTCCTTCTGTCGGAAGATGATCATAATATTTTGCTGAGGCTTTTTTAACGGCTGCAAGATTGGCTTCAGCTGAAGTTCCTCCGATTACCAATGCTAAGTGGTATGGCGGACATGCAGCGGTACCAAGGTCTGAAATTTTTTCTTTGATGAATTCTTCAAGAGATTTTTCGTTCAGTAAAGATTTCGTTTTCTGATATAAGAATGTTTTATTGGCGGAACCTCCTCCTTTCGTTAAGAATAAAAATTCGTAATAATCTCCTTTTTTAGCATAGATATCAATCTGTGCAGGAAGGTTGGATCCGGAATTCTTCTCATCAAACATCGTTAAAGGAACGACCTGAGAATATCTTAAGTTTCTTTTCTGATAGGTATTGTAAATTCCTTTGCTCAGGTATTCGCCATCATCTACTCCTGTATATACATTTTCTCCTTTCTTTCCCATTACAATCGCTGTACCTGTATCCTGACATGAAGGAAGAGCTCCTTCTGCAGCTACTGCAGCATTCTGTAAAAGGTTGTAAGCAACGAATCTGTCATTATCTGTAGCTTCAGGATCATCAATAATTCTTCTAAGGCTTTCCAGGTGCGAAGAGCGAAGCATGAAAGAAACATCTGCCATGGCTTCTTCTGCCAATAACTCCAGTCCCTTCGGATCTACTGTTAAAATTTCTCTGTCACCCAGCTTTTCAACCTTTACATAATCTGATGTAAGTTTTTTGTACACCGTATCATCTTTCTGAATAGGATACGGATCCTGATATCTAAAATCCATTCAATTTTTGTTTGTACAAAAATACGCCTCCTTTAAAAAAATATGAGTAAAATCAGTCATTTATATTGATATTTATAATGATTATAAATTGGAGGTTTCTGAGTTTATAAGTACCTTTATAGAAGCTAAATAAACAAAGCCAAAATATTATTTATTTCATTAAACATGATACTACCAACAATTTTTTTGGCGTAAAAAATAAAAGATCATACAAATTTCAACACTATGAATTACAGAATAGAAAAAGACACCATGGGAGAAGTGCAGGTACCTGCAGATAAACTTTGGGGTGCACAGACGGAACGTTCCAGAAATAATTTCAAAATAGGACCTGAGGGTTCAATGCCGCATGAAATCATTGAAGCTTTTGCTTATCTGAAGAAGGCTGCCGCTTATGCCAATACTGATCTGGGAGTACTTCCGGTGGAAAAAAGAGATATGATCGCGAAAGTATGTGATGAAATTCTGGAGGGAAAATTGAATGACCAGTTTCCTCTGGTGATCTGGCAGACGGGTTCCGGAACACAGTCGAACATGAATGTGAATGAAGTGATTTCCAACAGAGCACATGTCAATAACGGCGGCACATTGGGAGAAAAATCTGAAATCCACCCGAATGATGATGTGAATAAATCTCAGTCATCCAACGATACCTATCCCACTGCCATGCACATTGCTGCGTATACCAAAGTGGTGGAAGTAACCATTCCCGCTGTTGAGAAACTAAAAAATACGTTGTCTGAAAAATCAAAAGCCTTTAAAGATGTTGTCAAGATCGGGAGAACCCATCTCATGGATGCCACTCCGCTTACTCTTGGGCAGGAATTTTCAGGTTATGCAGCCCAGCTGGAATTCGGATTGAGAGCTTTAAAAAATACCCTACCTCATCTTTCTGAGCTTGCCTTAGGAGGAACTGCTGTAGGAACAGGATTGAATACGCCTAAAGGCTATGATGTAAAAGTAGCGGAATATATTGCTCAATTTACAAAACATCCTTTTGTTACTGCTGAAAATAAATTTGAAGCCCTTGCTGCACATGATGCGATTGTAGAATCTCACGGAGCTTTAAAGCAGCTGGCTGTTTCTTTATACAAAATTGCTCAGGATGTTAGACTGATGGCATCAGGGCCACGCTCGGGAATTGGGGAAATTCATATTCCTGAAAATGAACCGGGATCTTCTATTATGCCGGGGAAAGTAAATCCTACTCAGAATGAAGCGATGACGATGGTTTGTGCTCAGGTTTTAGGAAATGATACCACCATTTCATTTGCCGGAACTCAGGGGAATTATGAACTGAATGTTTTCAAACCGGTAATGGCGTACAATTTCCTGCAATCTGCCCAATTGATTGCCGATGCATGTATTTCTTTCAATGATCACTGTGCGGTAGGTATTGAGCCGAATCATGAGAGAATTAAAGAGCTTGTAGACAAATCTTTAATGCTTGTAACGGCTTTAAATACTCATATCGGATATGAAAATGCCGCTAAAATTGCTAAAACAGCCCATAAAAACGGGACAACATTAAAAGAAGAAGCCATTAATCTTGGCTTGTTGACTGCTGAACAGTTTGACGAATGGGTAAAACCTGAAGATATGGTTGGAAGCTTAAAATAATGATTTTATAACTGATACTATGTAAAAACTCCGGGAGCCATTCCCGGAGTTTTTCATTTGCTATCAAAGTAATATTTAATCTAATCCAATGGTTAAGCCGAATATCAGTGCTTTATCATTTTTGAAATAACCGTCTTTAAAGAAGTTGCTGAAATCTTTTTTAACAAATAAGCTGAAACTGTTATAAGAAACAGTAAGCTGTGCTCCGTAGACGAAAGGATTCACCTGATAATTTCCACGGTCTCTCATTTCGCCATCGTTTCCTTTTACAATATTGTTGGTAGACATTTTTACGCCACCATATACATTGGCTCCAATTTTAAATCCTGTGTAATAACTTCTGTACTGAACATCCATTCCACCATTCTTAAGTTTGGAAAAATTATACTGCATCCCAAGAGGAACAATAATATATCCTGTTCTCAGTTTACTTTTATCAAGGCTGCCGCCATATTGAGACAGAACTACTCCCTGATCTGCACTTTTGGTAAAGAACATATTATTATCTGTCCTCACCGTTCTCCATGAAAATCCCAGTCCTGAAGTAATAGCCCACGGACTTGTTCTGCTAAGCTGATAGTTCAGTTTCAGACCGAATTCCAGGTTATTGGCATATCCGATATTCTTATCCAGTTCATTATCCGGAGAACTGTTTGTCAAAGTCATGATTCCGTATGAGAAATATCCGGTAAAGCTTCTTGTAGGGCGGAATTTTTTCAGCAATTTTTCTTTAAGCTCTTCTTTGGAAGTCACATCAGTATTCAGAAGAGAATATCTTACCTGCTTCTGAATCACATCATCCAGATCAAATCCCAGTTCTTCAATCCTTTTATCCATTTTTTCAGAATAGCGGTCTGCAATCTTAGCTTTTTCTCTGTCAAAATCTGCCTTATCAAGATTTTTTGCCTGCAGAACCAACAGTTCTTCTTCCATCAGCTTTTTCTCTTCCTGGATAATGGTATTGATTTTTGCTGCATATTCTTCTACTTTCTCTTTTACAATTGGGCTCACCTCTGTATCTTTTTTAGAAGAAAGGTTAATATTGAAGGTCTTCTGTGCATAGAATGATGCGGAAAAAGAGCACATCAATCCCATTACGATTAATTTCTTGATCATATTATTAATTTTTAAATTTTTACGGATACGTTATCTGGCATTCAGATCGATAGTAGTCGCCACGTTACTTCCATCTTTTGTTTTTTCGATGACATCTTTATGTTCTACTGAAAAAAGAAGTGTGGATGGGTCTACATATTTCTTCTTTTTAACCGGAGTTTTTAAAGAATCGGCTTTTGCCATAAGCTGAGGATGAGTAAGCTGTGGAATTTCCTGTTTTTTCAAAGGAAGGTTTTCTTTGGGAATCAGCGGAGTCTGTGCAATTGCCACCGCAGAAATCCCTTCTGCTTTATCGGAGGGTGATGTTTGATTCTCTTCTTTCTTTTCATTGTTCTGAGCTGTCAGAGAAATATTATCGTGAATAGAATCAGTTCTCATTTTATCAGAAGAAGTTTTTTCTGCAGTCTTCACCATGACAGGTTCAATCTCTGAAGGCTGATTGAGAAAAAACAGAACAGTACCTAAACCGAAGGTCAACATTAAACATGCTGCCACTAAAAACCAGTTCATTTTTGATTTGGAACCGCGATTATTGTTATTATGAAACTCAATTTCAGACCAGAGATCACGGGAAGGAGCAATCTCTCTTTCCTCCATCTGTTTTTTGATCTGGTATTCAATAGTATCTTTAGACGTTTTCATTTTTCACTTTTTTTTGTTGTTGAAAGTAAATATTTCTTAACTTTTCTTTTGCTCTGAACAACTGTGTTTTGCTCACTGCCACTGAAATCTGTAAAGTATCTGCAATTTCCTGATGAGAATATCCTTCCAGTACATACAGGTTAAAAACCATTCTGTAAGCATCAGGCAGCTGATCTAACAGATCCTGTGCATTAAAATCACAATCAATCTCCGGCTCGTGGATATCTTCATGAAAAGATGGGTTAATCTCGTCCAGATAGAAAATGGTTTTATGACTTTTGATAAAGTTCAGGCATTCATTCACAACAATTTTTCTTGCCCAGCTATCCAGATTCGATTCTCCTCGGAAGCTTTCTATATGTTTAAAAATTTTACAGAATGCTTTGATAAGACAATCTTCCGCCTGATACAAATCGCTCACATAGCTTTTGCTGACACTCAGGAATTTCCTGACATTCTGCTCATAGAAAATCTTCTGCGCAGCCGGATCCTGTTTCTTCAGGAGGCTCAACAAATCATTTTTTTTATTTCCGAACAAGAGTTTCATGTTTATGCTGTTTCTATACTAAAGACAATCAAAACAAAAAAAGGTTACAATTTTTGAAAAAAATTTTTATTTGTATTATTTAATTAAAGAAAAAGCCGCCCTGGAATGAGGCAGCTTGCATTTTATCCTGAGAATTCATCAAGCATATTTCTGGTAGGAACAAAGAAAAGCGTTCCTGTAACTGCTGTGCTGAAATCTAAAATTCTGTCATAATTTCCGGGAGGATCACCGATAAACATATTGGTCAACATCTTTTTTGTTGTGGTAAATGTACTTGAATAGGCAATAAAATAAGTTCCGAACTCATTGGTAGAGGGATTGCCGAAAGGCATATTATCTCTGACTATTTTCAGTTCTTCACCGTTTTCGCCCTCGATATTGGCTAAAGCAATATGTGAATTTGAAGGTTTTACAGCATCAGACATTTCAATATCATTCTCTTTTGATCTTCCGATCACTTTTTCCTGCTCTTCCGTGGATAAGCCTTTCCAGGCATCCATATTGTGAAGGTATTTCTGAACAAAAAGATAGCTTCCTCCTTTATACTGAAGGTCTTCATCTCCTATCTTTCCAAAATAATCACGGTCATCGCCATGCGGATTTTCCGTTCCGTCTACAAAACCAAGAATGGAGCGTGCATCCCAGTATTTGAATCCATGAACCTCCAGAATACTTTCGGCCACTGAGCTTAATAACCGGGAGATCTCGACAGCCATATCAAAAATCAGGCTTTTATTATCTGCTCTCAGATGAAAATGAAGGTCTCCGGGAGTAGAAACAGCCGTATGTTTCGTTCCTTTTATTTCTTCAAAATTGACTAATTCTTTTGGCGGCGGCGTTGGAAGTTCCAGTTTTTTCCATGCTTCTGCACCAATTCCCATGACACAGCTTGCCCTGCTGTCCGGGAAACGGTTAAACACTGAATTATTAAGATTTAAAACCAAAGCACATAGTTCCTGAAAAACTTCTTTCAGCTCAGGGCTGTCATTAAGTTTCCAGACCATGAAAATAGTATTGCTGTTGGGATAATCTGTTACGTTCTGTGATTCTATCGTATTCATACCTCTTTTTTTGTGGTATTAAATATCCGAAACTGAAACCTGATCTGCAAAATATTGTTCCAGATCTTTCAAAGTTTCCGGATTGGTCTGAATATCTTTTACCAACACCCCTTTGTTCACAACCACGATTCTGTTGCAGACTTCTGTAGTATGGGAAAGATCATGGCTGGAAATAAGAAAAGTAACACCATCCTGTTTTGATAACTCCTTGATCAGGTTTTTAAGCTTGATCTGGGTAGACGGATCGAGGTTGGCAAAAGGTTCATCAAGAATAATAATCTCAGGATTTCCAATAATAGCTCCTACAATTCCTACTTTTTTCTGATTTCCTTTTGACAGGTCACGGATATATTTTCCTGATTTCAGGATTTCTCCATTGAAAAAATCGTGGAAAGGCTTAAGGAATTCGTCTACAGAAGCTTTGTTCTGGCCTCTAAGCTCTCCGATAAAGTAAAAATATTCTTCAGGCGTAAGATAGCCGATGAGAAAAGTATCATCTACGAAGGCTGAAACTTTATTTTTCCAGGCTTCAGATTCGTTAACCTTAATTCCGTCAATGCTTACAAATCCAGTCGTAGCCTGAATCAGATCCAGCATGAGGCTGAAAAGCGTTGTTTTTCCTGCTCCGTTGTTTCCCACCAGCCCAAATGTTTCTCCGTTAGGAATTTCAAGGTGTTCAATATTGAGAACGGTTGCTGTTCCGTATGTTTTGGATAAATTGTGTATGTTGATCATGGTTTAACTTATATTTTTAAATGCATCCAGTGTGCTGTATTTTTCTTTTTTGTAAAGTTTTACAATAATATCAAAGATCTTCTCTCTCAGGAAAAATCCGATAATTCCGATAATTGCAATACTGATTACTCCTCCGGTAATGCCCCACAAATATTTTGTTAAGGCAAATACACCCATCGGAAGTAACATTTTAGGAATCAGCAGAAACATGGCGATCATATTGAAGCTTCCTTTCTGTCCCAATCGTTTCTCTTTTGAATTCAGGTCAATCTGAGTTTTATTGAAAGCTCCGGACCACAAAGTAAATTGAGAATTCACACCGATATTATATAAACCTGCGGCAAAAAATGTAACATAAACTTCCCAGCCAAAATAGGCATAACAAACCGCTATAATCACAGAAACTCCAGTTACAATATTCATCAGCCACCATTTTGCTTTCAGATATTCTTTGTATGGAACATTCAGGGTCATCATCAATGGATAGTATGAACTGTCAAAAGCGGGAACTCTCTGTCCAAAAAGAAACTGGAAACCTCCTGTTACAAAAAGTCCCATAAACATCATCATTGCCGGTGTTTTGTACATTGAAGAAGTAAACATCAGCAATCCGTAGAACAGAAACATAAAGCTGCCCAGCAAAATTCCTTTGGGTACTTTATTGCGTCTCAACATTTTAATATCATTATTGATAAATGTCCCGATAACGCCGTATTTATTCAGGAAGGCAATATTTTCTGTTTTCCCGACTGTTTTCTTCGCTTCAAGCCCCTGATCAAGATAAAACTCCTGACGCAGGTAGCGGAAACATATCCACCACAGCATTACGAACAAAGCAACAGGGATCAGTACAACGTATGGCTTTTCATAGAAACTAAAGAAAACCGATTCGGAATATGATAAAACCGGAATAATATTGTAATATTCCAACGCTCCTATGCCCAGAAAGCATATTCCGATAATCACCGCCAGGGTCTCTTTACCGTTGAAAAAAATGTTGATAAAATTATTCAGGTACAATAGTGAAATCACTCCAATCAGCCACACCATGATTCCCAAAATACTATATCCATTGAATATGGCAATCAGTGAAAAGGTAATAAAGAACAGAGAACTCAGCCAGCTGAATGCTGAAAGAAAAGTTTTGGCCAGCATAAAATTGACCAAGGTATTCTTCCGGATATTCATCGTTAGAAATGGCTTAATGTTCTGTGTGGGGATTTCCTGCCAGAGATATTTGAGAACAAGATCAATAATCCAGGCAACAATCATGAATTTTGAAACCACTTGTAAAGGATTCTGATGCATTTCCTCCTGAATGTAGAAAAAGGCAATAAATGCTCCGCCCACAAGACATCCGATAAAGTAGAGAATTCCTATGAAACGGAGAATTTTCATGGTTAGATTGATCCCTAAAGATGTACCACGAAAAAAGCTTTTTATTTCAAGCCTAAGGAACTTTAGAAACATATATTAGTTTTTTACATTAGTCAATATAATGTAAAAAATGTTACAGATTTATTTGTTTTGTTTTTGTTTATGGCGTACATAAGCCCAACAGGATTAGTTTTCCTTCTGACAAAAAATTTTCACCAACACATTTGGAACATGAATAGATTTTTACATTCATAAAGAGCTGTTTATTTTATAAAAATAGAAAGAGCAACCGTTATAGTTACTCTTTCTCTGAATATTTTAATTGAGATTTGCTTTTGTAATGTCCATGGATATTGCGTGCCAACATGTCTGAAACATTACCAAATCCCTTTGTCAGAAACCCCGCTCCCGCACGAATCCTTTCGTGTGGTTAAAAAACTCTTTATACCCATTCTAAAGAATACTATCCTCTACAAAGAATAGTTTACTGAATTATTAATATAAAGCCACACGATACAATCGTGCGGGAGCGAGGCATATACTGTCGCCAGCCATAATCAAACAATCGTGTTTCCTGAAGTTCCTTCCCGTTGTATTTATAGCTGTAGAAACTTTCGGATTAAACAACAACACATCTGAAACACCTGATCTGATCTTCAATATTTTAGACAGCCTATTTTCTCTTTTCCTCTATGCCAGCTATCTACAATATCATTTTAAATTGAGATTTTATTAATATTGTTAAAATTAGAGTATTGAGACCAATACTCTAATTTATTACCAACGCATTTAGAACATTACCCTGTTTCACAGTGGCTTATTTTATAACACGAGCGAGAACGCTAACACTAGCTTGCAGTTTTTTGCTTATATATTTAATTATTTTTTACAAACTCGTATTTTAGCATTTCATCAGGATCACCTTCCCATATAAAAATATTCCAAGGTGGGTTATTTCCATTGAAACCTTGCCCTGAGATATAAAATAAAATTTCCCCTTTTGTTCCCTCGGGTAGATTATATTTCATAGTAATTCCACTGTCTATATTATCAAGAATACCACTTTCTACATTTTCTGTAAACTGCCAAGTTCCTTCAGCATTTAATTCTCTATTTTTATTTTTTGGAAAACTACTGATTTTATAATAATCGACCCCTTTCAAAATACAAGTTCCATTTTTATTTAATTTGATATATGCATTATCAGATGACTTCCAAGTACCTATAAAATCTGATTGTTTTGGCTTAGTTTCACCACAACTATATAACATAATTGTTAATAGTGTAATTAATAAATATTTCAATTTTGTTTTCATTTTAGATATAATACTTCTGTCCAGTGAAATGATTGAGTAGTTTTAGACCCCCAACCTGTTTTAAATTTTTCATTAATAAGTTTCCCCGCTGTCTGTTGCCAAATTGGAAGATAGCCAAGCACAGGAGGGCGGGACGCAGATTGCATTGTAGAAGAATTTTCAACATGAAATGAAACAACTACACTCTTATTATATGCTGCTGCCGTGTATTCTAAGTTATAAGATCCTAAATATGTTACTGCTAAATTCCCTGTTAACCCGCCTGTTAATAACGTTGAATAATCTTTAAGATAAAGCCCAACTCCTTTTATACCACCTAGCTTATAAGAATTTGACCCCTCTAAACTACTTTGACTTAAAGCCATTTTAGATAGGATAATATCCCTAGTGGCTTGCACATGACTATGTTGTCTTAACATTTCTGTCATTAAGTCTCCATTAGTAAAATCTCGATGTCTTGGACCTGTTCCTGAAAGCCACTCTACACCTAATTGCCAAGGAGTTATTTCTTTATTTGAAGGAAAATTTTCACGCCTTAATTTCAGCATGTTAAAT
Organism: Chryseobacterium cupriresistens; assembly: GCF_046614675.1. Classification (NCBI taxonomy): domain Bacteria; kingdom Pseudomonadati; phylum Bacteroidota; class Flavobacteriia; order Flavobacteriales; family Weeksellaceae; genus Chryseobacterium; species Chryseobacterium cupriresistens. Next base: position 76,733 of record NZ_JBKKJT010000011.1, on the reverse strand, counting down.
TGTCCCACTCCAGTGACATTTGGGTCAGAATCCTCATAATCTGTCCACCATTTCAAAGTACCATTCTGATTAACCAATTCTCCGGTTCCTCCATTATAAAATGCATCCATCAGATCTGCATACGCTTGTGTCTGTCCAAATGGCGTATAGTTTCCGTTTCCACCACCATCCCAAGAATTTCGTCCCAGAAACTGCTGGTACATCTGTCTACCGCTGGTAAACCCGGGCGTTCTTCCTGAAGTATCGATAGTTCCGTCTTCATTAATCCATCTTCCGTCAGGATCTGTATTAGAAATTGGATTATTGGCCACATACACAAAATGACTGGGAAATTCCTATTCATATTTTTAAAATTAGAGTATTGAAAATCAACACTCTAATTTATCACCAATATGTCTGAAACATTACCGAATCATTTAATGTCTTGTTATACCTATGTAAAAACCCAATCCAATGAACAAAGGAAATGAAATAATAATATAAATAATTAATAAAATATCTGCAATTATTCTTTTGGGGTTGCTAAAATCCTTAATCTTCTCTCTAATCTCTTCATAGGAAGTATATTTCCAATACCTCAATCCTATCAAAATAAATATAGGTGAACAATAAACTATTAATAAATATTTATTAGATGGCCCCAGGTTAGTATTGAAATAGGTATCCAATATTATAATTAAGAAAATCAAATTCCAACAAGGTAAAGCACAGGTCATTATTACACCATACACTTTTTCAATACCATCTTTATTAAAATAACGATAAAGATTGGTAAGCTGATAATATATGTAATCAATTAATATCATTTTAAATTATTTAAATATTCTCCTAAGTTATATCCATTAGCGTCAAGATGCTGCCCTATATCTTTTCCTGTTGTAAGTGTACTTATAAAGTTTAACGTAAAATAAGCCGTTGCTATTCCTTGTGTCACTCCCGTTGGAGTGGCAGCTAATACTGACATTGTTGTATCAAGTGTATTAGATGTTGTTACCCCATTCTGAACCATATCATATATTCCTAATCCGGCACTTACAGCGCCTAAGCCTATAGCCGCACCTTTTGCAAACTTTGCATATTTCAAAGCTTTATCTGCATTCATTTGTCTAAATGGCAGTTTTACAGAGAGAATTTTTTTCCCAAATATCTTTTGCTCATAGTATAAAGATGTTGTTGTATACGCAGGAGGTTTTCCATATAAAGATGCATGTTCATATCCTGCCTGAAGCATTTTGCTTAACGTAAAGCCATATGCAGAGTACTTTCTTATGTCTTGGGAAATTTTATGCATATTAGAGTCATACTCATAGGATGCCTTTAATTTAAGCATACCAAAAGCACCTATTCCTGTTACAGTAGGATCAGGATCTTCATAATCTGTCCACCATCTTAAGACTCCATCCTTATTGCTAACACCTGCTGTTCCTCCATTATAAAATGCATCCATCAGATCTGCATACGCTTGTGTCTGTCCAAATGGCGTATAGTTTCCGTTTCCACCACCATCCCAAGAATTTCGTCCCAGAAACTGCTGGTACATCTGTCTACCGCTGGTAAACCCGGGCGTTCTTCCTGAAGTATCGATAGTTCCGTCTTCATTAATCCATCTTCCATCAGGGTCTGTATTAGAAATTGGATTATTGGCTACATATGCATAGGGACTGGTAGAGAGATAGCTTTCGGCAAGCTGGTCTATTCCGTTCCATCTTCCCAAATCCGGCATATATTGTCTCCAGCCATAATCAAACAATCCTGTTTCCTGAAGCTCTTTGCCGTTGTATTTATAACTGTAAAAGCTTCCGAAACCTGAAGTACTGAACGATGCTGAGATATGGTTCAGTCCAAAGGGATAATAATTGTTGGTATCGATAATTTCAGGAACGCCTGCGCTGCTTTTGGCAAAACTTACTCTGGTATTTCCAAGGTAGTCTTTTCACCAACACATCTGAAACACCTGATATGATCTTCAATATTTTAAACAGCCTATTTTCTCTTTTCTTCTGTTCTGGCTGTCCGAAATATCATTTAAATTGAGATTTTCATTCTTATTTTTAAAATTAGAGCATTGAAAATCAATACTCTAATTTATTACCAACACGTTTGGAACATTACCACTTTATAAATCAAATCAAAAATTAGTGTAATAGGATAAGTTATTATTTGGGAAGCTTTAACTTCGAATAAATAAATAAATAAATAAAGTAGTGAATATAGTTCCAAGTTTTTTCCATGTATTTCTACTATTTTATTTTTACTTCGGAGCACTCTTATATTCATTATAATATTTGGAAATTGCTTTTTCGAGCTCATCAAAATTATAAGATAGTGTATTGGAAGAAATCGAAATAGGCGTACCATATGTTTTATATGTTCTCTCTAATATTTTTCTCTTTATACCACTTTCTTTATTTAAGTATTTATTGGGGTCTTTTACATTAATAAGTAAAAATTTTGTTGACATAACATCAATTTTTTTTATTGAGTTAATATCACTCCAAAAAATTGCACCTACACTCACATAGCTAGAATTATCAATAATTCCTTTTTCGTTTATTATTAGATTAAATTTCTTTGTGAGCAAGCTTTTTATTAAAATTATCAAGCATAATCCAAAGAACAATATTGCTACAATTCCTACCATACGTATGAATGTTACACTTCTAAATATAAAAGAAGCAAATTTGTGAGGACTAACGGCTAAAAAGATTCCTAATATCATAAATATCAGTGAGCCTGATACTAATAATATTAATTTTGTTTTACTGCTTTTTATTTCAATTGTATTCATTATTTATTATATTTAATAATCAGCTTTATTCAACACATTACTTGCCCAACCTTCTGCAATATCACCACCCCAAACTCCTCCTACAATGCCACCTACAATACCACCAACTGCAGCACCAATAATTGTTCCCTCAGGCCCAACAAGGGTTCCTATGAATCCACCAACTTTACCTAACGCCCAAGCTCCTGCGGCTGCTCCAGCCATTCCTCCAGCCACATTCGCTGTTGCTATCTGAGCCCTAACTCCAAACTTCCAATCATCTTTATACATCCCATATCCTATTTGTGCGGCACTGATTCCATACCCTACATAACCTGCTCTTTTGGCATATTTTCCAAGCATTTCAGTATGTCTTACATAATCGCCTCTTAGTCCTATTAAAGATCCTCTGGCTCTTCCAGCATATGCTGTACTTCTCATTTGTCCAAGATTATCAATCCAATATCCGCTATTATAAAGGGCTGTTCTTCGATCAGCAAGATATTTAAATCCTCCTCCAGCAGTACTTGCTCCCCAATCTGCCCAGTTTTTATAGGCATCTAATGGAATGTCCTTAAATTTAGCGCTATATCCTTTGCCAAGATCAATTTCTCCATATATATCTGTTCCACTATAAGCCGTTAAAGTAGGTTTTCCTATCCAACCTATAGCTCCATTATTGTCAAAGCTAAGCCCTGACATTGTTACTCCATCTCTGAAATAGCTGAACATGGTGACTGCATCCTTTCCAGTAAAATTATATCCATCACCTCCACCGCCTCCTTGTCCGGGATATTGCCCCAGAAACTGGCTGTACATCTGCCTTCCGCTGGTAAACCCGGGCGTTCTTCCTGAAGTATCAATAGTACCATCTTCATTAATCCATCTTCCATCAGGGTCTGTATTAGAAATTGGATTATTGGCTACATATGCATAGGGACTGGTAGAGAGATAGCTTTCGGCAAGCTGGTCTATTCCGTTCCATCTTCCAAGATCAGGCAGATACTGTCTCCAGCCGTAATCAAATAATCCTGTTTCCTGAAGCTCTTTGCCGTTGTATTTTAAAATTAGAGTATTGATTTTCAACACTCTAATTTATTATCAACACGTTTGGAAAATTACCCTTTATCAAGATTTGCTGAGCTATCTATAGTAAATCATTTATACTAGTCGCTTTTTTCTTTACGCTGTACGGATCATGCAATAGTTCATAAACTATACCTTGGTTATCAACAGCTAAATAATTTCCCTCTCCTAAACTTTTAATAGTGTAAAAAATTCCTTCAGGAACCTCTATTTTAAATGTGTCCTCTATGTCTAGCCCAGCTAACTTATCCTTATTAACATCTTTAATTATTCTTAAAAGATCTTCCATATCTTTTTCATTTTTAAAATGTTTTTCTTTTAAAGCGGAGGTATCATATTGGTTTAAAATGTAATTATCAAAATTTATATCTTGAATAAAAAAACCAATAAACATTCCCTCAAGAAACGAAATATTAATTTTTTCTTTTACTTTGCTTTTTTTATTGTATATAAAAATGTTCTGTAATTGAAAGTACCCTAAATTCGGTTTACTAAATTCTTTTTCTAATTTTGCATTTAATTGAACACTATACCAATCTTTAAAATTTAAATCATTTGGTTTAAAACTTATTAAAAAATCTTTATTCAACTGATTTAGAATATAATGGTAACGGGTAGGTAAACGCTTAATAATCTCCTTAAAGAAAGTTATTTCTTTATCTGTAAACTGTTGTATTTTTTGTTTTTTAAACATTCTAAACATAATTATTTCCAAGTTAAATTATACATTTCTTTTACCCATTTTGGTGCAAATCGAGCTCTATAGGGGTCTGCTAAAGCATGTTCTAAACTACTAACAGGCTGTAGGTTAATACGATTGTTTAGAAGCCAATTAGGAGCCCACTTAGCTCTCTGAGGAATAAATCTATGATGAAGTTCCATTGATTGTTTCCAAACTTGTCCTGTTTCGGGATTTTCCAAAGCTTGTAAAACAGGTTTTGCATTTTTAGCCCAATAAGCAGCCCTATATTCAGCAAAAGTTGGACCTCCTTTAGTAACATAATTATATGCTCTTCCTAAATATCTTCCAGCTCCGGCTGCTCGCCAACCCGCAGCTAAGAGTTCCCCTCCGGCAAGTGACGCTGGCAGCTCCAGAAACATGAAATTTTCAGCCGCAGATACTGATTGGCCTACTTTGGTATTTTCTACAGCATCAGCTAATATAGAGCTATTCTGATTATACGTAAATCTACCCAGAACCCCTGTAAATTTGCTGTACATCAGCAGTCCATTGTAAGAGTCTTCTCCAAAACCTCCACCTTTTTTTCCTGTAACAAAAACCTCTTCAAGATAATTGATTGGATCACCAATTCCGCCTTCATTAAAATTAGCATTTAAGCTTTTATAACTTCCATCATACCCCAAAAGAGTACCATCACCATCCATAAAGCCAAAGCCTGTATTACTCCATGTTCCTCCCAGGCTTCCTGCTCTCGCCAGTAATGCAGCGACATCTCCGCCGCCGCCATCTCCGGGTCTATATCCCAGAAACTGGCTATACATCTGTCTGCCACTGGTAAATCCGGGAGTTCTTCCTGAAGTATCAATAGAACCGTCCGCATTAAACCATCTTCCGTCTACATCAAATTGCGAAACCGGGTTGTTTGCAACATAAGCATAGGGACTGGTAGAAAGGTAGCTTTCCGCCAGCTGGTCTATCCCGTTCCATCTTCCCAAATCCGGCATATACTGTCTCCAGCCGTAATCAAACAATCCTGTTTCCTGAAGTTCTTTCCCATTGTATTTATAGCTGTAAAAACTTCCGAAACCTGAAGTACTGAACGATGCTGAGATATGGTTCAGCCCAAAAGGATAATAATTGTTGGTATCGATAATTTCAGGAACGCCTGCGCTGCTTTTGGCAAAGGTTACCCTGGCATTTCCAAGGTGGTCTCTGTACTGGTAAATATAGCGGTTTTCTGTGAAACTGTAATACCCCGCAGCTGTGGAGACAAAATCCAGCTTCCACTGGGGAGTAAGCGTTCCCGGCAATATAAACGATGCATTTTTATAAGCCTGCTGTTCATAGGCGCTTTCCGTTCTGCATTCAAGACAGATACCGCCTCCTTCGGTGTAGCTGTACTGGAAGCCATCCAGATAATCTGTGATACGGGTGGTAACAGTTCCTCTTGGCGGAGCACTGGAATAGGTTTTACGCAGCTTTGTTCCGTCCGCACGATAAAGATAGCTCATCGTGCTATTCATTATCTGCTCAAATCCGTTTGACTGCTGAACACTATACGCATTGGAAAGGTTCAGGAAATTGTACTGAACAGACTGAATTCCTTTATCCAGCATATCTTTCATATTTCCGTTCAGGTCATAGGAAATGATATTGTTTCCGCCTTCATATCCGGTATCGTTCAGAGCATTTTCTGTCACTTTCGTTAAACGGTTTCCGGTATAATTGTAGATCAGGTCATCCACCTGAGCAGATGTGGTGCCTCCGCTTGCAGGGAAAGCATTTCTCTTCAGGGTTTTAATATTTCCGTTCAGGTCATAGGTCACATATTCATTATAATTATTATTAAAAGGGACAGTGGCATTGGGTTCAGAATAAACCGCATCCTTTAGCCTGCCCAATGCGTCATACGCATAATTATATCTTTTCAGCACGTCCTCGGAAGCGTTTTTCCAGTCTACTTCTGTAATCATTCCTGAGAATTTCCCCGGAGCCACATTGGGATTTACCGGATTGGTATATTTCATCGCATACCCGAACAGCTTCCCGTTCAGATTAGAAGGGTCATTGATTTTGGTAAGCCAGCCCCTGATATTGTACGTATACTCAATATTCTGTAATGGCTGTGCCGGATTGGTTCCTCCCAGTTTCCTGTTTTTTACCTGTGAAAGTTCATTGTACTCATTCTGTACAAGAATTTCTTCAGGATTCGTATCCACCTGGTGTTTATGTACCAATAGCCTGTTTTGGTGGTCATAGGTGAAAGTCTGTGTAATTACTTTTTCGGGATCTGCTGCCAGCCTTTTGTGATACGCTTTGCTCTGTTTGGTAACGCCTGCAAAATCAAGCAATGATTCTGTTTTTGTATAGCCTCCAAGATGATTGATGCTGTATGAACCTACCGTTCTTCCTTTCTGGTCATAATAAATATAGTTTTTGGTCCAGTTATCATCTTCAATATTCTTTACAAGACTCATCACCGGAAGTCCTTTCGTACTTACTGCATTGGCTGCTGAATTATCAGATAGCGGCACCTTTCCCATAATGGAAGAAGGAAAAGCCGGATTGAAACTGTACGAAGGATAGGTGTCATAATAATTCACGGATAACAAAGTGACCCATTTGGAAGCATGGGGATATGAAGTGGCAGGATCATAAAAGACATCCATTCCCTGCCTGTTGAAGACAACCGTACTGGTCATTTTCACATTGTTATTGGTAATTCCGTCAACAAGTCCCTGTTCTGTTTTTCTGTCTCCACCGGTAGCTATTCCGGTAAAAGCAGCTCTACCAAACTGATCATATTTGGTGTACATCCACTGTCCTTTTTCTTTAAGATTGGCATCCTGCGAAGCTACCAGTCTGTTCTGGTTGTCATAGACCATGTACTCCCAGCCTTTTCCCGGAATCTTTTTTTCCACCAGGCGTCCCCAGGTGTCATAGCGGTACTGATAACAAAGATCATTCAGAAGGTCGTCTGTAATAGGTTTGTGGAGGGTGCTAGGTGGAAGTACAAAAACCAATTGTCCAAATATATTATAGACATAGTAGGTATCTACCTGCTCAGAAGCACTTAGCATTTTCCTGACCAATATTGTTTGGCCTTTTTTATTTTTAAACTCTACTGTTTCAATCTCATCTTCATTTTTTACAGTACTTTTATAGAGCTGGCCGGGAGCGTAAGTTTCTGTTGGTGATAAACTCAGAACATTTTTAGTTACTCCATCCTCCCAGGTCGTGGAGATCAGATGTAGATAGACCTCACTGACCTTGTTGGTATCATATCCAAATTGTACCGGTTTGGTATTCCACTCATTACCGATGTTTTTTTGCTGCTGTAGTCTTCCCAGCGGAGAAGGTTCCAATACTTTTTCAGCATAGATTTTTTCACTTCCGTAAAGGGAAGCAGCATTGGAAAGCGGGTTGGCATATAAAGCCCCATTTTGTGTCCCTGACTGCGGTACGGGAAGGTAGCTTTTCACCTGTCTTCCATAGGCATCATATTCTACGGGAACTGCAATGTCTTTTCCGGAGGGTGTTGCTTTTACCGCTATATTCTGCCTGGCCCTTCCAAGCCCGTCAAAGTATTGTACGGATTCTGTTTTTTTGGAACAGTCTTCCGTTAAACAGTTTTTCTCGTAGATATAGTTTTCTGTCTGAGTAAAGTTGGTCTGTGCATAGGAAAAACCAACCACCAGCAAATTGAGGAGTAGGAGTATTTTTTTCATTGTGTTTAGTTTTTATAGTGGTATTGATATTCTTTCAGGGTTACTCCATTCATATCTACAATTTTTTGTAGCCTGTTCTGGTCATCATACTTATAAATTGCCCTGATCCCATTGGGCGGGGTTGTTGTTGTCATTCCAATGAGTGGATCATAAGTATAGGTGGTCATCTGAAAGTCTTTCAATGCAGTTGTTTTCCTGAAATTATCCAATGCTGTAAGGAGTGCCGGTTCATTGGCCGGGTTTTGAGCATCCGCATTGGAAGCATCTATAATAGCCTGAGCATAAGGGGAAACCTGGGCATATGTTGCACCTTCTATTTTAGCAATAGGCTGTGTTTTGTCATAACCATAGATCACGGTTGTTGATATTCCCGCAGGAGAAGTAAACTGAATGGCATTTCCCTTTTCATCATACAAATCTATGGTGGCTGTTTTTTGTGCAGTATTCCCGATATTGGAAGTCATCACGGCAGTAGGGCGCGTGGAAGCCGGGTTGGTAAACCTGGTTTCTGTGCGGGAAACAAGCTTACCATCTGTCTTTTCCTCTATAATAACAGGAATATTAAGGATATGGGCCGCGGCAAGATTGGCATATCCTGTCTCAGGATAAGTATAGAATTGTTCTATGGTGTTTCCATCCACTACTTTTTTAGTAGAAGCCACATCAAAATTGAACACGTTAAAATTGGTTTCAGACTGTTCTTCAATACTTTGATTGTTATCAAAATAACTGGTGGAAGTAACAGAAGATTTTTTGAGCCATGCCGGTTTGGAAGTTAACGTGTTATTGCTCCAAAGCAGATAATCCTGGGCTCCGGGAATTTCTTCAAAAGTATAGCTATTCTGCTCAGAAACCAGAAGTTTATTCTGTGCATTATACACTTCTTTTTTATCTAATAATCCACCGCTTGTTAAAGAATAATAAGGCCAGTAACTTCCATTTTTAGGATAATCATCAGGATTTTTATAATAGTATTTCACATGCCCGTTATTGTTATCAGCTTCGGTTATTTTAACGTTTTTATATACTGGATAACTGTCTGCATTAATATCCGATTCCGGAGAGAATAAAACGCCCGATGAGGTTTGGGCATCTCCAAAAGTATTGTATTCGTATTTTGTGGTTTTTACAGGCGTTATATCAGTAATACTATTGTAATATTTAATACTGGCTACCCTTATACCACCTCCTGTAACGGTATTGGGAAAAGGCTGTGCAATATGTTCTATTCCGAAGAATTGTGCCATACCTCTTCCTCCGGATCCTGTTACCATAAAGGTATAATTTCCGGGAGACAGATCATATTCCGCTACCTGATACTGGGAAGATCCACAGACATTTCCGTAAATAAATCCATCATTGTTCTTAATCACATACCCGACAGTAGTAGGAGTGTTGGGATCCCAATATGGCGGGGCAGGAAACAATTCATCCACTCCAAAGACAAGGTATACTTTTTTAGGCTGTGTTCCTGAAATGGTAAACGTATAATTAGCAGCCTGTTTGGTATTGTACTGTAATTCCCGGAAGGTATTAATATACTGTACCACCGGATCTATAAAGCGATCGCCGCTCAAAATAGAATTAACATAATTCGGCTCATTGCGATTCTTGTAAAATTGATTGGATTCAAAGGTATATTCTATGACTCCTTTGGCTGGAGTGATTACTTTTTTTAAGATACTCCGAACCGGTGGTGGTGGTGCGGTATACCACCATTGATCACATAAAGCAGCCGGTGTCATCCCATAAGAAGGAGTAGCAGCAGAATAATCACCATATTCAAATTCAGTTGTTTCAGAAACGGCCTCATTTTTATCCAGTTTTTTAAGCTTTATGAGAGTTCTCTTTGAACCTGTATACTCAAAAGAATATCCCGAAATAAGGTGGTTGTAATTATCCTTTAAAGTAACTTTCTGGATCTGATACGGATCATTCATCGTATTTTCTTTAGATGAATCGTATACGTATGCAAATTCTATTTTTCCAAACCCGGGAGAAGAAATTGTTTTTAGCTTACAGGTTTCGTAGAGTACCGTAGTATTGTTATTTTTATACTTTGTATCTTTCTGATAAGAAAATTGAGCAAGCTCTATATTATTGGCATCTTTAATCTGTGTCAAGAAGAATGCTGATTTGTAAAGTTTACCTCCCGTGGATTCCAGTTGCTGCTGGCGGTTACTTCTGCTGTAATCATTAAAATAATATTTGATTCCTTTGACATCGGTTATTGTAAATGATTCAAGAATAAGCGTTGCAGTATTACTTGAACGGGTATACTCAATTTTAATTTTATTGGAAGAAAGATTAACGAGTTCAAAAGTATTGGTATCAAGGTTTCTTTTAAACTTGAATTTGCCGGAAATTCCCGGAAGGTTATAATAATAAATATCATCAAAACCATTCTTGTAATAATAAGGACGGCTTGCATCATCATACATTTCGTCAATGTCATACTCTATACTTCTTGAAATCACAGCTCCGGCAAATAAAGACCATCCGGCACCTACCTGGCTGGCTGGTTCGCTTTCGGAAACATTCATAGGGTTGTAAGATAAGCCTGCGTTTAAGCTCATCCCGCTGTTATAAGTTGGTAATCCTAACAAAGGAAATGAAATATCAGGAAGACCGGTTGCGTTGGAAATCGGAGTATTAGCATAGGTAGCAAGAGAGGAAACGGAGGGCACAGGTCTGGAAAAATCTCCGAAATTAATTTCCTGCTGGGCATACAGCTGCCCTATACCGGCAACAAGAATTGCAAGTGAAATCATAGTTTTTTTCATGATCTTGTGTTTATTTCTTAATTAATTTGGCATTTGCCGTTTTATTGTTATCCGTTTTTATCGTCACCAGATAAGCCCCCTGAACCAAAGCCTGGGTGTTGATCTTAGTCACTTTATTCCTTGTTTTAATACTCTGAAGCTGTCTTCCACTCATATCATATAAGAGAATTTCTGCATCCTTAAAACCCTGTCCTGAGCCTGTCGAAGGATCAAAACCGATTTCCACATAAGCATAATCTGAAACAGGGTTTGGATAGATCTTGATGTCGTATTTCTCGATTAACTGATCAACCTGTTTATCTCCCAGTTTCACAATCTTCCAGTTTTCTTTACCTAGCTCCTCTGCACTGGTTCCAGCCAGAATAATAGAACCGTCTCTGTTAAGCTTTAAATCAGAAAGTCTTTCTTCCTTTTTTCTGGATTCTCCTTTGACGTGTTTTCTCCACTGCTCATTTCCGTCTTGGTCAAGATAGAGCATCCAGAAGGTCTCATCATCGGTTTCTACTCTTCCTTCTGCCTGAGTGTAACCTCCCAATAAGATTCCTTTGGAAGATTTATCATCTGCTGAATGAAGAACTCTCATTCCCATCAGGATATCACGGTTCTTGAAATTGTAGGATTTCTGCCACTGCTCATCACCTCTTTCATTTAAGGCAATCAGCCAAAGGTCTGTTCCTTCTTCCAATCCAACAGTTTTATTCCCTGATCTTTCTGATCTGGATTCTCCGCCGATAATAAAACCATTTGAAGTTAATGCCAGCGTTCTGATATGATCATCTCCTTTGCCTCCAAAGTTCTTTTCCCATTCAATTTTTCCATTTTTGTCCAACTTGACAATCCAGTAGTCGCCTTCACCGAAATTGTCGCTCTGCTTTGAGGTTGCAGATAACAGGTTATAGGTTGCAGGTTCATCAGTCGAAGTATTAGTGTTGATCTTTGATTGCTGATTATTCGTTTTAACAGATGAACTTCTCGAATAAATTCCTAATAAAGCTCCTCCGTCTCTAGTTGGAATCATCTTCTCTACTTCGTCTAAACCTTTTCCACCTAAGATCAATTGGGAAAGTTCTTTTCCGTCTTTATCCAGTTTTGTGATTAAAACATCTTTGGATCCATAGCCTTTGGATGAGTTTTGGACATTCCCTGCAACAAAAAATCCTAAGTCTGTAGTTTGAATTACCGCTCTGGCTTCTTCATCAGAAGAACTTCCAAGAGTTTTTTGCCATAGTTCATCACCAAATTCATTGATTCTGATCAGCCAAAAATCTGAACCTCCTTTGGAATCCTCTTTTTTATCCAATCCTTTTCCTGAATAAGAAGTTCCAGCCAAAAGAAATCCGCCATCCTGTGTAGTCACTGTAGCAGACAGATAATCATGGTTTTGTCCTGAGAAATATTTCTCCCAGACTTCTTGTCCCTGCTGGTTCAGTTTTACTAAATGAAAATCGTAACCGTTATTTTGCTTACTGCCTAAAGCCTGTTGCTTATTGCTTTGAATAGAGCTTCCTGTGATCAGATACTGCTGATCAATGGTTGTCGTGACCTGGCTCAGAAAATCCTGGGTAGAGGATTGTATGTCTTTCTGCCATACCACTTCCTGCGCAGATGCGCCCAATGCTGTGCATAGAATGAATGCACTGAGAGAGATTTTTTTCATTCCTGTGTTTATTTTAAGTTAACATTGTTATTATGATAGATCATGGTTAGATCCGGTTCTTTTTAATCCTTATCGTTTCTGAGAATCAGACCCTTTATAGAATAAAGAATATTTCAAATATAATATTCTTTGATGCAAAAAATAGTGTATTTCACATGCATAAAAATTTATCTGAATTTGTACATACGAATGTGATTTTTAAATATTTAGAAATAATTGAAGAATATACACCGAATGGATGTAATCGAATAAAAATTTCATAGTTATTGTTTTTTAGCCATAATGGACCCGTTAATATAAACCCGACAAATTTAACATTTTTTAACACAATTATGTAAATATTGCTTTAACTTAATACAAAAATATTCTCTCAAAGCGACAGAACATGTCGTATTACAAATACATTTTCGCCACTGTAAAAAAAATATAGTATTGAAACATGACTGTGTGATAAAAGTATCAATACATTGAAAATTGCAATATTTTCGGCATGAATTAACAGGTCGCTCCTACGGAGCTTTATGGGCTACGGGGATTTCATTTTTCTATTAACAGCAGATCCCGATGGGACCAGATTAATCTCCACTGGAAGCTAACAGTTAACAGGACGTATTTGTTTTAAAATTATAACACCGAAGTAGCGACCTGCTAATTATGCGTTACATTGAGATGCTGAAAAAATGAAATCCAGCAAAAAGATGCAGCAATAGAAGCTCTGAAAAAGAATTGAAGAGTTAGGGAAATAGTAAATCCTTCGACAGCCTCAGGATGACATCGCTAATACTAATAGTTTGATGAGAAATCGGGTTTATAACTGGCTGAATTAGCCTATTAATTCTTTAGCCTGTGCCAGCGCTGCTTCCGTAATTTTGCTTCCGGAAAGCAACTGGGCAATCTCGTTCAGTTTTTCTTCACTGCTCAAAGGAATAATAGTAGATTGTGTTCTGCCGGAAATATCCTGTTTCACCACTTTGTAATTATCATTTCCTTTGGCTGCGACCTGTGCAAGATGGGAAATAACAATCAATTGCATGTCTTCAGACATTTCGCGCATCAGATTTCCGATCTCTTCAGCTACTTTTCCTGAAACTCCGGTGTCTATTTCGTCAAGAATCAAGGTTGGCAGTTCATCACTTTCTGCAATAATCTTCTTTACGGCAAGCATTACTCTTGATCTTTCTCCTCCGGAAATGGCCGTTTGGATCGGTTTTAAAGGGAAACCGGAGTTGGCCTGAAACAACAGCTGGATATTTTCTTTCCCAAACGGGTTGAATTCATCTGCATCGTATAATTCTATATCCACTTTTGCCTTTTCGAGACCTAGCTTTTTAAGAAGTCCTTCTGCTTTTTTGATGAAAACAGGAACATTCTTGTGTCTGTTCTTTGAAAGTTTTGCAGCAAGGCTCTGAAGTGTTTTTTCTTTCTGAGAAATATTTTCCTCAGTTTCTTCAATCTGTTCTTCTAATTCTGAAGCTCCTTTCTGTTCCCCGGCCAGCTGATTTCTGATCTCAATCAGTTCATTAAGATCTGAAACATTATGCTTAAGGAATAAAGCGTTGATTTTATTATTAAGCTCGGTAAGGTAGACCAGGTTTTCAGGATTAATTTCCACCCTTTCCGCTTCATGTTCCAGTTCGGAAATGATGTCTTTAAGCTCTACAAAAGTGGTTTCCAGTCTTTCATCAAGCTCTGCGAAACTCGTAGAAACTTCGGAAATTTTTGACAGTTTGTTGGTCGCTTCGTTAAAGAATGACAGAATTCCTATTTCCTCCTGATGAAATCTGGATAAGATCTGGCCTACATTTTCAGAGATCATTCCCGCATTTTCCTGAATGGAAAGCTGGTTCTGAACATCTTCAAAATCAACATCATCAAGCTTAAGCTCTTCCAGTTCGTTGAGCAAAAATTCTTTATAATCGCTTTCTTTATTAGATTCTGAAAGTTGGGTCTTTAATTTTTTCAACAACAATTTCAGCGTTTGAAACTCAGAAAATTCCTGTTGATACTCTTCAATGATTTTTTTATTTTCAGAAAGTCCGTCGATAATTTTAAACTGGTATTCTGAAGTAAAAAGATTGGATGTTTCAAATTGGGAATGGATATCGATCAGTTGTGAGGAAAGCTCTCTAAGAATATCCAGCGTTACCGGCACATCATTGATAAATGCCCGCGATTTCCCTGAAGGAAGTATTTCTCTTCGGATAATAGTCTGCAGCTCATAGTCCAGGTCGTTCTCTATAAAGAATTTTTTAAACTTGTTATTGAGGGAAAACTCGGTTTCCACCACACTTTTTTCTTCAGCTTTGGCGATTGATTTTACATCTGCTCTTTCACCTAAAATAAGCCTGAGAGCACCTAAGATGATCGATTTACCCGCCCCGGTTTCTCCGGTAATGACCTGTAAACCATTCTTCAATGATACTTCAAGGGTATCAATCAGGGCAAAGTTTTTAATGTAAATTCTCGAAAGCATTGATAATCCGGGTTATAATCCAATTTGAGTTTGAACTGTAAAAATAAGTTTTTTTTCCATTCTTCTCCGATTAAATTAAAGCATAATTAGCAGGCAGTGGTTGTTAGTGAAGGAACAAAATGTTTTTTTGACTCTTGAATAATCAACCGCCCATCTTCAATGTATCCACCAATTTTTAGACCTTCCATTTATTCCACTTATTATCTATATTCTTCGGTGAGAGGATGATCATTGTTTGCTTAAGATCATTTAGAATCAGCCCTCCATTATTCCCGGAATTGAAAATATTGAAAATTTCATCGCTTTTGGTATCCATGAAAAGATTAAAGAAGAATGCCTGCTGGAAATTATTCTCATACATTTTTAATTGCATCAGTGCATCGAAAATGACTTTTTTCCCGGCAGTCTGATCCTGGTTGAAAAGGTTATCCAGACCTGCTCTGTGATAGGTATAAATGGTGGAACGTAACTGATTCCAATTAGGGTTCATAATTTCGTTGATCAAAATAGAACGGCTTCTCGGCTCATTGATAGTGTTCCAGCCTTCATAGTTCCTGTTTTGGGAATTCTGTGCAATCTGCTGCGCTTTCGCATACCATTGTGATCCTCCCATAGACTGGAAGCTATCTGCATCCAGACCCAAAACAACATAAATATAGAAACTGACCACATCCGTAAGATTCTTGCCGGAGAACTGTCTTTCATTAAAAATAAGACTTTCATTCTCAATATATTCAAAGCCAAATCTCTGATCCTGAAGATTAATTAAAGGAGATTCGTAGGTTGTATTGTACACAGGTCTTACTGCCTGAATCACAATCGTTCCTTTGAATTTGTTAACATCTCTTTCCGAAATAACAATAGAAAAAGCACATTTTATTTTTTCAAAATTCTGAAGTCTTTTACCGGTCCAGCTGGTGTTATTGATAAAATCCCTGAGACTTTTCTCCAACGCTTTATAGGCCTGCTGGTTACTTCCTCCCAGCTGATTGGCGTTTACCTGCACCGTTGCCAGCAGCTCCTGAGAAAAACTTTGGGTGTATAGAAATAACAGAAAAAATAAACTTATAATTTTTTTCATTGTCTATTAAAAATTGAGAACGGAAATTTATTAAAATTATTTTAAAAGTTGAGTCTCAACAAAATTGAGAATATCTTTCGCTACATCATCCTTGGATTTCAGATTGAATTCTTTCTTCTCTGTTCTGGTAAATATTTTGATTTTATTGGTATCATTTTTAAAACCGGCTCCTTCATCACGCAGAGAGTTCAGAACAATCATATCCAGGTTTTTCTTTTCCAATTTTCCTTTGGCATTTTCTTCTTCATTTTGCGTTTCCAAGGCAAATCCTACCAAAAACTGATGGGTTTTCTTTTCACCCATTGTTTTAAGAATATCGGGATTCTTAACCAGCTCTATCGTCAGGTTTTCATCGTTTTTCTTGATTTTCTCCTTAGCCACCTCTTTGGGAGCATAGTCTGCTACTGCAGCACTGGCAATTCCGATGTCTATTCTATCATAAAATTCAAATACTTTGGCCAGCATCTCTTTTGCTGAAGTCACTTTATGAACTTCAACATTCGGATTGTTTATAGTCTGAGAACTTGGACCGGAAATCAGAATAACTTTTGCTCCTCTTTTTGAAGCTTCTTCTGCCAGAGAAAATCCCATTTTACCGGATGAATGGTTTCCGATGAATCTTACAGGATCTATCGCTTCATAGGTAGGTCCTGCAGTAATTAAAACCGTTTTTCCTTCAAGGCTTCGGGATTGGATATCTGAATTAAAATAATGCTCAACAGCATTAAAAATTGTTGCCGGCTCTGCCATTCTTCCCTGCCCGATGAGTCCACTGGCCAGCTCTCCGTTTTCCGCAGGAATAATAGTATGACCAAAGCTTTCTGCCAGCTCCAGATTCTTTGTTGTAGAAGGGTGTGCATACATATCAAGGTCCATTGCAGGCGCAATGAATACCGGACATTTTGCAGACATATAGGTTGCAATAACGAGATTATCACACATCCCGTGAACCATTTTAGACAGCGTATTGGCCGTACATGGGGCAACAATCATAACATCTGCCCACAGAGCCATATCCACATGGCTGTTCCATGTTCCGTTATCACTGTAAAAATCCGAATACACCGGTTTTTTGGATAATGTAGACAGACTTAGTTTCGTCACAAAGTTTTCTGTATCAGGAGTCATAATAACCTGTACTTCGGCACCTTTTTTCACAAAATCCCTGATCAGAAAGTGGATTTTATATGCCGCAATTCCTCCGGAGACAGCGATAAGTATTTTTTTACCGGAAACACTCATTAAGTTCTAATTTTTGGAAACACTAAAGTACTTATTTTTTCCCACACAATGAGGTTTTAAAACAACAAAGGTCATAAAAGAAGTGAATTCCTTTATGACCTTGATTTATTAAAACACAGAAGATTACTTTCTTTCTTCTGTTTTTCTGAAATAAACATCTCCGTTTAACCATTCTTCAATAGCAATTGAAGTTGGCTTTGGAAGCTTTTCGTAATGTTTAGAGATCTCAATTTGTTCTCTGTTTTCGAAAACCTCTTCTAATGTAGAATTGTGAACGGCAAATTCATCCAGTTTGTTGTGAAGCTCCGTACGGATCTCCGCATTGATCTGCTCTGCTCTCTTTCCCATGATAACAATAGCTTCATAGATTGAACCTACTTTATCTTCAATCTTATCTTTATCGTAAGTAATTGTATTTACTTCTGCTTTTGTATCTTTTACACTCATTTTGAGAAAATTATTTTTATTTTAAGATGGCAAATTTACGAATTATCTTTGAATTTTGAAAGTCGCTGCCGGCGGAGGTGTTTTAAGTGCTGCACTGTCCCTCTGTAACTGCATTGCTTTCTTTTCATTGCTGATCTGATCTTTGATCTGCTGGTCAGCTTTATCCTTATCAGCCAGTTTTTCAGCTTCTTTTTTCTGTCTTGCCGTTAAAGCCGCCATTCTGGCTTCAGTTTGTTTTTTAACAACTGCGAAGTTTTGTTTTTCTTTTTCCAGTTTTTCTCTAAGATCTGTTGCAGTTTTAGAATATTCTGTATTAGGAAGCTCTTTCTCTACAAGCTTTGTATACGTAAGCGCGCTCTCAATACGTTCATCTTTAAGATTATAAACAGATTTCATCGCCAGTTCATAACGTGCTTTCATGATATAATCATAAATTTTTGAACGAAGCTTTGTACTTGGAAAATCTTCCAGAACATTATCAAATGCTACGTTTGCTGCTTTATACTCACCCATTTTGTAGTATTGTCTTGCATTTTCATAAGCTTTAAATTCCAGCTTGTAAGACAATTCATCAATTAATTGGCTGATATTCTTAGATCTTTCAGAGTTGGGATAATTGTTCAGGAATTCCTGAAGTTCATTAATGGCCAATTCTGTACTCGACTGATCCAGGTTGTAATCCATAGAACCTTCATAGTAGCATAAAGCAGACATATATGCTGCTTCTTCTGCTCTCGGGTCTTTTGGAAAACTTACTGCAAAATTCTTAAACTGGTGTCCTGCCAGCTTATAACTTTTGTCATAATAGTTGGCATAAGCTGTATTGAAACCTACGTTAGGAAAATCATCTGTTCCCGCCACAAGATTGGCAAGTCTGTCGTAAAGAGCCAATGCATTTTTCCATTTTTTCTTGGCAAAATTTTCATTAGCTGCCTTTAAGATAAATTCTTTATCAGCACTTCTCATTGCTCTCTCCTGCTGACTTACACAAGATGTAATCACCGCTACAGCAAAAAGACCTAAAATATATTTTTTCATATATAAAATTCAACAGTTTTCGGATTATACAGCCGATTTACTAATTTGCAAAAATATAACTTTTTTGCCAATAGATTTTTTTTTATGAATATTTAACGTAATTTTAGTCTGCAGCGTATCCCAAAATAGCAAAAACACTTAATAAAAGATTCATTCTCACCTTTTTCTCAGCTTCTTTGGCATAGGTTTCCTCATTTTTGCTCGGAACATAGAGTTCATAGAAATTTTTATTCCTGATGACAAATAAAGTGGATCCGATGATCATGGTAAGAATATCTTCAGGTTTGGGTGTAAAAGTAAAAACACCTGATGCAACACCTTTTTTAATGACTTCATCCAGTTTTTTCACGAATAGCTGATAGAAATCCAGCAGTTCATCTTTAAGATTCTCCGTATGACGAAGCTCCTGGGTTACAAAACCATGGAAATAATTATACTTGAAAAGCTGAGAAACGATGTACTTGATCATTTCCCGCAGCTGCATTTCAGGTTTACCTTCTTTGATGGTATCCGCAAATTCTGAAAAATTCTCTCTTGTTTTCAATACTCTGTACTGATAGAGATAAGACATCATTTTCTCTTTAGAACCGAAGTAATAAGAAATCATGGCGACGTTGATATTCGCTTTAGAACAAATATCTCTTACAGAAGTTCCCTCATATCCTTTCTTCGCGATAAGCTCTTCTGCAATATCCAGTATGTGAATCTGTTTTTCTGTAAATTTTTTTTTCATGAAGTGTACTTTGAGTAAAGTTAAGAAATTTTTAACACATTTATAAACGATCGTTTAATAATTTTAGATTAAATCTGAAATTGCTTACTTTTGGATATGGAATTTTTTGATTTTCATCATCATAAGAAATATATCAGAAATGGAATTTATAATCTGAACATAGAGCAAATTCCTCCTGACTCTCCTTATTCTATCGGAATTCATCCCCAGGATATTGATGTTGCCCATCTCGAACAACAGTTTTCATGGATGGAAGACACAATGTTTCAAAACTGTTTTGCTATCGGTGAATGTGGTTTGGATTCTTTGGTTTCTATTGATCAGAAAATCCAGGAAGAAGTTTTTTTAAGACAGATAAAGATGGCCAATGAAGTCGAAAAACCTATGATCATTCATTGTGTCAGAAAATTTTATGAGGTCATTTCTTTGGGGAAGAAGGCCGAACAGCCCATGATCATTCATGGTTTTAATAAAAAACGTCAAATTGCAGAAGATCTTCTTGCCAATAATTTTTACCTGAGTTTTGGAAAAGCTGTTTTGTATAATTTATCTTTGCAGGATATTGTGAAAAACACTCCATTAAACAAATTCTTTTTAGAAACTGACAATGAAGACTTTAATATCGGAGAATTGTACCTTAAAGTTTCGGAAATAAAAGAAATTTCTCTGGGGCAACTTAATGAACAAATTTTAGAAAATTTACATACAATAAAAAATGGATAAATACTGGCTGGAAAGGACTGAACTTTTGATAAAGGAAGATGGATTGGATAAGCTCATCAAGGCCAATGTGCTTGTAGTAGGCTTAGGAGGAGTAGGTTCTTTTGCTGCAGAATTTCTTGCCAGGGCCGGCGTAGGAAATATGACCATAGTGGATGGAGACACCATAGATATTACAAATATCAACAGACAGCTTCCTGCCTTACATTCTACTGTTGGCAAACATAAAGTAGAGGTTGTAGCTGAAAGGCTTCTTGATATCAATCCACAGCTTAATTTAATCAGGATCAATGAGTTTCTGAATCCTGAGAGAATGGATGAAATCCTTGATTCCGGAAAGTTTGATTATGTACTTGACTGTATTGACAGTGTAACGCCAAAAATCTGTTTAATAAAAGCTGCCAGAAGAAGAAAGATCAAGATTGTAAGTTCTATGGGAGCCGGAGGAAAAACAGATCCGAGTATGGTGATGGTAAGGGATATCAGTAAAACCCACAACTGTTTCCTTGCAAAACAGGTAAGAAAAAGGCTTAAGAAAGAAAAAATCAATAAAGGAATCAGATGTGTGTTCTCCAATGAAATTCAAAAGGAGGAAAGCTTAAAAATGACTGACGGAAGCAATTTCAAAAAGTCATTCTATGGCACCATCAGCTTTATTCCTGCAATTTTCGGATTGTATGCAGCCGCTGAAGTGATTAATCATTTAGTGAAAAAGATGAAAGATTAATGCAGAACTTCAAATATCCAAGAGCGGAAAAGCTCAAAAAAAACACGGAAATCAGTTTGCTTTTTGAGAAAGGCAAATGGAGAACGAGCGGAAATCTAAGGATCATTGTTCTGAAAGACAAACCTAACCTTCCGGTAGAAGCTGCAAGATTCGGAGTTTCTGTTTCTAAAAGATACTTTAAAAGAGCTGTGCACAGGAATCGTATCAAGAGGCTGCTGAGAGAATGTTACCGGCTGAATAAAGATCTTTTCAGGCAGGCCTTTGGAGAAAGATCTATGGCAATGCTGTTTTGGGTTTCTTCTGAGATGCCTCCGAAATTCCAAGACGTGGAGGCACAGTTCATCAAGCTTTGTGAAGCTCAAAAAAAGTAATCATCTATTCTGATGAAATAATATAGAACTGTGAGGTATTTTCTTACAGTTCTTTTTATTTCCCACAGATCGCACAGATTTTCACAGATAAAACCTTCTTTTTACTTTCTGGCAAATCACAAATAGTAAAGCTCAAAACCTCGTACCCCGCATCCCGTATCTGGAACTCTAAAATCAACAACGCTCCAAATATCATATAGTTTTTGTATTTTTAGGGAAAACAATAAATCTGAAAATTAATATGTTAGACAATGTTCCCTATTTTTCTTATATAATCAGTGCTTTTATCGGTATTGGACTGGCGGCAGCTACAGGTTTCCGGGTATTCCTTCCCATGTTTGTTGTAAGTCTTGCTTCTTATTTTAACTGGATTCCGATGAATGAGCATTTTGAATGGCTTGCGGGTCTCCCGACGCTTATTACAACAGGAATAGCTACTGTTATAGAGATCCTGGCTTATTACATCCCTTTTGTAGATCATTTACTGGATACTGTTTCCATACCTATGGCAACTGTTGCTGGTTCCATATTATTTGCCAGTCAGTTTGCTGAACTTGGAACTTTTCCACAATGGGCACTGGCATTGATTGCCGGAGGAGGTACCGCTGCTACGATCAGCTCCGGATTTGCAGGAATAAGGGCTGCCTCTACTGCTACTACAGGAGGTTTGGGAAATTCCATGGTAGGAACAACGGAGACGGCAGGTGCCGGTATAATGTCTGTTCTTGCGATGGCAGCACCGGTTATCGCCGCAATATTTGCCATCATTACATTAATTGTTGTTATCGTATTTGGACGAAAGGCCTGGAAAAAAATAAGAAGTAGTAAAAGTAGTTCTCAGAAATTATAAAATAAAAAGGTACTGTTTTTATCAGTACCTTTTTATTTTTTAGTTTTTACTTCTGAAGTCCTTGATATCCTGAATTTTGGATTCAAAATATTCTTTTTTCTCAGGACTCTTTTTGATTAATATTTCAAACGCCTTTATTGCCTTTGTATAGAGTTTCTGTTCAAAATAAAGATTAGCTAATGTCTCCGTCATCAAATGCGAGATATCATCATTCTTTTCTTTTACAACATAGGTACTTTCTTCCTTTAGCTGACTGATTCTGGGATTGTTCTCAATAAAGGTTTCAATAGCCTTTTCTTTGATTTCGGCTTTGTCCTTTACTGTTTCTTCTGTTCTGTCAATCTTAAGCCAGCTCTGCCATGTATTGATAAAACCCGGAACATTACTGTCTATTGATGATTGAGTGGTATTTTTCATAGTAACCTCCTGTACTTTTTCTACAGCTTCCTGTTTCTTTTCTTCAACCTTAAGGGTAGAAATATCGGTTCCAAAGAAAGAAACATTCATTACAGGAACATCTTCATTTACTGTTTCTGTTTCCGTTTTTTCTTCCTGAGCTGATTCAACCGGAGCAGAATGATCCTTTTCAACTTCAGAATTTTCTGCTATTGGTAAAACTTCTTCCTGAGCAGTTTCTTCAATAATTTCATTTGTCTCACCTGATTTGGACTCCACGGTAGTCACTTCCGGCTCTGCAACAGTTACAGCTTCTGTTTCCTGAGTTTTAATTTCAGGGGTTGATGCTTTTTCTGCTTTACTGATCAATGAATCTGGTAAATGGGATTCCACACTCATTGGCTTCCATGCAGTCTGCACTTCAGCTGTTTCCTGTATTTTTTCTTCTGCAATTTCTGATGTAACATCCTCGATTACAGATAGTTGATTTTCAACAACTTCTTCCTTTACAGGCTCTTCTTTTATTTCTTCAGGTTTTTCTTCACTGGTTGACCAGAAATGGAAACTTTGGGTATCAGCGAAGCTAATTTCATGATCTTCAGAAGCTTCCGGCTCGACTTTTTCTTCCTGAACAACAGGCTTAGCCTCCTTCATTTTCTTTTCAACTTCTTCAATAAGGCGTCTCATCTCTTCCTCATGTTTATTTACATTGGATTGAGATACTTCAGCTGTTTCAGAAATCTCCTCGTTGTTGGCCTGGATTTTAACTTCCGGCATAAACGATTCTGTTCCATGGAAGCTTACTTCCGCATCAGATAATTTCGCTGAAGGCGCTTCTTCATTACCATTTTCTCCTTCTTTTTCAAGAGAAATCTGATCTTCGTCAATGATGGTTTCCGGTGTAAAGTTTTCTCCGGCGTTCTCTTCTGCTGCAACTTGTATTTCTTCTTGCTGAACAGATTCTTCCTCAGAAACTGTTTCCGTTTCATGTGCTGTTGATTCAGCTTTTACAGGTTCTTCTACTACCGCCTCTTCAATATGTAGTTCCGGTGCTAAAGGGACTACTTCATGGAAGCTGACATTCTCTTCTTCCTCAATCTTTTCTTCCTCTTTTTCTGAAGAAATCTGCTCTTCGTGAATGATGGTTTCCCGTGTAAAGTTCTCTCCTCCATTTTCATCACCCTGAGTCTGTATGGATGCTGCTTCCTCCTGAACCTGTTCTTCAACTACAGTATCTGTCTTTTGTGTTACCAGAGTTCCTGATTCAAGGGTAGATTCAATATCGATGGTCTCAGAATTTACTTCATCCAGGAAGTTTTCTTCTCCTTCAAATAAAATTCTGTTTCGTTCACCTTTTACATAAATAGGCTTAGCTTCCTGTGAGATTGGTAATACACAAGTATTTTCTTTTTCTTCCGATGGCTTTTCCAAAGAAATATCTTCTTCTCTTTTAATAGGGAAAGATTTTGCCTTTGGAGCTAATTGAGCAGGCTTTTCGATTGTTGCAGAAGGTTTCTTCTCTTCAACAATTTCCGGTTTGGGCTCTTGTTTGATCTTCCCGTTAATCAACTGATACAGAATTTTCTTATCAGTAGTATACGCAGCTGTTGTAGAAAGCTCTTTCTGATAGTTTTCTTTTTCGTACAGATGCACGCCATACAGGTGAAGTGCCCTGATATTCTGAATATAAGGAAAAGTGTGAATCTCTTCTTTCAAAAGACCAAGGTCTTCAGACTGAATATTTTTCGGATTTTTTATTAATTCTAAAACTCTCGGATTCATCTTACCAGTTCGCTACAATGTCGTTAAATATCTTATTAATAATTCTATCTGTTACCAGTTTTACCTGCTGGTCTTCGATCTGACTTAAGGATACATCACTGTTGAAAGCGGCTTCATCAGAATACGTTCTGTCAAAACTTGCATCCGGATGGATTTTATTTTCATAATGTACCTTTACCGTAATCGTAAGTTTATTCTGTGCCTGTTGAATCACTCCACCAGAAGGGTTGGTCTGGGTATTGGAGCTGATGGTGGTAGGCGTAATGGAATAGTCTGTAATTTCTCCTTCAATCAGGATATCCGGATTTTCTTTCGTTCCCTTCAAAGTTGTTCTTTGAAGGAATCTGTTTTGTATTGCTGTAGAAAACTGTTGTGATAATGCAGGATTTACCAGCGGTGCATTATTGGGAAATTCATTGATCTGAACTGTTTTCTCATCTGTAAGAGACGATCCCGTAAAACTGTAGCATGAATTTAAAACTCCCAGCAACGCAAAGAGCATTCCCGTAAATAATGATTGTTTCAGGCTTATATTTTTAATTTTAAAATCCATCTTTAAATCCGATTTCCGTAATTTCATCATACTCAATTTGTTGAATAGCATCTTCATAAGCAAAATAATTTGCTGTATATAAGAATGGTAAGGTAAGAAAAATTCCTATCCCGCAGGCAATAATCCCAATCTGAGCCAAAATACTTACTACTACAGAGAAAAGGAAGATTGACAATAGATTTCCTTTGGTCATTATTTTTGAAATAACCCATGCTTCTTTTACTTCCCTGATGCCTTTAAGACTGATTAATGGTATGATATAAAAACCCTTTAATACAAAGTAATATATCGCTCCAATCAATAAAAACATATAGGGAAACACAAAAAATGCTACCATTGGATTGGGTTCATTACCCTCAGATAAAGCACCTGATATACCCAGCACAGCAAATAAAGGAATGTAAAGCAGTAAAACACCTCCGAAAACAATTAACTGCAGCATAAAATAAGGCATAAAATCTTTAAAATCAAAGATATCTCCGGGACTTGCCGGCTGGTTTCTGTTCAGCCTTTGAAGGTATTTGTATAAATTACCCATCGCTAATATTCCGCAGAACGGAATGATCGACATGATAAAGCACATTAAAAATGCTACAAAAATATTTCCGAAATCTTTCTTTAAAAGTTCGAAACCTTTATTAATATATTCTCCGAGTTTAAAATTGATCGGCTTAGGTGTTAAATTGACTTTCATTATTTATGTTGTGCTAATCTTCCAGGTTATATTGTTTTATTTTTCTGTATAAAGTTCTTTGTGAGATTCCCAGTTCATCTGCAGCTCTGTTTCTACGTCCTTTGTGCTTTTCCAAAGCCTTGATAATCAAATCTTTTTCATTATTCTGAAGAGAAAGTGATTCCGGTCTGTTTTCTTCAATTTCGATATCTTCAATATCTTCATAGCTGTCATCAGGATTTGAAATAATCGTAGGAGTCTGAACGGCCGGTGTATCATTATTATTTTCAAAATATAACATCGACCCGGAATTCACTTGTGACTGACTATCAGAAGTATAAATTCTGTTGATCAGGTTTTTCTCATGATTGCTCAGATCTGCTGTCCCTCTGTTCTTGATCAGTTCCGAAGTTAAGGATTTTAAATCATTAATATCATTCCTCATATCGAACAGGATTTTATACATGATTTCCCTTTCGCTTCCGAAATCGTTTTGCTTGGGAGTACTTTGAGTATTTACGACCATTGGGAGATGGGTTTCCATCGGAATATACTCGGCAAGTTTTTCAGCAGTGATATTTCTGTTTCTTTCCACAACGGTCATCTGCTCTACTAAGTTTCTTAGCTGGCGGACGTTCCCCGGGAAAGAATAACTTTCTATATAGTGAACAGCACTCTGCTCCAGCTCCAGTTCCGGCATTCTGTATTTTTCAGCAAAATCTATTGCAAATTTTCTGAATAACAAATGGATATCTCCTTTTCTTTCTCTCAAAGGAGGCATATCAATCTGAACAGTATTCAAACGGTAATACAAATCCTCACGGAACCTTCCGTCATGGATGGCTTTCATCATATTAACGTTGGTAGCTGCCACAATCCTCACATTGGTTTTCTGCACCTGTGAAGAACCTACTTTCATAAATTCACCACTTTCCAGCACTCTTAAAAGACGTACCTGAGTCTGCAGGGGAAGTTCTCCTACCTCATCCAAAAAGATGGTTCCGCCGTCTGCCACTTCAAAATATCCTTTTCTTGTAGCTGTAGCTCCTGTAAAAGCTCCCTTTTCGTGCCCGAATAGCTCAGAGTCTATGGTTCCTTCCGGAATGGCTCCACAGTTTACCACGATATAAGGCTGATGTTTTCTTCTGGATTCTGAATGAATGATTTTTGGAATAAATTCTTTTCCCACCCCACTTTCTCCAATCACAAGTACAGAGATATCTGTGGGTGCAACCTGGATAGATTTTTCCAGGGCACGATTGAGTGCAGGAAAGTTTCCGATAATTCCGAAACGGTTTTTTATGTTTTGTAGCTCGTTGCTCATAAGTAAATTTTTGATTATTGATTGAATGTTAATCTTCTACAGCACTTCAACCCGTTGTGTGTAGACCTTGTTAAATTGATGAGTGCAGACAGCTTTCAAGGTCTTTCCTTCATCATACGTTTGCAGGGCTAACATGTTTAAATCCAAATAATCTTTGTTTCTGATCTTAGAAACTTTACTTTTAAAGTATGTATTCTCAGCAAAGCCGTACCCTTTGCTTTGTTTTTCAAAATTTTCCAGGGCTTTGTCATATCTTCCCAGCTCAAGATAGGTAATTCCCAGCTGATAATGATCAAACATTCCCTTCGCATAACCTCTGGCAGCCAGAAGCCTTTCTATAATCCCAGCTGCTTTTTCTTTCTGTCCTGAAGCACTGTAGGACATCGCTCTTACTAAGTCCGTACTATAGTCTCCGTTTTGAGACCTTCCTAAGTCTCCAGGCTCATATATATTTAAACCTTCTAAATCCTGAATTGCACTTCTATAGCCTCTCAGAAACTGAAACTTTGTCCAGCCTCTGTAACCAGGGTGCATCCCGGGATCTAAGGTAACTGCTTTATCTATTAGAATCTTCCAGGTTACAAAATCTCCGTTTTTAAGATATGGAACGGCTTTTTCCATATATACATGAGAGAAATCAGAAGACAATTCAGTGGTTTTGTCAAAGCCTTCCTGAGATTCTGCGAAACTTTGTAAATCTGAAGCCCAGTTGTATAACTCACAAGCTTTTTTGCAGTTCTCACCCTCTACTGCATTACAGTTGACCTGTGCAATAGTATTGGTGTAAACGATAAGTAACAAAAAGCTAAGGTAATACCTCTGAAACTTTTCCATTTTCAATTTTATAGGTTAAATCCTGATAATAATCTACTTTTAAACCTTTTATCTCTTCCGGCATCCAGCCTTCGAGTGATTTTGTAAACTGCGTAACAATTTACTAAAAATCTTACGGTAATATACCCGTTGATTTTTTTTAGAATATATATTTTCTTTTTAAATTTTTCAGTGATAGCATCTTTTCGCTTGTCTGTCCAAATTCCTTTGGACCCTGAAACTTAATTTTATTCAACTGTTCTCCCTAAAAGTGTGCCTTGCGTATTGTCATACACAAAAACGTTCACAATGTCACCTATTTTCTGTCCTTCCAGTTTATCGAAGACACATACGGCATTCTGAGAGTTTCTTCCTTTCCACTGGTTTTTATTTTTCTTGGAAATTCCTTCAATCAGAATCTGATGCTCTCTTCCAACATAGGATTTCATTCTTTGTTTTGAAAGCTCTCCCTGAAGGGCAATAACCTCAGCAAGACGTCTCTGCTTCACATCAGCCGGAATATTGTCTTCCATTTTCTTGTGAGCAGGAGTTCCCGGCCTTTCTGAGTACGCAAACATATAACCGTAGTCATATTCCACTTCTCTCATCAGACTCAAGGTATCCTGGTGGTCTTCTTCTGTTTCATTACAGAATCCTACGATCATATCCTGTGAAAATGCTACTTCCGGAACAATTTCTTTTGCTTTTCTGATCAGATCAAGATATTCTTCACGGGTATGTTGTCTGTTCATCGCTTCCAGCATATTATTGCTTCCGCTTTGTACAGGAAGATGTACATATTTACAGATGTTGTCATGTTTTACCATCATTCTGAATACGTCCAGACTCATATCCTGAGGGTTGGAAGTAGAGAATCTGATTCTCAGCTCAGGAACAGCTTTAGCTACCAGATCAAGCAATTGCGCAAAATTTACGGCTGTTGCTTTCTGCATTTCAGATGCTTTGGCAAAATCTTTTTTAGGACCTCCTCCATACCAAAGGTAAGAGTCTACGTTTTGTCCTAAAAGGGTAATTTCTTTATATCCGTTATTGGCAAGATCTTTACATTCTTCAATAATGGAGTGTGGGTCACGGCTTCTTTCTCTTCCTCTGGTAAATGGAACCACACAGAATGTACACATATTATCACAACCTCTTGTAATGGTAACAAAAGCGGTAACACCGTTTCCTCCTAAACGGACAGGATTGATATCGGCATACGTCTCTTCTTTGGAAAGAATAACGTTGATGGCATCTCTTCCATCGTCAGTTTCTTTCAAAAGGTTCGGTAAGTCTCTGTAGGCATCAGGACCTACAACAAGATCTACCAATTGTTCTTCTTCTAAAAACTTGGTTTTCAATCTTTCTGCCATACATCCCAGAACACCAACCGTCATATTCGGTCTTTCTTTTTTAAGATTTTTGAACTGAGAAAGACGCATTCTTACGGTCTGTTCCGCTTTTTCGCGGATGGAGCATGTATTTAAAAGAATCAGGTCGGCTTCTTCAACTTTCATCGTTGTATTATACCCCTGTTCATTAAGAATGGATGCAACAATTTCAGAGTCAGAGAAATTCATCTGACAGCCATAGCTTTCTAAAAACAGTTTTTTAGAGTTCTCCGGTCTTTCTGCAATAGCAAAAGCTTCGCCCTGTTTTGTTTCGTCTATATATTTTTCCTGCACGATAATCGATTTAAGATTCGTAATTTAAAATTACGAACGAATAAGTTTGCAAAGATACAAAATATTGTGACAGAATGTCATAAAAAAAACTCGGAGCAAGTCCGAGCTATAAGTAATATTTTATAGTGCCGCAATAATGTGAAAATTATTGGTGCACTGAAGTGCTGTATTTATATTAAATACACTGCAAATTTAGTAAAAATTACAACATCACGCAACTATTTGTATATGAAATTTATTTTATTTGTTATGATATTTTTAACAATCCCATCATTTCTATACTTTTCAAAAATTGCATTAATTTCAGCTTCCATATTCTGTTTTCTACTTATTGATATTTTTCCTAATATATATAGAACAACCTTTATTGAGGAGTCCAAAGACATTCTATCATTGTTATTAAATTCAAGTTCCGGAATTTTAGAAATTCCTTTTGGTACCTTTAGATCAAACATAACGCCTCCATGCGCGCATGTATTTCTTAAAAGGACAAGAGTATCCATTAGACTTATAAATTTAGATAAATTATTTACATTATAAATTTTCGAGATTCTAGATTTTATTTCTTCATCATGTAAATTTCTAAAAATTCTAAGCATAATACCAAATGAAAAGAACTCTAATGTTTTCCAAGCAGGAGCATATTTATCATTCAAATATTTTCGATGATGCATTTTTATAGGCTTGTTAGTTTTTCTAAATTCTTCACTATAATATTTATCAAAATCATTAATAAATGATTGATTAATGATTCTAGGATCAATAAACCAATATGGATTTGTTCGATATTTATTAGAAACATAATAAACTATATTGGTTCTAAAATTTATTTCTATCCTATTTAAATACTTCATCAGTGTATTTCTTAAATCAACATCTAAGTAATACAAATTAACCACATCAGAAAATTTAGTACCAGTAATTAAATTATGTTCATCATCTATAACAAAAGGATGCCAATAGAATCCTAACCTATAATATCCAATGTCTAATAAAATTTCTTTTACTTTATTAGGTTCAAAATCAAAAACCATACCTCTACTTTCAAGGAGAGCAATTTGTTGACTAAATGTTGTTGCAATATTCCCCATAATATTCTATAATTAAATATCCACAGCCATTGAAGAAAAGTTCATTTTAACTTTAATCTGTGAGGCTACTGGCTTCCCGTTACAAGACGCCGGAATCCAGTTTCTCTTTATCCTTCTTACAACGTACTGCATATCATCAAAGAAAACTTCGCTGTTGGCCACCTTAGGCATTCCTTTCACATCTGTTACTTTTCCCTTTTCATCAAGCACTAAGGTAAAGGTAAAATCTCCCGTCAAAGCATAGAAATCAGAATTCAGGTACGCATACATATATCGGTTCAGGATATCTTTGTAGGCTGCAACACCTCCTTCAAAAGCAGCGGGTTTAAAATCATTACATTTTACAGCAACCTGCATAAAGGGTTCTTTAATATCTATTTTTAAAAGATTTTTATTACTCTCTCTGATAAAAGAATCATCCCTTTCTTCCTGATCCTGCGCCAGTGAAAAATTCATTGCACATAAAGCCAAAAATAAAAATATAGTTCTCATGCTTGTTTCCTAATAATAAACAAAGGTAAATATTTAGCTTATGTATAAAAAAGAAAAACTTCACGCAAAGCATGAAGTTTTATATATAGTTTCTGAATATCAGACAACTGTCTGATTATTTCTTTTCTTATTATAGCAGGCCTTTGATATGTTTATAATTGGTCTTCACCGTTTCAAAAACCTCATCCATTTTACCGCCAAGCATAAGCTGAGCCATAGACTTTGTCATTCCCATAATCTGATCAAATTCAACCTTCGGAGGAAGAGCCAACGCATTGGGATTCGTAAAAATATTCAGAAGATAAGGTCCTTTGTAATCCAGGCATTCTTTGATAGCGCTTTCCACATCTTTGGGGAGATGGACATTTTTTCCCGGATATCCCATGGCATGCGCGATCATGGCAAAATCAGGATTAATCATGTCTGTCTCATTGTCGGGCATTCCACCAACTTCCATTTCCAGCTTTACCATTCCCAGGGTTCTGTTATTGAAAACAATTAATTTGATTGGTAATTTATACTGAAAAATAGTAGCCATATCTCCTAACAGCATAGATAACCCTCCATCTCCACAAAGGGCAATCACTTGTTTTTCAGGATGTGCCAATGCAGCACCTATCGCCATTGGCATCGCATTAGCCATTGAGCCATGATTAAATGATCCCAGCATCTTCCTTTCCCCCGTTCCTGTAATAAAACGGGCTCCCCAAACGCAGCACATTCCGGTATCTACGGTAAAAATAGCATCATTTTCAGCAAGTTTATCTAAAGTGTGGGCCACATATTCCGGCTGAATGGCGTTCTCTTTTCCAGAATCTTTTACATATTCCAACTGGTTTTCTTTTACTTTATCATAAAATGCCAGCTGTTCATTCAGAAAATGAACATCCGTTTTTTCGTCAAGTAACGGCAATAATGCTTTAATGGTTTCTTTGACATCTCCGGCAAGTCCTAAATCCAGTTTTGCTCTTCTTCCTAATCTTTCAGGACTTTCATCAATCTGGACGATTTTATTTTTTACAGGCATGAATTTCTGATAAGGAAAATCCGTCCCCAGGAGAATGACGAGATCAGCTTCATGCATGGCGTGATAGGCTGAAGGAAATCCTAACAGACCTGTAAGTCCCACTTCATTTGGATTATTGGGCTGAATAGCCATTTTCCCGCGGAATGAATATCCTACAGGTGCCTTTAACAGCTTTGACAAAGTGATCACCTCATCACGTGCTTCAGCAGCACCTATCCCGCAGTATAGGGTTACTTTTTTGCTTTTATTCACCAGTTCCGACAAACTTTTCAGCTCATCATCCGATGGTCTTATCACAGGATTGGTTTTAAAGATTTGGGTGGAAGTAGAGCCATCTTCGGCATCCAGCTCAGAAACATCTCCCGGAAGACCTATGACCGCAACTCCTTTTTTGGATATAGCATGCTGAATGGCGGTCTGCACGGTTCTCTGTACCTGTTCAGGTCTTGTAATCATTTGATTATAATAACTGCAGTCATCAAACAGCTTTATCGTATTGGTTTCCTGAAAGTAATCCATGCCCATTTCATCACTGGGAATGGTGGAAGCAATCACCAGCATAGGAACATGAGAGCGATGAGCTTCATACACCCCATTGATCAAATGAACGTGTCCGGGGCCACAGCTTCCGGCACAAACTGCCAAACCATCAAGCTCAGCCTCTGCCGCTGCGGCATAAGCCCCTACTTCTTCGTGTCTTACATGAATCCACTGGATACTGCTTTTTTTAACGGCAATATTCAGATGATTGAGACTGTCGCCGGTTACTGCATAAATTCTTTTCACATTGGCATTTTCGAGCATTTCAACAATCTGCTCTGCTATGTTTTTTGCCATAATTAGTCTGTTTTGGTGGTTATTTTTTGGTGAAAATAGTATTTGAGAAGAAGAAAATCTTCCTATCTCTATCAAATTTAACTAATAAAGTTGAGACTCCATCCCTAACTCGATGTTAAAAAATTGTAATTTAATTTTGATTCTATTGAAACCTCACGGGTTTTGAAAACCCGTGAGGTTTCATTTCCATGTAAAACAAAACAGCCACCAAAAAGGCAGCTGCTTATATCATATGTTTCGGATTTTACATTACTATTTCAATCTGATTTCTCAACAAATCTTCAAACTCGTCTCTTTTACGGATCAAATGAGCTTTTCCGTCTAAGAATAATACTTCTGCTGGCTTTAATCTAGAATTGAAGTTTGAACTCATTTCAAAACCGTAAGCTCCTGCATTATGGAAAGCAAGAATATCTCCTTCTCTTACCTCATTCAGTTTTCTGTCCCATGCGAACGTATCTGTTTCGCAGATATTTCCTACTACCGTATAAATTCTTTCTGCACCTTTTGGATTGGACAGGTTTTCAATCATATGGTAAGAATCATAGAACATTGGGCGGATCAGATGATTAAATCCGGAATTCACTCCAACAAAAACAGTAGCTGTTGTCTGCTTGATCACATTAGCTTTCACTAATAAATATCCACTTTTCCCCACCAGGAATTTTCCAGGCTCAAACCATAATTCGAATTTTTTTCCTGTAGATTTTGAAAATTCAGAAATTACTTTCTCTACTTTTTTACCTAATGTTTTCACATCAGTTTCTTCTTCACTATCCTGGTAAGGGATTTTGAATCCGCTTCCCATATCCAGATATTTCAGGTTCGGGAAATGCTCAGAAAGCTCCAGCATAATCTCCAAAGCCTGAAGGAATACATCCGGATCTTTTATTTCACTTCCCGTGTGCATGTGAAGACCTTCAACATTAAGGTTGGTACTCTTCATCACTCTTTCGATGTGACGAACCTGGTGAATAGAAATCCCGAATTTACTGTCGATGTGCCCAGTTGAAATCTTATAGTTACCTCCTGCAAAAATATGCGGATTGATTCTTACTAAAATCGGATAGGTATTTCCGTATTTATTCCCGAATTGCTCAAGAATAGAAATGTTATCAATGTTAATATGAACTCCAAAAGTCATTGCTTCCTCTATTTCAGCAAGGTCAACACAGTTGGGTGTAAATAATATCTTTTCTTTCGAAAATCCTGCCTTTAATCCCAGCTTAACTTCGTTGATAGATACACAATCCAAAGATGCACCCAAATTCTTGACATACTTAAGAATATTGATATTGGTCAAGGCCTTCGCTGCGTAGAAGAACTTAGTATGTTTTAAAAATGAAGAAGTAAGTTTTTCGTATTGAATTTTGATGGATTCAGCATCATAAACATACACCGGTGTGCCAAACTCATTGGCAATCTTTAATAATTCTTTTGAATTCATAATTTCATTTTAACATAAAAAAAGGCAGATTCTTCGAAAAAGAGCCTGCCACATTGATTATTTTTTTATGCAAGACAACTCTTTTAAATATTCCAAACCTTAGAGAACTTTACAGTTCCCTTTTTTCCAGTTTTATTTTGTTTAAAATTTTGCATTGCTACTATTTATTTTTTGCAAAAATACTATTTATTTTTTATTTCAGTACAATTGATTTGAATGGCATGGTCTGCAGAATAAAACTTATAACATGAAGACACTCTATCACTTCGGCAGTGGTAAGGTCTCAAAATCCGCTCGAAGAAGTGCCAGCTGCAGTTCGTTATTCAAATCTGTAGAAGACAGCGGAAGATCAATTTTCAGTTTAGCCAGCTTACTCAGCGTCTGAATCTGTGTAAACAATTCATAGAAGCCAAATGAAACCACTTTTCCGTTTTCTATAATTAAAAACAGTTTTTCTCCTAATTTTCTTCCCGGCCCGAGCCATAGCTCATTTCTTTTTCTGAATTCAATTTTTTGTTTCAAGACAGAAAAATCTTTAAATTCTTCCTGAGAACCAATAAACTGAACAGCTTTTGTTCCCTGGGTAAATGACCTGAATTTCAAGACCGGCTTCTCAGTTTTATTAAGCTTATTTTTCTCAACTACATATTTATTATTCCTGAAATATAATCCGAAAGGTAAGACCTCTTTCTTTTTAATATTCTTGGAATTAAGAATCAGTTTGGCAATAATATCTGTTCCTGTAAGCTCAAAATTAATCTGTTCAACATCTTTCTGGATCTGCTCCCATTTTTTTGATTTGGAATTGAAAACCTTTTTGGAAAATTTGTTGATATCCTGAACATAATCAGAAAACATAATACGTCCTGCTTCATCCTGAAAATACACAAAACCTTTGTCATTAGGAAGATCCTGAGTCAGTTCTTTAATCTTGTTGATATACGTTTTGGCATTAGACTCATCATGCTGCTTCTGAATAATCTCATTTTCAATATCTTTTGAGATCAGAAGTTTGAAAAGTTCTAATGTAGCTCTTGCATCGCCTTCCGCCCTGTGATGGTTGGTCAATGGAATACCCAATGATTTCACCAGTTTTCCCAAGGAATAACTTACTTCATCAGGAATCAGTTTTTTTGCTAACGGAATTGTATCTAAAGTATTGATTTTAAAATCATAACCAAGCCTTTTGAATGACTGGCGAAGCATCCTGTAATCAAAATCAATATTATGACCTACCAAAGTTGTATTCTGAGTAATTTCTATCACTCTTTTGGCAATTTCATGAAATTTCGGAGCAGTCTTGACCATTTTTGGGGTAATACTGGTCAGCTTCTGTACAAAAGGAGTAATATCACCTTCGGGGTTTACAAGGGATATAAACTGATCTGTAATTTTCTGACCGTCATATCTGTAGATGGCGATATCTATAATGCATTCATTTCTATAACCTGCACCATTACTTTCTATATCTATAATTGAATACATGAATGTGTGTTAACTTCTGTTTTTCTGGTTTACTATTTAGACCTGCTTTTATTCCCCAATAAAATAAGGCTCTGTTTTTTACTGTTATGTAAAGATAACCTGCTAAAATAACAAAAAATATATCAAAACACAGCAGGTTAGCTTTCAAAATTATCTTCTTCGGCCTCCCAGCCCGAACATTCCGAGAATAGCTTTTGCTCCTTCCCTCATTAAAGTAGAGGTAAAGGTACGGCCAGCCTTACTCTGTAAAACCTGTTCGAACATTCCGGGTTCTTCTTTTACGGGTTTTGCCTTCTGTGCAGGTGTGGGGTTTTGTGCTGCCTGTTCCATTCTGGTGGTCAGCATTTCGTAGGCAGACTCTCTGTCTAATGCCTGCTCATATTTTGCTACCATTGCTGATCTGGAAGTAAGATCGGAGACTTCCGCCTCACTCAGAACATCCATTCTCGATTCGGGAGAAATCAGGTAAGTATGCACTAATGGTGTTGGTATCCCTTTTTCATCCAGTGCTGTCACAAATGCTTCTCCAATTCCCAGATTCTGGATCAGGCTGGAAGCTTCGTAATATTCTGTGGTAGGATAATTTTCTACTGCTTTGGTAATTTCTTTTTTATCTTTTGCGGTAAATCCTCTTAAGGCATGCTGTATTTTTAATCCTAATTGGGAAAGAACATTTTCTGGAACATCCCCGGGAATCTGGGTAATAAAATAAATTCCTACTCCTTTGGAACGGATTAATTTCACCATTGTTTCGATCTGTGAAAGAAGCGCTTTGGAAGCTTCATCAAAAATCAGATGGGCTTCATCAATGAATAGTACCAGCTTTGGTTTCCCACTGTCTCCTTCTTCCGGAAACGTCATATAAATTTCAGCAAAAAGCGAAAGCATAAACGTTGAGAAAAGCTGCGGTTTATTCTGAATATCTGCGACTCTTAAAATATTAACCACTCCTTTTCCATCCCTTGTTTCCAGTAAATCATGAACGTCAAAGCTTAATTCACCGAAAAATCCTGCTGCGCCCTGCTGCTCCAAAGCTACAATAGATCTTAAAATAGCTCCCAAAGATGCTGATGCAATGGATCCATAATTGGCTGCAAGCTCAGCTTTTCCCTGTGCATTATCGGTCACATACTGCAATACTTTCTTCAAGTCATTAAGATCAATCAAAGGAAGACCTTTATCATCACAATATTTGAAGACAATAGACATGATACTTTGCTGGGTATCATTCAATTCAAGGATTTTGCTTAATAAAACAGGCCCAAATTCTGTAACAGTAGCCCTCAGTTTCACTCCTTTTCCTCCTGAAATGCTCATCAATTCTACCGGAAAGCCTTGGGGATTATATGGAAGCTGTGTCTTCGCATATCTTTCCTCAATGATGGGATTCATTTGTCCTGCTTCTGCAATCCCGGAAAAGTCTCCTTTAATATCCAGAACCAAAGACGGAATTCCTGCGTGAGAAAGCTGTTCTGCAAACACCTGTAACGTTTTTGTCTTACCGGTTCCGGTAGCTCCTGCAATAAGACCGTGGCGATTAATCGTTTTCAGAGGAATGGTTACGTTTACTTCCGTAACAACTTCTCCATCCAACATCCCTTTTCCTAATATTATATGCTCTCCTTTTGGAGTGTATCTCGTGTTTAATTCTTCAATAAATTGTGTTTTGTCTGCCATTTGATCGCTTTTTTAACTTATAAATATAGAATTTTTTAGAAAAATTTGAGTAAATAAAATAATATAATGATTAAATTATATTCTAAGTTCCCTAAATTTATTTTTTAATTTAGCCTTGAGAACAACATATATACCACACATGATGTCATTAAAAAAAATTCTACTCGTTATTTTTGCTTTTTCCTCCACCTTGTTTCTTGCTCAGAAAAGAAATGGCCCTGTTAATTTACAGATTAAAGGCGATTACACCCACTTGCCGACATCAGCCGTTTTCCCAGTTTTATGGTCTGGCTTTCAAAGAGAAGAAATAGTATCTTATGATCTACAGAATAAGCACATTGTGGTAAGCTATGTACAACAACACCGTAAAAAAAGTAAAACGGTCCTGACCTTATATATTTATCCTAAAAAATTAGTTGACAACCAGCTTTTGAGAGATGAATTTTCCATATATGAAACGGTTCTGAATCAGAATTCCAATAAAAGTGTAGACTTAAAACCTATGTTTGGAAATATATCCAATGATAAGGTAAAAGTAAACTATATCTATTCAATTTTTGATCATTCAATGGGTGAACGTGATTTTTTCAAAGGTGTAAAATATACTGATAAGAAGTCACTCCTTTCTATTTATGAATGTGGAGGATGGGGCTTTAAAATCCGAGGATCAAGCGATGAAATGACCCGTGATCAACTGTCTGAACTCAAAAACAAAGCTGAGACC
The DNA here is from genome assembly GCF_046614675.1 of Chryseobacterium cupriresistens. Lineage (NCBI taxonomy): Bacteria > Pseudomonadati > Bacteroidota > Flavobacteriia > Flavobacteriales > Weeksellaceae > Chryseobacterium > Chryseobacterium cupriresistens. The sequence goes on along the minus strand of NZ_JBKKJT010000011.1, from coordinate 38,342 downwards.
TATTTTGGTGTATTGGATATCGCTGCTAAAAAAACTCTTCCTATTAGCCATACTCCGGATATCATCTTATCTCCTGTTATCAAAAGAGATTCCATGATGACTAATGCTGTGCTTGCTTCGGTGTATGCAAAAACAAAATGGCTGGGAGAAAATGCAGATAAAAAAGAACTTCTGACAGGCTTCAATGATATGAATATCGAGTCTGAAGTATATGCCATAGACAAAATGATAGAATTCTATAAAACTCATGAAACAAAGTGGCCGATGCACGAAGACACTAAAAAATATTTTGGTGAGATAATTAGATTAGCAGACAACGGAAAAATTAAAGATTACCTCTATGACAAGTACAAAAGACTGATCCGTTATGATGAAGGAGAAGCTAATAAAGAGGAATATCTCCAATTCAAAACAGAGAAGAACATTACAGAAAACACCAATGAAATTCTGTACAAAATATATTATCAGATAGAGTAAAATGAATGCTTTAAAGACATTGTTCCAGAAGCAGGACATGATATAAAACAGCATTTGCCAATTGACATTATGTAAGGCATCCTTTTTGCTAAAAAAACGACACATACTAAACATATGTTTAACAAAGTATTGAAAGAAACTATCAATGGAATTTAACATTTCATTTAGAATTGATCTAATACTTTGTATCTTTAACTCATTAAAAAAAAGACCCAATGAAAATTGAACAAATATATACGGGCTGTCTGGCTCAGGGTGCCTATTATATTGTATCAGAGAATGAAGCTGTCATTATTGATCCTTTAAGAGAAGTAAAACCCTATCTGGATCGCCTGGAAAAAGATAATGTCACTTTAAAATATATTTTTGAAACTCATTTCCATGCTGATTTCGTATCCGGACATTTGGATTTAAGCAAGAAAACAGGTGCTCCGATTGTATACGGACCTACTGCTGTTCCGGAATTTGACGCTATTATTGCTGAAGATAATCAGATTTTTGAGATAGGAAAAGTGAAAATAAAGGTACTGCACACACCGGGACACACCATGGAAAGTAGTACTTACCTTTTAATAGACGAAAATGGTGTTGAAACGGCAATTTTCACAGGTGATACATTGTTTCTTGGAGATGTAGGAAGACCGGATCTTGCCCAAAAGGCGACTAATCTTACCCAGGAGGATCTTGCGGGAATTCTATATGACAGTCTTCAGAGCAAAATCATGCCATTGGATGACAGCATCACTGTTTATCCGGCTCACGGCGCTGGTTCTGCCTGTGGAAAGAATATGCAGAAGGAAACTGTTGATATTCTGGGGAACCAGAAAAAAACCAATTATGCTCTTAACCAACCGGACAAAGAGTCTTTCATCAGAGAAGTTCTGGATGGTTTAACAGCTCCACCGAAATACTTCGGAATGAATGTCGCTTTAAATAAAGGTGGCTATGAAAGTCTTGATGTTGTAATGAACAAAGGACTACAGCCTGTTGAAGCGGAGGACTTTGAAGCTTTGGCGGAAGAAACAGGAGCATTAATTTTAGATACAAGAGGAGCTGCGGACTTCCATAAAGGATTTGTCCCCAACTCTATCAATATAGGACTGAAAGGAGATTTCGCCCCATGGGTAGGAACTCTTATTGTAGATGTAAAACACCCTTTATTATTAATTACGGATGAAGGGACTGAAGAGGAAGTGATCACCAGACTAAGCAGAGTAGGCTTTGATAATGTGATCGGATACCTTAACGGAAGTTTTGAAGCATGGAAAAATGCAGGCAAGGAAACGGATGAAATCAAAAGAATTACTCCGTCTGAATTTGCAGAGCAGTTTACAGAAGATGCTACCATAATTGATGTAAGAAAACTGACTGAGTATTCTGCAGAGCATATTGCCAATGCATACAACAAACCGTTGGATACCATCAGCGACTGGGCACGTACTATTGATGATTCTGAACATTTCTTTCTTCACTGTGCCGGCGGATACAGAAGCATGATTGCAGCAAGTATACTTAACTCACACGGAATCAGGAATTTTACCGAAATAGAAGGCGGTTTTAACGGAATTAAAAAAACGGAAAGACTGCCAACTACCGATTTCGTATGCCAATCTAAGACCCTGTAAGATCATGAAAATTCAGTTTTCCGGATTAATTTTAGTGTTAGCTTTTATGCTAAGTAGCTGTAAGACATCACCTACAACAGCAATTCCTACTGCAAGCATTAAAGAAGTAGTCAACAGTCCTGAGGTAACACTGGTAGATGTTAGGATTCCGGAGCAGTATGCTGCAGGAACAGCAAAAAATGCAATCAATATTCCGTTGGCAGAGATTCAAAACAACATAGAAACTTTAAAAGGAAAAAAAGTTGTTGTATTTTGCAATAAAGGAATTCAGGCAGATCAGGCAATGGAAATTCTGAAGAAAAATGGTGTGGAGGCTTATAATGGTACAACCTGGAAAAATGTAAAAGCAATTCAGGACGAAACAAACAAAAAAGCAAACTAATACAACCCAATATGTCACAAAAATTTCAGGAAATTATAGATTCCGAAAGACCTGTTCTGATAGATTTTTTCGCAACATGGTGCCAGCCTTGTAAAGTACAGTCTTCGGTATTAAATACAGTAAAAGAAAATATTGGCGAAGGAGCAAGAATTATAAAAGTAGATGTAGATCAATATCCCGCATTGGCCGCTCAATACGGTGTGCGCGGGGTTCCTACACTGGCCATTTTCAAAAAAGGAGAAATGCTATGGAAAGAAAGTGGTGTTCATGATGTGAATACCCTCACCCAACTTTTACAACAATACACTTAAAACTGTGATTTTTCACAGTTTTTTGCTTTTTATAATTTCCGCAGATCGCACAGATCTCCACAGATAATTACGCTTGTTTTTCTTTATATAGAAATTAAAAATCTGTGAAGATCTGCGAGACCTGTGGGGAAAATCTAAAACTCAATAGAAAAAGAATCACGGTCATTCAAAAACTGGAAATGTTTTCTAAAGTCCTTCAATTCCTCCAGGTATAGTTCTGCAGATACAAAATTTCCCTGTTTCTGAGAAATTTCTTTTCCATCACCAAAGAAGCAGTGAGAACTTTCCTGATATAACAGATCATTTCCATCAGTTCCTATTCTGTTGAGACCAAATACAAAAGATAAATTTTCAATAGCTCTGGCTTTCAACAGATGCTCCCAGGCTCCTACTCTCTTCTCGGGCCAGTTGGCAACATATAAAATGGCATCATAATCATCATTATTTCGGGCAAAAACAGGAAATCGAAGATCATAACATACCTGAAGCAGGAAACGTATTCCTTTGTATTCAACGATTACTCTTTCTTTTCCCGGTGTGTAGAACTTATCTTCTCCGGAAAAAGAGAACAGGTGTCTTTTATCATAAAAAGAGATTTCGTCATCCGGTTTTACAAAGAACATTCTGTTGTAAAAATTGCCGTCCTGTTCTACCGGAGCACTTCCGCAAAACGCAGCATTTTTCTCTTTTGAGATTTTTTTCAAAAATTCCAGCGATTCATTATTCCTGTCTGATACTTCGGAAGCATCCATACAGAAACCTGTTGAAAACATTTCAGGAAGAAGAAACAGATCTGCCTCCACATTCAGCAGTTCACTTTCTATCCGTGCAAAATTCTCAGTTTTATTTTTCCAGATGATATCTAAATTTAGCCCTGCAACTTTCATCTTTTATTCTTTTAAATTATTTCAAATATGAAGTATAAAAATACAGCTTTTATCTTTACAAAAGGAGAATTAAATGGTTGAAAAAGTAGTTTTCCACACAAAAATCGGGCACTATTTCTTAATAATGTATTAAAGTCAACCATTTTTATACTATTGCCGTTCTTTCGGTTTCATTTTTGATAGAAATATTTTTTATTATTATCCTTAAAATTAAAAATTTATGAAGAAATTGTTTTTTATGGTGGCGATCTTCTTTTTTGGTGCTATGGCTAATGCTCAGGCCTGGACAGGAAAGGGAGATCAGAAAATACAACTGGGGCTGAGCGCCTGGGGATATGGAACCGGAATTACGGGAACTTACGACTATGGACTCAACAAACTTATTTCAGTGGGTGCCGGGATCAATGGGTATTTTGACAATTACAAAGACAACGATAAGGATAATCGTGTTTTTGTTTTCGGAAGACTGAACTTTCATTTGCAGGAAGCCCTGAATCTTCCTTCAAAATGGGACATTTATCCTGGTGTAGACCTTGGAGTGCTTGGAAGAGACTTTGGAGTAGGCGCTCACATCGGAGCCCGTTATTTCTTCACAGAGAAAATTGGGGTTTTTGCAGAAGTAGGCAACAATGGCAGTCTTGGCGTTTCTTTCAATTTATAATCAAATCGTCTTTAAATATGACAAAGCTTCTCGTTTCGGGGAGCTTTTTTATTTGGCATAGTTTTGATAATTGTTACCTTTGCAAATTAAAATCTAAAATTTATTAATGGAAATAGCAATCAAACTTTTTCAGTTCATTCTGAGCATCTCTATACTTGTGCTTCTTCATGAGCTTGGGCATTTTTTACCGGCAATATGGTTCAAGACCAGAGCAGAGAAGTTTTTCCTGTTTTTTGATCCTTACTTCTCCATATTCTCCATGAAGAAAATCAACGGAAAATGGCAGTATAAATTTTTATCAAAAAACTTACCGGATTCTGAAGTAATAGAAGTGAACGGAAAGAAGGAAGAAGTTCCTATCGATATATCAAAACTTCCGGACAACGACTGGAGAAAACACCCTGAGCAAACAAAATACGGAATCGGCTGGCTTCCTTTTGGAGGATACGTGAAGATTGCAGGAATGGTGGACGAAAGTATGGATACTGCTCAGATGAAAAGACCGGCAGAACCTTGGGAGTTCAGATCAAAACCAGCCTGGCAGAGACTTATCATTATGCTGGGGGGAGTTACCGTTAACTTTTTTCTTGCGTGGTTAATCTACAGCTGTTTATCATTCTTCAACGGAGAAACTTATACAGATATTACAAAATTTAAAAATGGTATTGAAGCCACTTCTGCAGGAAAGAAAATGGGTTTCCAGAATGGTGACAAAATCATTAGTGTAGACGGAAAACCGGCAGAAAGACTTGAAAATACTTCCATCAATATCCTTTTGGGAGATCATGTTACCGTAAACAGAAACGGACAGGAAGTTACTTTCCCTGTCAATGCAGACGGTGTAGCAGACGTTCTTAAGCAGAGAGAAGCAAAACTATACATCACACCAAGAGTTTCTATGGTTATTGACTCATTGGCAACTCCTTCTTCCCAGTCATCCGGACTGGCAAAAGGTGATAAAATTGTAGGAATCAACGGAAAGAAAGCGGCATTCTTTGATGAAGTAAGCACTCTTTTAAGTGAAAATAAAGGAAAAACAGTTTCTGTGGATGTTGAAAGAAACGGAGCTGTACAGACATTACCGGCAGTTTCTGTGGACAAAAACGGAAAACTGGGGATCGCCATTGATACCAAAAGCATAGCAAAAGATATTGTAACGAATAAAAAGTATTCTTTCGGAGAAGCTATTCCAAGAGGATTCACAAGAACTATTGAAGCATTAACGACTCAGGTTAAGCAGTTCAAAATCATGTTCAATTCTAAAGTTCAGGGGTATAAAAACGTTGGAGGGCCTATTGCTATTGTAAAGAATATGCCTGTAGATAAGGATGCGGATGGAAGCGTTAAAATCAACTGGGTGGCTTTCTGGAGCTTTACAGCAATGTTCTCCGTATGGCTGGCATTCCTGAACCTTATTCCGATTCCGGGACTTGATGGTGGACACGTTTTATTTACTTTATATGAAATTATTGTAGGAAAACCTGTTCCTCAGAAAGTTTTGGAAAACGCACAGATGATTGGAGTTATCTTCCTGTTAGGATTGATGTTACTGATCTTTGGAAGTGACATCTTCAAAGTATTTATGGGTAAATTATAATTTTTTTAAAATTTTTCTTAAAAATATTTGTAGGGTATAAATATTCGTCCTATATTTGCACCACTTAAAACAAAGGACATTCCTCCTTAGCTCAGTTGGTTAGAGCATCTGACTGTTAATCAGAGGGTCGCTGGTTCGAGCCCAGCAGGAGGAGCAGAAAGACTTACAGAAATGTGAGTCTTTTTTTGTGGCTTAATCTGACGAATTGTACAACTGCACTATACAATAACCATGTGCAACTTACTTTCTGTTTCAACGATATTATTCAGTTTTCCAGGTGTTTCATGTAACTATTTCCGTAATAATTCGACTATTATTGGAAGAGTTATTCAAACTGAGAAAATTTTCTTCAGATGAGTATTTCTCTGCAACAACAAAGAATAATAAAATCAATATATCGTATTGCATAAATACCCCATTCTACCATGAAGAAAACTATTATTTCGTTATTAACAGCATTTTCTATTGCAGGGATTTCGGCACAGGAAAAGTCTTATTTTTTATCAGGTCCCTCATTAAGTCCGGATGGAAAAACAGCTTATTTTGCATATGACGGCGATATCTGGAAAGCAGACTCTAATGGAGGAAACGCTTCAAGAATTACCGCTCTGGACGGAGAAGAAATTAATCCCCGTCTTTCCCCGGATGGAAAATGGCTTGCATTCAGTTCTAATCAATATGGAAATTATGATGTGTATGTAATGCCTGCAGGAGGAGGAACTATCAAGCAATTAACCTTCCATACCGGAAGGGATGAAATGGAAAGCTGGGCGTGGGACAGCAAAACGATTTATTTTACTTCCAACAGAAATAATAGTTTCGGCAGCTTTAAAACTACAATTGAGGGGAAAACCCCACAAAAGCTTTTCAACAATTATTTTAATAATACCAATGGTCTTGTAGAAACTCCTTCAGGAGAATATCTTTTCACAAGTTCTTCAGAAAGTGCCCATCAGGTACAGCGTAAGCGTTATAAAGGAGAAAATAATCCTGATATTCTTGGATACAACCCAAAAAACAATTCTTTCAAACAGTACACCAACTATGAAGGAAAAGACTTCAACCCAAGTGTAGATAAAAATGGTATTATCTATTTTATTTCTGATGAAAATAATGGAGAATATAATCTTTATAAAATCGAAAATGGTAAAAAGACTGCCTTAACGAAATTTGAAACTTCCATTAAAAAACCATTTGTTTCAGCAGATGGTTCCAAAGTTATTTTTGAAAAGGATTACCAGCTTTATACTTATGATGTCGCCTCAAAAAACACAACTCCTCTCAACATCAGCCTGAATACCAACAAAACCCTGGAAAAAGCTCAGAATTTCAATGTGGAAAATAATATTTCCTATTATGACGTATCTCCGGACGGAAAAAAAATGGCATTCATAAACCGTGGAATCATATTCGTTTCTGATATTGAAGGAAAATTTGCCCAGCAGGTCTCTGATGGAAAAGAACGCGCCATGGAAGTGAAATGGCTGAAAGATAACCGTACTCTTCTTTACAACCAGACTTATAACGGCTATCAGAACTGGTTTACTATTCCGGCCGATGGAAAAGGCAAGCCGAAGCAATTAACGGAAGATTCAAGAAATAACCGCAGCATCACACTCAATAGTGATCTTTCAAAAGCTGTTTATTTAAGCGGAAGAGATGAAGTACGATTATTGGATTTAAAAAGTTTTACATCTACAACTATTGTAAAAGACGAGATTTGGGCATTCCAAAACTCAAGGCCTTCTTTCTCCCCTAATAACGAATATGTATTATTCTCGGCAAAAAGAAACTTCGAGCTCGATATTTTCATCTATCACATCAAAAAAGGACAGACTTTAAACCTTACCAATACCGGCGTTTCTGAAGAAGATCCTGTGTGGTCTCCAAACGGAAAATATATTTATTTCGCCAGCGACAGGACCAATCCGTCTTATCCTTTAGGCATGCAGAAATCCAACATTTACCGTATGGCTTTGGATTGGTTTGACGAGCCATTTAAGTCTGAAAAATTCGACAATCTCTTCACTGAAGAAAAGAAGGAGGAAAAATCTTCAGATAAAGAAAAAGACAAGAAGGATAAGAAAGAGGAAGACAAGGATAAAAAGGAAGAAAAAGAGCCGGTAATCAAGGAATTGAAGGTTAATCCTGATGACACTCTTGACAGAATTGAACTGGTTACCGACCGATATGGATACCAGGATGATCCAGCTGTTTTCGCTGATGATAAAAAAGAAATTCTTCTTTTCAATTCTAATCAGGACAATGGAAAAAGACAGCTGTTTAAAAAGGTATTCACAGATTTTGAGCCTGCCAAATCTGAAAAAGTTTTCGATAAAGCGGCTTATTATCTAACCAAAAATGATAAAAACCTGTTTGCCCTGATAGAAGGTAATATTTACAAAACAACTGTAGCGGCATTAAAGCCTGAAAAGATCAACATCCAATACAGTTTTGATAAAGATCTGGCATCAGAATTTACCCAGATGTACGCTGAAGCATGGACAGGTGTGGAAGAAAATTTCTACGATGAAAAGTTCCATGGTATCGACTGGAAAGCTAAAAAGGAGCAATATGCCAAGTATCTTCCGTATGTTCATAACAGGAATGATCTCAGAATATTATTGAATGATCTTTTAGGAGAGCTTAATTCTTCACACACCGGATTTTCTTCTACCGGAAAGGAAGAAACCATGTTCCTGAACTATTTTACGAACGAAACAGGAATTATCTTCAAAAAAGACCAGCCCTACACGGTAGAAAGCATTCTGAGAAAATCCCCTGCTTACCGTTCCGGCGTTGATATCAAACCTGGAGACCAACTGACTTCTGTAAACGGGAAAAAGATTGATCTTAACGAAAATATAGAAACGTATTTCACAAGCCCTAAAAAACAGGATGAGCTGGTTCTTACCTTTAATCGTGATGGTAAAACGGTAACTACCAAAGTACATCCGATTTCTAATGGAGAATTAAAAGGCTTGCTTTACGACGATTGGATCTACAATAATCATCAGCGTGTAGATAAGCTTAGCAGCAACCGTATTGCCTACTCCTGCATGAAAAACATGTCTACTGATGAGCTGGATCATTTTCTTCTGGACATGGTAGAACAGGAAAACAGAAAAGATGCTGTTATTCTTGACTTACGTTACAATACCGGTGGAAATGTGCATGATAAAGTATTGAATTTCCTTTCTCAGAGACCTTATTTACAATGGAAATACCGTGAAGGAAAAATAACAACCCAACCCAACTTTGCTCCTTCCGGAAAACCTATCGTCCTTTTGATTAATGAAGCTTCATTGAGTGATGCCGAAATGACTGCAGCCGGGTTCAAAGCACTGAAACTGGGGAAAATCATCGGTCAGGATACTTACAGATGGATTATTTTCACTTCCGCCAAAGGATTGGTAGACGGATCTTCTTACAGACTTCCTGCATGGGGAACCTACACATTGGACGGACAAAATCTTGAAAAAACAGGGGTAAAACCAGACATTTATGTTAAAAATACTTTTATGGACCGTCTTCAGAATAACGATCCTCAGTTGGAAAGGGCTGTTCAGGAAATTCTTAAAGATTTAAAGAAGTAAAATTTCAGAGCTATAAAAGATAAAAGACTTACATTTCTGTAGGTCTTTTTATTTGATCTTATTCCAGTATTTGATTCTATAATGACAACTTTTTTATCAATGCAAATTTTTTTCAAGCTCGCGGATAAACCTGGAATTGCAGATGAGAGCTATCGTAACACATTTTTTACAAACAAAGCGGGTAAAAATTCCAAAGCTACAGACTGGAATTTAAGACATCTCTAATAATCTCTGCCCATCACAAAAAATATTTAAAATTTAATTTATTGAAAAATAAATCAATAGCTTCTTTCGATGAATATTCAAGAATAAAAACTTGCTTGGTATGGATATTCATACTATATTTGCACCACTTAAAACAAAGGAAATTCCTCCTTAGCTCAGTTGGTTAGAGCATCTGACTGTTAATCAGAGGGTCGCTGGTTCGAGCCCAGCAGGAGGAGCAAAAAAGACTTACATTTCTGTAAGTCTTTTTTCATTTTATAAGTTCCACAAAAAAACACCGAAATGATCTTAAAAATTTTCACTTTCACGTTGTTTTAACGCTCTGATTATTATATTTTAAGCATAAAAAATTCCCGGTTAATTTTTAATCAATACATATATTATTTTCGCTACTTTTGTCGTTTTATAGGATAGAATAAAAATTTTTTATTTTTTTACCTGTTTTTTAATTAAACTGCATGCTTTTTGTTTATGCTAAATGCCTGAAGAAACAAATGATGTTAAACAATAACTCCCAAAAACACTATTTTTTATTTTTTTTCCTGATTCTCGCCGGTTCCGTATGTGCTCAAAACAAGGTCAGCGGTAAGGTGGTTGACGAAAAGAACAATAAAGAACTGAATAACGTTGATATTTTTATCAACAATGATAAAACACCTGCCTTAACGACAACTTCGGGCAATTTCATTGTTAAGTCAGACAGCATCATCCATCAGTTAAGATTTTCCAGAAAAAATTATACCACAGAAACCCTTGATATTACCCCTGAAAATGCTGACAATATTTTCGTACAGCTATCACAGGCTAAAGTAAGCGATATTCAGGAGATTGTTCTTCAAAGCGGAAAAACAAAATATAAAAACAAGAAAGAAAATCCTGCTTATGCAATTATGCAGAAAGTGTGGGCGCAAAAAAGAAATAACGGACTGGAAAAATTCGATACTTATTCATATAAAGAATACGAAAAAACACAGTTTGACCTGAACAATCTTGACAGTGCGTTCATGAAGAAAAAGATTTTCAATAAACTTGATTTCATTTTCAGTTATGCAGATTCTACTGCAAGTGGAAGACTTGGTCTTCCTATCTTCCTGAATGAAGCCGTTTATGAAAATTATGGTAAAAACAGACCGGACAAAGACAGTAAAAGAACACTGGTTGCCCAAAAAACCTCAGGCTTCCAGGACAATCAGGTCATAACGGTTTCTGCAAAAAACTTATACCGTGATATCAATATCTACGACAATACCCTGAATTATTTCGATATCGGATTCCAGAGTCCCGTTGGAAGTGACGGTTTCAGCACCTATGATTATAGTCTTATGGACACCATTACGATTCGTGGGGAAAAAGCCTTCCAGATAAGATACCAGCCAAAGAGAAAAGATGTTCTTGCATTTCAGGGAAACCTTTATATTGATACCGATACTTATGCCGTTTTAGGAGCAACATTAAAGTCAACACAGAAGATTAACGTCAACTTTGTCAACAGTGTGTATACTCAGGTAGAATATGACAATCCTGATGATGCTACGTTTCTTCCCAAAAAACTGGTGACAGAATTTGAAATGAGCCCTTTCTCAAAGAAGAAAGGCGCCAAAAGCATCATCGCCAAAAGATCGGTAGATTACTCCGATTATCAGTTCAATAAACCTCTTGATCCGAAAGTATTCAAACGTACCGAAGAAGAATACGAAGATAAATTTACCAATAAAGATGATGCTTACTGGACAAAAGCCAGACCTGACACCTTATCCAAAGCAGAACAGGGCGTTTACAACATGCTTGACCAGCTTCAGCAGACCCCGAAATTCAACCGGATGGTAAAACTGTTTGAAACTCTTGGCTCACGTTATTATAATGCCTTTAAAGGAATAGATATTGGTCCTATTTTCTCAATTTATGGAAGAAATGAAGTAGAAGGGGACAGAATAAGATTAGGAGCAAGAACTTATTTCGGATTGAATGATACCTGGAGAGCACAATTTTATACAGCTTATGGCTTCAAGGATCAGCAGTTTAAATATGGAGTAGAGGCAAGATATATGTTCAATAAGCTTAACCGTTTTATGATTGGTGCAGGAACCAGCAGAGACATTGTGCAGCTTGGGGGACAGCTTACATCTGGTGATGGAGTTACGCCGCAATCTTCATCTACCAGTACCTTTTTTGCAAGAGGAGAAAACATTTCCTTAAGTTCTGTAAATAAGACAAGTATTTTTGCAGCTATTGAGCCATGGAAAAACTTTCAGATAAGAATAGATGGAGTGATGCAGAGTATTAAATCTGCTATCCCTGAGAAATTCAATCTGATGTATTATAAAGACGGCCAGCTAAGGAAAACTGTTAATGATTCCCATGTTACTATCAGTTTAATTGCCAAACCTGGTGCAAAATTCTCACAAACCGGTATTGACCGTTATCAGGCGAGAAACCTGGCACCAACCATCGTTTTAAGATACACGCGAGGTATTGAAGGTTTGTTTAATGCTGACTTCAATTATGACAAGCTTCAATTCATGCTATACAAGCCGTTTTTGATTGGAAGTATGGGAAAACTAGTGGTTAATTTCGAAGCTGGAAAGAACTTCAGTACAGTTCCATTGGCATTACAGAATATTATTCCTGCCAACCTTTCATATGGTCTGGTACCAAATACTTTCTCCCAGCTTAATTATTATGAGTTTGTGACGGATGCCTATACTACACTTCAGCTTGAGCATCATTTTAACGGTAAAATACTTTCTTATATTCCATTGATTAAAAAGCTGAAATTGAGAGAAGTTGCATTTATCAGAGGAGCCTACGGAACATTAAGCAATGCTTCCAAAGCAATCAATGTAGAAGGTTTTAAATATTCTGCACCAAGCGAACATATCTATTATGAATATGGATTCGGAATAGAAAATATAGGAATCGGAAACCTGAGAATCTTCAGAGTAGATTTTAACTGGAGAGGAAATTATCTTGACAAACCGGATATCTCAAAGTTTGGCGTTAAAGCAGGATTCCAGGTAGGATTCTAAAGTAAATATACCATATAACAGATTCGGCGGCTTCAATGAAGCCGCCGAATTTTTTTTAAAGCTTATATAATAAGGACTGCCTTGATGATTAAAAGCACTCGCAACCTTCTACATCAAGCAGGCAACGCATTTGCTGCTCCTTTGTCAATCCGCACCATACACTACATGATGTAATTGGTTTTGCCGGACACCACACTTCTCCGCCGTTAATATTTCTCAGACTGGCTTTGGTTAGTTTTCTTAAATTTTTCATGATTGTTTAGTTTTATTTACTGCCTACTCTATTTGCTTTTCGGCTTCCGCAACTATTTTAAAGCATGTCAGTTATCAAATATAAACATATTTCACCAAAAAAAAGAATTTTATAAAAACAGTACATAAAAAAACCTCAGTAAAAACTGAGGTTTTAATTTTTATAAAACGCTTAAATTATGCGTTTGGTTCTACAGATACGAAAGATCTGTTGTTTGCTTTCTTTCTGAAAACTACTTTACCATCTACTAATGCAAACAAAGTGTGATCTTTACCGATTCCCACGTTATCACCTGGGTGGTGCTGAGTACCTCTTTGTCTAACAATAATATTTCCGGCAATAGCTTCTTGTCCTCCGAAAATCTTCACACCTAATCTTTTAGAGTGAGACTCTCTACCGTTCTTGGAACTACCGACTCCTTTCTTGTGTGCCATTTTATTACTGGATTATTTATTAAGTGCTTTAAATTGATCGATGTTCTTAATGATAGCAGCATCAACTTCTTCATGAGTAAGAACATTCTTTTCTAATTCAACTTTAACTGCTTTACCTAAAGTAATTAAAGTTTCTCTGTTCTCTTTAGACTGAGACAAGTTGTTTTTCTTTAAGTGATAGTTCAACTCGTGATCTTCACCAAAGTTAACAGTTGCGTTGTCAGAAAGAACTTCACCTTTCACAGTTTCTTTTTTAGCAGCAGCTTTTTTAGCACCACCTTCAAAACCTGTAATACCAGTGATTACGATTTGAGTTAAAGATTGTCTGTGACCGTTTTTCACTTTGTAACCTTTTCTTCTTTTCTTTTTGAAAACGATTACTTTATCAGCTTTAACGTGGTCAAGGATCTCTGCTTCTACAGTGATTCCGTTTACAGCTGGGGCGCCTACAGTGATTGCACCGTTTACAGTAAGAAGAACTTTATCGAAAGAAACTTTTCCTCCTTTATCTCCTTTTAAACGGTTTACAAACAACTTCTGGTCTTGCTCAACTTTGTATTGAAGCCCTGCTATTTCTACAATTGCAAACATTGTTTATAAATTTTTAGTTATTTCGAGGTGCAAATATACATATAAATTTCTAAATAGCTTACAATCAAAGCAATGTTTTTTTAAATAAAACCTTATTCACTTTATTTTGATTAATTTTTTTTATTAATGTACTCACAATTAAGAGATAATTTCATAAATTCGTTTTACCAAATTGATATTATATATGAAAAGAAACTTTAATCTCTGCTTACTAGCAGGTGCCATTGCTGTAACTTCATTGACAGCATGTAGTGATGACCAAATGGACAACAATGTTCAACCTCAACAAGAAGCACTGAGTGCAAAAGTTGATCAGCCGGGAACTACTGAAAAAGGATGCTCCTATGTAGACAACAACTGGAGCACCAATTCAGTCTTACTGACCGGGCTTCAAAACTCCACAGACACTAATTTTATGAACGGCCAGATGACCAGAATTGCAAGCATGTGGGGAAGAAGCACCCCTACTCTGCGTTTTGTAAATGATCCGTCCAATTTCAATTCAACCTACAATGCTATTTCCTACTCAACAGGAAAGATCTATTATGGGTACGCTATTTATTATGATGCAAAATCAAAAGGCGGCGATATTGTAAACGCAATGATTCTTGCTCATGAATACGGACATCAGCTGCAGTATATTTTCAATCTTCCTTCTGTATCGGAGTCAACGTACAGACCAAACGAGCTTGAGGCAGATGGTTTTGCAGGATATTATCTGAGAAGACCTAACGGGTACAATAAAACCAGCTTCCCGGAAATTGCGGCAGCCTATGAGTTTGCTCAAAGTATCGGTGACTATCAGACAACAAATGTAAACCACCATGGAACACCAGCGCAGAGAAGATCAGCAGTTCGTTTAGGATTCCTTCTGGGCCAGTACGATCTTAATGCCTCCAATTTCGATTACAACTTCTTTTATTATTATCAGGGAGTTTTAAATGGTACTTATAAGATGGCTAAAAACACAGTAAATCCTGAAATTGATGCCTACATGAGTCAATATATAGATGAGCTGAGAAAAATTCAGACAGGAGAAATTTCTGCTGAAGAATTTAAACATCTTCAATAAACGAGAACATTCATTTTTAGCATATTTAAGAAAGGAGGCGGGCAGTATGTTCCGCCCCTTTTTTGTTTAAAAAATCTTTTATGTCTTAAACAATCAATTTGTTTGTATTTTTGAAAAAATTACAAAGAACTTCCAACCCACCTATAATGAACAGAGATCTCTATATTGATTTCGCCAAAGGACTGGCAACACTTTCCATCATATTTATCCATACCGCTTTCTGGTCTGGACAATTTTATATTCCCGCTGAAGTAAGAGTTTTCTCGCTTGTTTTTGACGTAGCTCTTTTTTATGCTTTGAGCGGAATCACTTCGGGAGCGAATATTGAAAAAACATTATATCGTCTTCTGAAACTCCAGATCACCTATATGATTTTTGTGACTTTCCTGTTCTTTTTAGATTACTTCTTTAAAGTGTTTGGCCTGAGTTTCTTTTCCATGGAATGGCTGCAGAACTTTTATTCAACATTTGGATCCAAATACTCCGCAACCAGTGTTTCAGCATACCCTCAATGGGAAAATCTCGGAAACTGGTATCTTCATCAGTACACCAATGCCGACACGTTTCCGGTAGTAATGGGAAGCTTCTGGTATTTAAAAGTCTATTATGTACTTACCGTTTTCGGTGTACTTATTTTAAGGTTCTTCCCGAAACATATCAATTGGTTCATCGGACTTTGTATTGCTATAACCTTGCTATTCAATATCTTCCCGGAATATTACCCAACAGGACAAGTGGGATATGTTGCTTTCTACCTTGCTGTTTTTTTAACAGGACACAAAATGCGTGGAAAAAAGATCTCCACCAAAGCAATTCCTGTACTATATGCACTTACAGGAATGGCTCTTATATGGATGTTCTGGTACTATGGAGGAGATATTTTCTACAAAATCAATAGAAATAAATTCCCGCCGAAAATCCCTTATATCATCTGGGCATTATTCTCTCTGGTAACCTTATTTGTTCTTTACAACCGGCTGAAGATCACAAAAGAAAACTTTATTACCTATATCGGGAAGAATGCTATTTTCTTCTATTTTGCACAGGGAATAAGCTCTTCGCTCGTTTATTTCCTGGTAGTTCCACTAAAAGAAAATATGCCATGGTGGCTTTTAATGCTCATTATTTATGGGATTAATATTATTTTAGCCTTCATTATTTCAGCAGGATTGAAAAAAGTAGATGAAACAGGCTGGAGACTTTTAGAATACTTCAGGAAAAACACAGCCATTAATAAATCATAATAATTATATCTTTTAAAGGTCAAAATTTTTAATGAAAGTTTTGGAGAGATCAATTTTTAGTCCAAGAGTAAAAACACTTTTTTCTCTTTCTCCCAATGATGTTTTACCCATAGAAATTCTTTGTTCTGAATAAATCTGGACAAAATTAAAGGGGTGATAAGAAACACCAACAATACAATCATTCCTTTTAAAACCCGGATCCAGATGATACTGCCCGGAAATTATTTCTGTATTTTTTATGTCCGGGACATATAAATTATATCCCGCAAGAATAGAAAACTTATCAAGTTTATATTTTCCAAAAAACTCCAGTCCTTTAGCATTGAATACCATAATTGATTGAGCTACCTCCATTCCAGGGTTCTGATAAAAACTCTGTGAAAAATCTCCGTTTTTATGCAGAACAAAAAGAACACTCCAATCCAAAATTTTCCCGGTGTACTTTGCTCCTAAAGAAAAATAAGTGGGTTGGCCGGTAATACCTATTGCCCCGCCATTCTGTATTAGACGGTCACTCAGAAAAGCCCTGTTATAAGCTGCTCCGGCAAAAAAACCATCTGTAATTTTATATTGAACAGAGCCACCAAATCCATCAATAAAATGATCATTATTTCCCCCTCTGGCCTGGATCTGCCCTCCGATATACAGATTTCCAAAGCGGTTACGGTAAATAAGGGCCTGATCCGCACGTCCTGTTCCGGTTTCTCCACCATCAGTACCTCCGACAAATGTAGCAGATGCTCTTGCCCCAAAAACATTAAACCGGTCAGTGTAAGAAGTGATGTCCCGATAAACACCCCATTGCTTCCCAATGGTAAGGATTCCATATTTCCCCAGATCAATTCCCAAATAACCAAGCCTATTACCGAAAACCTGTCTAGATTGTGAGGATTCTATCGAAACAAATCCACTGGAAAGGCTTCCATCCACATTAAATGAGGTACTTCCACGAAACATATTTAACTGCACTTCTCCGCCTGCAATAAAACCCAATGTTCCTTTTTTGATATTCAGCTCCATTCCGATTCTTGATGCATTTTCCTGAAGTTCCATTTTATGGTCATACACTGCCATATGACCGCGAAGACTCGCATAGGGTCTTAGAGATATTTCAACTGAATCTTTTACATTTTGACCATAGACAGGTAGTCCTTTCACCGTAAAAAGTAATGAAAATAGCATGGGCAAATAGTATTGTCTAATCATTGTGATTGAGTCATTAGTTTTTTTATTACCGTAAAATAACAGGATATCATTAATTCATATTTGCAATGCTACAAAAAAGACAGTTCTGATTGTACAAAATTCAATAGAAAATAAAATCTGTCACATCAGAAGCATTAAATATGTCCAATTTGTTTAAATTTACAAAAAATTTACAACATGTTTAAGTTGAAACTACCTACCGACCCAAGGTGGGCAAATATTGCAGAAGGAAACATTGGAGAAATTTTAACGGATCATGCCTGGTGTGAGCAAAAAGCAGCAACCAATGCAATAGGCCTGATCACGATGCTTCCGGAATATCCTGAGATTGTAACAGAACTTCTTGCCATTGCACAGGAAGAACTGGATCATTTCAATCAGGTACATGAAATCATCAAAAAAAGAGGCTTTACTTTTGGAAGAGCAAGAAAAGATGATTACGTGAATGAGCTGGCAAAATTTATCATTCAGGGAAGCAGAGAAGACCTCATCGTAGACAAAATGCTGTTTGCCGCAATGATTGAAGCCAGAAGCTGCGAGAGATTCAAAGTTCTTACCGAAAATATCAAAGACGAAGAGCTTAAAGTTTTTTACAAAGAACTGATGATTTCCGAAGCCAATCATTACACTACTTTTATCGGCTTTGCAAGACAACTGGGAAATCCTGAAAAAGTAAACAAACGTTGGGAAGAATGGCTGGAATATGAGGCCAGCATTATTAAATCCTACGGAAATAAAGAAACGATTCACGGTTAAAATAAAATAGTAAAGAATACACCTTGAAGAAGCCAAGCTTTGAAAATATTGCCAATCTGTTCCTGAAGAATTTTTTTCAGGGGTTGGTTATCATTGGGCCTATCGGGCTTACTATTTTTGTGATCTGGTATATTGTAAGTGCGATTGACAACCTTGTGCCTTCTCTTGCCAAGCAGATTCCGGGGCTTGTATTTGTATCTATCATCCTGTTTACGGCTATTCTGGGGTATTTAGGAAATAAATTCGTAGTCGGAAGATTCTTTTTCGACACGATGGACAGCTTGCTGGAGAAAACTCCGGGAGTAAAACACATCTATACTCCTACGAAAGACGTCATGTCTTCATTTGTAGGCGACAAGAAAAAATTCAACGATCCCGTATGGGTAAAAACCAATGAAAATCCGGAAATCTGGAGAATTGGCTTTTTAACTCAAAAAGAAATGTCGGACGTTGATAAGCATAATTACGTTGCGGTATATCTTCCCCACTCGTATGCCATCTCGGGCTGGGTAATTGTTACTGAAGAAAAAAACATCAAACCTGTAGTAGGAATGACAGCAGCTTCTGCCATGAAATTTGCTGTGAGCGGCGGTGTAGCCGGATTCCATTCTGATGAAAATATATTTAAGGCTCCGGAATAATCCCTTTTCCGACTTATCTATACATTGATGAATTTTGAAAAATTATTTTCAAGCACATTTTCTTTACAAACAATTTAAAACATAATTTAACTCATGAATTTACCGTACGCGGAACCTTTCCGCATTAAAATGGTGGAAGAAATCTATCAATCCACCAGAGAAGAAAGAGAGCAATGGCTTAAAGAAGCTAATTATAACCTTTTCAACCTAAGATCTTCACATGTTTATATTGACCTGCTTACCGATTCAGGAACGGGGGCTATGTCTGATAAACAATGGGCTGCTTTAATGACCGGAGATGAAAGCTATGCCGGATCACGTTCTTTTGAACAATTACAAAAAACTGTTGAAAGAATAACAGGATTCAAATATTTATTACCAACCCACCAGGGAAGAGCTGCTGAAAACGTCCTTTTCTCAGTATTGGTAAAAGAAGGTGATGTAGTTCCTGGGAACTCGCATTTTGATACGACAAAAGGTCATATCGAATTCAGAAAGGCACATGCAATTGACTGTACGATAGACGAAGCTTTTGATATTAATGATCTTCATCCTTTCAAAGGAAATATTAACCTTGAAAAACTGGAAGAAGTTTATAAAAGCCATCCTAAAGAAAACATCCCTTTCTGTTTAATTACCATTACCTGTAATTCTTCAGGAGGACAGCCTGTTTCTTTGGAAAACATGAAGGCAGTAAAAGCCCTTTCCGACCAATATGGAATTCCTGTATTTTTTGATTCAGCGAGATTTGCTGAAAATGCTTACTTCATCAAACAAAGAGAAGCAGGACAGGAAAACAGAAGCATTAAAGATATCTGTAAGGAAATTTTCTCTTACGGAGACGGAATGACTATGAGTTCTAAAAAAGATGGTTTAGTAAACATCGGAGGATTTATAGCTTTGAGTAACGAAGAAGTTTTCAGAAAAGCATCCAATTTCACCATCATTTACGAAGGTTTTATTACTTATGGAGGAATGGCGGGAAGAGATATGGCAGCATTAGCTGTAGGTCTGGATGAAGCTACTGAGTTTGCTTATCTTGAAAGCAGAATCTCTCAGGTTGAATATCTGGGTAATAAATTAATTGAATACGGAATTCCTGTTCAAAAGCCTATCGGAGGACATGCTGTATTCATCGATTCTTTAAACTTTCTTCCAAATGTATCCCGTGAAGAATATCCGGCTCAGACATTAGGGCTGGAAATTTATAAGGAGGCAGGGATCAGAACTGTAGAAATCGGAACATTATTGGCAGACAGAGATCCTGCTACTAGAGAAAACCGTTATCCGAAGTTAGAGCTGGTACGACTGGCTATTCCAAGAAGAACCTACACCAACAACCACATGGATTATATTGCTGCTGCTATCAGAAACGTATATGAAAGACGTGATGAAATAGCAAAAGGATACAGGATTACGTGGGAACCGGAAATCTTAAGACACTTTACTGTTCAGCTTGAAAAAGCTTAATCATAAAACCGGAATTTCTTCCGGTTTTTTTATGCACCAAAACTAAGCGTTTTTAAGCAAAAAACAATCTTAATTTCACATTACCACTTAAATAAATTAAGGCTATTTAAATATTGAAAAAAAAATCTTTTTTATAAATAAATATAAACCAAACATATACTTTTATTATCCGGCTTATCTTACTCTTTTTATCTTATTTTTCAGGAAATCAAAATTAAATTAAGCCGTTTTTTGAAATAGTGAATGTTTTTAATTTAATTTTGTATTGATCTAAAGGATTAAAAAAATACTTAAAAAACCAACCTGAAAAATACTTTATTCCGAAAAATGAAGAAAATTGCTGTCGTGGGCGCCGGTATTTCCGGCTTAAGCATGGCGAATTACTTAGAAAAATACAATATTGATTATCATATTTACGAAAGGAGAAAAAAGAAAGATCTGGCAGGTCACGGCTTTCTCATTCCGAAAGAAGGAATGGATTATCTTTATCAGATCATTGATCCTGATCTTCTTCTCCAACATGGAAATTTTCTGAAAAAATACATCCAATATTCACACACCGGAAAAATTCTCGCAGAAAAAGAACTGAACAATGTTTTCGCCATTTCAAGGCATGCATTAATCAGTTTACTGACACAAAACCTTACTCCAGGCAAGATAACTTATGAAGAAACTATTATTCCTGATGAGCTGCAGAATGGAAAACTGAAACTTTCTGACGGAACTGAGATTGACGCTGATATTGCAGTGATCTCTGATGGCTCCAGAAGCCGGATCAGAAGAAATCTTTTTCAAGATGAAATCATGAGAATAGTAAGAGAAAGTGAAGTCGTCAATATCATTCAGAATAAAGAAATTGCGGATGTTATTGATAATGACTTTATGAAGTTTCACCACGAGGAAGGTGGACTGACTTTCGGTATTCTCAAGCTTTCTGAAGATACCATCCTTTGGTATTCACAGTTTGATAATCAAAAATATATGATCAGTGAATGTTCCGCAGAAAACTTAAAGAAATATATGCTTGACATTTTCGAAAACTGGCATCCTTTAGTCCCGGAAATTATACAGAAATCACATTATAAAAATGTACATTTATGGAATGTATATGAACTGGAAGAGTTAAACCCTTTTTACAAAGATAATTTCGTATTCATCGGGGATGCAGCGCACCCACTTATTCCATTTACCAGCCAGGGAGTTACCTCAGCTCTGAAAGATGCCTTTGTATTAACGAAATACTTAGTTGAAGAAGAAAACATGCAGAAAGTCTTCCATAAATATGAGGCAGGCAGAAAGTCCGAAATAGAGATTCACATTCATAATG
Organism: Chryseobacterium cupriresistens; assembly: GCF_046614675.1. Taxonomy (NCBI): domain Bacteria; kingdom Pseudomonadati; phylum Bacteroidota; class Flavobacteriia; order Flavobacteriales; family Weeksellaceae; genus Chryseobacterium; species Chryseobacterium cupriresistens. The sequence continues at coordinate 16,561 of NZ_JBKKJT010000011.1, read as the reverse complement.
GAAGAACATTGCTTAAGCAGTTTTTACTCCCGCTCCATCAACAGACTGAAAATATTTTACCTATATCCTATAAATAAATATGTTTACCAATAACGATATCAACTTTGAAGCCCTGAAAAGAAAAGCCTACAACGGAAGATGGGCTACCCTGGAAGACGGGATCATTCCTCTTACGGCAGCCGATCCCGATTTCAGAACAGCTCCTGAAATAGAACAGGGAATTATTGAATACCTGAAAGACGGATATCTAAGCTATGGGCCATTTTCCGGACTTCCTGAGTTTAAGAAAAGCGTTGCAGATCATTTTAATACAGAAAAGCATGGTAATTTCTCCCCAGAAAATGTTTTGGCAGTGAATAGTGCTGCTCAGGGAATGTTTCTCATCGCATCCTATGTTCTTAACCCCGGAGACGAAGCCATTATTCTGGATCCTGTTGATTTCCTTTTCAAAAAATCAGTGGAAACAGCAGGCGGAAAAGTAATGCTTTGCCCAGTAGATACAACAACAGGAGAAATTGATTTTGAAAGCCTGGTTTCTTTAATTAATTCCAAAACCAAACTTATCAGCCTATGCAATCCGCACAATCCGCTTGGAAAAGTGTATTCTAAAGAAGTTTTAATACAAGTGGCGGAAATTGCATCGGCTCATGATCTTTGGGTAATGAGTGATGAAATCTGGAGTGATATTATTTATGATGATAAAGACTTCCATACCTATTCTTCCGTTTCAGAGAAGGCAAAGAGAAAGAGCTTTACCGTTTACGGATTTTCAAAATCATTCGGAATAGCAGGATTAAGAATAGGCGCTGTCTTATGTAATGATCAGGATATTCTTGAAGACTTCACAGAAAAATCCAATTTCAATTCCACAATAGAAGGTGTTTCTACTTTATCGCAGATTGCAGCAAGCGTAGCTCTGGAGAAAGCGAAACCCTGGTATAAAGAGTTTCTGACGCACTTGCAAAGCAACAGAGATCTTGCGTTCAGACTATTAAGCCGTTCAAAAATTGTAACCCCTAATCTGCCCGAGGCTACGTTTGTATTGTTTCCAAAGATTGAAAACGGAATGTCAAGTGATGAGTTCGCCCAGCATGTTCTGCAGCAGGGAAAAGTAGCCATTGTTCCGGGATCAGAAAGGTGGTTCGGCAAAGGAGCCGAAGGACATATAAGAATTTGCTTTTCTACATCCACGGAAATTTTGGAAGAAGGAATTAACAGAATCATTACCAGCTTTTAACGTTAAAATTTTTAATTAAATTTGGGTAATTAATTATTATTTTTTCGAATTTATCACAAATCAATGCTAAATTAATATATTCATACTAAATATTTAAATTTAATATGGATATAAAAATAAATATTGATAATTTTGATTAAATCATCACTCAAATTATCAATATGAAGATAAAATACATCAGCATCATTTTACTTGGAGTGTCTACCCTCTCTTATGCCCAGCAGATAAAAGACACGTTGAAAGAATCCAAGATCGACGAAGTAGCCATTACAGGAAGCCGTAACAAAAAGAGAACGGTGATTAATACGCCTGTTCCTATTGACATCATCGACATTAAGCAGGTAAGCCAGTCTACAGGGCAGATAGAAGTCAATCAGCTTTTGCAATTTTCTGCGCCCTCTTTCAACTCCAACAAGCAATCAGGATCTGATGGTGCTGATGCTGTAGATCCAGCAACTTTAAGAGGTCTTGGTCCCGATCAGACCTTACTTTTATTGAATGGAAAAAGATATCACCAGTCTTCACTGATCAACCTTTTTGGAACCAAAGGAAGAGGAAACACCGGATATGACATGAACACCATTCCGATCGGTGCTATAAAAAGAGTGGAAGTTCTTCGTGACGGAGCTTCCGCCCAATACGGTTCTGATGCTATTGCAGGAGTTATCAACGTTATTTTGAATGACAGAGACAAAGGTTTTGAAGGAAATGCTTTTTATGGCATGAACCTTTTTAAAAGCCCCGGAAACAATGATGTTGTTTCTGATCACAAAGTAGACGGAACGACCTTTGATTTCAGTGGAAATTTAGGGACCAAAATAGGCTCAAAAGGCGGTTTTGGAAACTTTACAGTAGAGTTTGTTAATAAAGATTACGCCATACGAAACGCAAATCCGGATATTTACACAGCTCCAAGACAGCGTTTCGGAGATGCCAAGGCTCAAAATATTTACTTTTTCGGAAATATTGAACTTCCTTTGTCTGATGGTCTGAAATTCTATTCCCGCCAGGGTTTTTCACATAGAAATACTAAGGCTTATGCATGGACCAGAACCCCTGATGCAGACGGTAATATCCCTGAAGTTTACCCTACAGGATTTAATCCGATTGAAAACACCAGCATTACGGATTTCACATTTGACAATGGAATAAGGTTCAAAGTTGCTGACTGGGATGTAGATTTTTATAATGCTTTTGGCAACAACAGATTCACTTATCAGATCGATAATACAATTAATGCCACTTTAGGAGTCAAATCTCCAACAAGCTTTAATGCAGGAGGACATTCTCTGCTGCAGAATACAACAGGATTTAATGCCGTGAAACAATTTAAGGTACTGGAAGGACTGAATATTGCTTTCGGATCAGAATTCAGATATGAAAAATTTGATATCATTAAAGGAGAAGAGGCCTCCTATACCATGTATGATAAAAACGGAAATCCTGTTACACCAGACACCCCTGAGAGTTTACTGGTTACCAACCCTTTAAATGACAATAGCGTAAGGCCAGGCGGTTCGCAGGGATTCCCGGGGTATTCTACAGATATTGGTAAAAGCAGAAATAACTTTGCTGCCTACATAGATACTGAACTGGATGTGACTAAAAACTGGATGATAAGCGTTGCCGGAAGGTTTGAAAATTATAATGATTTCGGAAGTACACTGAATGGTAAGTTTGCTACACGATATGCATTTACTCCTCAGTTTGCTTTCCGCGGATCTGTTTCTACGGGGTTCAGGGCTCCTTCTTTGGCTCAAAAATACTACAGCCAGCAGTTTACTAACTTTCAGGAAGGTGAATTGGTGACTATTCAGCTGGCGTCTAATGACAGCAAACTGGCAAGCAGTCTCGGAATTCCTCAATTGAAACAGGAAACATCGGTGAACGGGAGTGCAGGATTCACTTTTAACACAGGAAAATTCACGGCGACAGTGGATGGATATTATATTGAGGTAAAAAACAGAATTGTTCTTACCGGATATTTTACACAGGCAGACCTGCCGGCAGAGGTTCAGGCAGAAAATCCGTTTATTGATCAGGTACAGTTCTTTTCTAACGCAATTGATACGCGCACGAAAGGAGTTGATCTTATCTTAAGCTATAATGAAAATATAGGATCCGGAAAGCTGACGGCTACTTTAGCAGGGAACTATAATGACATGGAAATCACCAAAGTAAACACTTCGGAAAAGCTGGCAGGAAAAGAAGACATTTACCTGAGCGAAAGAGAAAAGGCTTTTATTCTTGCTTCTGCTCCGAAAACAAAAGTGAATTTAAACCTCAATTATAAGATCAGTAAATTCAATGCAAACCTTCAGCTGGTAAGATTTGATAAGGTCACGCTCATTGGTTATGACGGTACAGAACAGGTTTATAATCCAAAAGTAACAACAGACCTTTCTTTTGGTTATGAATTTAGTAAGAATCTCAATGTAACCCTGGGCAGTAAAAATCTGTTCAACAGATATCCTACCCTGCAAACCACTCAGGTAAGTGATGGAAACACAGAAGGTGGAGGTATTTTTGATCCTGTTCAGATGGGATTTTCCGGAAGACAGGTTTTTGCCAGACTAAATTTTAAGTTTTAAGAGAATAAAAAGAAACTGTATCAAAATGTCATTCTGAACACAGACTGAAGGTCTGCGAACGTAGTTCAACAATGTAGTGAAGAATCTTATGTTATTGATTTATAAATGAGATTCTTCCTTCGTCAGAATGACAAAGGTGAAATTATTAACCTTTGATACAGTTTTTTTCCTATTTTTTTGAAATTTTATAAAGTTTACCGCTATCTGTTACGGCATACAGATTTCCATCCATTCCATTTAATACATCCCGGAAACGCTCTTTCTGATCTGCAAGAAGACGTTCTTCTCCTACTACTTTATTGTCTTTCATGACAATTCTGTCAATATGCTCACCGCTTAAACATCCGATAAACAGATTTCCTTTCCATTCGTCTATATTTCCTGTATAAAAAGTTATTCCACTTGGTGAGATCACAGGATCCCAATAATAGACCGGCTGTTCTGTTCCTTCTTTTTGAGTGATACCCTGTCCTACTTTATCTCCGGAATATTCAATTCCATAGGTTACATCTCCCCAACCGTAATTTTTTCCGGGTTGGATCAGATTGATTTCATCACCACCTCTTGGCCCCATTTCAACATCCCAGAGATTGCCATTGGGATCGATAGCCATTCCTTGCGGGTTTCGGACTCCATAAGCATAGATTTCCGGTTTATATCCTGATTTTCCGATAAAAGGATTTCCCGGAGCCGGTTGCCCATCCTTTGTAATTTTTAAAATTTTCCCAAGATAATTATCTGTTTTCTGGGCATATACACGGGTAACTTTATCTGATCTTTCTCCTGTGCTGACAAATAAGTTTCCATCTTTATCAAAAGCAAGACGGCTTCCATAATGTTTATCTCCATCATAAGAAGGTTCTGCACGGAAAATAACTTTTACCTCTGAAATACTTTTAAGATCTGCCGAAAGCTTGCCTTTCGCAACAGATGTTAAGTTTCCTTTTCCAAATGGTTCCGAGAAGCTGAAAAAAATAATACTATTGGTTTTAAAATCAGGATCAAGAGCGACATCCAGCATTCCGCCCTGCCCTTTTGAATCTACTTTTGGAAAGCCTTCTATTTTGGAGACCTGCTTTCCATCTGGTGAAACAATATTCATGTACCCTTTCTTATCGGTGACTAGGAATTTTCCGTCAGGTAAATTGATAATGCCCCAGGGCCTTCCCAAATCTTTATTTAGTATTTCAATATTATAGGCTGTTGTCGACTTTACAGCCTTAATTCTTGTCTGTCCTTTAAATGCCGGCCTGTAATCAGAATTAGGGTTTTCTGTTTCTACACTTCCGTCATTTCCTGTCTTTTGAGCATTCGCATGATTCTCTTTGCACGAAGATAAAAAAAGAAAAAGGCTTACTACAGGAATGTAAAATGAATTGATTTTCATATTATTATGATTAGGTGTAATACAACGAATGGAAAAATAATGCCAATAACCATTTAGGAGAAAATGAAATTCTGAACCGGGAACTTTTAAAAACAGTCACTGAAATCAGTAATGAAACAGTATGGATACCTGCAGTGAAAGATGGAAAAGCCATTGCTTCAGTATTGAAAGTTTCCGCAACGATGACTTTTAACCGACCCTAACAATAAAGCGCTACTTTTAGCGCTTTCAATTTTTCTTAATCAGACAACTTCAAAAAATCAAAAATTAAGGTTTGATAAGTTAAAATTTTATTATCAAAATATTCACCTTCAAAACATTATACAGCCTAATAATTTCTTTCGTATTTTTGTTGTATACATTCTTTTCTATGGATTTTAAGCTTCACTCAGAATATAAACCTACCGGAGACCAGCCTCAGGCAATTGAAAAACTTACTGAAGGAATAGAGATCGGTGAAAAATATCAAACGCTTCTGGGGGTAACAGGTTCCGGAAAAACCTTTACTGTTGCGAATGTTATACAAAAAGTACAACGTCCAACTCTGGTACTGGCACACAATAAAACGCTTGCTGCACAGCTCTTCATGGAGTTTAAAGAATTTTTTCCCGAAAACGCAGTGGAATACTTTGTCAGCTACTATGATTACTACCAGCCCGAGGCCTATATTGCTACCACAGGAACTTATATTGAAAAAGACCTGAGCATCAATGAAGAGGTAGAAAAACTACGTCTTTCTGCAACTGCCAGCCTTCTTTCGGGAAGGAGAGACGTTTTGATTGTAGCTTCTGTTTCATGTATTTATGGTATCGGAAACCCTACGGAATTTCATAAATCTTTGATTTCTATCGCCATTGGTGAGAAAGTGACAAGAACTGCACTTCTCCATTCGCTAGTTAATGCACTGTATGCCAGAACACTGAATGAATTCCAGAGAGGAACATTTCGTGTAAAAGGGGACGTCATTGATGTTTTCCCTGCATATACTGATAATGCAATCAGAATTCAGTTTTTTGGAGATGAAATTGAAAAGATTCAAAGTTTCGATCCTGTTACTGGAAATGTAGAGGATAATTTTGATCAGATCCAGATTTATCCTGCCAATCTTTTTGTAACATCGAAGGAGACCTTAAATGGCGCCATTAAAGAGATTCAGGATGACATGGTAAAACAGGTTGATTTCTTTAGCTCTGTCGGGAAGCCTTTAGAAGCAAAACGCCTTCAGGAAAGAACAGAACTGGATCTTGAAATGATTAAAGAACTGGGCTATTGCTCAGGAATTGAGAACTATTCAAGGTATCTGGATGGCCGTCTTCCGGGAACGAGACCTTTCTGCCTTATTGATTATTTCCCTAAAGATTTTTTAATGGTTATTGACGAGAGTCACGTAACCGTTCCACAGGTTCATGCCATGTACGGAGGAGACCGAAGCAGAAAAGAAGCATTGGTGGAATACGGTTTCAGACTTCCGGCAGCAATGGACAACAGACCTTTAAAGTTTGAAGAATTTGAAGCTATTCAGAATCAGGTTATTTATGTTTCTGCTACACCTGCAGATTATGAACTGGAAAAAACGGGAGGCACTTATATAGAACAGATTATCCGTCCTACAGGGCTTTTAGATCCGATTATCGAAGTAAGACCTTCACTGAACCAGATTGATGATCTGATGGAAGAAATCCAGAAAAGAGCCGATGCGGATGAAAGAGTACTGGTGACTACTTTAACCAAGAAAATGGCGGAAGAACTTACCAAGTACTTCACCAAATTCGGAATCAGAACGAGATATATTCACTCAGATGTAGAGACCCTGGAGCGTATTCAGATTATGCAGGATCTTCGTTTAGGGCTTTTTGATGTATTGATTGGGGTTAACTTATTAAGAGAAGGTCTGGATTTACCTGAAGTTTCTCTGGTTGCCATTCTGGATGCTGATAAAGAAGGAATGCTGAGAAGCAGAAGATCAATGATCCAGACCGTAGGGCGTGCCGCAAGAAACGTGAACGGAAAAGCAATCATGTATGCAGACAAAATCACAAAATCTATGCAGGCTACCCTGGATGAAACCGAATACCGCCGTGCCAAGCAAATGCAGTACAATGAAGAGCACGGTCTGAAGCCAAAAGCATTAAATAAAAAGATATCCGAAAATCTCGTAGGAAGAAGCAAAGACTTCCCTGATGAAAAATATACACAAAAAGAAATCCTTCAGAAAGTTGCCGAAACAAAGGCAACCTACGCTACCGAAGATATCGAGAAAATGATTGCCCAGAAACAAAAAGAAATGGAAGCGGCAGCAAAAAATCTCGACTTTATTAAAGCTGCCAAGCTGAGAGATGAAATTTCAGCATTGAAAGCGTAAAAGGATTAATGATAAAATAATTTCGGCGGCATCTTCGATGCCCCCGAAACTATATACTAAAATGGGTATTTTTTAATTTTTTTATAATCCATTCCTTACTGCTGCCCTGATAGGAGTCAAAAGATCCATCAGCCCGTTTAACTTGATCTCGTAAACCGTTGAAAGCTGCATTCCCAATTTTCCTTTTGGCATTCCGTTTTTATTAAACCACTCCAGATAGCTGATGGGAAGGTCCACCAGAACCGTTCCTTCATATTTACCGAAAGGCATTTTCATTACACAGATTTCTTTTAATATTTCGGGATTAAGTCCTTCCACTTTTATATAATTAAATTAATTGTTCTTTAATATCATCCTGAGCGGGCAGTTCAAGATCCGGAGGAGTATCTTCATCCGAAAATTCGTTCCTGTATACCTGCACCAGAAGAAGTGTCAATGAGATAAGAATAGGTCCGAAAATCAGTCCCATAAACCCAAACAGATTCATTCCCATAATGATTCCGAATACGGTATTCAATGGGTGAATATTTTCCAGTTTCTTTAAAAGGGTAAAACGTAGAAGATTATCAGTAAGTCCTACCACCACAAGGCAGTAGATTGCTAAACCAATTCCTTGTCCGGTATTACCTTCCGCAATCATAAAAATGCACACCGGAACGTAGATAATAGCCGTTCCTACTACAGGAATTACAGAAGCGGCAGCCGTTAATGCAAAAAGCAATGCTGCTCCCGGTGCTCCAAAAATCAGATAACCGATGAGAGCAACAATCCCCTGCCCTACTGCTACAACCGGAATTCCGATAGCATTTGCCATGATTAATTTTCTCATTTTATCGCCAATCAGAGAGATATTTGCTCTCTTCAGCGGAGCGGAAGAAGTCAGAATCTTTTCAAAAAGCCTCGGTTTTTCCAACATAAAATAAAGAATAAAATACATGGACATCACAACTGTAAGCGTATTGAATGTCCCACTGACTGCAGAAGTAGAAAATTTTCCTACATTATCTTTCAGTTTTGCCATATTTTCTTTGCTTAGAATATCAAACCCTGTTTTTGAGAAAATATAAGCATGTATTTTATCCAGGAAAACATTGAACTTGGCCATATAAGCCTGTGCATTTCCCAGTTTATCAATAATCAGATCGGCAATAAAATAGATCGGAAGAATAAGAACAATAAGACTTGCAAACATCAATGCAAAAGCAGCCAGTGACGGTTTCCATTTCTTTTCTTCCTGCAGATAAAAATTATACTTTCTGCAGACTACATAAATGGTAATCGCTCCCAGAACCGAGGGAATAAACAATGCCAGATTAAAGCAGATCAATCCGGTCAATACCAGAATGATGGCCAGTAACGACATCTGCTTTATCGCAACACTGCTTATTTGTTTGTCCTTATTCATCATGTATTTTATATTTTATTTACTGTACATAATCTGTCTTGGTTTTCCTAAGAAAGCGCAATAGGTAGAGTACATTACAATCATAATAAAAGGAGCTGTCAGGATAATCCCTATTCCACAAAGAATAATTCCCGCAACAGAAATCAGACCTCCTAAAAATCCGGTTAATAAGAAAGTTCCATAATTTTCTTTAGCAATATTGAACGACTTTGACAAAGCCTCTGTAGCTGAAGCATTTTCAAATAACAGAATCGGATATCCTATTAAAAGGAAAGGATATACAAAAATGATAGGCAGAACACATAATGCCAGCGCAATGGAAGAAATTATCCACGCAAGAAGACTATAAATCAAAATGTTTACAAAATTCTGGCGGTATCCGATAAAAAGATCAGAAAATTCAATCGGACTTTTGGTATTGTATTTATTGACCATATAGATCAATCCTACATACAAGGGAGATAATAAAAGTCCAAAAAGGCTGGACGCTCCCATATATAAAGGAAGTCCCGGAGCACTCCAGTAATTAAAATCTCCTCCTGATTTCATTTCTTCCACCATAGAAGCAGAGTCAAACCCGGTAAGCATTTGAATAACAGAACCTCCGATAAGGTAGATGATCATAGCTACAATTCCGTAACCGAAAACGCCTTTGTACATTTCAAAAGCATGAGAAATAATTGATCCCGTTTCTCTGCTGGGTACAGAGCCCTGCTGATCAAATTCGTTAAATTCAGACATAGTTTAAATATTTAATGATTTTACCAAATTTACTTTTTTTTAGTAAAAAATCCCATTAAACACGAATGAATTTTAACTTTTCTCTGAAAAAACGGTTTTATACAATGAGTAAATCATGGCATTCCAAAAAGGAAAAGTAAATAATCCTCCAATAAAAAATAGGGCAAAGCCCAAATACTTAAATAAAAAGGCAACGATTACACATACCGTTATTTCCAGAAAATACATTCTGAGTGCTTTAAAATTCAAGGAAATGGATTCAAAGATTCTTTTATTGGTAAAAAACATCAACGGAGCAACAAATACAGTTGCTATCACCCAAACGATTCCAAGAATAATAGTCTGGGCAGCATTGATATAAATGAAAAACCAGAAAATATAATATCCTATGTACTTAAAAAAGTTAAGTCCATTATATCCCACCAGTAAATCTCCCAGCTCCAGCTTTTCTTTAAGATCAATTTTTCTGTAGATCTGATAAAACCCGATATTGAGAGGATAAAGAAAAATCATAGTCCCCACAATCATCAGAGAAAAATTCTGAAATTCCGGAGTAGAAACCATTTTAGTATATTGTGCGGCATAGGCCTGCATGCCATCCTTCAGATACTTGCTAGTTTCCATGTACTGGCTCAAAATATTATATTTGAGATCTGCGGCGAAAAATACCGTGAGGAAAATTCCAAAGTAAAAAATGGAAAACATCAACTGAAAAACGAGTGTTTTATTCCAATAAAAAAATGCCTGCTTCAATATAAAATCTATTCCCGGTTTCTGAGGATATTTGTTCTGCATCGTAAAAAAAATTTATGCAAAAGTAAACATCAATAAGTACTTTTGCAGAATGTTTTCAGTGAATCATCAAAAATTTATGGAAATGGACGAGCTTTCTCTTCAGAAGGTTCCCTATTTTTTCATCATCGACTTTCTCTCGGAGAATGTTGAAATCTATCAGGAAAATGAAATTGAAAAACAGGGTTTAATTGTTGATTTTCAGGAATTTTCAACCTCAAAGGAAACCCATGCACTGAATAAAAAAGTGGTTTGGAAATCCTTTCCTGAAACATTGGAGAGCTTTCAGGCCGGCTTTGATAAAGTTCAGAAAAATATTCTTTTGGGAAACTCTTACTTAGTAAACTACACTAGAAAAACACGTATTGAGACTAATTTAACCCTGGAAGAAATTTTTTATCATTCAAATGCGAAATACAAAGTTTTTTATAAAGATTTTTTTGTATTTTTTTCTCCGGAAACTTTTGTAAAGATCATTGACGGAAAAATTTTCACCTATCCCATGAAAGGAACCATTGATGCATCTATTGAAAATGCAGCAGAAATTCTTAAGAATGATAAAAAGGAGAAGGCAGAGCATTACACGGTTGTAGATCTCCTCCGGAACGATCTAAGCATGGTAGCTGACGATGTAAAGGTGGATCAGTTCCAACAGATTGATTTTATCAAAACCCGGCAGAAGGATCTGTATGCAATGAGTTCCGAAATTTCAGGGATGATAAAACCTGAATATGAGGGAAAAGTAGGAAGTATTATGAAGAAACTGCTTCCTGCAGGCTCTATTTTAGGAGCTCCCAAACCTAAAACACTGGAAATTATTCTGGATGCGGAAGGGTATGACAGAGGATATTACACGGGAATCTGTGGCTGGTTTGACGGCCAAAATGTAGACAGCTGTGTAATGATACGCTTTATTGAAAAAGAAGGAGATCAATTGTATTTCAAAAGCGGAGGCGGTATAACGCACATGAGTAAATTAGAAGACGAATATCAGGAAATGAAAAATAAAATCTATGTCCCAATTCATTGAAAGCATTAAAGTAGAAGATCAGGAGGTTTTTCTATTGGATCTACATCAGAAACGTGTCAACCAGACGTTTTCCCATTTCGGGAAAGAAGACTCTATTGATCTGGCCAAGATCTATAAAAATCTGCAGCATGATGAAGATGGTCTTTTCAAGCTGAGAATTGCTTATGACCTTGATAAAAAGATCAGAACACAGATGATTCCTTATGCGATTCCTGAAATACAGGACTTTCAGCTGGTAGAAAACAACAGCTTTGATTATTCATTCAAATTTGAAGACCGCAAAGAACTCGATAAAATGAAGATGAAAGCAAAAGCAGAAGAAATTATCATCGTCAAAAATAATCATATCACTGACACCTCCTTTTCCAACCTTTTATTTCTAAAGGGAAAAGACTGGTTCACTCCTTCTACTTACCTGTTGAACGGTGTGCAGAGACAACATCTTTTAAAGCATAAAAAGATCAAAGAAACGGAGATCACTTTACAGAATATAAAGCAATTCACCCATTTCCAGATCATTAATGCGTTGAATGATTTTGATGATATGTTTATCTATCCTATCGACAGAATTATCAATCTGCCGGGGAATGAAGAATATCTTGATCTTTAAATTTATTTCATAAACTCAAAATACGATTTCAGTACATCTGCACTATTCTTCCCGTGAGTATTTACTTCCAGGATTTTTGGCTGCGCATCAGGTTTGAAGAAATTCTCAAGAACCCTATCCAGCGTAAGTTCATCCTCTACTCTGATATAGGAGAATCCAAAATGCTTCGCCAGAGATTCTGCATTTTTACGGTGTTTTGTAGCAATAAATTCGTCCAGAGTATTCGGATTGGCATTTCCAGGTCCGGGAATGATTTTAAAGATATTTCCTTCACCGTTATTGAAAATCATAATTCTTACAAATGGCGGAATATACTGATTCCAAAGGCCATTGATGTCATAGAAGAAACTCAGGTCACCTGTAATCAATAAGGTTGGATTTTCATTTTTAATGGCAAATCCCATTGCCGTAGAAGTAGATCCGTCAATACCGCTTGTTCCTCTGTTACAGTACATTTTTCTCTTCCCAAAATCAAACAGCTGTGCATATCTGATCCCCGAGGAGTTACTGAAATGAATATTATAATTCTCAGGAATTGTTTGTGACGCTTTATTAAAGAAATAAAAATCTGAGAAATCAATTGTATTTAAAAACTGTTCGTGTTTAGCATCTTTTTTATCCCTTAAGACGTCCCAAAGGTTATAATAAGGCCTTGGTTCCAGATTGATAAATTTCAACAGTTTTGAGAAGAAAACCTCAGGTTTCACCTCTATCTTTTCTGTGAGTGAGAAATAAGTATCAGGCTGCCACACTTCATCCAGATGCCAGTGTTGTTTTGGACGGGCACTTCTGAGGAATTGTTTCACTTTTTTGGAAACCACATTCTGCCCAACTGTAATCAACAGGTCAGGAGCATATGTTTTATAATCTTCTTCTGTAAAGTTGAAAATATAACGGTCTATATGTTTGAAAAACTTCTCATGGTGCAAATTTGAATTGGCTTCACTCAGGACTACAACAGAATGGTTTTTCACCAACTGGGTCAGCTGGCTTTCCAGTTCCGGACTGTGATCTCTTGTTCCCACCAACAGCATAATTCTTTGTGAAGTATGCCATTCTGCAATCAGATTGGACGGAATTTCATACTCTTTATGCTTAATTGTCTTTTCTACCGTAGGAAAAGTAGGAAGCTCTGAAACCAGCTCATACAAAGGTTCTTCCAGAGGAATATTAATGTGTACCGGACCTTGCTTCTCAAAGCAAAGTTCAATAGCTTTTTTAATGATATCGAAATTAATATCTTCTGCATTCTCCTTACTGTCTTCCAAAAGCTGGAAGTCACCATAGGAATGCTGATGAAAAACATCCTTCTGTCTGATCGTTTGCCCATCGAATATATCAACAAAATCTGTCGGCCTGTCTGCAGTAAGTACCAAAAGGGGCACATTCTGATAAAATGCTTCCGTAACCGCAGGATAATAATTAACTACCGCAGATCCGCTGGTACACGTAACAGCTACAGGTTTTTTCTCACTTTTCGCCATTCCCATTGCCACGAAAGCAGCACTTCTTTCGTCTACAATACTGTAACAATTGAAACTATCTACCTCTGAAAAATGGATGGCCAAAGGAGCATTTCTCGACCCCGGAGAAATTACGATATCTGCAATTCCGTACTGCTGAAGAAGATGTGCAAGTATTTGGATACTTCTCTTAGAAGAATATTTTTTCATACAGCAAATTTAACTTATAAATAATGATTTTAAAATCATTTAAATTAAAAAAAATGTAATTTTGCTGTTCGTAAATTTCTAAAAATGGATAAAATACCTAGTGTAGACCTGCGTGATTTCCTTTCGGGCAACCCGGAACGCAAACAGAAATTTGTAAATGAAATCGGAAAAGCTTATGAAGAAATTGGTTTTGTAGCCTTAAAAGGCCACTTTCTTGATGACAACCTAGTGGATGATTTGTATGGAGAGGTGAAAAACTTTTTTGAACAACCAGTGGAAACGAAACAAAAGTATGAGATTCCAGGAATTGGTGGCCAGAGAGGTTATGTAGGATTCGGTAAAGAAACTGCAAAAGGTTTCAAAAAAGGAGACTTAAAAGAATTTTGGCACTTTGGACAATATTTGTCTGATGATTCAAAATACAGAACTGAGTATCCGGACAACGTAATCGTTGAAGAACTTCCAAGATTCAACGAAGTTGGTAAAGAAGCATTCCAGATGCTTGAGAAAACAGGACAGTATGTGTTAAGAGCTTTAGCATTACACCTTGGCTTAGATGAATTTTATTTTGATGACAAGATCGCAGAAGGAAATTCTATTTTAAGACCGATTCACTATCCGCCAATCACTGAAGAACCGGATGATGCGGTAAGAGCAGCTGCTCACGGAGACATCAACCTTATCACTCTTTTAATGGGAGCACAAGGAAAAGGTCTTCAGGTTCAAAATCACAACGGAGAATGGATTGATGCCATTGCCGAACCAGATGAACTGATGATCAATGTTGGTGACATGCTTTCAAGACATACCAACAACAAATTGAAATCTACCATCCACAGAGTGGTAAACCCACCAAGAGAAATGTGGAGTACTTCAAGATATTCAATTCCTTTCTTTATGCATCCTATCAGTGCCATGTCTTTAAATGCACTTGAAAATTGTGTAGATGAAAACAATCCGAAGTTATACGAAGATACTACTGCCGGAGAATTCCTGCATGAAAGATTGATCGAACTGGGATTGATTAAAAAATAAAAGAAACGGCTGTCTCTATAGAGGCAGCCGTTATTATTTACATATTCATTTTACTTATTTTTATCCCGTTATACAATAAAATTCGGGGCAAGGAGTGGGTTGTGTAAAAGTTCCCCATGGACAGATACAGGTATAAGTATCGCCGCCACCTCCAGGATTTTGTCCTCCTCCGGGATCCCCAACATAAGGGACACATTTTCCATTTGAACAGATTTCTCTGGCAGAACATCCTCCTTCTCCCGGTCCGCCTCCTTCAAAACAATACGCCGGGAAATTTTCTCCCGCAACAATACATTTTCTGTCTTCTCTTGAAAGTTTTTTAAAATTTTTCATAGTTATTGGTTTTTGGTATTCCTACTCTATAAGCTTTTCGGGTAACGCTAGCTTACAATTACTATTTATTATATTAATAATTAGTCAATTAAAAACTAAAAAAGTCTTAAACCGTAAAAGAATATAGAAAGCTATATTAAATTTAATTTTTAAATATACCACACATTGTATAATTAAAAATATTTTAATTATTTTTACTTTAACAACAAATTTTTAATTAAAACTATATGAAAAACCTAAAAAAACTACAAAAGAACCAATTAAAGAACATTTCAGGTGGAGCTAATCTTCCGGAAACAGATTTCTGTATGTATTACTGCAACGTAACCATTGTTTGTGCAACCTGCAGCGCTGACTTCAAATGCCCGGACACGAACAGTGATATGTAAGATAAAAAATCAAAATGTCATCAATAAGAACCGTTTCTGCAGAGAAGCGGTTTTTTATTTCTTTTGGATTAAAATAAAGCAGATTTCAGCTACTCAAAAAAAATTACCCGAATGATCCATTCTTTGTTTTTGATAATTGATTTATCAGCCTAAAAATAGGGTCTGATATCATTCTTTAAATAGTACAGCATACACATCAACTTCTTTTTTCAATTATGTTATCACTATTCCATTGCACACATAAACATTCTCTTCCAATTGATCTATTGATTCCGATGACGTCTTTCTTTTTCATTTGCTCTGCTTCTTTCCACTGTGTCATTCCGCAGGAATCCAGCCTCCTTTATTAGAGTCTTTATGATTTAAAGGTTAAAACTGGTTATCTGATAACACTTTGTTGAGACTCCTGCGCAGTGACAATGGATGGGATAAACGTTAGTAATGAAAGCAAACAAGATATCAGCTGTAAGAATGAATAATTTTAGGCTGAACCGAGGTAATGATCTTCAACAGTGTCTTAAACATTCCTTCCAATTGATCTGATGGTTCCAATGGCGTCCTGCTCTTTCATTTGTACCGCTTCTTTCTACTGTGTCATTCCGCAGGAATCCAGCCTACTTTATTAGAGTCTTTATGATTCCTTTAATTCAGACGATTTAATACTGTAAATTATTTGATGATACTTTGTTGAGACTCCTGAGTGACCATTGGAGTGTGTACTGTCAGCATAAGTAATCAATGATGGATGATAGATGATGAATGATAAGTGATGAATGATGAATAATCGATGTATTACTCATTACTCATACATTGAGCTGGGTATAAAACAAAAAAATCCTTTATCATAACGATAAAGGATTTTTTAAAAATAAAATAAAAACTGGCGGCGGCCTACTCTCCCGCGTTAGCAGTACCATCGGCGCTGGTGGGCTTAACTTCTGTGTTCGGAATGGGAACAGGTGAGCCCCACCGCTAA
>NZ_JBKKJT010000010.1:0-144349 GCF_046614675.1 Chryseobacterium cupriresistens | reverse complement strand
ATCTTTATATCTTCCGCTTTTCAACGAAGCAATCTCTCTGTCAGTGTCGCTCCGTATTTGCGAGTGCAAAAGTAAAACTTTATTTTTTAATGACCAAATGTTTTTGAAGAAAATTTTAAAGTTTTTTAAGTAACCTTAACCCTTCTCAAAACCTCAATCTCTATACTCCCGCGCTCCCTCTAATTGGGACTGCAAAGATACAAACTCTTTTTAAACTGGCAACTTTTTTTACAAAAAAATTTAAAGTTTTTTTCGTCCGTCTCTTTTTTGAAGTAATATTGTCTCTGCCCATCTAAAGGTTCTTCTGCGCTACTGTTCTACTCTCGTTTTCAGTGGGGCAAAGATAGTAACTTCCTACAACGCAAAACAAGTTTATTTAACATAAATTTTACATTACAGTGATATTTATTCCTAAAGGACTGGAAGGCAGGGAGAAAAATTTTAAACATTTGTTTGGAATGGAAGGAAGGAGTTGGAGTGTGGGAGGGTTTGAGGGTGAGAGAGCGTGAGATGTGGGATTTTGGGGTTTGGAACATCAAATAAGGTATCTATAATAAGGTGCAGGTTTGAATTGAATTCAGATGGAGGGAGTATCTTTATTAAATGGGATTCATTAGACTAAGCTCAGGATTTTAGCCCGTTCCCTATTGACATATATAATAAGTTAAGGGAAGATTTTCAATAAAGCCTGTAAAAAATGTGACTGGAAAAACATTTGAGCTAAAACTCAATACAAAGATTATATAAAAGAACGGGCTTCAGCCCGTTCCTATTGTTGATTTATATAGGCCAAAAACCTACAATTGTTTAGTATAGAATGTTTCTAAGGTTTGATTTCCTTATATATTACGCTCAAAAACTCAGCGTAGGATTTCTCCAGACCAATAATATCCCCGGATTTCAGATTCAAACCACCCACTCCTGAGTTGTCTGATTTTACTTTCAGGGAGGAAACCTGAAAATAAAGATTGTCATCATTGGCTTTTGGCTGAACTTTCACTGTAGAGCCTAAAAGCTTTTTGGTTGAAATCGTATAGATTTCTCCCGGAACCACTTTTAATTTTAAAAATGATCTGGGAGAAATAATATAGTCTTTACGGTTAACATTTATTTTCTGATCTTTTTCAGAAGATGCAAATATATACATCTCCCCATTTTTAGCCGCCAATTTTTCTTTAGGTGTGTAATATAAAGCAATTTTATAATTGGCAGCATTGAATGTCTGCGGAGTACCATCAACATTTTCGAAAGGTTTTAATTCAAATGTATTGGCACCAATCTCTTTTGCTTTTTTATATACCATGGAAAATACGAGCGCATCATCTTTTGAAAAGCCCTGTACCTCTACTTCTCCTAAATAAACAGCATCTGCAGTGGCAGCTTCTTTTCTGTAGAGAAATTTATCTGTGTTGTCATTTGTTTTTTCAACTCTGGTCATATAAACATTCTGTGCACTCCACAGCTGGATACATAAGACGGAAAAGAGTATTGCAATATTCTTCATATATATTATTCGTGTGAAAGGATATCAACACATTCTTCAAGACTGTTTTCCCAATGCTTGGGTTCTATTTTATACACTTCTTCTATTTTCTCCAAAGACATGGTACTTCTTACAGGTCTTTTGGCGGGAGTTGGATACTGCTCCGTTGTCAAGGGGTTTAATTTTATTGTTGATTTTGAAAATTCAGCAATTTTTTGAGCAAATTCAAACCAGGTTGTCTCAGGATAGTTTGAGAAGTGGAAAACGCCATATGTTTTGTGTGGAGTTTCAACAATCTTCATAATAGCTTCTGCCAAATCGTTTGCATTAGTAGGTTGTCCAAACTGATCAGCAACGATTCCCAACTCTTCTTTTTGGGAGAAAAGGTTTAACATTGTTTTCACAAAGTTTTTATTAAACTCAGAATACAGCCATGAAGTTCTCAGGATGATTGTTTTTGGATTAATTTCCAGAGCAAGATCCTCTCCTTCTTTTTTTGATGCCCCATACACACCTATAGGATTGGTAAAATCATCTTCTGAGTAAGGAAGATTTGTAGTTCCATCAAAAACATAGTCTGTAGAAACATGAATCAGGACAGATTTATAATCTGCACATGCCTGCGCAAGGTGGGCAACTCCGGCGGCGTTTACTGCAAAGGCTTTTTCTTTTTCCTTTTCTGCCAGATCAACTGCAGTGTATGCTGAGGCATTGATGCAATAATCAGGTTTGTTATCATAAAAGAAATCGTTCACCTGCTCTTCATTGGTAACATCTAAAGTAGATGAGTCCGTAAACAGGAACTCATATAGATGTTCAAAATCCGGGGCAATCTTTTTTATGCAGTTTCCCAATTGTCCGTTACTACCTATTACTGCTATTTTTTTCATTTGTTTATTATTAATTTTAAATTGGAACCTTCAATAAGAAATGGAGTTAAGAGTTCTTGGCATTCTGAGATCTTAAGAACTTCACTCTTGACTGGAAGTCTTTTTGGATAAGATCTACATAAAACTGATCAAAAATTTCTTTGATATCTTCTGGATGAACTTCAGATTTTCTTGTTTTAACATTAAAATAAATAACAGTCACCCAAAGTACAGCATGAATTGTTTTTTCATCCAAACTCTTCATGAGAATTTCCACTTTTGCCGTTCTATCCTGTACATCGATGGTCTTGCTGCTGATCACTACCTGTGTATTATATCTTACTTCTTTGAGATAGGCTATTTCGTTCTGAATAGCAATCCAGGTACAGCCGGTTTTCTTGGTATATTCTTCATAAGTGAATCCATAAAATGTTTCCACATGATCTTCTCTGGCATTGAACATATACTCAAGATATTTTACATTATTCAAATGTCCAATCGGATCACAGTCACTAAACCTAACTTTGACCGTAGTTGATACTTCTTTTTCCATTCCGCAAAAATAAAAAAACCACCTCTAAAAGAGGCGGTTGGTTTTATAAATCTTTGTTAATTTGCTGAAATTATTGAATTCCTAATTCTTTCTTCACAGCTGGAGTTGCGTCTGGTCCTCCTTTATAAAGGAATGCTGTTGAGTTTGCATCCATAATATAATCGTATCCGCCAGCTTTAGCTACTTTTTCTACTGCATCGTTTAGTTTTTTCTCAATAGGACCAAAAGCTACATCTTGCTTAGCTTGTAGATCTTTTTGAGCTTTTTCCTGCATTTGCTGGATTTCTTCAGCTAATTTTTTCATTTCTGCTTCTCTAGCATTGTTTTCGTCAGCTGTTTTCTTAGGAGCTTCAGTTTGGTATTGCTGATATTTAGTTTGAGCTGCGTCAGCTTTCTTCTTGATCTCAGCTTGTTTAGTATCTAAGAATGTTTTAAGATCAGCATCTGCTTTCTTTTTCTCCGGCATCGCGTTAAGAACTCCCATTACATCTAAAGTAGCAATTTTTTGAGCTTTTGCCATACCTACAGATACAACCATCATTACTGCTGCAAATAATACACTTAATTTTTTCATAACTGGTAAATAAATAATTTAATTTGTTTTTAGATTTTAAAATATAGCAAAAGTTAATTCTTTTATTATTTTTTGCCTTTACTATTTGTTTTTTCCTTCTTGTCTGTTCCTTTTAATAAGATAGACAATACTTTTTCGGTGTAATCATATTTTGACTGAAGGAAAATAACACTAATGTTATTGCTTTTATCAAGAACTATGCCCAAGCCATTTTTTTCGGACATTGTTTTGATGGCTCCCCAGATCTGATCCTGAAAAGGCTGAACCAGATTTGTTCTCAGTTTTGTAATTTCACCATTCGCTCCAAAACGTAAGCTTGTTGTCGTTTTAATATTTTTATCTAGGTCTGTAACTTCTTTTTCTCTAAGTTTAAGCTGATCACCTATCAATAAAACTTTTTCACTTTCAAAAGCAGCTTTTTTTCTTTCATATTCAGACTGAAGATTTTGAAGTTCAGACTCCCAGGTATCGATCTGAGAATTTAATCTTGCTTCGGCTTCTTTATACTGAGGTAATTTATTTAAAATTTCATTAGTATCCACTACTCCGATTTTCTGGGCATTGTTCAACCCGAAAAGCAAGAGTAATGCGAATGTGAAAATTATTTTAAAGTGCTTCATATTTAATAATTATAATGTTTGGTTCATCAAGAAGTGGTTTCTCCATCCGGACTTGTCACCTGATAATGTCTTATCAAGACCTAGTGCGAAGTCGAATCCGATCAATCCAAATGCTCCCATATAAACTCTTACACCAACTCCGACTGATCTTTTCAACTGAAATGGGCTGTAAGAACTCCATGAGTTCCATACGTTACCACCCTCTGCGAATGTCAGGGCATAGATTTTTGCAGTCTGGCTCATTGAGATCGGGTATCTTAATTCTAAAGTAAATCTGTTATAAATTGTACCTCCTCCTCTTTGAGTAATATCATCAGCCTGACCTCCTTCTGTACTGGCATTTTCATACCCTCTTAAAGGGATCAATTCTCTACCGTCATATCGACCTCCGAAAAGACCTGTACCTCCCATATAGAATCTTTCAAACGGCGGCGCTCCCAGCTGGCTGTTATATCCATCCATGAATCCCATTTCAGCAGAAGACCTTAGCACAAGTTTTCCAATGATCTCATTGTAAACATCTGCTTTGAATTTAATCTTATAGAATTCCATCCACTTATATTTGTCAATAGGTGACATTGTGGAGTAATCTTTCTTCTTAAACAATGAGTATGGAGGAGTCAGTTTTGCTGAAAGCTCAATATTGGATCCCATTGTTGGGAAAATCGGGTCAATACCTGCTGAGTTTCTGCTCAGTCCTAAATTGACACTGAAATTATTGGCAGTACCGTTATTTTCTGTGGTATCCCCAAACTGGAATGGATAGTTCTTGAAGTCATACTTCTGGAACTGTAAACCTGTATAAAGAGAGAAGTAGTCATCCGGCCAGTTCAATAGTCTGTTCAGACCTACTGAAGCAGAGAAGATGTTCAATTTCTGGGCTTCTCCATATTGATCTGTGTATCTTACTCTTGAGTTATTTAAACTTACAGAAAGTGCTGTTGGTCTAGTACCAAATAGCCAAGGCTCTGAGAATGATACTCCATAGTTCTGGAAATACTGTCCTGCCTGTACCTGAATAGAGAACGTTTGTCCGTCTCCCTGAGGTACCGGTTTGAAATCTTTAAACTTAAGGAAATTCTTTAATGAGAAGTTATTAAATGTTAATCCTAAAGTACCGATAAAACTGTTACCTCCGTAACCTGCCTGTAACTGAACCTGTGAAGATCCTTTTTCTACAAGCTTCCAGTTGATATCTACAGTATTATCCACCTGGTTTGGCTGGATATCCTGTCCGACCTGCTGAGGATCAAAGAATGACATTCCCGCTAAATCGAAATAGGTTCTTTTAATTTCTGTTTTTTTGAATAGCTCTCCCGGTTTTGTTCTTAGTGCTCTAAGAATTACGTGGTCATGGGTTGTTGTATTTCCCTGCCATGTTACTTTATTCCAGGTAGCCTGTTCTCCTTCATTAATTCTTACTTCAAGATTTACGGCATCTCCTGAAACTGATTTTTCAACCGGCGTTACATTAGAGAAAAGGTAACCGTTATTCATGTAAACAGATTTAATATCTGAATCATCTTCTTTACCTCCGTCTTCCCCAACTTTTTTGTTGAATCCTACTGCATCGTAAATATCCCCTTTCTTATATCCTAATAATCTCTGTAAATATTCTGTTGCGTATACGGTATTACCCGTGAATGTAATATCCCCGATGTAATATTTTTTACCCTCGCTAAGTTTTACATTGATTTCGTAGTTATTTCTTTTGTTTCTCCATACTGAATCTGAAACGATTTTAGCGTCTCTGTATCCCAAGGAGTTGTAATAACTGATAAGGCTTTGCTTATCTTCCTGGTATTTATCTTCAATGAATTTTGAGGATTTCAAAATACCACCGATTCCGAAACGTTTTTGTTTGGTTTCTTTGAAAGCTTTATTTCTAAGTTTGCTATCGGTTACATTATCGTTTCCTTCAAATTCGATATGGTCAATTTTAATTCTTTTACCCTTATCTACATTGATTGTCCAGTCTACCAACGCGGGATCTCCTGCATTTACTTTATCCTGGATAGTAATTTTGGCATCTGCAAAACCTTTTTTGATGTAGTCTTTAGGGACATTGGTTTTAAGGCTTGAAACCAAGTTCTGAGTGATCTTAGTTCCTGGTTTAAGGTTGTTATCCTTTGCCAGTTTTTCACTTTTAGATTTACCGATTCCTTTTCCTGTAAATTTCACTTCTCCAAGTTCTTTCAGATCCTGCAGATAAAATTTCAGAACGATCGTCTGTCCTTCAATGCTTTGAACATAAACTTCCACTTCAGAAAAAGATTGGGTATCCCAAAGTTTTTTTACAGCGTTGCTGATTTTCTGTCCCGGAATGTCTACACTTTCTCCTTTTGTAAGGCCCGTAAATCTTAAGATCTGAGCTGGTGTATATTTTTTTACCCCATCTACAACGATGTCTTTAAGTGTATAAGTTCCTGCCTCATTTTCTGCATGTACAGCATTATTTACTTTTGTGCTGTCTTGTGGAGTTACTTGTCCATAAAAATGTGCAGAAGCAGCAAACATAATGATGGGTAATAGTCTAAACTTCATTTTATCGAGTCTTTCTTTTCTTAAAAATTTATTGGCCTTTTACCTGTTCACCGGTTAAACCATATCTTCTTTCTTTGTTTTGATAATCCACAATACACTGGAAGAAAATATCTTTGGTGAAATCCGGCCACAGAACATTTAAAAACTGTAATTCAGCATAAGCAATCTGCCAAAGCAGGAAATTGCTTATTCTTATTTCGCCGCTGGTTCTGATCAGTAAATCTACAGGAGGAAAATCTTTTGTATAAAGATAATTTTCAAATAAACTTTCGTTTATATTTTCTATCTCTACTTTTCCTTCTTTTACATCAGAACTTATGTTTTTTACGGCTTCCAGTATTTCATTTTGTGAGCCATAGCTAATAGCCAATACAAGGTTTCCTTTTGTGTTTTCTTTTGTGAGTTCTACCACACGTTCCAACTGCTCTCTTACTAATGCAGGCAACTTATCAAGATTCCCTATAACATGCATTCTCAATCCTTTGCTGAAAATCTCTTCTGCTTCCAGCAGTAAGGTTTCTACCAACAGATTCATAAGGGTATTCACTTCTTCGCTTGGACGATTCCAATTCTCTGAAGAGAATGTATACAATGTTAAGTAAGGAATATTAATCTCATTACAAGCATTAATAGCATTTCTTACTGCATTAATGGCATTTTTGTGACCGAAAGTTCTTTCTTCGCCACGAGATTTTGCCCATCTTCCATTACCATCCATAATGATGGCTACGTGTTTTGGTAAATTCTCAGAATTTATTTTTTCTTTAATCAACGACATATTATTCACAATAACATGGAGGTCTTCCGAACGAATATGTCAGTCCTAAACTGAAAGTATTTATCCAGTCTCTGGATCTGTCATCTCCAATATTTCTCTTTTTAATAAACTCTGCTTCTCTTTCTTTAGAAACCGCATAATAATTTCCTGACTGTAATAATGAACCGCCTGTGGCAGGATCCAAAATATCAGCATTATAAGAAGTTTTTACATCTTTGGAAAGGATCTTGCTGTGATCCAACTGATCCGTCAATGTATATCTGAATGTAGCTTCTGCAAATATAGCCCAGGAATGGTTGAATTTATACTTTAAACCAACACCAAAAGGGATATGCATTGTTACTTTTTTGCCCAAGGAATAATCTGTGGTGGTTGTAAAATCCAATTCATTGACCGGAGCCTGTGCCACACCATCAGCATCTCTTCTGAAGTCATTCACAAGAGTAGCTTTAGGAGCATCAAACATCAAAGCACCGACACCTCCGAAGATATAAGGGCTCAGCATGCTTATCTGCTCATTATTTACCGGGAAAAAGTTATATTCAAACATTAAACTCGCCTCATACACATTATTTTTTCCGTATGAGTTTCTATTTCTTCTATAATCTTCTTTTGCCGCTTTATCACTGAACTGGATCTGGTTGTATCCTAAATCCAATCTGATAGTCTGATGCGGGTTAAAATTAAATCTATATAATAAACCACCATAAAACGGGACCCCCCAATCTGACGTTCTGCTTAAATCCAACGGCTTCTGTAAAATATAATTTGTCCTTCCTACATCTCCCACTAGGTTACTCATACCTAGACGAACTCCCAATTCGTTTCTTTGTGCTTTAACACTTACCACTCCAAGGAAGGCAAGGAAGCTAAACAATAATTTTTTATTCATAAAAGAATATGGATTTATGGTTATTTTAAAATTTAATTTTTGCAAATATAAAACATTTTTATATTAATGATAATCTTAATGTTTAGTTAAAAATAAACAAAAAAACATAATTTGTTATAAAGTAAACGGCAAAGTGGCAAAAATATTCTTTTTTTCATAGAATGAAAATACTTTACATATGAAAAAACCCCCATTAAATGAGGGTTTAATGCTTTATTTTTTATTAAATAATACCTGTACTTTATTTCTGATCCTTATCAGTAACGGCTCTTTATAATTTTTATCTTCATCGAAATAACCATAACCATAGCCATAGCCGTAACCATAGCCATAGCCGTAGCCTTGTTTGGTATTATAGTCATTATAGACAAGTCCCAGATTATTGACTTCATCGTTATGATACTTTTCAGTAATCATTTTCAGCATATATTTTTCTGTGTATTCATGGCGTACAACATATATATTAGCATCAGAATACTTCATCAGTTCATACGAGTCTGCCACCAGACCTACAGGTGGTGAATCTATAATAATGAAATCGTATTTTTCTTTGAGTTCTTCTATAAATCTGATATTTCTCTGACTCATTAAAAGCTCAGATGGGTTTGGCGGAATAGGACCTGAAGTAGCAACATCCAGATTAGGGATCTTGGTCTTGTTAATTATCTTGTCAATATCTACTTCTCCTGTAAGATAATTGGAGATCCCATATTTATTATCAATCTTAAAGTCTCCAAAGATTTTCGGTTTTCTAAGGTCCATTCCTAACAAGATTGTTTTTTTATCACTTAATCCTATTACGGATGCTAAATTGATGGAAATATAAGTTTTTCCTTCTCCTCCAATGGATGAAGTAATCAAAATAACTTTTCCCTTTTCACCTTCATTGTCCATCAGAAATCTCATATTGGCTCTTATTCCCCTGAAGGCTTCTGATACAGATGATTTTGGCTGCTCCAGAACGGTAAGCATATTTTCATTGCTGTTATTTCCAATGACTCCAAGAAGCGGAATTTTCGTTGCACTTAAAAGTTCTTTAATATTTCTGATTTTACTATCTAATACTTCACCTACAAAGATAAAAAGTAACGGAAGCAGCAGCAATCCTGAGATAATGGCAGTTTTCGCTAACTTGACATTAGGTGCAATAGGTCTTTGTCCCAGATTTTTGGCTGGGTCAATCACTGTAATATCAGATTGATTGGTCGCCATTCTCATTTTAGTATCACTCTGTCTTCCCAGAAGACTATTATAAGTCGCCTCAATCATATTATATCCTCTTTCTGCATCCAGATATCTTCTTTCTTTTTCAGGGTAAGAAGCTAAGTCCGAGTTGGCTCCTGAAATATCACGATCAATTTTGTTGATCTCCTCATAATATCTGTTATAGTATCCTCTTAAACTGTTCGATGATCCCATTCTTGCCTCATCAATAAGCCTGTTGATTTCTCTCATAGGCTCTGATGAAGGTTTGTAAATAGAAGCCATTTCTGCTCTTTTGGTATACAGAGCTTTAAGTTCAGTAACTGTTGCTGAGAATACTCCATCTTCAAAACCTGCAGCATTGGTTCCAATCATTTTATCAAAATTCTGAGACTGCAGCGTGTTTTTTATATTGTTAAGAGAATTGATTTTGCTTATGATATCTGCTTTTTTAGCCTCGAGTTCTTTTATTTTTTCAAGAGATTTTTCGTCTCTGTCTTTAATATTATAAAGTTTTTCCGAAGTTTTTAAATAATTGAGCACACTCGCACTTGAATCAAGTTTTTTACGGATGTTATCCAGATTATCCTTTAGAAAGATATCGGTATTCTTATTGACTACATTTTTATCAGCCAGTCTCTTTTTTTGTAACTCTGCAACAGATTTATTAAGGAAATTTACTGTGCTGTTGAGATTATATCCTTTTTTAGTAATAATCATAATGGACCTGATTTCTTTATCAAAGTCAACACCTGTAGTAGAAACAATTTCGTTTACACTTTCATTGACCGATTTCAGGTTTACAATAATATTATCCAACTTAATTTTAGAAGGAACAGGATTTTTAAGTAATCTGAACCTCAGGTTCGGAGCATTGTACCATTCGTTGATTTTAATGATTTTATCAGCGGGTCTGCTATAATGATTGATAGTCTGAAAACCTTCCACTTCATAATTATACAGGTTAGTGGATTCTCCTTCTTCTGGTAAAACTACCTGATATGCTCCATCGCCTTTGGGGATCAGGGTAATAGGATAATCAATCTGCTGAAGATGTTTTTTATCAATCTGAAGAAAAACCGGTGAATCATCTTTATCCAGGTAGGTGGATTTTATCAGTCCTTTGGTAGAATAATTAACAAAAAGATCCAGTTCTTTTACCAAAAATTCATTGTGTGATCTTGATAAAAGCATTTTTTTCAGATAAAGCCCATCCTGATTTCCGGTATCACCCCAGATGAAGTTGATGGATTGGTTAGACTGTGTTGGTAAGAACTCAGAACCTTTACTGGAGGTACTTAATGATAAGTCTGATGCATAAATATTTTGTGCATAGTATTTACTGTATACCCATGCAACGGCATAGCCGATAAAAAACATCAATACAAACCAGTACCAGTTTTTAAGGACTCTTCTTAAAAAGTGTTCTAAATCAAATAACGCAAACGACCCATACTTTTCTTTCTGAGAATTATTCTTCTCTGCAGCGGTTACTCTTTCTGGAATCATGACTAAAGATTTTTAAGAAGTAAATAAATAGACAATGCCGTAGTAATTACCGAAACTCCTGTTGTTAAAGTCTGAATAGGATCTTTTCCGAATCCGTTCAAGCTTTTTGCTCTTGTGCTCAGATAGATTTCATCTCCATTCTGCACATAATAGAAAGGAGAGTTCATAAGATCTTCTCTGGTAAGATCTATTTTGGCAATTTTGATTCCTTCCGGAAGTTTTCTGTGGATAACGATCTCTTTCTTATCAATCGTCCTGTTTAGCCCGCCATTAATGGCTAAAGCTTCAGTAATGGTAAGTGTATTTTTATGAACTACTTTCTCTCCTGAAAGACCTGTAGTTTCAACATCACCAAGAATATAATAAGTGATACCGTCTGTATTGAGTCTTACTTCAGATTTACCTTCCTGGAAATTTTCATTTACCTTTTCCTGAATTTCTTTTCTGATATCCTCTAATGTTCTTCCCTCAGCTTTTACATAGCCAATTCCAAAAACATTGATATCACCATTGGAATCTACCTTGAGTCCGTTAAAATAGAAATTCGTATTTCCTCCTCTGCTCATCCCGGAAGTAGTACCAACTCCTCCCCCTACAGAACCACCGCCAGACATGGCCGGACTTGTTACAGCTCCGGTTCCGGTCCCTCCTGAGGAATTGTAAGAAGAATAAAACTGTGCAGCATCTCCTTTGGGAGTTGTTACAATGTTAAGATTGAGGATATCATTTTTGGTAATCCTGTATACAGGGATATTGTAGGGAACAAGACCTTCTTCATTAATTACGAGACTCTCACTTGGTTGTAAGTATCTTACATCCTTTGTTGTAATACATGAGGTAACTAAAAGAGGGAATATTAAAAATAAATATTTAAAGTTTTTCATCATATATATATAATATTGTTTACAAAAGTAATATTTAATTGTTAATTTTTGTTATTTCTTACTCGATATAGTAAATCTGGCAAATATGCACCAAAAAAACCCAGTGAAACAATCACCAATAATAAAAGATTGACATTAATATGTCTTAAATAATAAGCCACTCCAACAATCATCAGATAGTAAAGAATAATATAAAAAGTTGATCTCCTATGGGTAAGATTCAATTTCAGCAGTTTGTGATGAATATGGTTTTTATCAGCATCAAATGGTGACTTTTTGTTGTAAAGCCTGATCATAATGACATTCAGAGTATCTACAATCGGAAGAATCAGAATAGCTACCGCTACTACAGGAGCAGACTGAAGGTGATATCTGGGAACATCGATCAGTTTTTTATCTATAAAAATATCGATAAAACAGATGGATGTAAAAGCCAATAAAAAGCCAAGGAGCATAGAACCGGTATCTCCCATAAATATTTTGCGGGTACGGTAGTTTGACAGATTATAATACAAAAATGCCAGCACAGTTCCAATAATAACAACAGACAGTATTACCAGCGGATAATTATATTCCCCCAGACGGTAATAGCTTATTCCAAATAAAGCACTACAGATAACGGAATAACCTCCTGCCAGCCCATCGATCCCGTCAATCAGATTGAACGCATTAATCAGAATAATAAATGTTACGATACTGAATATCACACTTACGAAATACTCCAGTTCGTATACGCCGAAGATTCCGAATAAACTTCTTATTCTGATATCCGAACCAATAACAATCAGGGAAGACACAACAATTTGTGCAACAAGTTTTTTGTAAGCTCTCATTACAACAATATCGTCCATTACCCCCACATAGAGCAGGATAATTAATGAAGCAAATAAAAATTTGTAGAGATCAAACAATTCATAGGCAAAAATAGAGGCACAGATTCCTATTGAATAAAAGATGGCGATTCCACCAAGATTGGGAATTTCTCTAAGATGCGAGCTTCTTATTCCAGGCTCATCCATCAGATTCTTTCTTCTTGAAATCTTGACAATGGTAGGAATAGAGAAAAATGTAATTAAAAAGGAGAATACGAAGCCTAATCCTATTTTTATATAGAAAATAGGTATCCCCGATCCGCTTAAGAACAATTCAAAGTTTTTCATTCTTTTCTAATTCAGCACTTGTATCTCCAAAATAAAAAATCATAACAGGAACTTTATTATCATTTTCTATTGACCGAAACAATAGTACTTACATTTGTGTTTACTAAATCAACTTTCTTATCAATTTTTTTTGTCCTCCAAAAAACAACAGATAAAAAATCTTTTTCTTCAAAGGCAAAGATAAAAGATAATTCTTACCAAAACGACTATACTTCAATATATCTTGAATTTTTATTTGTCTTTCCTTCATAAAAAGGTCTAACTGATCAGACATACTGTAAAATATTTCGTCTTTTTTCACATACGCCAGGTAGGCCAAAAACGAGTAAACTCCCTCAAAAATCTGGAAATTTTTCAATTCCTTGCTTTTATTGGAATAGGAAGATTTACCGAATACCTGCTCTACATCAGAAACTGCCTTTAACATATCAAGTCCTTTTTCTGTGTGGGTCTTTGTAATAGAATCAGTACGTTCAAGATACTGATAATGAAAATTCTGAGTCTGCGCAATGATTTCACATTCCAGCAAAAGCTGAGGAATCAGCTGAATATCTTCAAAGTGAACTCCTTTTTTAAATCTTTTCTGATTAAAAAGTTCTTTTTTGAACAGCTTATTGCATGCAAAATAGCTGATATCAGAAAATACAGAAAAGTTATGTTCAAGGGCTATTTTCTCCGGCATATCGGGAAGCTGTGTCAATTTTTGTACAATTTTTCCGTTCTCATCCACTTTCTGAATATTACAGATGACCATTTTTGCATGATGCTTTTCCGCTAAAAGAAACATTTCTTCAAACATGTTTTCAGTAACATAATCATCACTGTCTACAAAACCTATATAATCTCCGGCAGCCCTGTCGATTCCAAAATTACGGGCATCACTCAGTCCACCGTTTTCTTTGGTAAAGGCTTTTATTTTATCAGGATATCTTTGTGCAAATTCTTTAATTATTTTTTCAGAGTTATCTTTGCTTCCGTCGTTTACTACAATAATCTCGATATTAGAAAGGCTCTGCTTTACCAGAGAATCGAGGCATTTTGCCAAATAGTTTTCGACATTATAAACGGGAACAATAATGGATACTCTTGAGGGAACATTTGTCATACATTAAATTTTCGTCAGTCTTGCATTCAGCCAGCCCTTTTTAGCTTCATCAAAATCTTTTCTGGAGCAGGGAATACAGTTTTCTATATTTTCATCATCACCAAAATACCACAAATTACTGAAAGTATCACGTCTGAATGCATATTGTCTGTCATCTATCAAAACGTAGAACAGCTCATAATGCCTTTCTTTCGGATGGGAATGCTGGATATTGATTCCTTCGATCAGGTACCACAGCATCTGTGCTAAGAGCTGATGGTTCAACTGGTTTTCAGAATAAATATTATAATTAAAAATTCCGACAGATTTCAGGTTTTCACTCAATCCGATTTCCTTCATATAGGCACAGATCTCTCTTCTGTTCAAACCATTTACCTGTGGATTCATTGAAAAGGGCTCACTAAAGCTTTCAATAGCATCACAGTTTACGGTCACCAGATCTGCTTTTCTGAAGAACGGTTCTGTTTTTTCTGTAGAATTCATCATTTCAGCCAGCCGGATAATATCAAATTCTACTTCTTTGATCAGCCTTACAGAATCCAATTCATTCAAATGCTTCTGGTAGCCCAGATGATGGTAGTTTTTAATGGAGAAATTTTTGGCTCCGAAAATTTTGCTCAAAAAAGTATTTTCATTGATGGTTTCACCTTGCTGAAGGGAAATAATATTACTGATCTGGGTATAGTTGATGCTTTTCTTATGGAAATTCAATGCTGAAAATAATGAGAAAGCAAAGTCATTGGAGCCCCCGACAATTACCGGAATAGCTCTTTTATAATGACATGCCGACAGAACTTCCTGTAAGATATAGTGAGTATCCTGAACAGATTTCCCCGATACCAGATCACCAAGGTCTACAACAGGAATTTCGAAATCCATCTGTGAAAGCTTGTAAAATTCTTTTCTTACCGCCGTAAAATCCTGCACTTCCGCATCGCCGCCCGCCCCTCTGTAGTCTGATACAAACAAAAGAACAATACTGTCTTCCCTGATATCTTTTGTAATCCGATTTCCTATCTGCCAGCTTTCTGTTTTAAAATTTCTTGGTGAAATGATAAAGTCTTCGAAATCCATATTTTAATTTAAAATGTAATAATTGATTAATTGCTTGATATAACAAACATACAAAAAACATAGAAACTGAGAAGACATGTTTCTATTTGTTCATAAAAAAAGCCGTCAACAGGTGTTGACGGCTTGTATTGTAACCTTAAGGATTATTTATTTTTTCGCTGCAGGTTTCTTAGCTGCAGGTTTCTTAGCTGCAGTTTTTTTCGCTGTTGCAGTAGTCTTCTTAGTTGTGGCTGCTTTTTTAGCTGCAGGCTTTTTCTTTTCTGCAAAAGCTTTCGGATCCTGATCTGTAATCCACTTTTTAACCTCATCAAGAGAAAGTTCTTTCAGTTCCTCAGCTTCATATTTTGTATCGTCAGCTTTTTTTGGAATTTTGAACATGGCTTTTCCGAACTTGATGAAAGGTCCCCATCTTCCGTTTTCAATGGAGATTTTTTCTTTTTCCCATTGCTGGATATATCGGTTGGCTTCTTTCTCCAATTTAGCGTCAATCAGTTCATTGATATCACTTTGTGAAAGGTTTTCGAAATCATATCTTTTAGGAACATTCACAAAGATATCTTTGTACTTGATAAATGGTCCGAATCTTCCGGATCCTTTCGTGACAGGTTCACCTTTATAGGTTGCAATAGGAGCATCAGCAATCTTCTTTTCATTGATAATCTCCTCAGCACGTTTCTGATCTACAGAAAGCGGATCTTCACCTTTCGGAATACTGATATACGTTTCACCCCATTTCACATAAGGCCCGAATCTTCCTACTCCTACAGAAACCGGCTGTCCGTCAACTTCGCTTAAGTCAAACGGCAGTTTAAACAGTTCCAGCGCTTCTTCAAAAGTAATGGTTGCAATATTCTGCCCTGTCATTAATGAAGCAAAGATTGGTTTTTCCTCATCATCCGTTTCTCCGATCTGAATCATTGCTCCGAATCTTCCGATTCTTGCATGTACATTTTTACCGGTCTTAGGATCTACTCCTAAAAGTCTGTCTCCTGTTGCACGATCTGCATTTTCTTCTACATCTTCAATTCTCGGGTGGAATTTTGAGTAGAAATTCGTCATCATTTCTTTCCACTTCTGATCACCGCTTGCAATTTCGTCAAAGCTTTCTTCAACTCGTGCCGTGAAACCGTAATCAAGGATTTCCCTGAAGTTATCTGTAAGGAAGTCATTAACAACTTCACCTATATCTGTAGGAACGAATTTATTTTTATCACCGCCAAACTTCTCCTCAAGAACTACTTTTTTGATCTTATCTTTTGTCAGAGACATTTTGATCACTTCACGGGTGTGTGGTTCGATTTCTCTTTTATCCACATACTCTCTGTTTTGAATAGTCTGAATGGTAGGCGCATAAGTAGAAGGTCTACCAATCCCTAATTCTTCAAGTTTTCTCACCAACCCAGCTTCAGTATATCTTGCACTTGGTCTTGTGAACTTCTCAGTAGCAGTAATGGTTTTATAGCTCAAAACTTCTCCCACGCTTACTTTTGGCAGCAGCTTATCGTTGTTTTCATCATCATCGTCCTCTGTTTTTACAATTCCGTAGGCTTTCAGGAAACCGTCGAAGATGATAACTTCTCCTTGTGCCTCAAAATGATGCGGTAATGATGTATTTCCTATTTCGATCACTGTCTTTTCAATTTTGGCATTAGCCATCTGAGAAGCAAGTGTTCTTCTGTATATTAATTGATAGAGTTTGTTCAGCTGTGCATCTCCTATGCTTTTCACTCCAAAATCCGTAGGTCGGATCGCTTCGTGGGCTTCCTGTGCTGAAGCTGATTTTGTGGTATAGTTTCTTGGAGAAGAATATTCCGCACCGTATTCTGAGATAATCTGCTTCTTAGCTCCTTCAATAGCTTCCTGGGATAGATTTACGGAGTCTGTTCTCATATAGGTAATAAACCCTTCTTCATATAATCTCTGTGCCAGACGCATGGTATTGGTCACATTATATCCAAGTCTTGACGAAGCTTCCTGCTGTAAAGTGGAAGTTGTAAACGGAGCTGAAGCGGAACGTGTACCTGGTCTTGTTTCAACATTGAGAACTTTAAATTCTGCAGTTTTAGCCTGTTCCAGGAATTTTTCAGCCTCTTCTTCCTTTTCAAAATCTTTTTTAAGCTTAGCAGCAATTTCCTGCTCTGTTTTATTTAAAAAGATTCCGTCCAGCTTAAAGCTTGCTTTTGGCGTAAATTCACGGATCTCTTTTTCTCTTTCAACAATTAACCTCACTGCTACAGATTGTACTCTACCTGCAGACAGTCCCGGTTTTACTTTTTTCCATAATACGGGAGACATTTCAAAACCTACGATTCTGTCCAGCACTCTTCTTGCCTGCTGGGCATTTACTAAGTTCTGATCAATATCTCTTGGGTTGTCGATTGCTTTTAGAATGGCGTTTTTGGTAATCTCGTGGAAAACAATTCTTTTTCTGTTTTCAGGCTTCAGCTTCAATTCATCCGCAAGATGCCATGCAATAGCTTCTCCTTCGCGGTCCTCATCGGAAGCGAGCCATACCATATCGGCTTTCTTTACGGCAGCCTTTAATTCGGTTACCAGTTTCTTTTTGTCTGCTGAAACTTCGTAATCAGGACTGAATGTAGCAAGGTCTATCCCCATTCCTTTTTTAGGAAGATCCCGGATATGTCCGAAACTGGATTTCACTTCAAAATCCTTTCCTAGATATTTTTGAATAGTTTTTGCTTTTGCCGGGGACTCTACGATTACTAAATTTTTCGACATTCTAACTAAAAATTTTTGCAAAAGTAAAGCTTTTTTATTATATACTTTTTGTTAAAAGGGTTTAATTTAATAATCAGGGCGCTTTATACTCTCTTTCAATACTCATTTTTTGAATAAACAAATCCTTTGTAGTATAGGTTTTAGACTGTTATACAACAATCAGCATTCATTGATATAGAATTTTTCATCAGCCATAATAGATGTAAGAAATATGCCGGCTCATACAAAAGCAGAACAAGAAGTCTTATTCTGCTTTTTAGTATCTTATTTTATTTATTGTTTTACAATTTTTACATTCGCTTCAGAATTATTTATTCTTATTAAATACACTCCTGCGTTTAAAGATGAAAGATCTGTCTGATTATTGATAAAATGCCCAGACCTTACAAGTTGTCCCAGCATATTAAAAATCTCAAATTTGTACTCTTTATTTTCTGCAGCCCTGATGTAAAGAATATTAGAAAAAGGACTCGGATAGAGTGAGATCTTGTTATTAATCACCGTAGATTTTGCATTTTCTTTAATCAATTTATAGCTATTGGGTATAACTGAAATTCCTGATGCAGGACCCTCTTCATTACCATTAGCATCATATTTTATTTTCACACATCGGCATCCTGTTCCGAAGTAGGGGTCATTATTGTCATGAAAGACAATCATTCTGTTAGTGGTAGAAGCTGCATCAAACAACATATTAATAGATCTTCCGATATAATTTGAATTTAAAGCAGCCGTCCATACAGCAGGATACTGAAAGTTTAGCATATTAAATGTTCCCTGAGCACTTTGATTAGCCATCACACTTCTGAATCCTCTTGATCCGGAATCAGGATAATTTCCTATGGAATATGCCGGATTATTAAAGATATATCCTACTGTAGCATTGGCAGAATTTCTTACTCTTATACCTGAATAATCTGTGGCAATACTGTATGAGGTTGCTATATTCTTATCTTTTTTGTACCATGGTGTCTGTCCGAAATCTGCTCCGGAAACCAACGCGACATTTGTAAGGTCCGGAATTCTCCAACCTTCAGGACAAGGATCAAAAGGTGATTTTTTACCCCCTCTTCCCCATCTGTCAGGAGCTAAATTGGGTTCCTGTGCCAGCCAGTCTGTACCGTTGGTATAATTGGGTGTTGTACTGTTGTAAGGAGCAAAAGTACTTGGAATCATATATACCAGAGGATTCTTCACAGAATAGGATATGATCTTGGAGATTTTTTCTGACGGTTTATCGGTTACCTGTACATTTGACAGTGAGGCATAAGTACTGTAAGGTACAATATAGTTTCCTGAAAGATTATTATAGTCAGACTGATCAAGCGTACTGTACGAAACTGCTCCCTTGGGAGCAGGAGTTCCCAGAAATACATTATAAAAACTCCTGTTATCTGCATACTGGAATGGGGGGATAGGGTCTTTCCTTCCCCACTGATAGTGCATTCCTGTAGAGGCACGGATTTTTAACAGTTCATCAGCAGTTGGAGCCTGAGGATTGACAACGTTGGGAAAAACATCTGTTGCCCCCAGATTACGATCCATAAAAACGGTCTGTAATGCAACATCAGCTTTATTGACATAATTCACATAATTTGTAACTGCTGCAGGAGTTTCTGTAGTATAAGAATAAGATCCCACAGGAGAATCCGTAACCCAGATATGCCAGCTCCAATATACCGGGGAAGATGCACTGCCGTTATGCAATGTAACTACAGCATTTCCACTTTCATTGGGAGCAATTTCTACAGATATTTTAGAATTGCTGATATCCTGTAGTGATAAAGGTGAAGGATTTACTATTGAGATCCTGCTGATTAAAGCTGTATTGGTAGTCCAGAGAACATTAGTTTTTAAATTATTAAAATTGGAAGGGTTCAATATCTCAATATTATCCAGCAACTGACTTTGCACAGAAAATGCTTTACTGACCGGAATTTCGATAGTTGTACCTGTTTCGCTTTTAACAACCTGATAGGTATTCGGATTATTCAAACCTTCGTTATATTCTGCAGTTGCAGGCAGATATTCTGTTGGAAAATCATAATCATTAATGGTGTAGAGCGGATCTTTTATACATCTGCAGCCGTTTGCATCTGAAGTATACATTCCGGCCATAGGAAAATAATAATACCGTCCTTTAATATTGGGATAATTAGGGTCCGGAATATCAGGCTGTGTTTTATCCGGAATCATAGAAAGCCCCCTTACAGTAACAGCAGGAGAAGTATCAAACAACCGGGCTAAAGTTGCAGTCCACAATGCAATATGATGCTGATCACTATACTGTCCTGAATGAGCCCCTCTGATAAGTTGTCCGTTTCCGGGAAAAATCCCCATATTAAATCCGCCGACTACCGAAAGATCAAAGCCAAGATTAGGGTAAATTCTAAATCCTGTCATGAAGGTGGGAACTCCTGTATCAGTAGGCTTTATGATATGATATTTATTGGTCTCAAAAACATTTTTTGCCATACTGGTTTTTACTCCGAAAGGCGAAAAGTCTATTCTGATATCATCCACATAAGAGGGAGAAGCCAGATTTGCCACCAGCATTGAAGGGATACGCCATCCATTGGGACAAGGATCATAAGGAGATTTATCTCTATAAGGTTTTGTTTTATCATTGGTATTGTAAACGGTTTCAATTTTCCCTTGTGCATTATCAGACCAAAGATTGAGTTCTGAAAGCCTGTTATTGGGCAACGCTGTAGATTTTCCAAACCAGTTGACCGGAAGATTGAGGTTATTGTTATAATAAGCCTGTCCTGAGTTATCATCTTTATTGACATAAATAAGGCTCATAGGATTTTTTACAGAAAGCCTTATATTATTGGTAACCTCTGCAGCGGAAAGCAGAACAAACTTTCTGAGATCATCAATACTCACTGCATTGGTCATATTTTTGGCTCCTCTATGTCTTACTCTGCCTATCGATCCGGAAGCTTCATAAAAATCATTTCCTCTTGTAACCAGGGGTGGAATTGGATCTTTTCGTCCCCATTGATAAAGAAGTCCGTTACTCCGGTTCCAGTCTGATGCCGTGATAGAATTTGTGATTGCTCCCAGATTTCTGTCCATCCATTTCCAGTCGGAGTCCGGAATAATTTCCGTTGTTCCATCCCATCTCATTCTTTTTATGTTGCTGAAACTTTTATAGGAAACTCCATTGGTGGGATCATCCGTTACCCAGATATGCCAGCTCCAATAAATCTCACCATCTACCCTGAAAACAACCACAGCATTTCCTTTTTTTGTCTTATTAACAGGCACTTTAATCTTAGCATCCTGCCCTGTTCCTATTATTTCAAGGGCGTAATTCGATCCGGATTTTATAAGTCCATGAACATCTTCCCATAAAACATCAGCAGTTACCGTCCCTGCCGGTATACCACTCCCGTTAAGATATCCGCCACCCTCCCACATCGCATAAGCTTTTTTTACGGGAACCAGCAATCCTCCGCTGTTCTGAGTGGGATCAAAAATGTAACTGTTAGGTGCTTTTTTCCAGTCTGGAAGCAATAATCTCATCGGCTCATGAACCGGTTTCAATGAGTCTGTATTCTCACTAAGCCATATTGCTTTTACATGTCCAATCGAGGGAAGATTCCCTCCGATATTACCTTTGGAAGTGATTCCAAATAATATCAGGCATATGACTGCCGCTAATTTTCCAGCTAATCTTTTCATACCTTAGGTTTTAGTGTCTTTAGCAGAATACAATTATTAAGCCCATTTCTATTAAAAGTGATTTATTATACAAATAAAAACACACATATTTGAATTATGTTATTAATAATGTAAAATAAAACGCGATAAACAGTATAAAAACCAACAAGGTATTTACATAAAAAAAACAGCCCTAAGCTGTCTTTATATTTTAAGATTCAAAATTCTAAGGAAGAATATGGTTTTGATACCGGTCAATCGAAAATCGCCCGGCCGTGATATTATTAAATATAGAAAAGACAACAAAATTGAAGACGACCAGTGCGATTATAAATGCATAGATCATATTCTTAACTCTTCCTGAAACCACATACATGGCATTCGGAATAATAATGTATGAGAATCCGATAAACGCTCCTGCCAGCCTGGAAGAGAAGATAGGGTTATTTCTGAAAATAAAATAAAGGCATATCCCGATTACAGCATAGTTTCTATGGTATTCATAGTAAGGATAAAGTTCTTTCATTTTATTATCAAAAACGAAAAGGAAGAAAGTAAGGATTGCCATCATCACCTCTGGAATTCCGATACCACCATTAAGTCGTTGTACCGTTTCATCCATATATCCATTAAACCCTTCAACAAGTGTACTATTAGAGGCCATCCCATCTAAGAAACCACCGAAACTTCTATATATTTCAAATGGGGACAGAAAAACAGAACCGATAATCATAATCAGCATTACCGTTTTGTTTAACGGAACGCGGGCCAGCCAATACATCGGGAGGAATAAGTAACAAACACTGTGTATACCCGACCCTATGAATATAAAAAACAGGTAATGCCAGAGTTTCCGCTCTTTAATATACCGTATTGCAAAATACACGATAAAAGTCCCGAGGTTTTGTCTGATCTGCCCACTTTCCCCGATAAAGAAATTGGGAATAAACATGAAAAGGGTAAAAGTAAAGGGATAAAAAGTATTATCCTCAGTATATTCTACTTTAAAGATCATCGCAAAAATAGCAATAACCAATGTTACCATATAAAAAGGTGCATCAAAAAAATTGAGAAGGATCTTATTAATCAAAGTATACAGCCATTCCACGTCCAGCGTTTCCGGTCCTTCCATATGGAGCATCTTCATAAAGATACTGTAATAGCTTTTGGTATCGGAGTAAATATAGATTCCTTTATAACTTCCGTAATCCGGGCCTACACTGTCTCTGAAACCAACAATAATAATAAAGTAAACAGCAAGGAACCAGAACCACTTTTTATCAACCTTCTTTCCATACACCTCCTGAACACTGAAGAACAGCATATAGACGATGGCAATTATATAATATGGATGTAGTAAACTCATGCTAACTTTCTGATGTTTTTTTAAACTGATGATATGCTGTGATGAGTCCGGTCAGAATTAAAGGCAGGAAAAGCCTCACTTCCCAGAAAAGCCCTACTAAAGTAATCATAAGAAGATAAGGAATGGAAAAGAAAAAATATTTTCCAAAAACACTCTTGTTTTCCTCTGTACAAAGGCCATATATAAAATAAATCACTATTAATGCAAAGACCAGTCCTGCAAGATTGAAAGGGCTGGAAAAGTTTCTGTTGATATAAAAGCCTTCCACAAAAGTCGTTTCATCCTGAACAAGTACAGCTCTTAATCCCAGATAAGGAATAAGGAAAGCAGCAACCAGCGGTATAATTTTCCAGATTACCTGATAATTTCCCTTCTTCAGCTCATCAATATTGAAAAATACTGCTGCAAAAAAAGCTATATTCAGACATGCTGTTTCTCTTACTAAAGTAGAGATCCCGATAAGTCCAATGAGGGTAAAGAAGAAAACATTTTTTCTGGTTTCCAGATATTTCAGAGTCAGAAATACACCTGACAGATAACAAAAGAGCGCGATGGTATCACAATTTGTCGGCGCGTACTGTGTGATCACAATGAAAAATACACATAAGAGATGAATAATCCTTCTTGCATTAACATTCAAAAGAAGCCCTGTAGATTTCATCCGGAAAACAGCATTCAAAATCAAAGAACACAAAACAAAGAACACGCTGTTCATAAGAAAAAGCCCATGATAAAAAGGAGTTCCGTTTTTGGACAAAAAATCTTTGAAGAAAGAAAGCGGACCATTGATCAGATTGTACATCAAATCCGTCATCTGTACACTCAGATAATTGGGAATCACTCTGTAAGCATATACGGAGGAAAATAAAAAATCAGGGGTTTTCTCTGATGTTTTCAGTCTTGTGTAGGATGATTCAAATCCATAATAAGACATGGCAAACAACAGAAGCGGAAGAACTATTACCAATAGAAATCCGTTTATTTTTTCATCATTTCTTTTCAACATATCTAAAACAGATTCTTATTTTTTTAATAATAATGGTGGTTTAAAATACATTTTTTCAAAAGGGAACTTTTGCAAAAGTAGAATATTTTTTCATTCTTCCTAGAATATTTTATTGATTTTCAGTTAAAACTTATCGCTAACTATTTTGAACTAATACTT
Organism: Chryseobacterium cupriresistens; assembly: GCF_046614675.1. Classification (NCBI taxonomy): domain Bacteria; kingdom Pseudomonadati; phylum Bacteroidota; class Flavobacteriia; order Flavobacteriales; family Weeksellaceae; genus Chryseobacterium; species Chryseobacterium cupriresistens. The sequence goes on along the minus strand of NZ_JBKKJT010000010.1, from coordinate 120,162 downwards.
AAAAAATTAAATTTGCAGACTTGATTTAAATGCAATGCATCGCCTTTTTATATTTTTATATTATCTGATTTCCAAAAATAAAATTCTATCTGTACTGACAGCTCTTGGAATTGCCGCTTTATGCATTTTCTTTGCGTCGAAGATCAATTTTGAGGAAGACATCAATCAGATTATACCCAAAAATGAAAAGTCGGATCTTACTGCAAAAGTTCTTAAACAGCTTAATTTTTCGGATAAGATTATTGTTATTATCGAGAACAGATCCGGCGAAGACAGCTTCCAGCTTTCTGAAACGGCAGATACTTTCCTGAAAAAAATTGAGCCCTTACAGAAATATATTGGTTCTGTTCAGGGTAAAGTGAACGATAATGAAATCTCTGAAACCTTTGATTTCGTTCATCAGAATCTACCATTATTCCTTAATGAGAATGATTATAAGGAAATTGATCAGAAACTCCAGAAAGACAGTATTGCAAAACAGGTAGAAAATAATTACATCTCCTTGGTTTCTCCAACAAGCCTTGTAACCAAAGAATTTATTAAAAAAGACCCTCTTGGATTTACTTTTCTGGGAATCAAAAAATTAAATGCTTTAAACATCAGCAAAGACTTCAAACTCGAAGACAGCTATATTGTTACCAAAGACGGAAAAAATCTTTTGCTTTTCATTGATCCTAAAAACAAAAGCAATGATACGAAAGCCAATGAGGCATTTGTGGATCAGCTCAACACCATCAAAGATGGTATTAACAAACAATTCAAAGGAAAAACAGAGATCAGCTATTTCGGTTCTCCGGTAATTGCTGTAGCCAACGCAAAGCAGATCAAAAAAGATATTCAGAATACAGTGGCCATTTCCATGACGGTTCTTTTAATCCTTCTGATCTATTATTTCAGAAATATTTTCACTCCCATCATTGTATTTCTACCCACCGTATTTTCAGTACTGCTCGCTCTCTTAATCCTTTATTTTATTAAAGATAAGATTTCAGCTATTTCACTCAGTGTAGGAGCGATTCTTATTGGAATTACGATTGATTATGCCCTGCACATCCTTACCCATTATAAGCATAACAACAATATTGAGGAGCTTTACAAGGAAATCACGCAGCCTGTTATATTAAGCAGTGCAACAACAGCCGTTTCCTTTTTGTGTCTCGTTTTTGTTCGTTCTGAAGCATTAAAGGACTTAGGTCTTTTTGCTGCCATTACTGTGATTCTTTCTTCAATCACAGCATTGATTATTGTTCCTCAACTTTATAAACCAAAAGAAAAGGGAGAACACCTGAACACAAATTTCATTGACAAGATCGGCTCTTATCCGTACGAAAAAAATAAGCCTTTGATTATTGGGTGTTCCATTATTATTCTTGCCTGTCTGTTTGGATTCAGACATGTAGGTTTCAATGAAGATATCGGGGATCTGAATTATATTCCGAAAGAATTAAAAATCAGTGAGGCAAAACTGCAGAAACTTTCTGATATTACGTCAAAATCAATTTATACTATTTCTTATGGAAATTCTGAAGAAGAAGCACTGTCCAGAAATTCCGAATTGAGCAGTTTCCTGGACAAAGAGAAAAAAGAAGGAAAGATCTTAAGCTATAATTCTATCGGAAGCGTTGTTCTTTCAGAAAAGGATCAGCAGAAAAAAATTGACCAGTGGAACCGTTTCTGGAATGACCAGAAGAAAAGCCTAGCCATTTCCGAACTGATCAGTAACGGGAATAAATTCGGCTTCAACAGTTCCGCGTTTGACAGTTTTGATGAAGCTTTGCGTAAAAATTATTCTGCATTGAGCCTGAAGGATTATCAACAAGTGAAAGCGCTTCAGATTTCAGAATTCATGAGCAGCGAAAATGGTTTCTACACCGTTTCCAATGTAGTAAAAGTAGACGAAAACAAAAGAGACACTTTCATCAAAGATATTGATAAACAGCATGATGCCATTGCTATAGACCGGCAGCAGATGAATGAAAATTTCCTTGGTTTGCTGAAAAGGGACTTCAATACACTGATCAGTTATTCTCTTCTTGCCATTATTTTAACGATCATCGTTTTCTTCAGGAATTTTGAATTAACAGTTCTCACCATGTTCCCGATTGTTTTAACGGGAGTTGTTACAGCCGGAATCCTTTATTTTCTGGGATTGGAATTAAATATTTTCAGTACTGTAGTGTGTACATTGGTATTTGGAGTGGGAGATGACTTCAGCATCTTCCTGACACAAGCTATGCAAAAAGAGCATACTACCGGAAAGAATGAATTACATACGTACAGAATTTCTATTATTCTTGCTGTTTTCACAACAATTCTTTCCATCGGATCTTTGATATTCGCCAAACATCCGGCATTGCATTCTCTGGCATTAGTAGCCCTGATCGGAATGTTCTCCGTTATTATTATCACCTCTACCCTATATCCTTTCTGGTTCAGATTATTCATTACCAACAGGGCGAAAAAAGGACTTTCTCCAATCACATTCAGATTGTTTGTATGGTCAGTATTCTCATTCCTTTATTACGGATTAGGTGGACTGCTGTTTTCTGCCTTCGGAAGTTTTTTTGTTAAAAATTCCAAAGGGCAGACCCTGAATATCATCAAACTTATTTTAGCCAGATTTTTAACTTCCGTTCTTTATTCTAATCCTTTTGTAAAGAAGAAGGTCATTAAAAATACATCTGAAGACTTCAGCAAACCTGCAGTTATCATTGCGAATCATACTTCTTTCCTCGATACGCTGGCTATTGCAATGGCTACCCATAAAATCATTTATCTGGTGAATGACTGGGTATATCAGTCTCCTGTTTTCGGAAAACTGGTAAGAGCACTGGGCTTTTATCCCGTTTCACAGGGAATCGAGAATGGAATGGACAAACTGAAAGAAAAAGTTGACCAGGGATATTCACTCGTTGTGTTCCCTGAGGCAGAACGTTCTTACACCAACGATGTGAAAAGATTCCATAAAGGAGCTTTTTATCTCGCTGAACAGTTCGGGCTGGATATTCTTCCACTCTATATCCATGGAAATTCTGAGGTGCTGCCGAAAGGAGATTTCATTATCTATGACGGAAGTATTACCGTAAAAGTAGGCAACAGAATCAGCAAAGATGACATGAGTTTTGGACAGAACTATTCTGAGAGAACAAAGAAGATCAATGCTTATTTCAGAGAAGAGTTTGCCAGACTGCGCGAAGAGATTGAGAATGAGAATTATTTTAAAAAGAAATTATTCCTGAGCTACCTGTATAAAGACAATGAAGTGGTAAAAGAAGTAAAAGAAGACTTTAATACCAATAAATCAGTATATTTCGAACTGAATAAACATATTCCTCATGATGCCAACATTCTTCATATCGCTACGGATTTTGGACAGAAAGATGCTTTATTAACTCTATATCAGGCAAGCCGAAGAATTTTTTCTCTGATTCAGAATGATGAAAAAAGAGCAGTGGCAGCCCATAACTATCTGGTAAAAAGAAGAAAAATACAGTATATTAAAGACCTTTCTGAAGTAAACAAAAAGATTGATGTTCTTTTGATTTCAGATGAACACTTTACCATGAATGAAATTCAGGACCTCCCCGAAACAATCATTTTTGTAAATACAAAAAACACTTCGTTTGAAAGTGATAATTATGCACTAAAATTTAGTTCTGAATCATTAAAAGTATTTAAAACTAAATAATAAATATGAAAAACATACTTTTGTAAACGCTAAAGAAAACTAATGAAGAAAAATATACTTGTCATATATTATTCACAAACCGGACAACTCGAAGATATTGTGAAAAATATAGCCCAGCCTTTTGAAGCGAAAAAGGAGGCTTATGATGTTACGTATTACAACATTCAGCTGAAGGAAGATTTTCCTTTTCCCTGGCCAGGCGATGTTTTTTTCAACACTTTTCCTGAATCTTATCTTCAGATTCCAAAAGAAATCCTTCCTCCTTCGGAAGAAATTCTGAACAAAAAGTATGATCTTATCCTGTTTGGGTATCAGGTATGGTATCTCACACCATCCATTCCTATTATTTCTTTCTTAAAGAGTGATTATGCAGAGCGAATCCTTAAAGACACTCCTGTAGTAACCATCTCAGGAACCAGAAATATGTGGATGCTTTCCCAGGAAAAATTAAAGGTTTACCTAAGAGATCTGAAAGCTAAACTCGTAGGAAATATTGCTTTGGTAGACAGGCACGACAATTACACCAGTGTATTAACGATTCTCCGATGGCTTACCACAGGTCAGAAAGAAAAATCGGGAATGCTTCCCGCTGCAGGAGTTTCAGATGAAGAAATTGCAGGTTCTGTAAAGTATGGCGAGATTATTGAAAGACATTTTAATAATAATGACCTTAATAGTTTACAACCGGATCTTGTGAAAAACGGAGCGATTGAAATCCGTGCTTTTTTAGTACGGGTAGAAAAGGTTGGAAATAAAATTTTCACAGTATGGTCTAACCTGATTATCAAGAAAAAAGAGAAACGTCCATTGCTGATAAAATTCTTTAAGGTATATTTGATGGCAGCGATATGGATTATCTCACCTGTCGTTTTGGTATTACACCTGATTACAACCCCTATATTTTGGTTTAAAAGACAAAAACAAAAAAGATATTTACAAGGAATTAATTTAAAATAGAATGTACGACGTATTTATAACAAAAGCATCAACATACTTACCCAATGAGCCGGTAGCGAATGATGAAATGGAGACTTATCTTGGGCTTATCAATGATGCGCCATCTAAAGCAAAATCACTTATCCTAAGAAATAATAAGATCACAACAAGATACTACGCTTTAGATAAAGAAGGAAACCCTACCCACTCTAATGCACAGCTTACTGCAAAAGCTATCGAAGGACTTTTTGACGAAAACTTCAAAAAGGAAGATATGAAATTATTATCTGTAGGAACCACTTCACCGGATCAGATCCAGCCTTCTCACGCATCCATGGTACATGGCGAACTGAACATCGGAAAATCTATTGAAATTAATACTTCAACAGGTCTTTGCAACTCAGGAATGAATGCCCTGAATTATGGATTCCTTTCTGTAAAAGCCGGTGTACAGGACAACGCAGTATGCGCAGGTTCTGAAAGAATGTCTGCATGGATGACTGCTGACAAGTTCAATCATGAGGCTGAAAATTTAAAACTACTGGAAGAAAGACCTATCATTGCTTTCAAAAGAGAATTCCTGAGATGGATGCTTTCTGATGGAGCAGGCGCTTTCCTTTTAGAAAATAAACCGAGAGAAAACAGCACTTCCCTAAAAATAGAATTCATTGATTTCTATTCTTATGCCCACGAAATTGAAGCTTGTATGTATGCAGGATGTGATAAGCTGGAAGACGGAAGCCTGAAATCATGGGCAGACTACCCTTCTGACGAATGGTTGAAACAATCTATTTTTGCGATTAAACAGGATACTAAAATCCTTGATAAATACATCCTTGTAAAAGGAGCAGAAAGTTTAAGATCATCTTTTGACAAACATAACCTGGATCCGGAAAAAATTGACCACGTACTGGCTCATATTTCTTCCGGATACTTTAAAGACGGACTTAAAGAAGAATTTGCCAAAAAAGGAATGGATTTCCCCGCAGAAAAATGGTTCTATAATCTTTCTGAAGTTGGAAACATCGGAGCAGGATCTATATTTATCGCCCTTGAAGAACTGATGAATTCCGGAACATTGAAAAAAGGAGAAAAAGTACTTCTTTGTGTTCCTGAAAGTGGAAGATTTGCTTATTCTTGTGCTTTATTAACGGTTTGCTAATGGAAAACAGACTGCCAACATCCGATAAAGATTTTGTAGAAAGTCTTATTCCCCAAAGGTTTCCTTTTGTGATGGTGCATGAATTGTCAGAATATTCGGAAAGCCATCTTTTATCCGGTTTTGAGATAAAGGAAGACAATCTTTTTATCCAGGACGGATTATTCCAGGCTTCAGGACTGATTGAGCATCAGGCGCAGAGCGTTGCCCTTCATACCGGATATAAATATTATCTGCTGGGAAAAGATGCTCCAACCGGATATATCGGAGCCATCAAATCTTTTGAAGCTGAAATACTGCCTAAAGTGGGAGATCAGCTGAAATCTGAAGTAACCATCCTTAATGAAGTAATGGGAGTAACCCTGGTAGATATCATTACGAAACTGAACGGTGAAGTGATTGCAAAATCTCAAATGAAAACCGCTGTAAAATAAACTGGAAATGGAAATAAAGGAAGAAAACATCATCAATATACACAACTTTTTACCGCATCGTGAACCGATGCTCATGGCAGACTATATCCTGGAACTGACCAAAGAAAAAGTAGTGACTTCCTTTGAAATCAAAGAAGATAATATATTTGTTCACAACAATGAGTTTGCGGAAGCCGGCTTGATCGAAAATCTGGCTCAGACCTGCTCTTCTATCCTTGGGCAAAGCTTCTTTGAAAATCCTGAAGCAGATACAAAAGTGATCGGGTTCATTACCAATATCAAGAAGATTGAGGTTTTCGGTCTTCCGAAGGTGAATGACAAAATTATCTCCAGGGCATCACTTATATCACAGTTTGAGAATATCTGCCACATATTTTGTGAAACATTTCATAATGATGAATTGTTAATCAGAGCGGAAATCAACCTGTTTATTCAGGAAGTAAAGTCGTAAAGTCAATTCAACATAGACATAGAAAAGCTGTACGTTTTTGTACAGCTTTTCTCTTTTAAATCAATTTTATATTCTCTAATAGATTGGTGAACATTTGTGCATTCATTTGTTTTATTCGTGTTTAAAATATAGGTTTTGGCTACAGTCAATTAATTTTTCTCTTTTTTTAAGCGAGCTAAAGCCCACTCCTATTGAATTGATTATAAAAACCCTAGATAAAAACTCCATTTTTGTTTATTTACACATTCACTACTTCTTTATAAATCAACTGATAATCAGCTTGATACAACCATTAAGATCTCATCATCAGATGAATTATTTCACGTGAAACATTCACAAAATCCGTGAAACTCTGATCCTTAGAGAGAAACAGTTTTTAACCACAAAAATTTAGTCTATATTTTTTTAATACGGCCTCAGTTTTGAAGTAGTAACTCCTCAAATTTAATATGATTTACATATAATGTATTTTCACTATTTTAGCCACCTGATTAAAAGAATCAAAAAACAGGTGAGCCTTATGTCATCTGGAATCTAAAAATATAAACATTATTTAGATGAAAAAACAAGACCTGCCTCAAGACGAAAGTAACCTGAAATCCGCCAATATGACTGAAGTATTGTATGTGACGGATGAGAACGACAACTACACGACAGCAAACAGCACCGGCTGGGATGCCAAAAAAGCTGCTCTGGATGAATCGATGGAACTTATTTATGAAAGAATTGAGGAAGCAAAACAAAATGTGGCCAATAATACAGCAAGTCCCATTGTTTATTTTATGGAACTGAACAAAATGGATATTGGCGTTCTTGCTTCATATGTAGGAATGTGGCAATGGAGGGTAAAAAGGCATTTTAAACCCAAAGTATTTAAAACACTAAGCGAAAATGCACTGAAAAAATATGCCGATGCGTTCGGAATTTCAGTGGATGAATTAAAAAACTTCAACGGGAAATAAATGAAACAAGGCTAAATATAATGCCTGGTATCATTTGACCAATGAAAAGATACAATCAGCAAATGAAATTAAACTTTGAACACCATCAGACTGCGCATTGCGAAAACGGTGTTGCTTCTAATCTACTGCTTAACAAAGGACTGAAACTAAGCGAACCTATGATCTTCGGGATCGGTTCAGGACTTTTTTTTGTCTATCTCCCTTTTCTGAAGGTGAATTTTGCTCCGGGCTTCAGCTATCGGCCGATGCCGGGTGCTATTTTCAGTAAAGCAGCCAAAAGATTAGGAATTAAAATCAAAAGAGAAAAATTCTCAAATCCTCAGGATGCCCAAAAAGCGCTTGAAAGAAATCTGGAACAAAATATCCCTACCGGACTTCAGGTAGGTGTTTTCAACCTTACTTATTTTCCTGAAGAATACAAATTCCACTTCAATGCCCACAACCTTGTGGTGTACGGAAAAGAAGACGGAAAATTCCTGATCAGTGATCCTGTAATGGATTATACCACTTCCCTTTCTGAAGCAGAATTGGAAAAAGTAAGATACGCAAAAGGGGCACTTCCTCCTAAAGGACACATGTACTACCCTGTTTATGTTCCGGAAAATGTGAATCTTGAAGAGGCCATCAAAAAAGGAATCAAAGATACCTGTAAAAATATGCTGGCGCCTGTACCACTTATTGGGGTAAAAGCCATGAGATGGGTAGCCAGAAGCATCCCGAAATGGGCAGAAAAGAAAGGTACAAAAGTGACCAACCATTATTTGGGACAGCTGATCAGAATGCAGGAAGAAATTGGAACCGGAGGCGGAGGCTTCAGGTTTATCTATGGTGCATTTCTTCAGGAAGCGGCTGTTATTCTTAAAAATGACGAGCTAAAGGAATTATCAAAAGAAATAACCTCTATCGGTGACCTTTGGAGAGATTTTGCCGTTGATATTGCCAGAGTGTATAAAAACAGAAACTCGAAAAGCAATATTTACAATGAACTTTCAAAAACAATGCTGCATATTGCAGACCTGGAAGAAGCTTTCTATAAAAAACTGAGAAAAGCGATCTGATATGGCGGAAAATATGATTGAAATTAAAAACTTATACAAAAAATACAAAAATTCTGATGAGTTTTCTGTAAATGATATTTCTTTGAGCATCAGTAAAAATGAAATCTATGGAATTCTCGGGCCCAACGGAGCCGGGAAAACAACGCTGATTTCCATGCTTTCAGGATTAATCAAACCTACTTCAGGACATTTCACCATTAACGGTTTATCTCCCCAGAAGGATGGGTTCAAAATAAGACAGATTATCGGAATTGTTCCCCAGGAATATGCTTTATATCCTACACTTACCGCCAAAGAAAACCTTATGTTTTTCGGAAGTCTTTATGGTTTAAAGCACAACCAGCTTAAAAAAGCCATTGATGAATCCCTTGAAATCATGGGACTTTCAAAATTTGCCAACAAGCAGGTAGGCCAATTTTCAGGAGGAATGAAACGACGCTGTAACCTCATCGCCGGAACACTTCACAATCCTAAAGTTCTGTTTCTGGATGAACCGACTGTAGGTGTGGATGTTCAGTCCAAAAAAGCAATTATTGATTATCTTTTAGATTTAAATAAACAGGGAACGTGCATTATTTATACTTCCCATCACCTTTCTGAGGCTGAAGAATTCTGTACAAAAATTGCCATCATCGATCATGGAAAAATTCATGCTGTAGGAACCCCTGAAGAACTTGTTTCACAGATTGCCAATGCCGAAAACCTTGAAGACGTTTTCATTTCATTAACCGGAAAAGAATTAAGAGATGTTGTTGTATAAACTGTGGAGAAGTTTTATTAAGGAAATTCTTCTGCTGAAAAGAGACATCGGAGGAATTGTCATCATCTTTGTGATGCCTTTGCTTTTGATTGTCACCATTACCCTTATTCAGGATTCTACCTTTAAAAACCTTGAAGGATCAAAGATTCCTATTATCTTTATTGATCAGGACAAATCTGAAGTTTCAAAAAATATAAAAGCAGAACTGGAAAACAGCAAAACATTCCAGCTGCTGACCAACTTCAATGAAAAATCTGCTCAGGAGGCTGTTTTTTCCGGAGATTATCAGATGGCGATTGTCATTCCTGAAAATTTAACGAAAGATTTAAATTCCAATATTGATTCGAAAGTTCAGACCATTGTAAGTTCATTCGGGCTGGAAGGAGATTCTGCAAAAGTAAAAACAGCAGTTCCCAAAGCCAAAGAAATTCATTTGTACTTTGACCCTGCTACCAATGTGGGCTTCAAAAATTCGGTGATGAATTCTGTCAACAAAATGGTTTTTGAAATTGAAAATAAAAAGATTTACAAAGCCTTCCAGGATCAGCTGGGAACAACGGAAAATCTTGACGAAAATAAAAACCTGATCAGCTTTAAAGAAATCACTCCCAAAAAAGGAGCAATGGATGTCATGCCAAATTCCGTTCAACACAACGTTCCTGCATGGACACTTTTTGCGATCTTCTTTATTGTTGTCCCTTTATCCATCAATCTGGTAAAAGAAAAAAGCCAGGGAACAAGTGTAAGAGCAAGAATAAGCCCTACTCCTTATTTTGTCCATATTTTAGGAAAAACATTTACCTATCTTATCATCTGCCTTATTCAGTTTTTACTGATGATTGCCGTAGGAATTTACCTTTTCCCTTATATGGATCTTCCGGCTTTTGATGTATCCGGAAAAATGTTCCAGCTTCTGACAGTAACACTGTTTGCAGGACTGGCAGCTATTGGATTTGGAGTTTTATTGGGAACTATAGCCGATACACAGGAACAATCTGCTCCATTTGGGGCGACTTCTGTAGTGGTTCTGGCAGCCATTGGCGGAATCTGGGTACCTGTATTTCTGATGCCGGAATTCATGCAGACCGTAGCGAAATTCTCTCCTATGAACTGGGGACTGAATGCTTATTATGATATTATTTTAAGGAACAGCGGAATTGGTGGGATTGCCAAAGAACTGGTTTTCCTCTTCTTATTCTATATTGCCACCGTAGCTATTTCTATTTTTTACGAAAAAAAACAAAATGCAGTCTAAAGAAAATATATTAACCTGTACCGAAGAAGTAAGAGTACGCTTCAATGAAACAGATCCGCTGGGCATTGTCTGGCATGGGCATTATATCGTGTATTTTGAAGACGGAAGAGAAGCTTTCGGTCGTCTGCATGGTCTTACCTATCTTGATATTCAGAATGCAGGATTTGTAACACCGATCGTAAAAAGTACCTGTGAGCATTTTCTTCCTTTAAAGTATGGAGAAACATTCAGAATTGTGACCACTTTTATTAATTCTGTATCTGCCAAACTTATTTACAGATATGAGCTTTTCAATCAGGAAGATCAACTGGTATGCAGCGGAGAAACCATTCAGGTATTCCTCGACAGCAATGGAAGCTTATGCCTGTATAATCCGGAATTTTTTCAAAACTGGAAAGATAAAATGGGATTATCATGAAGAAGGAAATTTATATCACAGATTACAATTGTGTAACTCCGCTGGGCTTCAATGTTGAGTCCAACTGGAACGCTCTTTTGGAAGGAAAATCGGGAGTCGCTTCACATACAATCATAAACAATCAGGAGGCTTTTTATGCTTCTATGATTGATTCTGAAAAACTGAATGAAGAATTCAACAGATTCTTCGCTCAGCATACAACTGATTTCACAAGACTGGAGAAGATGCTTCTTTTAAGCTTACAACCTCTTGTTGAAAAACATACCGTTTCGGAAAATACGGCTTTCATCCTTTCCACAACAAAAGGAAATATCAGTCTGTTAAAAAACCAGCCGGAATTACCGGAAGGTGTTTATTTATCAAAATTAGCAGAAAAAATTGCTTATTTCTTTGGATTTAAAACCAAACCGATCATCGTTTCTAACGCCTGTGTTTCAGGAGTAATGGCAATGTCTGTGGCTAAAAATATGATTCAGGCAGGAAAATATAAAGATGCCTTTGTGATTGCAGGTGATGAGCTTTCTGAATTTGTTATCTCAGGATTCAATTCATTTCAGGCAATAGGATCAGGGCCTTGCCAACCTTATGATAAAAACAGAGACGGAATTAATATTGGTGAAGCAGCCGCCGCAGTTTATATCACTTCAGGTCTTTGCGAGGAACAAAGTGACGAAGCAATCTCACAAAACGAAAAATTCAGGTTTAAAGTCCTTGGAGATTCAGCAGTGAATGATGCCAATCACATTTCCGGACCTTCAAGAACAGGTGACGGTTTATATGCCAGTATCAAAAATGCTATGACTGAAGCGAATATTTCTGCTGAACAGATCGATTTTATTTCTGCCCACGGAACAGCCACTTTATATAACGATGAAATGGAGGCTATTGCCTTCAACAGAATGGATCTCCAACATATTCCGCTCAACAGTATGAAAGGATATTACGGGCACTGCCTGGGAGCGTCAGGGCTTTTGGAAAGTATTATCTCTATGGAAAGTGCTCTTCACAGCATTTTGATTCCTTCAAAGAATTTTAAAGAAACAGGAGTAACTCACCCTTTAAATATCATCAGAGAAAACCAAACTGCAGACATTAAATATATTCTGAAGACCGCTTCTGGTTTTGGAGGATGTAATGCAGCTGTTGTACTGGAAAAATGTTAAACTGAAAGTGATGAAGAAAATAAATACCTGTACCATAGAACATTCAAAAATAACCGTTGACGGAAATCTTATTTTTGAAAGCCCAAGCGAAACCTTTCAGGAATTTGCCAAAGAAGCCTATAAAAGTTTAGACCTCAGCTATCCAAAGTTTCATAAAATGGATCATTTGAGTAAATTGGCCTTTCTTTCCGCTGAAACCATTTTGAAAGATGAAGACCACAGCAGAACAGCCATTGTTTTTGCCAACAGATCGTCCAGTCTGGATACGGATTTCAAATATCAGGAAAGCATCAACGATCAGGATAATTTCTATCCGAGTCCTGCCGTTTTTGTGTATACTTTACCCAACATCTGTGTAGGTGAAATCAGCATTAAACACAAAATGCAGACAGAAAATGCTTTTTTCGTACTGGATGATTTTGATGAAGAATTTTTGAATGATTATTCTGAACAGATTCTTCTATCCGGAAAAGCCGACAAAGTATTGTGCGGCTGGGTGGAATTGTATCAGGAAAATTACAAAGCTTTTGTATATTTGCTCACATTATAATTTAACAATGTACCAATCTGATAATGTACCAATGCTAAAGGCAATAACAACCATTGGTCAACTGGTACATTGATATATTGTTACATTAAAATACTATTTATGGAAAACTTAAAAACAGAATTGAAACACAAAATTATCGAAGTTCTTAACCTTGAAGATGTATCTGTAGAAGAAATCAAAGATACTGACCCACTGTTCGGAGGTGGATTAGGATTAGATTCTATCGACGCTTTGGAACTGATCGTTCTTCTTGATAAAGACTATGGAATAAAATTAGCAGATCCTAAAAAAGGAAAGGAAATTTTCCAATCTATCGATACGATGGCAAAATTCATCGAGGACAACAGAACAAAATAAATTAATATAACAATCTAACAGTGTAACAATGTAGCAATTATTGGTAAATTATTCGATTGATACATTGTTACATTATTGAATACCATGAGTCAAAAAATTGCCATAACGGGAATGGGCATCATTTCCTCCATCGGAAACAATGTGGAGGAAAATTTTATTTCATTGCAAACCGGAAAACATGGAATTTCAGATATTGAAATGTTTGAAACCCGCCACGCCGGAGCCATTAAAACGGGTGAAATAAAATTATCCAATGAAGAGCTTGTACAGAAACTTCATCTTGATGAAGACAACAATGTCACAAGAACTTCCCTATTGGGAATGATTGCTGCTAAAGAAGCTGTAGAAAGTGCAGGAATTTCAGATATCAATGGTTACAGAACCGGACTGATCTCTTCTACCAGTGTAGGAGGAATGGATATCACTGAAAAATACTTCTACTCTTACGAAGACTTCCCTGAAAAGCAAAAGTATATTGACGCACACGATGCCGGAAATTCCTCATTGGCGATTGCCGGTTATCTGGGATTAAAAGGAATGGTTTCTACCATTAGTACAGCCTGCTCATCAGCAGCCAATGCGATTATAATGGGCGCAAAGCTCATCAAAAACGGAGTTTTGGACCGTGTTATTGTAGGGGGAACAGATTCTCTTTCAAAATTTACTTTGAACGGATTCAATACGCTGATGATTCTTACGGATTCCTACAACACTCCTTTTGACAACAACAGAAAAGGGCTGAATCTTGGGGAAGCTGCGGCTTTCTTAGTCCTTGAATCTGAAGAAATGGTCAAAAAAGAAAACAAAAAGGTTCTCGCTTATCTTTCCGGATATGGAAATGCTAATGATGCCCACCATCAGACTGCCTCTTCAGAAAATGGGCAGGGTGCATTTTTAGCGATGCAGCAGGCTCTGAAAATTTCCGGCGTGGAAAAAGAGCATATAGATTATATCAACGTTCACGGAACGGCTACTCCTAATAACGATCTATCTGAGGGAATTGCCATGATAAGAATCTTCGGAGAAAACCAGGTGCCTGAATTCAGCTCCACAAAAGCATTTACAGGACATACTTTGGCCGCAGCAGCAGGAATTGAAGCCGTATTTTCAATTCTAACCATGCAAAACAGTGTGATTTTCCCGAACCTGAATTTTAAAACAAAAATGGAAGAGTTTGACCTTACTCCTGTTACCGAATTGAAAGAGAAAAACATCAATCATGTGCTTTCCAATTCATTTGGATTTGGAGGAAACTGTTCCACCTTAATTTTCTCAAAATCATGAGTGCAGTATACATCAACAGTGCATCCTGTATCTCGGTTCAGGACACTTTAAACGACAATATTCTTCAAAACCTTACTGTTAAAAATTCTTCAAACATCATTAAAGCGATAGAACCCAATTACAAAGAGTTCATTCCGCCTGCGATGATCAGAAGAATGTCTAAAACAGTAAAAATGAGTTCTGTAGCATCTCATCACGCATTAAAGGAAGCTGGAATTGAAAAACCGGATGCCATCATTGTAGGAACCGGAATGGGCTGCTCACAGGATTCTGAAAAGTTCCTGAAAAACGTGATTGACAATCATGAAGAGTTCCTTACGCCTACCTTTTTCATCCAGTCTACCCATAATACGGTAGCAGGACAGATTGCCCTGGGATTACAGTGTCATGCTTACAACTTCACGTATGTAAATACTTCTTCTTCACTGGAGTTTTCGTTACTGGACGCTCAGCTTCAGATCAATGACGGAGAAGCAGAAAATGTTCTGGTAGGTTCTACAGACGAACAGACGGACAGAACCATGGAACTTTACTGCTTAAATAATACGATCAAAAAAGAAACAGATCTTCCTGCAGATTATTTACATACCACTACCAATGGAGTGATCTGGGGTGAAGGTGCCAGCTTTTTTGTAATTGGAAAAGATAAGACCGAAAACTCTTACGCTAAGCTTAAGAATATCCAGATCAGCAACAAGGTTGAATTGAATGAAGTAAAGGATTTTATCCAGAATTTCCTGGTTCAAAACAATCTTTCCACTCATGATATTGATGCGGTTATTTTAGGATTCAGTGGAGATGCACAATCAGATATGTATTATACAAAAGCAATGGAACTGTTTCCTGATTCAGCACAGCTGTATTATAAACATTTGAGTGGAGAATTCAATACAGCAAGTGGTTTTTCAACCTTTATGGCCTGTCATATCCTGAAGGAACAGCAGATTCCGGAAGTAATGATGATCAATTCAGAAAAAAAGGAAAATATAAAGAATATACTTCTTTACAACCATCTGGGAGGTGATGATCACAGTTTGGTATTACTGGAGAAGGCATAATTGTTGAAATTGAAAATTATACAGTCTATTTGTCATTCAGAGCGAAACGCAGTGAAGCGTGGAATCTAAACAAATTAAGTTAAATTAATTGTATTTATCTAGACTCCTATGGAGTGACAATGGCATACAATAAATATTATGCCCATAAAACTCATAATGACCAGTTCAAAATTAAAAAGCAATCAGCAATGAAACATTATCCCTTCATCCTGTTCTATCTTTTCTGTAACGTTTTTATTTATGCGTTCCACGGAAGTATCTGGGTGTATCTGTTTTGTTTTTTTGCTTTTTCTGCAGTAGTTGTCTGGGGTTCTTTTGACATTGAGCTGGGATATTTTGTGAACAGTATTACCCACAAACGTACCAGAATGAAAGAAGTAGCTCTTACTTTTGATGACGGACCTACTGAATTTACCCCAAAGTTTTTAGACCTGCTTAAAGAGCATCAGATAAAAGCAACTTTCTTCTGTATCGGAAAACAGATTGAAAAATACCCTGAAACGTTTCAGAGAATCATTGCAGAGGGACATACCATAGGAAATCATACCTTATCACATTCCAATTCTACAGGATTTTTATCGACTTCAAAAATGATTGAAGAGATTGAAAAGTGTGATGAGATCATGAAAAATGTAGGAAATATCAGCACCAGCCTCTACAGACCACCGTTCGGGGTGACGAATCCCAATATTGCGAAAGCGATCAAAAAAACAAATAAGGTAAGTATCGGTTGGAATGTCCGGTCATTGGACACCATCATTGATGACGAAAAAAAGATCTACAGCAGAGTAACCAAAAGCTTGAAAAAAGGCAGTATTATTCTGCTTCATGACACTTCGGAAAAGACATTTCGCGTGCTGGCCAATTTATTAGTATTTTTGAAGGATAAAAAATATTCAACCTTTACTGTTGATACAGTGATAAATTCAAATAGAAATGATTAAAAATATAGCTTTCGGAGTATTCTTACTGGTTTCAGGATTCTTTTTTGCTCAAAACACGGCAATGTCCGGGGCTGAAGCCAAAGCATTTGTATCGAAAGTTTCTTCTGATACAAAAGGAATTAAAACGTTGCAGAGTGATTTTACCCAGACCAAAAAAATGGATTTTCTGGATAAAAGCATTGTTACTTATGGGAAAATGTCTTTGCAAACACCCAATATGCTGAGCTGGAAATATACAAAACCTTATCAGTACAGCATTGTTTTTAAAAGCAATAAAATCTTCATCAACGATCAGGGGAAAAAATCTTCTGTGGATGCGAAGAGCAAAACCTTTGAAAAAATCAATAAACTTATTGTAGGAAGTTCGAACGGAACCATGTTCAATGATCCTGAGTTCACCGTTACCTACTTTAAGAACGGAAATTACAATGTGGCGAAGTTTATCCCAAAGACTTCTCAGTTGCTGAAATATATTAAACAGATCGAATTGTTTTTCCCTAAAAACCAGTCGACAGTTTCACAGGTCAATATGACGGAGGCTTCCGGAGATACTACGAATATTGTTTTCAAAAATACCAAGATCAATGCTTCAATTCCTGCGTCAGAGTTTACTTTATAGCCTGATTCTGATCCTGGCTGTTTCCTGTAAAACCTATAAGTTAACAGAAGCAAAACCTGCCTCATCTTCTGAAAAGATGGTGGAAAACTTATATTTCTCTTCCGGTGAAGATTATGTTTACAAATGCCAGATGGATATTTATAAAAACCATGTAAGCGGCATTCTGATCATCAAAAGACTGAATGAAACAACACATCGTGTTGCCTTAACTTCTGATTTCGGGAATAAACTGATAGATTTTGAAGTCTCTGATAATGATTTCAAGCTGAATTATGTACTTCCTGACCTGGATAAAAAAATAGTCATCAATTTCCTGAAAAACGACTTTCAACAGCTTCTGAAAAGAAAATATCCGGTCAATGAAAGTTTTGAAAATGAAAATGCTAAAATCTATCTTTCAAAAATCGAAAATAAAAGCTATTATCTGTTTTTCAACAAAGAAAGTAACTTGCTGAGGCAGATTATCTATACGAAAAACAACAAGGAGAAAATCGATTTTACTTTTGATGCAAAAAAACCTATCTTCGCGGACAGCTTAAACCTGCAGCACAAGGACTTTAAGATTAATATAAAGCTATTTCAAATAACCGAGACGGAATAAATTTCACATGAAAAAAATATATTTCTTGCTTTTTGCACTTTTCTCCGCCTTATCTTTTGCCCAGGTCACTTTCAATCCGGGAATCAGAGTAGGTGCCAATATTTCACATATATCTGACGGACCTGCTTATGAGTCCTTTTATTATAATGACAATCAGGGATATCACTATGGTACCAATGCTTATGATATCAAATCAAAAGTGGATTTCTACATAGGTTTCCAGGCCAATATCCGGTTTGCAAAATTCTATGCTCTTCAGCCGGAAATTTATTATACCCGCCAGGGCGCAAGATTTGAAAGCCAGAATCCTGCTGTTTCTTCAAAAACAGCAACACTTTCTTATGTAGGAGGAGCAGTAGTGAATAAATTCTATTTTGAAAAGTTTAATATTCATTTTGGTCCGACCTTGGAACTTCTGACAGATCATAAAAATATCGATTCGCCTATTGAGGCAGATTTGGGACTGTTATTTGGAGCCGGTTATGATATTACAAAAAATATAGGCGTTGAGGCCCGAATTAAAAAAGGTTTTGTGCATATTAACAATGACAATACCAACGTAACATTCCAGGTGGGAATGTATTATACATTTAATCTTAAAAAATAAGATCATGCAAACGATTCTTACAGACTTTTATACTTTAACATCATACGATAAGGCAGAAGACGGAAAGTTTACTGCTCATATTCATCTTAATAAACACCATGATATTTTCAAAGGCCATTTTCCTGGAAATCCGGTAACTCCCGGTGTTTGTATGATGCAAATTATTAAGGAACTGACTGAGGAATTTACAGGTTCAAAGTTATTTCTGAAAACAGCTTCCAATGTAAAGTTCATGGCGATTATCAATCCTTTTGAAACCCCTGATCTGGTACTTCAGCTGGATATTACTGAAAATGAAGAAGATGTTAAAGTAAAAAACACAACTTCTTTTGGCGAGACTATTGCATTGAAATTATCTGTAAGCTATAAAAAAATATCATCATGAAACTAATCTTATCATTCATAGCAGCATTTGTTTTTTTCTTTCAATCTGACCTTGAAACGCTGAGAAACAGCTATGCTAAGGCGAACGAATCCACTACCAATACTGCGAGCTTTATTGAAACTGCGGAAAAACAATCCGGCTCTGATGCTGTAACTGTAGGATACAGGGCCGCAGCAAAGATTATGGAGGCGAAAATTGCCAAAAGCAACAGAAAAGCTCTGGTAAAGACAGGCGCTACAAGTCTTGAAAGCATTATTAAGAGTAATCCTAACAATGCAGAACTTCGTCTGATCAGAATGAGTGTTCAGGAAAATATTCCGAAGATCGTAGGATACCGCGGGAGCCTGAAGGATGATAAAGCTTTCCTGCTGAATAATTACAGCAAACAGAATACAGCTCTGAAGGGCTATATCAAAAGGTTTGCAATGCAATCTAAAACCATGACAGAGGCGGAAAGAGCCACTTTAAAATAAAAAAATGTTGCTTGCTGAAGTACAAAATGCTATTTCTGAAAAGAAGATATGCGTTTTAATCCCTACCTACAATAATGAAAAAACTCTGAAGAGGGTTATTGACGGCGTTCTGGACTACACCGAAAGTATTATTGTGGTTGATGATGGTTCTACAGATTCCACGCCTCAGATTCTTGCTCAATATCCTCAGATCACTATAATTTCCTTACCGGAGAATAAAGGGAAAGGAAACGGCCTAAAAACAGGTTTCAGAGCAGCAAAGAAATCAGGATATGATTACGCCATCACAATAGATTCGGATGGTCAGCATTATCCGGATGATATTCCGGTATTTGTAGAAGCTCTTCTTCAGGAAAAAGAGGAAGTTCTTCTGATCGGAAACAGAAATATGTCTCAGGATGGGATTCCTAAGAAAAGCAGTTTCGGAAACCGTTTTTCCAATTTTTGGTTCTGGTTTGAAACCGGTATTAAGCTGGAAGATACACAGTCCGGCTACAGACTTTATCCTTTGCATAAAATTCCAAAGAAATATTTTACTCCTAAGTTTGAATTTGAAATTGAAATCATTGTAAGAACCGCCTGGCGACATGTTCCGATAAAAAATGTTCCGATCAAAGTTTTGTATGATCCGGCAGAGCGGGTTTCGCATTTCAGACCTTTCAAAGATTTTACAAGAATCAGTATTCTGAATACAATTCTGGTAACGATTACTCTACTTTATATTATTCCGAGAAATTTCGTGAATAATTTCAAAAAAAAAAGCTTTAAAAGATTCATCCAGGAAGATGTCTTAGAAAGTGACGGAAGTAACCGAACAAAAGCATTTTCTATAGCACTGGGCGTTTTTATAGGACTTTCTCCTTTCTGGGGATTCCAGACTCTTCTGGTGATCAGTTTATCTGTACTTTTTAAGCTTAATAAAGTCCTTGCATTTGTAGCTTCCAATGTGAGCCTTCCTCCTTTTATCCCTTTCATTATTGCCGCTTCTCTGTTTCTGGGAGCTCCCTTTGTAAGTGGAAACAGCGATATTCTAAGTCAGGATTTAAATTTCGAACTGATCAAGAACAATCTTCTGCAATATGTGATTGGCAGCTTCATCTTAAGCACAACACTTTCGGCCATTGCAGGAATAACCTCTTTTCTGTTTCTGAATAAGGTAAGCCCGGAAAACAATTAAAAAAGCCCGGAACAAAGTTCCAGGCTCATTATAGCAATAATCTTATTGTATTTATTTCAGAATAAAATCTGTAATGTCTTTCAAAAACTGTTCATCCACTTTTCCTTTTATTTCATAATCTTTTGGAGATGGTTTTCCGGAACCTTCAATAAATAAGTGACTTAATGCAGGATAAAACTTAAATACAACAGTCTTATCATTTTTCAATGTTTCTTTCCAAAGGTTGAAATCTTTCTCGGTTACCTGATAATCTCTTTCCCCTTGCGCAAAAAACATCGGAGCTTTGATTTTTTTAACTTCGTTAAGCTGATTGTAATCCTTCAAATACTTCCAATATGCGGCAGACTGTCCCAAAGGAAGCTCTGATGAAGGAGAATGTAAGTTAAATTGGGATGAGTTTAAAAAAGCAACCTGCTTTTTAATTTCCTGAACAGCTTCAGCTGTAACTTTAGCCGGATCCATCGCATGAAGATATTCATATTGCTCAACAAGAAGATCCTGCAGCGCTCTTGCATTCCCAGCCATAAAAACATATTTTGAAACCTGTGCCTTTTCTGCAATTTTTGGAATCATATACGCTCCCTGGCTATGACCCAGGATAACAATCTCATATCCTTTATAATCAGAACTGTTTTTAAAATAAAGAGCTGCGTTTACAGCATCATTGATGGTTTCTTCTTCTACAGTAGACTTTTCCGTGAATGCTTCAGGGTGGGAATAGGTTCTTTTATCATATCGATAGGAAGCAATTCCGTTGTTTAAAAGATATTCTGCAATGTCTTTAAACGGCTTGTTTTCTCCAATAGTTTCATCTCTGTCATGAGGTCCGGAGCCGTGAACGAAAATAACCAACCTCTTTTTATTGTTGGAAGGTGGAATTAATAATGTTCCGTTCAGCTCAATAGCATCACTTTTTATTTTCAGTGTGGTTTTCTCATCTCTTTTTTCAAATGTTTTGTGAGGAACCAGGAAGAAACCCAGCAATTTATTATTCTCACTGAAAGTAAGCTGAATATCCAGTTTTTCCTTTTCAAATTCAGAATAGTAATAATAGGTGTTTCCTTCGTTATTTACTTCAAGGATCTTTTTCAATCCTCCAATCTGGCCCAGGAGCGGAATCGCTTTGAGCTGTTCCACCGGAATTTGTCCCGCTACGGAAGAATCAAAATAAGAATGTGCTTTTTCTATATTTTGATCAACCAGCAGAGCTTTAATGAAAATATTTCCAATCTCTTTTCTATCCTGAGAAAAAGCTGGCAGAAAATATACGATAAAGAATAAGGTTAAAAGTTTTTTCATAATTAATTATTTAAAAACCACATCAGAAAATGAAAGTGGCGTCATCATGATGGTAACAAATATCGAAATAATAACCAAAGCGAGCTGGGTGATATGATATGTTTTTTCCCTTTCCTCTTCCTTCATTTCAAAGGTAAATTTTATTTTATCAGGTCTTCTGATAATCAACCAGATAAACACAAGAACAGCCAGATTCATCAGTATGGGAAACACAAGAAATATTTTACTCCCATAGCTGTCTTTCATACTTCCGTAACCGTGAATAATGATGGTTTCAGGTATTGAGCTGTACACGGTGCACAAATACACAGAATAACAGATGATAATAACAAAAGGAATACAGAACAGCAGTTTTATATATTTGGGGATCATTTCAGTTTCTTTAAAGTTTTCTTCAGGTATTTTTCTACATTCTTTCTATCCGGAACCGTCGTAATTACTTTAGTCAGCGCTTTTTCAAACTCCATTTTTGCCTTTGAATATTCTTTTTTGCTAAAATAGTATTTTCCGGATTGATAATAGATCAGCCAGAAATCGGGGTTCATAGCCTGATAGGAATGAATAACATCATCCGTCAGCAGTGTATTTTTATTGCCAGCAGCCTCACTGATTTCTTTCCCGTACATTTTAGACAACTCATAGTTTTGAAATTCTTCAGAATCCGCAAATGGATCTCTTGGAATATTTAAACCTGATTTTGAAAGGTCATCAGGCTGCAATCCTTTGTCTGAAAAGATTTTGTTCAGATCATAGCAAACAAATTCTCCCAGCTGATACGGATTGGAAGAAACCCAAACCAGTTTTTTCTGTGGCGAAAATATAACAGCATGGTGAGCTAGCAGCTGATTGAGTGCTTTTTCATTACCGTAACCGATGCTTTCATCTTTTAAACCGGATCTGTTCCTTAAAATGGAAGCCATCTTTTCCGGTGTTATTTTCTTTTCTTCCTGCAAAAGCTCCTGAAGCCTTTCATAACGGTATTCAGAATGGCTTTCCTCAATATGTTTCTGATTTCTTTTGTCATCTTTATAAGCTTCCGACTGAAAATGATTGGTACAAAGAACTCTGCTGGTATTCTGCACGCTATATACACCGAAATTCTTAGGCGAAACTTCAATGATTACCGCATTTTTGTCTGCAGCGCTTCCCACCAGAATAGATTCCGAAACAAATACTTTTCTTTTTTTAGCAATCGCAATGGCTTCTTCTATATTTTTAGCATACTGCAGAATTTCTCTTGTAACAAGGGAAATCGGGGTTTTGGCTGTTAAAGGAATTTTTGATTTCCCCGCATTAATGGTTACTGTAATTCCTTCCTTATTCATTCCTGAAACTACTCCAATCATTCCCGGCCAGCTTACTGACATGTAAGGAATTCCTTCATCTGGCTGAACAAATTCTACCAGCTTGTTTTTTGAAAAATCATCGCCTACATAAAAATCAAAATTTCTTCCGATCAGCAAATCCCCATCTTCGGTGTTTTCGTTCCATACAGCAAGAGAAGTACAACCCACCATGGCCAGATCCTGCATCGCATGTCCTATATCGTGAGCTCCATGCAGATAAAGGCTTCTTAAATATTTGGGAGCAATAAAATCATACTGATCCGAGGAATATTGTGACAAACCATATAATTCTGCCTGATAATCTTCTCTTACATTGAGGTACATTTTTCTGTTATACCATTTTAAAAAGCCCCTTAATATCCTTTGTCTGAATTTTGAAGGGACAAAACTTTCCACTTTTGAAAAGAAAATGCTTTCCTGCTTCTGCATTAGGCTTTGTGTCAATGCTCCATTATTATATCCTAATTGTAAAGGATTTCCTTTAATATAAAGTTCCCAGAGCTGTTGTTTATTTTTGGTAAGATAATTCTGATTATAGCTGAAAGTGCTGTCGTTGATTCTGGTAATTTTTGGAATCTCCAGAGCATATTGTTTTACCTCGGGAATATGCCGGATAGATTTTGATATTCCACAGGATATGAGGAAAAAACAAAGAGTGAGATAAAGAAAGGTTCTTTGAACGGATGTATAAATGGTTTTAGTTTTTTTCACTTTAGTTTTTATTAATCATTTGTGTCAACCGCATGTCTATCGTTTCTTTTCCAATAATCTCGGCACAGGTATTAAAAGCTCCGATCGTAACACCTAAGATGCCATGCATATTCACGGATTGTCCCGTCAGAAAAAGATTGTCAATTTTCGTACGTGGGGAAACCATTGTTTTAAGAGGGTTCTCTGAACTTTTCATGTATCCGTACATATTTCCTTCGAAATTACCAATATAGTCCCTGTAAGACAAGGGAGAAGAAGTATAGAGTGTTTTAATAGCGTGTCTTATGTTAGGAATTTTCTTTTCCAGAGCATCAAGCATTTTTTCAGTCTTTTCAAGCTTAAACCTTTCATAAGCTTCTCCTCTTTCATGCTCATCCGCAACTGTATTGAATGTATTTTCCCATTCTTTAACCTCATCAAAATCCATATAAGAAATCGCGGTAAGACTTTCCGCAAATTCAGGATGATATTTTGAAGGCGTAGATGAAAGCATATAAGTTTCCGGCCACGACTCTTTTTGGTATTGGGATGCATTCCAGACCTGATCTTCCGATGAATAGTGGTATCTGTTGTAATTGAAATTCGGAAGACTGTGAGGTTTTAAAACCAGATAAATACTAAAACACGAAGAAACAGGCTTCCAGCTTAAAACCCTGTTCAGAAAGGATTTTTTCAGTCTTTCCTCGCCTATCAGTTTGATGGTGGAGCGTATTTCTATATTTGATATAAATTGTTTTGCCTCGTATTCTTTTCCTGCTTTCGTTTTTACAGAAGTCAGTGTATTATTTTCATTAAAAACAAATTCTGAAACTTCCGAGTGCTTGTGTACTTCGGCTCCATATTCCCGGAGTTTTCTGATTAAAAGTTTAGAAATCTGACTTCCTCCTTTCACACATTTGTAAGCACTTTGAATGTAAGAATTTACCGTCAGAGCATGTACATAAAAGGGAACATTCTCCGAGTCTCCGGCATATAAAAAGTTGGAACCCAGTAAAACTGACTGCAATTTTTTATTCTGGGTAACAGACTCAATGAATCTTTTAGTATTGAGGTGCAGGATTTCTTCGTTGTAACTGTCCTTTCCTACTACATGATATCTTGGAAACTGGTTGCATACATATTGAATTTCTTCACAGTAGTTTTCAAGGTTTTCTTTTTCTTCGGGGAAATATTTTGAAAGCTGTTCAACAAAATTCTGATAGCCCTGTGCATGAGGATATTCTATTTCATCATCACCGAAACTGATTCTGTCATAGCCATCTTCATCCATCAACTGAAGTTCAAGGTCATCCATGATTTCCAGATAGGAAAAAAACTGATTCAGGTTTTGCCCTTTGGATAAACCTCCCAGATAGTGGACTCCTGTATCGAAAATAAGCTTATTCCTTGAAAAAGTCTGAAGATTTCCGCCATATTGGTTATTTTTCTCGAGAACACATACTTTCAGACCTTCTTTCGCCAAAATAAGAGCCGAAACAAGACCTCCCAATCCACTGCCGATTACAAGTATGTCGTATGCTTTCTTCAAAAGAGAATGTGCTTTTAATAATTAAGAAACAGGGAATTTAAGATATTTAAAGTTTACTTTGGTAAAGTAAGCATAGAAATTTTATGGGTTCTCTTAAATCTCGGTAAATCTTAATGGTTTTTTAGTTTTTATTCGTTTTTCGGGATAAAAATAGAAAAATTAATCAACATCATCCCAAAAATCAAAATAATTAAACCATTGAAGCGGGTATTTTTTCACCATGGTTTCAAGATTCTGAACATAAGACTGTAAAAGTCCCTGTGAATCACGGTTTTTGATATTCTGTGCCACTCTTGCGTACAGATGGTAATGAAGATTATTCTCCTTCATCACATAGACATATACTACGGGAACGCCTAACCTTGAGGCGATCAAAAACGGGCCGGCCGGAAATTTTGCACTTTTACCCAGCAGTTCTGTTTCCAGATATTTGGAACCTTCAAAATAACGGTCTCCGGTAAAGCAGATGAGTTCATTATTAGACAAAGCCTGATTGATCTCAAAGATATGAGACATGTCCTCCTTCACGTAAATAAACTTAATATTACTCTTTTTTACCGCAACACTTTCCAGATATTCCTTGATCACGGTCACTTCCTGATCTGTGGTTACCAGATTGATCTGGCAGTCGAAGTCGATATCTGCAAAAAAGTGTTCTGCAATTTCAAAATTACCGATATGGGCACTGATGAGCACACCTCCTTTTTTAGCAGCTAAAAGATTTCTGAGGTTTTCAATACCGTCAAATTCATAGGTATATTTTTCTCTGAGTCCTGCTGAAATAGCTGTTTTATCAATCAGAACTTTTCCGAAGGTAAAATAGCTTTTAAAGATGGAAGCTTTGGATTTCCAGTATCCATAGTTCAATCTTTTCTGAAAATAATAAAGAATGTATTGATTGCTTTTCTTCTGAAACAGGGAATAATAAGCGGCTACAAAATACAGCACCCCATATGAACTTCTGATCCCGATATTTCTAATACACCAGACAAATATTCTGTATCCGAGTACTGTTCCTTTAGATTTACCTTTCCACTTGTTCATATCTAAAATTTAATATAACAGAGAGCCAATGTAATAATACCTTTTTGAAGTGTCCGTTACCGGATCACTGTGATATTGTTACATTGGCACATTTTATAGAATAAAGATTGACTCAATAACTACACGTTTTTTTCAGCAATCTTATGTTCAATCGTTGTATAGAAATCATCAAATGTCACCATTTTTTTGAAATCTGCTTCTCCTAATTTCACGCCGAAATTGGATTCGATCACGACTACCATGTCGATATAATCTAAGCTGTCTAAGCCCAGTGTATTTTTAAGGTTGGCATCGTTACTGATTTCGTCTCCGTCTACCTCGAATTCGTTTACCAGAAAATCATTAACAATAGCAACAATTTTTTCCCTTTCCATGTTTTTAATCAAATTTTTTAACTATTAGTGCAGAATTGGTTCCCCCAAACCCAAAAGAATTCGACAAAAATACATCAATTTTTTGATTTTTTGTTTTTGCGACTAAATTTATCTTTTGTGCTTCATTATCAGGGTTTTCCAGATTGATATTGGGAGCAACAAAATCGTTCTGCATCATCAGAATGGAGTAGATAACTTCACTTGCACCTGCCATCCAGCACTCGTGTCCGGTCATAGATTTGGTAGAACTTACCGGAACTTCACTGCCGAAAATCTCATAAATGGCTTTCGCTTCGTTCGCATCACCAATTGGAGTAGAAGTTGCGTGAGCATTGATATAATCGATGTCTGAAGCTTTTAATCCTGACTGTTTTAAGGCTCTGTCCATTGCCAAAGCCGGCCCATCTACATTAGGAGTTGAAATATGACCTCCGTTGGAAGAAAAACCATATCCGATAATTTCAGCAATAATCGGAGCGCCTCTTCTTTGGGCAGATTCCAAACTTTCAACAATCAGACTGGCTGCTCCGCCACTTGGAATCAATCCGTCTCTTTCTGCATCGAAAGGTCTTGATGCTTTTGCAGGCTCATCTTCTCTGGCTGAGAACACTCCCAATCCGTCAAAGCTCGCCATGGAATATTTGTTGGTTTCCTGAGCTCCGCCGCAGATAATCATATCCTGGAAACCATTTTTAATCATCATATAAGCCAGCCCTAAAGAATGAGAACCGCTTGCACATGCTGCACTGATGGTAAGATTAATCCCTTTCAGCTTAAAAATCGTTGAAAGGTTCATCGTTACTGTTGAGTTCATTGATTTGAAAATCGCTCCCGATCCCATCAATGTTGTATCTTTCTTTTCCCTTGCAATATCGATAGATTCTACGACTGCCTGGGAAACACTGTCATTTCCGTACAAGATCCCCACTTCATGAGCCTCTAAGAATTCTTCATCCAGATTCGCCTGTTTTAAAGCATCCAGGGTAGCAAGATAAGCATATTCGCTTTCTTCTCCCATACTGATACGCTGGCGTCTGTTTAAAAGATTTTTAAGATCAGGCTTCGGAACTACTCCTGTGAGGCCAGACCTGAAACCAAATTCTTTTCTGTCCTGATCTAAAACAATACCGGATTTTCCTTGATATAGGGATTCCCTGACCTCTTCTAAAGACGTCCCGATGCAGGAATAAATTCCCATTCCGGTAATTACAACCCTATTTTCCATTTGTTTATATTGAATTTAACAATGTATCAGTCTAGTAATGTAACAATCTTTTCATTGATATCAATCAACATTGGTACACCGGTACATTGGTATATTGTTAGATTATTTATGAGTAAATTCCTCCGTTAATATTAATCACTTCACCTGTTATGTAGGAAGATTTTTTAGATGCTAAAAATGCGACAAGATCTGCCACTTCTTCTGCTTCTCCGAATCTGTTGGCAGGAATCATTGCTTTAAGCTCATCTTCATTAAACTCCTGGGTCATATCCGTTTTGATGAAACCCGGCGCAACGGCATTTACCGTAACATTTCTTTTGGCAACTTCCTGAGCAAGAGCCTTTGTAGCTCCTACCAAAGCTCCTTTCGCAGCGGAATAATTCGTCTGGCCGGCTGTTCCTTTTACTCCGGATACAGAAACCATATTGATGATTCTTCCGTATTTGTTACGAAGAAGCTTTTGAATAAAGAAATTGGTCACATTGAAGAAACCATCAAGACTTGTATTGATCACATTATTCCAGTCTTCTTTCTGCATCCACATAAAAAGGCCGTCTCTTGTGATTCCGGCATTATTGACAATCACTTCCACCACTGCATCAGGGTTTTTCTCCTGCCACTCCGTTAAAACAGCTTGTGTTTCTTCGGTGTTTCCTACATCAAATTTAAGAATTTCTCCGGTAGAACCCAATTCTTCCACTTTAGCCAATGTTTCTTTGGCTGCCGTTTCATTTGAAGCGTAGTTGATAAGGATGTGATAGTTTTTCTCTTCTGCCAGTTTTATACAGATTGCCCTCCCGATTCCTCTGGAGCCACCTGTTACAATTGCACATTTCATGCGTTAGTGTTTATATCGTTTTTAGTTTTTTAAGTTGATGCTGGAAGCCTTTTTTAAAAGACAATTGATGGCAACCAGTAGTTACATTCCTTTCAGGTATTTCTTTACTTCCTCCAGATACGGATACATGACCATATCGTCTGAGAAAGCAGGAATAATTTTTCTGATATCATCATACAGTTCTTTTGTAGAGGATGAAACCTTATCCTGGAATCCAAGATATTCCACAGCCTGAATAATGGTAATCGCTTCAATCGCCAATACTTCAAAAGCATTTTCAATGACTTTTCTGCAAATTACCGCAGCGTTTGTTCCCATACTAACGATATCCTGATTATCGTTATTGTTTGGAATACTGTGAACATACATAGAATTTGACAGCATCTGGCTTTCTGCCGTAGTAGAAGTTGCCGTAAACTGTACTCCCTGCATCCCGAAATTGAAACCTAATTTACCTAAATTGACAAAAGGAGGCAAAATTTCATTGATTTTCGCATTCAGAAGGTAGTTTAACTGTCTTTCTGCAAGCATGGTCAGTTTTGTCACCACGATTTTAAGCTTGTCCATTTCCAGAGAAATATAATCTCCATGGAAGTTTCCTCCATGGTAAACATGCTGGTCTTCAACATTGATAATCGGATTATCATTCGCTGAATTAATCTCATTTTCAAGAACTTTCTCTGTATATTCCAATGTATCCAATACCGGACCTAAAATCTGAGGAACACATCGTAAAGAATAATATTCCTGAACTTTTTCCTTGAATACTTTTTCCTGCTCTTCAAAATGAGTATAAAGATGCTCTTCTCTTTTTCTGATCAACTTACTGTCTGCCAGGTGAGCACGCATTCTTTCTGCCACTTTCTGTTGACCGTAGTGTTTCTTAGTTCCATTCAAGGCTTCTGACAAATGATCATCATAAGCCTGTACAATCTCATTGATCGCACAGGAAAGCCTAAGGGAAATATCAGTAAGCTGATTCGCTTTATAAGCATTCACAATACCAATTCCTGACATTACGGAAGTTCCGTTCATTAAAGCAAGTCCTTCACGGATCTCTACTTTGATCGGTTCTAAGCCTTCTGTTTCAAAAACTTCTTTGGTAGATTTTCTTTCTCCATTGTAAAAAACTTCTCCTTCTCCAATCAATACCAAAGCCAGGTGAGCCAGCTGAACAAGGTCTCCGCTTGCTCCTACGCCTCCATGTTCAAAGATCAATGGGGTAATATCTCTGTTGATCAATTCCTGAAGAAGATAAATAACAGACTGGTGCACTCCTGAATTCCCTAAAGATAAGGTATTCAGTCTTGCCAGCATACATGCTTTTACTTCTTCCGCAGGCAAAGGGTTTCCAATTCCTGAAGAATGGCTTCTGATCAAGTTATACTGAAGCTGGTGGGTGTCTTCATCACTGATTTTAAACTGAGCCATGGGCCCAAAACCGGTGTTCACACCATATATTACTTTATTTTTTGAAAACTCTTTTAAAAACTGAAAACTTTTATCCACTCTTGATAAAAGTGATTCATCCAGTTCTATTTTTTCATTCTCAATGATAATTTTTTGAAAGTCTTTCAGTTCTAAAAAGTTATTTATTTTCATCAATTAAAAGTAATAGTTGATAATTTTGTAAAATATTAATTATTTGTCACTAATTTTGCGGCAAAGATAAAAGTTATTATTAAAATAAAAAATCAAAGATGAGCAAAGAATTTGTTGACGTTCTTGTAATCGGAGCCGGACCATCCGGATGCGTGTCTTCTTCATACCTGAAGAACAATAACGTCAGCGTAAAAGTAGTTGAAAAGACAAAATTCCCCAGACTCGTAGTTGGAGAAAGCTTAATTCCAAGGGTAATGGACCACTTTGAGGAGGCCGGACTTTTCCCTGCATTAGACAAAATGGGCTTTGAAAAAAAGCTTGGGGCTCGTTTCCTTCGTGGTGAAGAAGTCTGCATTTTTGATTTCAGCAACAAATTCGGGGAAGGCTGGGACTGGACCTGGCAGGTTCCAAGAGCTGATTTTGATAATACACTTGCTCAGGAAGTCATTAACAAAGGAATTGATCTTGAGTTTGAAACTGAAGTGATAGATATCAAATTTGACGGGACAGATTCTATAACTACGGTAAGAAACAAGGATGGGGAAATAAAAGAGATCCATGCTAAGTTTGTTATCGATTCCAGCGGATACGGAAGAGTACTGCCTCGCCTGCTTGATCTTGAAAAACCTTCAAAACTTTCCCCTCACTCTGCGATTTTCTCTCATGTAAACGATATCAACAGGGAACCGGGAGAAGAAGGAACTTTAATTTCTTTTGACATCATTGAAACTGAAGTATGGCTTTGGGTAATTCCTTTTTCCAACGGAAACACAAGTTTAGGAATTGTAGGGCCTACTGAATATATCGACAAATTGTCTGAAAACGGAGATACAACGGAAGCTTTAAGAAAAGCGATTTCTCTTTCTGAATATTATGTAAAACGTTTTGGAAACGTAGATTTCCTTTTTGAACCTAAACATCTGAAAGATTATTCCTGTTCAGTAAAAAGTTTATTCGGAGACGGATTTGCCTTAACAGGAAATGCCTCTGAATTCCTTGATCCGGTATTTTCTTCCGGAATGGCTTTTGCCACAGAATCCGGAATGCTGGCCGCAAAACTGGCGCTAAGACAATTAAACGGAGAAAAAATCGACTGGCAAAGGGAATACACAGACTACATTTTATACGGAGTGGATGTTTTCACCACCTATGTAAAAGAATGGTATACCGGAAATCTGCAGGAGCTATTCTTCCATCAGCCAGAAAATCCGGATGTAAAGAAAAAGATCTGTGCTGTTTTAGCAGGCTATGTCTGGAATAAAGACAATCCTTTTGTGAGAAAGCACGATACGGTAATTAAAAACCTTGCGAACCTGATCAAGCTGGAGAAACAGGAGCAGCAAAATCAAGCATAACAAAAACGGTCTGAATTTTTTCAGACCGTTTTTGTTTATTTTATAACTTCTTTGATTTCCTTTCCCAATTTTTTTCCGGTAACTTCATAGGCCGCAGCTATTCTTCCGTATTCCCATGCAAATTCTTTATTCATTTGCTTGCCTCCTATTTTATCTGCTTGTAATCTCATCACTACTTTCGAAGGATCATCAGTTTCCACAAACTTCATATCTGCTGTTAATTTTGCTTCCTGAGAACCTATCATTCCGCCATACCAGCCGGCATAAATCCATTTTGCATCAATAATCAGCGTGTATTTTGTCTTTGCATCCTTTTTGAAAACTACTTTTTTGGATTTCCCATTTATGCCTTTAAGGAAATAGTCCAAATATTCAGAATTTTTAAACTGTCCCCACTGATAAATCCAGTTTTTCCATACAGCTTCGCTTTTTTTGGCTGTAATATCCGCTTTCCTGTTTTCCAGATATTGAGCTTCCGTCATGTTCTTCTCCTGATAGACTGCATTATCAAACACCAACTGAACATTCACTTCGTTTTGATCTTTTAAAAAATCAAAATTTCCGGATTCAACATTAATTTGATTTGAGCAAAGGCTACTACTCCAATTGCCATGAACAGCAATAACAATAATTTTCTCATATTTTTAAATTAGTTTTTATTTAAGCGTCCAAAGATATTTACTTTTATTGATAAGTAACCGTAAAAAAACAGCCTGAAAGTTCAGACCGTTTTTGTACAAAATTATTTCAAATTATCTTCTTTTTTTATCTTAGCATCTTCTGCCATCATTTTTGTATGATCTTCTGTCATTTTTGTATGCTCCCTTATCAGTTCTTCATCCTCTTTCATCATTTGATCATGATCAGCTTTCAATTGATTGATGTCAAAATTTTCAGTTGCATGCTTTCTCTCCAATTCATCATGCTTTTTTATAATTTCAGAATGCCTGGAAAGCAGGTCTGCATGCTGCTGCAGAATATTCTTATGCAAAGCTTCAATTTTGTTATGCTCACTGGTAGCAGGTTCATTCTGCAGGTGATGAATACTGGTAAAAGCAGCATGTTCTTTTTCCATTACCGAATGAGCTGTTTCTAATTTGTTATGATCAGATTTCAATTTAGCATGTGCTGCCGAGAGTTCTTTTTCAAGTTCAGTACCTGTTTTTTTACATGATACTAATACAAGGCCTACTGTTAAGCCGACCATCAGAATTAAATTCTTTTTCATTTTTTTATGTTTAATTCTGATAAAATTACTAATTAAGACTCTAAATAACAGATTTTTGTAAAAAAACCATTTTATTTACATCGTAAGAAAAAATCCCGGTAATTTAAACCAGAATAAGTGTAAAATAAAAAGAATAAAATTAATTTTAAAGAAAAGCAAATCAGCGTAAATCAATAAAATTAATCGGTTTTCTGCTGTTTGGATTAAAAACTGCTTTAGAAAGAATATCAAAATCGATAATTTCAATTTTAGGACTTACTCTCAGTTTTGCACGGAAGTGGTCTCTTACTTCATTGACAAACCCTTCATGATCTGCTTCTGTACTCAGTTTAATGATAATCTCATCAAGTCCGATTTCGTTGGCCTGAATCACAATCTGGTAGCATAAGATATTATTAAAATCATTCAAAATATCATTCATGGCAGGAGGATACAATGTTGTTCCCTTATATTTGATCATCTGCTGCTTTCTTCCTACAACAGGTCCTAATCTCATCGTATTTCTTCCGCACTGACATGGTTCATAATGGGCTTTTACAAGATCTCCGGTTTTAAACCTCAACAAAGGAATGGCTTCCACTCCCAAAGTCGTAATGGTAAGTTCTCCGCTTTCTCCTTCTTTCACAGGATTGCCATCGTCATCCAGAATTTCTGTAATAATCAGTTCCGGATGGTGATGTCCTCCGATCTGGAATTCACATTCTGTAAAGGCAGTGCTCATTTCCGTAGAGGCATAGGTGGAAAAGAGTTTGATGTCCCATTTTTCTTTGATTTTCTGTGAAAGAATATTATCTGTAAAATCCTGATTTTTGATACTTTCTCCAATACAAACAGCACCGTAAACACCGGAATTTTTATAATCCAATCCATGTTTTTCCGCATAATCAATCATTTTCAACAGAAAAGAAGGAACAGTGATCAGATATCTGGGTTTGTATCTGAAGATAGAATCCCATTGCAGTTCAGGAATTCCCGGTCCCATTCTTACTACGCTGGCACCCATTTTCCGTAAGCCCAAAAAGTAGGCAAGTCCAGCCATAAATCTTTTATCTATGGTGGTGATCATCTGCACAACATCTCCTTTCTGAATTCCTGCACATGCGAAAGATATCGCTTCATTGTATGCAAGCCTTTCCAGATCACTGTCGGACAATCCGAAAGTCACCGGATCTCCCAATGTTCCGGAAGTGGTGCTGTAATCCACAATTTTATCCGGTGTTATGCAGAAAAAATCATGATTATACTGCTGGAGATCATTCTTTGTGGTGGTAGGAATCTTCTGAAGATCTTCCAAAGTACGAATATCCTCTATAGTAATATTATTTTCTTTGAACAGTTTCTGATAAAACGGCGAATGAGCTTCAAGATAAGCCAAAAGCTCATGAAGTTTTTCTTCCTGAAATATTTTGATTTCCTGAATCCCTGCTTTCTCGATTAACGGATGAAATTCCAATGATTTTAATTTTTTAAAAGGCAAATTTATCTAATTAAAATTAAAAGATTTAAAGATTCAAGTATTAAAAGATGAATTATCTCCTAAACGTAAAAGTTTGTGTATTGGTATTCCCGGCAGTATTGATGGTTGTTACTTTTAAAGTGTGAGAACCCGATCCTTTCGGGCATTTTTCATCAAAAGTGTAGACAAAATTATCTTTTACACGGGTAAACCTCAACCATTTGCCATCCAGTTCGGCACGGAATGAAATAATATCACCCACTTTCGTTGTTCCTTTTAAGAGTAATGAACTGCTATTAACCAATGCTCCTTCTGCCCAGCCTGATGAAACGGATGGAAGATTATTGGCAATCAACAATTTTGCGGTACCCAATCTGTTGAATTTCCCTTCTGCCCAGTCACCATTCCATTTTGCTTTTACAAAATCTTTATCATTTCCGTAATCAAGAACAATAACTGTCTTATCTTTTTCTGTATTGGTTAATTTTCTATCCGGTTTTATTTTCAAAGTATATTCATCCTGAACAGGAATGTATGGACTATGCAAAACAATGGTATTTGAAACAGCATCCGGATCTGTATCCGGTTTTTCATAGGCATTGAAATTTATGGCATCATACATGGCATTTTTACTGAAAGCAATCTCTGTATTTTCTGTGGTAATGGTTTTCGCTTCATTAGCCATTATTGTTTTTCCCGTAGAAGATATTTTATCTGAAGTTTTACTTAACTGAACTTTTGTTGTTAAGCGGCTTGTATTTCCTTTGACGTCTTTCAGAACAATCTCAATGGTATGAACATTTTCATCCTGAAGTTTGATAATCCCACTTAAGTTTGGAAGACTATAATTCTGAAGATGCATTCCTGGTAAATCGGACAGGTGCTGAATTCCCATTTTATCCCTGATGAATTTGGTATAGTCTATACAGCCGTTGATATACTGGGTATCATCATAATGAATTTTATCAATTTTAAAACTATAAATCAGCTTACCGTCCATCAAGAATTCTGTCTGATAAATACCAAGATTAAATCCTTTATTGGCTTTATCTACAGCTTTAATGGCAAAACTTATCTCCGGAGAACTCACCTGAACAAGATTAGCCGTATAAGCATTTCCAGCTTTTTTTACGGCAATACTATTTGCACCGGGTTCATAAGTACTGAAACGTCTGTCATACCAATACAATCCGCTAATAATTGGGGCAATATTATCAGGAATGGCAAAGCCAAAAAGTAACGGATTTAAGCATTCCTCTGTTTTGGTATCTCTTATTTCAAAGTGCAGATGCGGACCCGCCGAACCTCCGGTATTTCCACTCAAAGCAATCTGTTGTCCTTTCTCCACGGGAAACTGTCCGGGCTGAAAAGTAATATCCTGTTCCCACTTTTCGTCTTTATATTGTTTTTCCTTTACGTATTCATCCAGTTTACTGAAGTATTTATTCAGGTGGGCATATACCGTGGTATAGCCGTTGGGATGAGTGATGTACACTGCATTTCCAAATCCGTACCGCTCTACTTTTATTCTGCTCACATAACCTTCTGCGGCTGCAAGAACCGGAAGATTTTCCTGGCTGTTGGTTCTCAGATCCAATCCCATGTGAAAGTGATTGGTCCGCACAGCACCAAAATTGGCAGCAAGCTGCATGGGAATATTTAGTGGGTTTCTGAAATAATTTTGTGGATAATTATTTTGAGCTTGTACAATGCCTGTGTTGATAAAACAAACCAAAAGCATCAGGTAATAAAAGATTTTCATACAGCATTTGGGTTTATACGTCTAATTAAATATACGAATTTTTAAGTTATGCTTATTTTTTTGACCGCAGATTTCACAGATTTTCACAGATGATTATGTTGTAGGTGTTGGCTAGAGCCGGTGGATTTGTTTTTATTATTTAAGGGGGGTTCCTTCGACTATGCTCAGGATAATTGTCCGCTCCTATTGAATAAATTGCATTAAATTTCACATCAAATACAACCCGAAAAATTCACTTATTGACCATTCACCATTCACTTTTTCTCACTTTCTCCATTTATATTTCTGAAATTGAACTTTTTAATAGAAATTACCTAAATAAAACATATATTATAAACCGACAAATTTTAGTAAATTTGCAGACTTAATTAATCAACGATATTGAGATATTTACAATGAGCCAATTTAAAGAATACAAAAACCTCAACCTTATTGACGTAGCAGAGAATGTAGCGGAATTTTGGAAACAAAATAAAACCTTCAATAAGAGTGTTGAGATCCGTCAGGGAAATCCTGAGTTTGTTTTTTACGAAGGTCCGCCTTCAGCAAACGGTATGCCTGGAATTCACCACGTAATGGCAAGAGCATTGAAAGATATTTTCTGCCGTTACCAGACTCAGAACGGAAAGCAGGTTTTCCGTAAAGCAGGCTGGGATACGCATGGTCTTCCTGTAGAACTGGGTGTAGAAAAAGAGTTAGGAATCACGAAAGAAGATATTGGCAAAAAAATCTCTATTGAAGACTATAACAAAGCATGTCGTGAAGCAGTAATGCGTTATACCGATGTATGGAATAACCTTACGGAGAAAATCGGATATTGGGTAGACCTTGATGATCCGTACATCACGTACAAGTCAAAATATATGGAAACCGTTTGGTGGTTGTTGAAGCAGTTGTATAGCAAAGATTTGTTGTACAAAGGCTACACCATCCAGCCTTACTCTCCAAAAGCAGGAACAGGACTTTCTTCTCACGAGCTGAATCAGCCCGGAACCTATCGTGATGTTTCGGACACAACGGTTGTGGCTCAGTTTAAAGTGAAAAAAGACTCTTCAGCATTATTCAATGATGTTGACGGAGATGTTCATATCCTTGCATGGACGACCACGCCATGGACACTTCCATCCAATACAGCTCTTACCGTAGGGAGAGATATTGAATATGTTTTAGTTAAAACTTTCAATCAATATACATTTGAACCTGTAACAGTAGTTTTATCCAGCGTTCTTTTACCTAAAGTTTTCGGTAAAAAATACGCAGAAGGTACAGATGAAGATTTTGCCAACTATACTCCGGAAACGAAAGTAATCCCTTTTAGAATACTAAGAGAATTTACAGGAGAAAAGCTTGTTGATACAAGATATGAGCAATTAGTTCCGTGGTTTACACCTAATGACAACCCTGAGAATGCATTCAGAGTAATCCTGGGAGATTTCGTAACAACTGAGGATGGTACAGGTATCGTTCACACAGCACCTACTTTTGGTGCCGATGATGCGAGAGTTGCTAAAATGGCTCAGCCTGAGGTTCCACCGATGTTGGTAAAAGATGAAAATGATAATCTTGTACCATTGGTAGATTTACAAGGGAAATTCATCAAAGGAGAAAATGTTCCTGAGGTATTCTCCGGAACTTATATCAAAAACGAATATTACGACGAAGGAACTGCTCCTGAGAAATCATGGGATGTAGAACTTGCCATCTTATTGAAAACGGAGAACAAGGCTTTCAAAGTAGAGAAATATGTTCACTCCTATCCACACTGCTGGAGAACAGATAAACCGGTATTGTATTACCCGTTGGATTCATGGTTTGTGAAAATGACTGCTGTAAAAGACAGACTGGTTAATTTAAACAAAGACATCAACTGGAAGCCAAAAGCTACGGGTGAAGGACGTTTTGCCAACTGGCTGGAAAATGTAAACGACTGGAACTTATCCCGTTCAAGATATTGGGGTATTCCATTGCCGATCTGGAGAACAGATGATCTGAAAGAAGAAAAAATCATAGGTTCTGTAGAAGAACTTTATAACGAAATCGAGAAATCAATTGCAGCAGGGCTGATGACTGAAAACCCGTTCAAAGGTTTCATCATCGGAAATATGTCAGAGTCTAACTATGAACTTGTGGATCTTCACAAAAACGTGGTTGACAAAGTGGTATTGGTTTCTGATTCAGGAAAAGCAATGAAGCGTGAAAGCGACCTGATCGACGTTTGGTTCGATTCAGGCTCTATGCCTTATGCCCAGTTGCATTATCCTTTTGAGAATAAAGAATTAATCGACAATAATAAAGCATTCCCGGCTGATTTTATCGCAGAAGGTGTTGACCAGACGCGTGGATGGTTCTATACGCTTCACGCAATCGGAACGGCTGTATTTGATTCAGTTGCTTATAAAAATGTAATGAGTAACGGTCTTGTTCTGGACAAGAACGGACAGAAGATGTCAAAACGTTTAGGAAATGCAGTAGATCCGTTTGAAACACTTGCTGTATACGGACCGGATGCTACGCGTTGGTATATGATCTCCAATGCCAACCCATGGGAAAACCTGAAGTTTGACATTGAAGGAATCGACGAAGTAAGAAGAAAGTTCTTCGGAACCCTTTACAATACCTATTCATTCTTCGCTTTGTATGCGAATGTGGATGGCTTCAACTATTCAGAAAAAGAAGTGGAAAACCGTCCGGAAATCGACAGATGGATCCTTTCTGAGCTTAATCTTCTGATCAAGGAGGTGAAAGCATTCTACGAAGATTATGAGCCGACAAGAGTAGCAAGAGCGATCAGTACTTTTGTGAACGATAACCTGAGTAACTGGTATGTAAGATTATGCAGAAGACGTTTCTGGAAAGGAGACTATTCTGATGACAAAATCTCCGCTTACCAGACTCTATACACCTGTCTTGAAGTAGTAGCAAAATTATCCGCTCCTATTGCTCCGTTCTTTATGGATCAGTTGTATCAGGATTTAAATAAAGTAACAGGTAAGGAAAATTGTGAATCTGTACATCTTACAGACTTCCCGGTGGCTGATGAAAGTTTAATCGATCAGGATCTGGTTGAAAAGACTCATTTGGCACAGAACATTACAAGTATGGTTTTCTCATTGAGAAAGAAAGAAAATGTAAAAGTTCGTCAGCCTTTACAAAAAGTATTGGTTCCTGTACTGGATGCTAAAACAGAAGAGCAGATTCTTGCGGTTGCAGATCTGATCAAGCAGGAGGTGAACGTGAAAGAATTACAGTTAATTAATGCTGAAGAAGCATCCCATTTAATTGTAAAACAGATAAAACCGAACTTCAAAGCACTTGGTCCTAAATTAGGAAAAGATATGAAGATGGTAGGTGCAGAGATTGCTAATCTTAGTGCAGAACAGATTGCCGGTCTTGAAAAAGAAGGAAGAATAGACGTTCAGGGATATGAGATCACTCTTGATGATGTGGAAATCTCTACAAAAGATATCCCGGGATGGACAGTTACTTCTGATGGAAAAACAACTGTGGCATTAGATTTGACGTTAACCGATGAGTTAAAATCTGAAGGGATCGCAAGAGAGTTCATCAACAGAATTCAGAACCTGCGAAAAGATAAAGACTTTGAACTGACAGACAGAATTTCAATCACATTGGAAGAAAGTTCTCCTTTCCTGAATGAGATTAAGAAAAATGAAGAATATATTTCTTCCGAAGTCTTGTCAAATAAAATAGAAATTGTATCTTCACTTTTAAATTTTAACGAAATCGAAATAGATGAGGTTAATTTTAAGATAAATGTTGAAAAAAATTAACATGTAGTTATTATATTTCAAATTCCATTTCATAATTTTATTAAAAAAGAGAAAGAATATGTCAGACGAAAGAGTTAGATACAGCGATGCTGATTTACAGGAATTTAAAGCGATCATTAAAGAAAAAATAGAAAAAGCAGAAAAGGATCTTCAGCTTATCAGAGAAAGTTTTATCAATGACCAGAATAATGGTACTGATGATACGTCTCCTACTTTCAAAGCTTTTGAGGAAGGAGCAGAAACGTTGAGCAAAGAACAGAATTCTATTTTGGCAGGAAGACAGGAAAAATTCGTGCGTGATCTTAAAAATGCTTTGATCAGAATCGAAAATAAAACGTATGGTGTTTGCAGAGTAACAGGAAAGCTGATTCCTAAGGAAAGACTTTTAGCCGTTCCTCACGCTACGCTGAGCATCGAAGCGAAAAACATGCAAAAATAACCGTAAGGTTTGTAAAATAACATTGGGTTTATAACGTATTTACGGATACTTTATAAACCTAATTTTTAATGTATACCCATGAACGAATTATTAATTTTGGGAGTGATCATCGCCGTAGTTGTCATATTTTTCAACAGAGAATGGATTAAAAACAGATTCTTCCCTGATCAGCAGAAGAATTACACTATTGATGACCGGTTCAATTCTGATAAACGCGAACGGGAGAAAGAAATCGACAGACTTTTGAGTAAGATGGGCAAAAACGGAGTGAATGATTTGTCTGAGAAAGACAGAAAAAGGCTGGATGAATTGTCCAAAATGTAAAAAAAAT
Source organism: Chryseobacterium cupriresistens (assembly GCF_046614675.1). NCBI lineage: Bacteria > Pseudomonadati > Bacteroidota > Flavobacteriia > Flavobacteriales > Weeksellaceae > Chryseobacterium > Chryseobacterium cupriresistens. The sequence goes on along the minus strand of NZ_JBKKJT010000010.1, from coordinate 79,494 downwards.
AAGTATAAGAAATGGAATCTATCATAGTACATCCTAAAAATTCTATGGAGCTGAGTGCACTGAAAAGTGTTCTGAAGGAAATGGGGATTAAATTTGAAAAAGCTCATGTTAAGAGCTCATTCAATGGACAGAAAGTAGTCAGGAAAGCAAGCGATAATAAAAATGTAAAGCCGGCATCAAAGCCTTCAAAACCTAAAGGACAGTAATGAAAAAGATCTTAGCAATAACATTTTTAGTGTTGTTCATTGACCAAGCTTCAAAAATTTATATCAAAACTCATTTTGAACTGAATGAGAGTATTCCTGTCATCAATGGTTTCTTTAACAAAACTTTTGTTGAAAATCCTGGAATGGCGTACGGATTTCATTTCGGAGGAATTATCGGAAAATATTTTCTGGTTATCTTAAGAGTATTCCTGATCGGAGGGATGATCTATATGTTCAGAAAATGGCTGAAAGAAGGAGCATCCAATTATCTTTTAGTTCCAATGGCGATTATTTTTGCAGGAGCTATCGGAAATCTTATTGATGGAATGTTCTACGGAATGATCTTCGACAGCGGAACTGTTTATGATGCCAGCACTGACCGATGGATTGGCTATGGCGGCATTTCTAAAATCGTTCCTTTCGGGCACGGATATTCCACCTTTATGAAAGGATGTGTGGTGGATATGCTTCATTTTCCTGTAGTAGACTGGTACGTTCCTGACAGCTGGCCTTTGATCGGAGGAAAACATATTGAGTTCTTCAAATATATTTTCAATGTTGCCGATTCTGCTATTACGGTAGGGGCTGCGTTCTTATTAATATTCAGAAAAAAAGCTTTTCCAAACGGTTTGGAATTTTAAAAGATCTATTTTCAGATGAATAAAATAATCAAAAATATTATTAAATTTTTCCTGCTTCTTATGGTTGCAGGAATTATTTTTGTTGCCTGGGCAAATTACAGTATCAAAAAAGACAGTGCACCATTTTTTTCCAACAATATTGCTGATGTACCGGAATCAAAAACCGGCTTATTACTGGGAACCGGAAAACTTCTGAACAACGGAACCCCAAATGCTTATTTCTACAACAGAATTAAGGCTGCTGCCGATTTATACAAAAGCGGAAAAATACAATACATCATCGTTAGTGGTGACAATAGCACCAAAGATTATAATGAGCCCGAAGATATGCAGCTGGCATTGATGCAGCAAGGAGTTCATCATGATAAAATTATTTTAGACCATGCCGGATTCAGAACACTGGATTCTGTAATAAGAGCAAAAGACATTTTCGGTCAAACGAAACTGGTCATTATCTCCCAGAAATTCCATAATGAAAGAGCTGTTTTTCTGGCCAGAAAAAATGGAATGGATGCCTTTGGATATAACGCAGAGGATGTGAATAAGTATGCGGGCTTAAAAACCAATTTGAGAGAGTATCTGGCAAAAGCTAAAGCCTATTGGGATCTTCTTTTTGGAGTAGAACCGAAATTTGGAGGGGAAAAAATTGTTATTCCTTAATATTTTTCCACGGATTGCGAAGAGCTTTCAGATGATTGGGGAAAGATAGATAGATTATCCGGATTGGTAGATCTTGGCAAAGCCAATGGATATTGTATTTTAAGATGGCTGGGCTTTCTTCGGCTCCGCTCAGAGTTATCCCCCCTATTGAATTTTAAATGACAAGATCTTTTATCTTTTATCTTTTATCTTTTATCTTTTATCTTTTATCTTTTATCTTTTATCTTTTATCTTTTATCTTTTATCTTTTATCTTTTATCTTTCATTATTCCCGGCAAACCTCGTAAATTTGCTGTTCATTAATTTTTAATATAAATTGTAAACAAATGTCAAGAATTCTTACCGGCATTCAAGCCACCGGAACACCTCATCTTGGAAATTTATTAGGGGCCATTATTCCTGCTATCGAACTATCCAAGCAGGAAGGAAATGAATCATTTTTATTTATTGCGAATCTTCACACACTTACCCAGATAAAAGATGCGCAGACTTTAAGACAAAATACCTACGAGATTGCTGCGGCTTGGCTTGCTTGTGGATTAGATACTGAAAAAACATATTTCTACAGACAAAGTGATATCGCTGAAACCTGTGAACTTTCTTGGCATTTATCATGTTTTTTTCCTTATCAAAGATTAACATTAGCTCATTCATTTAAGGATAAAGCAGACAGGCTTCAGGATGTAAATGCAGGTTTGTTTACTTACCCTATTCTGATGGCTGCAGATATTTTATTGTATGATGCTGAAATTGTACCTGTAGGAAAAGATCAGCTTCAGCACCTGGAATTTGCAAGAGATGTAGCTTCAAGATTCAACAACCAGATGGGTGAAATTCTTGTTCTTCCACAATCTGAACTTCAGGAGGACACTAAATATGTTCCCGGGACAGACGGACAGAAAATGTCAAAATCAAGAGGAAATATCATCAACATTTTCTTACCTGAAAAGGAGCTGAAAAAACAGGTGATGAGCATTGAATCAGATTCTAAGTCTTTAGAAGAACCTAAGGATCCTGATACGGACAAAACATTCCAGATTTATCAGCTGATTGCTACGCCTGAACAGACTGAAGAATTAAGAGCAAAATATCTTGCCGGAAACTTCGGATACGGACATGCTAAGAAAGAACTTCTGGATCTTATTCTGGTACGTTTTGAGAAGGAAAGAGAAACGTTCACTTATTATATGAACAATCTCGATGAGCTCGAAGCAAAACTTCAACAGGGAGCAGAGAAAACCAGACCTATAGCGCTGGAAACGCTGAAAAGAGTAAGAACAAGCTTAGGATTTTAATCTGAGTTTTAAACATAAGAAAGCCTTTCGTTTGAAAGGCTTTTTCTATTGATATAAAGTATTATTAATGGACATTATTCTTTGTCAGAATAAAGTAATGCATCTGATCTCCATATTCATAATTAATATCCCAGCCTGGATATTGTTTAATAATGGTTTTGATGATAGACAGCCCTAATCCTGTAGAAGTATGATCTGAACCCTGTTTATAGAAACGGTTAAAGATTCTGGATTTATCTAAAGGTTCAGCACTTCCGCTGTTTTGAAATGTTATCCGGTTATTTTCTACGATAATGTTTAAAATTCCTTCCTGATGGTTATATTTAACTGCATTTTTAAGAAGGTTGGATAAAAGAATATCTGCCAGATCCTGATTAAAATCAGCAACAAATTTTCCTTTCTCAATAATGCTGACCTCTACTTTTTTGAAGGCAATAAAGTCTTCATAATTCTGAACAAGCTGGGTGATCCTTCTGTTAAAATCAACGTCTGAAGTTTTATTAAACTGGCTGTTTTCAATCCTGGAAAGCATGAGTAAGGATTTATTAAGTCCAACCATTCTTCTCAGGTCGTTTTTCACTTCAGTAAGAAAATTGAGATTCTTTTTATCTAAATCATCATTCTGAATCATAAGATCAATTTTATTGATCACGATAGCCAAAGGGGTCTGAAGTTCATGGGAAGCGTTTTCAATAAACTGTTTCTGCTGATAGAAAACCAGTTCATTACGTTCAATCATTTCATTGATTTCTACATTTAATTCTTCAAACTCGGTGATCTTATAGCTCTGTTTTTCCTGGGAAAAAGGAATTCCAAACTGATATTTTTTAAGTTTATCCAATATCTGATAGAACGGTCTCATCGCCTTATTAAGAAGATATCCGTTAACAGCTACGATACTTATCACCAAAAGAATGTAAAGTACTATTAAGGCTGTTGTGAGATCGTATATCAATTCGTCTTCTTCTACCGTTGAAGTCCTGATAACAAGCCGCTGATGCCCTTTGAACTGATCAATAAAGTCGGCTTCCAGAACCCTGTAAGGCTGATCTTTATCATCATATTCCATATAATACATCTTATTGTACAACCTGCTTTTATTCTGATAATCTCCGGCTTTGATCGGATTGATTTTAAATTCATTGAATCCAAATTCATTATTCTTCAAAAGCTGAGGATTAAGATAAACAGCTTTAATAATCTGTATTTTTCTATCTCTTAAGCCATCATCTACATTATCGTGTACTTCATCCAGAATGTAGGCATAAAAAAGACCTGCCCACACTGCTATAATCAGCAGCAGGATCATGATCAGGTACTTTATCGTGTAATATTTTAATGAAGTTTTCATCAGATCAATTTATATCCTATTCCGTACACCGCCTGGAAATCGGCCTCTGCATGTAGGGTTTTCAGCTTTTTACGAAGATTTTTAATCTGGGAATAAATGAAATCCAGACTGTCTGCCTGATCGATATAATCTCCCCAGATGGCTTCCGCCAGTGTTGTTTTCTGTAAGGTCTTCTCCGGATGAATAACAAAATAATACAAAAGGTCATATTCTTTACGGTTAAGAACAAGCTCTTCATCACCTACTTTCACCGTTCTGTTCTCCGGGTCAATGCTGATATTTTTGTAGCGGATGATATTTTCTCCATCCTGATTTTTCCTTCTGATCACAGACCTGATTCTGGCCATGAGCTCCGCAAGGTGGAAAGGTTTTGCAAGATAGTCATCCGCTCCTATTTCCAGCCCGGCCACCTTATCATCTACTGAGTCTTTGGCAGAAAGGATGATCACAGGATCTTTCTTGTGCATTTTTTTGATCTCTTTCAGCAGATCGATTCCGTTTCCATCAGGCAGCATGATATCCAGTAAAATACAGTCGTATTCGTAAGAAATAATTTTCTCCAGTCCGCCACTGTAATTTTCTGCATACTCTACAATGAAGTGTTCTGCCTCCAGAAATTTCTGTACGGTATCTTTCAGTTCGGGTTCATCTTCTACTATTAAAATCTTCATATTCCGGATCTATATGCTCTGCTGCATGGTTTACTTATATCAAATATAGGAAATTATAAGGAGGAAGCCTTAGATAGAGATACACATCTGAAAGTCTACGATAATATCATCAATATAAGGGTGATATGGTAAATTACCGATAAGAAATCTACAAAATGGAAATTCTCTCTGCCTCCTTCCTTCAGGTTCTTTTTCATGAATCATCTAATTTGATTTCACATGCCGGCCGTCTGCATCAAAAACAAGACACAGACCATTCATTAAATGAATTTTATAGGCACTGTATTTTTTTTCAATAGAGTCAATGATGCTGCAAGGATGATTCCTTGTCATAAATGAAACCATATTCTTTCTAATCTGAGCAGAAGAAATCTTTCTTCCGTTGCTGTTTATTACATTCCAGTTGACCATAGTAATTAATATTGAGTGTTTGTATTCGGTTAAATGTTAATCATCGATTTTTTTAAAATTCCCGTTTCGGTCGAATTCAAGCTCCAGTCCATTGGAAAGTTCTGCCTTATAAGACCATCTTTTCTTTTCGATCTTGATGATGTAGGTATTGGGAAAATTCTTTGTGCTGTAATTTCTGATCGATGCAGGGATGAAACCATATGGGATTTTCTGGTGTTTACCATCCACTTCTTTCCAGTTTCCGCTGCTGTCGAACTCCATTTTCATTCCATTAGTCAGATATACTTTGTATTCATCTACTCCATAAATTTCTCTGTCTTCTATTGCAGAGTTTACAGGGATGCCTTTAAAATGAATTGCAAGAAAGTTTTTAGCTGTTTTGGGTAACTGGTTTGCTGTGATTGCTCTGTCTTGTGCGGAAACTAAGCCTCCGATTAATAAAAAAACAATCATTAATACTCCGGTGATTTTCTTTACATTTTTCATACGATTTAATTTTTTCTGTTAGTATTATGGAGCAAATTTCCTAATCAATTTGGGAAAGAATTGGGAAAATGATTTCGGTAAAAAATAAATACGGTAAAGTTTAAATTTGACCACAGATGATTACAGATGTCTGCATTAATTTTTAGAAAATATTTAAAAAGCAAAAAAAAAACCACTAAGATGATCTTAATGGCTTTTACAGTATAGACTTTAATGTCTTTCATTTTTTATAAGTATTCCTTAATCTGCTGAAGATGGGTAATGGCTTTTAAACCTTCCTTCTGTTTATCTTCTTTATAGACATCAAAGAAAATAGCATCCATTCCGAAGTCTGTTGCTCCCATGGCATCTGCAATCCAGTCGTCACCAATCAGGATACTTTCTTCTTTTCTGGCTTCAGAAAGTCCCAGCGAGTATTCAAAAATCCATGGATTAGGCTTTCTCACTCCCACGGCATCTGCACTGGTAATTGTTGTAAAATAAGGAGCGATTCCGGAAAGCGTACATTTTCTTTCCGTCACTTCCTGAAACCCATTGGAAATAATGTGTAATGTATAGTTTTTAGCTTTCAAATATTCCAGAACATCCTCTGCTCCTTCTACCAGTTCGTTATGGCTCACAATATTATCCAGGAAATGTTCTTCAAAATAAAGGGCAAGCTCTTTATTATCTATTCCGAAATGTTTGAATGAATCATAAAAACGGTGTTCTCTCAGATACTCTTTGCCAATAATCCCGTCCCTGATCTTTTCCCACAACTCTTCGTTGATGTCGTGATACACAGAATGAAACTCTTCAAAGTTAATATGATACTTTAAAGTAATTTCCTGTTTTTCAAAAAGATCTTTGATGGTGAGATAGGCATTTCTGCGATGATCCCAGAGTGTATTATCCAGGTCAAAAAAAACGTGCTGCATTTTCATACAGCACAAAGTTAATAATTTTAATTTTTTGTAATAGGATAATTTTTGCTCTTGCTTTTCACAATCTCAAGGCTTTTAGAAAAATTCAGCAAAAAATCAATTGTTTGTTTCTTAGGTTTCAAAGTTTTCACTTTTAAAGAATCATTTTTTTTCATAGGCGAAGTATGTTTTCTTTAAAACGTGAAATTTTCTGAAATATTATTTATCTCGTTAATATTATATTATTTTCGTCCATGATTTTTCTCAGGTTGATCAATGCATATCGTACTCTTCCTAAAGTTGTATTAATACTCATCTCTGTATGATCTGCAATTTCTTTGAAGCTTAAACCATCGAAAAACCTCAGTTTGATTACTTCCTGTTGATTTTGCGGCAAAAACTGCAGCATCCTCAGAAGATCCTCCTGAATCTGATTGGTTACCAGCTGATCTTCAATATTTTCTGACGGTTCTCTGATTAAATCAAAAATAGAATATTCATCAGTTTCAAAAGTAGTTTCCGAAACTTTGATATTCTTTGCTTTTGATCTGAAATGATCGATGATTAAATTGTGAGAAATTCTTTTCGCCCAAAGAATAAATTTACCTTCTTCATTATAGCGTCCTTCTTTTAGCATCACAATGATTTTCATGAATGTATCCTGAAAGATATCATTGGCCAAATCTTCATCATTAATTTTGTAAAAAATGAATGTAAAAAGCTCTCTCTGATGTCGGTGTATGAGGGTTGACAAGGCCGCCTCATCACCTTTCTGGTAAAGGGAAATTAGTAAACTATCCGATTTTGATTTCATAACTCTTCTCAATATAAATATTTGCAGACAGGTATTCCTCCAGATATTTCTTCTGGCCTTTGCTGTATAAACAAAACAGTTCTAGAGTAGAGTCTCTTCTATAGGCGGTACAAATTATTATGATGTAAATATAATAATTTTTTAATAACTGTTAACCTATTATTAAATTTTATAGAGAAAAATCTAAAAAAAATCATTTAAACATATCATGAATGAATACGGTAGGAATATTTAATGTAAAATTAATATTAAGCCCTTTCATCTCTTTTCCGTTCAGACGGGTATCTCCAACAGGAAAAGCATATCCTCCGGTGAGATCCAGCATCCCGAATAAGGTAACTCCTATTTTAGGAGCAATGTATTTATTGGTTCCTTCAACGCCTGCTAAAAAATAATAAGAGTGATAGAAGTCTACATTCTTTTCAAAATTAAGAAGTACATCTGCCTGCAGTTTCGGCATAATAGCAAATTTGGAATCCACAGATCCCATCATGGCAGAACCTCCCAATCTGTAAATTACATCATCATTTTTAAGAAAAAGTAATTTCCCTCCTACTTCACCAAAACTTTGATTCTGGTAAGTATACCCGACACTGATCATTTTATGCATGGTATATTGAGCTTTTACTAATGTACTTAGCAAAAACAGAGACAGGGCGGCAACTACAGTTCTAAAATTCATCATCTTTCTATATTATTAAGGTGTAAAATTAAAAAAAACTGCCTTATCCAAAGATAAAGCAGTTCATTATTATTCTTTAAAGAGAAATTAAATTCCAAAAGCGGCTTTAATTTCCTCTACTTTGTCAAGTTTCTCCCAGGTAAAGAACTCAAGATCTTTTAACGTAATCTCATTCTTATGACCTTTATTAAAAGTTTTATCAGCTACATAATGCTCTTTACCCATGTGCCCGTAAGAAGCTGTTTCCTGATAAATAGGGTTCCTTAATTTTAAGTTCTGCTCAATAGCATAAGGTCTTAAATCGAAAATAGCAGAAACTTTTTTCGCGATTTCCCCATCATGAAGGTCCACTTTTGCAGTTCCGTAAGTATTGATATATAAACCACAAGGCTCAGCTACTCCAATGGCATAAGAAACCTGTACCAGAACTTCATCCGCTACTCCTGCCGCCACCAGGTTTTTAGCAATATGCCTTGTTGCATACGCAGCACTTCTGTCTACTTTAGAAGGATCTTTTCCAGAGAAAGCACCACCACCGTGAGCTCCTTTACCACCGTAAGTATCTACGATGATTTTTCTCCCTGTAAGGCCGGTATCTCCGTGAGGTCCTCCGATTACAAATTTCCCTGTAGGATTGATGTGATATTTGATCTGATCGTTGAATAAAGCTTTGATTTCTTCAGTTTGCTGTGCAACAACTCTTGGAACCAGAATATTTTTAATATCCTCACGAATCTTGTTCAACATTTCTTCTTCCGTACCAAAATCATCGTGCTGAGTAGAAACTACAATAGAATCAATTCTGATAGGCTTATGATCATCAGAATACTCAATCGTTACCTGGCTTTTTGCATCCGGACGAAGATAAGTGATCTCCTTATTTTCTCTTCTGATAGCAGAAAGTTCTCTAAGGATCGTGTGGGCAAGATCCAGTGCAAGCGGCATATAATTAGCCGTTTCATTAGTGGCATACCCGAACATCATTCCCTGGTCTCCGGCGCCCTGTGCATTTGCTTTAGCTTCAAAAGACTCATCATTTACGGCTCTGTCAACACCCTGGTTGATATCTGGCGACTGTTCATGGATTGCAGAAATAACTCCACACGAGTCTCCATTGAACATATATTCTCCTTTTGTATATCCGATACCGTTGATTACTTCTCTGGCAATAGTCTGTACATCAAGGTAAGCATCTGATTTTACTTCTCCTGCCAATACCACCTGTCCGGTAGTTACAAGAGTTTCACATGCTACTTTTGAATCTTTATCATATGCTAAGAAATGGTCGATTAATGCATCGGAAATTTGGTCGGCAATTTTATCCGGATGTCCTTCTGAAACTGATTCAGATGTAAATAAATAAGACATATAATTCTTTTGTTTTTAAAGATTTAAAATAGTGTTTGCGAAAAATATGAATGAAATTGCCCAGAAAAAAGAATACTGTTTTAGCATTTTTTTATAGAGGTTGCAATCAGGTCAAATTTTTCCTCGTAATAAACGTCAGCAAATTTAAGTACTATTTTCCTAATACTCAAAAATTTTGTTTACTAATTACAATTTTATTTAAATTGATGATTTCTATCACTTTAAAGCATTTCGATTACTGAGGCTTAATGCTTACAAATTCTTTCGGACTTTCGTGGTAATTCAGCTTAAGCTCTAAAGAAGTTTTGATAGAATGTGACAATTCATCAATAATCTTTTGCTTAAATGTAGGCTTATAATAAATAATACTGATTTCTCTGTAAGGGAAAGGCTTTTTGAATCTGAAGACATTTTTCTTCTGCTCTTCTGAAAGCTGGCTCAATGCCAGTTCCGGAAGAATACTTATTCCTCCTACTTTATCAACCATGTGTACCAGAGTCTGGATATTGGAAGCCAGGAAATCCAAATTTTTAGGCTTCAGGGTATTTTCTTTCAGGTGGCAGATATTTTCAAACTGATTTCTCAGGCAGTTTCCTTCTTCAAGCAGCCATACTTTCTCCACATTCAGATCTTCCGGAATGATGTAAGAATTCTTTTTATTAGCCTCTGTATTGGAGCTGTAAATCATGAGCTCCTCGTTGAACAGGAAATCCTGATAAAACTCATCAGCCGTATCGTAAGGAGTAGAGATAATTCCCGCATCCAGTTCTCCTGCTTTCAGAGCTTTAATAATATTATCAGTTGTCATTTCTTTTACATTCATCTGAATTTTCGGATTATCTTCAAGGAATTTGAAAATTTCCGTTGGCAGGATGAAAGAAGAAACGGTAGGAATGATTCCCAGATTGATGGTACCTCCTAAAATATTGTTCAAAAGGTTGGCTTTGTTTTTCAGCTCATTGACAGACTCGATAATTACCTTTGCCTGATCAATAATCTGAAGACCTACATCCGTGGTACGGATCGGGTGGGTAGTTCTGTCGAAAACCTTTACATCCAGTTCATCCTCAAATTTCTGTATCATGGCACTTAACGTAGGTTGGGTAATAAAACACGCCTGAGCGGCCTTACCAAAATGTTTATACTTATCTACAGCGATAAGATACTCCAGTTGCTGAATGTTCATTTGATTAATATTATCTATTACAAAGATATAACGTTTTTGCTATTAGCAATTAAAAATTCAAGTAAATTTGATATTCATTACCTTTACACTGGATTTAGGAAAAAGAAACAATTATTCAAATCATCAATTATATGGATTCTAAAAAATTAACCTTAAGTAACGGCGCACCTTATTTTGAACATCAGGATTCACAGACGGTAGGACCAAGAGGCCCGGTATTGCTGCAGGACTTTATTCTTCAGGAGAATCTTGCGCATTTCGTTAGGGAAAGAATTCCTGAAAGGATTGTGCATGCCAAAGGAAGCGGAGCGTACGGAACTTTCACCGTAACGCATGATATCAGCCAGTACACGAAAGCAAAACTGTTTTCAAAAGTAGGAAACTCGTGCAGAATGTTCGCAAGATTTTCCACGGTGGGAGGTGAAAAAGGAAGTGCAGACACCGCAAGGGATCCAAGAGGTTTCGCCTTAAAATTTTATACTGAAGACGGGAACTGGGATCTTGTAGGAAACAATACACCGGTATTCTTTATTAAGGATGCAAAAAAATTCCCGGATTTTATTCATACTCAGAAAAGAGTTCCGAAAACCAATTTAAAAAGCGCCACAATGATGTGGGATTTCTGGAGCTTAAATCCGGAATCGCTTCATCAGGTTCTGATCTTAATGTCAGACAGAGGAACTCCATATGGTTACAGACATATGCATGGTTTCGGATCTCATACGTTTTCCATGATCAATGATAAAAATGAAAGGGTGTGGGTGAAATTTCATTTTAAAACAAAACAGGGTGTCAAAAATTTCACAGATGAAGAAGCTGTAAAAATGGCCGGAGAAAACCCTGATTTTGCTCAGGAAGATCTTTGCAATGCTATTGAAAACGGGGATTTCCCTAAATGGACGATGTACATTCAGGTAATGACAGAAGAACAGGCAAAAGATTTCAGATGGAATCCGTTTGATGTAACCAAAGTATGGTTCCACGATGATTTCCCTCTGATTGAAGTAGGCGAAATGGAGCTTAACGAAATACCTGTTAATTATTTCGCCCATGTGGAACAGTCTACTTTTTCACCTAGCAGCTTAATTAACGGAATTAGCTTCTCACCAGACAAAATGCTGCAGGGAAGATTATTCTCCTATCCTGATGCTCACCGTTACAGAGTGGGAGTTAACGCTCATCAGCTGGAAGTGAACAGATGTCCTTTTGCTGTCAACAATTACCAAAGAGACGGTTTTATGGCAGATTCAAGCCACTATCAGGATAAACCGAATTATCACCCGAACAGTTTTGATGACATCAAGCCGGATTCATCATATAAAAACTACGAATACGAGCTGGACAGTGCCCATGTTGCCAGCTACAACAGAAATGACAATGACAGTGATCACTATACCCAACCGGGGCTTTTGTATTCAAAAGCAATGAATGCTGAGGACAGAGATCATTTGATCAAAAATATTGTAGGCAGCATGAGTGGTATCACAGGGCCGAAAAGAGATGAGATTATCAACCGGCAGTTATGTCACTTTTTCCGCGCCAACATTGAGCTTGGCATGAAAGTGGCTTCTCAACTAAATGTCAATATTGATGCAAATATGATGAATCATTCCAAATAATCATATTGAATGATAAATTAAAAAAAAGGAAAAAAAAATAATATTTTTTCCTTTTTTTTGTAAAAAATTCATAATTTGCAAAGGATGATATTTTAAAGTGGAAAAATGAGTTACGAGAACATATTATTAAAAAAAGAAGATAAATTATCTATCATTACCATAAACAGACCTGAGAGTTTAAATGCTTTAAATGCAAAAACAATTCAGGAAATCAGCACTGCACTGGATGAGCTTAACACTGACACTTCATGCAGAGTCATTATCCTTACCGGAAGTGGAGAAAAATCTTTTGTAGCAGGCGCTGATATCAAGGAATTCAGTGAATTCGGACAGGAAAAAGCTGAAGAACTTGCAAGAAACGGACAAAATACATTGTTCAACAAAATTGAAAACATGTCTAAACCTGTCATTGCAGCCGTAAACGGTTTTGCATTAGGAGGAGGTTTGGAGCTTGCTATGGCATGCCACATCAGATATGCATCGGAAAACGCCAGATTAGGACTTCCTGAAGTAACACTTGGATTGATTCCGGGATATGGAGGAACTCAGAGGCTTCCCAAGCTTGTAGGAAAAGGTATTGCCAACGAAATGATCTTCTCTGCCAAAATGATCCCTGCTCAAAAAGCAAAAGAGATCGGACTGGTGAACGAAGTTTACCCTATTGAAGAATTATTAACCAAAACGAGAGAATTAGCAAACACGATTGCCTACAATTCACCAATGGCAATATCGAAGGCTATAAACGCCGTGAATTTATCTGATACGGAGAAAGGTTTTGAAACTGAAATTAAATATTTCGGAGAACTTTTTGAAATGGAAGATAAGAAAGAAGGAGTTACTGCGTTTCTAGAGAAGAGAAAACCTAACTTCTAAATCTTTCTAAAAGATTTTAATCCAAATTATTTCGAAAAAAAACAATGCTGCGGTATGAATAAGTTTGATAAAGCTTATCTAAAAATGGCTCAGGAATGGGCAAAACTCTCCTACTGTAAGAGAAAACAGGTGGGAGCTCTTATCGTAAAAGATAGGATGATTATTTCAGATGGTTACAACGGGACTCCTTCGGGATTCGAAAACTGCTGTGAAGATGAAGACGGGAAAACACACTGGTACGTATTGCATGCGGAAGCCAACGCTATATTAAAGCTGGCGGCCTCTACCCAATCTGCAAAAGGAGCAACGTTATATTTAACGCTGTCTCCCTGCAAAGAATGCAGCAAGCTGATTCTGCAGGCGGGGATTACGAGACTGGTGTATATTAATGAGTATTCGGATGACGATGGAATATCGTTCCTGAGAAACCATAACATTGAAATAGAACAAATATCGGACTGTGAACTAAAAAAATAAGCACAAATGACTTGGGATGAAAAGATCAAAGATTTTGAAATATTTCTTCGTTTCGAAAGAAATTTTTCAGAAAACACGCTCGACGCCTATGTTCGGGACATTAAAAAATTAAAAGATTACGCAGAAGAGGATCTGGAAAACGTCGGTCCAGACTCCATCGGTTACGAAAACCTGCAGGAATACATTTTCAATCTTTCCAAACAGAAATTCAGTGAGAGATCACAGGCAAGATGGATATCTTCCATCAAAGCTTTCTTCAAATTTCTGCTGGAGGATGAATATCGTGAAGACAATCCTGCGGCGTTACTTGAAGGCCCTAAACTGGGATTATATCTACCTGATACTTTAAGCCTGCCTGATATCAACAAAATTATTGCTGCTATTGAGGTCAATACAGATCTTGGAAAAAGAAACCAATGCATCATAGAGGTACTATATGGATGCGGACTTCGTGTTTCCGAACTGATCGATCTGAAGATATCCAATATCAACTTCAAAGAGCAATATATCAAGGTACACGGAAAAGGAAACAAAACCCGTTTTGTTCCTTTAGCTGATTATACGGCTGATCTGCTTGAAAGTTATATCAAAGAGGTTCGTTCTAAAGGTAAAATCAATAAGAAATATGAAGATACTCTGTTTTTAAACAGCCGCGGGACTTCCATGTCCAGGGTAATTGTATTTCTTATTATTAAAGAACTTACAGATAAAGCAGGGGTTAACAAAAAAATATCTCCACACACATTCAGACACTCATTTGCAACCCATTTATTACAGAATGGAGCAGATTTACGTTATATTCAGGAAATGCTGGGACATTCCAGTATTACAACAACGGAGATCTACACGCACCTGAAAACAGAAGAATTAAGGGATGTTATTTTGAGTTATCACCCGAGAAATATTAATATTGCTCAATGAAACTATTGAAATATTGCCCAAGCTGCGGCAAAGAGTCCTTACACTGGGATGGTGAAAAGAAATGGAGCTGCCCGGAATGTGGTTTTACTTTGTATAATAATGTGGCAGGTGCTGTAGCAGTTGTCATCAGATGTGGAGACCAAATTTATCTTACCAGAAGAAACAGAGATCCTAAAAAAGGAAAACTTGACCTGGCCGGAGGATTTGTTGATCCAAAAGAAAGTGCAGAGGAAACCTGTAAAAGAGAACTTTTTGAAGAACTTCAGCTTGATATCAATATTTCTAACCTGAAATACATTACCAGCCTTCCCAACATTTATCAATATAAGGAAATTGACTATAATACAATCGATCTCTTTTATGAATACAATGTTCCGGAAAAATTTGAGGTAAGTCTTGAACTCTCTGAAATCTCAGAAGCAGTCTGGATTCCTTTACAGGATCTGGATCTTGAAGATATCGCTTTCGATTCTCAGAAGAGATTTTTCGAGAGCTATATAAAGAAATAATTTTTGTAAAATATTCTCCCGTAGATTTTACAGATCAGGCAGATTATTGTTTAAACAATATGCTTGTTTGTAAAATCTGCGGGAGTTTTTTTATGGTGGAAACTAATAGGTTTTAGTCTTCAGCATTTCTTCAAAATACTGAATCAGCAATGCTCTTTCAGCTTCTGAAAGATTGGCTTCTTTATGATAAACAATATAACCGGGCATCGGCATTGTTTTATTCTGAATGGTCTGAATAGACTTAGTCAGCATATTCTCCTTCAAATCCTTATTATAAGTTCCCCAGGTAGAAAAATTAAGGTGTTCCCTGCCTTCATTCACATGGCTTTTTACAGACCATGAAATGGGTGCGATAAAAGCATATTTCGGATAAACCGTTTCATTGGAATGGCAGTCATAACAGGCGTTTTTAAGCAACGCTCTTACTTTTTCCGGTGATTTCCTTGAATCAACAAAGTTAACCGCAGAATCAACGGGTTTATTCACCCTGTCAACAGGGAAAAACTGAATCAGGGCAAACGCCACCAATGTCCAGAATACTATTTTCTTAGCCGTCTTCATCTGCTTACTTAGCTGGAGTTAAAACAGCATTGCCGGATTTAAATTCTTTTTTCTGCACTTGCTTCGTTGCTGCAGGTTCTGCAGACACCGGAGTTTCTGACGGAGATGGAGTGGCAGGTGCCGGAGCTGGCGTTGTTACACTTGGTGATTTCGGACTATCAAGTGTTCTGGTATCTTTCAGATCCCAATCCTCTCTTGTTTCCCATAAGGCTCTGACAATAACTTTTTTATAGAAAATATAAGCATCTTCAGCAAAAATATCATTCGCGAAATCTGCTTCGTCCCAATATTTGTTTCCGTTATTATCCACCAGAATCCTTACAATATATTCTCCAGGTCTGAGTATATCAAACTTTACCTTATCTCCTTTAGTATATTTCTGATAAGCTACCTTGTCAGAATCCATTAACTGAATCCAATAATTTGCTTCCGGCGCATTGGAAACAGAGAACTCAACACTTCCAAACTGATCTACTTTGGCGACATCAAAGTCAAAACGCTTTGATTGGGTGTTTTTGGCATAAAATGAAGATACGGTTTCCTTAGGAACTGTAAGTTCATAGCTTTTGCCCATCACAAAGTCGGATTGAACATGAATCTGGTAAGGATTTGTTTCCGAGATTTTAGCAGTGAACGGTAAAGTTGTTAAACTGTCTCCTTTGGCTCTTAAAGTCCATTTTGAAGGATCAATTTTATCAACAATATAGTTTGATGCAATTTTTAAATCTGCCTTTGGAGCGATAGAGGTTCCGTCGTTATCACTAAAGACATCCATAGCATTCTTCTTATTATATCTGTAAAATAAAGAAACACTGTAGGCACTGTCTTTTTTCGGACCTTTATTATGGGTGAAGATCAGCTTTTCATTTGCTTCCTGCCCCACATTATCCTTTACAGCATCAAACCAGATTCTCACCGAGTCTGATTTCGGATTGTGTGTTATCTTGACATCCTTTAATTTCTCGTTCAGCGACTGTACTTTTACTTCATCAGGATTTCCTTCAAAGGTCATCAGAACTCCTCCGGCTATCTCTTTCATTTCTACATACTTCACCGGTTTTTTGGAAGGGTATACCTTTAAGTTTAATCCTGAAATGGATTTCTCAACATTCACCGGATCTTTCTGGAATCCAACTTTTTCTTTTCCAGGATCATACATTGAATTTCCGTTCTCATCTTCAAAAGCAATAATTTTGTATTTTCCGGGAGTCAGATAATTTAATTCGTAATATCCATCTTCATCTACCTTAGTGATATAGTAAGGCTTTTTCTTGTAATCCATGGTATCTTTTACCTGATACAATCCTACCACTAGCTTATTTTCTGTTGTAGTTCCGGTTTTCTTTTTAGTATCGAGGGCATCCTTTACTTCACCACTTATATACAAATCATCCAATTTGTCTCCTGTGGAAAAAGCAAAATTGAAATACCTTAGTATATTAGATTCGTTATTATCAACAATTGAATTTCCAAAATTGAAATTATAGGTGGTATTGGCCTGAAGGGTATCTGTCCACTGAATCAGAACAAATTTGTTGGCAATATTCGATGGAAGTATTCTCGTTATTCCTTTAATAGGAGGTGAAATAATCAGGTTTTTATTGATATCCTTCAATGTCACATATTCATCAAAATCCAGACGGAGTTCACGAATATCTCTTTTGACATTGATTCTTGTTGTATCAATGTTTGAGCTTAAAAACTTGGGTGCCAGAGTATCTTTAGGCCCTCCGACAGGAGATCCTACTCTTGCACATGAATGTACAAGAAAACAGATAATGAGTAATAAAAGAAACCTTTTCATGAAAATGTTTAGGCAAAAGTAAACATTATTCTCCAAAAACTTCCTGTCCGGAATTCAAAGTATCTTTATTGTCGTGCATAACGGTATGCAGCTTTTCCTTCTGCAAAGGGAAATCTTCGAATAAACCAGACAATGCAAGTGCTGTATATACTTTGTTTGAATATTTATTTCCAATAGCTACAATGGTAACCTTAGATTTTAAAAGATGGGCAAATACCGAGTTGGTGCCATGCCACCATCCGTTGTGATAGGTCAGCTTCTCGCCATTATCGAATATTTTCATTCTGAATCCTAATCCATAATTATTCATTCCTGCTTTTTCATTGCTGTAAGGAGTGAATACCATCTGCATCAGTTCCGGTTTCAGGAAATTTTTCGAAAACATTGCTTTTGAGAAGTTGTATAAATCTCTTGGTGTCGTGTACACATTTTTATCTCCGTAAATCAGATCAAGTCTGTCTAAAGGATACAACTTATTTCCTCCATAATAGAAAGACTGCGAAGCTGTAGGGATATCTTTTTCCTGGAAGATGTACGTGTTATTCATTTTCAATGGTGTGAAAACCATTTCTTTCATCGCCTGAGGGAAAGGAGTTTTAGTCACTTTCTCAATTAATAAAGCCAATAAAGCAAAATTCGTATTGCAATACATGAATCCTGTATCCGTATCTCTTGCCAGATCTGGTTTATACTTGATAATCATATTCAAAACATCTTCATTGGTAATGAAAGGTTTTGACAGTTCTGCCGGAGCAGGTTGTATTTTGGTGATAAAATATTCGTATTTCGGAAGACCGCTTCTTTGATCCAGCAAAGTCTGAACGGTAACATTCGGGTATGGAAACCCCGGAAAAAACTGAGTAAGATGATCAGTTAATTTTATTTTTCCGGCCTCTATCAGCTTCATCATTGCCATTGCCGTTAAAGTTTTTGAAACTGAAGCGACATGCAGTGGTGTATTTTTGTCGATCGGCATCTGGTTTCCTTCTCTTCCGAAACCTCTGTAATTTTCGTAAAGGATTTCATCTCCTTTGGCAACAAGAATTCCGCCGCTAAGATCTCCTCCTTCCCATATTTTTTTATAATACTGGTCTATATAGCTTACGGTAGTCTGCCTGTTCAGAAGCTGTCCGTCACCTTTTGTAAAAATATCACCCAGATCTACATTTCCATAGTTGGGCAGATTGGTTGCATTTTCAGCAGAAACTTCTTTAGCTTCAGCCTTTTTTTTACAGGAAAATATAGATAAAAGAACAGTTAGGATAAGTACAAAATTACGCGTCGTCATGAGATTCAAAAATGAGCGGCAATTTAATAAAACTCAAAATAAATAATAAACAAGAGGTGGATATTATGAATTATTTAACATAAATGAATAGAGAATTAAAAATGCGAAATGACAAAATCGGAAAAGTAAATAAGTAAAAAGCTGAGGAAATAAATTCTCTTCCTCACAATCTAAAGCTTATCCAATGGGAGGACCTGCTTGCCCTATTATTCTTCCGCTAAAAGTAATAAGACTATACAGATTTAAAATTGTAATATCCAAATCATCCTGGTTACAATAATACTCATCAATTGTTCCATATACCGAATACTCTGAAATATTAAATCCTTCTTCAATGTCATTGTAGTAAATTACTCTTCTACCTATCAATCCTACGACCCAGAAACCACCTCCTTCCTGTCCGTACTCTTCTTCGTACCATTTTTCAGGGTTTATTTTGATTAAATCCCAAAAATTTAAAAGATGGCCATTTAAATCTTTTTCTGTTGAATAAATCTTTTCAAAAATTTCTTCAATGGATATTGGAGTCCAGATCATGATTATATAAAAGTTAATAACTCGAAATTAATAAAAAAAGACGGATTCACTTTTTGTAAATCCGCTTTTTGTATTATATTTTTTTCAATTGCTTAACAATGTGAAGCTACAATCTTATCTACAATAAACTGAGCCAGTTTTTCTTTACTTTGATGGGTCCATCCGGCAATGTGGGGTGTGACAATGGCTTTCTCCGATTCAAGAAGATATTTCAGATCTTCATTTTCTGATTCAATGTTCTCGAAAGAAGACTTTTCATATTCCAGTACATCAAGACATGCACCTTTTACTTTTCCGGACTTCAATCCTTCTACTAAACTTTTAGTTTCCACGTTTTTTCCTCTTGCCGTATTGACAAAATAAAAATCGTTTTTCATCTCTGCAATGAAAGTTTCGTCAATAAGATAGCGGGTTTCTGAAGTTAAAGGAATATGCAGGCTTACGACCTCTGCAGACTGTTTCAGTTCTTCCAGTGAAACCTGTGTTGCATATTCATCTGAAAGATCAGGAAGAATATCATGGAAAATCACCCTACATCCGAACCCTGAAAGTCTTTTTGCAGTAGCTTTTCCCATATTTCCATATCCGATAAGCCCGACAGTTTTTCCCAACAGCTCATCTCCTCTGTTTTCTTCACGTTTCCAGATCCCGTTTTTCACTTCCTGGGAAGCAATAAAGAGTCTGTTCAAGATCACCAGAAGCATTCCCACAACGTGTTCTGCCACGGAATCTCTGTTTCCTTCAGGAGAATTGATCAATTGAATTCCCAGTTTTTCTGCAATAGGAATATCAATATTTTCCATTCCGGCCCCTACTCTTGCAATGAACTTCAGATTCTTCCCTTTCTCCAGAAAATTCCGGTCTAATGGAATACGGCTTCTGATGATAATTCCGTCGTAGTTCTCAATTTTATTGCAAACCTCATCATAAGACGATGTAAAATCCTCTTCCAGGATAAAATTCTTAGCCAAAAGCTGTTCAGTGATGAGAGGATGGTTTTTATCTAAAAGAAGTATTTTCATTTTTTATTAATGATTTTAGAGATAGGAACAGATTCCTAAATGATTACAATTTTATTCTACCGCAAAGTTCGCAAATTTCTGAAAAAACAAATGCTTTTAAGCTCGCAAAGGCGTTAGCACTCAGCAAAGTTTAAAAGCATTTTTATTGATAAAGTATATAAGCTTACTTTTTATCTTTCTTAGATTCCTGTGGTTCCTGGAATAGTTTTTTAAGTTCTACAGATTCCAAAGGTTTCATTCTTCCGGAAAGGATTAATGAAAGTTCTTTTCTACGGAATGCCGCTGCAAATCTTTCTTTCTCCTCATCTGTTTCAGGAATCATTTCCGGAATAGGAATCGGACGGTTGAATTCATCTACTGCAACGAAAGTATAAATCCCAGCATTCGTATGAACTTTCTTCTGGTTGATTGGATCATCCAACCATACATCTACATACACTTCCATGGAAGTAGAAAATGCTCTGGAAACTTTAGATTCCAGTACAACTACACCTCCTTCCGGAATAGGGTGATTGAAAGATACGTGGTTTACTGAAGCTGTTACTACTCTTCTTTCACAGTGTCTTGCTGCTGAAATAGACGCACAACGGTCCATTTTTGCTAAAAGCTCACCACCGAAAAGGTTTCTTAAAGAGTTGGTTTCGTTCGGAAGAACGATATTGGTCATAATGGTCAGAGATTCTGACGCTTTTTTTATTTTTGCCATCTAGTCTTAGTGTTGTTTGGGACAGCCGGAGCAGATTGCTTTACTTTTCCGACGGGTTTTACTAATGAATCTTTTTTCAAAGAATCTGTAACGGGTGTTTCCGGAGTATGTACTTTCATCTTCACCGTATCTTTTACGATCCTATGGGTAGAGGTTTGTACTGAAACATTATTGAAAGATTTCTTTCCGAAAAGAAGTTCCTGCTGGGTAAACGCCAGGTATACAATTCCAAGAACCGGGATAATCAGAAGGAAAAGCCAAAGAATTGTTTTTTTGAATTTAAAATCCTTTTCACGATTCACAGAAGCATTTACTTTTTCCCCGTTATTGATATCTGAAAATCTGATTTCTTCCAATCCGTAAAAATCCGGACGTCCGGATTCTATTCTTTTTCCCTTGAAATGGGTATGTCCTTCTTCAATGAAAACGGTTCCAAGGTTTTGAATGTCAAGAACCTGTTCGGCCTGAAGTTTTTTCTTCCAAAAATCAGTCTGAATTTTAAGATCACTTCTTGAAGCTTCCAGAGACATCTGTTTTTGTTCTGCAATAAAAGCAGTAAGGTCTTCAGCCCGGACTTCATAATCTATGGCAAATTCAATCTGACTGGCCGGAGGCAAGATGCTTCCGTTTTCAGAATTGATAATTGCCTTAGAATTTTTCAGTGAAAACACCCCAAAGCCTGGAACTGTGGCAGTTCCAAATTGTTTTAAGTATTCTAAAATATATGCTGAAATATTCATTTGGCAGCAAATTTATAACTTTTTCGGGACTTTTTGTAATATTTAATGGATATAAAAAAGACTGCCGGAACAGTCTTTTGATTATTCTGTATTAAAACAGATATACTGTTATTTAAACTGCTTTTTTTAAGTTTAAAAATGGTAAATCTACTAAAAAGCAAAGACCGATTTGTCAATTACTGAATTTTCCAACTTACTCCAAACATAAAATTTGTTCCTGCCTGAGAAAAATAATAAGGCTGCCCATCATAAACAGATCCGTTATTAACATATTTCTTATTGAACAGGTTATTCACCAACAGCTTCAATGCAATTTCATTATTGGCAATTTTAAACTGGTACTGAGCATTGAAATCTGTAAGAAAATAATCTTTAAGCTGCAGATTGGCATCTTCAGTATTGTCCAGATATTGTTTTCCAACATACTGATTCATTAAAGCAAACTGGAAATTTTTTGTAGGATTGAATTTCAAGCCTAAATTGGCTATAACATTCGGGGAAAAAGAAATCTGGGTATTTCCAAGACTTTTAGGAACATCACCATTCTGAATATTAAAATCCTGGTTTCTGTTCTGACTTAACGTTACATTTCCTGAAACCTCACATTGTTTGGATAATTTTGCCAAAGCACCTACCTCAATACCTCTTCTGTAGCTCTTCCCTGAATTTGTTCTGATAAATGCTCCTACATTATTCAATTCTCCATTTAACACCAGCTGGTTCACATAATACATATAATAAACATTGGCCGTCAATGAAACAATCCCGAACTGTTTTTCAAAACCGGCTTCAATATCGTGAAGCTTTTCTGCTTTTACATCATTATTGGCCATCAGGTCGTCTCTGTTGGGTTCACGATGGGCGTGGGCGTAAGAAAGGAATATTTTACCTCCGTCAATTCTGTAATTTACTCCGGCTTTTGGATTAAAAAACAGCCAGTTTTTACTTAAATCTGCTCCTTCACCATCACCAGCCGTCAGAATCTTTGTGTTGTAATTGATTTTTCTGAGCTGCAAATCACCAAAGAATTCAAAATTATTCAATCTTAATAAAGCTTTTGCAAAACCAGACACCTCATTCTTTACAGAGCGATTTCTGTAATATTCGCTTTCATCAATCTGAGGAAAAAATACTCCTGTTACATTTCCATAGTGTCTTCCGTAATACTGATTGACCACAGCACCAAAGTTCAAATCTAAATTTTCAAACTTTCCGTACAATGTAGAAACCATTCCGTAGAAATCGTTGTTCAGCCATTTTTTTCTGATAAAGTCTGAAGCTTTTATCGTTTCTCCTCCTTCTGTTATATTGGGAAGGTTATATCTTGAAAAAGGATCTCCCTGCTTGTAGTTTTCGTAATATCCTTTTCCTTTTGTATAGTGGAACGTGGTTTCCAGATTCCAGCGGTCGTTGAATTTCTGTTCCCAAAGCAACTGATAATGGTTCTGTCTGTAGTTATCCGTTTCATTATCATAGAAACTTACAATATTCTCCCAGTTGGCATCATAAATGGCTCCTGAAATATTGAATTTAGGATCGGTCTCCCAGGTTTTACGATCAATCCCGTTCCATGCCTGATACGTTTTCTCTTTTCCGCCAAAAGCCATTAAACGTAATTTTGTATTCCCTTCTTCAAATAAAGCAGTGAAATTATAAGAATGTAAGTTGGATGAAGCCCTGTCGATATAGCCGTCAGAATGAATATGAGTATATCTTCCCATCACGGAAAGTCGGTTTTTCCAGAATTTCCCGGAACCTATTTCTGCTGAATATTTATAAGTATTAAATGATCCGTAGCTGTCATCCGTTTTAAAATAAAATTTCTCTTCAGGATCCTTAGAAAGTACGTTAATACTTGCTCCGAAGGCAGAAACCCCGTTATTGGAAGTTCCTACTCCCCTCTGAATGACAATCTGTGAAGCAGAACTTGTCAAATCCGGAACGTTGACAAAAAAGGTTCCCTGGCTTTCAGAGTCGTTGTATGGAACACCGTTCATCATGACATTGATAGCACTTCCTGAAACTCCACGGATTCTGAAACCGGTATATCCTACCCCGTTTCCGGCATCTGACGTCGAAATAATGGAAGTTTGGTTTTTCAAAAGAATAGGAAGATCCTGTCCCAGATTCTTACTGTCCAGATCTTTCTGTACATTGATGATTTCCTTTGCTACCGGAAGCCTTTTGGTAAAGTTGACTGCTTCAATTTCCCTCACCTTTAGGGAATCTTTATTCTGAGCCTGTATAAAAGCCACTGAGCCTACACTAAGCCCTAAAAAAAATAATCCTTTCATTCTATAAATCTTTAACATTTAATGAATAAAAGGGGTTGAGCAATAATGTAACAATTTTATTAATTTAACAGTCTAGCAATTGGTATATTGTTATACTGTTTCATTGGTACATTTTCAATTCCCTAAACAGCATTACCTGTTCCAGGTTCATTGGGTATAATCTCAGCCTGTTAAAGCACCCCTTTATTTCAGCCGCAAAATTACAAAAAATATATGAACTGCGATCGGGTTACGAGATGCGGGCTTTTGAATATCAGATTACGTGGTAAATAAATAGTTACAGAATGGAAAAAACACTATGAAAAATAGGAGTTATCAAATGAATCATTCATCATTCATCATTCATCATTCATCATTCATCATTCATCATTCATCATTCATCATTTATAATTATTTAGTAAGTTTTGTTGTTGGCGTCTATGTAATAGTAATTGGAACCATCTTTTGTCACTTCAAACATCTTACCGAGTTTCCAGCTGAAGTTTCTTTTAATATTGGAATATTCAAACGGAATAATCACTTTATTGTTAACATCAATGATTCCAAATTTATCATTATTGGAAGCAACAATCATTGGATTAGCTACATCATCCCCTTCAAGAATGAACAGATACTGATATTGAGGATAGATCTGATATTGTCTGTAATCTGCGGCATTTACAAATTTTGATTTTTCAATGATTCCGTAAAAACCATTCAGGATATAAGCTTGGAATAACTGTTGTTTATATTCTTCAAATTTACATTTTCCAAAATCGGTATCTTTAAACTGATAGACTCTCTTACCAGACTGATCTATGCGGTAAGAAATCATATTTTTCTCCACCGTAGCATAGTCTTTTGTTCCAAATTTTCTCACTTTTTCATTGGGTGAATTCAGAAGATTACAGTCTTCATAAAAAAATACGGCAATATGATATTCCGGCTGGATAATAAATTTCCCGTTCTGATTGACATACCCGAACTGATCTCCTTTTTTCTTAGGAATCAAAACAGGAAGATCTTTGTTGATCACCATCAGATCAGCATTAGGTTTGCTGGCTGAAGCTGCTTTTTTAGCCGTGGTTTTCGGTCCTTTCTTCGCAGGGATTTTCTTCACAGATCGGGTCTGTGAGAAAACGAAAATCGAAATAAAAACACATAAAACATTCAGGATATTTTTCATATTCTCCATTTGATTACAAAAATACGACCAAAAATAGATATTATAAAATTCATATTTATAAAGAATCTAAATAATTTCATTCTTATAAAATTGTAAAATTTCGTAATTTTGGGAACATTTTGAAATGTTTGATAATTTTAAAAAACTTTTGAAAAAGTGTAGATTATGCTGACTTTATTCGGTTAATGTTGCATCAAAATGCGAGAACTCAAAATGTCATTAATTGTATTTATACACACCGGTAAAGAAAAAGCAGACCTACCTTTAATTTTGAAAGACCTTCTATTATGAGTATTTATAAGGATTACATCAAAGAGATTGAAGAAAGAAAAACCCAGGGGCTTCATCCAAAGCCAATTGATGGTGCTGAATTACTAAGCGAAATCATTGCACAAATTAAAGATTCAGATAATGCTGACCGACCGGACTCTCTTAAATTTTTCATTTATAACACACTACCCGGAACTACGAGTGCAGCGGGAGTAAAAGCAAAATTTTTAAAAGAAATTATTCTGGGTGAATCCGTAGTAGAAGAAATTTCCCCGGCATTTGCCTTTGAATTATTATCTCATATGAAAGGCGGACCTTCTATTGAGGTGCTGCTGGACCTTGCTTTAGGTAATGATGCAGCTATTGCTAAAGAAGCTGCGAACGTTCTTAAAACTCAGGTTTTCCTTTATGAAGCAGATACGAACCGTTTGAAAGAAGCATTCAACAGCGGTAACGAAATTGCAAAAGAAATCCTTGAAAGCTACGCAAAAGCCGAATTCTTCACTAAACTTCCTGAAGTTGCTGAAGAAATTAAAGTAGTTACTTATATTGCTGGTGAAGGAGATATTTCTACAGATTTACTTTCTCCTGGTAATCAGGCTCACTCAAGATCAGACCGTGAACTTCACGGTAAATGTATGATCACTCCTGAAGCTCAGGAAGAAATCAAAGCTTTACAGGCAAAGCATCCTGATGCAAGCGTTATGCTGATCGCTGAAAAAGGAACAATGGGTGTAGGATCATCCAGAATGTCAGGAGTAAACAATGTTGCTCTTTGGACAGGAAAACAGGCAAGCCCATACGTACCATTCGTCAACATTGCTCCCATTGTAGGAGGAACAAACGGTATTTCTCCGATCTTCCTTACCACAGTAGACGTTACCGGAGGTATCGGTATTGACCTTAAAAACTGGGTAAAGAAAGTTGACGAAAACGGGAACCCGGTTCGTAATGAAAACGGTGACATTGTTCTTGAAGAAGCATATTCAGTAGCAACAGGAACTGTTTTAACAATCAATACAAAAGAAAAGAAATTATACAACGGCGACCAGGAACTGATCGACCTTACCAAATCTTTCACTCCGCAAAAGATGGAATTCATCAGAGCAGGAGGATCTTACGCGGTCGTATTTGGTAAAAAACTACAGACATTTGCTGCTCAGGTTTTAGGTATTGAAGCGCCAACAGTTTTTGCTCCGTCAAAAGAAATCTCTCATGAAGGACAAGGACTTACGGCTGTAGAGAAGATTTTCAACAGAAATGCTGTTGGAACTACTCCGGGAAAAGTATTACATGCCGGTTCTGACGTTCGTGTACAGGTTAATATTGTTGGATCTCAGGATACAACAGGTTTGATGACCGCTCAGGAATTAGAATCAATGGCAGCAACTGTGATTTCTCCAATCGTAGATGGTGCTTATCAGTCCGGATGCCACACGGCTTCCGTTTGGGATAAAAAAGCTCAGGCTAACATTCCTAAGCTGATGAAATTCATGAACGAGTTCGGACTGATTACAGCCCGTGACCCGAAAGGTGAATACCACGCCATGACTGACGTTATCCACAAAGTTCTTAACGATATCACTGTAGACGAGTGGGCTATCATTATTGGTGGTGACTCTCACACCAGAATGTCTAAAGGAGTTGCTTTTGGAGCTGACTCAGGAACTGTAGCTCTTGCATTGGCTACCGGTGAAGCATCTATGCCGATCCCTGAATCTGTAAAAGTAACTTTCAAAGGTGAAATGAAGCCTCACATGGATTTCCGTGATGTGGTTCATGCAACGCAGGCTCAGATGTTAAAGCAGTTTGGAGGAGAAAACGTATTCCAGGGTAGAATCATTGAGGTTCATATCGGAACACTTCCTGCTGACCAGGCATTTACCTTTACAGACTGGACTGCCGAAATGAAGGCAAAAGCTTCTATCAACATTTCTGAAGATAAGACTTTGATCGAATCACTGGAAATTGCAAAAGGCAGAATCCAGATCATGATCGACAAGGGTATGGATAATCACAACAAAGTCCTTCAGGGATTAATTGACAAAGCAGATAAGAGAATTGCAGAAATCAGATCAGGTGAAAAACCTGCTTTGACTCCTGATGCAAACGCTAAATATTATGCTGAAGTTGTTGTAGATCTTGATGTAATTGTTGAACCAATGATTGCTGACCCGGATGTAAACAATGACGATGTATCTAAAAGATATACTCACGATACCATCAGAGATCTTTCTTACTATGGAGGTGAGAAAAAAGTAGATCTTGGTTTCGTAGGATCCTGTATGGTTCACAAAGGGGATCTTAAGATTGTTTCTCAAATGCTTAGAAACCTTGAAAAACAACAAGGAAAAGTAGAATTCAATGCTCCTCTTGTAGTGGCTGCTCCTACTTATAACATCATTGATGAATTAAAAGCTGAAGGTGACTGGGAATTACTGGAAAAATATTCCGGTTTTGAATTTGATGACAACGCTCCAAAAGGAGAAGCACGTACAGAGTACAAAAACGTAATGTACCTTGAACGCCCGGGATGTAACCTTTGTATGGGTAATCAGGAAAAAGCAGCTAAAGGAGATACTGTTTTAGCAACTTCTACCCGTCTTTTCCAGGGAAGAGTGGTTGAAGATTCTGAACGTAAAAAAGGAGAATCCCTGCTTGCTTCAACTCCGGTTGTTGTTCTTTCTGCAATTATCGGAAGAATCCCAAGCATTGATGAGTATAAAACTGCTGTTGAGGGAATTGACCTTACTACTTTCGTTCCTTCTATTAAAGAATTAACAAGTACAAGCGCTCACTAAGAGATTGATAATAAGTCGCAAGACTATTGAATAACTATATTATTGGAAGATTTTATCCCTTAAGGATTTAAAATCTTCCAATTTTTTGTTTAGAACGTTTCTATTTTAAGATAATTACGTTTTTTTTTCGATAAAAGCTGGAAAATAAATTCTAATTTTTCTTAAATTGAAAGTTATAAAATCTATTGATTTCAGAATCAAAAATACCCTGTTTATGGATTATAGGAACGTTTTTTGATGCATAGATAAGTGATTTTCTTTTTCAACACAGGGAAAAGAAGCATTAACAGAACAAGAACAAAACTAAAATACGATATGACTTTTGATATTGATATGATCAAAAAGGTGTACGAACGTTACCCTGAAAGAATTGCAGCAGCAAGACAAATTGTGGGAAAACCTCTTACCCTTTCAGAAAAAATCCTTTACACCCACCTTTGGGAAGGAAATGCTACACAAGCGTATGAACGAGGGAACTCTTATGTGGACTTTGCACCGGACAGAGTAGCGATGCAGGATGCTACCGCACAGATGGCACTTTTACAGTTTATGCAGGCAGGAAAAGCTAAAGTGGCTGTTCCTTCTACTGCTCACGCGGATCACCTTATCCAGGCTAAAGTAGGTGCTGATAAAGACTTACAGGAAGGGATCAACAAAAACTCCGAGGTATTCAACTTCTTAAGCTCTGTATGTGATAAATACGGAATCGGATTCTGGAAACCGGGAGCAGGTATTATTCACCAGGTTGTCCTGGAAAACTATGCATTTCCCGGAGGAATGATGATTGGTACCGACTCGCATACGGTAAACGCCGGCGGACTGGGAATGGTTGCTATTGGTGTAGGAGGTGCTGATGCGGTAGACGTAATGGCAGGAATGGCCTGGGAACTTAAAATGCCTAAACTTATCGGAGTAAAATTAACCGGTAAAATGAACGGATGGACTTCTGCAAAAGATGTGATCTTAAAAGTTGCCGGAATTCTTACCGTAAAAGGAGGTACAGGATGTATCGTGGAATATTTCGGTGAAGGTGCAGAATCTCTTTCCGCAACGGGTAAAGGAACGATCTGTAACATGGGTGCTGAAATCGGGGCTACCACTTCTACTTTCGGATATGATGATTCTATGAGAAGATATCTTTCCGCTACAGGAAGACAGGACGTAGTAGATGCCGCTGATAAAATTGCTGAACACTTAACGGGGGATGCTGAAGTATATGCTAACCCTGAACAATATTTCGATCAATTAATAGAAATCAACCTTTCTGAACTGACCCCTCACTTAAACGGACCTTTCACTCCTGACTTAGCAACTCCTGTTGCTGAATTCAGAGCTAAGGCTGAAGCTAATGGATGGCCATTAGAAGTGGAATGGGCGCTTATCGGTTCTTGTACCAACTCTTCTTATGAAGATTTGTCAAGAGCGGCTTCCATTGTAGAAGATGCAGTATCAAAAGGAGTAAAACCTAAGGCTATCCTGGGAATCAATCCAGGTTCTGAACAGGTAAAATTCACAGCAGAAAGAGACGGATTCCTTGATTCTTTCAGAAAATTTGAAAACGCAAGAATCTTTACCAATGCCTGTGGACCATGTATCGGACAATGGGACAGAGAAGGTGCGGAAAAAGGAGAGAAAAACTCTATTATCCACTCTTTCAACAGAAACTTTGCGAAAAGAGCTGATGGTAACCCAAATACCCATGCATTTGTAGCGTCTCCTGAAATGGTTGCTGCTGTAGCGATCTCAGGAAGATTGGATTTCAACCCGATTACGGATACTTTAACGAACGAAGCAGGTGAACAGGTAAAACTTAACGAGCCTAAAGGTTTCGAACTTCCTTCAAAAGGATTTGCTGTAGACGACAACGGATACCAGGCTCCATCAGAGGACGGTTCTAAAGTTGTTGTGAATGTAAGCCCAACCTCAGACAGACTTCAGTTATTGGAAGAATTTCCGGCATGGGACGGTAAAAACATTACAGGAGCAAGAGTATTGATCAAAGCTTTCGGAAAATGTACTACCGACCACATTTCTATGGCTGGACCATGGCTGAAATACAGAGGTCACCTGGATAATATTTCAAACAACATGTTGATTGGAGCGGTGAATGCTTACAACATGGAAACCAATAAAGTTAAAAGTGAATTAACCGGTGAATACGGTGAAGTTCCGGCTGTACAAAGAGCTTATAAAGCGGCAGGTATCCCGACAATCGTTGTAGGAGACCAGAACTATGGTGAAGGTTCTTCAAGAGAGCATGCTGCCATGGAGCCAAGACATTTAGGAGTGAAAGCTGTATTGGTAAAATCATTCGCGAGAATCCATGAAACCAACCTTAAAAAACAAGGAATGCTTGGAATCACTTTCGCTAATGAGGCAGACTATGATAAGATCCTGGAAGATGATGTTGTTAATTTCTTAGATCTTGATCAGTTCGCGCCGGGAAAACAACTTACTTTAGAGTTTATTCATACTGACGGAACTAAAGATATCATCATGGCGAACCACACTTACAACGATCAGCAAATTGATTGGTTTAAGGCGGGTTCTGCTCTGAACCTGATCAAACAACAGGAAAAATAAGATTAATTGTTAGATTAATTAATATAAGACGGCTTCAGTTGAAGCCGTCTTTTTATTTTAAAAGTCTTTAAATTTTCCTTTGCCGAACTTTGTGGTACATTATTCCAAACCTTACAGGTTTTAGAAACCTGTAAGGTTTAGCTCTCATATGATTATTATGATATTCTATCAAGAAGACCTGCTCTATAGCTTTCTCCAATAGGAATCTCATATTCAGGAAGAATCACTTTTTTAGCCCCGATACTTTTCACTTTATCCAGATTGACAATGAAAGATTTATGAATTCTTACAAATTTTTCAGGAAGCTGGTTTTCCATTGATTTAAGAGTATCCAGAACGATATATTCATCATTTTCTGTACGGATATTAACATAATCTTTGATGCTTTCAATATACAGGATTTCATTGAAACTTACGCGATGCCTCTGCCCTGAAGACTTTACAAAGAAATGAGTATTTTCTTCCTGTGGAAAAGAAAAACGCTCCTGAGCCTTTAAAACACTTTTTTGAAATCTTTCAAAAGAAACAGGTTTCAGAAGGTAATCCACGACATTATGCTCATAGCCTTCCAATGCATATTCCGAATAGGCTGTTGTTAAAATATATTTCTGATGGGTTCCTACAATTTTCATAAAATTGATTCCCGTAAGCTCTGGCATCTGAATATCCAGAAAGATAAGATCTGAATCATTTTTCTTAAGGTATTCAAGGGCGTGAATCGGATTTTCTGTAGAAAAAACCAGTTCAAGAAAAGGAATTTTTTCCACATAATGTTCAAGAAGTGAGATGGCCAGCGGCTCATCATCCACGATAATACATTTTAACTTATTCATCCCTTAAATCAATTTTTAAATCTACAATAAATTCCGTTTCCGAATCTTTGATCTCAAGCTGGTGTTTGGGATACAGAATTTCCAGTCTTTTTTTCACATTCTGAATTCCTATTCCTGAAACAGTATCTTTCATTTTCTGTGTTTTAAAATTTAAAAGATAAAAATGCAGAACTTTATGATGATCTGAGATTTTCATTTCAAAACCTTTATCACGAAAATCCCCATGTTTGAAGGCATTTTCCACGAAAGGAACCAGTAGCATCGGAGAAATTTTAAGGTGAGGATGCTGAATATTTTTCTCTATGATCAGCAGTTCCGGATTTCTGATCCTGAGTTTCTCCAGCGCAATAAGACTATCAATATATCCGATTTCTTTATCAAGCGAAATGGAATCTTTTTCAAGGTCTTTCGTGCTGTACCTCAGCAGCTGCCCCAGTTCTTCAATAGCCGGAAGCGCCTTATCCGATTTCTGATAGACAAGCGAGTAGATATTATTTAAAGAATTAAAAATAAAATGAGGATTGATCTGGGTTTTCAGAGCCTGAAGTTCAGCCTGTTTTTTTTCGATCAGAAGCTGCTTTTTATCATTTTCAGCCACTCCATATTTCTCCAGAATCCAAAGAATACCGGCAATGAAAGTAGTCAGAGAGCTGTTGTAAATATTATCGAAAAAATAGTAGAGAAGTCCGGTTTCTTCATCATAATTCCGGAAGCCAAGAGTAGAAGGCAGAATCATTTCTTCCAAAGCGTATCTCATACTGGCAAAACATAATAGGGTCAGCATAAAAACGAAAACGGCAGAATACAGTTTCTCAAGTTTAAAAACTTTTGGGAAAATAAAGAAATAGGATATATAAAATGTGACAATTTTCACAATGAAAAATGTAACCCTCAGAATGTGTACTTCCCGACGATTTGTATCCGGAACAAAAAAATTAGGCGTAATGACAGTTCCTATGAAATTGAACCCCCAGTAAATAATTTGAAGCCAGATAATTTGCTTTTTATTCATATTCAAATATAAATCTCTAAAGGCATAATTCATCAATTGTTTTCGATAAAAACCTGTTTTTTTCCGACGAAACTTTTTTGACATGAATAATTGTCTTCTTCATCTAAATGCTGTTTTCTCATAGAACCTCTTCCGGTACTTTTGTCAGAGAAATGTAATATAAATATCATTCAATCTGTCTTTTATAATATGGAAAAACACATTGTATTTATAGCCACCCTGATTTGTTCTTTTTCAGCAGCACAAACCAAAGACACCGCCAATGTCAACAAAATAGAAGCAGTTACGGTGAACGGTAAAAAAGTTATGGTGGAACGTAAAGTGGACCGTCTTGTTTACAATGTTCAGAACTCTATGCTTTCACAGGGAAGTTCAGGCACTGAAGTTTTGGCTGGTACACCTTTACTGCAGGTAGATGAAAATAAAGGGCTGCTTTCCATTGCCGGAAAAAATGGCGTTGCTGTGATGGTTAATGACCGGATGCTGAATCTTTCCGGATCTGAGCTAATCAATTATCTGAGGAACCTGCGATCCGAAAATATATTGAAAGTTGAAGTAATCACCACTCCTCCTGCCAAATACGAAGCTCAGGGAAACAGCGGGATAATCAATATTGTTCTTAAAAAAAATCAGAATCCCGGATGGAGCGGCTACCTGACCACGAATTATACCCAAAAGACTTATGCAGCATTCAGCACAGTAGCAGGAGTAAACTATCATAATGAAAAAGTGAAAGCATCTATCAAGTTTCAGGGATATGACGGAGATAAAAGATCGGTGGAAAATTATAAAATTACCGGGCAAAGCTCTTCTGTAAGCAGGGATGAAAGACGGGATATGAATGACGGATTGGGACTGAATGTTAATATTGATTATTCTCTTTCTAAAAATTCCAATATCGGACTGGTATATGATATTTCGAAAGGACATTCCAATATGGATATCAATTCAAAACAACATTACTTTACCGGGACCACTCCTACTTTGCAAACAGACACAGATTCAAAGCACCGTTCTTCATTTACTTCACAGATGCTTAATTTATATTTTGATCAGAAATTTGGGGAACATAAGCTCAGCATAGGTGCTAATTATTATGGAAATCTGCCCGATACAGAGGTAAATTTTACCACAAGAAATGTCGCTAACAACTCAACACAGATCGTAAAAAATCTTTCTTCAGTAGATTATAAGATCTATTCTGGGCAGGCAGATTTAACTTTAAATTTCAAAAAAATACAGTTGGAAACCGGAGCAAAATACAGCCAGTTTTCCAATAATTCGGACATCGGATATTTTAATTTTATCAATGGAAATTACACCATAGACCCTGCAAAAAGCAATCTTTTTGATTATAATGAAAAGAATTATGCCGCTTATATCAGCGTCAGTAAAGATCTTGGCGAAAAATGGTCTGTGAAAGCAGGAATCCGTTATGAATATTCACAATCCAGCGGTTTCTCTCCTTCTACACAGGCAAAATCTGAGAATAATTACGGTAAATTCTTCCCTACGGCCTATCTTTCTTATAAAGCCAATCAGGATAATCAGTTCAGCATTAATTATTCCCGAAGAATCAACCGCCCTTATTTCCGGGCTTTGGATCCGTTCCGATGGTATTCCAATCCGAACACGTATTATTCAGGGAACCCAAGCCTGCAGCCCTCTTTTAATCATAATATAGAACTTAACTATATGTTTAAAAGTAAGTTTTCTGCCAATCTTTACTACCAGAGAACAACAAATAACTTTGACCAGATCACATTCCTGACCGGAATTAACCTCATCAGTACGTTTGAGAATTACTATAATCAGGATAATTATGGTATCAATCTGAATTACACAGATACTTTCTTTAAAATCTGGGAAAGCAATATTTCGACTTCGTTCAGTTATAATGAGACTCAGATTACAAGGTTCAATCTGGTTCCTAAAAACGGACAGTCGTTTTATTATTCCCTCAATAATACATTCCAGCTCAATAAGGCTAAAACGTTCATGCTATTTGTCAACTACTGGCATAATCTTCCTTCCCGTGACGGATATACCGCTGTAAGGAACAGAGCAAGCCTTGATGCCGGAATAAAGATGAGCTTTGTGGAAAAAGCACTTCAGGTAAATCTTTCGGTGAGTGATATTTTTAAACAGTCCGGATATAAGGGTGATATGTATTTTACAGATAATACACAGTCATTCAACAACTATTGGGATGCCCGAAGAATGACACTCAGCGTTACCTATAATTTGGGAAACCAGAAAATCAAATCCAATAACAGAGCGGTGAATTTCGAAGAGAAAAACCGTGCACAATAATAATGTAACAGTAATTTAAAAAAATAAACTCATGAAAACCTTTATTTATATTTTTCTTGTATGCCTTTCTACATTGATATCTGCTCAAAAAAAGCCTTCAGATTATTTTAAAAATCCAAAGACGAAGGTTTTGGTGGTAGGCTCCTTTCATTTTGATTATCCAAATCTGGATGCCCATAAAACCAATAAAGAAGATCAGGTAGATGTACTTTCTCCCAAAACAGCAAAAGAAGTCACAGAACTGGTAGAATATATCAAAAGATTTAAGCCGACAAAGATTGCAATTGAGGCCTGGCCGGGCTGGAATGCCAATCAAAAGCTGAAGGAATACAGCGAAGGCAAACACCGTGACAAAAGAGAT
The DNA here is from genome assembly GCF_046614675.1 of Chryseobacterium cupriresistens. Taxonomy (NCBI): domain Bacteria; kingdom Pseudomonadati; phylum Bacteroidota; class Flavobacteriia; order Flavobacteriales; family Weeksellaceae; genus Chryseobacterium; species Chryseobacterium cupriresistens. The sequence goes on along the minus strand of NZ_JBKKJT010000010.1, from coordinate 44,132 downwards.
GAGCGTTATCAGCTTGCTATGAGAATAGCCAGTGAACTCAAAATAACTGAATTATTCAGCATTGACGCAGAATCTATTCTGGATGACCTTGAAAAACATTTTGGGAAAACTGATTCTGCATTTTTTAAAAACCTCAGTAAGGATTATGATTTCAGAAGTGATGACCCGATCTCCCAACAGTTTATTGCCTTCTACAAGAGTTCTGAGCCTAAAAATTTTAAATCTCTTCTGGACACTTTTACTTATATGAATTCCAAAGAAAGCCATCAGTACGGATACGGGGCTTATCTTAGCGGTGACTTTACACTAAGAGAATATGACGGCGCCGATATGCTCGCTCTTTACTGGTACAGCAGAAACCTGAGAATGTTCCGCAATATTCAAAATATTCCTCACAACGGAGAAGACAGAATTCTTGTCATTGCAGGAAATGGACATGCAGCAGTACTTAGACAACTTTTTACCTCTTCCGCAGAATATGAATTCATTGAATTTTCTTCACTGAAATAAATAAAAAGACAGAGATTCAGTCTCTGTCTTTTTTTAATCAAAACTTCAGTCTTTATATTAGAAGCTGAATTCAATTCTTGCAAACAAGAACCTTCCGCCTATACCATACTGGGAAACCTGTCTGGAATAGAAAAACTGGTTATCTGCTGTTAATGAACTTATTGCGGGGCTTTTAGAAGGCAAAATATTAAAGATATTATTACTTCCTACTGTTGCTGAAATATTTTTATTAAAATTATAGCCTACTGATAGGTCTGTTATCACGCGGCGGTTAAGGACGAAATGCTCTGTACTTCCTGTTACACCATCAAAGTTAGCATCCACAACATCTGCATCGGTCACTTTACCAAAGAAAGAATTACGCAGTACGAAAGTAAAGCCGGAAGCTCGCACAGTATTGCCTAATGTAGCTTTTACACGGGGTACAGCTTCTTCAAAATAGATTCTGTTCGGTTCTGAGAAATAATTATTGATCTGACTTACCAATTTAGGAGACGCGTGGATATCCCCGATTCTTTTAGTCTGATTAAAATTGATTCCCAGATTATTCTCCAGGGAAATTCCTGATGAGATTTTTGAGTTCTGGGAAATGGTGATATCAAGGCCTTTTGTCTGAGAATCTACTGCATTGGCAAAAAAGTTGGCAGCGCTGGCTCTTGCAAGATCAAAAGCATCCTGTAGAACGGCCTGATCCGAGCCAGGAGTAAAATTACCATCAGGGCGATAGAAGAGATCGGTCAGTACGACTCTGTCTTTGATCTTGATTAAATAAGCATCCGCTGTGAAAGTAAGGCTTAATGCCGGAATCTTCCAGGTAATTCCTGTACTGTAGGATTGTGAGGTTTCCTGTTTTAATTTTGGAATACCCAATGCCTGTGCAGCCTCAGAATTATTTCTGAAAGTACCCACCTGCGTTGTCTTCCCCTGCTGAATCAGCGTAGAGGTAGAACTGTAATAGATTTGTGCTAATGAGGGCGCTCTGAACCCAGTAGAAACAGCTCCTCTCCAGTTGAGATTGGAAGCCAGTTTTACATTGGTTGCCACCTTATAATTGAATGTAGATCCGAAGTCTGAATAATTCTCATACCGTACAGCTCCTTCCAATAACCATCTATCGGTAATTTCCAGTTCTGCATCAGCATAAGCTGCAATACTGTTTCTGTTTCCGGAAACTGCATTTTCAGGACTGAAGCCGGGGAAAACCTGAGCACCTGCGGGTCTTACACTTCCAAAAAAATCGGTTACTTTTTCATTTTCAGGGGTTTTGGCTGTTACTACCCGGCCATAGATATCGTAGGAAGCATAAGAGTTTTCTTTTCCGGCATTTACTTTATAATTCTCGTGTCGGTATTCACCACCAAACGCAATGTTCAACCCTTTCAGAACATCATATTTCTTAGAGAAATCAAGGTTGACAGTATTTTGTGAGAATTCAGATCCTCCAGCATCAAAGGTTCTTGGAGAACTATCTGTAAGTGATGCATTAAAAGTATTGACAACACCAAAACCGAAAACATTTTTCCCGAATGTGTTACTGAAATCCACATTCCAGCCATCCCATTTTCCTTTAATTCCGGCTGCAAGGGAATAATCATTTACAGTGGCTTCAATCTGAGGCAGATATCCGTTGGGAGTAACTGCATTGATATTCCTTTCATTATTTGGAAGCCTGTAAAATCCTCCTGCATTACCAAGACGGTAACTGTAGCCACCAAATGAATAAACCTTCCAATCCTCATTTACAGGAATTTCAGAATTGAAGAAGAGCTGTCCGGACTGCAGTTTAGACTGCCCTGCTCTCAAACTGAAATCTTTTCTCTCCAATCCTCTGTAATTAAGCTCCTCAGAGGTAAAATCTTTACCCAATATTTTTTGAAGCTCAGAAATGCTGTTTGCCCCGGAAATCTGAGATTGAAAATCAGGTGCAAAATATCCAACCTTAGTTGCATACTGTTTAATGGTATTGATGATTTGCTGAGTATTGGAAGTATTGGTAATGTTTTTATACAAGCCGTCAATATTCACTCCATCCTGTAATGCCCGGTAATTAATGGCATTATAGGCGTTGAAAATATCTCCTTCCCTCACTCCTGCTCTGGAATAAGGATCACGGTATTGGGCGGAACCGGTAACATTAAAAAATCCGGTTTTACCTATTTTAGTGCCATAATTAAGGTCTACAGAAACAGTCTGTCCGTCTACCCCTCCGGAGAAATTATTGGCAACAGGTGAAGCATATCCCCCTAAGAATACCTGTCCGGAAAATCCCAGCCTTTTTTTCAGTCCGAGGTTTAGCACCCCCGCAATGGCATCAGATCCATACTGGGCAGCAGCTCCATCCCTTAAAACTTCTATTTTTTCCAATGCAAAAGCAGGAATAGCATTAAGGTCGGTTCCCACAGAACCTCTTCCCGGCGTAAGGGTAACATTAATCAGTGAAGACTGATACCTTCTTTTTCCGTTGAGTAATACCAAAACCTGATCCGGTCCTAATCCTCTCAACAGTGCCGGATCCACAAAATCAGTTCCGTCATTTACAGTATGTGATGTGGATGAAAATGAGGGTACGATATAGTTTAAAGCCTGGCTGATATTATTCGTCGGGCTCTGTTTTAAAATTTTAGATATATTAATGATGTCCACCGGAACAGGAGTATCGGTCAAAGATCTTCCGGAACCCCTTGATCCAAGGATAACCACATCTTCTATTTTCTTCGATTGTAAAGTGTCCGTCTGTGCGTAATAAAATGAAGAAATAAGCACGATAGAAGGAATAAAAATTCTTTTTTTGAAATTATGCATGTTTGTTGTGTACTTTTTTGTTGATGAAATTTGTTTTTTAAGCAATACAGATCCTGTAGCCCTAAATTGTAAGGTTACCATAGAATTCGAAATGTTTGTATTATTTTTTAGAAATAGAAAAGGCTAGAAACAACAACACATGCGCATGTAGAAATGGCATGAGAACATATCAGAGTAATGAAGGCTCACTTCATGATCTGAAGAATAAAAAATTACTGATGGAATGTGATTTCCCTTGTCTTTAAACATTTGATTTTAACTTTAAAACAAAAATTCAAGATGGGAGTAATGATAGAATGATAAACATTTTTTCCGGAAGATCCGGCTTATCGATTGCAGCACCTTGCTTGTTTTTGCAGGTTGCTATCCCATCTAGAGATTCTTGATAATTACCTGGCAAAGATATAATTATTTCCGAAATAAAAAAAATTTAGCCTAAATTTTCGATTTTCAACATTTTAGCGTAACAAATTATCTTTTTCAGCGTCTAACCGGATAACAGTAAAAACATTATGAAAAAAACAATTTTCGCTTTATCCTTATTAAGTTCTGTTCTTATTTTTTCTCAGGAAAAAAATAAGAAACCTCAGGAAAAGCAAATTGAAGGCGTAGTCATTACCAAAACTAAAAAAGCCGTTGAACAAAAAGCAGACCGTACTATTTTTGACTTTTCTGAGCAGCCTCAGCTGAATAACGGAAACGTTCTGGAAGGAATTAAAAAACTTCCGGGACTTGTATCTACCGATATTGCCGGGATGATGTATCAGGGAAAAATGCTGGAAGTATATCTTAACGGAAGACCTCTGAACATCACTTCCAATGAATTGAACTCCTTCCTTGAAGGAATGCCGGCCAATTCCGTAGAGAGAATTGAAGTGATCACCCAGCCAGGTGCTGAGTTTCCGGCAACTTCCGGAGGTGCCATCATGAATATCATCACCAACAAAAATGCAAATAAATATTTAACCGCTACGTATTCAGGGAATTATTCTTTTACAAATTACGACAAGTATAGAAGCAGAACGACCAACTCCGTTAATTTAAATGCCAGAAATAAATATTTCGGATGGCAGCTGAATGTTGGGCAGAATTACCGTGAAAGTATGCTGAATGGCCAGCAGGATGAGCTTCTAACAAGCCATACCGATAGATACGCACGCGGATATTTTGCAAAATCCGGATTAACTTTTGATCTGGGACAGGACAGGTTATTATTGAACTACGATATTTATCACAATAATAATGACAACTATACTTTAAGTGACGGGCATGGAGATTTACCGTTCAAGAGAAACCCGAAGGATTTACAAGAAGCTTTTTATACTTCTTCTGACGTTGCCCATACCAATAATTTAAGACAGGAAGCAGTTGTAACCTATCAGAAGCGTTTTGCTGACAAATCTCAAAAACTGGATTTCCAGTTTGGATATACAAGATCAGACAGCAAATTTTCTCAGGATAATTACTTTCAGGATGGAACATTTGTAGCTTATCCCAATGAGCCTCTTGATAGCCCTACCAATGGATTAAAGGATATTCTGAATAATAAATCTGTGATGAATATTGCCAACTTCAAAGTAGATTACGCACAGCCGATCAAGCTTCTTGATGGTGGGAAAGTAAGTTTTGGAGGATTATATGAAAGGCAGGATTATGATACAGAAAGTTTTGGACTGACCAATCTGGAATATCAGAGACAGACTGCTTCTACGTATTTGGAGTTCCAGGCTAAACTGAAAAAGTTTGATTTCACGTTGGGATCCCGTGCTGAAAATTATGATATTTCAGGGATAACAAGGTATTTTGATAAAGATACAAAACTGGTGGAAGCTGATTTGATTCCTTTTAATAAGTTTAAGCTGTTCCCGAACGCAAGTGTACAGTATAACATGATGAATCAGGTTTATATTGCCGCGAATTACAACAGAAAAATCAGTCTGCCAAGTATTTCTGCCCTGAACCCGAATAACGTAACATTCTCCGGACCTAGTACAGAAGTAAATGGTAACCCGAATCTACAGCCTACTATTTTTGATAATTATGAATTGAAAATATCAGCTTTTGACTATGCGTTTATCGGGTATAGCGTAAGCTCGGCAAGCAATCAGGTAGCACAGATCATCCGAAAAGACGGAAGGAAACTCTTCAATGAGCAGGTGAATATTTCCAATATGAAAATTCACAATTTCAATGTGGGGCTACCGGTTCCTTTTATGATTTTCAGTAAGCCTTTGAGTGAAATCATGAAATTTAATTTCAATCCGGATAAAATTAACTTCATGTATTTATATGCAGGATATCAGAAGCATGAAATTGATAATCTGAACAATAAAGGGTTCTGGATTTTCAATATCATGACTCAGATTATTTTGCCTAAAGACATCAAACTGACAGCCAATTACAGCTATCTGACTCCAAAGGCAGGATATTTCTACTTTACTGCAGAGAAACCGTTCAACAACTCTTTTGATATTACATTGACGAAGAAGTTTATGAACAACCGTCTGACACTTTCGGTTTTTGCAAACGATATTTTCAACGGACAGGTGATGCAGGTACGTTCTAATCCGCCATCAGGAAATCCGGTGATGATCTACAGCAAATACGACACAAGAAATTTCGGACTTTCCATCAATTATAAAATTCCGACGAGAAATAAATTGGCGAAAGAAGATCCGAATATTTTAAATCAGACCAAAAAAGAAGATACCGGAGGCGTAATGCAGCAGGCACAATAATCCTTCTTTGTAATAAAATAAAAATAGGCGGTAAATAATTACCTCCTATTTTTTTGCAGGTAAGTTTTGGCTAAAGCCAATGGATGGTTTTATAAAATTAAAACGGGCTAAAGCCCGTTCCTATTGATATGTATTACTAATAAAATCGTGTTATTTGTGAAAACATTTGTGACATTAGTATTTACAATTACATCAGAAATCTACCGTCTGAAATCTCCAGTTCAGCGTGTCTACCAATGTCAACTGATTTAAACTTACCGGAAGATCTGTTATGATTTTTAATACCTGAAGCGCCATCATACTGCCTATCATTCCGGGAAGAGCTCCCAAAACGCCAAGACTGTCACAATCCGGTACATCCTCATCGAAAGGCGGTTCCGGGAAAATATCTCTTAAGTTTTTACTTCCGTTATGATTAAACACAGCAACTTGTCCTGAGAACCCTAAGATACTTCCGTAAACCAGAGTTTTATTAAGTTTTACGCAGGTATCATTTACCAGGTATCTCGTTGAAAAATTGTCTGAACCATCAATAATAATATCATATTGAGCAAGGATTTCCTCAGCATTATCATTATTAATTTTTCCTTCAATTCCTATGAATATAACCTGATGATTGAGTTCTTTTACAAAGGTTTCAGCGCTTTTCACTTTGGATAATCCCACTCTGTTTTCGGTATGGACGATCTGCCGGTTCAGATTATGAAGTTCAACCTCATCAAAATCTGCAACACCTAAAGTTCCTACTCCTGCTGCGGCCAGATATTGAATAACAGGACTTCCCAAACCTCCTGCCCCGATGACAAAAACTTTGGATGACCTTATTTTCTTTTGTCCTTCCAATCCAATCTCATCAATAAATATCTGCCGGCTGTACCGGGAAAAATAATCTTCTTTCATAATTATCATTGAACCATTAAGATTCTTTAAGCTTTTAAGAATAGTTAAGTTGAGCTTCGCTTGAAAAAGCTGTCTTAAGAATCTTAGATTTTTCTTAATTCAGCTTCATCTCTTCAAAATCCTTTGGTTTTAAAATTTTAAAATCCACTGTAAACAGAGTCCCAGTCTTTCATTACAGGATCATAGCCTGCTTTTTTGATCATTGTTTTAATCTCTTCCATACTTCGTTCGTCGCTGGTTTCAAACTGTTCTAAAGATTCTTTATCCACTGCATAACCACCAGGATTTGTTTTTGAACCCGCACTCATAGCAGTTGCTCCCAGAGAGACAATATTGTTTCTGAACACTTCATTTTCTCTGGTAGATATGGAAATCTCAAGGTCTTCATTCCAGATTCTGTAAGCACAGATCAGTTGAAGAAGATCTTTATCTTCCATGATAAAATTGGGTTCAATAATTCCTTCAGCAGGTCTGAGCCTAGGAAAGGAGACAGAAAACTTACTTTTCCAGTATTGTTTCTGAAGATAATCAATGTGTAAGGCATTGAAAAAGCTGTCTACTCTCCAATCTTCAAGCCCAAGTAGAACTCCCAGCCCTATTTTATGAATTCCTGCTCTTCCTATCCTGTCGGGAGTTTCCAGACGGAAATGGAAGTTGGATTTTTTACCTTTCGGATGGTACTCCCTGTAAACATCCTGATGATAGGTTTCCTGATAGACCAATACGGAATGCACCCCTTCTTCATGAAGCAGTTTGTATTCATCTTCCATTAAAGGCTGAACTTCGATGGAAATATTGGAAAAATGTGGCTTTAACTTACGTACAGCATTCTGAAAGTAAGGAACTCCCACTATTTTATTGGCTTCACCACTTACCAGCAATACATGACTCACTCCCATTGATTTCAGGACTGATGCTTCAATCATCAGCTCCGTATCGGAAAGGGTTTTTCTTTTCAGATTGTTATCAAGACTAAATCCGCAGTAGGTGCAGATATTCTGGCATTCATTGCTGAGATACAGCGGTGCATAAAGCTGAATGGTTTTTCCAAATCGTTTTTGAGTAAGCATCTGCGTCATTCCTGCCATAAGTTCCAGTTCCTGAGAGGCAGCTGGTGAAAGGAGATTCAGGAAATCGTCCAGAGTTTTATTTTTTTTCTGAAGACTGTATCTTACATCTGCCAGACTTACTTTTTCAAGCTTATTCTTCACCTCATCCCACTGATAGTTTTCAAAAACATCTTTAAAGCTTTTCATAATCCTGATTATTCAAATAAAAACGAAGTCAGCGGACTTGAAGCTTCAGCATGACTTGAAATGGCTCCCAACCCTGACTCAAAAGCTCTTCTTCCGGCAATCACTCCTTCTTTAAAAGCGACAGCCATATTCAACGGATTTCTGGCTACAGCAATGGCAGTATTCACCAAAACGGCGTCAGCCCCCATTTCCATGGCTTTTGCGGCATCTGAAGGTGCCCCGATTCCGGCATCTACCACTACAGGAACGTTGCTCTGGCTGATGATTATTTCAAGAAAATCCTGTGTTTTTAGTCCTTTATTCGTTCCAATAGGCGCTCCCAATGGCATTACCACTGCGGTTCCTGCATCTTCAAGTCTTTTGCACAGAACCGGATCGGCATGAATGTAAGGCATTACAACAAATCCTAATTTCGCCAGTTCTTCAGTGGCATATAAGGTTTCAATGGGGTCCGGCAGTAAATATTTCGGATCGGGATGAATTTCTAGTTTTACCCAGTTGGTTTCCAGTGCTTCTCTGGCTAATTGAGCTGCCAATACGGCTTCTTTGGCAGTTCTGGCTCCGGAAGTATTAGGAAGAAGATGAACATGGGTTTCTTTTAATGAGTCAAGCAGGTCATCTTCATTGGATTGGGCATCAATCCTTTTCAGCGCCATCGTTACCATATTGCTTTCTGATGCGATAACAGACTGCACCATATCTCTCATACTTCCGAATTTTCCTGTCCCTAAAAACAGTCTGGATTCAAAAATTCTTCCTGCTATTTCTAATTTCTGATTGTTCATATCATTACTTTTTTTAATTCGTTAATAATAGCGGGCTGCCTGGTAATAATTCCTGAAACAGCAACGCCATAAATCCCGATTTCCTGTAGCGGTAAAATATCTTCAGGATTAACGCTCCCGATGGCAAATATTTTAGGGATCTCTATTGATTTATCTTTTAACCCGTCAATGATATGCCGGTATCCTTCAAATCCAAGGACAGGACTTAACTTTTCTTTCGTGGTGGTAAATCTCAATGGTCCCAAACCAATATAATCACACGATTCTTTGATTCTCCTGATCACATCTGAAAGGGTATTAGCTGTCCCGCCAATAATTTTGTTTTTTCCAAGAATCAGTCTTGCTTCATCGACAGAACAGTCATCCAATCCTAAATGTACTCCGTCAGCATCTATTTCTTTAGCGATCTGTACATGGTCATTGATGATACAAACCGACTGATATGCTGAGCAAAGCTGTTTTGAAATTTCACAAAGACTGATTAATTCATTTTCAGGCGCATTTTTCCATCGAACCTGTACCCATTTGATTCCATTATCCAAAGCGTTACGGATATGCTTTTCCTGTTCCTGTATTGTATTTCCCTGTGATATGTATTGTAATTTTTCCATGTTTTTATGAATGCGTTCCCAGTAAAGAGGAATTGCTTTTTAAAAATTTTTCGATGTATAATTTTCCATTCCAGCAGGCCGTTTCCATATTTTTCCCCTTCGCAAGTTCTGCTGTAATGGCTGAGGATAAAACACAGCCGGAACCATGCTTTGGAAAATAGGTTGTATTCCTTTCGGCTGGAGCTAAAAGAATCTCTTTTCCGTTTTCAACTAAAATATCTGTGCCCAAATGATCTTCTCTATGTCCTCCTTTGATCAGCAATGCGCATTGATGAGTATCAGGTAACAGATGATTTCCCTTTAAAACACTGTATTCGTTATAATTAGGTGTAATCAAACTGAGTTTATGAACAATTTTTTTTAATTGATGAAGAGTTTCAAGATCAAAAAAATTAAAGTCCGAAGTGCTTTTCAGAATGGGATCCCAAACGATTTTCACTTCAGAATTATTCTTTTGAACTGTTTCTACAATTTTGCTTAAAAAATCTGCATCTTTCACAATTCCAATTTTCACTGCTGAAACGGAATAGTTTTCCATCAGCACCTGAATGGCTTCAATTATTTCATCTATGGGACGCCATTCCAGGCTTAAGCACTTGGAAGCGGTCTGTAATGTTAATGCCGTACACACTCCCAATCCCATTACTTTTGAATGTTCAAAAGTTTTACTATCTGATAATAAGCCTGCTCCACCACTGGGATCAAAGCCTGCAATGCTTATGACATAAGGACGTTCCTGCATTTTCTGAATACTTTTAAAGGTTCTTCACTTTCCCAGATCGCACCCAATAGGGCTGCTCCATCGATATCTGATTCGAAAACTTCATGAATATTATCCTGATTAATTCCTCCAAGGGCTATCAATTTGACATCCGGATTGTTCCGATGTTTTACTTCTTCTTTAATGGTAGAATCCAATCCATATCCTTTTTTGGAGATACTTGGAAAGAATGGACTTATGAAAGCATATTCCCATACTTTATCCAAAGTATTGTAGGTTGTGATATCGTGCACTGAAGTTGAAATTATATTTTCTTCCGCGAAAGTTTTAAATGCTTCTTCTTTCCGGTCGATTTCCCTGAAATGAAACCTTGAGATCTGATATTCCTTTCCAAGATCGTAATGCGTATGCAGTACAAGCTGTGAATGAAAAGCGTCATCAATTTGGGTGATAAATTCAATCATTTCATTTCTGTTTGCTCCTGGTTTACGGATGTGAAGCAGGTCAAGACCTTCCTGAAACATCTGATTAATAAGATCAGTTTCGTTCGGAACAATCAATTCAGGAGTGATAACGAGGATCATATATAAATTTCTTTTCCTTTTTCGATGAATTCCTGTGATTTATCCAGCATCCCTTTTTCTGCAGATTCACGGATTTCCTGAGTGATTTTCATCGAACAGAATTTTGGTCCGCACATGGAACAGAAATGAGCAATTTTTGCTCCTTCTGCCGGAAGGGTTTCATCATGATATGCTCTTGCTGTTTCCGGATCTAATGAAAGATTGAACTGATCTTCCCATCTGAATTCGAACCTTGCTTTACTTAATGCATTGTCTCTGTATTGTGCGCCCGGATGTCCTTTTGCTAAATCTGCCGCGTGGGCTGCCAGTTTATAAGTGATCACCCCAACTTTGACATCATCCTTATTCGGAAGTCCCAAATGTTCTTTTGGAGTTACATAGCAAAGCATCGCACATCCAAACCATCCGATCATTGCTGCTCCGATCCCTGAAGTAATATGATCATAACCCGGTGCAATATCCGTTGTTAAAGGACCTAAAGTATAAAATGGCGCTTCATGGCATTCTTTCAGCTGTTTATCCATATTTTCTTTGATCATATGCATTGGTACATGCCCAGGTCCTTCAATCATTACCTGTACATTATGTTTCCAGGCAATTTTAGTGAGTTCACCTAAAGTTTCCAGTTCTGCAAACTGCGCTGCATCATTGGCATCTGCAATAGATCCCGGACGAAGACCGTCTCCCAGAGAGAAAGCTACGTCGTATTTCTTCATGATTTCACAAATCTCCTCAAAATGGGTATACAGGAAACTTTCTTTATGATGAAATAAGCACCATTTTGCCATAATCGATCCTCCTCTGGATACAATTCCGGTTACTCTGTTGGCTGTCAGATGAATATATCTTAGTAAAACTCCTGCGTGGATGGTAAAATAAGAAACTCCCTGTTCAGCCTGTTCAATCAAAGTATCTCTGAAGATTTCCCATGTAAGATCTTCAGGAACACCTTTTACTTTTTCCAATGCCTGATAGATTGGAACGGTACCAATCGGAACCGGACTATTTCTGATGATCCATTCTCTTGTTTCGTGAATATTTTTACCGGTTGAAAGGTCCATAATGGTATCTGCTCCCCATCGGCAGGCCCATACTGCTTTTTCCACTTCTTCTTCAATACTGGATGAAACGGCACTGTTTCCGATATTCGCATTGATCTTTACCAGGAAATTTCTCCCGATAATCATCGGCTCGCTTTCCGGATGGTTGATGTTATTGGGAATAATAGCTCTTCCGGCAGCAATTTCGTCTCTTACAAATTCCGGGGTGATTTTACTTTTGGGAGTATTGGCTCCAAAACTGTGTCCCGGATGTTGAAAAGCCATTTCTTTAGACACTGATTCCAGCTGTTCTATTCTTTGATTTTCCCGGATCGCCACATATTCCATTTCCGGAGTAATGATTCCCTGTTTGGCATAGTAAAGCTGGGTCAGTTCTTTGCCATCCTTTGCCACTTTGGGTTTATGATCATAAGAAAACCTCAGTTCGTCAAGACGTGGATCCGCCAAACGTGCTTTTCCATATTCAGATGTAATTCCGTCTAAGATATTCACATCATTTCTATCCAGAATCCATTGTTCTCTGATTCTTGGAAGCCCTTTCTGAATGTCAATTACTGCATTTTCATCGGTATAAGGCCCCGAAGTGTCATAAATGGTTACCGGAGCATTATGTTCAAAGCCGCCATTGGTCAATTTTGTGGGGCTAAGCTGTATTTCACGCATGGCTACATTGATAGGATGTAATTTTCCTTCAACATAGATTTTCTTTGAGTTCGGAAATGGCGAACATGTAATGGAGTGAGCCATAAGTATTGGTATTAAATATGAGAATTAACCGCCCTGAGTGGCAGTAATGATTAACACTGAATCGTTATTGTTTAGGATGGTTTCCGCCCAGACAGACAGGGGAATAATGCGATTGTTGACAGCTACAGCAATACCTTTCTTTTTTCCAGGCAGCTCAATAGCCAGTAATGCTTCCAGGTTGGCAGGAAGTACATCAAATGTTTTTCGGGTGTGGTTGATTATAAGTTCCATTCCTAATAAATTAAATATACTTTAGGAATGGCCATTATTGTACAATAGAATGTACAGTAAAAGTCATCTACTTTTCCCTACGCTGGTATGATCCAGATCAGGTTCAAAGGGTAAAGTCTCAGTCTGTTAGTAACAGACACCCCTAAAGTTTGAGACGAAGTTAGACATTTTTTTAGAATGGGCAAAATCTGAAATGATATTAAAGAAAAAGTCCGTCTCAAAATTGAGACGGACTTCACTTTTATTTTAAATAGTCTTTAATAAAAAACCTTCAAGCTTCCATCAGAATTATATTGATTAGTCCAGTTTGATTGACTAAGAAAAAATTCGGAGCTATAAGGTTTAAATTCTTTTGAAATTTTTCTCTGAGGATTATTTTTTGATAATGAAAAGTAGAAATACTCTTCAAAAATACCCAATTTCTTAAATGGATTTTGTGCAGAATCAAAATTATCCAATGTAATTTCATTCGTAATATAAGCATCAATATTATTATGCCTTTCAGTTTTAACTGCCTTTTCTAAATTTCCTGAGGTGTTATAAATAAACTTTTCTACGTAAGTCAAAATATAATCTTGCGGATCAGTTGGATCATATGGAATATTAGGATATTCAGTTAAAATCTCAGTTAACTTTCCTGAAGCATCATATGTATAGGTCAGATACTTATCCATATATGAATTATTAACCTGTGGAATAACTACTTTAATAACTCTACCTTGATTATCAAATTCAAACCTTCTTTCCTTCAACTGAACAGTGAAACCAGGGTCAGAGCTGTAATCTTTCATAATTGCTGTATTTCCTGTGTAGGTTACCGCTGTATAAACAGATTTTGAATAAGCATAAGGAAATCCCGTACCTCCGGAATGTTCCAGCTTTCCTCCTATTTTTTTTACAATTCTTCCCTGAGCATCATATTCGAACATATAATTTTGTTCCGATCCATTAAAGGCAGGTGACAAAACCGGATAATTCCACGATATTTTACTGGTATTTTCAGGAGTCGTCTGTTGTGAATGATCAACTGGTAATTCATCATTGTCTGAACAAGATGTCATAACCAGCAATGTGGCAAATAAAAGTGATTTGAATTTCATGGTATAGTTTTTTATGATGTGCTTATTCTTCACAAGCTTTCCAAACCGCATCATTCTGCGGAACAGGAGCTATAATTTCAATGTTTTCTTTGGTAACGGGATGAATAAATTCCAGCTTTCTGGCGTGAAGATTGATTCCTCCGTCAGAATTGGAACGTGGTGCTCCATATTTCAGATCACCCTTAATCGGAACTCCGGTCTTGGATAGCTGTGCTCTGATCTGATGATGTCTTCCGGTTTCAAGGTCAATTTCCAACAACAAATAATTGTCTAATGTTTTGATCACATGATAAGTCAGGATTGCTTCTTTGGCTCCTTCCGTTGCTTTCGGAAAAACAATGGCTTTATTATTTTTTTCGTTTTTCTTTAAATAATGAATCAGCCTCTGGCTTTGCGGGATCATTTCTTTTCCTACAACGGCCCAATATGTTTTTTTCACTTCCCGGTTTTTCACCATCTGCGTCAAACGGGAAAGCGCTTTGGATGTTTTTGCATAGATCACCAGCCCGGAAGTTGGGCGGTCTATACGATGAACCAAGCCGAGAAAAACATTTCCCGGCTTAGCATCTCTTATTTTTATAAAGTTCTTGATGGATTCTAATAGTGATTCATCGCCGGTCTTATCGCCCTGTACAAGCTGACCCACCTTTTTATTAATCACCAGAAGATGATTGTCTTCATATATAATCTGCTCCTTCATACCTCTTCAGTCTATCTTCTTCTGTTGGATAATGACAGGATAATCCCTGCCAGAAGGCCTACCGTTTTAACAGCTGAAAGTTTTGAGCCTTCCGGAATAAACGCTCCGAATACACAGATAGCCGCTGCAGCATACATGGCATAAACAAAATTCTTATTGGTAAGCAATGGAGCCTGAATAAAAAAGCTTGCTCCAATCAGAACATAAAATACTTTTCTTGAAAGCAAATGATTAATTTCCGGGGAAAATAAATTAAACCATCCCACGGCCAGACAAATCAAAGCTGCAATAGATAATATTCCCTGGATAGATTGTTGGTTCTGCATGGATTAATAACTTTCGTTTTCGTTTGGAAATTCTACATTTTTCACATCTTTCACATATTGAGAAACGGCTCCTGTAATTTCTGTGTAAAGGTCAAGGTATCTTCTTAAGAATTTCGGGCTGAAACCTTTGTTCATTCCCACCATATCATGATACACCAAAACCTGTCCGTCGCAATCTGCACCGGCACCGATTCCGATGGTTGGAATAGAGATGCTTTCAGTTACTTTCTTAGCTAAATCAGCAGGAATTTTTTCCAACACAATAGAAAAACAGCCAAGTTCTTCCAAAAGCTGTGCATCAGCAATCAGTTTTTCAGCTTCTGCTTCTTCTTTGGCTCTTACTTTATATGTTCCAAATTTATAAATGGACTGTGGCGTTAATCCCAAATGTCCCATTACCGGAATTCCGGCATTGATAATTTTTTTGATTGACTTGGAGATTTCTTTTCCACCCTCAATTTTTACGGCATGCGCTCCACCTTCTTTCATCATTCTTACCGCAGATTCCAATGCTTTTTCAGGATTACTCTGATAAGTTCCGAAAGGTAAATCCGCTACCACCAAAGCTCTGTCGGTTCCTCTTACCACACTTTGCGCATGATAGATCATTTGATCCAGCGTAATAGGCAATGTGGTTTCAAAACCAGCCATTACATTCGCTGCAGAGTCTCCAATTAAAATAGCATCTACTCCACCAGCATCTACCATCTTGGCAGTGGTAAAATCATAGGCTGTAAGCATTGTTATTTTCTCCTTGTCGAATTTCATTTTACGCAAGGTTTCAGTCGTAACTTTTTTAATTTCAGAGTGAACAGACATAATTTATCTATTTTTAAAAGTTAAAAAGTCGGCCTTGAGCCGACTTAAGTTTTTGTATGATTTATAAAACTACGTGACCGAGTTTCATGAGTTTGTCGTGATTTAAGATCTTGATATTTCTTCCGTCCACTTCAATCAGACTATCCTGTTTGAATTCCGAGATCAGACGGATGGCACTTTCCGTAGCAGTACCGATAATGTTGGCAATTTCTTCTCTCGTTAAGGAGATTTTAATAAAACCTTCAGGATCTACACCCAACTTCTGTTCAAGAAGCAGCAGAATTTCTGCCAGTCTTTCTCTTACTGTTTTTTGTGCAAGGAAAGTAATGGTGTTGGAAGATTCTCCTAATTCATAAGAAATTTTCTGAAGCATTACGAAGGACAGTTGTGGATCTACTTCCAGAAGATACATAAAGATATCTGCAGGTAAGAAAACACATTCAATATCTGTCATTGCTTCTGCTTTGGCCTGGAAGTTTTCCCCACAAAGCAAAGAACGATAGCCGATGATATCTCCTTCTTTGATAAATCTTAAAATCTGATCTTTCCCGAAAGCTCCTGATTTTGAAAGTTTGGCAGCACCTTTTTCCAGGACAAACACTCCTTTTGGAGTTTCCCCATCCTCAAAAATAGTTTCATGTTTCTGAAAACTCAGTTTCTTTTTGCCATTAATATATTTTTCAAAATCTGCGCTAGAAAGTCTTTCTTTAAATGATTTATCATTAAAAACTCTGGCGAACCTCTCTTCAATTGCTATCTGTTGTTCCTGCGGCATTTTATATGATATTTATCACAAAAATAGAACTTTTTAACGCGATAAACAAAAAAAATTGTTATAATTTTGTAGTTCAATATTTTATGGGGTGAGCGAGAACTGTTTTCATTGTGGTCAAGGTATAGAAAAAGAGAGAATTTTATTTGATGAAAAGACTTTCTGTTGTAATGGATGTAAATCCGTTTACGAAATTCTAAATTTAAATAATTTAAGCAATTTCTATGAGCTTAATAAAGGAGCAGGAATTCGTCCGAATGATGAAAATTCTACTCAGTTTGATTACCTGGACACGCCGGAAATCTTCGAAAAAGTGACTGATTTTTCTGAAGGAAGCACCAGCCTTGTTACCTTTAAAATCCCTGTAATACACTGTTCTTCATGCATCTGGCTACTGGAAAGTCTGCATACGTTAAATAAGCATATCAAATATTCTCAGGTTAACTTCACAAGGAAGACTTTGCAGATTTCATTCAACCATAATGATCTGAAATTGAGCGAACTTGCTAATTTCTTAACCAATCTGGGATACAAACCTGTTATCAGTCTTGAAACTGCTGAAAAAAACGTAGACCACCTTGATAAATCTTTGCTGGTAAAATTTGCTATTGCAGGTTTTGCCTTCGGAAACGGTATGTTTCTCGCCTTTCCCGAATACGTAGGAGGAGAAGATTACTGGATGGAACATTACAAGGGGCTTTTCAGAACACTGATGTTCTTACTGGCATGTCCTGTAGTATTTTATTCGGCTTCAGATTATTACAAATCCGCATGGTACGGATTAAAAAATAAAATCGTCAACATAGATGTTCCTATTGTACTGGGAATTTTTGTTCTTTTCGGGAGAAGTATCTATGAAGTGGTGACGGATTACGGTCCGGGATATTTTGATACCCTTTGCGGTCTTCTTTTCTTCATGCTGATGGGGAAAATTTTTCAGAAAAGAACGTACAGTGCTCTTTCTTATGACCGAGACTACAAATCGTTCTACCCAATTGCCGTAACGAAGGTAGACTTTGAGGGAAAACAGGAAAATATCCTTCTTTCCGCAGTAAAAGTAGGAGACAGAATTTTAGTTAGAAATCAGGAAATCATTCCGGTAGATGCGATTCTTATTAACGGAGAAGGAAATATCGACAACAGCTTTATTACCGGAGAAAGTGAAAGCATCAGTAAACAGCCGGGCGATAAAATCTTTGCCGGAGGTAAGCAGATCGGGTCATCTCTGGAGCTGGAAGTTATTAAAGATGTAGACCAGAGTTACCTTACTCAGCTTTGGAATAAAGAAGCTTTCAAAAAACATGAAACCGGGCTGGATACATTGACAAACAGCATCAGTAAATATTTCACATTCATCATTTTAGGTATTGCTCTGGCTGCTGGAATCTATTGGGCATTTATTGATTTGGAGAAAATGTTTCAGGTTATTTCTGCCATTCTGATCATTGCATGCCCTTGCGCACTTGCACTGTCTGCGCCGTTCACTTTCGGTCACATTATGAGGATTTTAGGCCGAAATAAGTTTTATGTTAAAGATACTTTAACGATTGAAAAAATCGCGAAACTTGATACGATTGTTTTTGACAAAACAGGAACCATTACACACAGAAAGAAATCAAACATCAAATACGAAGGATCTGAGATCAGCGAATTTGACTCTTTGAATATCAAAACTTTATTAAAAAATTCCAACCACCCGCTTTCAAAATCATTGTACGAATTCATAGAGGTGAACGATGAATATTTCCCTGTAGAGAAGTTTGTTGAAATTTCAGGAAAAGGATATGAAGCCAGCGTGAGAGGAAACCTTTATAAAATTGGTTCCGCCCGTTATAACAACCAGGAACCTAAAAATCTTGAAACAGCCGTTTATATCAGTAAAAATGGAGAATACCTGGGTAAATTCATCTTTAAAAACGAGTATCGTCCAAGACTGAAAGAACTTTTCACTAAACTTACCCACTACAAAATATTTATCCTGAGCGGAGACAACTCTTCAGAAGAAAACCAGCTTAAAGAGCTTATTCCGAATTACAAAGGAATGGCCTTTAATCAAAGCCCGGAAGACAAACTGAACTATATCAAATCCCTTCAGGATCAGCACTTAAAAGTGGCAATGCTTGGAGACGGGCTTAATGATGCAGGAGCCTTAAAACAAAGTAATGTAGGAATCGCCATTGCTGATGATACAAACAGTTTTACTCCATCTTCTGATGTCATTATGAACGGAGATAAAGTAGTTACTCTTGACAACTATCTGAATGTTTGCAAGGGTTCCATCACGATTGTGAAAATGACATTTATAATCAGTTTTCTATACAATATTGTCGGTTTAAGTTACGCTGTTACAGGGCATATGCATCCGCTCTTCGCAGCAATCATTATGCCAATCAGTTCGATCACAGTGGTTACCTTTACTACAGTTTCAACCTGGATTTTAGGTCGTAAATATTTCAAAAAACAGGCGTAAAAGCCCTTATTTAGACTGATTTTAAATTAGCTGAAATCAGCATTTCGTGATGAATGTCATTATTTTTCACTAAATTTGAACCCCGAAAATAGGTTAATTTTGTTGTCCAATGGATATTCTATATTTAATGATCCTCTGCAGTGTTTCTTTGGCTGCGATTTTCTTGGTCGTATTTATAGTGTATGCCCGAAAAGGACAGTTTGAAGATGATGAATCTCCGGCTGTCAGAATTCTTTTTGATGACGAAAAAGTAGAAGAAAAAGATGAAACCGGCAACAAAAATAAAGACGAAAAAGAAATAGGAGAAAATAATAAAAATTGAGAAAAATAGTGAATAGTTGATATGGAAACACAGAAGTTTAGTTATGACAATAGTATTGTCCGTGCGTTCCTTTATGCGACCTTAGTTTTCGGTCTCATCGGATTTACGTTCGGGCTTACGGCGGCATTAATGCTTTTCTACCCTGAATTACCTGAATTCTTTTTCGGGACAGATGACACAACCATTAAAAGTTTGGCATCGGGTAATATTGAAGGGTTAATAAACACTCATGGTGCATTTGGTTTTGGTAGAATCAGGATGCTGCACACCAATACCGTAATCTTTGCATTCGTTTGTAACATCGTTTACACGGGTATTTATTACTCATTACAAAGATTATTAAAAACAAGAATGTACAGTGACACCTTGTCTTGGCTACATTTCTGGACCTGGCAGTTTATGATCGTTGCTACGTTCGTTACCTTCTTTATGGGGATTAATACCTCTAAAGAATATGCTGAACACGAGTGGCCGATCGACATATTGATCGCATTCTCATGGATCATTTTTGGTATCAATATGTTCCTGACTATTTCTAAGAGAAGAGTGAGACACCTTTATGTAGCCATCTGGTTCTACATCGGTACCTGGATTGCAGTAGCAATGCTTCACATCTTCAACAACCTTGAAGTACCTTTATCTTTCACGGGCTGGAAATCTTATTCAGCATATGCAGGGGTAAAAGATGCTATTGTACAGTGGTGGTATGGACACAATGCGGTTGCATTCGTATTGACGACTCCGGTTCTTGGTTTAATGTATTACTTCCTTCCGAAGGCTGCAGACAGACCGGTATTCTCTTATAAACTGTCTATTATTCACTTCTGGTCATTAATTTTCGTATATATCTGGGCTGGTCCTCACCACCTTCAGTATACAGCTCTTCCGGCTTGGGCTCAGGCGGTAGGAACAGGTTTCTCTATCATGCTTATTGCACCATCCTGGGGAGGTATGTTAAATGGTCTTCTTACACTAAGAGGAGCATGGGATAAGGTAAGAGAAAATCCTATCCTTAAGTTCTTCGTAGTAGCTGTTACATGTTATGGTATGGCAACGTTTGAAGGACCGCTTTTGGCAACTAAAAACATCAACAAAATTGGTCACTTTACAGACTGGGTTATCGGTCACGTACACTTAGGAGCTCTTGGATGGAATGGTTTCATGGCATTCGGGGTTATCTATTACCTGGTACCAATTATGTGGAGAACAAAACTTTGGTCTGTAAAATTAGCTAACTGGCATTTCTGGTTAGGTACTTTAGGAATTATCTTCTATGCAGTTCCAATGTATATTTCAGGATTTACACAAGGATTAATGTGGAAGCAATTCAACCCGGACGGAACATTATTATGGAAAAACTGGCTGGATACGGTAACTGCAATTATTCCTTACTTCAAAATGAGATTCGTAGGAGGTCTATTCTATATCTCAGGATCTATCCTGATGATTGTAAACGTAATCGCTACAGTAAGAAAAGGATCATTCCAGAAAGAAGTTCCTGCTGAAGCTCCTGCGTTGGCAAACATCAGTAAAAACAGAAAAGAAGGAGAAGGTACTCACCTTTGGCTTGAAAGAACTCCGGTATTATTAGGTATCCTGTCTTTCATCACAATATCTATCGGTAGTTCAATTGAAATTATCCCTACACTATCTCTTAAGAAAAGTGTACCTACGATTTCTGCCGTGAAGCCTTATTCACCGCTGGAACTTGAAGGTAGAGATATCTATATCCGTGAAGGATGTAACGCTTGTCACTCTCAGATGATCAGACCGTTCAGAGATGAGATTACAAGATTCAACGGTAAAAACGGACAATACTCCAAAGCTGGAGAATTCGTATACGACAGACCATTCCTATGGGGTTCTAAGAGAACAGGACCGGATTTACATAGAGAAGGTGGTAAAAACCCAAGTTCTTGGCACTACAAACACATGTATAACCCAAGATCTACTTCTGCTGGTTCTATCATGCCACGTTACCCTTGGTTAATTGCTACTGACTTAGACAGAACTAAGATGGTAGACAAGATGAAGCTGATGAAGAATGTGTTTGATGTACCTTATACTAAGGCTGAAATCGATTCTGCAGACAAATGGGCTAACAACCAATCGGCAAAAATTGTGAAAGATATCTTCTCTGAAGCTAATGACCTTAAGCAGGCTTATGCTAAGAGACCTCAGGGAGAACTAGAGAAAAAAGAAATTGTAGCTCTTATTTCTTATCTTCAGAGATTAGGTACAGATATCAAAACAACTGAAATCAAAACAGCAAGTAATAACTAAAAAACATTAAAAAGTTCATACTATGATTCCTCAGAACTTTAAAGATATATTATCCAATACTGAAAATGCTGGCTTCTACCAGACACTGGCTCTGATTTTCTTTATGCTGTTCTTCATAGCTTTAGTAATCTATGTTTTTAGCAGACCTAAAAAATATTACAAAGAAGAAGAAGAGGCACCTCTTGGGGATGATGAAGATGACGATTTTAATTTAAAAAATTAAACTATTTTTTATGAAACAAAGAACACCTGTTGTTATAAACATCTTAATAATAATCGGACTTTTAATAGTTTTTTATTATTTATTTGTACAGAGCTACGCGTTCCTTTCTTCACCTTACTTCTGGGGAACTGTTGTGATCGCTGGTATCCTGGCTTACATTCATGGAGCTATCGGAGACCTTATTGAGAACAACAAATTCAAGAAATTATCTCCTGAGGAAAAGGCAGCTTATTTAGCTGAAAAGAAAGTTCCTTATTTCAAAAGATTGTACCAAAGTGCATTCAAAAAGCAATCTGCTTCTGAAGAAAAGGATATCCTTATCGACCACGGTTTCGACGGAATCATGGAGCTGGATAACCAATTACCAAAATGGTGGGTAGGTTTATTCTATTTTGGGACCGCTTTTTGTATTGTATATATTGCAGCTTACTCTTTCACAGACTTCGCTCACCCGTTAAGCGAATATGAAAAAGAATATAAAGAGCAGTTAGCAAGTATTGAAGAATATCAGAAATCTCAGCCTCCTGTAACGATTGAAACAGCTAAGTATTCAGCTGATAACATTGCAGAAGGTAAAGAATTATTCAAAACAAACTGTGCATCTTGTCACAAAGAAGACGGTAGTGGAGGTATCGGACCTAACCTTACTGATAACTACTGGATCAACCAGCCTGAGAAAACGTTATTCAAAAACGTATTCCATATGGACTGGAATGGTTCTCCTACTAACCCTGCCATGAGAGCATTCGGTAAAAACGGAGAAGTTTCAGGTGCAGAGATTGAGAAGATTGCAGCGTATGTATATCACATCAACCAGGAACAACCACCAGTGACTCCGGCTCAGGGAGGAGCAGCTCCTCAGGGAACTGAAGCACATTGGGAAAAAGAATAATTTAAAAAATTAGAAAACATATGAAAAAAACATAATTTGTTATTAGATTAAAATAGTAACGAATTATGTTTTTTCTTTTTTAAAACCTATTATATATGTCAGACATAGAAGATATAGAAGTACGCGGCGGACAGGGACAGGTTCTGGACCCTGAGACTTACAGAGATTCTATAGGGACAATGGAGCAATCCGGAAAAAGAAAATGGGTCTTTCCAAGAAAACCTAAAGGAAAGTACACCAACTATAGAAATATTGTAAGTTATTTACTATTAATTATTTATTTTACATTACCGTTCATCAAAATCAATGGTAATCCATTGCTGATGTTTAATGTAATCGACAGGGAGTTTTTCATTTTTGGACAGCCTTTCTATCCACAGGACTTTTTTATCCTTACTTTAGGTGCTATTGCCTCTTTGATCTTTATTATTGTTTTTACGATTGCGTTCGGAAGAATTTTCTGCGGGTGGATCTGCCCTCAGACAATTTTTATGGAATCGATATTCCGTAAAATCGAATACATGATTGAAGGTGACAGAAATAAGCAGATGAAGCTGGACAGGCAGGAGTGGAACAGTGAGAAGATCTGGAAAAGAAGTTTGAAATGGACTATTTATGTCATCATTTCACTCATTATTACCCACTTTATGTTTATGTATATCGTAGGATATGAAGAAGTATTTAAAATTGTTGGGGAAGGGCCATTTGCACATCCTACTAATTTTATTGTAATGATTCTTCTTACCGCAGCATTTTACTTTGTATTTGCGTGGTTCAGAGAGCAGGTTTGTACATTGGTTTGTCCTTACGGAAGACTTCAGGGTGTATTGATCGATAAAGATACTATCAATGTTTTCTATGACTTCAAAAGAGGAGAAAACAGAGCAAAATGGAGAAAGGGCGAAGATCGTAAAGCTGCAGGAAAAGGTGATTGTATCGACTGCCATCAATGTGTTGTGGTATGTCCTACGGGAATTGACATCAGAGACGGACAACAGCTGGAATGTATCAACTGTACCGCATGTATTGATGCCTGCGATGAAGTAATGGAAAAAGTAGGCCTTCCGAAAGGATTGATCCGGTATGCATCTGAAAATGAAATTGAGAAAGAAACTCAGTTCAAGTTTACAGGAAGAATGAAAGGGTTTTCAATATTCCTGTTATTTCTTGTAGGATTCCTGGGATATCTTCTTTACAGCCGTGGCGAGATGGAGGCTAAATTCATCAAACCTGCGGGAAGTACATTCTTTGTGAGAGACGGTAAAATTACCAACACTTATAATTATACCTTCCTTAATAAAACGAACGAGAAAAAAATCGTTACCATCAAAGTAATAGATCCTGCACATGGTGAAATTACGTATAGTGCATCAAGTAAGATTCAGGTAGACAGAGATAAAATTTCCAAAGGAACGATCAACATCAGCTTCCCGGAAAATGATATGAAACTCTCTAAACAAAATATTACTATCGGTGTTTACGATATGAAAGGTAAGCTGATTGATTCATACCAGACTTATTTTGAAGGACCTTTTAAACTGCAATTTTAATTAGAAAAGAATGAAGAACTTTAGTTGGGGACATGGTGTTGTAATTGCACTATTAGCATTTATAGTTTTTATATTATCCATGATGTTTCTTTTCCCGAACGGACAGAAGAATTCTGAAATGGTAACCGATAATTATTACGAAGAAGAATTGAAGTATCAGGATGTGATTGACGCTAAGAAAAAAGCAGATGACCTGCAGGAAAAACCTGTATACAGCCAGGATACCAAAGGCATTACCATCACTTTTCCAAAAGAATATAATAATTCTAATACTACGGTAAAATTTGTTTTAAACAGAACCGACGACCAGAATTTAGACATTAAAAAATCTGTACAGCTTGATGCCAGCCAGTCTTTCACCATTCCTGCACAGGTATTGAAAGTAGGAAACTATACGTTAAGATTAAGCTGGACAAAAGATAAAACAGACTACCGAATGGATTATGACGTGATATGGAAATAGGACTTATTGTATCGGCTATTGCTTTAGGCTTTGCTTCCGGTTTTCACTGTATCGGAATGTGTGGCCCTATTGCTTTATCGATGGGATTAACCAAAAAACAAGCTGCCAATTTCTATCTTCAGAACCTTACCTACCAATTCGGAAGAATTTTCACCTACTCATTATTAGGTGCTCTTCTGGGGATTATCGGGCAGGGATTTGAAATGGCAGGATTTCAGAAATATCTTACAATTACTGCCGGGGTTCTTCTGATCATTATGGCTGTATTTTCATTTGGTGGAAAAGATTTTGCTTCAAAAATTCCTTTCCTATCCAAGTTTCTGTACAGTGTAAAAATGAATTTAGGAAAATTACTTCAGAAAGCAGATTACCGTTCAAGATTCTCTACAGGGCTTCTTAATGGTTTTTTACCATGTGGAATGGTTTATATGGCACTTACCGCCAGCCTTGCAGGCGGAGGAATATGGCAGGGAGCTTTATATATGGCTTTATTTGGATTGGGAACCCTTCCGTTCATGTTCGCTATAGTTCTGGCCGGAAATCTCATGAATCAGGCCTTCAGAGTAAAAGTTTTAAAAGCAGTTCCTGTGATTATGATTATTTTGGGAGGATTATTCATTCTAAGAGGTCTTGAGCTGGGAATACCGTATGTTTCTCCGAAAGCAGAAGCTATGACGATTATGAAAGATCCAAATGGAGCTGTTAACTGTCATTAATCCGTATTTTAAATAAACCATGAAGAAAATTATTGTCTTATTTCTGATAGGCCTTTTCACATTGCAGTCCTGCAGTGTGAATTCTGAAATTGTTTATCACAAAGATGCCGTTTCCACTTCTGTCACCGATATCGATATAAAAGAATTTATGTCGGAAATGATGGCAATGACACCGGATTCCTTAAAGCAGAAAGAATTCGGAGAAATGGATAAGCTTCCGACTACCTGGACAAATATGTATGATCTTGCCAAACAGGAAGGAAAATTGAAAACTGAAAATCCGGATTCGATTCGGATTATGAAAAAGGTCTTCATGAAATCAACAAAGGAAGATCAGAAGCTGGCTGGATTTTCTTTCAAAATGGAGCATTTTACTGCGGAAGATTATCAGGCTCTGAAAAACTTCACGAAAACTGAAAAAATGCCTCTGGATCAGAATATTTACAATAATTGGGACGGAAAGACTTTAACGATTAATACAGATAATTTTAATCTTAAAAGTATTGAAGAGGCTATCAAAACCAAAAGCTCAAAAGAAGAAGCTGAGAAAGTAGCTGGAATGATGATGATGTTTTTCAAAAATATAGGAACTACATTAAAGTTTGAAAATAAAATAAAGTCAATTTCAGGAAAGCATGACTGGGTGAAGCAGATTGATGATCATTCAATAAGAATAGATTATGATCTGAAAGCTATCTACGATAATGATACAAAACTTAAAAACGAAGATAAAAAGATTATCATCGTTACTGAATAAAACAAAGACCACCGGATTATGGTGGTCTTTTTATTGTTACTAAAAATAGATTAATTTAGTTGATCAAATCAAATCTTGCATATTCCGCAACCTTCTTAGGAAGCTTGATTCCTTCCGGTGTCTGGTTATTCTCCAGCAATGCAGCCATAATTCTTGGTAATGCCATTGCAGATCCGTTCAGAGTATGAACCAGCTGAGATTTACCATCTCCTTTGTAACGGCATTTCAATCTGTTGGCCTGGAATGTTTCAAAGTTAGACACTGAACTTACTTCCAGCCACATTTCCTGAGCGGCACTCCAAACTTCAAAGTCATAAGTCATGGCAGATGCAAAACCTGTATCACCTCCACAAAGTCTTAATACTCTGAACGGAAGTTCAAGATCTGTAAGAATTTCTTTGATGTGTTCTACCATTTCTTCCAGCACAGCATAAGAATTTTCTGGTTTCTCAATTCTTACGATCTCTACTTTTTCAAACTGGTGAAGACGGTTCAGACCTCTTACATGAGCTCCGTAGCTTCCCGCTTCTCTTCTGTAGCACTGAGAGAATGCTGTATTCTTAATCGGAAGATCTTTCTCATCAAGTAATACATCGCGGTAAAGGTTTGTTACAGGAACTTCTGCTGTAGGGATCAAATATAATTTATCTTCATTAATATAGTACATCTGTCCTTCTTTATCCGGCAGCTGTCCGGTTCCAAAACCTGAAGCCTCATTCACAACGTGAGGAGGATTCACTTCTGTGTATCCTTTTTCCACATTTTTATCTAAGAAATACTGAACCAAAGCTCTCTGTAATCTTGCTCCTTTACCTAAATAAACAGGAAAACCGGCTCCGGCAATTTTTACTCCTAATTCAAAGTCGATAAGGTTGTATTTTTTTGCCAGTTCCCAGTGAGGGATTGCTCCTTCACCAAGACCTTCTACCGGATGAGACTGGAAAATGATTTCGTTATCATCCGCAGAAGCACCACTCTTTACCAATTCATTTGGAATGTTGGGAAGCTGATACAGAATATTCAGTAAGTCGTTTTCTTTACCTTCTAACTGGGATTTCAATTCTGAGCTCGACTCTTTGTATTGTGCTGTTTTAGACTTTGCAGATTCCGCTTCTTCTTTTTTTCCTTCTTTCATCAAAAGACCGATTTCTTTCGAAATTTTGTTGATTTCGGAAAGCTGGGAATCTAGTTCAAACTGGATTCTTTTTCTTTCGTCATCGGCAGCGATAGCCTCGTCTACCAACTCAAGATTTTTGAATTGTCTTTTCTTAAGACCTTCTAAAACGCGTTCTTTGTTGTCGCGCAAAAAATTGACTTGTAACATTTTATTTAGATGTTAAATATTAGATATTAGCTTATAATCAGCTAACTGTTGTACAAATTTAAAAATTATTTTGTGACCGTGACAGTATTTATCGAAGTTGGTGCATTGGCCTCTTTTGAAAATACCGGAACTCTGTTATACAAAACTTTTGAAACCTGAAATACCGTTGGGGTATTGCGATACTGAATTTCCAAAGTATCAATCACATTATCGCTTGCATTTGTGCTTTTTGTATACGTAATCTTCATTCGGGAATAATAGGAGGTTCCTGTTCCGGGATTATCCGGGCTGATGGAATCCAGTCTCCTTCTTTTGGCTCCTGCCAGATATTCCATATAAAACAATGAATCTGTAGTCATTTTCAATGAAATATTTATCGGAGCAATATCTTTAGTTCCAAAAATATCATTCACAGAATACCCTGTAAAAGATCCTGTTTTCTTACTGTTCAGCAAATCCTGACCAGCACTGTTCCTGATATAGATATTCATTAACTGATCAATCCTCTGCAAAGAATCATCATCACTTTTACAACTGATCAGTGCAAAAACCGCTACAAGTATACACCAAAAATATTTCATCATAAATACAAAGGTAAAATATTAATCTTTAGGCTCCTTCTTTATTTTTCAAAATATTTCTGATACCACAACTCAAAAGTAACCAGCTGCCAGATTTTTACCCAGTCATACTCATGTTCCTGATGATTCCACCACTCATCAATCACCGCAGCATTAAAGAAGTTTCTCTTTTTTAAACTTTCAAGATTTTCAGTAATAAATTCTCTTACTCTTTTTTCGTTTTTAATGAAATAATTGACAGGAAATGAAAATCCTTTTTTGGGCATATTCAAAACTTCCTGAGGAAGATAATTCTCTGCTGTTTTACGCAATAGAGGTTTATTCTGAATTCCATTAAATCTTATGTTTCCAGGAAGTGATGCTACATAGTCTATTAAACTGTTGCTTAAATAGGGATAACGAAATTCTACGCTGTATTTCATCGCACTCAGATCATCCCGGAAAACATGGTGGGAGGATAGTGAATATTTCATGTCATATTCAAAATACCCCACATAGTTTTTTACTTCTGAAAGGTGGTATTTTGAAAGATGTAAATCTATTTTACTATAAATATCCGGGTTTATAAGGCTTTTAACTTCCAACGGTCTCATACTGATCTGGCTCTGCCTGAAAAAATCAAACATATAATCCTGGGAAAAATAGTTTTTTACGCGCTGTGAAAACTTGTCTTTCGTAACGATGAAAGGTCTTATAAAATTAAAATTCCTTATCAGAAGCCATCTGTTCAGCTTCAGTGTATGAGAATAACCGGCAAAAAGTTCATCAGCGCCATTTCCGCTTAATACGACTTTAAAATTCTGATCATGTGCATATTTTGCAGCATTGATTAAGACTTCAAAACTGCTGTAAGGTTCTTCAAAATGCTGGATATTTTCTTTAAGGTCTTCCAGCGCTTCTTCGTCACTCACTTCTTTCACCGCATGCGAAACACCAAAATGTTTAGCAGCTATAGATGCATTCTTCACCTCTTCTTCAGAAAACGGATAAGATATGGTGTATGTATTAATATTGGTATTAAAAGATTTTGATTTTGAAGCAATTAAAGTAGAATCAATACCTCCGCTCATCATTACTGCGACAGGAACATCTGCATATAACTGTTCAGAAATATTCTCAGAAAGTAGTTCATCTATTGTTCTTACAGCTTCTTCCTCTGAAATATTTTTTTGAGACGTTGAAGGCAGCTTCCAGAATTTTTCTTTAGTGATGTTCTGATTGTTTAAATCAACAGTCATGATGGAAGCTGGTTCAAGGGATAAAATATGCTGAAAACAGGTTTGTGGAGCCAATGTTGTCTGAAAAAGAAAATTCGTATAGACTCCGTCCCAGTTGATTTCAGGCTTTACCAGCTCATTCTTCAGCAATGATTTTATTTCTGATGCCCAAACCAATCCCTGTTCGCTTTGATGGTAAAAAAGAGGCTTCATCCCAACTCTATCTCTTGCTAATATAAGTTTCCGACCGGAAAGATCAACAATACAGATGGCAAACATTCCATCTAATTTTGCAAACGTAGAATTTCCCCACTCCTGATAGGCTTTGAGAATAACTTCAGTATCAGAACTGCTATGGAAAGAATATCCCAAAGACTCAAGTTCTTTTCTTAATTTTTTAAAATTATAAATCTCTCCGTTAAATGTAATAATAATCTGCTCATTCTGTGAAAGCATAGGCTGATGGCCTTTTTCGGACAGATCAATAATGGATAATCTACGGAAACCTAACGCAATATCAGAATTTTTCTCTTTTAGAACCGGAAACTGTTCTTTAATTTTTTGTGTGGAATCGTTCCCCGAAAAAGAAGCTCCCTCTCCGATACTATACATCCAGAACCCTTCATCATCCGGTCCGCGGTGTCTGATGGCCTGATTCATTTCCAGAATATTTGTAGAGGAAATACTTTTATGAAATGAATAATAACCGGTGATTCCGCACATAGTAAAAGATTAATAGATATGTAAAAATAGGAAAAATGACATTATTTTAAGGGGAGCTATCAAGTAATTATTTCTTTACAAATTTTTGCTTTAAAAGCTGTATTTCTTCTTTTGTAATCATATAATCTTTCAAAGTAAACGGAGTAGAATTATAAAACTTTCTGAACAACAGAAAAGCAGAAACAAAATAGGACGACGTAGTGGCAACACAAGCGCCTATAATTCCCCATTTTGGTATCGCAATGAAAGAAAATACAACGGTAACCACAAGGCCTACAATTGATTTGACATTAAGAATTTTCAGTTCTCTTATTCCCGAAAAGTAATGCCCAACCATATCACTTACAGCAATAGCAAAAATTCCCGGTGATAAAAGAAGCATTATTTCCTTGGTATCTTTAAATTCTTTCCCGAAAATCAACTCGTAAACCTGAGAGGGTATGATTATGATTCCCAGCACAAAACCTATCATCAGAAAAAAGGTCAGTTTTAAGGATTCTTTGGTTTTCCCTATAGATTCTTCACTGCTTTTACTATTGACTACATCTGAGTATAAAATTACAGCAATACTGCGGGTAATGGTCCAGATGGCTTCTGAGAAAGTAACCCCGATAGAGAATATTCCTACGCTCGCGATGCCTTCAAAATATTCTAGAAAATAAAACGAAAGCCTGTAATTCAAAAACTGAACAAAAGCACTCAGCTGGGTCTTCCAGCCGTATTCAAACATGTTCCTGCCTACCTCTTTACAGAATGATATCTGAGATATATTGCATTTTTTAATGATCTGGAAAAAGCTGGTAAGAAAAAGAAGCGCTAGACATATAATCTGGGCGAGAAAGTATACAGAAACATCTTTCTTTCCGAAAAGATAAACCAATATTCCAATAAATACAATATGTACAAGCTGTTGCAAAACAGTATACATATTGAACCTTTTAATATCCTGTGTTCCAATAAACAAGCTGATATTAGTAGACAAAAGTGAAGAAAAAACGGAAATTCCGATAAGGTACAGGAGATATTCACCCTGAATAGAAGCAATACTGAATAAAAATGGGATTAAAAGACCCGTCAGGAGAGACCACAGATAGGCATACAATAAAACCTTTTCTATTTTAAACCTTGATGCGAAATAAGAAGCACTGCTTCCGGAAAAGATATTGCTGAAAAAACTTACTGCTGCTGCATTGGCCACCACAATAGAAATGGTTCCTTTCCCCTCACTTCCCCACATATTCGTAGAATAGATCACCAGTCCGAAACTCAGGATCAGAATAAAAAAACGTGAGACAAAGGTTTTAATGATAGTAAGCTGCATGATGATTATGGATCAATAGATTTTTTTACAAAATCAACGAAGTTATCTTTTATAAGTTCCCAGTTATATTTTTCTTTAAATTCTTTTCGTGCATTGAGAGTATGGGATCGATACAGCTCCGGATTCCTGATATAATTGATGATAATATCCGAGATTGCTTCTGCATCATGAGGATCAACAAGACTTCCAAACGAAAGCTCTCCCATATGCTCCCTGATCCCTTTCAAATCTGAATAAATCACAGGCTTTCCTGCTCCCATAAAATAAAACAGTTTTATCGGCAGCGAATGATTGTTTTCAAAATTAATTTCCCGAAGATCAAAACAAAGGTCAGCTTCTGCAAACGCTTCTGTAAACTGTTCAAAACCAGTCGGTTTTATAATATCTATATTTTCAAAAGAATAGTTCTTTACTAATGTTCTAAAATACACATCATCACTTTCGTGTATTGCTGCTCCTATGATCAGGATTTTAATATGAAGATCAGGAACTTTTTGACGGAGAAGGTCTACGGCTTTAAAGAAATTTTCAATTCCTTTATCTTTGGAGATCTGACCCGTGTAACATAATGTGATGCTTCCCGGAGTGAGTTTTTTTATACTTTCATTAATATAAACAGAAGCCGGATAATAAGGCAGAATCATTTGTTTTTTAAATCCAAAAAAATAGGCCAAAGGGAATTTCTTGGTGGTTTCACCAAAAATAAAATGCGTACTTAAAAACCCTGCATACAGCTGAATAAGAGTAAATTTCACCGCCTGAAAAATTTTAGCAGGAAAGCGATAATTTTGAAGCATTGACATGGAAGGATACCATTCTGTAACATCATAGATACAGCTTATCCTGTGTTCTTTTACAAACTTCTTTACTGCCACAACAGCCAATGGTTCAGAGCAAATGATACTATCCGGATGAAAAGTATCACAAACTTTACTGAAAGTTTCCATTTTCGTTTTTATACTTTCTTCAAGAACAGCAAAAGATTCTATTTGTATCCCATCGATAAAACCTTTATACTCTGCATATAAGCTGCATATTTTTATTTCATACCCATTATCTCTAAGAGCTTTTGCCTGATGATAAAAAATGCGGTCATCATTATAGCTGTGGGAAGTCGTTAAAAAAAGTACTTTAGGCATTAGTCACTGCTCGAATCTATACAAATATACATTAAAACAAAAAAGTGGAAATATATTTTCCACTTTATGATTATTCTTTTGTATCAGCTTAACAGGGACTATTTTATAGAAGCCGCCCAGCTCTTCTCCAAAGGAAGAAGGAAATGGCTCAAAAAGTCCAGATACGTATTTTTAGAGAAATCAAAAACCTGGATATCACCTGAAAGCTCTCCGTTTCTAAGCTTTGTTTTGAAATCCATTAATTTTAAAGTTTTCACTTCACCATTCTCTACAAAACTTGCTTTCATCCTGTCGAAAAGGCCTAGCTGATATTCTTCGTCAATTTCTCTCATTACCTTCCCTAATGCATCAATGCTGCATCCTGAAGCCATTTCCTTTTCTTCGTCCACACATACGATGATAAACTGGTTCTTTTCAATTTTAAAAGAAGAAGAAAGAGGTTTTCCATGAGCGGCCCATGTTGCAAGGAAATCAAATAGTTTCTCGGTAATGGCTTTTGCTTCTTTTGTTTCGAAAGTTCTTGAAGCCGGATATATAATGACTCTGTAGTCGTTGGTTTCTACAATATTAGATTCTTCGATTTTCATAATGTAAATATTTATTTTTCAAGATATTAAACAATCAATCTTTATTTTACTTACCATTGAATGCTCCTATCATTGTAAAGACAAAATTACGCAATTTTCCCGAGTTTAAGATCATTGTATTTTTTACTCAGTACATAGAGCATCATAATGAAAACCGGAAAGATAAAAGGAAAGAAGAATCTTAAAGCTGCCGACTGCGGAAAGAAAAAGAATTTTATATAAACATTCACCAGGAAAAGAACCGAAATTATTCTCACCCATGCATCTTTAGAGCGCCAGAAGATCATTCCGATCATAATAGCCAGTGATAAAGTGACTTTTTTAAAATAAATGATTTTGATGTAAATAATGCTTAGATAGTCTTTTAAACTAACATTAATGGGATGTGTAGAAATTATAGGCCTCCTGTCAATAAAAGTATCATAAAAGAGATCTTTCCATCCCGGATAATGATAAAGCTTAATGATGGCCAGATACATGACCAGAAGAACTGTTCCCTGCACAATAAAAGAAACATCAATTTTCTTTTCCTGAAAATAACGGAAAAAGAAAACAGTGATAATATAAGTCAGGGTAAATGTAATATAGTCCGGCCGTATAAAGGTAATAGCGAATAGAAGTACGAACATTGCCCATTGGTTCCATTTTTTGAGTAACCCGATCATAAAGATCAGCATAAACTGAAAAATAAACATATCCGGTGTAGAAACCCTCGACATGTAAGTCATTGGTGGCAAAAGCATGGCGGCAATCGTTAATAGTACCGCAAGCCAGTATTTCTTTGGAAACAGGAGTTTCAGAATATAAAATAATAATATTCCTGAAAAAAAGTAAGAAATAAGACTGGTAAATAATACGGCCATCGGCGATGATAATCCAAGCTTATAAAAAAGGGTGATCACAAGAATATACCCTACTTTGATCTGAAAATAGGGTAATTGTTCTGTAAAAGATTGGGTATTTTTTACGAAATACTGCCTGGGAATATCCCATTGCTTTATTCCGATAATGTCTGTATAATGTTCTGCTGGAGCCTCTTTCTTGATTTCCTCATAGGTCAGGATTCGGACTTTATCAGGAGAATTCGGGAACTCGGAAGTATACATACATCCCATATAGCCCGGCATATCCCAGTCATATACTCTGTTCTGATAATTCCAGAATGTAAGAAGAGCAAGTACCGAAATGATAAACAAAAAGGAGAGTTTCCATTCCCGCTTCATACGCCTGTATAAGATTACAATTATAAGTCTTCTGCTTCAGCAAGAAGTTCTACGATATCTTTTACGGCTACCTCAGTATTTTTATTAAAATGTTTTACTCCATCCGTCATCATGGTGTTACAGAAAGGGCATCCTGTAGCAATTACCTTAGGCTCAAAAGATAATGCTTCTTCTGTTCTTTCAATATTGATGTCTTTATTTCCTTTTTCAGGTTCTTTAAACATCTGTGCGCCTCCTGCTCCACAACAAAGACCATTGGTTTTGCAACGCTTCATTTCTACAAGTTCAGCATCCAGCTTTTCAAGAAGCATTCTTGGCGCTTCATATTCGTCGTTGGCACGTCCCAGATAACATGGATCATGGAAGGTAATTTTTTTCCCTCTGAATGCACCTCCTTCAATTTTCAGTCTTCCTTCCTCCATTAAAGTTTTAAGGAACTGAGTATGGTGAACTACTTCAAAGTGTCCTCCCAGGCTGGGATATTCATTCTTCAGGGTATTGAAACAGTGTGGGCAGGCCGTTACAATTTTCTTTACTTCGTAAGCATTCAACACTTCGATATTGGTAAGCGCCATCATCTGGAAAACGAATTCGTTTCCGGCTCTTTTTGCAGGATCTCCGGTACAGCTTTCTTCCTGTCCCAGAACGGCAAATTCAACGCCTATTTTGTTTAATATCTTACAGAATGCTTTTGTAATTTTTTTGGCACGGTCATCAAAACTTCCCGCACATCCAACCCAAAATAAAACTTCAGGGGCTTTTCCTTCGGCAGCATATTCTGCCATTGTTTTTATATTGAAATCCATTCTAAATCAAATTTATCAATATACCAATGTAACAGTTTACCAATGATTGTTACATCGTTACATTATTTACATTGTTACATTAATTTTCGTTTGCCCAGTTCAGACGGTCTGCCTGATTGTACTGCCATGGAGCAGCGTTGTTTTCCACGTTCGTCATCATCAGGTTCAGTTCCTGTGGAGCAGCAGACTGTTCCATCACCAGGAATCTTCTCATTTCAAAAATAATGGAAAGCGGGTCAAGCAATACCGGACAGGCTTCTGTACATGCATTACAAGTGGTACAGGCCCAAAGTTCTTCTTTTGTGATATAATCGTTCAACAGTTTTTTACCGTCATCTACGAATTTTCCGTTTTTATCGATGTTTCTTCCTACTTCTTCCAATCGGTCTCTGGTCTTCATCAGGATCAATCTCGGAGAAAGTTTTTTACCGGTAATATTAGCCGGACAAACAGAAGTACAACGTCCGCATTCTGTACAGGAATAAGCATTCAGCAATTGTACCTGGTTCAGATCAAAAATATCTTCTGCCCCAAATTTGGAAGGAACGTCGGCTTCAGCTCCTTCAGCTGGTGTAGCGTAAGGATCTGCATTAGGGTCTATCATTAATTTGATCTCCTTTGTTACAGATTCAAGATTGTTGAATTTTCCTTTTTTCTCAAGATTTGCATACCATGTACTTGGAAATGCAAGAATAATATGTAAATGCTTTGAATAATAAAGATAATTCATGAAGAAAAGAATCCCTACAAAGTGGAACCACCAGGCAGCTTTCTCTGTGAACATCAAAAATCCGTTATCAAAATTGAAGACTTCCAAAAACGGAACCAATGTCATTTCACTGATCGGGAAACTTCCATGTACTGGTAAAACTCCTCTTGACTGCAAAATAAAATCTGAGGCATTCATTTTAAAGAAAGCCATCATCAGGGCAAATTCGATGATAAGAATCCAGTTGGCATCTTCTTTCGGCCATCCGAAAAGCTCCTTCATTGTTAATCTTTTAACCCCGTAAAAGTTTCTTCTGATGAAAAATATAACTACACCTATTACAACCAGAAGTGCAAGCACTTCTAATGTAGCTGTAAAGAAGCTGTAGAATCCGTGTCCCAAAACCGAGGCCAGAAAACGGTGGGTACCAAACAGTCCATCAACAATTATTTCAATGAGTTCAATATTAATGATGATAAAACCAACATAGACAAAAATGTGTAAAATTCCTGCGATAGGACGTTTTACCATCTTACTCTGTCCCATGGCCACATTAGCCATGATACTCCAGCGTTCAGATTTTCTGTCACTTCTATTGATTTCACGACCTAGCCTGATATTTCTGTAGATCTTCTGCAGGCTTTTGGCAAACAGCCCGAACCCGGCTACTAATAAAATCAGGAAAATAATGTTATCGATGTACTGCATAAGGCGTATTAGTCTTTGTTATTTTTACCGAAAACCGAGAAATTGATATATCTCTTCGGATTCGCTTTCATATCTTCGATTAATGTATTCAGATTGGAAGAAGCTGAATTCAGGTTGTTGTACAGTTGATCGTCCTTCATCAGTTTACCTAAACTTCCTTCTCCTTTATCAATACCACCAATCACCTGATTCAATTTTCCTACTGTAGCATCTAAACTTGCAATAGTAGCATTCAACTGTTTAGTGTCGATACTTTCTGCAAGATGTCCGTATTTATCTAGTGTTACTTTTCCACTCTGCATAGTAAGACTTGCATCATCCAGCACTTTTTGCAGTTTTGGATCATTGTGTCCTACAAGTGTATTTACACTTCCTGCTGTGGATTGTAATGCTCCTACTGTTTTGTTAAGGTTGGCTAATAAAGCTTTTATTTCAGCTCTGTTCTGAGCATCAAAAACCTGATTGGCATTCGCCATTAAAGAGTCTACTCTATGTAAAACCACCTGTAGCTGATCTTTTACCGGACCTACCTGCGAAGAAAGACTTCCCAGCGTTCCCAGCTTGAAAGCACCTTTTAAAGTGTCACCGTCTTTTGCAGTCGGCCCACCATACATAAGGTTTACTCTCATTTCTTTACCAGACATTAATCCCGGCTCAAAGATCTCCAATGATGAGTTTTTTGAAAATTCGAATTTATTGTCGACGGTAACTTTTACGACAAAATTAATTTTTCCATCTTTTGAGGTGATAGGAATAATCTTATCTACCTGTCCGACTTTCAGACCATTAATAGACACTGCCGCAGACTGCGCCAGACCTTCTACATTGTCATATTTTGCGTAAAATATATTGTCGGTAGTAAAAAGGCTTTTCCCTTTCATAAACTGAAACAACACCACAAAGCCTACGATAGCTAGAAGTGCAATCACACCAGCTTTTAATTCTTTACTGAACTTCACTTGCTAATTTTTTTCTAATAAGCAAATATAATACATTTTAAATAAATCTTTTCCCTTATTATTCTGCCATAAATACAAAAAAAGCGACAAAAAAATTTGTCGCTTTTTATATCATTGAAATGAATTTCTTATTGTTGCTGATTTCCCAGCTTGTTCCAGATCTCGATTCTGTAATCTTCGATATCTGCATTGTCCTGAAGGCTCTTCATCCAGGCCTGTCCGAACATTCCAGCATTTCTCTGCGTAAGAGATTCTGTAAACTGCTTAAGATCTCCAGGCTGTTTGTTTACAGTTTCTGATTTTTTGATCAGAACATAAACTCCTGTTCCCCCTTCAACCGGGTTGGATAGTTTACCTTTTGCAACACCGAATGCTGCACCGGCAACTTTAGGTTCCATAGCACCTGCTACCGAAGGATTCAATAGGTTCACCTGAGCAGATTGTTTAGGAGCGGCAAACAATTTAGCAATCTGATCTAAGCTGGAAGCTTTTGCTGCTGCAATTTTATCAGAGATTTGTTTGGCTGCCAATTTATTTTTAACGATAACTTCGATCTGATCTCTTACAGATTCCGGATCTGCAAGACCAGCTTCCTGTTTTCCGTTCAGATACACTACAATTTTATCACCTGTTCCGTCTACTGTAAATAATTCAGTATCTCCTTTTTCTCTTTTCTTATCAAAAGCCCAGGTAAGGATATCAGCATCTTTTTCAGTACCTAAGCCCTGAAGCTGACCTTCAAATCTTTTTGCTGCCTTTGGATTAGAGAACTGGTAGTTTCCTTTTTTAGCAATGTTCACAAAATCGTTGAAAGATTTCCCCTGAACCTGCTGTATGAATTTTCTTGAGTTTTTGTCTGTTTCAGCCTCAGTAGCATCTGAAGGTTTGATTGCTTTCACAAGGTTAGCAACTTTATACCCCATTGATCCTGATTTTTTATCTTCAATATTGATGATATGGTAACCGAATTGTGTTTCTACTACCCCTGTAGCTCCTTTAGGATTGTTTGCAAGATAAGCAAGGAATTCAGGAACGAAAGGTGTTTCCGGTGTTGTCCATCCAAGGCTACCTCCCTGAGCTGCAGAATTCGGATCACTTGAAAGTTTAAGGAATTCTGTAAATTTAGCAGGAGTAGCTTTTACAATAGCTCCGATAGAGTCTGCCAATTTCTTAGCCTGCTCTTTGGTTCTTGTTACCCCTTCACCTGCAGGGCTTCCTTTGAATGCAATAAGGATATGTCTTGATAAAGTAGAATCTGAAGGTCTTTTACCTACCAATTTAGAGACTACATATACATCTTGTTCTTTATAAGGACCAAAAGTCTGACCTACAGCTGCTGTTGTGATCTGATCTTTGATTGTTGGAGGCAATTGTGCAGGATTCAGATACTGAGGATTGAATGGTGCATCAGAATTTGCTGCAACAAACATAGAATCGTTTTTAGTATTCTGGAAGTTTTCAGTTCCTCCACTTGCATCCGTACCTCCTGAATATAATTTTGTAATTTCTTTCAGGGCTGCTGCATCATCTGCTGCACTAGGTTTAGATGGGAAAAATACAATACCAATATTTCTGCTTGGCTCAGCTTTGAACATTACAGGGTGCTTTTTGATGTAATCAGCAAGATCCTGTGTGGTTACATTGATCTTTGTTTTTTGAAGATAAGCTGCGTAATCTACCTTTACAA
This sequence comes from Chryseobacterium cupriresistens, assembly GCF_046614675.1. Lineage (NCBI taxonomy): Bacteria > Pseudomonadati > Bacteroidota > Flavobacteriia > Flavobacteriales > Weeksellaceae > Chryseobacterium > Chryseobacterium cupriresistens. The sequence continues at coordinate 4,809 of NZ_JBKKJT010000010.1, read as the reverse complement.
AGTCGATATCTGCAAGCTGATCTCTCTGCTTCATCAATTCTTCAGCTTCTTTCTTACCTGTAGTAATCCCTGCTGAAATATTGGTAAACACCTGTCTCGCCATTAGTCTGTACTCGATTGTCTTTCTTGTTTTCAACCATTGAGTATATCCCTGAGGATTGGTGTTTTGTAATGTTTCAATTTCTTTTTTAAGCTCTTGAGTTTTAAAGTTACCTTTCTCATCAAAGAACTGCTGATTCTGAGCAAACATCTGATCGTACTGAATTTGATTCCAGAAATAATCATCAGTCATTTCAAAGCCCAGTTTCTCAAACTGTTGTTTGATAAGTTTAGATTGTACAAGTAACTGCCAAGCCTGCTCTTCAAGACCGTTTTTCGGACGACCTTGCTGTTCAGCCTGCTGCTGCAGCACGAAAAGCTGATCATTGAACTCTTCGCGGGTGATTTTCTCACCGTTTACTTTTCCTAAAACATCAGGATTCTTACCAAAAACCTTGTCGATACTATCGGGGTTCACCAGGAACGCCAAAAGCGCTAAGGCTATTACTCCCATTAAAAGCCAAGGCTTACTCCTAATCTGTCCTAAAATTGCCATTTTATAAATTATAGTTTTTTATCAGTTTGCGAAAATACACATTTTTAAGAAATTACAGAAACAGAACTGCTTTATTTTGATTTTTAATGCAAAGATTATCTAAAAAAGGAAATTTTGACCGTATTTTTAAGTAAAAAACAAATGGCATAAGTATTGTGCATTTTTAGAATATTATAATATGCCACACGTTTTCAGAGTATATTATAAAAAATTCCTTTAACGATAAAAAACGAAAATGACAATTTGTCATTCGATTGACTATGACAGAATTTGAAGATATTAGTTTAGAAGAAATGATCAGTGACGGATTTGATATCGTAACTGAAGAAATCAATCTTTCCGACTTCGCAGAGACTGATAAAAATTCCGAACAGAAAATATTCCCTATACTTCCTGTAAGAAATATGGTAATGTTCCCCAACGTGGTAATTCCTATTACAGCAGGGAGAAAGACCTCTATACAGCTTCTTGAGGAGGCACAGAAAAACGGAGATTTTATTGGAATTGTAAGCCAGAAAAATTCGGATCTGGAACAACCATCCGAAAAAGATATATATACTACCGGAACGCTGGCAAAGATTATTAAGATTATTAAGCTTCCCGAAGGCAATATTACAGCTATTACCAAAGGATTTCACAGATTTAAGATTAAAAAAATCATTGATACACGACCTTATTTCAAAGCTGAAATATCAAAATTAAAAGATACCCAGCCTAAAGACCGGGAAGAATATGAAGCATTGCTGGAAAACATCAAGGATCTTGCCTTAAAGATTATTGAACTGGACCCTAATATTCCTAATGCCGCCAACTTTGCGATTAAAAATATTAACAATAATGATGATCTCCTGAATTTCATCTGCACCAATGCTAATTTCTCTTCGATTGCAAAACAAAAGCTGCTTGAAGAGAAAAGTCTTATGACAAGAGCCAACCAGTGCTACGAGCTGATGCATGAGGATTTCAGAAAACTGGAACTGAGAAATCAGATTCATCAGAAAACTTCAAAGGATTTAGATAAGCAACAGAGAGAATATTTCCTGAATCAACAGATCAGAACCATCCAGGAGGAACTGGGCGGCGGACCTGAAAGTGATGTTGAAGATCTTATTGCCAAGGCTAAAACAAAAAAATGGAGCCAGGAAGTAGAAGACCACTTCCAAAAGGAAATCAGCAGACTTCAACGTCAGAATCCCAATTCCCCGGACTATAATGTACAGAGAAACTACCTGGATTTCTTTACAGATCTGCCTTGGGAAACCTATACAAAAGATATCTTTGATATTGCAAAAGCTGAAAAAGTACTTGACAAAGCACACTTCGGACTGGAAGATATCAAGAAAAGAATCCTGGAGCACATGGCTGTTTTAAAATTAAAAAACAACATGAAATCTCCTATCCTGCTATTGGTAGGGCCTCCTGGTGTGGGTAAAACTTCTTTAGGAAAATCTATTGCAGATGCTTTAGGAAGAAAATATGTAAGATTATCATTGGGAGGACTTCATGACGAGAGTGAAATCCGTGGGCACAGAAAAACATATATCGGTGCTATGGCGGGAAGAATTTTACAGTCTATCAAAAAATCCGGTACCTCAAATCCTGTAATTGTTCTTGATGAGATTGATAAAATCGGGCAGGGGCTTCATGGAGACCCAAGCTCTGCACTCTTAGAAGTTCTTGATCCAGAGCAAAATAAATCTTTCTATGACAATTTCCTGGAAATGGGCTATGATCTTTCAAAAGTGATGTTCATTGCAACTGCCAACTCGCTTTCAACGATACAGACTCCTCTTTTAGACAGAACGGAGATTATTCAGATTGCAGGTTATACTTTGGAGGAAAAGATTGAGATTGCCAAAAGACATTTGATCAGGAAACAACAGGAGGAAAATGGTCTGGATGCAAAATCATTCAAACTTGGAAATGCAGAACTTAAACATATTATAGAGGCTCACACTTCAGAAAGTGGAGTGAGAACCCTGGAAAAAAGAATTGCAGCCATTGGAAGATGGGTAGCACTACAGACTGCTTTGTTAAAGGAGTATGATCCAAAAATCTCAGTAGAAAAAGTAGATGAAATTCTTGGGGTTCCAAGACCGAAAAGTTTATCTGAGATCACCGGAGTTCCTGGTGTTGTAACAGGTCTTGCCTGGACAAGTGTAGGAGGCGACATCCTTTATATTGAAAGTATTCTAAGCAATGGCAAAGGAGCGTTAACGATGACCGGAAACCTGGGAACGGTAATGAAAGAATCGGCTACTATTGCTCTTGAATATATTAAAGCTAAGCATGATGAGCTGGGCATTCCTCAGGAAGATATTGAAAAGAAAAACATTCACGTACACGTTCCTGAAGGCGCAACTCCAAAAGACGGACCTTCTGCCGGTATTGCGATGCTGACATCAATGGTTTCCTCATTTAAAAACAAGAAAGTAAAACCTCACCTTGCTATGACAGGAGAAATTACCTTAAGAGGGAAAGTATTACCTGTAGGAGGAATCAAAGAAAAGCTTCTTGCAGCAACAAGAGCAGGAATCAAAGATGTTATTCTTTGTGAGGCCAACAGAAAAGATGTAGAGGAAATCAAAAAAGATTATCTGAAAAATCTGAGAGTACACTACGTCAACAGAATGGAAGAAGTCATTGACATCGCCATTGAAGAATAAAATAACTTACAACATATTAACTTCTCAATAAAGAAACGCGCTCTGATATCCGGAGCGTGTTTTCTTTTTATAAAAAGCGTACAATTTTATCGGCTGGAATAAAATTTGCAACAACAGAAGAAAATCCCGGAGAGTTGAATAAAAAATTTTTCAATTCGGAAGGGTTTTCTTATTTTTATTCCACACCGCATATTTTTAGATTATGAATTTTCTTAGACTTCCTTTCCTTGTCAAGCTTACCCTTGTGGTGGTTTCCATTATTGGACTTGGCTATCTTCTGGCATTGGGACAGAGCATTTTAGCTCCGTTTTTCCTGGCATTCCTCATGGCCATGCTGTTTTTACCGGCTGCCAGTTTTATGGAAAAAAAGTTGAGATTTCCGAGATCTATGTCTACGATGACTTCAGTATTTATTATGCTGATGATTTTAGGCGGCATTATTTATTTCTTTACCAATCAGCTGTCTGACTTCAGTAAGGATCTTCCACACCTCAAGGAACAGTTTACTACAGTTTTTAACAGCCTTCAGCATTGGGTTTCCAGAACATTCAATGTGAAAGTGGATGAACAGGTGGATTATATTAACCAGGGATTAACTAAACTACTGTCTTCTTCGGGAGTCATTTTAGGATTTACATTCGGAATTTTTTCAACGGGCTTCGGCTTCATTATATTTTTCACCCTGTTTTTTATCTTTATTTTAAATTACAGAAGACTTTTAAACAATTTTATCGTTACTGTTTTCAATGAAAGACATAAAGCGAGTGTACAGGAAGCTGTGAATGAAATCAGAATTATGACTAAGAAATACATCTTCGGACTCTTTCTTCAGGTAATTATCGTTTCAGTTTTAACGTCCGCTCTTCTTACCATTCTGGGAGTAAAATATGCTATTCTTTTAGGAGTTTTGACCGGGCTATTAAACGTCATTCCCTATCTCGGAATCTTTATTTCTCTGTTAATTTCCTGCTTTATAGCATTCGCCACTTCTACTCCATCAACATGTATTTATGTTGCCTTGGGCTATATTGCCATACACGCTGTAGACGGAAATATTGTCCTGCCGTTTGTAGTAGGCTCTAAAGTGAAGATCAACGCTTTATTTTCTTTTATTGGAATCCTTTTAGGAGAACATCTTTGGGGAATTGCGGGAATGTTCCTTTGTATTCCGGCAATTGCGATTATCAAAATCATCTGTGAAAGAGTGGATGATCTTAAACCCTGGGGAAGGCTGCTCGGAGAAGAACCTAAGCCCCATAAGAAGAAAAAAAGCTACAAAATTTCCAAGAATATTACTTTGAAGGAAATGGACTAAATAGGAGTAATGGGTAATGGACAATAAGTATTATATTAATTGACATACTCCTTGCTTTAAATAAAAAGACTGCCTTTTTCGAGACAGTCTTTTTTTATTGTATTATTGTCTCGTCCTGAAATAGCGATACACAAAAAAGAATCGTTATGGCAGAAACATTAACATCCACGTACATTAAACGTACACAGAAGGATTACAGTTTAAGTTTAAAACTTCAAATCGTGAAAGAAGTT